>NZ_JACHJR010000001.1:4106041-5474722 GCF_014203705.1 Kitasatospora gansuensis
TCGGCCCGGTCCGAGACCAGCTGCTTGGCCAGCAGCGGGGCGGCGAACTCGCAGTACCGCTGCACCAGCAGCCGGCGGCCGGGGTCCGGCTCGGCGGGCTCGTCGTAGAACCAGACGACGGCGCCGAGCGGGCCGTCCCGGTCGGTGCCGAGCGGTACGGCGTAGCAGGCGCCCAGGCCGAGCTGTTCGGCCACCTGACGGAACCTCGGCCCGGCCGCCGGGTCGGTGGCCAGGTCGGCGATCAGCAGCCGGCCGGGTTCGGCGGGGTGGCTGAGCAGCCCCGAGAACGGGCCGTGCTCGGCCGGGACGGTCTCCAGCGCGCCGAGCTCGGACCGGTCCAGGTTGAGGCCGACCGGGCGTCCGGCGCCCCGGGCGGTGGTGGTGATCAGCCCTCGACGGGCGCCGAGCAGCGCGGCGCCGGAGGCCAGTACGGCCGCCAGGGTGTCGGCCAGGCCGCGGGCCTGGGCCAGCAGTTCGGTGTGCTCCTGGAGGACGGTCAGGTCGGACAGCTGCCCGGCCAGCCGGTCCTGCAGACCGGCCGTCTCGCTGATGGCGAGGAAGCCGAGATCAGGCAGCACGGTGGCGGTCGCCGCCAGAGGCTTGGCGTCGGTCATGTCCCAACTCCCCACACAGTGGTATGTGTCACGCAGAACCACCAGGACCGCCCAAAAACGATTCCTAAGTCACTACTCGGCATTAATCCACCACTTGTACACAGGCCGATCGGGGCATGTCCAGAATCAGGACAAGGTCGGTCGGCGGGTTCCGCAGCGCCCGGACGGGGCGGATCCGCCGCTCCGGGAGCACGTCGGTGTCCCGACGCTCCGTCAGTCGGCCGTCCGGATCGTATGGTTCGGGGAGTCGCCGCCCGGCCGGGCCGGAGCTCACTCACCCTTACGGTGGAACCAACCGTCTCCGACGGGCGTCCATCTGGTCGCATGCGGGATTCTCGTTCCGGAGGCCGTCCGCTCCAGGCCCCCAGCCCCTCCCTGTCGTTCAGGTCACTCCCGCCCCTCCGTCCGCACCGGTGCCGCCCACGCACCCAGGGCGCAGCCGCGGTCGACGGTCCGACTGCCCGAGCCCCACGGTCGCGGAAAGGAACGAGCGCAGATGCCATGGACGCGTCCCCGTCTGAACCGGAGCAAGGCCCGGAGCAAGTCCGGGAGCAAGGCGCACCGCAGGTACAGCCCCTCCCCCCGGTCGCCCTGGCTGCGCTGGCCCGGCAGCCGGCGCCGGGTCAGGGCGGCCCTGCTGGCGGCGGCCCGGACCGCCGCCGGGTACGGCTGGCCGGTGCTGCCGGGCGCGTACGCGGTGCCGGGTCTGCTCGGGCCCTGCTCCTGCGAGGACCCGGCCTGCCCGGCCCCCGGCGCCCATCCGCACCAGCCGCCGCTGCCCGCCGCCACCACCGACGCCCGGATGGTGGGCTGGTGGTGGGCCGAGCGCTCGCCGGACGCGTCGGTGCTGGTGGCCACCGGGCGGACGGTCAGCGCGGTGAGCCTGCCGGCCGACGCGGGGGCCAGGGCGCTGGAGTACCTGGAGGTGCTGGACGTGCCGGTCGGCCCGGTGCTGCTGGCCCAGGACCGGTACGTGCTGCTGGTGGCGCCGTACACACTGGCCGAGTTGGGGGAGCTGCTGGCCGAGCAGCCGTGGGTGCCTGGGGTGATGCGCTATCACGGACCGGACGGCTACCTGCTGCTGCCGCCCAGCCGGACGGCGGAGGGCGGGGTGCGCTGGGTCAGGCCGCCGGTCGGCGGGCGGCCGTGGCTGCCCGAGGTGGGCGGTCTGCTGGGTGCGCTGATCGCGGCGAGTTCGGTGGCGGCGGACGGGAGCAGGTTGGCCGGCTGAACCACGGCGAGCGCTCAATTCCCGTACGGAAAAAGAAGATCCGGCCGCTGGCGACGGGGGATGCACCAGCGACCGGACTGTTTAAATGGTAACAAAGATCCGCGTGCGCGCCAATTTGTCCGCACACTCTGTCACCTGGCAGTTTTCCTTCCGGTCCGAAAATGTGACGCGAGTCACTTTTCGGGCCAAGGGCTCCGGGAAGAGCCTCAGTTGAGCGTCACCTGACGGCTCACCAGGTGGGCCCGGGCCCGGCGCTCCTCGGCGGTGAGCGGGGTCTCGTCCTTGAGCGTGGCGGCCAGTCGCTCGGCGAACTCGGCGGCGGGCGCCTCGCAGTCGGCGGCGGTCATGCTCTGCGGCAGGTCCCAGACCGGCACGGTCAGACCGTGCGCGCGGAACGAGCCGACCAGCCGGGTGTCCGCGCCGAGCGAGGACTGCTCGGCGGCGGTCAGCTTGGCCAGCGCGTCCAGGAGCTGCTCCTCCGGCACCGTCATGACCCAGCGCAGGTGGTTCTTGTCCGGCGCGGCGCACCAGTACGAGGACGGCACGCTGCTGAGCTTCTCGGTCGGGATGGCGGAGGCGTTGGCCCGCTCCAGCGAGGCGGCCACGTCACCGGTGGCGGTCTCCGCGTCCTCCAGCCAGAACTCGAAGCCGGTGTGCACGGCCGGGGCGAACTCGGCGTCCAGGTCGAGCAGTTCCTGCAGGCGGCGGCCACCGGGGACGGTCCGGCGGGCGGGCACGGGGCTGCCCGGCTCGGTGGTCAGGGCCAGCTCCAGGGCGTCGCCGAGGTCGCGGCTCAGGTCGCCGGAGGCGGACTGGGTCTGCAGACCGAGCAGGATCGAGCCGTCCGGGCGGCGCAGCGCGGGCCAGGCCAGCGGCAGCACGGTGGCCAGCGTCACCGAGGGCACCGGACCGGTGGCGCCGTCGGCCACGCCCTTGGCCAGGGTGAGCGGGACGGTGGCGGCGGGGACCAGCTCGCGCAGCGCGACCCAGTCGGCCTCGCCGGGCAGCCCCTCGAACGGGCGGTGGACCAGCTCCTGGACCGCGTGCGCGGCCTCGCGCCCGTGGCAGGCCTTGTACCGGCGGCCGGAACCGCACGGGCAGTCCTCGCGGGCCCCGACCACGGGGATCTCGCCCGAGGTCACGACGGTGGACGGACGGTTCTGCGGCGACTTCTTCGCGGCCTTCTTGGCCATGGTGCGGCTCTCCCGGTACGGCGACGTGCTTGCCCGGGCAGCCTACTGAGCTTTCCCGGCGGACCGGTCAGGTCCGGCCGACCGACGCCCGTCCGAGTGTCGTCCGCGGTTGTCGGTCAGGCGCTCCGCGCGCCGTGCTCCGCCCGCAACGGGAGCTCGGCCCAGACCGTCACCTGCCCCGGTGCGTCCCGGACGCCCCAGTCGTCCGCCAGCCGGCCGACGATGGTCAGCCCGCGGCCGCCGCGCGAGGTGAGCGAGGGCCGGGCCGGCGTCGGCCTGGTCACCGCACCGCCGTCGGTCACCTCCAGGACCAGCTGCCCCTGCCCGGACAGCACCCAGCGGACCGTCACCCCGCCGGGTTCACCGTCCTCGGCGGACCGTACGCCGACCAGGACGGGGGCCGGCACGGGGGCCGGCGCGTCGTCCTTCAGGTCGGCCAGCCTGCCCAGCGGCCGGGCGTACCGGCAGGAGTTGCTGAGCAACTCGGACAGGATCAGGACCGCGTCGTCGATCACCGTCTCGGCGACCTCGTGGTCACCCAGATCACGGCGCAGTCGGCGTCGTGCCGCTCCGACACCGGCGGGCCCGTGCGGCACCGCCATGGTCGATGAAGTCGGCACCTCGTGTGCCACCATCAACGCCACCCCCGGACCTCCTTCAGCATTCGCCGAGGGATGGATGCCCCTTGGTAATGGGTCGGAAACGGGCATCCGGCGATCGCGGCGGGACATTAACGGGCAGCGCAACTCACGGTACGCAAATGGTGATTGCCTGCTCACAGACCGTTGTCCAAACGCCCGGAATTGGCCACTCCCGGTACTTCACGCCGGAGTTCGCGCCAGTTCACGCCCCTCGCGCGGGGCGTTTATCGGCCGAGTTGTGCCAGCACGGCGCGCGGCCGATTGGTGATGATCGCCGAAACGCCGAGTTCCAGACAGAGTTCGACATCGGCCGCCTCGTCCACGGTCCAGACGTGCACCGAGTGCCCGGCCCGCCGCAGCGCGCGCACCAGCTCGGGGTTGGACCTGACCAGGTCAATGCCGGGTCCGGCGATCGGGGCGCCGCCGGGCAGCGTCTCGATCCGGCCGAGCAGCGGCAGCCTGCGGTCGAACAGGTAGACCGTCGGGACGGCGGGCGCGGCCCGGCGGATCCGGCGCAGCGAGAGCTCGGAGAAGCTCATCACGCGCACCGCTGACCCCTCCCGACTGTCCGGAAGCAGCCCGTACCGGGAGAGCAGCCGGAGCAGTTCGGCCTCGGTGCGCCCCGCGTACCGGGTCGGGTGTTTGGTCTCGATCGCCAGCTCCACCCGCCGACCGGCGTCCGCGACCAGTTCGAGCAGCTGGGCCAGCGTCAGCACCGGGCTGGGCTCGGGCGCCGCCGGGTCCTTCCAGGAGCCGAAGTCGAAGGCGTTCAGCTGAGCCAGCGTCAGGGCGGAGACCGCGCCCCGGCCGTCCGAGGTCCGGCGGACCGTCCGGTCGTGCACACAGACCAGCTGCCCGTCGGCGGTCAGCCGGACGTCGGCCTCCAGGCCGTCGGCGCCCTCCGCCACGGCGAGCGCGTACGCCGCGAGGGTGTGCTCGGCGCGGGCGGCCGAGGAGCCGCGGTGCGCGATCACCTGGACGGCACCGCGGTCCGCGGCGTCCTGGCTGGTCAACGGCTGGTTCCGGGTATCCACACCGGTAACCCTACGAGGCGCCGGACGACCGGTGGCCGCCGCCACGGGAAACTCCGGGTGAAGTTCCCGCTGCGGCGGCCGACGCGTCACTTCCGGCGCTGCACCGCCAGGGTGGCCAGCGCCGCGACCAGGAAGCTCAGCAGCGAGGCCGAGGTCCAGGGCTGCGCCTCGAAGCCGACCTTCGACTGCAGGTCCAGCCAGAAGCCGCGCCAGCCGTCGATCGCGGTCGGGGCGATGAACTGGTAGGTGGCGAAGCCGAGCGCCCACGGCAGCAGCATCAGCCAGCGGGCCGGGGCGTCCTCGGCCAGGTTCCAGCCGCGCCGGCCCGAGCCGAGGAAGTAGTCGGCCGCCAGCACCGCGAACATCGGCACGAAGACCGAGCCGATCAGGAACAGGAAGGCGGAGTACGACGCGGCGAACTCGTCGATGCACAGCGCCAGCCCGGTCACCAGCGCACCGATCCCGCCGGTCAGCAGCCGGCGGTCGACCTTCGGCAGCAGGTTCTGGATCGACATCGCGGTCGAGTACACGTTGGCGAAGGACTGGTCGGTCTCCCGGACCACCAGTACCAGCAGGAAGGCCCAGCCCGCGGCCACCCCGGTGAAGGAGGAGAAGATCAGGTTCGGGTCGCCGTCGGACTGCAGCAGCGCCACCGCACCCAGCAGGTAGCACCAGACCTGGGCCAGCGTGTAGCCGGAGAGGGTGGCCCAGAACGCGGTCCCGGCGGCGCGGGCGTGCCGGGTGTAGTCGGCGGCCAGCGGTACGAAGGAGATCGACATCGCGATCATCACGTCGGTGGCGGAGAGGAAGCCGCTCCAGTTGCCCGCACCCGGGTTCGGCACGCCCTGCCGGACCAGCTGGACGGTGAGGTAGACCATCGCGATGCCGACGGCGATCGTGACGTACTTGCGCAGCACCCCGATCGAGCCGAGCGGCCAGATGGTCAGCGTGGTGGTCAGCGCACCGCCCAGCAGCACGAACAGCCAGTGCCAGCCCTGGGTGCCGGTGACCGCCTGGGCGCCCATCGTGATCACCAGCAGCTCGTACACACCCCAACCGATGCACTGCACGATGTTCAGCACGGTGGGGACGTAGGAGAGCTTGGTGCCGAACAGGCCGCGCAGCACGGCCATGGCCGGTGCGCCCGTCCGGGCACCGATCAGGGCGGTCACCCCGAGCATCGCGGTGCCGATCACGGTGCCCACCACGGTGGCGGTGATCGCGGCGGCCAGCGAGAGCTCCGCGCCCTTGGCGCCGATCACGGTGGCCGCGCTGGTGAAGCCGATCAGGCTGACCCCGAGGTTGGCCCAGAGCGAGAACAGCGCCCGGAAGTCGAGGGTGCGAGGAGGTGCGGTGTCCAGCACGAGCGGCGCCTCGGCGCGCGCGGTCGCGGTCGGTTCCTGGACAGGGGCAGGCGAAACAGCCGTCATGGCCGAAGCTCCCTACGCCGGCATTACCCGGACAGGTTCGAGCGGTCTGCGCTCCCTCGCCGTAGGCCAGCAGCTGCATGGCGTACGGTCGTTCCGCGCACTCTCAGCCTGGACGGTCCAAGCTCCCGCGTGTCAGTTTGGAGCGCCAGGCTAGCCGCCGGGCCGCCGAACACCAAGGCGAGCGGGTGGCCGTCCGGATCGCGGGACGAAGCGGACCCCCCGGGGGCCGTGTCGGGAACAGGTAAGGATTCTTAAGAGTTCTTCACCGGGCCCCATACGACAACCGAATCAGCAATGCGAAAAACTGTGGACCAAGGTCCTGTCAGCTATGGAGGTCGTCCGTGAGCACCGAGCACGCGAGTGGTTCCACCCAGCCGGAGGCTGGTGGAGGGTCCACCGGGCCCGAGGAGCAGCGCACCTCCGCGGGCCAGGTCGCCGAGCCGACGCTGGCGTTCGGCAAGGTGACTCCGCCGGCCGCCCCGTCCTATCTGGACGCGCCCCCGCCGGTGCTGCCGCCCGCCCCGGCTCCGGCCGCCCCGCCCGCCCCGTCCTACCTGGACGCGCCGCCGCCGGCCCCGGCCCCGGCCGGCAACCCGTACGCGGCTCCGGCCGCCCCGCCCGCTCCGGCCGCCGAGCTGCCGCCGGTCGCCGCGGCCGAGCTGCCGCCGGTGCAGGTGGCCCCGCCGGCCGCCGAGCCGCCGCACCACCCGTTCGGCGCGGGTACGCCGCTCGGCAGCTGGGCCACCCCGCCCGGGGGCATCGACGGCCCGGGCGGCCCCGGCTTCCCCCAGTACCCGGGTGCGAACCCGGCGCCCGGTCGCAAGCGCGGCGGACTGATCGCGCTGGTCGCGGCCGTCGCCTTGGTGGCCGGTCTGGCCGGCGGCGCGATCGGCGTCTCGGTGACCGACCGGGACGGCGGATCCAACTCCTCGTCAGGCCGCGGCACCAGCACCACCGTCCAGGCCAGCGAGAACAAGCAGGCGGTCAACCGTCCGCCGGAGTCGGTCGCGGGCATCGCCGGCAAGGCGCTGCCGAGCGTGGTCACCATCAAGGCGCAGGGCTCGCAGGAGTCCGGCACCGGCACCGGGTTCGTCTTCGACACCGAGGGCCACATCCTCACCAACAACCACGTGGTCGCCCCGGCGGCCAGCGGCGGCAAGCTGACCGTCAAGTTCTCCGACGGTTCGTCCTACCCGGCCTCGGTGGTCGGCCGGGCGCAGGGCTACGACGTGGCCGTGATCAAGCTGGACAGCCCGCCCAAGGACAAGCTCGTCCCGCTCCCGCTCGGTGACTCCGACAAGGTCGCGGTCGGCGACGCCACCATCGCGATCGGCGCCCCGTACGGCCTGGAAGGCACCGTCACCACCGGCATCATCAGCGCCAAGGACCGCCCGGTGGCCTCCGGCGACGAGACCGGCGCCCAGGCCTCCTACATGAACGCGCTGCAGACCGACGCGTCGATCAACCCGGGCAACTCCGGCGGGCCGCTGCTGGACGCCGCGGGCGCCGTGATCGGCATCAACTCGGCGATCCAGTCCAACACCAGCAGCGGCAACAGCCGGGCCGGCTCGATCGGCCTCGGCTTCGCGATCCCGATCAACCAGGCCAAGCGGGTCGCGGGCGATCTGATCAAGGGCGGCACGCCGGTCTACGCGATCCTCGGCGTGCTGCGCAACGACGAGTTCAAGGGCGACGGCGCGCAGATCCGCGGCTCCGCCGTCGGCGAGACCCCCGCCGTCACCCCGGGCGGCCCCGCCGACCAGGCCGGCCTCAAGGCCGGTGACGTGATCACCAAGCTCGGCGGCCACGTCATCGACAGCGGCCCCACCCTGGTCAGCGAGATCTGGACCTACAAGCCCGGCGACAAGGTCGAGGTCGAGTACACCCGCGACGGCAAGGCCGCCAAGACCACCGTCACCCTCGGCGAACGCAAGGGCGACAACTGACAGCACCGGTGACCGCCCTGGCAAAAGGGTGTGCACGGAACCCCACCGGACCCGTTAGGCTGACCTCCGCCTGGAGAGTTGCCCGAGCGGCCTAAGGGACCAGTCTTGAAAACTGTCGTGGCGTAACCCGTCACCGTGGGTTCAAATCCCACACTCTCCGCTGGTGGAGGAAACTCCAGCTCAGGGCGGGTATCGGCGAGCAGCCGATACCCGCCCTTTGGCATGTTGTCTCACCGCGCGTCGCCGATATCCCGCGCGGATCCAGCCCGTGTGGAACATCTGTGGAACGCCGTCCCGGGGTGCTGACGGCCTACTCCTGCATGTCCTGACCGTTCAGGAACCGCTCGATCAGGGCGTTGGAGTGATCCTGACGGTTGTTCAGGATCTTGGCGTAGAAGCGGTAGAGCACCGCCACGCTGTGCCCAGCGCGCCGCGCCACCTCCACCGGATCGACGCCGGCCACCAGCCAGCCGGACACGGCCGTGTGCCGCAGCTCGTAGGGCACGTCCGCGAGCGGCGTCTCCACCTCATGGGGTGTCAGGACGAACGGCCGGGCTACCTTCCAGAGCGCGGCGTACTCCTTCGTGAGAAGTCGCCCGCCCTCGGTCGCCCGGAACAGTCGGCCATCGGACGCGACGCCGAACCGCTCGATGTGCTCGCGGAGGATCTGCACCAGAACCGGCGGAATGGGCACGTCGCGCGTGGCGCTGCGGGCCCGACGCTTGAGGCCGCGCTCCTCGTGTGACTGTCCGTCATCTGTCCACCGTGAGCCGACCCGTGGGGAGCTACCGGCCAGCACGATGCGCCCCCACCCGGTCTCCGGCAGGGTGCAGTCCGTGATCCGAATGTCCATCGCCTCGGCCGGCCGAGTAGCCGCATAGAGCATGCAGCCGTAGAACGCCCGCAGGTGGCTTCCGCGCCGCGAGACAGTGCCAGCAGCCTCGATCAGGGCGTGCCCCTGCTCCGGCCCCGGGACCCACCGCCAGTCGATCTCATCGTCTGTCTCCGGCGCATCCCAGTCCACGAACTGGAGCGGGTTGGCCGGCAGCCTGCGGCGCTCAACCGCGTACCGCAAGGCGTTGTTGAACACCATGCGCTTGCGGGTGATCGTGTTGTCCGCCGCGACCTCGCCGTTCAGGAGACGGGACAGGGCTTCAAGGGCGGTGCGTACCACCTCGGAATCCTCCAACTCCCCAATCCCGATGGACTTCTTGGCCAGCCACGCGAGCGCAGCGGTGACCTCTGCGGGCGGTTCCGGCTGCTGCGGCGAGAAGTTGAACGCCCAGCACGACAGAGCCTGACGGAGAACGCGGTGATCAGGCGCACCACGGCGGTCGGTGACCAGCGCGGGAGTGATGGTGGCAAGAGCGTCCGCACGTGCCGATCGGCTCTTGGCGGACGCTCGGGCCCACTTCTTCTCCGCGTACTCCTTCGCGTGCTCGAACCACGTGACCTGGTCGCGCTTCCGGAGTTCGGATACCGGCAGACCGCTGTCCGTGTCGAACTGCTCGCCCTTCTGGATCGCGGTCATCAGCTGGGCCCGCCGACCGTCCGCCAGGGTCTTCGTGGCGAACGTTCGGGAGTGCGGGTTCAGGCCTACGCGCCACCGGAGTTGGTGCGGCTTACGTCCGCGCTTGAGATCACGAATGGCATAGATGTACACCTCGAAGGTCAGCAATTCAGCTCCGTACGGATGAGGGGCCCGGCGAACTTGCCGGGCCCCGTTGGCGGTGGGTCGTCAGGCAGCGATCTGGCAAGCAGCCAGCCAGCTGTCGAGGTCGGCGCGGTCCACGCGGAGCTGAGCGTTGGGGAGCTTGATCAGGCGCGGCCCCTGGCCTCGGGCACGCATCCGGTAAAAGGCGGCGCGGCTCATGTTGATCTCTTCCAGGACGGCGGAGAGCTTGAGCAGTTCACGCTTTGCCATGCAGATCCTCCGATGAGCGGTTCGGGTGTGGCGGAATGGGCGCGACGGCCAGGCGGGCGCGCCTGTCCGAGGCTGGGATTTCTGCGTCATTGCGTCATCAGCGTCATTTGGGCCTGTGACCTGGGGTTCTGTGTGACGCAGCGTCAGGAGGGTGCGTCATGGGTGTGTCATGGGCTGCGTCATCGCATGTCGCAGATGACGCAGGATGACGCAGCGGCCGTCGTCTGCGTCATGGCTGTCTGCGCAGGTCAGGGGCCGGTTTTCGGTCCGAATGACGCACATGTCGCAGCGTCTTCCTACTTAGGAAAAAAGAGGGGTGGTTGTTGTAGTTCGGCACTCCCTCAGAGCGAAAGGAGGAGCCGCTTCGCGGCACGACCCTTGGGCGGCTTCGCCGAACAGCAAGAGGAGCACCACCTCGCGAGGCGTGCCAGTGCTCCTCTTGCTGTTCAGGTGGTGAGGTCAGAGCAGCCGGGGCTGCTCGTGCGGCGGCGTGACGGCCGGACGGCCCATCTCCAGATACCGGCCTTCGCAGGTGCGGCCCGAGTCCACGAGCACGCCTCGGGCCGCGAGGGTGGGTTGAAGGCGCTTGAGGCGGTCGGAGAGGACCTTGCCGGTGGTCGGCCAGCCCTTGGGCAGGGGCCGCAGGTCGGGTTCGCTGTAGAGGCGGCTGAGGCAGGTCAGCCACTCGGTCGAGGTCTGGCGCTGCGCCGCGCCCGGGGCGATGGTCTCGGCGTGCCGCAGGACGGTCTGCGCGAGGAGGTCGCCCTCGATCACGTCGTCGTTCAGGTCGTCCAGGCTGGCCCGGTACGCCGCCAGCACCCCCAGGCCGGTCGCGGCGTCGAGTTGCGCGCACAGGTGCGCGAAGTCCGCCATCCGCAGATCGGTCGGCGTCTCCGCCTGCGCGGCCCGGACCTTGACGGTCAGGTCGAGCAGCGACCCGAGCACGACGGGCAGGGCCTCTTCGTAGTCCGCCCACAGTGCCGCTTCGGTGACCCGGACCCTGGGCCGCTCCAGCCGCAGCGGCAGCAGCCGCTCGGCGAGGTCGGGTCGGATGACGCCGACGTCGATGCCGGTCAGCAGCAGCGGCCGGCGGTAGCTGGCCCGGACCACGTCGCCGTCGGTGAACAGGGCGCGCTTGACGCTCTCGGCGCCGGTGACGATGCAGCACATCGCGTCGGAGAGGTCGGGCGTCATGTGGGAGAGGTTGTCGAGGGCGGTGACCCATCCGGCCGCGACGGCGGCGATGAGGTTCTCCTCGTCCTTCGGGGCCCGGCGCAGGTCACCGCTCATGCCTTCGATGATCCTCACCAGCATTCGGCCGCCGGAGGACTTGCCAGCGCCCTGCGGCCCGGTCAGGAACGGTGCCGGAACGGGCACGGACGGCCCGAGGCAGCCGATCAGCCAGGCGATGGCCAGGCATTCGGTCTGGGCGTTGGCGAAGTTGCACAGCCGCATCAGCAGGTCGATGCCCTTGCCGTCGGTGTCCTTGACCGGCACCGGCAGCTCTCCGGTGAGCTGGGTGCGGCGCCAGCACACCTCACGCGGGTCGGGTACGACGGTGTCCCATCCGGTGGGGTGGATGCGCACCGAGAGCCCGTCGGAGCGGCCCAGGTCCAGCCACGTTGCCCCGTCGAAGCCGGGGGCGACGCGGATGTGGACGGGCTGCACCTCCTCCGTCAGGGCGAGCGCCTCGATCAGGTCCAGCGCCTCCTTGAGCGCGGTCCCGTTGAACACCCCGAGCCCGTCGCGGAACAGACCGACCATCAGTTCCTGGCGGTGGCTGCCGGTGGTGCCCTGGGAGCGGATCGGACGCGCCACCGGATGGCCCACCTTCTGCGCGTAGACGGTGCCGTCGGCGGTGCGGAAGTACCGGAAGTGGGCCTGCGCGTAGTCGGTGATGATCTCGCGTGCCGGGGTCTTCTCCTCCTCCGCCACGGCTACATCCCCAACCGGCTGAGGGCGTTGGTCCACGCGTCGGCGCAGTGCCGGGGCGATTCGCCCTTGGCCTGCGCGGCGGCGAACAGCCGCGCCGTGTGCGCGTCGGTGAGGCACCCGCACCGGCCGTGCGTGGCCAGCACGGCCAGGAACGCCCCGAACACGGTCGCGTGCACCGCACTGGCCGCCTCGGTGATGCGCTGCTCCGCCATGGTGATGCCGCGCTCCAGGTAAGCCGGTGTGCGGTGCGGGCACCGCCCGCCCCCGGCCGGCACGGAAACGGCCACATGCCGGGCCGGGGTGGGCTCGCGCACGATCAGGGCCCGGACGGTGTCGGGCAGCGCGGCGATGGCGCCTGCTCCGGGGCCGACCCAACGGGCGTAGGACATCAGCGACTTGACGTCGATGCCGGGCCGCACCGCGTTGGCTGACTGCATCGCGCCCCGGTAGAGCCAGTGCTCACCCCGAGTGGTCCGCACGATCCGGGTGCCGGGCAGGGCGGCCCGAGCCCAGGCGATGGCGTCCTCGTTGTCGAGGTCCACCACGGTCAGCCCGGCGCGGCCGGGGTGGTAGGCCACCCCGGCCGCGCCGAGCCACGCCCGCTCCCATTCCCGGGAGTTGAGGATGTTGGAGTCGGTGGTGGCGGCGGCCCAGCCGTGGCAGGGCGCAAGGCAGGTGCAGGGGCCGGGGGTCTTCATGTTCGGCCGGCCGCCGCACGTGTTGCCGGTGCAGGGGCGGCAGTTGCCGAACGGCACCTTCCCGGCTCGCAGCGGCAGCACGGGCACACCGGAAGCCGCCAGGGCGAGAGCAGCGGACAGGTGCTCTCCCCGGATGAGGGTCGGATCGGTCATGCTGGGTGTCTCCAGTTCTCTTCGAGCGTGCTGGATTGGCGGCGGCCCCGGTTCTTGGCGGAAGGGGGCCGCCGCCGTCGTTCGTCGAGTTCTCGGCGCAGACCTTGTGCGATGGCTGGCGCTGGTCGTCGCGAAGAGGGGTGGGTCTGCCGCACCAGCGACAGGGCTTGTCGCCGGTCCGGTCGAAGTGCCGGGCGTCGCGCCAGTCGAGCGACCGGCCCACGGTCAGCCGTCGTTCGGTGCGTTCCAGCGCTTGCGGGCGTCTTCCTGGATGCGGTCGATCCGGGCCTCGAACTTCGCGGTGGGCTTACCGCGGCTTTCGGCCCGCGCGGCGCGGGCGCAGAGCAGGAACACGCGGACGCTGCCGCCGATGGTGTCGGCGCCCATCAGCTCGGGGTCGAGGATCGAGCGGGGGTCCTTCTTGTTATCGGGCACGGTCGAACTCCTCCGGTCAGGCAGCACGGCGAGCGGCGGGGAAGGGCAGCACGGTGGCGAGCCGCGCGGTCGGTGCCGGCGCGGTCTCGGGGGCGGGTTCGCGATCGGTGGGCGGGGTGGGGCCGTCCTGCTCCAGTGCGGCGGCGGCGCGGGCGGCGGCGCTCTCGGCGAGGACCAGGTGGACGGCGGCGGAGTCGATGCGGCTGCGTCGGATCGAGGGCAGGACGGCGGCGGCCAGGGCGGTTCCGGGGCCGAACAGCACGGCGGCGGTCACCAGGTCGGCGGTGGTGCTCACGGGGTTCCTCCGGTTCGGGCGGCGAGCGCGAGAGAGTCCAGGACGGTGGTGCCGAGCGCGTTCAGGCGGTGTTCGAGGGCCTGCCAGGACTCGGGGTCGATGTGCATGAGCGCGGCCAGAGCGGCGGGGGCGTGGCCATCTGCGGCGGCGGTCAGGGCCTCGCGCAGGTGGACGGCGGCGAGCGGCCGGATGGCCGGTGCTGCGGGCATGGCGGGGAGTCCCTCCGGGCGGCAGAGCGGTTGCTGCGAGTGAGAGGGAGGGAGGCAGGGCGCCGGGCGAACAGGCGTCCAGGAGCCTCCACGAGGGCCCTGCGGGAGTGCTTCCCTGCCTCCCTGAGGCTCTGATCTGCGCATATCGCCGCTGATCAGGCCATGTGCGGGGCGTCAGGGAGGTGGGGAGGGAGAACTCCCTGCCTCCCTGGCACCTCCCTTTACGCTTCGTGACTATCGTCGGTGTCCTGGTCCCGCTCGGAGAGCGCCGCGAGGACCCGGTCCCGGCCGACGACCATCTGTCCGTCGGACTTGTACGGCGCCGCTCCGGCCGCCTCCAGCACCTGCTTGAGGTCGCCGAACGTCCACTCCCGGTACTCGCCCGGGTTGAGCGCGGCGAGCCGCTGCAACACCTCCTGCGTCCGCACCCGGGGAGCGTCGCCCAGAGCGGTGGCGACGTCGGCGAGCAGGTCCGCCTGCTCCACCGGCTCGGCCGAGTGCAGCGTGGTGACGCCAGCGCGCAGGGCCTTGGCGCGGTCGCCGATCACGATGGCGTCCTCGCCGGAGATGAAGTGCGTGCGGATGGTGATGGACGACTGCCCCGGGGCGAGCTTCACCCCGTCACCGGCGACGACGACGGTGCCCTTGTCGAGGCCCATGCGGAGCTTGTGCGGGGCGGCGCCGCCGTTGACGGCCTTGTCGCCCAGCGCCATGCGGGCCTGCTCCTCGCTGCCGAGCACGAGGGACGCCCGGATGTGCGCGCCCTCGCGGACCAGCTTGGGCAGGTTCTGGTCGGTCGGGTCCTGGGTGCCCTGCCACAGCACGACGTTCACGGCACGGCCCTGGTTGTGAATCTTGCGGGCTGCCATGAAGTACCGGCTGGTGGCCTTGGTCCCGCCGTACGGGCGCTTGTCGTCGCCGACGACCGGGCACATGAACGCCACCTGCGCCTCGTCCACCAGCAGCACGATCGGGTGGAACCTCGGGTCGTTGCGCGCCATCTCCCGCGTCACACCGTCGGTGGCGCCGGACTGCTCCAGCAGCACGAGCCGCTGTTCCATCTCCCGAACGGCCGCCTCCAGCATGTGAGTTGCCTCGATCACGTGCTCATCGGTGGGGCCCTGGATCAGGACGGTCGCCAGGCCGTCGAAGACGCGCCAGTCACCCACGCCCTTGAGGTCGGCGAGCCGGAACTCCACCGACGTGTCCAGCGCCAGCCACAGCGCCAGGGCCCGCAGCGAGGCGGTCTTGCCCTGGTTCGACAGGCCCGTGATCAGCAGGTGCCGCTGAAGCAGGCTCAACAGGGCGGCGTCCCCGCGCAAGTCCTGGCCCCAGGGGGCGCGGCCGGTGTACAGGTCGGCACTCATGTCCGCGTCGGTGACCAGCGGGGACGGGCCGATCGGCTCGTCCAGCGCACCCGAGTCGGCGATCCACAACCGCACCGTCCGCGCGGCCTGCGGAATGCTGATGAACACCTCGTGCTCGTGCCGGGACAGGTTCTCCGCCAGCTTGCGGCGGCGCTTCTGCACCTCCTCCGTCGACACCCCCGACGGCAAGGTCACGTCGACCTCGACGCCGCATCCGGCGATGCGGATCGGCCCGAGCATCCCCGCCCCCGCGTCACCCATGTCCTTGATGGCCGCCCGCATCGGAGCAATACCAAGGTCCCGCAGAGCAGTTACCACGATCGAGGGGGTGATGGGCGCGCCAACCGTGCTGACGGCTGCGGCCGGCAGGGTCCAGGCGGGGGCGGCCTGGCGCTTGCGCCCCACCGACCACAAGGCCAGCAACGCCAGCCACGGCGCCACGGTGACCAGCGGGCCCCACACGATGCTGACGAACACCACGATCCAGCGGATCAGCTCTATCACCGTCATCGTCGGCGCCACGACCAGCGCGAGGTCCTTCTCCGCGATCGCCAGCACCACCCCCAGCAGCAACAGCCCACCCAGGGCCGTGCCCGCGCCGATCGCGGCGCCCTTGGCGACGTGCTGAGGGGCCTTCAGCAGATCCATCCGGCGCTGGTGGCGGGCACTGCGGAACGCCGCCGCCCGAACCTCCCACTCAAGCGCCTGCTCGTGCATGCCCTGCGCCTCGGCGGTGCGCATCATCCGCTCGTACCGCGACAGGGTCCGCCCGTCCCACGCACGCCGGGCGGCGATCGCGCCCCCGGCGAACACGAACGCTCCGTGCCGCACCGCGAAGCGGGCACCGTTGCGGGTGCGCTCGTCGGCCAGCAGAACGCGCACCGCGTTGCGGCCCCGCGTCCACACCGGCGGCCGGTCCCCGTGGCGCGGGTTGGGCAGGACAACGCCCTGCAACGGCAGGGGAGTTGAGGCGGCGACTGGCGGTTCGGGGTCAGGGGTCGTGGTGCGGGCGGCGCGGGCCTTGTCCAGGTCGACGACGACACCGCCCGGGGCGGTGTCGGTGGTGCTGTGGGGCTGGTTCACTGGTGTTCCTTCCTCACAGAATCTGGTGGGTGCAAGGGGCCCGGGACGGCCGTCGTGCCGGCAAGCTGAGCGGCCGTCCCGGGGCGTTGTCAGAGCAGGCCGTCGTCCTCGTCCCGGCAGTCCTGGCGGAACTGGGCGTCCTGGGCAGCCTCGTTGGCACTCTGCTGATTGGCGGCCCGGCGCACGGCCCGGGGGCTGTTGCCGGTGATGCCGCCGGACAGGCCAGCGGCGAACGCCGCGCCGTCGGATCCGGCGTTGCTGGAGCTGGAGTTGCTGGAGCGGGTGAACAGGCCCATGGCGGGCCCCCTTTCGGGTCGGTGTGCTGTGGTGGGGGTCAGTGCTTGCAGTTGGAGCGGGTGCAGGTGCACGGCTGGTCGATGAGGGAGCGCAGGCCGCCGAGCGCCGCGTTGGACAGGGCGTCGGCGATCTTGCCGCCGGTCTTCCCGCCGACCTTGGTGCCGGTCTCGTACGCCTTGGCGGCGGTGCTGTCGATGGCCTTGGCGATCTTCTTGCCGAACATGGGGCACTTCCTGTCTGAGTCCATGCGAAGTGGAGCGGGGAGGGGTGGCGCTGTTCCTCGGGAGGCTGGTCAGGAGGCGGGCGGGATCAGGGTGGTCACGACGCCAGTTCCTCAACCGCCGACGTCTCGGCGTCCGGCACGGCGTGCAGGATGGTCGGCACCAACTCCGCTGCACTGGCAGCTCGTTCAGTCCTGAGGGTGTCCCGCAGGACGCGGGCCCGGGCGGTCGACGTGCGGACGGCCGCCCGGATGGCGTCGGCGGTGAGCTTGTCGTCCGACCAGTCGGCCGTCGCGGTGCGGGCCTCGGTGAGCAACTGGTCGGGGGTGCGGGTCGGCCGACCGGTCCGGGCGGACGGTGGCACCTTGGCGGCCGACTTGCGGGCCCGCCCGGTCGGGGCCGCAGCCGACTTGGCCACCTTCACCGGCACGACCGGAACGGAGGTAGGGGGAGCGATCGGCGCCTCGGTCGGGGCCGACGGGGCGGGCGACTCGTACACCGACTGCTCGACCTCGACCGGTGCGGGTTCGCGCAGGTCAGACCCCGACCGATTTGCAGTGGTCTGGTCTGTTTCTGCTAGTTCAGGGCGATGATGCAGGACCTTGGCGACCAGGTCCGAACCGAAGTAGATCGACCCGACCGGAAGGCTGCTGGCCAGCAGGACCAGGGCCCAGTGTGCGGGCGCCCAGTCGGCCAACCGCATCCGACCGGCGCCGTGCAGATCGGGCACCAAGCCGTGCACATAGTTGAGGACCAGACTGGCGGTCGTGTAGCCGACCAGAACCCGCAGGGCGAACCTGCGATCGGTCCCGGTCAGGACCAGGACGGCGACCAGGGCCAGGGCCATCAGGCCGTCGACCACCAGCGGGTAGACGTTGGCGGCGGTCGGGTCGGCCCCGATCGCCTCGACCACGTCCTTGAGCGCGCTCCAGGAGACCCGGAATGCCATGACCACCACGGCCAGCAGGCCGGTGACCATCGCCGCTTTCGCCTTGCGGGTCACTGGCCCTTTCCCTCACTCGGCGCGCCGGTGGGCTGCGGAGCGGGGGCCGGTTCGTGGCCGTACCCGCCGTTCACGGTGTGGTCGCTCATGCCGCCACTCCCGACCAGACCGGCCGGCGCCCCGCCACCCGACGAACCAGCGGCACCGGAGCCGAGCGCATCAGCTCGGCCGCCACCGCGGCCGACTCCGGGTCGTCCGCCATCAGCTCGGCCAGCACCTCGCGGGCCACGGCGGTACGTGCCGCCCACTCGGCGGCCGACTCACCCGGCACACCGCCGAACAACGAGCCGAACGGGTCCACGTCGGCGTCCACGCCGAACGCCAGCTCGGCGAACTCCCGGGCCGAAACGGCCCAGTGCCCTGCAACAATCAGCTTCACGGGTCTACCTCTCAAAGGGGGTGTGGGCCCCAGAGACCGCCGCGCTACCGGCCAAGGAAGGCGCGGCGGTCTCGTCTGTCTGGGCCAACTACTCGTCGGTGACGAGCAGTCATGGGCCCGACCCGCACCCGCCGAAGCGAGGGCGGATCGGGGACCAAAAGTGCTCGTACAGTGCGTCTTTGCGGGGGCAAGCCCCGTTTTAGGCAGACGCGGACCTCTCGGTCACTGCCCTCCGGCTGACAAGGCGCCGGGTACCTCAACCCCATCTGTCCGGGGCTCCTGGTCGTGCGTTTGTGCAGTTCAGAGCAGCCCGAAGAAGGCCCCTCTTGTCTCGCCCCTGTCTCGCTCGGTGCGATGTGCTCAACATAGGCAACCTGCTTAAGCAGGTCAAGAGGGATGGGTTCCTCGCCCATGTTGGGCACCTGCTCTAACATGGGTTCATGAGCCTTGACCCGGATGACTCCCGCCCGCCGTATCAGCAGGTCAGCAGCTCTTTGCGGGCCTCGATCCTCACCAAGAAGCCGGGCTTTGAGCCGGGCGACAAACTCGCGTCGGGCCCGCAGCTCGCCAAGCACTTCGGCGTGGCGCGAGGGACGGTTGACCGAGCGTTGGAGATCCTCCGAAGCGAAGGGCTGATCGTGACCCGGCAGGGAAGCGGCAGCTTCATTCGGGAGCGCACGTCACGGCCGGTCGGTCTCCGGCCGCACATCGAGGCAGCCTTCGAGCAGCAGCAGGTGACGCTCGACTTCGCGGGCTTTTCAAGTGAGACGCTGCACAACGCCCTGCAAGAACCGCTCGATAAGGTCCGCTCCGGGCGGCTCGCCCCGGAGTCCATCGCTGTGCGGCTGCTTCTGCCGGACACGTCGGAGCCGATGGCGGTGCCAGTGCTGGTGGACGGCCTTAAGGACGAGGTGGCGCTGCGGGAACGTGCTCGGAACATCGCGCTCACCAACGCGGGCGGCATCGCGCACTCAGTCGAGATGCTGGCGGAGTTGGGCCTGATCCAGTCGGCCACTGTGCAGGTCAAGGTGCACCGGGCGTCCAGCCTGTTCAAGCTCTACATCCTCAACCGTGCCGAGGCGTTCTTCGGGTTCTACCCGCTCCGCGAGCGGACGGTGGCGATCGGCGGCGGTGACCACACCTTCTACGACGTCACGGGCAAGGACACGACCCTGTTCCACCACGCCGCTGGTCCGGATGATGCATCGCTCGGATCGCAGTACGTTCAGCAGGCGCAGATGTGGTTCGACAGCGTGTGGTCCACCATCGCGTACGAGAGGCAGTCGTGATGCCGGCGGCCCCGTCGATCGCGGATCTGCTTCGGCCCGTACGGCACGTGCTGCTCGACTTCGACGGCCCACTGTGTTCCGTGTTCGCTGGCTTCCCCGCACCGGAAGTTGCCGAGCGTCTTCGCTGGGGCCTGCTCGCTCAGGGTGAGCAGGCTCCGCCTGGTGGCGAGACCGAGACCGATCCGCTCGCCCTGCTTCGTCTAGTCGCGGACGCCCGTCCAGATCTGGCTGTGGTGACGGACCAAGCTCTCACCGGGCTGGAGACGGACGCGGTCCGAGTTGGCCGGCCGAACGAGGGCGGCGAATCGCTTCTGCGCGCTTGCGCCCGGTCGGGCCGGTCCGTGTCCGTGGTCAGCAACAACGCAGGGGCGGCAATCACCGCGTATCTCGTCGAGCGGGAGCTCGACCGGTACGTCGTGGGCGTCTTCGGGCGGGTTGTCGGCGATCCGGCGTCTATGAAGCCGAGTCCGCGGCTGCTGATTGATGCGATGGACGCACGCGACAGCAAGCCGGGAGAGTGCATCTTCATCGGCGACGCGGCCAGGGATGTGGAGGCCGGATTCGCCGCAGGGATCTCCACCATCGGCTACGCCAACAAGCCGGGCAAGGAGGCTCGGTTGGCCGAGGCCGGTGCGGTGCTCGTTGTGGACTCGATGCAGACCATCGCGGACGCCCTGCTCTGAGTCGCAGGGCCATCTGGAGAGTGGCCATAGAGCATTCGTGGAACGCCAGCGCGCCATTGGCGAGAAGACGCAGGTGAGCGGCGGTATCCGCGATGTTCTTGAAGGCTGTCGTGCATGAGTTGCGTAGAAATCTTCTCTATGGGTCTATGGCGCACCCGCGCGTTCGCTACCGCTCCTGCCCTCGCTCGCTTCGGCGGCAGTTTGCCATTCCAGGTGAGGACCGGTCCGAGGATGGCTCAACCGAGCCGTGGCGGCGGGCGAGTCTGCGGCTTTATCCACCAGCCAGAACCGTCGGGGTCGAGCGGTGAGCGCTCAGCGCCGGAAGGTTTCGTTGCTGCCTTGACCTGCGGAGGCGTCAAGATGCAACCCAGTCATTAAGGGCGCATACTATTCTCGCGGCAGTTTTCAACAGGGCCATTATCCACCCCAAGGGGCGATGAAGAGATGATGGATTTTCCCCCCGCCAATGAAGTCTCCCGGGATCGAGCCATAGAGATTGTCGGTTCTTGCCGTCGGGAAGCCTTATGGATAGCAGAATCGGGAAAGCATCTCGATGCTGCCGAACTTTTGGAGGCCGCATCTGACTGGTCGTCGCATGCTTTGAAGAATGTCGGCTGGTATTTGCCTTTGGTGCTGGAATCAGTTGCACTGCGGGCTGACTTGGGGGCTACCTACTTAGCTTCGGGCGAGCCGTCCAAGGCCCTGTATGAATTTGACGCACTTCGGGAGCTTGTGCAGTTGTCTGCCGGTCACTGCCCGTGCGGAATTGAGAGCACGACTGACGGGGCATGCCCGGCGAATCCGTGCCGCTGGCCTGGCGGGTGAGTCGATTGAAGATCCTGCTGAGTACATTCCTGTCGATAGTCATATTAGGTCGCCTCGCATGGGCGGAGGAATATATTCGCAGGTACTGGATTCACATGGGGACTCTTGATAAAGCCCTGCGGAAGACTAGAGCTCAGATAAATGACTCTGATAAAACCAAGAGGACGGCAGCTCGACTGCAGCGGCAGTATGTCGAGGCTGCTCGTCGACAGTTCGAGACATCTCTATTGGGCGGGACACTTGCAATTACGGCCTGGAGTGCTCTCTATGCCGCTCATGCCGGGGATGGTTTCCAGATTTCTGGATTCAGTCTCGGATTACTGTTTATCGGAGCGTTTAGCCTTGTGGCGGGTCCTGTCATTGTGAAAGCGGAGGCCCTATTTGTTAGCTATATGATACGCGAATCTGCTGGCCATGTCGGATTTAGTGCATTGTTCTTTTCTCTGTGTTCGATCGCATGGGACATTTCGGGGCGAGCTGGAGGGATTCCCATGGCGGCACTCTCCTTTCTTGTTGTAATTGGCGACCTAAAGCAAGATGTGACACTCATAGGCTTCTTGAGGCAGGGGATTCCGAAGATGCCCTCGCCTTATCTATTCACCCCCTAGGGTCGCTCAATGGCCTAATAGGAATCCGGTCCAAGCGGCGCTGCTGACCTTCCCTCAACGGGGCATCAAGCGGTCGCATCGGCGAACCGAGTGACACCCGCCGATGGGCTTCGAGCGCTTCCTCCCAGCGGTCGAGGCCGAAGCGGTGATCGTCGTGGACTCGATGCAGGTCACCGCGGACGCGCTGACCTGACCAATCGCTTGGAGGCGTGCTGTGGAACATGCGTGGAACGACAGCAGACTCTGGCTGGCAACGCGCAGGTGAGCGGCGGCATCCGCGATGTTCTTGAAAACTGTCGTGGCGTAACCCGTCACCGTGGGTTCAAATCCCACACTCTCCGCCGGAGTACGGCCCCCGACCAGCATCGCTGGCCGGGGGCCGTCGGCGTTTCCCGGGGGCAGCTGACGGAGTCGGGCCGAGCTGATTGCCCGTCAGGGGGCGGGCGCGGAGAGTCGGTTGGTACGCCGTTGTCGCCGCCCGGAGAGGACCGCCCACGTGATGGAGACTCGGGGAGAGAGCCGGGGCGGGTACGTGCTGGTCGAGGCGGGCGGCGGGGTGCCCGAAGTGATCCTGGTGGCGGCCGGGGGTGAGGTGCCGGTGGCGTTGCGGGCCCGGGAGATCCTGGAGGCCGACTCGATCGCCACCCGGGTGGTGGCGATGCCCAGTGCCGAGCGGTTCGAGCGGCAGCCGGCCGCCTACCGGGACGCCGTACTGCCCAGGGGGGTCGCGGCCCGGGTCTCGGTCGGGGCGGGCTCCGCGCTCGGCTGGCACGCGCTGGCCGGCGAGGCCGGGGTGGCGGTCGGCCTGGACCGGTCCGGGCTGTCCGCGCCGTACCGGACGCTGTACGAACAGCTCGGCTTCACGCCCGAGCGGGTCGCGGCCCAGGCCCGTCGCAGCCTGGCGAAGGCTCGCGAGCGGGCCGCCTGACCCTCGGTCAGCTCGTTCCACGAACGTTCCACGCAGCGCCGTCCGGCCGGTCCGGGCGGCGCTTCGCCATGTCCGGGGCGGGACGCGGCACTCGGTGCCACCCGGCCCGGCAACCTGACAGGAAATCAGCCGGACTGTGTCGGAATCATCGCGTCCGGGAATTCTCCGAAGAGCGGCTCCATTTCGAAAAACAACCAAACCGGATGGTATTCAATGACACAGTGTCCGGCACCTGACGGAGTTCGAAACACGCCGTTGACCTCGTAGTTTGCCCTGCTCAGACTCATGAAAGGTTGCCCTCCGCGCCGGACCAGAACGCAGCGGCGGTATTCGCAGCCGCCCTTTCCCGGCAGCCGAGGAATTAACGACCACGGAGGTTCTGAGTGAGTAGCGACGTCATCGCGGCACGATCGGCCGAGACCGGTCCGCCGCTGCCGGAGAGCGAACTCGACTACTGGAAGTCGCTCCCGGCCCAGCAGCAGCCGTCCTGGCCGGACCACCGGCGGCTGGCCGAGGTGGCCGACGAGCTGGCGGACCGGCCCGGGCTGGTCCGCTTCGCGGAGCTCATCGAGCTGCGCGCCCTGCTGGCCGAGGTGGCCGCCGGCCGGCTCCAGGTGGTCCAGGCCGGGGACTGCGCCGAGGACCCGGCCGAGTGCGAGCCGGGCTATGTGGCCCGCAAGGTCGGCCTGTTGGACGCGCTGGCCGGGGTGGTCTCGATGAACACCCTGCGCCCGGTGATCCGGATCGGCCGGCTGGCCGGGCAGTTCGGCAAGCCGCGCTCTCGCCCGACCGAGACCGTCGACGGGATCGAACTCCCGGTCTACCGGGGGCACATGGTGAACAGCCCGGAGCCCGACCCGGTGCTCCGCCGCCCGAACCCGAACCGCCTGCTGAGCGGCTACGACGCGGCGGCGACCGCGTTCGCCGCGCTGCGGGCCCGCCAGTCCGCCGGTCTGCCGCCGGTCGGCGCCCCGGTGTGGACCAGCCACGAGGCGCTGCTGCTCGACTACGAGGTGCCGTTGCTGCGCCGCACCGACCAGGGCCGGTCCTACCTGGCCTCCACCCACCTGCCCTGGATCGGCGACCGGACCCGCCAGTTGGACGGCGCCCACGTGGCGCTGCTCGCCTCGGTGGCCAACCCGGTGGCGTCCAAGGTCGGCCCGGACATGAGCGTCGAGGACCTGCTGACGCTCTGCGCGAAGCTCGACCCGAACCGCGAGCCCGGCCGCCTCACCCTGATCGCCCGGATGGGCGCGGACCGGGTCGCCGACCGGCTGCCCGCGCTGGCCGCGGCGGTCAAGGCCGCCGGTCACCCGGTGGTCTGGCTGACCGACCCGATGCACGGCAACACGGTGAACGGGCCCGGCGGCCTGAAGACCCGGCTGGTCGGGACGGTGGTGCAGGAGGTGCGCCGGTTCCAGCTGGCGCTGCTGAGCGTCGGCGCGGTGCCCGGCGGTCTGCACCTGGAGGCCACGCCGGACCACGTCACCGAATGCGCCTCGGACGAACGGCAGTTGGCGCACATCGGCGACAAGTACACCAGCTTCTGCGACCCCCGGTTGAACCCGGAGCAGGCCCTTGAGGTCGCGGCTGCGTGGCGGGGCTGAAGGGCCCCTTCGGATCAGTCATCCATCGGCCGACAGCGGTCGGTCATCCTCGGTCTTTGGGGTCGCTATGAGTGTCCATGGAATGGAAAACAGGGTCGCGCTGGTCACCGGGGCGGCCGGCGGTATCGGCGGAGCCGTGGTGCGCGCGCTCTCCGAACGTGGCGTCACGGTGGCCCTGGTCGACCGCGACGGTGACCGGCTCACGGAGCTCGCCAAGGAACTGCGCAACGCGGGCGGCCGGGCGGAGGCGTTCCCGGCCGACGTGACGGACAGCGCCGAGGTGGAGGCCGTGGTCGAGGCCGTCGAGCAGCAGCTCGGCGGTATCGACTACCTGGTCAACGGCGCCGGCGTGCTCCGGCTCGGGGCGGCCAAGGACCTGACCGACCAGGACTGGTCCGCCACCTTCGCGGTGAACACCACCGGGGTCTTCTTCATCTCCCGGGCGGTGGTCAACCGGATGGTGGCCGCCGGCCGGCGGGGTGCGATCGTCACGGTGGCGTCCAACGCGGCGGGCACCGCCCGGGTCGACATGTCGGCATACGCGGCCTCCAAGGCGGCAGCCACCATGTTCACCAAGTGCCTCGGCCTGGAGGTCTCGAAGTTCGGCATCCGCTGCAACGTGGTGGCGCCGGGTTCGACCGACACCCCGATGCTGTCCGCGCTCTGGGAGGACGACAGCGCCGCTCAGGCCTCCATCGACGGGGTGGCCTCGGCCTACCGGGTCGGCATCCCGCTCGGCCGGATCGCCCAGCCCTCGCACATCGCCGACGCGGTGCTGTTCCTGCTCTCGGACCAGGCCGCGCACATCACCATGCACGACCTCACCGTCGACGGCGGCGCGGCGCTCGGCCACTGACCCTCCGGTCCGGGCGCCCCACCGCTCGGCCGTCCCCGCGGCGGGCTGCCCCACCAGCCCGCCGAGTGACTGCCCGTCAACCAGCAACGGTGACCCGAGACTCGAGAGGGACTCCGCATGGCCATCCCGACCATCAGCCCGTACCCGATGCCCCAGCAGGGCGACCTGCCGGAGAACACCGCCCGGTGGACGGTCGATCCGCGGCGGGCGGTGCTGCTGATCCACGACATGCAGCGGTACTTCCTCAAGCCCTTCCCGGCCGGTGAGTCCCCGGTCACCGAGCTGGTCGCGAACGTGACGCTGCTCCGGCAGCGCGCCGCCGAGCTGGCGGTCCCGGTCGCCTACACCGCGCAGCCGGGCGGCATGACGCGCGAACAGCGCGGCCTGCTGGCCGACTTCTGGGGGCCGGGAATGACCCCCTCGCCCGAGGACCGGCAGGTGGTCGAGCCGATCCGGCCGGCCGAGGGCGACCTGATGCTGACCAAGTGGCGCTACAGCGCCTTCCACCGGACCGTGCTGCTGGAGTCGCTGCGCGAGCAGGGCCGGGACCAGCTGATCGTCTGCGGGGTGTACGCCCACGTCGGGGTGCTGGCCACCACGCTGGACGCCTACTCCCACGACATCCGGACCTTCCTGGTCGGTGACGCGATCGCCGACTTCACCCTGGAGCACCACCGGCAGGCGCTGACGTACGTGGCCGAACGCTGCGGGATGGCGGTCACCACCAAGGCCGTGCTCGCCGATCTCGGCTGAGCCCGGCATCGACTGAGCTGGACCTCGGCTGAGCCGGACCTCGACAACTCAATTGGTAGGAGCAGAACATGACGGAGCGTCCGGTCGGTGAGGCGCTGCTGAGCCGGATCCTGGCCGGACAGCAGCCCGAGTTCGCGCTGCTGTACCGCCCGGTGACCGGCTCGCCGGACCGGGTGGACGTGCTCGGCGGCACGGTGGCCGAGCTGTCCAGGCTGGCCGACATCCCGCTGACGGCCGACCGGGCGCCGACCGGCCGGGACGAGCACGAGGTGCTCGCAGTGGTCCCGTACCGGCAGATCGCCGAGCGCGGCTTCGCGGCCGCCGACGACGGCGCGCCGCTGCTGGCGCTCGGCGTGCGCGAGCAGGACTCCGTGCCGCTGGCCGAACTGCTCCGCCAACTGCCGGAGCTGGACATCGAGTTGACCGACGGGCGGTACGACATCGACGACCCGGCGTACGCCGACGTGGTGCGCCGCATCCTGGCCAACGAGATCGGGAACGGCGAGGGCGCCAACTTCGTGATCCGCCGCGCCTTCGTGGCGGACATCTCCGACTACACCCCGGCCGCCGCGCTGACCTTCTTCCGCCGGCTGCTGGAGCGCGAGCGCGGCGCGTACTGGACCTTCATCATCCGCACCGGTCTGCGGACCTTCGTCGGCGCCACCCCCGAGCGGCACCTCAGCCTCTCCCGCGGGGTCGCGGTGATGAACCCGATCAGCGGCACCTACCGGTACCCCGAGTCCGGCCCGACGCTGACCGGGGTGCTCTCCTTCCTGGCCGACGCCAAGGAGGCCGACGAGCTCTACATGGTGGTGGACGAAGAGCTCAAGATGCTGGCCCGGATCACCGACGCGGGCGGCCGGGTGACCGGACCGCACCTGCTGGAGATGGCCAGGCTCGCGCACACCCAGTACTTCGTCGAGGGCGAGACCTCCCGCGACCCGCGCGAGATCCTGCGCGAGACGCTGTTCGCTCCGACCGTCACCGGCAGTCCGCTGGAGAGCGCGGCCAAGGTGATCAGCCGGTACGAGCCGGGGGGCCGGGGCTACTACAGCGGCCTGGTCGCGCTGATCGGCCGGGACGCCGAGGGTGGCCGGACCATGGACTCCGCCATCCTGATCCGCACCGCCGACATCTCCCCGACCGGCCGGCTGACCATCGGGGTCGGCGCCACCCTGGTCCGGGACTCGGACCCGGAGTCCGAGGTGGCCGAGACGGCGGCCAAGGTGGCCGGCCTGCTGACCGCCCTGGGCACCAGGGGGCCGGTCCCGAAGCAGGCGGCCGCGCCGCCGGAGTTCGCCGAACACCCCTTGGTGCTCGACGCCTTGGGCCGGCGCAACGTCGGACTGGCGCCGTTCTGGCTGGCCGACACCGAGCTGCGCGGACGTCCGGTGCCCGAGCTGATCGGGCGTCGGGTGCTGGTGCTGGACGCCGAGGACACCTTCACCGCGATGTGGGACCACCAGCTGCGGGCGCTCGGACTCGCCGTCACGGTACGGCGGTTCGACCAGGAGTACTCCTTCGACGGGTACGACCTGGTGGTGCTCGGCCCCGGCCCGGGGGACCCACGGGACACGGCCCACCCCAAGATCGCCCACCTGCACCGGGCGACCCGTCAACTGCTGGCCAGTGGGCGGCCGTTCCTCTCGGTCTGCCTGAGTCATCAGGTGCTCAGCACGGTGCTCGGCTTCGACCTGGTCCGCCGGCAGCGGCCGAACCAGGGAGTGACCCGGACGATCGACCTGTTCGGCCGGGCCGAACGGGTCGGCTTCTACAACACCTTCGCCGGACGGGCGGACCACGATCTGGTCGAACTCCCGGTCGGCACCGTCGAGGTGAGCCGCGACCCGGCGACCGGGCAGATCCACGCGCTGCGCGGCCCGGGCTTCCGCTCGATGCAGTTCCACCCCGAGTCGGTGCTCAGCCGGGACGGGCTGCGCGTCATCACCGACACTCTGCTCACCCTGCTGGCGGACCGTTCACCCGCCCTGGCCGGGCGCGGCGGCTCTACCCACCACTGAAGTCCGCTACTTCACCGGGAGCTGAAATGACCAGTCCGGTCGTCGTGTTGATCGGCCCACCCGGAGCGGGCAAGAGCCACATCGGCCGGGCGCTCGCCGAATACCTCGGGGTCGGCTTCCGGGACACCGACACCGACATCGAGCGCTCGGCCGGGTGCCGCATCGCGCAGATCCTGGAGCGGGAGGGCGAGGCGCACTTCCGGGTCCGCGAGCGCAGGGCGGTGCACCGGGCCCTGGCCGGGCACTCCGGTGTGCTCGCGCTCGGCGGCGGCGCGGTGCTGGAGGAGGCCACCCAGCGACGGCTCGGTCGCCACCGGGTGGTCCATCTGGCGGTCGCACCCCAGCAGTTGGCGGCCCGGATCGGCTCGGCCGCCACCCGGCCGCTGCTCGCCGACGACCCGGAGGGCCGGCTGCGCACGCTGCTCGCGGTGCGCAACCCGATCTACCGGCGGCTGGCCACCTGGACCGTCCCGGCCGGTGGCCGGAGCCACCTGGTGGTGGCCCGGATCGCCACCCTGCTGGCCGAGTTGCCCGCTGCCCACGGGCCCGCCCCGGCCGCGGCCCGCCCGCCCGGGCCACCGGCTCGGTCAGGCGCGGCGGCGCACCGAGGCCCGGGCGATCCGCTCGGGCGTGAGGTGGGCGGTGGTCTTGGCCGAGCCGCCGAGCTCAAGACCGGGGATCAGCTCCGGCTTCACCAGCCCGGGCACCAGCAGCGCCCACCAGCCGGCCACCCGCTCCAGCAGGTCGGCCCGGCCGCTCAGCACCTGTGAGGTGAGCTGGATACCGGTGAACGACGAGGTGATCGTCGGTGCGGCGACGTTGATGTCCACGCCCGGCAGCAGGTCGTCCTGGGCGGCCAGCAGCAAGTCCCGGACCAGGTTGATGTTCACCTCCCAGGCTTCGATCTGCGGCTTGTCGAAGGCGCCGTGTTCGATGACCAGGCGTACGGTGGCCCGGATGATCGGGTCGTTCTGCAACGCGCGCGCGTACGCGACGGTCAGGTCGATCACGCTCTGGAAGCCGGGGCCCGAGAGGTCGAGCTCCTCCAGCCAGGGTGACTGCGCTTCGGTGACCGCGAGGGCCAGTTCCTCCTTCGAGGCGAAGTGGAAGTACACCGCGCCCTTGGTGAGACCCGCGGCGGTCAGGATCTCGGCCATCGTGGCCGCCGCGTATCCCCGCCTGGCGAAGACCTGAGCGGCAGCGTTCAGGATCTGCTGCCGGGTGTGCACTGCACGTGCCTGCTGAGCCATCGTTCTCCTGTTTTCTGGTGCGCACCCTCACACTACAAACCGACCGGATGGTACTCTATCGTTGCCTGGAGCGACGGCGCACCAGGGCTTGGCGCGGTGAGTGGCCGAGGAGGGCGGGACTACTTGTCTGGTCGAACCACGTGCTTCGCATGCGACTTGCTCGGGCGGCCCGTTCCAGGACCCCTGCCGGTCGACTCTGTCTGAACCTACGACTGAGTCGGTCGACGACTGACTGTCAAAGCCTATCCTGGCGCGGCAGCGCGCACGATGAATGGCTACGGAGCAGGCCTTGAAGGGCCTCGCACCCTCCGTAGGTTCCGCGACGTTCTCATGCACCGAGGTTACCCGGCGGTTCGGACAGCATCCGACCGTCGTCACGAGTCCCCCTGCCATTGGGCGGTGGACTCAATTACCCATCCCTGGGGGAGATTGCAAATGGGGTCAGTGCTGTCGGAAAACGGATGCCCGTCACAGTCGGTGGGCATGGACCAAATGGATCCGGAGCTCCACGAGCAGACCGTGCCGCGACGTCTTGTGCATCGGGCCTCGATATCCGAGGTCATGCTCACCGGATGGCGCCAGACCGGCGCCGACCGGTTTCTGCTGGGCGCCCAATGGCCGAGGTCACACAGTTTCTACCGGCCGATCGCAGGATGCTATGACCCGCTGCTGCTGGCCGAGACGATCCGGCAGTCCGCGATGCTGATCTCCCATGCCGGGTACGGAGTTCCTACGGACTACCCGTTCCTGCTCTGGAGCCTCTCGTACCGGGCCGAGCCGACCGCCATGGTGGTCGGTCAGACCCCGGCCAATCTGACGATCAGCGCGACCTGCCAGGACATCCGGTTCCGCCGGGGAATCATGGCCGGAATGCAGTACGAGACGGTGATCCACCGTGGCGCCACCCGGCTGGGGACGGGGTCCTTGCGGATGGACTGCATGGCCCCCGACACCTACGCCCGGCTCCGCGCACCGCAGTTGGCCCAGCGGATGCCCGACATGGTGCCGCCGCAGGGCGAGTACCAGGACGACAAGGCCAACTCGGTGCTGGTGCCCACCGGCGAGTGGTACACCTGGCGGCTCCAGGCCGACCGCCGGCACCCGGTGCTGTTCGACCACCCGGTCGACCACGTGCCGGGCATGGTGATCGTCGAGGCGATGCGGCAGGCCGCGAACAGCGTCGCCGGCGTGGCCGCGGTGGCCCCGTTCGAGATGGACACCAATTTCATCCGTTACGCGGAACTGCACCTGCCGGTATTCGTCCGGGCATTCCCCGGGCCGATCGGCCCGAACGGCGAGCTGAGCGTCCGGGTCACCGTCGAACAGGACGGAGTCTCGGTCGCCACCGGCCAGTTGATGACCCGCCAGATCGTCCGGGAGGAATCCCGGGAGGAATTGCTCGCGGTCCAGAAGGTCGGCTGACGGTGGGACACCCCAAAGGTGTGCTGATCACCGGCGGCACCGGATTCATCGGAAGTCGGGTGCTCGGTCTGATCGCGGCCGAGACGACACCGGACGCTCCGGTCAAAGTGCTGACGAATCGTCGCTCCCTTCCACTGGCCGAATTAGGCACCGTGCAACCGTTCCACGGCAATCTCGCCGACGCCGCCTCCCTGTACGGCGCCTGCGAAGGTGTGGACACGGTCGTTCATCTCGCGTCACAGATCGGTGGTGACCCGGATTCCCTGCGCCGGGTGAACCAGCTGGGTACCGAGGCACTGCTCGCCGAAGCCGCCAGGGCGGGGGTTCGGCGAGTGCTCTACCTCAGTACTACAGCGGTCTACCGGGACGGCGTACACCGGAACTTGACGGAGTATCAGCCGGATCTGGTGCCCGGATCGGAGACCAGCAGGACCAGGCTGGCGGCCGAACGGGCGGTGCTCGCGGCGGGCGGTGTGGTGATCAGGCCGCACCTGGTCTACGGGACGGGTGACACCTGGGTCGTCCCGGCGGTGGTGGATCTGCTGGACCGGCTGCCGCACTGGATCGACGGCGGGCGGGCCAGGATGTCGGCCATCGCGGTGGAGGACCTGGCCCGGCCGATCGCGGCGCTGGCCCGGCAGTGCTGGGAGCCCGTGCCGGGCGGGCAGGTCTACCACGCGAGTCACCCGGAGCCCGTCGTCATGCGGGAGTTGGTGACCCGGGTCTGTGAGGCCCTGGGGCGTCCGCTGCCCGAGGGCGAGCTCACCCTGGAGGAGGCCCGACGGCGGCTGGAGGGCGTCGGGTCCGTCTCCTGGGGGCGGCGGCTGTCACTGCTGGCGATCGAGCACCGGTACGAGAGCAGCCGGCTCTGGCTGCGTACCGGCTGCGACCCGGGCCCGGGCCTGGCGGCCCGGTTCCCCGGTCACGTCCCCTGGTACCGCGAACTGATGCTTCGGTCGGGCGTGTCGGCGGAAGCGGCCGGGTGACCCGGCGCGCCGGACCGGCCGGCCTCGACCCGAGGCCGGCCCTTCGGCGTGCTGGGCGTGTCGTCCGGGCCCGGCACGCCGCGGGTGGCCGGCGTGGCGGCCAGGGTGGCGACCGGGCGGTCGGGCCGGAGCTCGTCGGTCGGGTGCGGGCGGCCCGGTGCGGGCACGCCGGCCCGCTCGTGCTCGACCGGCGTGGTGCGCAGCCTGGCCAACCCCTCGGGGGTGGTCAGGGCGGGCAGCACGGCCTGCCAGAGCAGCGAGATCACCCGGGAGCTGAGCCAGTCCGGGTCACGCCTGGCGAGGGCCTCCACGCCGGCGCCGGCGGCCGCCAGCAGGGCCGCGCTCTCATCGGTGAGGATCTCGGGCCGCAGGCCCTGGCGGGCCGCGGCCCGGTCCAGCAGCCGGCGGATCATCAGCGCCCAGCCGGGGTGCGGGTTGGGCCGCAGCTTCTCGGCGAGCGCGCCGTCGTCGGTGAGCCGGAGCCCGGCCCGGAAGACCACGTCCTCGGCCAGTCTCCTGGCCAGGCCGTGGCTCAGGTCGATCAGGTACTGCAGTGGGCAGTCGCTGGAGTGCCGGGCGGAGCGGATCGCCTCGCGCAGTCCGGCTCTGGACTCGGCCATCACGGCCTCGGCCAGCTGCTCCTTGGAGCCGAAGTGGAAGTACAGCGCGCCTTTGGAGATGCCGGTGGGCCTGATGACGTCGTTGAGCCCCGTCATGGCGAAGCCCGCCTGGTCGAAGGAGGCCGAGGCGGCCTCGATGAGCAGTTGGCGGGTGCGCTGCGCCCGTTCCTGACGGGGCATCGATGATCTCCCTCGGGGAGTCGGTCGGCGGCGGGCCGGCCGAAGGCGGCCCGGGTCGACTGTTTTCAAGTGGTTGCATCGCATCGTAACAAACCAACTGTGCGGTATCTAGTATGCTGCGTCAGGTCAAGGCCGCGTGGGCGTTGTGATCCGACCCCGACCGTGCCAAGATGACGAAGTAGATGAAACCAACCAGTCGGTTCTGTATCGTATCCATCACCAGCACCTCGCAACTGGCTCATCGTCGCCGACCGGCGCTCGGAGCCCGCCAGGTTCGCGACCGCAGAAGAGGGGACGGGGGCTGTGGAAGGTCTAAGCGACAAGAACGTTCCTGAGCACATCTGGGGAGACGTGGCGGATGACTTCGTGACGGAGTTCTCCCGCCGGATGCTGGCCTCGCTGAAGCGCCGTGACCAGCGGGCCAGGGGCGAGTGGTACATCTCGGGGCTGCTCTCGGTGCCCGGCCGCAAGTCGATGCGCGCCCTGGCGGCGGTGGCCGGCTACGGCGCCGCCGAGCAGAGCCTGCACCACTTCATCAGCGACTCCTCCTGGCGCTGGGGGCCGGTCCGGCAGGCGCTGGGCAAGCACCTCGACCGCGTCCTGCTGCCGCAGGCCTGGGTGCTCAACTCGATGGCCATCCCGAAGGCCGGCGAGCACTCGGTCGGCGTCGAGGAGTCCTTCCGGACCGAGCTCGGCCGAGTGGTCAACAGCCAGCAGGCGTACGGTGTCTGGCTCGCCAGCGAGGACATGAGCGCGCCGGTGAACTGGGGGCTGGTGCTCCCGGCGGACTGGCTGGCCAACGAGGAGCGCCGCAAGCGCGCCAAGATCCCGGACGAAGTCTCGGCCACCACACCGGAGTTGTGCGCGGTGAACAGCGTGATCGAGCTGGCCGGGCCGGACTGGGGGCTGCGCCGCCGCCCGGCCGTGCTGGACGCGCGTGAGCTCGACGCGCCCGTCCTGGTGGAGGAGTTCTGCCGCCGCGGGGTCCCGTTCGTGATGCGGGTGAGCGGCTCGACCAGGCTGGTCGGCTTCGACGGCAGCCTGCCGGGCCGGGGTGAACGGGTCTTCCAGGCCCAGCAGTTGATCGAGTGGGCGAAACGCTTCTCCCGCCCGGTCGGTTGGGTGGACCCGGAGTACTCGATCACCAGGTCGATACTCGTGAGCGGGACCAGGGTCACCATGCCGACGGTCCGCCGGCCCGGCGTGGTGGCCCCGCCCGAGCGGGCGCTGGCCCTGGTCGGCGGCTGGTCCGGCGCCAAGGGCAAGCCCGCCGAGCTCTGGCTCTCCAATCTGGTGGACGTACCGCCGGTGGCGCTGCTCCGGCTGGGGCGGCTCACCCGACGGGTGGCCAAGGACTTCGCCGAGGTCAGCGGGCGGGTCGGGATGCGGGACTTCGAGGGCCGCTCGTACGCCGGCTGGCACCGGCACGCCACGCTCTGCTCGGTGGCCCACGCGATCTCGGTGCTCTCCACCGCGCGTCGGCAGGGTTTCGACAAGTCCCAGGAGCTCTCGGCCTGATGACGACCGGGCGGGCGGGGGTGCGGCGCGGGTGCGGTGGGCGGTGGCCGGTGTGGTCCGGCCGCCGTCAGTCCGCCCGCTGGAGCAGCTCGGCGTGGGCGGCGCGGCGCATGACCTGGATCGGGACATCGCTCCGGCCGGTCATCAACTCGAGCTGCCGGGCGGCCTGGTGGACCACGAAGGACAGCCCGTCGACCACCGTGGCGCCCGCGAACCCGGCCGCCTTCGCCAGCCGGGTCGGCCAGGCCGAGCCGACCACGTCGAAGACCGCCGCCCGGGTGTGCATCACGGCCGTGGCGAACGGGTCGGCGGCCCCGGCCGGCAGGGTGGAGATCACCAGCCCGGCGCCGGGCAGCAGTTGGTGCAGCTCGCCGAAGGTGTGCACGTCCACCGCGATGCCCAGCCGGCCGGCCGCCGCCGTGGCCTCGGCCGCGCGGCTCTGCTCCCGGACCACCACCGAGGGCTCCAGTACGCCGAGTTCACGCAGCGCGGCGAGCGCCGAGCAGGCGGTCGAGCCGGCGCCGAGCACCACCGCGGAGCCGGGTGAGCCGACCCCGGCCTCCTGCAGCGCGGTGAGCATCGCGTACACGTCGGTGTTGTCGCCGTAGCTGCGGCCGCCGCGGTAGACCACGGTGTTCGCGCCGCCGACGTCCAGGGCCAGGTCGCTGACCTCGTCGATCAGTGGCAGCACCGCGCGCTTCAGCGGCATGCCGATGGAGAGCCCGGCCAGGCCGGCGCCCGGCGTTGCCAGCACGTCGGACAGCTCGGTCTCGTCGCACTCGATGCTCTGGTAGCTCCAGTCCAGCCCCATCGCGGCGAGCGCCGCGCGGTGCATGACCGGGGTGAGCGACTGGCCGACGGGGGAGCCGAGTACCGCCGCGCGACGGACCGTCTGGCGGGGCGGCACGCTGCTCTCCAGCACTGGTGGCTGTTCGGTGCGCATCGGTGGTGCTCCTTTCGCCAGGGGAACGCCCGCCCGGACCATTGAGTTCCGATTGCCGTCCCCGTTGCCCCCCCAACGATAGGTACTCGGTACCCGGAGGGGTTGCCCGGGTTGACACAGAGTCACCTTCGCGGACGACCTGACACAGTCACCCGCCGATCTCGTCACACCGGCCGGTCGAGTGGAGGCGATCTTCACGGATTGTCGGGGGGGATCCGATCACCGCCGGGTACGGCGTCCACCGCGCGAAGCGGTGATCCGACCCGTCGTCAATTCGTTGACGGTTCAAGGTGATGAAGTCGGCGAACCCCGATTGCCGCCCGTTCGGCGGCTGGGGGAGAGTCGAGGGGACGGGGTGACCGCAGGGATCCCGAATCTGACGAATTCCGAATGGGAGCAGCGACCGTGACCAACGTCGCCATCATCTACTACTCGTCCACCGGCCACGTGCACAAGCTGGCGGAGGAGGCCGCGGCGGCCGCCGCGAAGGCGGGCGCCGAGGTCCGGCTGCGTAAGGTCGCCGAGCTGGCCCCGGCCGCCGTGGTCGCCACCAAGCAGGAGTGGGCCGACCACGTCGAGGCCACCAAGGACGTCGTCGAGGTCACCCTCGACGACCTGGAGTGGGCCGACGTCGTCCTGTTCGGCACCCCGACCCGGTTCGGCCTGCCGGCCGCCCAGCTCAAGCAGTTCATCGACACCACCGGTGGCCTGTGGTTCCAGGGCAAGCTGGTGAACAAGGTGGTCTCCTCGTTCACCTCCACCTCCACCCTGCACGGTGGCCAGGAGAGCACCCTGCTCGCGCTGAACAACACCTTCTACCACTGGGGCGCGATCATCGTGGCCCCCGGCTACTCGGACGGGATCCAGTTCGCGCCGAGCAACGGCAACCCGTACGGCACCAGCCACGTCTCCAACAACCTGGTCGGCGCGCCGAACGAGGAGAACCTCGAGGCGATCGCGTACCAGACCCGGCGTGCGGTGCAGATCGCCACGGCGCTGAAGGTCGGCCTGGCCGCCGCCTGACGGTCCGTCAATGCGGCCTGTGGTAAAACGACACGGGGGATTCCGGATTCTTTCCGGAATCCCCTCGTGTCGTTTTGCGTTCCGGCAACTGACGAAGTAGCCGAACCATTGTTGCCGCCGCTGCCGGATTCATTCAGAGTTCTGCACAGAGAGTACGGCTCGGTAATTCCGGTGGGAGGATCGACAGATGTCAGCGGTGACCATCGCCTGGACCATACCGGTCAATTCCGGGGCGACCCCCGAGTGCGAACAGCTCGATGCCCGAGGGCTCTGGCGGCAGTTGCTGGCGAAGGCGGAGAATCCTGTTCCGTATCTTCCCGCGATCACCGAGTGCACGGTGCTCGACCGTTTCTCCGGCGGGTTCACCCGCAGCATCGTGCGGGACGGCCGGACGGTGTTCCAGCGGGTCGAGGTCGAGCCGGGGGAGTCGGTGCTCTACCGGCAGCCGGCGGATCCGGAGATCAAGGCGATCGGCAACCGGATCGACCGGACCGAGGACGGCGCGCTGGCGCTGACCATCTCGGTCGAGCTGGCCCCGGCCGGCATCGAGCGGGCGGTCCGGGAGAGCAGGTTCCTGGAGGCCGCGGACGCCTACTTCACCGACGCGCTGCGGGCCTCGATCGACGAGATCCGGGCGGCCGGCCCGGCCCTCGACGCTCCGTCCGCCGGGCTGACCCACGCGGCTTGAGGCCGACCCACCCCCACAGGAGGAACCTGATGACCGCACGATTCGACGGCAAGGTCGCCCTGGTCACCGGCGGCGGCTCCGGTATCGGCCGGGCCACCGCGCTGGCCTTCGCCCGTGAGGGTGCCACCGTCATGGTGGCCGGCCGGGAGCCGCACGAGCTGCGGGAGACCGTGGCGCTGATCGAGAAGGAGGGCGGCACCGCCGACTGCGCCCGGGCCGACGTCACGCACGGGATGGACGTCATCAAGCTGATCCGCTCCACGGTCGAGCGGCACGGCGGTCTGCACGTCGCCTTCAACAACGCCGGCGTGATGGGACAGGCCAGCCCGCTGGCCGAGGTCTGCGAGGCGGTCTGGGGTGACATCCTGGCCACCAACCTGACCGGCGCCTGGCTGCTGATGAAGCACGAGATCGCGCACATGAAAGCGAACGGCGGCGGCGTCATCATCAACACCGCGGCCAACATCAGCATCCACGGCCGGGTGCCCGGCTTCGGCGCCTTCGCGGCCTCCAAGGCCGCGCTCTCCACACTGACCCGCTCCGCCGCCCGGGAGTACATCAAGGACGGCATCCGGATCAACGCGATCAGCCCCGGCACGGTCGACACCGACCAGGAGCGGCGCTCCGACGAGACCGAGCAGCAGCGCGCCGAGCGGGTCAGAGCCGGGGTGCCGGTCGGCCGGGTCGCCAGGACCGAGGAGATCGCCGACACGGTGCTCTGGCTGGCCAGCCAGGACGCCCGCTTCGTGGTCGGCCACGACCTGGTGCTGGACGGCGGGGCCACCGCCTGATGGTCGGGATCCTGCGCGAGCTCTCCGGGGAGGGCGTCTCCCTGTGGCTGGACGGCCTCGGCCGCGACCGGCTGGCGGACGGCGGCTTGACCCGCCTGGTCCGCGACCGGTGCGTGGTCGGCGCCACGGGTGCGCTGGGCGACGGCGACGCGTACCGCGAACAGCTGGCCGCGCTGGCCGCCGGCGGTGCCACCGCCGCGATCGCGCTGCGCGAGCTGACGGTCAGTGACCTGCGCTGGGCCTGCGAGGTGCTGGAGCCGGTGTACCTGCGGACGGCCGGTCTGGACGGGCTGGTCTCGGCCCGGATCGACCCCTCGTTCATCGAGGGCACCTGCCTCACGCTGGCCGAGGCCCGCTCGCTGCACCTGGCGGTGGACCGGCCGAACCTGCTGATGGAGATCCCGGCCACGCCCGAGGCACTGCCCGCGATCACCCGCTGCCTGGGCGAGGGGATCGGCGTGCACGTCTCGCTGGTGCTCACCGAGGAGCGCTACCGCCAGGTGCTGGAAGCCTTCCTGGCCGGTCTCGAACTGGCCGTCGCGAACGGCCTGGACGTCTCCCGGATCAACTCGGTGGCCGGCCTGCCGGTCGGCCTGCTGGACACCGTGCTGGACCACGAGCTGGACCTGATCGGCACCCCGGAGGCCCGGGCGTTCCGCGGCCAGGGCGGGATCGCGCTGGCCCGGCTGGCCTACCGGCGGTACGAGCGCGCGCTCGGCTCGGCCCGCTGGACCGGGCTGGCCGCCCGCGGCGCCCGGCCGCAGCGACTGCTCTGGGACGCCACCGAGGTGATGGACCGTCGGTACCGGGACACCCGGTACGCCGAGGAGCTGGTGGCCGCGAACTCGGTCACCCTGCTCTCCGAGCAGACCCTGACGGCCCTGGCCGACCACGGCCGGCCCGCCTCGGCGGACCGGTTCGCCGGCGGGTACGCGGACGCCGAGCAGGTGCTCGGCTACCTGGACCGGTTCGGCGTCGACCTGCCGAAGCTGCTGGCCGCCGCCGAGTGCGAGGCCCTGGCCGACCTGCGCCGGGCCAGGGTGGAGCTGCTGGAGCGGGTGCAGGCCCGGCTGGCCGAGTTCGGCACCGCCCCCTGACGGACCGGCAGCCCCGACCGACGTCCCCGATCCCATGACAGGCAGGAAGAGTTCCGATGGCGAAGATCCTGATGGCCGGCGGCGGCATCGGCGGCCTGGCGACGGCGATCGCGGTGGCCCGGCAGGGCCACCGGGTGGTGGTGCTGGAGAGCCGGGATACCTTCACCGAGCTCGGCGCCGGCATCCAGCTCGGCCCGAACGCCTTCCACGCCCTGGACCACCTCGGGGTCGGCGCCGAGGTCCGGGCCCGCGCCGTGTACATCGACGGACTGCGCTTCATGGACGGCACCACCGGTGAACTGGTGGCCCGGATGCCGCTGACCGGCGCGTACCGGGCGCGGTTCGGCAACCCGTACGCGGTGGTGCACCGGATCGACGTGTACGCCCCGCTGCTGGCGGCGGCCCGGCTGGCGCCCGGCATCGAGCTCCGGACCGGCACAGCCGTCCGGGGCTACCAGCGGACCCCGGACGGCGTCACCGCGCTGCTGGCCGACGGCGGACAGGTGCACGGCGACGCGCTGATCGGGGCCGACGGCATCAACTCCGCCGTCCGCGCGCAGCTGGTCGGCGACGGCGCCCCGCAGGTCTCCGGACACACCATCTACCGCTCCGTCATCCCGATGGCGAAGGTGCCGGCCGAGCTGCGCTGGAACACCGTCACGCTGTGGGCGGGCCCGAAGTGGCACTTCGTGCACTACCCCATCGGCGGCGGCGAGTACCTCAACCTGGCGGCGACCCGGGACGACGGCGCCCGCCGGGCGGTGACCGCCGTCCCGACCGGGCGGGACGTGGTGCTGAACGAGTTCCCCGAGCTCGGCGAGACCCCGCGCCAGCTGCTGGAGCTGGGCGAGGACTGGCGCTCCTGGGTGCTCTGCGACCGCGACCCGGTGGAGCGGTGGACCGACGGCCGGGTGGTGCTGGTCGGTGACGCCGCGCACCCGATGCTGCAGTACGCCGCCCAGGGTGCCTGCCAGGCGCTGGAGGACGCGGTGGTGCTCGGCCGGCTGATCGGCACCGAGGCCGGGGAGTTCGAGCAGCGCTTCGAGACGTTCGCCGGTGAGCGGCGCGAGCGCACCGCCGCCACCCAGCTGCTCGCCCGGGAGCTGGGCCGCCGGCTGTACCACCCGGCCGGTGAGCGGGCCGGTGAGCGCAACGCGATGCTGGCCGTGCTCTCCCCCGAGGAGCTGTACCGGAAGGTCGAGTGGCTGCACGGCGCCCGGGTCGGCGAAGACCGGGTCACCGACCCGCCGCTGATCGGTCGTCAGGAACTCGTCGCCCACTGAACCAGCGGGTCGGACCCCACGCCCCCTGGGGACCGGCCCGCTATCTTTTTAGGACTGACAGAATTTCCGTCATTCACATCACCGTCCGATGGATTCGGCCGATGGCCGAACACTCCGGCCGGAATGGCTGGATCGTGCGCCAGGGGGCGTGCGTGACGGGTGAGTGCGCTGGGGTGGCGCGTGACAGGTCGACAAATCGGCCTGCGCGCCGGGGCGATGACCGCACCGCGCTGCCGCCATTCGGTGGTCACTGCAGGTGGATGCCAGTGTGTCTGTTCACGAACCGGCTATTCCCGGACTATGCGGATCCGGGGTCACGTCACGCGAATGGGCGAAAAGCCCCGCCGGTACTGGCGCTTTGTCGATTTGTTGCGGAAACCTGTTGCTCGGCGTCGCAGCCCCGCAGCTGTTCGTCTGGCCGCGAACTCCTGCAAGCAGTAAGCGCAGTACCGGAAGTACCGCAGCAGCTATCTGGAGGCTTTACATGGCTCGCACTCGCACCACCCGACTGGTCGGCCTGCTGGCCGCCGCCCCGCTCGCAGCCGCTCTGCTGCTCGTGGGCGCCGGCGCCGCCTCGGCCGACAACGGAGCCCTGGCGGGAGACGGTTCCAACAGCAGCGTGGTGTCCAACGTCGGCAGCGGGAACATCTTCGGCACCGTCACCGGCAACTACAACCAGACCCAGCAGGTGGCCACCGGCTCCGGCGCGTCGAACCAGAACAACAACTTCCAGGCCAAGGACAACACCGGCTTCATCTTCAGCGACCAGGGCAACCGGGACTTCAACTTCGTCTTCGCGCCGGTCTTCCACTGAGTGGTCCCGCACCGTCCGGCGGGGGCGCCGGACAGCGGGAGCGGGCCCGGGTGAGCTGAGCACCCGGCCGTAGGACCGACCGAGCCGTACGGGGTGGAGAGGGTCACTCACTCCCGGTTCAGCGCGCACACCTCTGTGGGCGGTGCCGTTCGACGGCACCGCCCACGGGCATGTCCGGAGTGCACGGGTAAGGACCACGGCTCCGGCTAGCGCCTGACCCGGCGGGTGCGGACGGGTGAATTCCCGGGCCGGTCCTCGCATTCGTCTGACGATCGGTCAGTATCGAGAGGTGATGCGCTATCTGGGCCCCGCTGCCCTCACCGCGGCCTCCCTCGTCCTGCTGCTCGCCACGGACGGGCTGCCCGACGGCAGCACCGCGTCGGCGGTGGAGCCGGTGGCGATTGTCGGACCAGGCCCGGCCGGGCCGCCGCCGGCCGCCGCCGTAGCCGCTGCCCCCGCCCCGGTCGTGCTGCGGGCCACCGTGCTGGCCGACCGGCCCGGGATCAGGCCGCAGCCGGCCCGGCGGCTGTTCACCGGGCCCGGCTTCGACGCCTGCACCGCCCCGCCGCTGGAGACCATGACGGCCTGGAAGCAGAGCTCCCCGTACGGCGCGGTCGGCATCTACGTCAGCGGTGGCCAGCGCGGCTGCTCCCAGCCCCGGCTGACCGCCGACTGGGTCCGTCAGGTCCGGGCGATGGGCTGGCAGCTGATGCCCACTCACGTCGGCCTGCAGGCCCCGTGCAGCACCCTCGGCAACAAGCCGAAGCGGATCGACCCGGCCACCGCCGTCCAGCAGGGCCAGGCCGAGGCGGCCGAGGCCGTCGCCGCCCTGCGCGCCCTGGGCCTGGGCCCGGGCAGCCCGGCCTACCTGGACATCGAGTCCTACCCGCGCGGTGACCAGTCCTGCGCCCAGAGCGTGATCGACTTCACCGTCGGCTGGACCCAGAAGCTGCACCTGGAGGGCTTCCGCTCGGGCTTCTACTCCAGCGCGGACTCCGGCATCTCCGACCTGGCCGCCGCCGCCCGCGCGGGCAGCGCCCCGCTCCCCGACGCGATCTGGTACGCCCGCTGGGACGGCAAGGCGGACACCGCGGGGGCGGGCGGCCTCGAGCCGGGCCAGTGGTCCAACCGCCAGCGCGTCCACCAGTACCAGGGCAACGTCCAGGAGACCTGGGGCGGCGCCACCCTCACCGTCGACCGGGACCAGCTGGACGGACCGGTCGCGACCTGAGGCCGGTCGGCAGGGGGACGGCGTGACTTTCGCCGCTGACAGCCCGGTGCCTTGACGACACAATCGGGGCCGAGCAGCATCTCACTACTCGCCAGTAGTCGTGGCGCGCTGCCCTGCCCGCCCGGTCAAGGAGGACCCGCGTGTTCAGCACGATGCAGGACGTACCGCTCACCGTCGCCCGGATTCTGACGCATGGCTCGACCCTGCACGGCAACTCCACCGTCACCACCTGGGACGGCACCGGACCGGTGGTCCGCACGTACGCCGAGGTCGGCGCCCGGGCCGGTCAGCTGGCGCACGCGCTGCGGGACGAGCTCGGGGTGACCGAGGGCACCACCACGGCGACTCTGATGTGGAACAACGCCGAACACCTGGAGGCGTACCTCGCCGTCCCGTCCATGGGCGCGGTGCTGCACACCCTCAACCTGCGGCTGCCCGGGCACCAGCTGGCGTTCATCATCAACCACGCCGCCGACCGGGTGATCCTGGTCGACGGCAGCGTGCTGCCGCTGCTCGCCGCGGTGCTGCCGCAGCTCAACCCGACCCTCAAGCACATCGTGGTGAACGGTCCCGGCGACCGCTCGCTGCTGGACGGCTTCCCCGGCCGGGTGCACGACTACGAGGCGCTGATCGCGGACCGGCCCACCGACTACCCGTGGCTGACCGACATCGACGAGCGCCGGGCGGCCGCGCTCTGCTACACCTCCGGCACCACCGGCGACCCCAAGGGCGTTGCGTACAGCCACCGTTCGGTCTACCTGCACTGCATGCAGGTCAACTCCGCCGACAGCTTCGCCCTGACGGCCCGTGACATCGCGCTGCCGGTGGTCCCGATGTTCCACGTGAACGCCTGGGGCATGCCGTACGCCGCCTTCATGTCCGGCGCCCGGCTGCTGATGCCGGACCGCTTCCTCCAGCCCAAGCCGCTGGCCGAGATGATCGACCGGGTGAAGCCCACGGTCGGCGCCGCCGTGCCGACCATCTGGAACGGCCTGCTGGACGAGCTGGACGCGGGCTCCTACGACACCTCCTCGCTCCGGATGGTGGTGATCGGCGGCTCGGCCTGTCCGCCCGCCCTGATGCGCGGCTTCGAGGACCGGCACGGCATCCGGGTGGTGCACGCCTGGGGCATGACCGAGACCTCGCCGCTCGGCTCCTTCGCCCAGCCCCCGGCCGGCCTGACGCCGGATCAGGAGTGGCCCTACCGGGTCAGCCAGGGCCTCTTCCCCGCCTCGGTGGAGGCCCGGCTGATCGGGCCCGGCGGCGAGCGGATGCCGCACGACGGCGTCGCGGCGGGCGAGTTGGAGGTCCGCGGACCGTGGATCGCCGGAGCGTACTTCGCCGGCGCGGGCAACGAGCCCGAGCGGCCCGAGGACAAGTTCAGCCCGGACGGCTGGCTGCGCACCGGTGACGTCGGCACCATCACCCCCGACGGCTACCTGACCCTGACCGACCGGGCCAAGGACGTGATCAAGTCCGGCGGCGAGTGGATCTCCTCGGTCGAGCTGGAGAACCACCTGATGGCCCACCCCGAGGTGGCCGAGGCCGCCGTGGTGGCCGTGCCCGACGAGAAGTGGGGCGAACGCCCGCTGGCCACCGTGGTCCTGCGCCCCGGCGCCACCGCCGGCCTCCCCGAACTGCGCGCCTTCCTCGCCGAACGGGTCGCCTCCTGGCAGCTGCCCGAGCGCTGGTCGATCGTCGAGTCGGTCCCGAAGACCTCGGTCGGCAAGTTCGACAAGAAGGTCATCCGCGCCCAGTACGCGGCGAACGACCTCGACGTGACCCTTCTCGCCAAGAGCTAGTTGCACCGTCAGGGGCCCGGGGAACGGCGGCGGTTCGTGGCTGGCGGGTCAAAATGCAAAGTGCCTGACCACCTACGCACGTGTGACCTTTTCCGAGGTCGGCGTCGCAGTTCCCCGAGCCCCTGGCGTGCGCCACTCAGCGCTGCGACGCAGTGACTTCGCCGAGGCTGCCGATCCGCCCGAGCAGGTCGACGATGCGGGACTGGACGTCCTCGGAGGTCGAGCGTTCGGCGAGGAAGAGCACGGTCTCGCCGGTCCGCAGCCGGGGCAGCTCCTGCGGGTCGAGGTCGACCGAGGTGTAGACGACCAGCGGGGTGCGGTGCAGGCGGTCGTTGGCGCGCAGCCAGTCGAGCAGGCCGACCCGGCGGCGCCGGATCTGCAGCAGGTCCATCACCACCAGGTTCGGCTGCACGCTGCTGGCCCGGGAGACGGCGTCGTTCTCGTCGGTGGCGTGCTCGACGTGCATCCCGCGCCGCTCCAGGCTGGCGATCATCGCGGCCGCGATGTCCGGGTCGGACTCGACCAGCAGCACCCGGGAGGAGTGGTTCTCGCTGTCCTTGGGCGCCAGCGCCCGGAGCAGGACGGCCGGATCGGCCCCGTACGCGGCGTCCCTGGTGGCCTGCCCGAGACCGGCGGTGACCAGCACCGGGACCCGGCTGTTGAGCGCGGCGGTGCGCAGCGACTGCAGCGCGGTGCGGGTGATCGGCCCGGTCAGCGGGTCGACGAAGAGCGCGGCGGGGTACGCGGACACCTGGGCGTCCACCTCCTCGCGGGAGCGGACGATCACCGGCCGGTAGCCGCGGTCCTGGAGCGCCTGCTTGGTGGACGGATCGGGCTCGGGCCAGACCAGCAGCCGGCGCGGGCCGCCGTCGACGGTCGGCACCACCATGGTCGGCGGGTCCTCGGCGCCGGTCGCCGACTCCCGCCCGGCCAGGGCGAGTTCGGCGGTCGGCCGAGGGGGCGTACGGGGCTCGACGGGCGCCGGGGGCTCGCTGCTCTGCTCCGGCGCACTGGCCAGGGCGGGCAGCGCGGGGCGCTCGACCGGGGCGGACTGCTGGGGGAAGGCGTTCGGGAACGCCCCCGCGAAACCGCCCGACGGGCGTGGCGGGGTCAGCTCGCCGAGCCCGCTGCCGACCGGCCGCGGCTGCTCGGGCGCGGCCTCGGCCGGCTCGGTGCGCGGCTGGAGCGCCGACTCCGACCGGCTCTCGCCGGACGGGAGTTCCAACGCCCTGCGGGGCTCGGGCGCGGGGGCAGGCGCGGGTGCGGCCTCCGGCTGGGCGGGCAGCGCCAGCCGACGGCGGCGGCCGGTCGGCTGGACGGCCGGCGGTTCGGCCGGGGCGGGCGGCGTCTCGGGCAGCGCCAGTTCGAGACCGGGGTAGACCGGCGTACCGGGGTCGGGCACCCCGGGGATCGACAGCGACTCGGGCAGGCTCCGACGGCGGCGTCCGCCGCGCCCGTTCTCCTCCTCGGCCACGACCGGTTCGGCGGCCGTGGAAGCCGAGGCCGGGCCGGGCCCGAGTGCGATCGGACCCCGGGCGGGTTCGGCCTGACGATCCGTCGGTTCTTCCACCGACTGCTGCTCGGCCGCCCCCTCGGCCGCCGGTGCGGCTGGTTCCGGCTCCGGCTCCTGCTTCCGCTCCGGCTCCTTGGCGTCCGCCGGGGGCACCTCGGGCAGGTCCGGCAGCATCGCGGTGTCGGTCTCCTTGGGCACGTGGTGGTGCTGCACCGCCCCGCCCCCGGCCACCGCGGCCGGGTCGAGCGGGAGTTCCACCACGTACGTCGTGCCGGCCCGGGACGGGAGTTCGTGCCGCTGGAGCACCCCGCCGTGCCGCTCGACCGTGCCCCGGGCGATCGGCAGGTGGACCGGGTTGACCGTACGGGAGGGCCCGCGGACCTCGATCCGGGCGACCTCGCCGCGCTGGGCGGCGGCCAGCACCACCATCGGTGCCTCGGCCGCGCCGTCCGAGTCGGCCGCTTCCAGCGAGAGCGCCACGCCGCTGACGTCCGCGACCAGGTGGGCCAGGGCCCGGGCGAGGCGCTCGCGGTCGGCGACCACCTTCACGCCCGCGGCGTGCACCGAGTACCTGACCCGGCCGGCGCCGACCAGTTCGCCCGCCTGCTCGACGGCGCGCTGGACGACCTTGTCCAGCCCGACCACTCGGCGGTCCAGCTCCTGCTGGCCGTTCTCGGCCTCGCTCTCGAACCGCTGGTGGGTGAGCACCCCGTCGATCAGGGTGCCGAACCGGCGGCACTCGTCGGCCAGCCGCCGCAGGGTCCAGTTGGCCTCCGGCCAGAGCTGTCCGGCCGGGTCGGCGGCCAGCGCGTCGATCCGCCGGTGCAGCGCGTCCAGCGCCCCGCCCAGTTCGCTCTCCAGAACGGCCGTCAGATGCTCGTTCCGCGCGACCAGCGCCAGCTCCCTGGTCCGGTCGGTGAACGTCATCACCGCGCCGACCAGTTGGTCGCCGTCCCGGACCGGGGCGGTGGTCAGGTCGACCGTCACCGGCCGCCCGTCCTTGCGCCAGAGCACCGCGCCCCTGACCCGGTGCTTGCGCCCCGAGGTCAGGGTGTCCAGCAGCGCCGAGCCCTCCAGGGCCAGCGGGCTGCCGTCCGCCTGGGAGTGCTGGATCAGCGGGTGCAGCTCGCGGCCGCCCAGCTCGCTGGCCCGGTAGTCGAGGATGTGCGCGGCGGCCGGGTTGACCAGCACCACGCGGCCTTCGAGGTCCACCCCGAGCACGCCTTCGGCGGCGGCCCGCAGGATCATCTCGGTCTGCTTGTGCTGCCTGCGCAGCTCGGCCTCGACGCCGAGCCGGCTGCTCAGGTCGCGGACCAGCAGGAGCAGCAGCTCACCGGCGGAGCCGCCGTCCTGGGGGTAGAGCGAGGTGTAGCCGGAGCCGCCGCGCTCCTCGCCGTCGTCCGTGAAGTCGTTGCCGGAGACCTCGACCGGGAAGGTCGAGCCGTCCGTGCGCCGGGCGGTCATCCGGACCGGCCGGTCCAGCCCCTCGGGCTCGCGCGGGGCGGGCCGCATCGAGCCGGGGATCCGGCTCGGGTCGAACTCGGGCAACAGGTCCAGCACGCCCATCCCGACCAGCGAGGTGCCCGGGGTCTGCATCGCCTGGACGGCGGCGGAGTTGGCGTCCACGACGGTGCCGTTGCTGTTCACCAGCAACAGTGCGTCGGGCAATGCGTCGAGTATGGCGGCGAGGCGAGCAGCGCCTCGGATCGGCCTGCTGCTCACGTCGACAGGTCTCCTCACGGCTTGCGTCACGGCGTGCGACCGGCGGCTCGCGCTCTCCTCGGGAGACTGGAGTATCTCATTCTTCTTTGCGCCGTGGACGACCCGGCCGGTAACGTTGTCGGTGGTTGGTGTCAGGCCTTGGGGTTGTGGCATCATCTCAGTCGCACGGAGTGCACCGCTGGTCGGTGCGGTCCGTCGTGGAGGAGGCTTCGCCTAGTCCGGTCTATGGCGCCGCACTGCTAATGCGGTTTGGGCCTTCAAGCCCATCGAGGGTTCAAATCCCTCAGCCTCCGCCACTGGAGCCCCGTCGGTCGAGAGACCGGCGGGGCTCCTGTCGTAGCCCCGGGCAATCGATTTCGCCCCAGGTCGAGGGTCATGTAATGTTGCTTCCGCACCGCCCCGCAAGGCCCAGGCCGCACGGGGCGAGCGCTCATAGCTCAACGGATAGAGCACTTGACTACGGATCAAGAGGTTGCAGGTTCGAATCCTGCTGAGCGCACCACGCACCATCGCTCCGCGGCTTGCAGGTTGAGCCGTCCGAGCGCTCATAGCTCAACGGATAGAGCACTTGACTACGGATCAAGAGGTTGCAGGTTCGAATCCTGCTGAGCGCACAGATCGAAGGCCCCGGGTTCACCACCCGGGGCCTTCGCCGTTCCCGGGTCCCACCGGTCACCGGGTCCCGCCGGTCACCGCGCCCACGGCGCGGCCCTGGGGGTGAGGAACCACTCGGACGAGGAGAGCGGCCGGCCGCTGCGCGCGGTCAGCGGCGCCGGGTCGTACCGGATCAGCCCGGGTTCGGCGTGCAGTTCGACCAGCAGGTCGGCGAGTTCGGGCGCGAGGTCCGGCGGGCCGCTGAGGTAGATGTCGTGGCCGGACCAGTCGGAGATGTGCCGCAGGCCGGTCCGCAGCAGGTCCACCGCCGCCTCCCGTTCGGCGCCGTCCTCGGGGGCCGCCAGCACCACCTCCAGCCAGGCGTGCTCGGCGACCAGTGCCTTGACGGCCGGCAGGTCGTACTGGTCGGCGTCCTGCCGGGCGGCCAGGAAGACGGTGGCCGAGCGCTCCCGGCCCCGGGCCAGCTGCTCGATCAGCGCTTTGACGGTGGCCCAGCCGGTGCCGCCGGCCACGGCCAGCAGCGGCCGGTCGGAGCGCTGGTCGAGCACGGTGTCGCCGATCGGCGGGCCGAGCAGCAGGGTCTCGCCCGGCAGCACGTCGTTCACCAGCAGGCTGCTCAGCTGCCCGCCGAACACCCGGCGGACGTGCAGCTCCAGGGTGCCGTCGGCGCGGGGCGCGCCCGCGATCGTGTACGAGCGCCAGAGCCGGGGGAGCCGGGGTGAGCTGAGCGAGAGGTACTGGCCGGCCGTGTAGGGGTACGGGCGGTCCGGCCGGAGGGTGAGCACCACCAGGTCGGCGGCCGCCCGCCGACGCTCCGTCACCTCGGCCTCCCACCAGGCCGGGGCCTCGGCGGCGGCCCTGGCACCCTCCAGCATGGTCTGCGAGATCACCGTGTACGCCTCGGTCCAGGACTTCTCGATCTCCTGGGTCCAGGAGTGGCCGGAGAAGTGCCGCAGCGCGGCGAGCAGGCTGGCTCCGACGGCGGGGTAGTGCTCGGCGGCGGCCTGGAACTTCCGGTGGTCCCGGCCGAGTGCGCGCAGGTACTCGGTGAGCCGGTCCGGCCGTTCGAGCTGGAGCACCAGCTGGGTGAGCGCGTGGAACAGGCGGTCGCGCTGCTCGGTCAGCTCCTTGGGGAACAGTCGGCGGAGCTCCGGGCTGTGCGCGAAGAGGTGCACGTAGAAGTACTTGACCAGCTGGTCGGCCCGGCGCTCGACGACGGCGAAGCTGGCGCGGATGAGCGCGGGGTCGAAGGACACTGCGCAGATTCTACGCAAGGTGCGAATTATTCGAACAGGTATCGGTAATGAACGGTCAAGCACCGGACAGTAACGACCGGTTGGCCACCAACCCCGAGTGGCTGAAAACGGATGGGCCGTCAACTTCCTAGGCTGCCGGACGAGTGACCGCCAATCGGGTAGCAGTAGGGCATTCGTCGCGGTGTCACGGTATGACGGACTCCAGATCGTGATTCCGTTTTGTCAGAACTTATGCCTGCCGCGCCGGTTGGCGGCCGACACCGAAGGAGAGCCGGATGAGCCGACAGTCCTCCCACGCCGCCGAGTCGTCAGCCACCAGCTCGGGCCGGTGGGCCGCGAGACCGCCGAGACGGAACGGAATCACCCGGAGAATGGCCGCGATCACGGCCGCCGGGCTCCTGGTCGGCTGGAATTCGACCCTGCTCGGCCCGGCCGCCGAAGCCCAGCAGACCCCGGATTCCTGGACCGCCGAGCGCCGGGCCGTGCTGCCGTCCGGCCTGGGTATCCAGTTCGACTTCGCCCCCCTCCCCGGCATCGCCGTCAGGACCGCCCCCGGAAAGCTCGCCACCGGCGGCCCCGGATACGCGGACGGACTGCGCGGCGGCGACCCCGCCACCGGCTTCGAACTCGGCGTGGAACGCCCGCTGACCGACGGCTCCTGGCGCACCCTCGGCACCCTCCAGCTCTCCTTCAGCCGCGCGGTCCGGAACCCCCGGCTGCACCTCAGCGGCCTGGCCGCGCTGGCCACCGGCAAGGGCGGCTCCACCGGGACCGCGAGCCGACTGACCGTCACGGGCGGTTCCCCGAGCGCCCCCAGCCTGGTCGCCCGCACCGACTGGGCCGGCTGGACGGTCGGCGACAACGCCCTGACCCCGACCGGTACGGGCGCCACCGACGGCACCACTCCCGGCAGCGGCACGCTCGAACTCTCCGGCACGGTCAGCACCGTGACCTTCCGGGTGGAACAGCGCAGCACCGCCCGGGACGGCTCCACCACCGCCCCCGAGTCGCCCGCGCAGGCGTACACCGTGACGCTCGACGAAGGCGTCGGCACCGCCCCGCAGGGGTACGGCAACGTCTCGCACCTGGTCTCCGACGTCTTCCTCGGCCGGACCGCCAGCGGTGCCGCCGGGGTGCGCCCGACCGTCGCCGCCACCTCCGCGCAACGGCTGCTGCCCCCGGGCGGCTCGGCCCCGCAGGAGCCGGCCGAACTGCGCGAGCGGGACCAGCCGATGGTCGAACTGGACGGTGGCGCGAGCCGCCGCAGCCCCTGGGCCAACCCGGCCCCGCCGGAGCTCCAGCCGGGACGCGGCGAGTACCAGGGCGCCGACCCGACCGTCCCGTTCCCCGCCGAGGCGGCGATCGGGCGGTACTACGACCTCACCGTCCCGGTCAGTCCGGGCCCCGGCCCGGCCACCCTGGCCGGCTGGATCGACTTCGACCACAACGGGAGGTTCGACGCCACCGAACGGGTGCAGAGCGAGGTGCTGGTCGGCGCGAAGAGCGCGCAGCTGGAGTGGACCGTGCCCGGCAACGCCGCCGCCGGCGAGACCTGGGCCCGGCTGCGGATCGCCCGCAACTCCGCCCAACTCGTCACCCCCGGCGGTTACGCCGACTCCGGCGAGGTGACCGACCAGCGGATCAAGCTCACCGTCGGCGCCGCCCGGCCGGAGATCACCGGCCCGGTCAGCGGAGCGGTGGTGGCCGACGCCCGCCCGGAGATCCGGGGCGAGGCCGGGGTGCAGGGCGCCACCGTCGCGATCATGGCCGGTGACACCACGCTCTGCCGGAGCACCGTCGCCAAGGACGGCCGCTGGAGCTGCCGGCCCGACACGCCACTCCCGGCCGGTGCCCACACCCTCACCCCGGTGGAGACCACCAAGGGCGGCGTGGTGCTGCGCGGCGAGGAGATCCGGATCACCGTCAAGACCGACCCGCCGGCCGCGCCGGTCCTCACCCTGCCCGAGTACACCAACGACCCGGGCCTGCTGCTCACCGGCACCGGCGACCCCGGCAGCACCGTCTCGGTGGTGGACGCCGCCAACGCCCCCGGCGCCGGACGGATCGCCGGCGAGCTGTGCAGCACCGCCGTGGCGGCCGACCGCAGCTGGTCCTGCCTGCCGGTGGAGAACCTCGCCGACGGCAAGCACCAGCTGACCGCCTCGGCCACCGACGGCGCGGGCAACCGGACGGCCGGGAAGCCGGTGCCGCTCACCGTCGACACCGTGGCACCGCCCCGGCCGGTGCTCGGCTCGCCCGCCGCAGGTGCCGAACTCACCTCCGCCCGCCCCCGGCTGACCGGCCGGGCCGAGCCCGGCTCCACCGTCACCGTCACCACCCGGGGCGGTACGGCGGGCGAGCGGGTGGTGCTGTGCACCGCCGTGACCGGGGTGGACGGGGCCTGGAGCTGCACGCCCGCCCGGGATCTGACGGCGGGTGAGCAGTCCCTGGTGGTCACCGCCACCGACCGGGCCGGCAACGCCACCTCGGCGGACGCGGTCACGGTCACGGCGCGGCCGGTGGCGGAGCCGTCTCCGTCCTCCTCTCCTTCGGCGTCCGCGTCGGCTGCGGCCTCTGCTCCTGCGGTGCCGTCGGTCATGCCGTCGCCGTCGCCGGTGCTGCCGTCGGCCGGGGTCACTCTCCCCTCACCGTCGGCCTCGGTGTCGGCACCGGTGGTGTCCGCCTCGGCGGCACCGTCGCCGTCGCCCTCGGTGTCGGTGGGCGCGGTCGAACCGCCGTTCGGCGAGCCGGTGTTGACCCCGGAGGAGGCGGCGGCGATTCTGCCGATCGTGATCCCGCCGGTGGTGATCGAGCTGCCCGTGGTGCTGCCGTCGCCGGCCGTCAGCCCGGTGCTGTCGCCGTCCCCGGTGCCCTCGGCGCCCTCGGCCGCACCGTCGGTCCCCTCGGCCGCGCCATCGGCCTCGGTGGCCGCGCCGGTCGGCGGGTCGGCCTCCCCGGCGGTCGGCGCGGCGGTGGTGGCGAGTGCCACGCCCGCAGCGAGCGCCGCTCCCTCGCCGGCAGCCGGTACGGCTCCCTCGCCGACAGCGAGCGCAAGCGCCACCCCCGCCGCCGGCAAGCCCGCCGTGGCCGCCGCCCCCGCCCCCGCCGCGCCTGCCGCGCCGAAGGCGTCCGGCGTCCCGTCCGCCTCGCCGGTGTCGGTCGATCCGATGGCCCCGGAGCCGCGCAACCTCGCCGCGCCGCCGGTGGGCGCCGAGCGTCCGAGTTCCGAGACGTGGCGTACGGCGGCCTGCGGTGTGCTGCTGATGCTGGCGGCGGTCGGGTTGCTGACCCGGCGGGTGTTCGGTCGTGGTCCGGGCGGTCGGCGACGCCGCTGAGCTGGGGATCTGACGGCGCGTCGGCCGACGCGCCGTCAGATAGGCTGCGACACGCCGCGCACTAAATGTCGCATTTGATGACTTATCAACTTAGCCTGAATCTGGCACCGCCCGTCAGATCCGGGCCGCCCGTTGCGCGACACACCGACCCCGAGGAACCGTGCATGGACGTCACCCGCGAATCTTCGCCGCGACCCAATTCCTGGCCCCCGGCCCCGCCGGAGCTGCCCCAGCGCGGCGGTGGCGCCACCCAGCTGAGCAAGGCGGTCGCCGACGCGGTCGCCAGGCCGTTGATCAAGGCCCGGCCGGTGACCGTCCAGGACGAGCTCGACACCGACCACGATTCCGCCGCCCGGACGCTGGTCGGTGCCCTGGCCGGGCCTGACACGCAGACCGGACGCGCCGTGGTCGACACGCCGTTCGAACCGCCGGTCGGCGCGTCGAGCAGCGAGTCCCGGGCGAGTCGCCGTCCGCCCCGGACCGACCCCGCCCTCCGCGAGCAGCAGGCCCGTTCATTGCCGGGCTGGCTCGCGCTGCTGGTCCTGCTGGCCGCGCTGGCCGGAGTGGTCCTGGTGCTCGCCCGGGCCGGGGTGATCCCGCACCTCGACGGGCTGCCCGACCTCCGCGGCGCCGCCGCCAAGGCCGGCGGCGGGGCCGAGATCACCGCCCGTTCGATCGCCGCCGTCTCGGCGGCCGGGCTTGTGGTGCTGGCGACCCTGGCCGGACTGCTGGTCAACGCCGGTGGCGAGACCCGGGTGCTCACCCGCTGGGGCCGCTACCGGGGCACCGTCCGGCGCACCGGCCTGCTCTGGGTCAACCCGCTGCTGCGCCGCCGCCGGGTGGACATCCGGCTCCGGCATTGGCGCAGCGAGCCGGTGCAGGTCGCGGACCGTACCGGCACCCCGATCGTGGTCCGGCTGCTGATCGTCTGGCGGGTCAAGGACACGGCCAGGGCGACGCTCGCCATCGCCGGGCACGAGGACTACCTGCGCGAGCAGGTGCACGCGGTGCTCACCCGGACCGCCAGCGCCCTGCCCTGCGACAGCAACTCCGCGCCCGGCCCCGCCCTGCGGGACGGCCAGTGGTTCGCCGACGAGCTGACCAGGTCGCTGGCAGCCGAGGCGGCGCCGGCCGGGATCGAGGTCTACTCGGTCCAGCCGCTCGCCCTCGACTACGCCCCCGAGGTGGCCGACAGCATGCGTCGGCGCCGCCTCGCGGACCTGGACGCGGGGCTGCGGACCGTCCTGGTGGACGACGCGGTCGAGGCCGCCGCCCTCGCGGTACGCCGCCTGGAGCGGGCCACCGCCCACGAGTTGGACGAGGCCGCCCGCAGCGCGCTGATGGAGCAGCTGCTGGTCGCGTTCGTGGCCCCCTCCGGGGTGGCCGCCTCGGTACCCTCGCCGGCCGCCCGGGCCGGGAGGAAGGAAGGAAAGCTCGCGTGAAGATAGCCACCGACCCCGCCCTGATCGGTTTCGCCGACCTCACCCCGACCGCCGGTCCGTGCGGCTGCGCCCACTGCCTGGCCGTCTCCCGCCGACTGGCCAGGGCCCGGGGCGCAGTTGGGCCCGGCAGTGCCGACGGCGGCCGAATACACCGGGCGGTCCGGGCCACCTGTGTCGCCACCACCGTGCTGGCCGGTGCGGGAGTGATCGGGCTCGGACTGGGCGCGACCACCGCGAACGCCATGCCGGCGCCCAGCAAGCAGGGCTGGGACGGTACGAAGTACTGGTTCAAGAACGCCAACGGCGAGTGGCGCTACACCAGTTACCTCTCGGTCTACCAGGCGCGCACCGCCCAGGGCTCCACTCCGCCCTCCGCTGCCTCTACCAACTCCGTTGGTATCCAGCAGGGTTGGGATGGCTCGAAGTACTGGTTCAAGAACAGCAGCGGCGAGTGGCGCTACACCAGCCATCTCTCGGTCTACCAGGCCCGCACCGGCCAGTCCGGCGGCGGCACCGCCCCGGCCCCCGCGCCCGCCCCGCCGACGGCGCCCTCGACGCCCGCCTCCGGCAGCATCGAGTCGGCGATCGCCTTCGCCTCGGCCCAGCTCGGCAAGCCGTACGTCTGGGGCGGCAACGGCCCGTCCGGCTTCGACTGCTCCGGCCTGGTCCAGCAGGCGTACCGCCGGGCCGGGATCAGCCTGCCGCGGGTCGCGGACGACCAGTACGCGGCCGGCACGCCGATCAGCTCGGGCCAGCTCCGCCGCGGCGACCTGATCTTCTGGTCCAACAGCAGCCGGGCCTCCGGCATCCACCACGTCGCCATCTACCTCGGCGACAACAAGTACCTGGAAGCCGCCCGCCCCGGCACCACCATCCGCATCTCGACCCTGAGCAAGGGGTACTTCCCCACCCACTTGGCCCGCCCGTAGCGCACGGGCGGCGCCAGGGGCGCGGAAGCCCGCGCGAGCCGCCGCTCCAGCAGCTCGCGCGGGGCCCGCGCCCCGATGCGCCGTCAGGTAGCGCGCCGTCAGGCAAGCCACCCTCAGGCCGAGGCCGCGTCCAGCAGAGCCAGCTCCGCCGGCCGGAGCCGCAGCCGGGATGCCGCCAGCAAGGGCGGCAGCTGCTCCACCGTCCGCGCGCTGGCGATCGGCGCGGCGACGGTCGGCTGCGCGGCCAGCCAGGCCAGCGCGACGGTGGCCTGCGCCACGCCGTGCTCGGCGGCGACCTGGTCGAGGGCGTCCAGCACCTTCGGCCCGCGCGGGTCCTCCAGGTAGCGCGCGGCGCCGATCGCCCGGGCGCTCTCCACCGCCGCGCCGCCGGGCCGGTACTTGCCGGTCAGGAAGCCGGAGGCGAGCGCGTAGTACGGCACGGCGGACAGCCCGTGCGCCGCGACCACCTCGGCCAGCGGGCCCTCGTACGTGCCCCGGGAGACCAGGTTGTAGTGCGGCTGCACCGCGACGTACGCGGCCAGCCCCTCCCGGGCCGAGAACTCCAGCGCCTCGGTGAGCCGCTCGGCGCTGATGTTGGAGGCGGCCACCGCCCGGACCTTGCCCTCCCGGACCAGCTGGTCGAGCGCGGGCACGAACTCCTCGACGGGCGTCCCGGTGTCGTCCCGGTGGGTGTAGAGCAGGTCGATGTGGTCGACCCCGAGCCGGCGCAGCGAGTCCTCGGTGGCGGACTTGATGGTCACCGCGGACAGCCCGCTGGCCTCGGGGTGGGCGCCGACCTTGGTCGCCACCACGATGTCGGCGCGGTTGGCCCGGCTGCGCAGCCAGTCGCCGATGATGGTCTCGGACTCGCCGCCGGTGTTGCCCGGCACCCAGGACGAGTAGACGTCCGCGGTGTCGACGAAGTTGCCGCCGCCGGCCGCGTACGCGTCGAGGACGGCGAAGGACTCCGCCCGGTCGGCGGTCCAGCCGAACACGTTGCCGCCGAGCGAGAGGGTGGACACGGCGAGATCCGAACCGCCGAGGGTCACCTGGTGGGGAGCGTCGCTGAGGTTGTCGGTCATGACCGGAGTCAACCGGATCCCGCAGATCGCCATTCCATCTCCGGGCACTCTTCACGAGCCTGTCGCATGCCCGTCGCAGACCGCTGGCCGGTCACTCCTACGAGGGGTCCGGGGTGTTCCCCGGCCAGGCGGGTTGGCTAGAGTCCTGCCATGGCTGACAACGACTACGACCCCGCCGGCAACACCCAGATGTTCCGGGCGTTCGTCGAAGAGACCCCGGCCGCCCAGGCGCCCGGTTCGGTCACCACCTACGGCAGCGCCAGTGGCAGCAGCAACCGCACCGGCCTGTTCGCCGGCATCGCGGTGGTCGCCCTCCTGGTGCTCGGCGCCGTCATCTGGCTGGCCGTCAAGTAAGACCCTCCGCGGTACCCGGCCCCCAGGCGGGCCGGGTGCCCGGTGCTGCCCACGGACGCGGCGGATCCGACCGGACTGAACCTAGACTGGCCGGGCCCGAGCGATCCGTACACCAGTGCCACCGGAGGCCCCCGTGACCCAGCAGTCCACCGAGATCGCCCGCAGCCTCGGGCTCGCGGGAGCGGCCAACGCCCGCGACCTCGGCGGCTACCGGACCACGGACGGCGCGGTGCTGCGCCACGGCGTCGCGCTGCGGGCCGACGCGCTGAACCGGCTCAGCGCCGAGGACGGCGCGCTGCTGGTCGCGGCCGGCGTCCGCCGGGTGGTCGACCTGCGCAGCACGGACGAGGTCCGCGAGGCGGGCCCCGACCTGATACCCGGTCTGCCCACCGCCGACCTGGTCGAGCTCGCGCGTTCCACCGAGCCGGTCACCGTCGAGCCGGTCGGCACGGCCGGTCCGACCCTGCACCACCTGCCGGTGTTCGCCGCCGACTTCGACATCTACGTGGCGCTGCGCGACGCGCTGGCCGACCGGGACGCGGACAAGCAGTTCGCGCTGCTCGGCAACGGCAAGGCGGCCGGGATGATGACCGGCCTCTACCGCTGGTTCGTCACCGACCCGGTCGCCCGGGACCGGTTCGCCACCGTGCTGCGGCTGCTGGCCGCGCCGGACGGCCCGCCGGTGCTGTTCCACTGCTCGGCGGGCAAGGACCGGACCGGCTGGGTGGCCGCGCTCACGCTGACCGCGCTCGGCGTCGACCGGGAGACCGTGTTCGAGGACTACCTGCTGACCAACACCCGCTCGGCGGCGCTGATCGCGCGCATCATGGAGAGCTTCGGCACCCAGGGCCTGATGAAGGACCCGACCCTGCTGCTGCCGGTCTTCCGGGCCGAGCGGGAGTACCTGGAGGCGGCCTTCGAGGAGGTCGCGACCGGCTGGACCTCCTTCGAGCACTTCTGGCAGGCCGGCCTCGGCCTGGACGACACCGTGCTGGCCGGCCTGCGCGCCAACCTGCTGGTCTGAGTCCGGGCCGAGTACCGCTACTCGCTGATCAGCCCGGCCCGCAGCTGGGTCAGCGTCTTGGTGAGCAGCCGGGAGACGTGCATCTGCGAGATGCCGATCTCCTCGCCGATCTGGGACTGCGTCAGATTCCCGAAGAACCGCAGCATGATGATCCGCCGCTCGCGCGGCGGCAGCTTGGCCAGCAGCGGCTTCAGCGACTCGCGGTACTCGACGCCCTCCAGCGCCAGGTCCTCGTAGCCGAGCCGGTCGGCCAGCGGGCCGTCACCGTCCTCCTCGCCGGGGGTGGAGTCCAGCGAGCTGGCGGTGTACGCGTTGCCGACCGCCAGGCCCTCCACCACGTCCTCCTCGGTGACGCCGAGGAAGACCGCCAGCTCGGCGACGGTGGGGGAGCGGTCGAGCTTCTGGGACAGCTCGTCGCCGGCCTTGGTGAGCGCCAGCCGCAGCTCCTGCAGCCGCCGCGGCACCCGGACCGACCAGCTGGTGTCCCGGAAGAAGCGCTTGATCTCGCCGACCACGGTGGGCATCGCGAAGGTCGGGAACTCCACCCCGCGCTCCGGGTCGAACCGGTCGATCGCCTTGATCAGGCCGATCGTGCCGACCTGGACGATGTCCTCCATCGGCTCGTTCCGGCTGCGGAAGCGCGCGGAGGCGTACCGGACCAGCGGCAGGTTGAGCTCGATCAGGGTGTCGCGGACGTACGTGTGCTCGACGCTGCCCGGCTCCAGCGCGGCCAGCCGCTGGAACAGCGAACGCGACAGCGTCCTGGTGTCCAGCGTGCGGTCCACGGTGAGGAACGGCGAAGCCGTCTGCTGTGCCGGGATCTGCGGCCCCGTCACCTGGTGCCCCGTCACCTGCTCAGCCACCGGCGCGAGGGCCGTCGTCATACCGTGGCCCTCCGCACTGCCCAGCTCTCCGGACATGCTCCCCACCCCCTCGTGACTGACTGTTCAACGGGTATCACCCAGTGACAGTTCCCGGAGCCGGACGACCCCTCCAGCTCAATACCGGACCACGCGCCCCGGCAAACCCGAACGTCGCAAGATGTCACTCAGCGGTAACGCGCAGCGAGGACCCTACTCCTCCCAGGAGTTCCCGGTCCGTAGTCTGGTCAGGATTCTGGACAGTAGCCGGGACACGTGCATCTGCGACATGCCCAACTCGGTGCTGATCTGGGACTGTGTCAGGTTCGCGAAGAACCGCAGCATGATGATCCGCCGCTCCCGCTCGGGCAGTTGCACCAGCAGGTGCCTGACCATGTCCCGGTGCTCCACGTCGGCGAGCGCCGAGTCCTCGTAGCCGAGCCGGTCCAGCAGGGCGAGCCCGCCCTCGTGCTCCTGGGCGGCTTCCAGCGAGGCCGCGTTGTACGCCCGGCCGGCCGCCAGACAGGCCCGGACGTCCTCCTCCGGGATGCGCAGGTTGGCCGCGATCTCCGGCACCTTGGGCGAGCGGCCGTGAGTGATCGTCAGCTCCTCCATGGCGCCGCTGACCTGGACCCAGAGCTCCTGGAGCCGGCGCGGTACGTGCATGGTGCGGACGTTGTCCCGGAAGTACCGCTTGATCTCGCCGAGGATGGTCGGCAGCGCGTAGGTCGGGAACTGCACGCCCCGGGTCGGGTCGAACCGGTCGATCGCGTTGATCAGGCCGATCGTGCCGACCTGGACGATGTCCTCCATCGGCTCGTTCCGGCTGCGGAACCGGGTCGCGGCGTAGCGCACCAGCGGAATGTTCGCCTCGATCAGCGCCGCCCGCACCCGCTCGCGCTCCGGCGCACCCGGTGGCAGCTCGGCCAGCCGCTCGAACAGCACCCTGGTCAGCGTCCGGACGTCCACCGAACTCCGGGCGCCCGGCGGACGCTCCCTCAACTCCACCAGCGGGTCGACCTGCTGAGCCTCTTCGGGCTCCTTGGGCACGGTCTCCTCGCCGGTCTCCGGCGCGCTGCTGCCCTGTGTCTGCACGGACACGTCACCCCTCCCTAGTCCCTGCGAATCCGACCCACCGGCTGTGGTCCGCGCTCGCTCATCACCTCGCCAGGTTCCGGCAAAACCGGTCATAGCATCACAAGTCGTGCACATCGCGGGCAAGCACCGGCGGTAGGCGTGTTGGCGGATTGTCGGGAGAGCTGCCGGGCACGCGAAGGCCCCCCGGCGTCCTGCATGCCAGGGGGCCCAACGGTGCTATGGGTACGATCGTTCAGCTTTGGACGATCAGACCTCGATGTCGGCGATCACCCAGGTGGCGAACTCACGCCACTGTCCGGCGGCAGCCTGATGGGCCGGGTGGCCGATGTACGCGGCCAGCGCCTCGCGGTCCTCCACCTTGCTGTTGATCGCGTAGTCGTACGCGATGTCCCGCTCGGTGGTGTTCCAGCCGCACTCCCACTCGCGCAGCTCGGGGATCACACCGCCGAGCTCGTCGAACGCCTTGGCGCCCGCGAGCGCCCTCGGGTCGTCCTTCGCTACGCCGTCGTTGAGCTTGAACAGGACCAGGTGCCGGATCACGCTGCCGCTCCTAGCGGGGGGTGAGGGTGTACTGCTCGAACCCGCCCACCGTAGCCCGGGACATCCCCGGTCAGCTCACCAGTCCGGTCATGAACGTCCCGACCGCCTTGGCCGCGTCCGAGATCCCGACGAACCCCGACTGGACCAACTCGGCAGCCCTGGTCGGGGAAGTGATGACCGTGTAGATCACGAAGATCAGCAGCATCCACATGCCGATCCTCTTCGCCTGTGCCACCCGAACCGCCCGCCTCCCGATCGCCGCACCACCTGCCCCGCAGCTTATCCACCGGACGGCCCATCAGGTGAGGCCCCCGTTCACTCCCCGGGACGAAGGTCCCCGCAAGAGGGGCCCTTCTCCGGATGCCCGCCCCAATCCCGTCCCGCAGGATGGAACACGTACCGAGGGATCTGGCAGGAATCCACGGTACGTGGACCGGAGCTCCCCGCTGTGGGACCGGGCGTCGTGACTTCCCCCCGACACGACCCCGGTTGTGGGACTCCGCCGGGGCAGCCGTCCGTCCCCCCGGGACGGCTGCCCCCTCCAAACCCGAAGCAGGCCCCGCACTCCCCGGGCAACGCCCCGAGTGCGGGGCCTGCTCCGTTTCACGACGCCGTCCGCCGTCCGCTGCGTCCGGGCAACGCGAAGGGCCCCGATCCGGTGGATCGGGGCCCTTCGTCGAGCTGGCGGTAGCGGTGGGATTCGAACCCACGGTGAAGTTGCCCCCACACACGCTTTCGAGGCGTGCTCCTTTGGCCGCTCGGACACGCTACCGAGACGAGACTCTACCGGACGGGGTGGGTGGGGACGAAATCAGTTCAGCGGTGGGCGTCGAAGAAGGTGCGGAGCTGGTCGGCGCAGGGGGTGGCGAGGACGCCGTGGATGACCTCGGGGCGGTGGTTGAGGCGGGGGTCGCGGAGGACGTCGAGGAGGGAGCCCGCCGCGCCGGCCTTGTCGTCGTAGGCGCCGTAGACGACCCGGCCGACCCGGGCGAGGACGATGGCGCCGGCGCACATGGTGCAGGGCTCGAGGGTGACCACCAGGGTGCAGCCGGCCAGGCGCCATTCGCCGAGGGCGGCGGCGGCCTGGCGGATGGCGACCACCTCGGCGTGCGCGGTGGGGTCGCCGACGGCCTCGCGCTCGTTGTGGCCGCGGCCGATGACCGTCCCGTCGGGGCCGAAGACGAGCGCCCCGACCGGTACGTCGCCGGTGGCGGTGGCGAGTGCGGCCTCGTCGATGGCGAGGCGCATCGCGTCCGTCCAGCGGTCGCGTACCGGGTCGGGGCGTACGGGGGCCGGGAGCGGGGCGATCTGCATGGGACCAGTGTCGGGCACCGCGGGACCGGCTAGCGCACCGCCTCCAGCACCTCGCCGCAGCCGATCGCGTCGGCGATCTCGGAGAGGGCGTCGCCGGGCATCGCGCCTTCGCCGCTGAGGTCGAGCAGCCCCTCGGCGGGCAGGCCGAACTCGATCAGCAGCTCCGGGTCGCCCAGCGGCCCGACCGGGACGCCGCCCGGACCGGTGGCGCCGGCCGCCTCGTCCTCGTCGTCGTCCTCGGCGTTCTGGTCCGCGTCCTCGTCGTCGAGGTCGGTGACCAGGCTGTCGAGGTCGTCGAAGTCGGCGTCGCCGACCCGGTCGAGCAGTTCGTCGGTGAGGATCGAGCCGTAGGAGCTGCGCGCGGCAGCGGCTCCGTCGGAGACGAAGATCCGCGGATCCTCCTCGCCGTCCACCCGGAGGACGGCGAACCAGGCGTCCTCCTGTTCGATGAAGACCAGGACGCTCTCGTCGTCCTGGGCCGCCTCCCGGGCCAGGTCGGCCAGGTCGGCAAGGGTCTCGACGTTGTCCAGCTCTGTCTCGCTCACATCCCACGCGCCGTCGGTGCGAGCAAGCACTGCAGCGAAGTACGCCACCAGGGACTCTCCCAAGATTGGTCTCGGCTGTAGGCGATCTCGGGCGAACGCGGTCTGGCCGCCCCCGCGCCAGAGGCGGCCCGCTGTTCGGACCGTCCCTCCGGCATCGTGACAGAAAGCCGGGCCCCGCGGGGAGTGTTCGGCAGCGCGTCTTCGCAGGTCGTGTCGGAAGAGGACGCTGGATGGCCGACGCGCCGTCAGATTCGGAAGGTTCGCATCCGGAGTGCCTCGCGCATCCGGCGCTCCTTGGTGCGCCGGGGCTGCACCCTGGCCCGCAACTCCCGGGCCTCGGCCAGCTCACGGAGGAAGCGGGCGCGCCGTCGGCGGCGTTCCGCTTCGGTCTCGGGTGGGGCCTCGGGCTGCTCTGTCGAGCCGGGCCCGGCGTGCGGGGTGCTCTTCATACCGTCCGACTTTCCCAGAACTGTCCGGTAAATACCACAGGAGATGAGGAGGTATCGGGATTACCGCCGCGCGCCGGGGAGAAGGGGTGGTGAAGACGTGCAGGGCCCCCACCGGGCGCTGGGCGGGCCTGGCAGGTCGTACATGTGTCTCGTTGACCGTTATGGTCGGAGCATGCGTCTCCATGTCGTCGACCACCCGCTGGTGGCCCACAAGCTCTCCACCCTGCGCGACGAGCGCACCGACTCGCCGACCTTCCGTCGGCTGACCGACGAGCTGGTCACTCTCCTCGCGTACGAGGCCACCCGGGACGTCCGGACCGAGCAGGTGGAGGTCACCACCCCGGTCGCGGTCACCACCGGCACCCGGCTGAGCTACCCGCGCCCGCTGGTGGTGCCGATCCTGCGCGCCGGGCTCGGCATGCTGGACGGCATGACCCGGCTGCTGCCGACCGCCGAGGTCGGCTTCCTGGGCATGGTGCGGAACGAGGAGACCCTGGAGGCGTCCACCTACGCCACCCGGATGCCGGACGACCTCTCGGGCCGTCAGGTGTACGTGCTGGACCCGATGCTGGCCACCGGCGGCACGCTGGTCGCGGCGATCCGGATGCTGATCGAGCGCGGCGCCACCGACGTCATGGCCGTGGTGCTGCTGGCCGCGCCGGAGGGCGTCGCGGTGATGGAGCGCGAGCTGGCCGGGCTGCCGGTCACCGTGGTCACCGCCGCCGTGGACGAGCGGCTGAACGAGAACGGCTACATCGTGCCGGGCCTGGGCGACGCGGGCGACCGCCTGTACGGCACCGCCGGCTGACCGAACGGACACCACGAAGGGCCCCACCTCCGCACTCGGGAGGTGGGGCCCTTCGTCGTACGGACCGGGCGGGGCGGGTCAGCAGCTGCCGGGCACCGGGGAGGGCGTCGGCGACGGCTTGGTGGCGACGGCCAGTGCGGCCGCGGCCTGGGTCGGGTCGAGCAGCGCCGTGAAGGCGTCGCCGACCACCACGTCGACCGAGGGGTCGACCCGGGTGTCGGCCGACTTGGTGGCGCCGGTGACCTGGGCGGCGAGCAGGGTGGCGCCGCCGAGACCGGCCGGGCCGCTGATCACCTGGATGGTGGTGGTGGGCAGCTTCTCGACGGTGGCCGGCGCGTTGCCGACCTTGCCGATGGTGAAGCCGCGCTTCTTGAACTCCTCGGCGGTCCGCGCGGCCAGGCCGGACTTGGCCGTGGCGTTGTAGATGTTCACCGTGACGGCGGCCGGCTGCGGTACGGCGGTGCTGCTCGGCACTGCCGAGGGCGCACCGGGTGCGGCGTCCGGCGCGGCCAGCGGCTTGCCGGAGACGGCCGAGCTCGGGGAGGCGCAGGCCTGGGCGGTACCGCTCCGGTTCTTGCCGGAGAAGATGTCCACCAACTGCACTCCGCCGAGGCCGATCAGGGCGAGGGCGAGCAGCGAGCCGATCAGGGCGAGGACCTTACGGCTCCTGCGGGGCGGGCGTCCAAGGCGGGGGTAGGAGTTACCGGTGATCCGGTACTGCTTCCCCTTCAGTCCCTGGGGAGTCAACATGCTCACGGGTCGGTCTCCCCCTCGTGCCAGGGCAAGGCTCGGTGACGGGTGCGGCCGGGAGGGCGGAGCGCCGGATACTTTTCGGCCGTACTCAGCAGATTAGTGCCACTCCGGGTGCGAAGGTACTAAATGATCATCATCTGGAGTACGCGGGCACTCGAAAGGATGTACCGGCCCCCGAACGGCTGCGCGGAGGGGTGACGGCAGGTCAGCGGGTGACGACCGGTCAGCAGGCGGGTCAGGAGACCGGCGGGTAGTCCATCTCCAGCACCCGGGCGTGCAGCACCTGCCGCTGCTGGAGCGCGGCCCGCACCGCGCGGTGCAGTCCGTCCTCCAGGTAGAGGTCGCCGTGCCACTTCACCACGTGGGCGAAGAGGTCCCCGTAGAAGGTGGAGTCCTCGGCCAGCAGGGTCTCCAGGTCGAGTTGCCCCTTGGTGGTCACCAGCTGGTCCAGCCGCACCGGGCGCGGCGCTACGTCCGCCCACTGGCGGGTGCTGGTCCGGCCGTGATCCGGGTACGGCCGTCCGTTGCCGATGCGCTTGAAGATCACACGGAAAGCCTACCGTCACGCCGCCCCGAGGCACAGCAAGCGCGGCCCGGCCTGCGTTCGGAGATTCATAGGGATTACATAGGAAGTGTCCCCATTTGTGGGGTAACAGTTCTGACGATGCCTCCGAACCGAGCGGGAGTCCGCCCAGATGACCACCCAGGAATTGCCCTCCGCCGTCCGGGACATCGCGGCCGGGTACGCCTTCACCGGCCCCGCGCTGGAACTCGGGGCGGTGCTGCTGGACGGCGCCGCGTACCCCGGGGCGCAGGTCCGGATCCCGCTCGGTGTGCTCAACCGGCACGGGCTGGTGGCCGGCGCGACCGGCACCGGAAAGACCAAGACCCTGCAGCTGATGGCCGAACAGCTCTCGGCCCAGGGCGTGCCGGTCTTCCTGGCCGACGTCAAGGGCGACGTCTCCGGCATCTCCGCCCCGGGCGCCGCCAACGACCGGGTGAAGGCCCGGGCCGGGGAGGTCGGGCAGGAGTGGCAGGGCCAGGGCTTCCCGACCGAGTTCTACGCCCTCGGCGGCCTCGGCAACGGCATCCCGCTGCGGGCCACCGTGACCAGCTTCGGTCCGCTGCTGCTCGCCAAGGTGCTGGAGCTGAACGAGACTCAGGAGTCCTCGCTCGGCCTGATCTTCCACTTCGCCGACAAGAACGGCCTGGAGCTGTACGACCTCAAGGACCTCTCGGCGGTGATCTCCTTCCTCACCTCCCCGGAGGGAAAGGAGCAGCTCAAGGGCATCGGCGGGCTGTCGTCGGCGACCGCCGGGGTGATCCTGCGTTCGCTGACGGTGCTGGAGAACGAGGGGGCCGGGGCGTTCTTCGGCGAGCCGGAGTTCGACACCGCGGAGCTGTTGCGGACCGCGCCGGACGGGCGGGGCGTGGTCTCGGTGCTGGAGCTCCCGGCGGTGCAGGACCGGCCCCGGCTGTTCTCCACCTTCCTGATGTGGCTGCTGGCCGACCTCTACCAGGAGCTGCCCGAGGTCGGGGACCTGGACCGGCCGAAGCTGGTGTTCTTCTTCGACGAGGCGCACCTGCTCTTCAAGGGCGCCTCGAAGGGCTTCCTGGAGGCGATCACCCAGACCGTCCGGCTGATCCGCAGCAAGGCGGTCGGGATCTTCTTCGTCACCCAGACCCCGAAGGACGTCCCGGCGGACGTGCTGGCGCAGCTCGGCAACCGGGTCCAGCACGCGCTGCGGGCCTTCACCCCGGACGACGCCAAGGCGTTGAAGGCGACCGTCTCCACCTTCCCGAGGTCCACGTACGACCTGACCGAGGTGCTCACCCAGCTGGGGACGGGCGAGGCCGTGGTGACGGTGCTGTCGGAGAAGGGCGCGCCGACGCCGGTGGCGGCGACCCGGCTGCGGGCGCCGCAGTCGCTGATGGGGCCGGTGGAGGAGGGGGTGCTGCGGGCGGCGGTGGACGCCTCTCCGCTGACGGCGCGTTACCGCGACGCGATCGACCGGGAGTCGGCGTACGAGAAGCTCGCGGCGCGGCCGGAGCCGGCGCCCTCGGCGGCGCAGCCGGAGCCGGTGCCGGAGCCGCAGCCGGTGCCCGCGCCGAAGCCCGCTGAGGAGGGTGGTGGGCTGCTCGGTTCGCTGCTGAGCAACCCGATGCTGAAGTCCTTCGCCCGGTCGGCCGGGACGCAGCTGGGCCGGGAGATCTCGCGGAGCCTGTTCGGGACGTCCCGGAGGCGCCGTTAGGCCAGGGCGCGGCCGATCCGGTCCATCGAGGAGAGGCGCATCAGGCCGTAGTTGTAGAACTCGACCTCGGGGACGCCCAGCTCGCGGAGGACGGTGATCTTGGCGGCCAGGTTCTCCGGGCCGTCGCAGTCGGAGGCCATGGGGCGCAGGATGACCGCCATCTCCTCGGGGCGTACGCCGTGCAGGGCGAAGGCGGCGACCTTCTCCCGGACCGCCTCGGGAGTGGTGGCGTAGCCGAGGGTCTCGATCTGGTGAGCGACCTTGGTGAGGGCGGGCAGGTCGATGCCGGAGAGCCAGCCGGTGCCGGGGCCGCCGCCGTCCATGAAGGTGAGCCGCATGCCGCCGGCGCTCGCGGCTTCGGCCACCTCGGCCGCCAGCGAGGTGACGGTGCGGGCGGAGGCGTCGATGTAGGCGGCCACCGCGCCGTCGGCCAGTTCGTCCAGGGCGACGGGCTCGGCGGCCCGGCGCTCGTCGGCCAGCCGGGCGCGCAGCTCGTCCCGGACCGCGGTGCGGACCCGCTCCGCGTCGGGGCCCGCGTTGGCCAGGCAGTGCGGGCAGAAGCAGACGCCGAGCAGGGCCTCGGCGACCGGTCCGAGCTCCTCGAAGTAGCGCTCGTGGTGGTAGCCGTGCCGCAGGCCGTGGAAGTGCAGCGACTCGGCGCGGATCGCGTCCACCCCGTACCGGGCGAACTCGCCGACCAGGGTGGTGGCGTACTCGCGGACCTCGGGGTTGGCCGGGCAGAGCTCGGTCAGGTGGCGGTCGCCGAAGGCGTTCTCGGGGGAGACGTCGGGGTGCCGGAAGCCGAGCCGGTCGTTGTGGCAGAAGACCGTCCAGGCGTGCAGCTTGAGTCCGCGCCGCCCCGCCTCCTCGGCCGCCTCGGCGAACGGGTCGCGGTCGCCGATCGCGGTGGACGGCAGCGGGGTCAGCCGCCGCCCGGCCCAGCGGGCGGGGTCGGGGCGGAAGTAGGCGGCGCCGGGCTCCAGGTAGCGGATCACCCGGCGGGGGTTGTGCGGGAAGACGTCGCGCGCCTCGTGGTAGACGGACGCGAGGGTGACGCCGCCGACGCCGGCCCGGTCGGTCAGGTTGCCGAAGAAGGTGTCGGCGCCCTCGTCGATCAGGTCGGTGGCGAAGGCGAGGACGGACGACTCCACGGGGCGGCTCCGGGGCAGGTGGTGCGGGGGAGCCCACGCTAGCCCGGGATGCCCGTATTGGTCTATACCTGATGCCTCGGACGGCTCACAGGCCGAGGTCGTCCAGCTCCTTGAGCAGCTGCGCGCGCTCGCTCTGCGGGGCTTCCGCCCGAGTGGGTACGGGGGCGGCGTCGGCGCCCTTCCTGGTGCGGAAGATCCAGGCGCCCGCCAGCCCGCCGAGCAGGCCGCCGAGGTGGCCCTGCCAGCTCACGCCCGGCGTGCCGGGCACCGCCGTGGTGAGGATGTAGGCGAAGGACGCGCCCATCACCACGCCGATCAGACTGTCGATCAGGTTCCGGTCGATCAGGCCGCGCAGCACCACGTAGCCGAAGTACCCGTAGATCACGCCGCTCGCCCCGACCGTCACCGAACGGTCGTCCGAGAACAGCCAGACCGCCGCCCCGCTGGTCAGTACGAGCAGTGCGGTCAGCCCGAGGAAGCGCTTGATGCCCCGGTAGGCCGCCAGGAAGCCGAACACGAACAGCGGGCCCGAATTCCCTTCCAGGTGCTGCCAGTTGACATGCAGGAAGGGTGCGGTCAGCAGGTCGGCGAGCTGGTCGGGCCGGCGGGCCAGGATGCCGCCCTCGACGGTGAGCCGGTAGTCGCTCAGCCAGTTGGCCAGCTGCACCACCCAGACCAGGCAGAGCACGCCGAACATCACGAAGAAGGCCCGCCGGGCGTCGGCCACCATCCGGGCCGGGTCGGGGAGACTGCTGGGCGTGTTGTCGGCTGCCATGACCTCGACTCTACGGGGCGCTCTCAGAGCCTCCGGCGCTTGGTGGGCGGCGTCGCGTCGCCGGGGCACGCGCCCTCCTTGCCCGGCATCGGGCAGGAGTGGCCCTTCGCCGGCTTCTCGTCGGTCGCCGATGCTCCGCATGGACTTCCTCCTCGGCGCCGCCGAGGCACGCACCCCAACGCCGCTCCTTCATCCGCCCACCAAGCGCCGGAGGCTCTTAAACTGCGGGGAGACGCCTGCCACAACGAGTGAGGATGCCCCCGCGATGAGCCAGCGCGCGCCGATCCCGTACGAATTCCTGCCGCCCGTACCGTCGTTCGAGCTCACCAGTGCCGATCTGACGGACGGTGGGCGGACGCCCGCCGTGCACGTCCACAGCGGCGGCAACGAGTCCCCGCAGCTCTCCTGGTCCGGCTTCCCGGCCGGGACCCGGGGCTTCGCGGTCACCTGCTTCGACCCCGACGCGCCCACCGCCAGTGGCTGGTGGCACTGGCTCGCGGTCAACCTCCCGGCCGGCACCACCGAACTGCCGCGCGGCGCGGGCGCGTCCGACGCGAGCCTGCCCGGCGCGGCCTTCCACGTCCGCAACGACTCCTCCGGCCACCGTTACGACGGCGCCGCCCCGCCGCCCGGGCCGGCCCACCGGTACGTCTTCGCGGTGCACGCCCTCGACGTCCCGGCGCTGGACCTCGGCCCGGACACCCCGGCGGCCGTGGTCGGCTTCCAGCTGACCTTCCACACGCTCGGCCGGGCGCTGCTGACGGTGGAGCACGCCAGGGCCTGACCCGTCCGCCGTAGTGGACCTGATGGATCCGGGGTGATCCTCGGGGCGCCTTCCGGGCCCTCCGTACGGGGACGAAAGTCCTGGTGGCGGCCGGTCCGCCGGTGTCGCGGAGGCGGGTGGGGGATGCCGGTCGGGTGCCGCCGGGCCAGTAAACTGGCGGCATCCACCGCGCAGCCACAGGGAGAACCGAGCCGCCATGTCACTGACCGGGAAGCACATTCTCTCCAGCGATCTCTTCGACCGTGACGAGTTGGAGCGGCTCTTCGAACTGGCCGATCTGCTGGTGCCGGTGGCCCGGGGGCAGCAGGTCACCCGGGTGCTCGAAGGGGCGGTGCTGGCCAGCCTGTTCTTCGAGGCCAGCACCCGGACCAGGCTCAGCTGCGAGACCGCCTTCCTCCGCCTCGGCGGCGGCGTCACCTCCACCACCGGGATGGAGGTCACCTCGATCGCCAAGGGCGAGTCGCTGGCCGACACCAGCCGGGTGGTCAGCGGCTACTGCGACCTGGTGGTGATGCGGCACCCCGAGGTCAGCTCGATCCACGAGTTCGCCGCCGCCACCAACGTGCCGGTGATCAACGCGGGCAACGGCGCGGGCGAGCACCCGACCCAGGCGCTGCTCGACATGTTCGCCATCCACCGGGAGTTCGGCCGCCTCGGCAAGACCGTGGACGGCAGCCGGATCGCCCTGGTCGGCGACCTGCGGCACGGCCGTACGGTGCACTCGCTGGTCAAGCTGCTCTCCCGGTACGACGACCTGACCATCGTCTGCGTCGCCCCGGACGAGCTGAACATGCCCGCCCACCTGCTGGAACTGGCCGCCGAGCGGGGCCACCGGGTGGAGGAGAGCGACCAGCCGAGCCTGGGCCTCAAGGACGCCGACGTCGTCTACACCACCCGCCTGCAGACCGAGCGCTTCAAGGACCGGCCGCTGCCCTACAGCGACGACTTCCGGGTGGACGCGGCGCTGGCCGACCGGGTGTTCCGCTCGGACGCGGTGATCATGCACCCGCTGCCCCGCGACGGCCGCCCCGGCTCCAACGACCTCAGCCCGGACCTCAACCGCGACCCCCGGCTGGCCATCTTCCGGCAGACCGACGCGGGCATCCCGACCCGGATGGCGCTGTTCGCCTCGGTGCTCGGGGTGGCCGACGAGATCCGCGACTCGCTCCGCCCGGCCCGCTGGTACCGGCCGGAGTACGTCGGGCCGGACGACGCGCCGTTCTACAAGTAGTCAGCCCCTAGGGAGTCGGCCGGTCCTCGGGATCGGTCGGCTCCGTCGCCTCCATCAGCCGCTCGGCGAGGTCGTCGACCCAGCCCTGGGCCCAGCCGCGCAGCGCCGGTACCTGTGCGGGCGTCAGCCCCAGCGCGGTGAAGCTCGCGTCGTCGATCCAGTCCGCGCCGCTCAGCCGGGCCTGCAGCTCCGTCAGGTCAAGACCGTCCGGGCCGGTGTGGTGCCGGCCGAGGGTCTCCAGCTCCGGGTAGGACCAGCGGTCCGAGACGGCGTACAGATCCACCAGGTCCCTGGCCAGTCCCCGGTCCGCCAGCGCCCGGACCTCCGTCCCCGCCAGGTCCTCCAGCGCCAGCACCGGACCGTCCGGGCCCTGTACCGGCCGCTGCCAGAAGGTCTCCTTCCGGAGCTCCACCCCGTACTCCTCGGCCGCCCCCGGATCGGTCGCCGTCAGCGCCGACACCAGCGGATCACCCACCAGCACCTGGACCGACCAGCCCCGCCGCGCCAGCCCGTCGGCCACCGCCCCGGTCAGCTCCGCCAGCGGCACGGGGCTCTCGGTGGCCAGCTCCACCGTGCGCACCGGCCGCTCCCGCAGCCCGTGCGCCCGCGCGGCGCAGTCGCCGCCGAGCACCAGCGGGTACGTCCGGCCCACCACGAGCAGGTCGGCGAGCAGACGTCGGCCTGCGTCGGTCATCGGTGACATACCGTCAGTATTCCGTACGTACCATGAAGGTGCGGAGACGCCATGAACCGTCAACGGGTGGAATCCAGCTGCCTACGCTCCGTCGGCCACCAGGGCACGACGCTCGAGCTCGAGTTCCACAGCGGCTCGGTCTACCGCTACCTGGGCGTGCCGCCGGAGGTGCACCGCTCGCTGCTGGCCGCGCCGAGTCTCGGCCGCCACTTCCACCAGCACATCCGCGACCACTACCCGTACGAGCGGCTCACTTGAGCTTCGCGGCCTTCTCCGCCTTCGCCGCCTGCTTCATCTCCTGTTTGTGCGCCCGCACCTTCACCAGCGACTCGGGCCCGGTGATGTCCGCCACCGAGCGGTAGCTGCCCTGCTCTCCGTACGCCCCAGCGGCCTCCCGCCAGCCCTTCGGCCGGACCCCGTACTGCTTGCCCAGCAGCGCCAGGAAGATCTGCGACTTCTGCTTGCCGAACCCCGGCAGCGCCTCCAGCCGCTTCAACAGCTCGGCCCCGGTCGCCACCCCCGCCCAGACCGCCGCCGCCTCCCCGCCGTACTCCGCCACCAGGAACTGGCACAGCTGCTGCACCCGCTTCGCCATCGACCCCGGATACCGGTGCACGGCCGGCTTCTCCGACACCAGCGTGGCGAACTCCTCGGGGTCGTACGCGGCGATCCGGTGCGCGTCGAGATCGTCCCCGCCGATCCGGTCCAGGATCGTCCGCGGCCCGGTGAACGCCCACTCCATCGGGATCTGCTGATCCAGCAGCATGCCGACCAGCGCCGCCAACGGGCTGCGCCCGAGCAGTTCGTCCGCCTCGTCCTGCTGTGCCAGGTGGATTTCGGTAGCCATGGCCGAAGCCTAGGCGCGCGGAGCAGGCCGGGCCGGACGGCACTCCGCAGGGCTTCACCTCGGGCTGTGCGGGGGGTTCAATGCGAGCTATGACGGATCAGACGGTGTGGGCACGCAACTCGTTCCTGGCGAAGCTGCCCCAGGAGCAGGCCGCGCACCTGCTCGGGCTGGCGCGGCAGGTGCGGTACGAGCCCGGCGAGGTGATCCTGCGGCAGGGTGACCGGGACACCCACGTCTGCCTGCTGCAGCCGGTCGACCGCGATGCGGTGGCCTGCGCCAAGGTGACCGCCACACTGGAGAACGGGGCCGAGGGCCTGCTCGGCATCCGGGTCAGCGGCGACCTGGTGGGCGAGCAGGCGGCGATCGCCCACGGGCAGCGGTCGGCCACCGTGACGGCCTGCAGCGCCGTCCTGGTCGGTCAGGTGACCAGCGAACGGTTCCTGGCCTTCCTCGCCGAGCATCCGGGCGCCTGGCGGGCCGTCACCGAGGTGGTCAACGACCGGCTCAACTCGGCCAACCGGCGGCGGCTCGACTTCGCCGCCTTCGACGTGGCCGGACGGCTCTCCCGGGTCCTGGTCGAGCTGGTGGAGCTGCACGGCCAGGCCGTCGGTACCAGCCACACCATCGGGGTGGAGCTGTCGCAGCCGGAACTGGGCCGCCTGATCGGCGCCGGTACCGACGCGGTCGGCCGGGCCATGCACCGGCTCAAGGCCGCTGGACTGGTGCGGTCGCAGTACCGGAGCGTCACGGTGCTCGACCTGGCCGCGCTGCGTGGATACGCGGACGACCAGGGCTGAGGTCACCAGGAGCGGAGCAGCGCCGCGCCCACCCCCAGGACCAGCATCGCGGCTGTCCAAGGGGTGGCCCTGGCCAGGTGCTGGTTCTTCACCAAGGCTATCTGCGCCAGCAGTTGGGCCATCGCCCAGGCCTCGATGCGTTGGGCGGCCGGATCGACGCCGGTGGCGTGACCCAGGCCGAGATGGTTGATCCCGGTGATGGCGAACCGACTGGGTGGGACGGGTGGATCGAGCCTGGGCCGCAGCGCCTGCAGGACGTGGAAGCCGGAGAGCAGGAAGGCGATCGCGAACCCGGCCATCACCAACAGGGTCGGCAGCGGGAAGCGCACCGGTGCGTCGCGCCCCGCGAGCGCGCTGACCACCGCGACCACTCCGCCGGTGTGCACCACCAGCAAGGTGTTGACCTTGCTGTCGGCCTGCTGCACGTACCCCTGGAACGCGGTCAGGGCGCTGAGCGCGACAGTGAGCGCGGACGGCTCCGGATGTGACTCCATGTCGATTTGACGATCCGTCAAAGCCCCCCCTTGGTTCGGATGTTCGTATCTCCATGGGAACTCGGTAACGAAATGGAGACCCCGGACGAATCCGTGATCCGCTGTGTGAGCATGGTCACTCGCTCAGAGCGCGATCGACCGGGGGGAATCCGTATCGATCCGGGATGTCTGCTGCCCCCGCGCTCCACACTGGCGACTCACCACGTACACCACCGCAAGGAAGGCTGAACGGAGTTGAGCAGGTTTCAAGGAGGTCCCCGTCGGCTGCTGCTCTCCGCTGACGTCAAGGGCTACGGGCAGGAGGACGAGCGGTCCCAGTTCGACATCCAGCGGGCCCTGGTCCGGATACTCGACGAAGCGGCGGAGGCGGTCGGATTCGACCGTACGGCCTGGATCAGGCAGGGGGCGGGGGACGGCGAGCTGGCCATTCTGCCGGATGGGGTCTCCGAGGCAAAGGTGGTCGACGACTACGTGGCCGAACTACAAGCCGTCCTGGAGCGCCATAATCACCGGGTCCGGACCGAGCACTGGCTCCGGCTGCGACTGGCCGTCCACTTCGGCACGGCCCACCCGGCCGACAACGGCTATGCCGGCCACGGAGTGGTGCTGGTGAGCCGGCTGGTGGACAGCGACCCGCTCAGGCAGGCGCTGATCGCGGCGCCGGAGTCCTGCCTGGCGGTGATTCTCTCCGAGCAGGTGTACACCGACACCGTGCTCCAGCGGCTCACCAAGCTCTCGCCGAAGGAGTTCCGGCAAGTGGCGGTGGAGAAGAAGGAGCGTCAGGTCACCGCCTGGCTACGGGTGCCCGGGGCGAACACCCATGCACTGGACCTCGGTGCGACGGCATCCGTTCCCGTCGCACCCGTTCCCGAGTCGGCAGCGCGCCCGGCGCCTGCTGGGATCGTGCTGAACGGGCCGGTCCACGCGCCGGGTTCGGTGTTCGGCGTGGGGACGGTCAACAATCACGGGGTGCCGAGGTGAGTGCGGAGGAGGAGCCGGAGTCGGCCATGGAGGAGTCCGAGCCGGACCCGGCCAAGGACCCGATGGCGGATGAAGGGCTGCCGCCCGAAGGCGAGGCGGCCGATCAACTCGCCAAGCTCACCCAGGTGTTCCAGGTTTTTGCCGGGCCGGTCGACGCACGGAACAGCACGTTCGGCGACGGCTCCGCCGGAGCCGATCGGCCGCCGAGCCAGCTCCAGCGGCGAGGCGCCGACACCGGACGGCTGACCGAGGAGGACCTCGCCGAGGCCACCACCGGGTTCGCCCGGCCGGAGCCGTACGACCGGGCGCTCGCGAAGCTGGAGAAGCACCAGGTGGTCGAGCTCTGGGGACCGGCCGGGACGGGTCGGCGGGCGGCTGCGATTGTCCTGCTGGACGAACTCCTGGAGGGGCCGGTCTACTTGCTCCGCCCGACCCTCTCCCTCAGGCAACTCGCGGGGCGCGACTACAAGCGGGGCTGCGGCTACGTGCTGTCCGGTCGGCTCACCGACGGTACGTCGACCGAGGACTCCGAGCACCTCTGGCGCCGGGTCAGGACGACGGTCCGGGACTGCGGTGCCCACCTGGTGGTCACCTCGGCCCAGCAGACCCCGGGCTCACCCTGGCGGGTGCCCTGGGAGCGGCCGGAGCCCCGATGGTTGCTGCTCGCAGCTCTGGGGGACGCGGACGTGGCCGCCAGCGAGATCGAGGCGGTGCTTGCCGGGGTGCCGTCCGACTTCCGTCCGCAGGACTTGCGCGAGGTGGCCCGGCGGCTGGCGGCCGGCGCGGGGGCGGCTGCCGCGCTGGAGCAGTTCTCGCTCGCCGCGTCCGCCACCGTGGCGGAATGGTTCGAGGCGGCACCGCCGCCGGCCGAGGTGCTGGAGGTGACGGCCCTGGCCTTCACCGAGGGGACCAGCACCCAGGAGTACGAACACGGGCTGGCCGAACTGGCCCGCCGAATGGCGGAGTCGGTGCCCTCCCTGGCCTCGGCAGAGGAGGCCGACCCGGACGAGCCGGTGGCACCCGTACTTCCGGCCAGCAGGGCTGCCCGGGCCCGTCCGGATGGACTGACCCGTCATGAGCGGCTCTCCGACGGGGTCCGGACCAGGACGGTGGTGGTCTTCCGGGAGCGGGTCTACCGCGAGCGGGTGCTGGCCGAGCTCAACGATCGCTACGACGTCTCGTTCTGGCGGGGCGTCACCAACTGGCTCGGCGGGCGGGTGCGCAGTAGGCCGGGCGCCGACCCGCAGGTCCGGGCGGCGGTGGCAGCTGGGTTGGCCGAGCTGGCCCGGCTCGACGTGTACGAGGTCGAGCAGTCCTGCCTGCGGCCCTGGTCGGCCGGGCAGTTGGGCTGGGCGGGGCAGCAGACCGCCGTGCTCACCCTGTGGCTGATGTGCCGACTGGACGACACGCTCGCCCCGGTCGCCCTGAGCGTGGCCGAGGAATGGGCCACCGACCCGAGCCAGGGCCGCCGTTGGGCTGCGGCTGTCGCCTTCACCGGCGAACTCGGCCTGCGCTATCCGCACGAGGCGGCCGGACGGCTGCTCGGCATGGTGGAGACCGACGCTCGGTTGCGCGGGCCGGCCCAGCAGGCGCTGGCTCAGTTGTTCGCGATGCTCACCGCCGAGGGCAAGTCGGCCGGTGTGGTGCTGGCCAACCTGGAGCGGATGCGGAGCGCCCACGGCCGCCGGCTTCCCGAGCTGCTGCTCGGCACAGTGCTGGCGGTGGTGTCGGCCCCGGCCGAGCGGACGGACGGCTTGGCGGTGATGAGCTACCTGTCCGAACACCCGGCCAAGATCGACCGGGTAGCCCGGCTCTGGGCGCTCGTGTTGTGCCACCGTCCGCTCCGCCGACGGGCGTTGACGGCGGTGGTGAACGCGCTGGCCGGTCTGGACTCGGCGACCGCGAAGGAGGAGGCGAGCCGGCTGGGCCAGGGGTTGGCCCGGGCGCTTCCTGAGCGTGAACTGGGCCCCTTTCGCGACGAGTTGGCCCGACTGGTCGACACTTCTCGGCGTCGGCCGGGTCCTGATGAACTGATCGATGTACTGCTAGCGGCGGTGGAACATGACCACGGCCGCCCGGCCACGGAGGACGGAACATGAGCAAGCCCTACCCGGTGGTGCACCAGCGACCGCTGGCTGAGCCGCCCAAGCGCGGGCCGTTCGGGCTCGGTACCAGGCGGCGGACGGCGGACGAGCTGCCCCCCGTGGCGGCCCATGAGGTGTTGGTGTTCCGGGTCGAGGGACGGCACGTCCTGGACACCGGCCGTCGGCAGCTGCACGACGAGCAACTGGTGAACGCCACCCACGTCAGCGTCGTGGACCTGAGCCGGAACGTCCTGGTGACCGCCCGGCTGACCATCCCGTCCGCCGAGGCGGCCGAGTTCACCGTGGACGTCACGTTCAACTGCTCGGTGATGGACGCGGCGATGGTGGTGCAGGAGGGCCAGGACGACGCGGAGCGGGTGCTGTTGGCCTACCTGCGGCGGCACAAGCGGTTCTTCGAGCTCGGGCTCGACTTCCGGATTGCCGACATCTCCGAGTTCCGACGGAGCGTCAACGCGCAGGTGATGGCGTACACCGCGGTCACTCCGCCACAGGTCCCCGGGCTGGCGGTGGCGTACGCGAGCGTCCAGGTGATGGAGCCGGAGGAGCTGATCGGCTTCGAGAAGCAGCGTCGGGACCAGGGGCGGAGCAACGTCCTGGCGACCGAGAAGCTCACCTACAACCACCAGCTCGACTTCACCCGGCAGCGCCAGGACCAGCTGCGGCAGAACCACCAGCGCACCCACGAGCGAGGGCAGGACCTGGAGAGCCAGGAGCACCAGCAGATGCTCGCCCGGGAGGCCCGGGAGTTCGCCCGTCGGGAGGCGATCCGGACGGCAGAGGTCATCGGGGACGACCCGGACGCGGCGGCCTACTGGGTGGAAGCCAGTGGCCAGATGACGGCCGCCGAACTGCGGGACCAGTTGCTGCGCCGGGACGAACTCAGGCAGCAGGAACAGCAGGAGCGCAGGGCACTCGACCGGGAGGACCGCTTGCGGCGGCAGGACCGTCAGTGGGAGGTCCAGCGGGAGCGGATCGAGGTCAAGCGACACCGCCGGGCCGAGCTGGAGGACCGGATCAGGCTGGACCAGAAGGAGAAGGCGGCGCTGGACCGCGCGCTGGTGGCCGATCAACAGGCGAACGAACGGGCGGACCGGGCCTGGGAGCGAACCGCGACCCTCGAGGTGGTCCGGGACCTGATCAAGCGTGGCCACGGGGACCAGACCTTCGTGGACGTCGAGCGGATGTTGGACAAGTTGGGTGCCTCGCAGGCGATCGGGAGCGGGGAGGAGCCGGCCGAGCTGGCGGCGGCGGACGCCGATCAGCCGGCTGGGTTCAGTGCGGTGGGGGAGGACGACGATGACGACTGAGCAGCCGTCGACGGATTCATCGTCGGATCAAGTATCGGAGTCAGGGCCAGAGTTGGAGTCGGTTGGCGTTGCGGAAACGCTGCGGGACCCGGAGCGCGAGAGTGTGGCGGGGCCGGATCCCGGCCCTTCTGCCGTGGCGTACCCGGAGCCCGAGTTGGTGTTCCGGCCAACGGCACCGAGCGGCGGTCTGGGCCGGGCGATCCGGCGGGTGGCCGGGGTGGTCGAGGATGTCCTGGACTGGGTGCCGGAGGAGCGCCGACGGTACACCTGGATGGGTCTGGTGATCGTCAATACCGGCCTGTTCGCCGGGGTTTCGCTGCTCAGCGCGATGAACCGCTTCCTCGGGGCGCCGTGGTACCTGTTGCTGATCCCGGCGCTGCTCTGGTCGTGGGTGATCGTCTGCCTGGACGGCATGATGATCGCCAGTTCGCACGGCAAGCTCGGAGCCGGGCGCTGGCGCGCGTTGCTGCCCCGGCTGGCGCTCTCCGTCCTGCTCGGGCTCTTCATCGCGGAACCGCTGATCCTGCGGGTATTCGAGCCGGCCATCCATCAGGAGGTCAAGGAGCACCGGATCGCCACGGTGGGCAACTACGAGGACCTGCTGCACCGTTGCAACCCGCTCGACAGTTTGCGCTCCACGGCGGGGGAGTGCCGGGACAACCCGGTCTCTGTCCCCGACACCCGGGCGGCGGCCAAGCAGCGCCACGGCGACGCCAAAGCAGCCCGGGACCGGCTCGGCAGTGACGTGGACCGGCTCGGGAAGCTGATGCGGGATCAGCAGACGCTGGCTCACGACGAGTGCACTGGCGCCTCCCGTCAGGGCACCACGGGGCGAGCCGGGATCGGCCTCAACTGCCTTCAGGACCGTAGGGAGTTGGAGGGTACGACGGCTCTCCTCGCCCAGCAGCAGGTCCTGCTGGACCAGGCGGCCGGAGAGCTCGCCCGGTACGCGAGCGAGGAGAGCGCGGCCGCTCGGACGTACACCGAGGCGCTGAACAAGGAGATCGAGCGGGCGGTCGCCGAGCGGAAGGCCACCCAGGGCCGGATCGACCTGCTGGACGAGGTGGCGGCACTGGACCGGCTGGCAGACCGCAATTGGGTGGTTGGGCTGACCGAGTGGCTGGCCCGGCTGGTGCTGATCGTGCTGGACTGCCTGCCTGTCCTGGTCAAGGTGATGAGCGGCACCACTGCCTACGACCGGCGACTGGCCCGGCAGTTGGCGGCCGACGAGACGCTGCACGAGGCTCGGAAGGAGCTTGAGGAGACTCTCGGCATGTCGGACACCAAAGTCCGCCTCTCCCAGCTGCGCTACCAGGAGCGACAGCGCCTGGCCGCGCTCGACCAGGCCGACCTGGACAAGCAGGCCAGTCGAGAGGCCGAGGTGGACGCCGAGATCGAGGCCTTGGCCGCCAAGTTCAGGCGCCAGAGCCGTCCGAACGCCGAGCCGCCCAGCCCACACGACCTGGGCGAACTGGCCGACGATGACCGCTACCGACGGGAGCCGGTGGGGTACTGAGCCCGGCGGGGCGGGTGAGGTGCCGTGGTCGTGGGCGGTCCGCGTCGGACGACGACGTGGACCGCCTGATGTGTGGGGCGGTGCTATTCGGCGGTGGCCCACTCGACGAGCTGGACGGTCACGCCGTTGGGGTCGGTGACCTGGAACAGGCGCTCGCCCCAGGGCTCCTCGCGCAGCTCCATGGTGATCGGCACGCCTTCGGCCCGGAGGCGGGCGTACTCGGCGGCCAGGTCGGTCACCACGAAGGCCAGGATCACCCCGGCGGCGTGCTGGTCCCGGAAGCCCTCCGGCAGCACCTCCAGCCCGCGCCGCAGGAAGACCACGTTGGGGGCGCCCTCCCGGGCGAGCGAGGCGAAGCCGTCGGCGGCCATCGTCTCCTGGAAGCCGAAGTGGCTGGTCAGGAAGGTGGCGGAGGGCTCGACCCGGTCGACGGTGAGCGAGATGGCGGCGGCGGTGATCTGCATGGGGCTCCTTGGTCGGCAAACTCTGTACGGCGTACGCTATACGGCGTACAACGATAGTGCCAGGGGTTTATTCCCAGCCGTCCGGACAGGAGAGGATGGGGCCATGGCCAAGGACCGAAGCAGCGCAGGCGACCCCTCCCGCACCCTCGCGCTGCTCTGGCGCGAGCCAGGTCGGCCGCCGGCCGCCGGGCGCGGCCCCCGGCAGGGGCTCACCGTGGACGCGGTGGTGCAGGCCGCCCTCGAACTCGCCGACGCCGACGGCCTGGACGCCGTCTCGATGCGACGGGTCGCCCAGCAGCTCGGTGTGACGCCGATGACGCTCTACACGTACGTGCCCGGCAAGGCCGAGCTGCTCGACCTGATGCTCGACACGCTCTTCCAGTGGATGCCCCGCTCGGTGACCGCCGACGCGCCATGGCGCGAGCGGGTGACCGCCGTCGCCGAGGCCAACCGGGCGCTCTATCTCGCCCACCCCTGGGTGGCCGCGCTGCCCGCCACCCGGCCGCCGCTCGGCCCCGGGCTGATCGCCAAGTACGAGCACGAGCTGAGCGCCTTCGACGGCCTCGGCCTCCCCGACCTGGACATCGACGCCGCCCTCACCCACCTGCTGGGCTTCGTCCGGTCCACCGCCCGGACCGCCCTGGAGACGCAGGCCGCGGCAGCCGACAGCGCGATGTCCGACGCCGACTGGTGGGAGGCCAACGCCCCGATCCTGGCCCGGGTCTTCGACCCCGAACGCTTCCCCCTGGCCACCCGGATCGGCTCGGCCGCGGGCGAGGCCCACCAGGGTGCCTACAGTGCCGACCACGCCTACGAGTTCGGCCTGGCCCGGGTCCTCGACGGCTTCGCCGCCCTGATCACCGAGCGGGCTGCCGCCCGGGGGTGACGGTCGGTCAGTCCTGGCCGTCGCAGGGGGTGCCGGCGTCCGGGGTGGTGCGGAGGCGGGGGAGGACGGATTTGAGGGTGGCGATCTCGGCCGGGGTGAGGTCGCGGAAGAGGTCGGCCTGGACGGCTTCGACGGTGCGGTGGAGTTCGGTGACCAGGGTGCTGCCGCGAGGGGAGATCTCGACGATGTGGCGGCGGCGGTCGGCGGGGTCGCGGCGGCGTTCGGCCAGGCCGTCGCGTTCGAGGTCGTTGAGCAGGGCGACGATCACGCTCTTGTCCACGCCGAGGGTTTCGGTCAGGAAGTGCTGGCCGACTGCGCCCTCGTCCTGGAGCACCATCAGGACGTGCCCGTGTCCGGGCTTCAGCCCGTGCTCCGCCATCGCCTTCCTGACCCGTACGCCGGCGGAGTGGCCTTGGAAGGCCAGGGTCAGTACGGGAAGCTCCTCCATCACGCCGTCAACCCTACCGGGGCGGAAATCGTCAATTGCATTCAATGGTTGATAGGTATCAACTATCTGCTAGCCTCCACGACATCAGTCCGCGATCCGTCCGTCCGGAGGCCCGTCGTGTTCATCGCCTATGCCGTTACCGCGTCCCTGCTCGCGCTGCTCCTGCTGGCTTCGGCCTCGGGCAAGCTGCGGCGCGACGAGAAGATGGTGGCGAGTTTCACCGAGATCGGCGTGCCGCTCAGTTGGCTGCCGCTGCTGGCCGCCTGCGAGATCGCGGGCGCGCTCGGCCTGGTGGCCGGGATCTGGGTCGGGCCGCTCGGGGTGGCGGCCGCCGTCGGCGTCGTCCTCTATTTCGTCGGCGCGGTCGGCGCCCACCTGCGCAAGGGAGACCTCAAGGGGACGCCCCCGGCCGCAGTGGTGCTGGTCGTCTCGGCAGCCGTGCTGGCCCTGGGCGTCGCGGCGCTCTGAGCGAAGCACGCAGGGCTGCCCGGCTCAGCGTCGAGGTTTGAGCTGGCGCAGGGTGAGGCCGGCGCTGGCCTGTTTGAAGAGGTATTCGGCGCGCTCGTACGAGAGGCGGGCCCGGCCGGTTTCCGGGCAGAGGTCGGCGGTGGGAGTGCGGGCCGGGCCGGGGCGGCGGTCGGTGAGGAAGAGCGGGCCCCGGGTGCGGCCGACCAGGAGGTGGGGGAGCAGGCGGGCGGTGCCGGAGCGCCAGGTGATGCCGGGGGTGGCGGTGCGGTCGTCCAGGTCGAGGTCCTCGACGTTCAGGGCGAGCGCGGCGCGTACTCCGGCGCCCGACTCGTTCAGCAGGCGCCACAGGGTCTGCTCGCGCAGGGCCAGGCCCGGCCGGGCGCAGAGGGCGTCCAGCCGGCCGGGGGCGAGCGGTGTGGTGGTGCTGCGGGGTTCGGCGCGGCGCTCCAACCGGGCGGCGGGCTCCGGCAGTTCGGCCCAGGTGGCGAAGGAGCGGACGGCCGCGCGGTGCCGGTTCCAGGTCCGGGCGGCCGCACCGCCCCAGGCGGTCGCGAACACCTCGGCCACCTGATCGGCCGTCAGCTCGGCCAGCGGCAGCCCTTCGCCGAGGGCCAGGCCGAGCCGGCCCAGGGTCTGTCCGTACGAACGGACCGTCGCGGCGTCCAGCCCGGCGTCGGCCAGGAAGGCGCGAGTGGCCGAACCGAGGGTGGGCCCGGTCGTGGCGGGTACGGCGAGGGCGTCGGCGCGGCGGAGCAGGAAGGCGCGCTCGGCGGCGTTCCGGGTGAGCGCGGCGGCCCGCTGGAACTCCAGCCGGGCTTCGGCGGGCCGGCCGAGCCGGGCCAGCAGGTCGCCCCGGACGCTCGGCAGCAGGTGGTAGTCCCGCAGCGCGGGGTCGCCGGTCAGCGGGTCGGTCAGGTCGAGCCCGGCCTGCGGGCCACGGGCCATGCCGACCGCCACCGCGCGGTTCAGCTGCACCACCGGGGTCGGCAGCAGCCGGGCCAGCGCCCCGTACAGGGCGGCGATCTGCGCCCAGTCGGTCTCCTCGGCAGTGCGGGCCTGGGCGTGGCAGACCGCGATCGCGGCCTGCAGCACGTACGGTCCCGGCGGCCCGCCGAGTTCGCGGGCCCGGAGCATCGCGGTGAAGCCGCGCCGGATCAGCAACTGGTCCCAGCGGCCCCGGTTCTGCTCGTGCAGCAGGACCGGTTCGCCGGACGGGCCGGTGCGGGCGGCCGAGCGTGAGGCCTGCACCTCCATCAGCGCGACCAGGCCGTGCACCTCGGCCTCGCGCGGGGCCAGTACGGCCAGCAGACGGCCGAGCCGGAGCGCCTCCTGGCACAGGCCGGGCCGCATCAGGTCGTCGCCCGAGGTCGCCGAGTAACCCTCGTTGAAGATCAGGTAGATGACCTCCAGGACCGAGGAGAGCCGGGCGCCGAGCTCCTCCTCGCCGGGCAGTTCGAAGGAGACCTGCCGCTCGGCCAGCGTCCGTTTGGCGGCGGCGATCCGCTGGGTGACGGCCGGTCCGGTGCTCAGGAAGGCGCGGGCGATCTCCTCCGCCGTCAGGCCGCCGAGCAGCCGGAGCGTCAGGGCGGCCCTGGCCTCGGTCGGCAGCACGGGGTGACAGGAGATCAGCATCAGCCGCAGCAGGTCGTCGGGCTCGGGGTCCGACTGTCGGTCCAGCTCGTGGGCGAGCTGCTCCTGCTTGCGCACCTGCAGCTGGGAGCGCCGGATGTGGTCGACGGCGCGGCGTTTGGCGATCGCGGTCAGCCAGGCGCCGGGGTTGTCCGGGACGCCGGTCCGCGGCCACTGTTCGAGCGCGGCGACCAGGGCGTCCTGGGCCAGCTCCTCGGCCAGGCCGACGTCGCGGACCAGCCGGGCGAGGCCGGCGATGATCTTCGCCGACTCGAGTTTCCAGACCGCATCGATCGTGCGGCGGGCATCCAGCACGGGCACCATGACAGCACACCCGCCCCGGCTCACTGTCGAGCCGGGGCGGGTGCTGACGGTACGGGTGCTGACGCGGCCTCAGTCGGTGAAGACCTGCTGGATCCGGCTCTGGCCGTCGCCGACGATCCGGCGGAACCGGCGGGCCAGCTCGATCGCCTCCTCCTCGGAGCGGACCTCGACCAGCGCGAAGCCGGCCACCGCCTCCTTGGCCTCGGCGAACGGCCCGTCGGTCACCGTGATCTCGCCGCCCGAGGAGCTCACCAGGATGCTCGCCGGCCCGAGGCCGCCGGTGGCCAGCAGGACGCCGGAGGCGGTCAGCTCCTCGATGAACCGGCCCATCTCGGCGAACAGCGTCTCGTCGGGAGCGGAGCCGTCGGCGTTGGTGGTCATCAGGTAGCGCATGGGGTGCCTCCAGTGGGTGTCGTATCGGTGCTTCTGCCGGTACGTCGAACGAGGTGATGTGACAGGGAATGTCGGGCGTTCCCTGTCACATCGCCCGGACGACGTGTCAGCGAGAAACCGAAGAGAGACCGAACTCCGGAAGGAACGACCGATCATGACCACCGTTCAGCTCCCCGTCGCCGCCCGCACCGTCAGCACCCGCTCGCTGCTCACCTGCGCGGTGGTGGCGTCCCCGCTCTGGGCCGCCGTCTCGCTGGCCCAGGCCGCCACCCGGGAGGGCTTCGACCTCACCCGGCACCCGCTCAGCGCGCTGAGCAACGGTGAGCTCGGCTGGCTCCAGATCACCAACTTCCTGGTCTCGGGCGTCCTCACCGTCCTCGGGGCGAGCGGGCTGCGCCGGGCGATGCGGGGCACGGCCGGCGGCACCTGGGTGCCCCGGCTGGTCCGTCTCAGTGGCCTCGGGATCATCGCCGCCGGGGTGTTCGTGATGGACCCGGCCGACGGCTTCCCGGTCGGCACGCCGTACGGGATGCCGACCGCGCTGACCTGGCACAGCTATGGCCACATGCTGGCCGGTCTGGTGGCCTTCGGCGCCCTCGGTGCCGCCTGCTACGTGCTGGGCCGGCACTTCCGCCGGGCCGGGAGCCGTGGTCTCGCCATCGCCTCCCGGGTCGCCGGGACGGCGTTGGTGCTCGGCAACGCCTGGGCGATGGGCGGCGGGCGGGCCGGCACGCTGACCCTGGCGGTCGGGGTGATCGCCGCAATGCTGTGGATCTCCGTGATCGCCGCCAGGTACCGTCAGGGCCGCTGAGACACCGTCAGCCTGACGCGGGGGAGTGGACATGTTCGAAGGCAAGCTGGTCAGGCTGCGGGCGCTGCGCGCCGAGGACGCGGAGCACCACCTGCGCTGGCGCAACGACCCCGAGGTGGTCCGGCTGGCCGCCGCCGGGGACCCGTGCTTCGGGCCGGTCACGGCGGAGGCGGTCGGGCTCGGCTTCGACACCATGCTGCGGCTGACGCCGCGCGAGTCGGCGGTCTTCACCGTCGAGGACCTGACGGACGGTCGGGTGATCGGCATGGCCGACTACCGCGACCTGGACCCGTACGGCGGGTCCGCCACACTGGGCGTGACCATCGGCGAGCGGGAGTACTGGGGTCGGGGCCACGGCTCCGAGGCGCTGGCCCTGGTGGTCGACCACCTGTTCGGCACGTACGGGCCGCACCGCCTGGAGCTGGACACCTGGAGCGGCAACGAGCGCGCGGTCCGCGCCTTCACCCGGCTCGGCTTCCGGGAGGAGGGCCGCCGCCGCTCCGCCGTGCTGGTGGCGGGGGAGCGGTACGACCGGGTGCTGTTCGGGCTGCTCCGGGAGGAGTGGGCGCGGCGCGCCTGACGGGTGACCGTCCACAGCCTGGGGACGGTCACCCCGAGGTCACCCCGGCGGCTACTCCCGGGCGCCGATGGCATCCGCCGCGTTGGCCCGCAGGGCCAGCCGGGCCGGCAGTGCGGTCGCCGTGAAGGCGAGCGCGGTGGCCACCCCGACCACGGCCAGATAGGTCAGCGGCGGGGCGTACGGCGTGGCCGAGCCGGTCATCCCGCTGCTGTACGCGCCGAGCGTCAGGTAGGCCACGGCGGTGCCGAGGGCGACCGCCAGCAGCGCGACCGTCAGGGTCTCCCAGCGCAGCATCGCCCTGATCTGGCGTCCGGTGGTGCCGATCAGCCGCAGCATGGCGAACTCGCGACGGCGGGCGGCGGTCGCCATCACCAGGGTGTTGACCACGGCGATGCCGGTGAAGGCGATGATCAGGCCCATCGCGACGTAGTTGACCTGGGCCTGGGTGCCCGCCTTGGCCTGCTGCGCGGCGTCCACCTGGTCCCGGTCCAGCACCCGCACGGCGGGGAAGGCCCGGACGGCGGCCCGCAGCGCGGTGGCGTCGGCCGTACCGGCGATCAGCACCGAGGAGGCCAGCGGGTTGTCCACATGGGCGGCGACCAGCCGGTGCGGGAGCGTCAGATCGCCGTGGCCGAGGCCCCGTTGGTAGACCGCGACCACCCGGAGCTGCACGGTGGTGCCGTCCCCGAGGGTGACCGGGAGCCGGTCGCCGACCTCGACGCCCTTGGTGAGCGCGGCCAGTTCGCTGACCGCGACCGTGTCGTCCGCCAGCGCGTCCAGCGATCCGGCGGTGACCTTCGGGTCCAGGGTGCGGGCCAGGCCCGGCGAACTGACGCCCTGGGCGGGGAACTTGTCCTGCCCGGCCCGCACCGTGGTGCGGAGCACCTCGGTCACGGCGGTGACGCCGGGCACCTGCCGGACGGCCGCGGCAGCCGCCTCGGGCACGCCGGGACCGGCCGCCGCCAGCACGTACGGGGCCAGCGTGCCCTGGACGGCCTGCTCGCGGGCCGCGTGGCTCGCGGTGGTCTGGGTGAACAGGATGGTCGAGGCCATCGCGACCGCCAGGCTGAGCGGCGTCACCACGGCGGCCAGCCGCTGGGCGTTGGCCCGGGTGTTCTGCGCGGCCAGGAAGCCGGTGGCCGGGGAGACCAGCTGCCCGACCCGGCCCAGCACGGCGGTGGCGACCCGGGTGACCAGCGGGCCCAGCAGGGCGATCGCGGCGGCGGCCAGGATCACCGACAGGAAGGTCACCGGGGTGGCGGCGGCCTCGGTGCGCAGACCGGTGAGGACGAACACCAACACCGCGTACCCGGCGGCCACCAGCAGTCCGGCGATCAGCCGGACCGGCCCGATCCCCGGCTTCGGCATTGCGGCCTCGGCCAGCCCCTCGGTCGGGTGCACCCGGGCCGGACGGCGGGCCGACACCCTGGCCGCACCCCAGGCGGCGAGCAGCGTGGCGAGCACGGCCAGGCAGGGCGGGAACGCACTGAGCGTCAGTTCCAGGGTGTCCGGCAGCGCACCGACCTCGACGAAGCGACCGTGCATCCAGCGCGCCAGCGCGAGCCCGGCGAACGCGCCGGGCACGCCGGCCAGCAGGCCGACCACCTGCGCCTCCCGGCCGACCATCCGGCGGAGCTGACGGGGCGTCGCCCCGACCGCGCGCAGCAGGGCCAGCTCCCGGGCCCGCTGCTGGATGGAGAGCGCAAAGGTCCCGGTCACCACCAGCAGCGCGACCAGCAGTGAGGTGCCGCCCATCGCGGCGCCCAGAGTGACCAGGCTGACCCGGGCCTTGCCCGCGTCCAGGAACTCGGCCTCGCCCCGGCCCTCGCCGGTCCTGACCTGGAGGGTACTGCCCGACAGGGCGTCAAGCGCCGTTCGCCGTACGGCAGTCGGGTTTGCACCGGGGGCGGTCAGCAGGCCGATCGCGGCCACCTGACCGGGGTGACCGGCCAGCCGGCGGGCCTCGGCGGTGCTGAAGAACAGCGTGGACTGGCGCTTAAGCGCCGGGCCGTCGGCCGGAGCGGCGAGGCCGACCACCCGGTAGGCGGTGGGTGCGGCGGTGGACTGCACGGTGACGGTGCCGCCGACCGCGACGCCGAGGGCGGCGTCGAGCACCACCTCGTCCGTGGCGGCGGGGGCCCGGCCCGCCCGCAGCTCGAACGGCGTCAGCGCGGCGGACTCCCAGGAGTGGCCCCAGGACGCACCGCCCGCGACCCGGCCGTCCGGCGCCACCAGGTGGGCGGGGAAGGTGAGTTCGGGCAGCGCGGCGCGGACGCCGGGCAGCGTGGCGAGCCGCTCGACGGTGGCCGCGTCCAGCCAGGCCCGCTCGGTCAGCGGCTTGGCCTTCTCCTTGGTCTTGCCCTTCTTCTCCTCGGTCCAGTGCACCTCCTGGTCCGCGGTGACCAGCAGCGGGGTGCCCGCGTACCGCTCGGTGGGGATCCTTCCGCGCAGACCGGTCTCCAGCAGCGCGGCACACGCGGTGACCAGCACGGCCGCGCAGAACAGCGCGACGAACGCGCCGACGAAGGCCCCCTTGCGGGCCCGCAGCGTACTCAGGGCGAGGGTGAACATCAGGCCCACGCACCCAGGCGGCTCATCCGGTCGGCGACCCGGTCCACGGTCGGCGCGGTCATCTCGTCCACGATGTCGCCGTCGGCGAGGAACAGCACGCTGTCGGCGTACGCGGCGGCGACCGGGTCGTGGGTGACCATCACGACCGTCTGGCCCAGCTCGTCCACGGTCTGCCGGAGCAGGCCGAGCACCTCCTTGGCCGTCATGGTGTCCAGCGCGCCGGTGGGCTCGTCGCCGAACGCCACCTCGGGCCGGGTGACCAGCGCCCGGGCGATCGCCACCCGCTGCTGCTGGCCGCCGGACAGCTCGGCCGGGCGGTGGCCGGTCCGGCCGGTCAGGCCGACCCGCTCGACGATCTCCGCCAGCCACCGCTGGTCGGCCTTCCGGCCCGCCAGCAGCAGCGGCAGCGTGATGTTCTGAAGCACCGTCAGGGACGGCATCAGGTTGAACGCCTGGAACACGAAGCCGATCCGGTCGCGGCGCAGCCGGGTCAGCGCGGTCTCGTCCAGTCCGCCCAGCTCGCTGCCGCCGAGCGCGACCGCGCCCTCGGTCGGCCGGTCCAGGCCCGCCGCGCAGTGCAGGAAGGTGCTCTTGCCGGAACCCGAGGGCCCCATCACGGCGGTGAAGCTGCCGCGCGGGATGTCGACGGTGACGCCCCGCAGGGCGTGCACGGCGGCGGTGCCGCGGCCGTACACCTTGCTGACCGAGGTCAGCCGGACGGCCGCCTCGGGAGTTCTGCCGAGGCCGTGGGCCGGTGCTGCGGTCGGGTGGGCCGCCGAGGGAAGGATCTTGGACATGACCCCAGCCTGCTGGCCGGGCGGGACTTGATCTAGTGTCAGAACAGGCAACGCGTGACAGCTTGTTGCCAGTCTCGACCGGGGGATCGGGGGAGCGATGTCGAGTTTGACCGCACTTGGGGTGTCCGACGAACACCTGCGGCTGTACCGGTACTTCCTGCGCCATCCGGGGCACGAGGCGGCGCAGGCGGTGGCCGCGTTCGGTCTTGACCAGGCGGAGGTCGGCGAGGCGCTGGCCGCACTGCAGGGCATGGGGCTGGTCCGGCTGTCCGAGCGGCAGTCCGTGCTGGTCTCCGACCCGACGGTGGCCGTGGAGTGGCTGGTGGAGCGTCAGCTCGGCGAGCTGAAGAGCGCCACCGACCAGGTCGCCGCCGCCCGCAAGGTGATCCCGGTGCTCGCCGAGGAGCACCGGCACGGCCTGGAGGAGACCCCGGTCGGCGAGATCGAACGGGTCGACGGCGTGGACGCGATCCGCGAACGGCTCACCGAGCTGGCCTTCTTCACCTTCCGCGAGCTGACGGCGCTGCTGCCCAACCGGTGGCAGCCGGAGAGCATCGCGCAGGCCAGGGAGTCCGACCTGCGGATGCTCAGACGGGGCATCCGCTGGCGCACCGTGGTCGGCCCGGACGCCCGCGCCGACCCGGCGACCGTCGCCTACCTGCGGGAACTGGTCGGGCTCGGCGCCGAGGTGCGCTGCACCGACCAGGCGATCCGCCGGATGGTGATCTGGGACCGCAGCGTCGCCATGGTCCCGGTCGACCCCGACGACTACCAGCAGGCCACCCTGGTGGTCCGGCAGCCCGGGGTAGTGGCCAACACGGTCGCCTGGTTCGACCAGGTCTGGGCCGCCGCCCGCGAACTGCCCACGGCGGAGGCGGCGGGCGACGGCCAGGCCGCACCGCCGCTCTCCGACATCGAGCGCCGGGTCCTCGACGTGCTCACCCGCACCGACAAGGACGAGGCCGCCGCCCGCGAGATGGGCGTCTCGCTGCGCACCTTCCGCCGCTACATCGCGGACATCATGCTCCGGCTCGGCGCGGCCAACCGCTTCCAGGCCGGCCTGCTGGCCAAGGAGAAGGGCTGGATCTAGCCGCGGTACGGCGGCGTGATGCCCCAGTCCCAGCGCGGCATCGGGGTCTCCGGGAGCGGCGGCGGATTGGGGCCCGAGTAGATCAGCGCCATCCGGGTGCCCCACTCCAGGTAGTACGCGAGCACGCCCCGGAACTCCGGATCGGCCGGCAGGCCGACCTGGTCGGCGGTGTCCAGCAGCAGGGCGACCCAGCGGCTGCGCTGCTGCTCGGTGACGCCCCGGCCGAGGTGACGGGAGGCCATGTGCCGGTGGCCGCCGAGCTCGGTGCTGTAGCGGGCCGGGCCGCCGAAGACCTCGCCGAGCCAGGCCGCGACGTGCTCGGCGTGGTGCGGGTCCATCCCGGCGAACACCGGGGCGAGGATCTCGTCCTCGGCGACGCGCTCGTAGAAGCGGCTGAACAGCCGGTCGAAGGCGGCGGCCCCACCGGCCCACTCGTACAGGGTCGGGGTCGATCCGCCCTTCCCCTCGACGGCGGTCACCTCGTAGTGGCGCATCTCCTCGATCGCCTCGACGTACGGCTTGATCTCGGCGAAGAAGGCGGCGAAGTGCTCGCCCTTGCGGAAGCCGCCGAGGTGGTCCTCGGCGGAGGTCCAGCGGATCCGCAGGACGTAGGCGGCGGGGTCCTCCGTACAGCGGGCCAGCTCGTAGTCGACACACTGCTCGGCCGCGCCGAGCGGGCCTGCGGCTCGGAGGTACGCCTGCTCGAAGGCGGCGCGCTGCGGTTCGGCGATCCGGTACCGGATGTACTCGACAATCATGTGCTGACTCAACATCACCATCGTTGCGCAGACAAGGACTTGACGCGGAGAAGCGGTGTCGGCGGGCCGGGGTTCAGGTCAGGTTCCTGGTCATCCGTTCGAGGACGTCGACGGCGGTCCGGTACTCCTCGGGGGAGATTCCGGCGGTCGACAACTCGCGGAAGACGGCGACCCGTTCGGCCACCGCGGCCAGCCGGGTGCGGCCGTCGGCGGTGAGCGCGAGGCGGTCCAGGTCCGGCCGGGTCAGCCAGCCGTCGGCGAGGGCCGTGCCGATCGCGTCGGTCAGGGTGGCCGGGTCGGCGTTGGCGGCCAGCAGGGCCAGCACGTCGGTGTCGGCGACCTGCGGGCCGTCCGCGACGACGTTCAGGACCTGCCAGCCGATCCGGGTGAGCCCGTACCCGGCCAGCAGGGTGTCCATCCGCCGGGTGAGGGCCTGGTCGGTGCGGTTGAGCCAGTATCCGATGGGTTTCATGGCGGGTCTCCCTCAGTGCTGCACGGTGAAGGCGTCGGCGTTCTCGGCGGCCCACTGGCGGAAGGTGCGGGCGGGGCGGCCGAGCAGGGTCTCGGTGGTGTCGGCGATGGCCGCGGGCTGCTGTTCGGCGGCCTGCCACAGGTCGAGCAGCGCGGCGACCATCACCGCGGGCATGAAGCGGCCGAGCTGCTGCTCGGCCTCGGCGCGGGTGATCCGCTCGACCGGGATCTCCCGGCCGACGGTGTCCGCCAGGACGGCGAGCTGGTCGCGGAAGGTGAGGGTCTCGGCGCCGGTCAGGGTGACGGAGCGGCCGGTGAGGGTGTCCCCGGTCAGGGCCGCGACCGCGACGTCGGCGATGTCCAGCGGGTGGATCGGCGCGATGTCGGCGTCCGGGTAGGCGAGTTGGACCGGCTGGGCCTGGCCGACGAACCACGCCCAGCCGAGCGCGTTGCTGGCGAAGGCGTCGGGGCGCAGGAAGGTGCTGGTGAGTGTGGAGGCGGTCAGGGCGCGCTCGACCTGCAGGCTGTGGCTCGCCAGGGCGTCCTGCTCCGGGTCGGGGCCGAGCACCGAGGAGGAGGACAGCAGGACGACGTGCTCGACGCCGGCGGCCTCGGCCTCGGCGATCAGCTCGTGGATGCCGGCGGGCTCGGGATAGAGGAAGACCTGCCGGACGCCCCGGAGCGCGGCGGCGAAGGTCTCGGGCCGGCCGAGGTCCAGCTCGGCGACCTCGACACCCGCGGGGACGGTCAGCTCGGCGGGCTTGGCGCTGGCGGCCCGGACGGTGTGACCGGCGGCGTGCAGGCCGGCGAGGACGGCCTGGCCGACCTTGCCGCGGGCGCCGGTGATGAGGATGGTCATGGTGTGCCCCGTTCATTCCTTGGTGAAGACATATGCATGCTTGCATGCACACGTTTTCGTGTCAACACATGTATTCACGGGGTCATGCAGATATGATCGGCCCATGACGAAGAGCGAGCCGAGCGCCTCCGAGCGGCTGCTGGACACCGTGGGCCCGGCCTTCGGGAAGCTCCGGCGGTCCTCGCTGCTGGAGGTCGAGAACCCGATTTCCCCGAAGGACCTGAGCCGGACCCTGGTCCTCAACATCGTGCTGGAGGCCGAACAGGACCCCGAACCCCGGGAGGTCACCGTCGGCGCGGTCTCCACTCATCTGGGGGTGGATCCTTCGGTGGCCAGCCGGATGGTCTCCGACGGCATCTCGGCCGGCTACCTGATCCGCGCCGCCTCCCAGCAGGACGGCCGCCGGACGGTCCTTCACCTCAGCCCCGAGGGCCGGGAACTGATGGCCCGTTTCCGCCGCCACCAGCGCGCCGCCTTCGAGGCGATCACCGCGGACTGGCCCGAGGACGAGCGCCTGGAGTTCGCCCGGCTGATGCTGAAGTACGTCGCCAGCCAGGACGCCCTGCGGAACCGCTGACAACATCTGTTGCCGTCTCCGGGACGAGGGGGTGGAATGCCCGGATGGACACCCCAGCGCCGTACCAAGCCGTCCTCGACGAGGTCGGCCCCCGGCTCCGCCGGCTGCGGACAGACCGGGGCCTCACCCTCGGCGCGGTCTGCGAGAGCACCGGTATCTCCAAGAGCACGCTGTCCCGACTGGAGTCCGGCCGGCGCCGCCCCAACCTGGAGTTGTTGCTGCCGCTCGCCGCGCTGTACCGGGTGCCGCTGGACGACCTGGTCGGCGCCCCCGAGGTCGGCGACCCCCGGGTCCGGCTGGCGCCCCGGCAGTTGGCGAACGGGGGCACCTTCCTGCCGCTCTCCCGGACACCCGGGCCGCTCCAGGCGTACAAGATGATCATCCCCGACCGGGGTGCCGAGCCGGAGCTTCGCACCCACGAGGGCTACGAGTGGATGTACGTACTGGACGGGCGGCTCCGGCTGGTCCTGGCCGACCACGACTTCGTGCTCGGCCCCGGCGAGGTGGCGGAGTTCCCCACCCGGGTCCCGCACTGGTTCGGCAGCGCGGACGGGCGGCCGGTCGAGGTGCTCAGCCTGTTCGGCCGCCAGGGCGAGCGGATGCACGTCCGGGCCAGGCCACGGAGCGCCGACTGACCCGCGCCCCGGTCGGCCGCAGTATCCGGCGCAAGCGGGTGAACGGCTCGTCAGGACGTTCGTTCACCGGCCTCGCCACGGTATGTCTGCGGGCACTGAGTATCCGTCAGGGAGCGGGCGCGCGGCCCGGAACAGGTGGGTTCATGATCCCTCGAAGCTGGCGCACGCTGGCCACCGCCCTCACCACGGCGGTGGCCACGGCCATGACCGTCGGTGCGGCGGGCCCGGTGCCCGATCAGTACGACGAATTCGGCCCGGAGATCGCGGCGATCATGAACAAGCCGGCCTACCAGCACGCCCAGTGGGGCCTGCTGGAGATCGACGAGGCCACCGGGCGGGTGATCCACTCGCGGTACGCCGACCAGTTCTTCATCCCCGGCTCGACGGCCAAGCTGGTCAGCGTGTCGGGCGCCTGGCACACCCTCGGCGGCGACCACCGCTTCACCACACCGGTGCAGGCCGTCGGCGACCGGGACGGTACGGCCCTGAACGGCTCGCTGGTCCTGATCGCGCAGGGCGACCTCACCATGGGCGGCCGGACCAAGCCGGACGGCAGCGTCGACTTCACCACGATCGACCACACCTACGCGGACGACGTCCCGGGCGCGACCCTCACCCCCGAGAACCCGCTCGCCGGACTGGACGAGATCGCCGGCCAGGTCCGCGCGTCCGGCCTCACCGAGATCCGGGGGGACGTCGCGATCGACTCGCGGCTCTTCACCACCTCCCCGGGGCTCGACCCCGGCCCGGACCCGCTCATCATCAACGACAACGTGATCGACCTGCTGACCACCCCGGCCGCCCCCGGGCAGCCCGCGCAGCTCAGCTGGCGGCCGCAGATCGCGCCGTACCAGGTGGAGTCGACCGTGCAGACGGTCGCCGCGGGCGGGACCACGGACATCGCGGTCACGGCCTCGCCGGACGGCACCCACATCACGCTGTCGGGCACGATCGCCGCCGACGCCCCGCCGACCCTGAAGATCTCCCAGGTCAAGGACCCGGACGCGTTCGGCCGGACGGCGCTGATCGAGGCGCTGGCCCGAGCGGGCGTCACCGTCACCGCGCCGCCGACCGGACCGAACCCGGTCGGTGCGCTGCCCGCCACGTACGACGGCACCCAGCGGGTCGGCGCGTACGTCTCCCCGGTCTTCGCCGAGTACGGGAAGCTGATCCTGAAGGTCAGTCACAACCTCGGGGCGAACCTGACGATCTGTCTGATGGCCGTCACGGCGGGCAGCCACCAGTGCGACGGCGGCTTCCCGGTGCTCAACGGCTTCCTGCGGCAGGCCGGCATCGACCCGACCCAGCTGCAGCTGCTCGACGGCCGCGGCGGCAACCCCGTCGACCGGGTCACCCCGCGGGTCGAGAACGAGATCCTGCACTACTGGCAGGGCACCCCGGAGGCGGACCGCTTCCGCGAGGCGCAGCCGATCCTCGGCGTGGACGGCTCGCTCGCCACCGCATGCGAGGGCTGCCCGACCTGCCCGGGCAAGGGCAAGGTGTGGGCCAAGCCCGGCTCGGTCGTCGGGTACGACGCGGTCAACCAGCGGCTGGCCGTCGGCGGCGAGACCCTCGGCGGCTACCTCGACGCGGGCCACGGGCGGCTGCACACCTTCTACCTGGCGGTGAACGGGGCCTCCACCCCGGACATCATCAGCTTCTTCGACGTCATCAACGACCTGTCCCGGATCTCGGGCCTGCTCCAGGAGCAGGCGGCGGCCTGACCCGCCGCGCACGCCGAAGGCCCCGACCGTCCGGCGGTCGGGGCCTTCGCGTGCACGGCGGGTCAGGCCCGGAGGTCGTCCACCGTCGCGACCACGACGCCGAACAGGTCGGCGATGGTGGTCAGGGCGGCGGCCTGCAGCGCGGCGGCGGGCAGCAGGCCGCCGTCCGGGCCGGTCAGGGTACGGGTGGCGGTGGTCTCGGCGACCACGGTCGAGCGGTAGCCGAGGTTGAAGGCGCCCTGGGCGGTGTAGCTGATGCACATGTGCGTCATGAACCCGGCCAGCACCAGGTCCTTCTTGCCCGGGGCGGCGCCCAGGTCGGTCAGGACCTGCTCCAACTCGGTGGCGTGGAAGGCGTTGGGGACCTGCTTGACCACGACCGCCTCACCCTCGACCGGGGCGACCTCGTCGCTGATCGCGCCGATCTGCGTGCGGATGTCGTACGGGGTGCCCTCGCCGCCGTCGTTGAGGACGTGGACGACGGGCGTGCCGGCGGCCCGGGCCCGGGCCAGCAGCCGGGCGCCCGCGGCGAGGGCCTGCTCGGCGCCGTCGAGGGTCATCACGCCGGTGCGGTAGGTGTTCTGAAAGTCGATCATGATCAGGACGGAGTCGCTCAGCCGGGGCGGCTCGTTGTCCAGCCCGCTCAGGTCGCGGAGGGTGCTGGAAGGGCTGACGGTGCTCATTCTTCGGGCCTTTCGGTCGTCTTTCGGGCATGGCGAAGCCGGGCGGCTCGCCCGTGGGGAATGTGAGGGTGGGTCAGGCGGTCTGGGTGCGGAAGCGGCGGCGGTACGCGGCGGGAGTGGTGGCGAGCTGGCGCCGGAAGGCGCGGTGCAGCGTCTCGGCGGAGCCGAAGCCCGCGACCCCGGCCACCTGCTCCAGCGGACAGTCGGTGCTCTCCAGCAGCCGGCGGGCCGCCTCCACCCGGGCGGCCTGGACGTAGTCGGCCGTACTGGTGCCGGTCTCCTGCTTGAAGACCCGGGCGAAGTGACGCTCGCTCAGGCACATCCGGGCCGCCAGGGCCGCCGCGGACAGGTCCTCGTCGAGGTGATCGGCGATCCACAGCCGCAGTTCGTCGATGTCGCGGCGGGCGGAGGCCGGGCGGCTGAGCGGCACCGAGAACTGACTCTGGCCGCCCTGCCGCTTGAGGTACATCACCAACTGCCGGGCCACCGCGAGGGCCGGCTCCTCGCCCTGGTCCTCCGCCACCAGGGCGAGCGCCAGGTCCAGGCAGGCGCTGATCCCGGCCCCGGTCCAGAGTCGGCCGCGGTCGGTCCGGACGAAGATCGGATCCGGGTCGACCGTGACGGACGGATGGTCGGCGGCCAGCTGGGCGGCCGTCGACCAGTGCGTGGTCGCCGTCCGCCCGTCCAACAGCCCGGCCGCCGCCAGCACATGGGCGCCCACACACACCGACGCCACCCGCCGGGCGTGCGGCGCGGTCTCCCTGACCCACGCCACCACCGCCGGGTCGACCTTCGCGACCGGGCCGTCCTCGGTCAGCTCCACCGCACCCGGCACCAGCAGCGTGTCCACCTGCCCCCCGACCTGATCGAACGTCAGATCGGTGAGCAGCCGTACCCCCGCCGAGGTCCGTACCTCACCGGCGGTCGGCCCCGCCAGCCGGACCTGGTAACCGGCCCGGCCACCGGTCTCCCGGTTGGCCAGCGCGAACACCTCGGCCGGGCCGGTCACGTCGAGCAGATCGACGTCGGGGAAGACCGCGATCACGACGCGGTGGGGAGTGGGCATGCCCCTATCGTGGTCGCCGTCGGCGATGGCCGCAATGACGATTCCCTGTCAGATCCGGACATGCGCTTCGGGCGTCCGATGCCCAAGGGCGGGTGCTGGACGGGCGGCGACGAAAGCACCGTACTGTCGGCGGAGGACGGTGGAGAGCGGGTGCGCCATCGCCCAACGCCGCGCCCGTCCATGGGCCCTGACGAGAGGATTGACATGCGGCTGCGCTGCGCCGTGCTCGACGACTTCCAGAACGCCGCCGGCACGATGGCCGACTGGAGCCCGGTCCAGGACCGGGTGGAGGTCGTGAGCTTCACCGAGCACTTCGCCACCGAGGACGAACTGGCCACCGCCCTCGCGGAGTTCGACATCGCGGTGACCCTGCGCGAGCGCATCCCGTTCCGCGCGTCGCTGCTCGACCGGCTGCCCCGGCTCACCCTGCTGATCGCCTCCGGCCTGCGCAACTCGGTGATCGACTACGCGGCCGCCGAGCGCAACGGCGTCACGGTCTGCGGGACGCAGAGCTCCTCCACCCCGCCCGTGGAGCTGACCTGGGCGCTGCTGCTGGGCCTGGCCCGCGGCATCGTCACCGAGAACAACGCGCTGCGGGCCGGCGGGCCCTGGCAGTCCACCGTCGGTGCCGATCTGGACGGCCGTCGGCTCGGGCTGCTCGGCCTCGGCAAGATCGGCAGCCGGGTGGCCCAGGTCGGCCTCGCCTTCGGCATGGAGGTCACGGCCTGGAGCCAGAACCTCACCGAGGAGCGGGCGGAGGCGGCCGGGGTCCAGCTCGCCGCGTCCAAGGAGGAACTGCTGGAGACCAGCGACTTCGTCTCCCTGCATCTGGTGCTCGGCGACCGCACCCGCGGCCTGCTGGGCGCCTCGGAGCTGGCCCTGATGAAGCCGACCGCCTACCTGGTGAACACCTCGCGGGCGGCCCTGGTCGACCAGGACGCCCTGCTCGCCGCCCTGCACGCGGGCAGCATCGCCGGAGCCGGTGTGGACGTCTTCGACATCGAGCCGCTGCCCGCCGACCACCCGGTGCGCACCGCGCCGCGACTGCTGGCCACCCCGCACCTGGGCTACGTCTCCCAGCGCAACTACCGCACCTACTACGGCCAGGCCGTCGAGAACATCGAGGCCTATCTGGCCGGCGCGCCGCTCCGCCGCCTCGGCTGAGCCTGCCTGCGTTGAGACTTGAGCCCTGGTCAGTACGTTTCGCGGTGCGGCAGAATGAGCGCGCGCTGGGGAGCGGCCTGACGTAGGGGAACATTCATGACCGTTTCGGTGACGCCCGACTGGCTCCGGCAGCGGGGAGCCGACTGCGACCGGTTCGCCGAGCAGTTGGGGCAGCAGCGGGGTCCGGGGCTGGCGGCGTGCGACGCGCTCAGCGGCGCGGCCGAGGGCTGGGAGTTCAAGGGGAGCCTGGACCAGCTGGCGGACCGCTGGGAGGACCTGAACAAGCTGCTGGAGCAGCGGATGTCCAAGGTGGCCGACAACTTCCGCGACAGCGGCGGGAATTGGGACGACCACGAGAACGGGATCGTGGAGTTCTTCCGCGGCCTGTTCGGCTGACGCGATCCGACGGGGAGCAGCAGAGATGGTGGACTTCAACGCGCTGGTCCGGCTCGACGTGGGGAGCGTGGACCGCTTCATCGGGGAGTGGCAGGCGATCATGACCCGGCTGGTCGAGACCCGTACGGGCTTCGAGGGCCAGGTGACGGCCCCGCTGGCAGCCGGTGGATGGACCGGCAAGGACGCCGAGGCGGCGGTGCAGCACTGCAGGCGGGTCGGGGGCAGCCTCGAGGCCGTCTCGAAGGAGGTCGAAGGGCTGGTCAGCTTCACCCGGAAGATGACCGACGGCGGCGAGGAGGGGCTCCAAGGGCTGCGCGAACTCAACCGCCGGGCCAAGGAGTTGGAGCGGCGGGCCGGAAGCCACGGGCTGGCCGTCGCGGCGGACGGCACGGTGTCCTCGACGGTGAGCCGGCCGTCCGACCCCAACCCCTCGGCGGAGACCGTCCGGGCGGAGGCCGAACGGGCCCAGTACGCCGCCCAGTTGCAGCAGGCGGCGCAGGAACTGCTGGAGAAGGCCCGGAAGGCCGACGAGTGGCTCGCGCTCAGCCTCAAGGTGGTGATCGGCACCGAGGACAACTTCGAGACCGAGAACCGGGCGTTCGACCAGTCCGCACCCGACCTGAGCGACTACACCACCGAGGGCAAACTCAAGGCCGTCGAGCTCGCCCTGCAGTACAAGATGGGGCTGCCGGACGCCGCCGACCTGCTGAACCACTGGCTGGGCGCCAGCGGCAAGCCCTACCAGGTCGACCCGGCCCGGATGATGCAGGACATGCCCAGCACCTTCGGCAACGACGTCAAGCTCAGACTGGCCGAACTGCACAAGCAGCACGACGGCTCGTTCAGCACGCCGTGGAAGCCCAGCGCGCCCGACACCGACAAGGACAAGGGCGGCCTCAACTGGTACTACGCGCTGAACCACTTCCAGTACCGCCTGGTGGGCGAGAAGCACCACGGCACCATCACCTACCGGGTCGAAGTGCAGAAACGCTACAACTGGGGCACCCCGAGCGAACACCGGCGTGACCTCGACAAGACCCCGCTGATCCACCTCGAACAGGCCGACATCGCCCACCTCCACTCCACCGGCCTCGCCCAGGACTTCGACGTCAAGGGCACCACCGGCCCCCTGACCTCCCCGGGCTGACCGGCCGCCTGACGAGGGCCCCGACCGCCGGGCGGTCGGGGCCTTCGTGCGATTCGAGGACCGACAGGGCGGTGCGCAGAGCTCGATTTTCCTACTTCTTTGATAATCTTGGGTCCATGACTGAGATCCCCTACGGCATCGGCGAGGGGCCGGCGACAAGGGTCAGCCTGTCCCTGCCTGAAGGTACGGCCGAGGCGATCCGCCAACGAGTGGGCAAGCGCGAGTTCTCGGCGTTCATTGCTGCGGCCGTCGAACGCGAGCTGCGTGGTCAGATCCTGGATGAGTACCTGGCTGACTATGAGCGCCGGAAGGGGCCGATCTCGGCAACGGAGCAGGATCGGGCACGTCAGGTCTTCGACGAGGTTTTCGCCGAGGAGGGCGGATGGCCCGTCGCAAGCTGAGCCACGAGGGCACCTTGGTGCTCGACTCCGAGGGTCTCTCCAAACTGCTCAACGACCATGAGCCCGCCGTCGCGCTGGTCGCGGAGGCCCGGAAGCGAGGCATGGAGGTGGCGATCAGCGCTATGACCATCATCGAGGCCGTGCACAGCCGTACCGACCAGGCACGTCTTCGATGGATTCTGTCCGGGCTGCGGATCGTTCAGGTGGGTGATGAGGAGGCCCGAGCGGCGTCCGCGATGCTGATCGCCGCAGGTCTTCACGGCCACAAGTACGCGATCGACGCGGCGGTGGCCGAGATGGCACTGCGGCAGCAGCGGCCGATCGTCCTGCTGACTTCGGACATCGACGACATGACCAAGCTCTGCGGTGATCGTGTGCGGCTCGTGGCTGTCTGAGCCCATCGAGGCTCGACGCACGGCCGTTCTCAGCCGTCGAATGCCGCCGCCATCTGGTCGAGGTCGGCGAGGAGTTGGGCGAGGCGTTGCTCCGGGACGGCGTCGGTCATGCGCTGGTCGATGGCGTAGACGACGGCGCGTGCCGCGGCGAGGCGGCGGTGGCCCTCTTCGGTGAGGTGGGCGGGCAGGGCGCGGCCGCGGTCGGTGGTGGCCGGTCGGGTGATGAGGCCGGCGTCTTGTAGTCCGCGCAGGACGACGTTCATGGACTGCCGTGTGACGAAGGTACGGCGGGCCAGTTCGGCGTTGGACAGGCCGGGGTGCTGGTCGAGGTGTTCGAGGCAGGCGTACTGCGGGACCGTCAGGTCGTGCTCGCGCAGTGCTCTCTCCATCGCGCCGCGCAGTGCGGCGGCGGCGCGCTTGAGGCGGTAGCCCAGGCGCTCGGTCACGTCGGCGGCCGGGGCCTGGCTGGAGGGTGTCCCATCGTGCCGCTGCCGGGCGTGGATCTCGACGCCGTCCAGCGACCGGGTCTCGGGGTCGCCCTGTGGTTCCGGGCCACTGGCGTGCAGGCGCTGCACGACCGGCTCCATGCCGCCGGGGTCCCCATCGTCAAGGCCCCCGAGGACGGTCCGTTCGGCAGGATGTTCACCTTCGTCGGCCCCGAGGGCTACGCCATCACCACCCACGAAGGCTGACCGGGCGGTACCCCAGCCGATGCACGGCCGGGGTACCTCCCGGGGATTGCCGCGGATCAGGCAGTCAGCGCTGCAGGGTGAGGACACCCGGCCGGTACGGCAGCTTGTCGTAGGGGCCGCCCGCGTTGGGGGCCTTGCCCTGGTAGAGGAACTGGAGGTTGCAGGGGTCGATGGTCATGGTCTGGTCGGGGTTGTTGCGGACCAGGTCGCCGTGGCTGATGTCGTTGGTCCAGGTGGCGCCGCTGTTGGCCTTGCCGGCGAAGGGGTTGTTCTCGGTGGCGGCCTGCGGGGTCCAGGAGCCGTTCAGGCTGGTGGCCGTGAACGAGCGGAAGTAGCGCTGCTCATTCGTACCCCGAGCCTCGACGATCATGAGGTACTGGTTCTGGCCCTTGACCTTGTAGACCTGCGGTGCCTCGAACAGGTTGGCCGTCGTGTCGGTCATGATCGTGGTGTAGGAGGAGCCGAAGCTGCCGGGGAAGTTCCCGATGGGCATGCTGGCGCGGTAGATGTTGCCGTTGTCGCCGGCGAAGAACAGGTACATGTTCTGGTCGTCGGCGATGAGGGTCTGGTCGATGGGGCCGGTGCCGGAGTTGGGGATGCTGCCGGTGAACAGCGGCTGCGGCGCGGACCAGCCGTTGGGGTTGGTGGGGTCACTGGAGGTGCGGTAGATGAACGGCCACGCGCCCCACTGGTAGGCCAGCACCCAGATGTTCTTGGGCGCGAAGTAGAACAGCGTGGGCGCCACCGCGCCCTGGCTCATCCCGGTCTGGGCGGTGGACGCCATGTCGGACCAGTTGGTGAAGGGGGCGAACGCCATCGACCCGTACGACGACCCGTTCACGTTCGACGCGTAGACCAGGTGCTTGCCGTTGTACACGGCGTTGGTGAAGTCCTTCACCGACGCCCAGCCGTTCGCGGGCTGCGCGAGTGCGCCGGTCGAGCTCCACCGGTACGTCGACGGAAGGGCACAGGCGCCGCCGGTGGAGGTCGGCGTCGGGGTCGGCGTCCCGGTCAGGCCGGTCCACTTCTGGTTGTCGGCGGTCCAGCAGGAGTACAGCTGGATCTTGGTCCCGTTGCCGGTGCCCGCGCCGACGGCGTCGAGGCACAGCCCGGACTGGACACCGGCGATCGTGCCGTTGGAGTTGACGGTCCACTGCTGACCGGCGCCACCGGTGCAGTCCCCGATGACCACCGCAGTGCTGTTGCCGGTGCCCTTGGCCTCCAGGCACTTGTTGCCGTAGACCATCAGCTGCTTGCCGGCGGTGTAGGCCCAGCGCTGGTTGGTCTGCCCGTTGCAGTCCCACAGCTGCGCCTGGGTGCCGTTGGTCTTGGAGAAGCCGTTGATGTCGATGCAACGGCCGGAGGCGACGCCCTTGATCTCCCCGCTCCCGCTCCCGCCGGTGCCGGTGCCGGGGGCGGCCTTGAGGGCGTTCATGACGGCGGTGTAGGCGGCCTTGGGCTTGCCGTTGTTGTCGAACAGCAGCGCGTTCTCGCCGCCGCGCCAGGAGTCGCTGTCCCGGATGCCCCACACCGTGATGCCGGTGCAACGGGCCACGGACAGGCAGGAGTTGACCGCGTTGGCGTAGTTGGTGGCCGACGCCTGGGCGATGTCCAGCTCGGTGATCTGGACATCGACGCCCAGGGCGGCGAAGTTGGACAGGGTGGTCTGGAAGTTGGACGGCTGGCCGGCGGCGCTGAAGTGGCTCTGGAAGCCGACGCAGTCGATCGGCACGCCGCGGGACTTGAAGTCCTTGACCATGCTGTAGACACCCTGGGTCTTGGCGTCCGACCAGTTCTCGATGTTGTAGTCGTTGTAGCAGAGCTTGGCTGCCGGGTCGGCCGACCGGGCGGTGCGGAACGCCTCCTCGATGAAGCCGTTGCCCAGCACGTTCTGGAACACCGAGCTGCGGTGCTTGCCGCTGCCACCGTCCTCGAACGCCTCGTTGACCACGTCCCAGGCGTAGATCTTGCCCTTGAAGTGGGTCATCTCGGTGGTGATGTGATTGTTCATCACGCTGCGCAGCGTGTTCGCGTCGCCGATCGAGCTGACCCAGGACGGGAGCTGCGAGTGCCAGACCGTGGTGTGGCCGCGCATGCGCTGCCCCTTTGCCACGGCACGGTTGACGATCTGGTCGGCGGCACCGAAGTTGAAGTTGCCGCGGGACGGCTCGATGGCGTCCCACTTCATCTCGTTCTCCGGGGTGATCATGTTGAACTCCCGGTCCGCGATCGCGGCGTACGTCGAGTCGCCGAGCCGGCCGGCGGCCACTGCGGTGCCGAAGTACCTGCCGGAGGGGGCCGCCTGCGTACTCAGGACCGCGGCTCCGGCGAAGTTGGGGAGGAGCGGCACGACACCGGCCACCACGGCGGCTGCCGACAGTCCTATCGTCCAGTTCCGGCGACGCCGGCTGAGCCGGTGCAGGCCCTTCAGGCGAGGCCGTTCCTGGGTACCGGTCACCTGGGGTTCATCGGTGTGTCGCGTCATTGAAGGCGCTTTCGTCAGGGGATACGTCAACGGAGGAAGCCGGGAAACCCGCCTCCTGAAGTGGAGGCTCCCGAACCTGCGGGCCCGTAACGAAAAATTTGTGCCGCCCTGATCACTGCTGGAGCGTCTTGGCCCCGCGTACGAAGAACGAAGCCTGGCCGGCGAAGGCCCGCGTGCCGTCGGAGCCGTCGAGCCAGATGCCACCGTCGCGGTGGCGGAGGACCGAGCCCGGATAGTTGTGCGCCCGCAGGGTCACCGAGTCGGCGACCGCCCCGGGCCGGGGACAGAAGGTGGCGTCCTCACGGAACAGTTCGCTGCCGTCGTCGGTGCTCAGCCGCAGCCGCAGGTCCCGATGGCGCAGATAACGGCCGTCGGCGGCGCGGAAGGTGACGCACCGTGGGTCGGCCACCCCCTCGACGACCGTGAAGGTGGCCCGCTGCCGGGTCTGCGCGTTGCTGGACGCGGAGACCGGGCCGAGCGTCGCGAAGTCGCCGGCATACGTGAGGTAGAGGTTGGGGTCGTCGACGGCCACCAGCGACTGCGCGCCCAGCGGAACGGTGGCCGCGACGGCGGACGGACTCACCGGGGCCGGTCCGGCCGAGGTGGGGGGAGCGGCGACGACACCCGGTGCCCGATGCTCCGGTTCGGGCCAGGCCGCGTAGGTGACGGTCCCGGCGACGAGCACCGCGCCGGTGGCGAGGCTCACCACCGGATGGGCGGTCAGCGCAGAGAACTTGCCGATCAGCGAACCGTGCAGAGCGCTTCCCCCTGTCGCCGTGCCGACGGCGCTCGCGGCCGTACCCGACAGCAGGCCCTTGGCGGCCAGCGCGGCGAAGAGTCCGGCCGGTACGGTCAGCGGCGCGAGGCTGAGGAGCAGTCGTTCGGCCGGTACCCGTTCCGCCGTCGTCGCCGCCATGCAGACCGGGCAGTCGCGGGTGTGCCGCGCGATCCGCTTGCGCCACACCGAGGCACGGCGGCCGTCCCAGCCGGCGACGGTCTCGTCCAACTGCGGACAGCGCGGATCGGCCTGCAGCGCGGCGTCGATCGTCCGGCTCAGTTCCAGCTGCTCGCGCATGCGTTGTACGCGTACCCCGACGTGAGCGACCGTCAGCCCCGTCGCGGCGGCGATCTCGTCACGGCTCAGTGAGCCGGCGCACTCCTGCCACCACAGCGACAGCAGCGCCTGATGGTCCGGGTCGAGCCACCGGCGGGCTTCGACGACTCGACGGCGCTCGTCCGACACGTGCAGCCGCAGGATCGTCACGTCCTCGGACTCGGCGCCGGCGTCCGGTAGCTGGCACGCCTCGTCGATGACCGTGGTCCGGTCGGCGCTGGCGCGTTGCCGGTGCCAGTGGGTGTTGATCTGCCGGAGCGTGATCGACACCAGCCAGGACCGGAAGCTCTCCGGGGCACGCAGGGCAGGCAGGTCGCGCACCACCCGCAGCAGGGTCTCCTGGACGACGTCGTCGACGTCGGCATGCCCGCCCAGCGCCCGCCCGACGATGTTGTAGAGCAACGGCAGGTACGCGGCGATCAGTTCCTCGCGCGCCCGGTCGTCACCGGCCTGCGCCGCGACGACCAGCTCCGCGTGGTCCGCATCCATGTGCCCCATCCCCCACCTCCGTCAGGCGAGCGATCCGCCGAGTACGGCGCCACACCCTAGCGTCGGCAAGGTACGCGGCCCAAGCCTGTGCCCAGCCAGGCGACGACGGCGACATCCTGCACGTGGCCACGATCGACGCCATGAGTCATGGGCTCGTCACCGCGCAGATGTGGACCGGGGGCGAGCCCGAGCGGGGTGTGCGCCGATCCCCCGGTCGCCGTTGGCCCGTCCGCCTCATACGGTCGTGTTCCGGGCAGGATCGTTGTCACAGGAGGCCACGATGGGGCAGTACCGCTGGGTTCTGGATACCCAGGATGACGATGGCCACTGGTCCCGGCAGGACGGTGCTCCCATGCAGAACCCGCTGGAGTACGACGGGCCGCCCCAGCGGGCGGCGAACCACCTGCGGGACGTGTTCGTGCGCACGCTCTCCCGGCCTGCTCCCAGCCCCCGGGCGGTCAGGATTCGCCTCTGGGAAGGGGCCGATGCTGTTGGCGAGCCGCAGGCCCAGACCGAGTGGTCACGCGAGTGACACACCCGGCCCCGGACGGACGGGGCGTCCGCCGGTTACGCGGATGCCGGCCAGGCGGCGGCCCGGCTTCGGGCGAGGTCCGCTCGCCCGTCGGCGTCACCGACGCCGTCGGAAGGTGCGACGGCCGACGGCAGGAAGTCGGAACCTGGCTGCGGCTGGGCCGCACCGCCGTCCGTCTCCGGAGCGAGCAGGGAGCTCGCGGTCCTGGTGTTCGCGGGGTCGGCGGCCTCGGTCATCAGCCGGGCGGCATCGGCGGTATCCGTCTGCGGCGGGACGACCAATAGGTTCAGCCGGTGCGGGGCGTACGAGCAGACCATGATCGTGTGCTCGTCCTGCTCGGTGGTGAACCAGCCGGCGTGGACGGTGTGCCCCGCGACCGGGATCCGCTGGGGGATGACCGGCCACTGGGCGGGGTTCACGGTGATCCGGGTGACCCGGCCCCACCGCTCGTCGAGCTCGGCGGCGAGGGAGGGGAGTTCGAGAAGAAGATCACGCGACCGGGGCCACCAGGCCCCGTCCAGCCGACCGGCCCGCGCGCCGTCGGGCGTCATGGAGAGCCGCACGGTGGATTCGGGTGCGGTCGGTGCCGTTGCACGATCGAGGATCACAGTCATGATCAAGGGCCTGTCTCCGGGACCGCCCCAGGGGCCGGGTCCGGGATCGCCATCCGCCGGAGACGACGCCAGTGTCCGGTGCCGGCATACGAAGTGCCTTCGGTGATGCCCAGGCTACTCTCGCGAGGGCGGCCGGCAGGGATGCCTGCGTATGGGGGACGGGCGTGCGAGCCGTCGACATGTCCCGGATCCGTTCCACTGTTCACCCTCCTGCGCGTTGTCCCTGGTCACGCGCGGTGTCTTTCGTCCCGCACGCGCACCGACGACTACCTTCCCTGCGGACGCCGAAAAATCTGTGCTGGCTGGAGTAGACATTGGCCTGGGGCGTGGTTAGTGTTTCTCTCGTAGCCAGCAGTCAGCGGTACCCGCCAGACACGAACTGGCGGGAGCAGTACCGGAAGTTCGCAGGTCGGCGCGGTTGTGGGGTTCTGAAGCCAGGGTTGGTGCAGGACGGCGACAGGACCGGCGACCGGGCCGGGCGGCCCGCAGTGATCAGGGGCTGCCGACCAGCGGTATCGCAGTTGGTACCGGTGAAGTTGAATCGCAGTCACCAGCGGTTGCAGTACGCAAGGTCTCAGCAAAGGCGCCGGACTGCGGGCGCGCGTGCCGGGAATCAGGCAGTACGTAGTACCAGCAGTTGGCAGTACCGAAATTCCAGCAGTTCGCAGGATGTCCGCAGAGGAAGAACGGAGGGCGCAAGCGCCATCAGGATCGCCCGGCCCGTGAGGCAGCAGTTTCGTCCGGGCGGACACCGCAGACCCCTCAAAGCACGAAGGACGGTGGTTTCCGGTCACGCATACGCGATCCCCGCAGTCCTCCTCCCCCGAGGAGTTGCGGACACAAGGACCGGCCCAGGGCCGGTAGATGGTGAAGTTCCCCTTCGGGGCCCCGGAGCCGCAATGGCGCCGGGGCCCCTCCACGCGTCCCCGAACCCCACATGAAGAGGTGCAGTGACCACGACCACCAACCGACCGGACACCCCAGACGCCGTCAGCTCCTTCGACGATGACGACTATCCCGCCTACACCATGGGCCGCGCCGCCGAGATGACCGGCACCACCGCCGGCTTCCTACGGGCCCTCGACGATCAGGGCCTCATCACCCCACTACGGTCCGAGGGCGGACACCGCCGCTTCTCCCGGTACCAACTGCGCATCGCGATGCGTGCCCGCGACCTCGTCGACCAGGGCACCCCGATCGAAGCCGCCTGCCGCATCGTCATCCTCGAAGACCAACTCGAAGAGGCCCTGCGCATCAACGAACAACTCCGCCGGTCGAACAACGACCCCCAGGCAGCCGCCGACACCTGACCGCCCGGCGCCGTCCGCCTGTCCGCGCGAGGCAGGGGTGTGCTGTTGTTTTCCTGCCCTGCCCTGCCCTGCCTCCGCAGACCCGCGGTGTCGGTGGTTCGGGCTTGCCGTCCTACGAGGCGAACAGGCCGATGGCGTGGCCGTCGTGGTCGATGACCGGCCATGCGTCGAGGCCGCGGGCGCGCATGGCGGCGACCGCCGAGGCCGCGGGCATGTCGGCGGTGGCGAACGGGGCACGGTCGTGGAGGATGTCGCGGACCGGGGTGCGTTCGGTGTACCAGGAGCGGGCCTGGAACGGTGCCAGGTGCAGGCGGGTGAGCAGGCCGGCGCAGCGGCCGTCCTCGTCACGGACCAGGAGGTGCTCCGCGCCTGAACTGAGCAGGACGTCCATCGCTGTGTCGGCCATGGCATCGTCACTGATCTGCAGCTCGGGGTGTTGCATGAGGTCGCCGACCGTGGCGGTGGCGACCGGCTGTTCGAGAGTGAGGCTCACGGGCGGGTTCCTTCGTGTCGGTCTCGTCGGTGACGACAGGTGCCCCGCTCCGCGTGGCGGAGCGGGGCACCTGTGCTCGGCTACGCGGCAAGGGCGATACGACTGGGCGCTGCGCGGCGGTTGTCGGCGGACTGAGTGCCGCGAACGGTGGTGGGGCGGCGGCGACGGTTGCGGTTCGAGGAGGCGCTGCGGCTCGGACGCTCGACGACGGGGGCGGCGATCACCGTGGGGATGCCGGTGGGGACCCGGGCGCCGGTGATGCGGGCCAGTTCCTCGTCGGTGGAGTGGACCCGGACGGAGGAGGCGGGGGTGATGGCGGCGGTGGTCAACATGCGGGCCATCTCGCGGCGCTGGTTGGGCAGCACCAGGGTGACGACGGTGCCGGACTCGCCGGCCCGGGCGGTGCGGCCGGCCCGGTGCAGGTAGTCCTTGTGGTCGTTCGGCGGGTCCAGGTTGACCACCAGGTCGAGTCCGTCGACGTGGATGCCGCGGGCGGCGACGTTGGTGGCGATCAGCGCGGTCACCTGGCCGTTGCGGAACTGCTCCAGGGTGCGGGTGCGCTCCGGCTGGGACTTGCCGCCGTGCAGGGCCGCGGCCTTCACCCCGTTGGCGAGCAGGTCCTGGACCAGGCGGTCCGCGCCGTGCTTGGTGTCGATGAACATGATCACCCCGCCGTCCCGGGAGGCGATGTGGGCGATCGTGGCGTTCTTGTCGGCGTGCTGGACCTGGAGCACGTGGTGCTCCATCGTGCTGACCGCTCCGGCGGACGGGTCGACCGAGTGGGTGACCGGGTCCTTGAGGAAGGTCCGCACCAGGCGGTCGACGTTGCGGTCCAGGGTGGCGGAGAACAGCATCGTCTGGCAGCCCTCGGCGACCTGCTGGAGGAGCTCGGTGACCTGCGGCAGGAAGCCCATGTCGGCCATCTGGTCGGCCTCGTCCAGCACGGTGATGCCGACGCCGTCCAGCTGGCAGTCGCCGCGCTGGATCAGGTCCTTGAGCCGGCCGGGGGTGGCGACGACGATCTCGGCGCCGCGGTTGAGCGCCTGTGCCTGGCGTCCGATCGACATCCCGCCGACCACGGCCGCCATCCGCAGCCGCACCGCATGGGCGTAGGGGGTGAGGGCTTCGGTGACCTGCTGGGCCAGCTCACGGGTGGGGACCAGGATCAGGGCCAGCGGGCGGCGGGGTTCGGCGCGCTGTCCGGCGGTGCGGGCCAGGACGGCGAGACCGAACGCGATGGTCTTGCCGGAGCCGGTGCGGCCCCGGCCCAGCACGTCGCGGCCGGCCAGCGAGTTGGGCAGCGTGGCGGCCTGGATCGGGAACGGCGAGGTGACGCCCTGGCGGGTCAGCACCGACAGCAGTGCCTTCGGCATGTCCAGCTCCTCGAAGGACTCGACCGGCGGCAGTGCCGGGGTGGTGCTCACCGGCATCGCGAACTCGCCCTGCGGGGACGAGTTCTGACGGCCGTTCCGGCCGGAGGAACGCCCGCCGCCGGCCGGGCGGTCGCCGTAGAAGGAGCTGCCGCCGGAGCGGGACCTGGAGCCGGCGCCGCCACCGGAGCGGGAGGACGCGGCGGAGCGGGAGCTGGCGTTCTGGTAGGAGGAGCGACTGGAGCGGTTCATGGGCAACCTTCCTGGGCGGCACGTCGCGCGGAGGCTCCGCAGCGCGGGGCGCCGGCAGGAGGTCACAGGGGAACGGGCCGAAAGTGTGGGGGAGCGGGGCGTGGACGGTGAAACCGTGCGGCACGTCACCTCAGGTCGGCGCTCACCGCAGAGGGCGGGAGCGAAGATCCTCGAACCGTGAGATCTCACGGCAGGGCACCGATCCGGACGCGGCGCTGTACTGCTCGCGTGGGGACGGCTGCCGGTGGCGGAGCCAGGGGGCCTGAACGGCCCGGGGTCGATCGTGGAGCAATGCCGAGGGGCCCGCACCGGGCGTGTACGCGGTGCGGGCCCCTCGCTGCCAGGCGGGTGCCGGGGCAGGAAAACTACAGCGGACGAATGTTCTCGGCCTGCGGGCCCTTCTGGCCCTGCGTGACGTCGAACTCGACCTTCTGGCCCTCGAGCAGCTCACGGAAGCCGTTGGCGTTGATGTTCGAGTAGTGGGCGAACACGTCAGGACCGCCACCCTCCTGCTCGATGAAGCCGAAGCCCTTTTCCGCGTTGAACCACTTCACAGTGCCATTAGCCATAAAAAATCTCCTTCAAAGGACAGTCCAAAACCCGCACAGTGCGGACTTCGAGTCGCCGTGACGAGCACCCACCCGGGGAAAGAGCCGGGAAACAAAAAATGCGCCTGCGACACATCAGCAGGCGCACACAAGGTTCATGGGGACCACTACTGCAACTACGACGACGATAGCAGGCCGGGGCTCACAATGGTGGGATATTTTGCCTTCGGTTTCTCGGTGGCTCACCTGGAGCGGCAGTCCGCCGCGCCGTCGCGTCCATCAACATGCCTTGCTGGCACGGTAGTTGGGCTTCATGCGCTGCCACTGCCGATGACTCCCCGGGGAGGGTGACTTGCGCGGTTGCGGAGCCCTGCCTCGCCGTGGCGGCCCCGCACGGGCGGCGTATCGCACTCCCGGCTCTCCGGTCCGGAGAATTCCGTACGGTGCGCACGGGGGTCCAGTCGGCCTGGAAGCTCGAATCCTTCGGAATTCCCGCTCTCGTACCTTCCGGCTCACGCTCGGCGAAATCTGGACCGGTCCGCTGTCCTTTGCCGGCCGGTCCCTTCGAGGGGCGGAGCAGAACACCGCGCAAGCACTTCGCCGTCGGACCGGGCTCAGGACGCCGTACGAGGCCCAGGCTTCCGGCCGGGGCCAGGACTGAGGGGGACGGTACGACGAAGGCCCCGACCGCTGGGCGGTCGGGGCCTTCGTACAGGCGGAGGATACGAGATTCGAACTCGTGCGGGTTTTATCCCAACACGCTTTCCAATTCTCCCGAACGCCGTCCGCCGGGATCCGTACCCGTTCTGAGCTGCGGCGGAGCAAGTCGCCGCTGGAGCGTTGAGCCGGGCTGGACGGGGGTGAATGAGACCAGAACTGAGACCAGAGCTGCCACGGTGGCCCAGCGCGTTGTATGGCCCGGCGACGGGCGAAGTGAGGCCTGGGCGTCAGAGCCAGCCCTTGTGGGCGGCTTTGATGCCTGCTTCGAAGCGGCTGGCGGCACCGAGGCGTTCCATGATGGACGCCATGTGGCGGCCGACGGTGCGGGAGGAGATGCCCAGGCGCTGTCCTGCCGCGTCGTCGGTGAGTCCTGTGCCGAGCAGGCGCAGCAGCTCGCGTTCGGTGGGGGTGAGTCCGGTGGCCGGGTCGTCGGGCTGGGCTGCGCCGAGCGGGACGGCGGTGTTCCAGGCTTGCTCGAAGAGGTCGAGCAGGGCGTGGAGGATGCCGGGCTCTGTGACGTGAAGCGCGCCTTTGCGGTTGTCGGCGGGGTCGATGGGGACGAGGGCCTGGGCACGGTCGACGATGACCATGCGCTGGGGGATCGCCGGCGCGGTACGGACCTCGCTGCCCTGACTGAGCAGCCAGTGGGCGTAGGTGGTGACGTGGGGCTGGTGGCGGGTGGAGTCCTGATAGAGGGTGCGCATGGTGACGCCACGGGCCAGGACCTTGGCGTCCGCGGGGCGGCTGGCGGTGAGATCCTCCGGGCGCTGGTTGCCGGGCTGGCTGCTGAGGACCTCGCTGGTGGTGGAGTGGCCCATCTGTTCGAGGCGGGCGTGGATCGCGTCCATGCCCAGGAGGTGTTCGCCATGGGTGGCGCGGTGTTCGGCGCGGTCGGCGACCATGCGGGTGACGGCGGCGCGGGAGGCGGCGAGGCGGGCCTGGCGGGCCGCGAGTTCGGCTTCCTGGCGGGCGAGCATGTCGGCGAGGCCGACCTCGGGGTCGATGGCGCGCATCCGTCCGGGATGGTCGGCGGACGCGCGCACCAGCATGAGGCCGGCGAGCTCGTCGAGGTGGTCGTGGACCTGCGTGGGAGAAAGGGCGCACTGCGCGGCGATCTCATCCACGCCGTGTCCGGGGTGGTCGAGCATGGCCCGGTAGACCACAGCCCCCGTGGCCGACAGGCCCAGTGCCTCCAACATGACGATCCCCCCGGTGTCGTGGTCCCACCGCCGGAATGTGGCGATGACATGCGCATCCTTCCAGGGCGACGGAACCGCTTCAAGATCCGTTAAGCGCCCTTCGTTGCAGCTCGCGGCATATGCCGGGCAACTCTGCGCCTCCACATCACTCCGGCCGCCCCACGCCTGAAAGGACGTGGCATGGACATGGTTGGCTGTCTGGAGTCGGACTGTCCGGTTGGCGACAGCCGTAGGCCCTTTCCAGGGGTACCGGTGGGCGGCGAAGCTATTGATCGCCGGCAGGGAAGCAACCCGAACGGCAGCCGGACGAGGCGTCAACCGCGGGACGCACGCCGGAAATCTCCCTCGCCATCCCGACAGAGCAAAGGACCACTCCCGTGATCAGCACCCGTATTGCCCAGGCCGCCGCGGTCCTCGCCGTCGCCCTGAGTGCACTCGTCGTCGCACCCGCCGCCGTCGCCGTCACGGCCGCGCCGGTCCCGGTCACCGTCCAGAGCTCCGACAGCCTCGGCTGGGGTGGCTGAGCCACCGGTGGAGATCGTCTACACCAGCCTGCACCGCCGACACCCCGCCGTGGCACCAGCGCCCGGCGAAGCGGCCGAAGTCCTCGGCGCCGTGTGGGCGCACGCCCTTCCCGACGACGGACTCCAGCACGTATCCGCCCGCAGTGAGGACAACCGCATCGACCTCCTGCTCTACCTCCTCACCTCCGATCCGGACACCCCTGGCACGCACTGCCCTCTCCAGCGAGCCACCGCCCTGATCGCCCGCAGCCACCAGGCCTCACCTTCGCTGCGGCACCAGTTCCTGTTGCCGGACCCCTCCGCCTGACCCCGGTCCGGCGCTCGTCCGACAGCCTGGTCACAGCCTCCGCGTGAACACTCCGCGCACTCGCACGTCACTCCACGGCACCCGCGTGCCGTCCCGCAACGGCACCCGTGTGCCCTCCCACAGGAGAATCCCCATGTCCAAGCCCGCTATCCGCCGCATCGCCGCCCTCGCCACCGCCTCCGCCTTCCTGCCCGTCTCGATGGTGCTCGGCGCGCAGAGCGCCTCGGCGTCGGTCGGCTCGTCGATCGTCAACATCGCCCAGGCCAACATCGGCGACGGCGCCTGCTCCACCAACAGCGCGGGCGGCACGGGCTTCTACAGCAGTTGCACCGGCGACGCCGGCTCGCCCGAGAACTGGTGCGCGGACTTCGCCAAGTGGGTCTGGTCGCAGAGCGGCGTCAACGTCACCGGCCTGACCGCCGGCGCGGGCAGCTTCGCCCAGTACAACGGCGGTCTGCACAGCACCCCGCACGTCGGTGACGCCGTGGTGTTCAACTACGCCGCCGGCTGGGCCTCCCACGTCGCGATCGTGGCCTCGGTCAACACCGACGGCACCATCACCACCATCGGCGGCAACGAAGGCGGCATCAGGGGCACCTATGCCTCGACCTCGCACGTCCGCCAGTCCTCGAAGTTCAGCGGCGCGGTCGGCTACAGCTCCTACTACGGCATGCGCATCAGCGGTTACGCCTCGCCCATCGGCGGCAGCGACAACACCGCGCCCACGACGCCGCCCGCCGCGACCGTTCCCACCACCGCCCACCTGTTCGCCCTCGGCTCGGACAACCGCATCTACAACGACGAGGGCGACTACGCGGCCGGCAAGTGGAGCGGCTACGACATGGTGGACAACACCGCCGGCTTCAAGAAGACCGCCGCCGCGACCGTCGGCACGACCGTGCACCTGTTCGCGATCGGTTCGGACGACCGCGTCTACAGCAACGACGGCAACTACGCCGCCGGCAGCTGGAACGGCTACAAGCTGGTGGACAACGCCGCCGGCTTCAAGCAGATCACCACCGCCGTCACGGGCAACACCGTGCACCTGTACGCCATCGGCTCCGACGACCGCGTCTACAGCAACGACGGCGACTACACCACCGGCAGCTGGAGCGGCTTCAAGCTGGTGGACAACACCGCCGGCTTCAAGCAGATCACCGCAGCCGCCACCGGCAACACCGTCCACCTGTACGCGATCGGCTCCGACGACCGCGTCTACGGCGACAACGGCGACTACGCCACCGGTAGCTGGAGCGGCTTCAGCCAGGTGGACAGCACCGCCGGCTTCAGCCAGATCACGGCCTCGGCCACCGGAAACACCGTCCGCCTTTTCGCCATCGGCTCCGACAAGCGGATCTACGGCGACAACGGCGACTACTCCGCCGGCAAGTGGAGCGGCTTCAGCCAGGTGGACAACGCCGCCGGCTTCAACCAGATCGCCTCCGTCGCCCTCGGCAACACCGTGCACCTGTACGCGATCGGTGCGGACAACCGCGTCTACGACAACGCCGGCAACTACACCGCCGGCAGCTGGAGCGGCTTCAGCCAGGTGGACAACACCGCCGGCTTCCAGCAGATCACCGTGGCGCCCGGCGCCTGACCGCGAAGTGCCGAACCTGCCCGCCGACGGCTCGACCGAGCCGTCGGCGGGCAGGTGCCCATCCCGGCCGAACCTGGAGATCCCGTGAACCGCTTCACCACCCTCGGCGCCGCCGCCGCTCTGCTGCTGGCGGCCGGAGCCACCGCCACCCCGGCAACGGCCGCCGCCGCCGACGCTGCCGCCGCCGCAGTCGCACCGCGGACCGTCCGGGTCATGCCGTTGGGCGACTCGATCACCTACGGTCAGGGCAGCTGCACCGGCGGGGGCTACCGGCTGCCGCTGCGGAACCTGGTCGCCGGCCAGAACCGCTACGCCGTGGACTTCGTCGGTGCCCAGCAGCGCGGCATGATGGCCGACCCGGACCACGAGGGCCACCCCGGCTCCACCATCGAGCAGATCCGCAACGGGGTCGACAGTTGGCTCTCGGCCGCCCAGCCCGATGCCGTCCTTCTGCACATCGGCATCAACGACCTCAACCAGAACCTCGACGTGACCCACGCCGCAGACCGCGCGACGCTCCTCGTCGACCAGATCTTCGCCGACCGGCCGGGTGTCACGGTCATCATGCAGGGCCTCGTCCCGACCACGCCCGGCTGGAGCTACCAGGGCCTGACCGAGTCGGTCGCCCAATACAACAGCCGACTCAAGCAGCTGGAGACCGTCGAACAGCTGGCCGGCCGGCACTTCGAGTTCGTCGATGCACCTGCGCTGACTCCCACCAACCAGGCGGACGCGGCCCACCCGGCACAGATGGCCGACGGCCTCCACCCGAACGACCCCGGCTACGCCCGGCTGGCGCAGAACTTCTTCACCCCGCTGGACCAGGCCTACACCGCGGGCTGGTTCACCGGGAGCTCCTCGCCGTCGAACCCGCCGCTGCCGCCGAACACCGTCCACCTGGTGAACATCACGTCCGGCTCCGGTCTGAAGAACGCCGAGGGCAACTACTCGGCGGTGGGCTGGAGCGGCTGGAGCGACCTGGACGCGAGGGGGATCAAGGAGGTGGCCGCCGCCGCGACCGGTCGGGTGAACCACGTCTACGCGATCGACGGTGACGGGCGGATCCACGAGAAGGACGTCGACTACGCCACCGGAACCCAGTCGGGCTGGTTCCCGCTGACCGGTGCCCCGGTCGCCGCCGCTGCCATCACCGCCTCATCCTGCGGCAGCACTGTCCACCTGGCCGTCATCGGCACCGATGGACACCTCTACAACTCCGACGGCGACTACAACGGCGGCGGCTGGAACGGCTGGACCGACCACGGCGGCACCGACCTCAAGCGACTGGCCAGCGCGGCAACCACCGACAACGTCAACCACCTCTTCGCCATCGACGGCAACAGCCGGCTCCAGGAACTCGACGCTGACTACAACACCGGCGCGTGGAACCGCTGGACGCCGGCCGGCCCGGTCGGCGGCAGCACCGCTACGGACGTGACCGCCTCGGCGAGCGGCGACACCGTCCACCTGGGCGTCATCCGCACGGACGGCAACTGGTACAACGCCGAAGGCAACTTCGCCAAGGGCACCTGGACCTCGTGGACGAACATGGGTGGCAACGGACTCAAGCGCATCGCCAGCGCTGCCGCCAACAACGTCAACCACGTCTTCGCCGTCGACCGCGACAACCGCATCGTCGAACGCGACGGTGACTACAACACCGGGAACTGGACCGGCTGGGCCGAACCGGCCGGCGGCGCCGACTCCCTCGGCATCACCGCCTCCTTCACCAGCTGAACCGAGGGGCCGTGAACGACGAAGGCCCCGACCGCTGGGCGGTCGGGGCCTTCGTGAAGGCGGAGGATACGAGATTCGAACTCGTGAGGGTTTTATCCCAACACGCTTTCCAAGCGTGCGCCCTAGGCCACTAGGCGAATCCTCCGTGGGAGAGCTTAGTACATGTTCGGGGGTGCTCGCGACCACCCATCCGCAGGTGGGTGGGGGTGGTCGCCTGCGGATCGTGGAGGTGGGGTGGCGGTACAGCTTGGGTCGCGGATCCGCTACTCTTGGGGCAGCCCCTCGTGTGGCGTTATCTCTCTGAACTCCCCCAGGGCCGGAAGGCAGCAAGGGTAGGAGGGCTCTGGCGGGTACACGAGGGGTCCTTGCGTTTCCGGGGCGGCCGCGTTTGTCCGTGCGTCCCGATATCGTCGGGGGTGTGTCCCTAGCCCTGTACCGCCGCTATCGCCCCGAGACTTTCGCCGAGGTCATCGGGCAGGAGCACGTGACCGCTCCGCTCCAGCAGGCCCTGCGCAACAACAGGGTCAACCACGCCTACCTGTTCAGCGGCCCGCGCGGGTGCGGGAAGACGACGAGTGCCCGCATCCTGGCCCGCTGTCTGAACTGTGCGCAGGGCCCGACGCCCACTCCCTGTGGTGAGTGCCAGTCCTGTACGGACCTGGCGACCGGGGGGCCGGGTTCGATCGACGTGATCGAGATCGACGCCGCCTCGCACGGTGGTGTGGACGACGCGCGTGAGCTGCGGGAGCGGGCGTTCTTCGCGCCGGTGCACAGCAGGTACAAGATCTTCATCCTGGACGAGGCGCACATGGTGACCCCGGCCGGCTTCAACGCGCTGCTGAAGGTGGTGGAGGAGCCGCCGGAGCACCTCAAGTTCATCTTCGCGACGACCGAGCCGGAGAAGGTGATCGGGACGATCCGGTCCCGGACGCACCACTACCCCTTCCGGCTGGTGCCGCCCGGCACGCTGCGGGACTACCTGGCGCAGGTGTGCGGGCGGGAGCAGATCGCGGTCGAGGACTCGGTCTTCCCGCTGGTGGTCCGGTCCGGGGCCGGTTCGGTCCGGGATTCGATGTCGGTGATGGACCAGCTGCTCGCCGGGGCCGGCGAGGGCGGCGTCACGTACGCGATGGCCACCGCGCTGCTCGGGTACACCGACTCGGCGCTGCTGGACGAGGTGGTGGACGCGTTCGCCGCGCACGACGGGGCGACGGTGTTCCAGGTGGTCGATCGGGTGGTCGAGGGGGGCCACGACCCGCGCCGGTTCGTCACCGATCTGCTGGAGCGGCTGCGTGACCTGGTCATCCTGGCCACCGTGCCGGACGCGGGGGAGAAGGGGTTGATCGACGCCCCCGCCGACCGGGTCGCGATCATGCAGGCCCAGGCGGACCGGTTCGGTCCCGCTGATCTGAGCCGGGCGGCCGACCTGGTCAACACCGGGCTGACCGAGATGCGCGGGAACTCCGCGCCGAGGCTGCAGCTGGAGCTGATCTGCGCCCGGGTGATGCTGCCCGGCGCGTACGGGGACGAGCTGTCGCTGCAGGCCCGGCTGGACAAGCTGGAGCGCCGGGCGGCCACGGGCGGGTTCGCCGCCCCGACGGCCCAGGTGGCCCCGATGGCTCAGATGGCTCCGGCCGCCCAGCAGATCCAGCAGGCTCCGCCGATGCAGGTGGCGCAGTCCGCCCCGGTGGCCCAGCCGGCCGCGCCCGAGCCGGTTCAGCCGTCGCCCGCCCCGCCGGTGGAGGTGACGCCGAGTCAGCCCGCCGCCGCGCCCGGCGCGTGGCCGATCCCGCGCAGCTTCCCGTCCGCCGGTGCCCCGGCGCAGGCTCCCCCGGCGCCCGCCCCGGTCGCCGCGCCGGTGCCCACTCCCGCTCCCGCTCCGCAGGCCGCACCCGCCCCGCAGGTGACGGGCGGTCAGCCCTCGGTCTCCGCCCAGCAGGGCGCGGGCCAGGTCCGGCAGCTCTGGCCGCAGATCCTGGAGGCGGTGAAGAACCGCCGCCGTTTCACCTGGATCCTGCTCAGCCAGAACGGCCAGGTGGCGGGCTTCGACGGCAGCACGCTCCAGGTCTCGTTCATCAACGCGGGTGCCCGCGACAGCTTCGTCGGCAGCAACAGCGACGACGTGCTGAAGCAGGCGCTGGCCGACTCCCTCGGGGTGGACTGGCGGGTCGAGTGCATCGTCGACCCGTCCGGCGGCACCAGCGGTGGCGTGGCGGCCGGTGGCGGCACCCCGCCGACGGCCGGCGGCTGGGGCGCCCCGCAGCAGCAGAGTCAGCAGCCGCAGCAGCCCGTCCGGCCCGCGCCGATGCAGCCGGTGCAGCCGGTGCAGGCCGCCCCGCCGCAGGCCCAGCCGACCGCGCCCCCGTTCCAGGCGGCGGCCCCGTCGGCGCAGCCCCAGGCACCCGCGCCCGCCCAGCGGCCCGCGCCGGTCCACGCGCCCGCCCCGGTCGAGGGGCCGCCGGCGGACGAGTACCCGCCGGACGACTACGACCTGGAGGGCGACGCCAGCTTCACCGGCCCCTCGCCCACCCAGGTCGACCAGGGGGCGAACAGCCAGGAGCTGATCGTCCGTGAGCTGGGGGCCACGGTCCTGGAGGAGATTCACCACAACCGCTGAGCCCCGGCGACGTAGGCTCGGACCGGACGATTTCCGCAGTAGTACAGGTACAGGAGTGAGCCGTGTTCCCTGGTGGTGGCCAGCCCAATATGCAGCAGCTGCTGAAGCAGGCGCAGAAGATGCAGGAGGAGCTCGCCAAGGCGCAGCGCGAGCTGGCCGAGGCGCACGTCGCCGGTTCGGCGGGCGGCGGTCTGGTCGAGGTGACGGTGACCGGCGCGGGTGAGCTGGTGTCGCTGACCATCGCGCCGGCCGCGGTCGACCCGGAGGACACCGAGACGCTGGCCGACCTGATCCTGGCCGCGGTCCGGGACGCCAACGCGACGGCGCAGAAGATGCAGGCCGAGCGGATGGGCCCGCTGGCCCAGGGCCTCGGCGGCGGTATCCCGGGCCTTCCGTTCTGACGGAAAGTTCACGGAGCGAGATTTATGGTGAGTCGGGCGTCGGACGGTGTGTCCGGCGCCCGATTCGTTGGATGATGGCACCGGAGCCGACGGCACCGCCGGCGGTCTGGGCCCGAAGGAAGGCGCGAAGTTGTACGAGGGCGTGGTTCAGGACCTGATCGACGAACTGGGCAGGCTGCCCGGCGTCGGGCCCAAGAGCGCGCAGCGGATCGCCTTCCACGTGCTGCAGGCCGACCCGGTGGACGTACGCCGGCTGGCGCACGCGCTGCTGGAGGTCAAGGAGAAGGTCCGGTTCTGCGTGGTCTGCGGCAATGTCGCGGAGGCCGAGCAGTGCCGGGTCTGCCTGGACCAGCGTCGCGACCGCGCGGTGATCTGCGTGGTCGAGGAACCCAAGGACGTGGTGGCGGTGGAGCGGACCCGCGAGTTCCGCGGCCGGTACCACGTGCTGGGCGGCGCGATCAGCCCGATCGAGGGCATCGGCCCGGACGACCTGCGGATCCGGGAGCTGATGACCAGGCTCGCGGACGGCACGGTGACGGAGCTGATCCTGGCGACCGACCCCAACCTGGAGGGGGAGGCGACCGCCACCTATCTGGCCCGGCTGTGCAAGCCGATGGGCCTGAAGGTGACCCGGCTGGCCAGTGGCCTGCCGGTCGGTGGGGACTTGGAGTACGCCGACGAGGTCACCCTCGGACGGGCCTTCGAAGGGAGACGACTTCTCGATGTCTGAGCAGCCCAGCAGCACCCAACCCAGCAGCGGCACACACCCCGCCGGCACCGGGCACAAGCACGAGCCGGACGACTTCGCGGTGCAGATCGCGGACTCGGTGGAGAGCTTCGTGCTCGCGGTGACCGAGGTCGCCAAGGGCGACGAGCCGGGCAGCGTGGTCTCGCTGCTCCTGCTGGAGGTCTCGCAGCTCCTGCTGGCCGGTGGCCGGCTGGGCGCGATCGAGGACGTCGTGCCGGAGGACCGGTTCGAGCCGGACGCGGGCCCGGAGCCGGACGGGGTCGAGCTGCGCGAGCGGCTGGCCGAGCTGCTCGCCCCGATCGATGTCTACCACGAGGTCTTCGACCCGTACGGGCCGCCGGAGAAGCCGAGCGCGTTCCGGATCTCGGACGACATGGCGGGTGTGGTCGCCGAGCTGCGGCACGGGCTGACGCACTACCAGGAGGGCCGGGTCAGCGAGGCGCTCTGGTGGTGGCAGTTCTCCTACCTGTCCAGCTGGGGTTCGACCTGTACGGCGGTGCTGCGGGCGCTGCAGTCGCTGATCGCGCACGTCCGGCTGGACAGCCCGATCGGTGCGGCGGCGGACGGTGCGGACACTGACGACGACGGGCTGACGGACGAGCAGCTGGAACAGCAGGCGGGCGACCTGATGGCGGCCGAGCTCGGCCTCTGAACCAGCGCGGTGTGACGAAACCGTCACCGCGCGGGCGGCGGAGCGAAATTCGAGGTGTCGCGCCCCCCTCCCCGGCAATTCTCCGGGGAGGCCGGGGGCGGCCCGCAGACCTGCCGGTCCTGACGGTCGGACCGCTGCCCACCTCGTGATATCCGCGTCTCAGCATATGGAAACCGCCGGTCGGCCCCGGGGCGCTCGCTAGACTGGCGCCGACCGCAGAGCCCCCGTCCGCCGGGGGTGCGGGGGCCACCAGTCCCCCGAAAAACGACACTAGTCGAGGAGCTTTCGTGGGCCTTGTCGTGCAGAAGTACGGCGGCTCATCCGTTGCGGATGCCGAGGGCATCAAGCGCGTAGCCCGCAGGATCGTCGACACCAAGAAGGCCGGCCATGAGGTCGTCGTCGTGGTGTCCGCCATGGGCGACACGACGGACGAGCTCATCGAACTCGCGGAGCAGGTCTCCCCGATCCCCTCCGGGCGCGAGTTCGACATGCTGCTGACCGCCGGAGAGCGGATCTCGATGGCCCTGCTGGCCATGGCGATCCGGTCCCTGGGCCACGAGGCCCAGTCCTTCACGGGTAGCCAGGCCGGGGTCATCACCGACTCGGTCCACAACAAGGCGCGCATCATCGACGTGACGCCGGGCCGGATCCGGAACGCCCTGGACGAGGGCAACATCGCGATCGTGGCCGGTTTCCAGGGCGTCTCCCAGGTCAGCAAGGACATCACCACGCTGGGCCGGGGCGGCTCGGACACCACCGCGGTGGCGCTGGCCGCCGCGCTGAGTGCCGAGGTCTGCGAGATCTACACCGACGTGGACGGCGTGTTCACCGCCGACCCGCGGGTGGTGAAGAAGGCCCGCAAGATCGACTGGATCGGCTTCGAGGACATGCTGGAGCTGGCCTCGTCCGGCTCCAAGGTGCTGCTCGACCGCTGTGTGGAGTACGCGCGGCGCTACAACATCCCGATTCACGTACGCTCGTCCTTCTCCGGATTGCCGGGGACCATTGTCAGCAGCATCAACCCGACCAAGCCCGAAGGGGGCGAGATGGAGCAGGCGATCATCTCCGGAGTCGCCCACGACACGTCCGAGGCCAAGGTCACGGTCGTTGGCGTGCCCGACAAGCCGGGCGAGGCCGCCCGGATCTTCCGCGCCATCGCGGACGCCGAGGTCAACATCGACATGGTGGTGCAGAACGTCTCGGCGGCGTCCACCGGTCTCACCGACATCTCCTTCACCTGCCCGAAGACCGAGGGCCAGAAGGCCATCGACGCACTCGGCCGGGTGAAGGACGGCATCGGTTTCGAGTCGCTCCGCTACGACGACGCGATCGGCAAGATCTCGCTGGTCGGCGCGGGCATGCGCTCCAACCCCGGCGTGACCGCGACCTTCTTCGAGGCGCTCTCCGAGGCCGGCGTGAACATCGAGCTGATCTCCACCTCGGAGATCCGGATCTCGGTGGTCACCCGCGCGGACGACGTCAACGAGGCGGTCCGGGCCGTGCACAGCGCCTTCGGGCTGGACAGCGAGACGGACGAGGCGGTCGTCTACGGCGGTACCGGCCGGTGACCCCGGAGCGGAGGCCGAGCCTCGCGGTGGTCGGCGCCACGGGCGCCGTCGGAGCCGTGCTGCTCGGCCTCCTCTCCATCCGGCGGGACGTCTGGGGCGAGATCCGGCTGGTCGCCTCGTCGCGCTCGGCGGGCCGTCGGCTGACGGTCCGTGGGGTGGAGACCGAGGTGGTCGGGCTCTCCGAGGAGGCGTTCGACGGGATCGACGTGGCGATCTTCGACGTACCGGACGACATCGCCGCCCGCTGGGCCCCGATCGCCGCCGCCAAGGGCGTGGTGGTGGTCGACAACTCCGGCGCGTTCCGGATGGACCAGGACGTCCCGCTGGTGGTCCCCGAGGTGAACGCCCCGGCGGCGCTGATCCGGCCGCGCGGCATCATCGCCAACCCCAACTGCACCGTCCTCACCATGATCGGCGGGCTGGCCGCGCTGCACTCCGAGTACGGGCTGAGCGAACTGGTGGTCGCCGCGTACCAGGCCGCCTCCGGCGCCGGGCAGAGCGGGGTGGACACCCTGCGGGCCCAGGTCGCCGAGGTGGCGGGCACCTCGGTCGGCGAGCAGACCGGTGACCTGCGGGCCGTGGTCAGCGACAACGGCCCGTTCGCCGCGCCGCTCGTCCTGAACGCGGTGCCCTGGTCCGGCACGCTGGAGGACGGCGGCTGGTCCTCCGAGGAGCTCAAGGTCCGTAACGAGTCGCGGAAGATTCTCGGCCTGCCGGGCCTGAAGGTCTCCGCCACCTGCGTCCGGATCCCGGTGGTCACCACCCACTCGCTGGCCGTGCACGCGGTCTTCGAACGCGAGGTGAGCCAAGCCGCCGCGCGGGAGATCCTGCAGAACGCCCCCGGCGTGGTGCTCTACGACGACCCGGCGGCGGGGGAGTTCCCCACCCCGAACGACGCGGTCGGGACGGATCCGGTCTGGGTCGGCCGGGTGCGGGTGGCGCTGGACGATCCCACCGCGCTCGACCTCTTCGTCTGCGGCGACAACCTGCGCAAGGGCGCCGCCCTGAACGCGGTGCAGATCGCCGAGCTGGTGGCGGCGGAGTTCTCGCTGCTGGGCTGAGCCGGTGAAGCTGAGCCCGGTGACGTGGAGCCCGGGTGAAGTTGAGTGCTGATGAACAGGAGACGATCCGTCAGATTCCCCCGCAAGGGCACTGGAGGCGCCCCGGCCGGTGCGGGAGAATAGCCCCGCAGTCGGGGGCAACCATGACAGGGGATCAAGTGTCCAACATGCGTGGCGAACGTGGTGGGGGCAGTGCGGGTGGGCACGGTGCGCGTGGCGGCGCGACCGGTCGATAGCCGGATGGGCACCGCCGCGGCGGACGCGGCGGGCGCCAGCGTCGACCACCTGACCGCGACCTACCAGGCGCACTACCGCTCCCTGCTCCGGCTGGCCGCCCTGCTGCTGGACGACATCGCCTCCTGCGAGGACGTCGTGCAGGAGGCGTTCATCCGGGTGCACGCGGCCCGGCGCCGGGTCCGCGAGCCCGAGAAGACCCTCGCCTACCTGCGGCAGACCGTGGTCAACCTGTCCCGCTCGACCCTGCGCCGCCGGATCCTCGGGCTGCGCCTGCTGCCCAAGCCGATGCCTGACATGGCCAGTGCAGAAGAAGGCGCCTACGATGCGCTGGAGCGCGACCAGTTGAAGACCGCGCTCCGAGGCTTGCAACGCCGTCAGCGGGAGGTGCTGGTGCTGCGCTACTACGCCGATCTGACGGAGGCCCAGGTGGCCGACGCACTCGGGATCTCGGTCGGCTCGGTGAAGGCGTACGGCTCGCGAGGGCTGGCCGCGCTGCGGGTGCTGATGGAGAGCAGCGATGACTGACGATCAACGGTCCTCGATGGAGGACCCGTTGGTGCGGGAGCTGCGCCAACGGCTGCACCGGGCGGTGGCCGAGGTCCAGCCCGACCCGGCCGCACTGCCCCGGCTGCGGGCCCAGGTGCCCCGGCGGCGGGCCAGGCACCGCGGCCTGTGGACGGGCGCGGCGGTCGCCGCCGCGCTCACCGCCGCCGCGCTGCCGACCATCCACGGGGTGCAGCAACTCGACCTCTCCGGCGGCCCGGTGGACGGTCCGCTGGCGGCCGGGCCGTCCCGCACCACGACTTCGTCGGGACCTTCGGTGGGCGGCGGCACCGGACGGCCGTCCGCGTTGCCGATGCCGGTGGTCACCGCCACGCCCACCGGCTCCCCGTCCGGCCCGGTGCCCGAGGTGACCACCAGCGGTTCGCTGGCCGGCGTCCCGGGTTCGCCCTCGGCGGGTACGCCGGTGGCGCCCGGCTGCGGCCCCGCCGACCTCGGCCAGGGCAGCTCCCACCTGGGCGCGGCCGAGGCGGACGGCCGGGTGTACGGCTGGTTCCGGGTGGTCAACACCTCGGGGCGGGCCTGCGAGCTGGCCGGCGGCGGGCTACTGGTCGCCGATTCGGCCAAGGTCAAGGTGGCCCCGCACACCGTCGGCGGGCCGGCCACCGGGCTGGCCGCACCGGTCGCGGACGGGCCGGTGCTGTTGCCGCCGAGTACGGGGTACCAGGTGCGGTTCGGCTGGGTGCCGGACGGGCCCTGCACGAGCGGTGACGCCGTCAAGGCCCGGGCGGTCGCGGCCGCCCCCGGGCCGTCCGGGTCGGGCTCCCCGAGTCAGGCCCCGGGCCCCGAGACCTCGCCCTCGCCGGTCGAGTCACCGAACCCGACCACCAGCCCGACCGCCGGCCGGCCCACCGTCACCCTCACCCACACCCCGGACCCGGGCGGCCCGCAGGTGGTCGCCACGCTGCCCAACGCCTGCACCGGCACCGTCTATCGGAACGGGGCGGAACGCATCCCGGAGGCATCGCCCTCGCCGGTCGGCTGAGCTCAGCCTTTTGCAGGGCGCTCAGTCTTACGGTCCAGGGGCTCGGGGAACGGCGACGGTTCGTGGCTGGCGGGCATCACTGCGAAGGTGCCTGACCATCTACGCAGGATCACCTTGCATGAGGTCGGCGTCGCCGTTCCCCGAGCCCCTGGATAGTGCAACCGTGCGCCCTGGTGTCCGGTGCGTGTGTAGGGGTGGTTACCGTGGTGCGTGTGTACCGGTTTCTCCTGACTTCGCGCTGGCTCGGCGGCACCGTGGTCGCCGTCCTGGCGGTCGTGGTCTGCCTGTTCCTGGGTTCCTGGCAGCTCAGCCGGTTCGAGGATCAGGTGAGCCGGCACCGGGACGCGGTGCGTTCGGCCGACGCGGCCACCGGCGGGGCGGCGGTGCCGTTCGCCGAGCTGCTGCCGGACGCGCGGGCCAGGGTCACCACCGAGACGGTCGGCCGCGCGGTCACGCTGACCGGGCGCTACGACCGGGCGCACCAACTGCTCGTTCCCAACCGCACGGTGGAGGGGAAGCAGGGGTACTACGTGCTGACCCCGCTCTGCCCGGGCGACGGGCAGTGCGTGGCGGTGGTCCGGGGCTGGGCGCCGGGGCCGGCCGCAGGCCGTACGGCGCCGGAGGTCGGGCCCGAGCAGGTGACCGTCACCGGGCGGCTGCAGGCTCCGGAGAACAGCGGCAGCAACGGTGCGGTGGCCGGCGGCCTGCCCGAGGGGCAGCTGGGCACGATCAGTCCGGCCGCCCTGGTGAACGTGCTGCCGGACGTCACGTACGACGGCTGGGTGGCCGCCGACACGGTGCCGGCCGGGCTGACCGTCGTGCCGACGGTGCAGCCGCAGGGGGGCAACGGCCTGAGTCTGCGGGCGTTCCAGAACCTGGGGTACACGCTGGAGTGGTTCGTCTTCGGCGGCTTCGTGGTCTTCATGTGGTTCCGGCTGGCCCGCCGCGAGGCGGAGAACGCCAGGGACCGGGCCCTCGGACTGGACCCGGTCCCGAACTGAGCCGACGGCGTCAGTCGTCGCAGTCGTCGCCGCCCGAGCTCTTGTGCTTGGAGCCCTTGTGGCTCTTCGCCTTCTTCGAACTCTTCGACCCCTTGCTGGACTTGGCCAGCAGCTGGGCCTGGACGGCCGAGCCGGGCGCGGCGACGCTGCCCGCGGACCAGTTGTCGCAGTCGTCGTCGGAGCTGGACGAGCAGCCCGCCGCGGTCAGCAGCAGCGCCAGTACGGCGCCGGAGGCCACCACCCCACGTCTGATGTTCAACGCGCTCTCCCCAGGTGTCGCAGTGCGAAGTCGATCTCCAGGCGGAGCTGTTTGATCCGCTCCTCGACCACCAGTGAGCCGTGCCCGGCATCGTAGCGGTAGACCTCGTGCTCCTTGCCGAGCTGTTCCAGCCGGGTCACGTAGTTGTCGATCTGCCGGATCGGGCAGCGCGGGTCGTTCACCCCGGCGCTGAGGTAGACCGGCACCTTCACCTGCTCGACGTAGCTCAACGGCGAGGAGGCGTGCCAGAGTTCGGGCACCTCCTCGGGCGAGCCGCCGAACAGGGTGCGGTCCAGCGACTTGAGCGCCTCCATCTCGTCCTCGTACGAGGCTAGGTAGTCCGCGACCGGTACGGCGGCCAGGCCGAGCGTCCAGCTGTCCGGCTGGGTGCCGAGGCCGAGCAGGGTGAGGTAGCCGCCCCAGGAGCCGCCGGAGAGCACGAGTTGGGACGGGTCGGCCAGGCCGGAGTCGACCGCCCAGTCCCGGACGGCGCCGATGTCCTCGAGCTCGATCAGGCCGACCCGGCCGTGCAGGGCGTCGGTCCAGGCCTGGCCGTAGCCGGTGGAGCCGCGGTAGTTGACCCGGACCACCGCGAAGCCGTGGTCCAGCCAGGCGGCGGGCCCGGCCGCGAAGGAGTCGCTGTCGTGGTGGGTCGGGCCGCCGTGCACCTCGAACAGGGTGGGGAACGGGCCGTCCCCGGACGGGCGTTGGACCAGCGCGTGCACCCGCCCGCCCGGTCCCTCCACCCAGACGTCCTCGACCGGCACCGAGCCGGGCGGCACCGGGCCCGGGGCCCGCAGCACCACGGTGCCCGCCGTCGAGCGGACCGCCGAGGGCTCGGCCGCCGAGGACCAGAGGAACTCCACCGTCCCGTCCGGCCGGGCGGTCGCGCCGGACACCGTGCCGCGCGGGGTGTCCAGCCGGGTCAGCTCGCCGGTGGCCAGCTCGTACGAGAACAGCTCGCTGCGCGCCTCGTACTCGTGCTCGACCAGCAGGGACCGGGCGTCGGGGCGCCACTGCGCGGAGAGATCGCCGGGGAACTCCCGGCCCTGGTCGTCGCGGAGGAGCAGCGCGGTCTCGGTGCCGGTGGCCACGTCCCAGAGGGCGGGCTCCCAGCGGCCGGTGCGCTGGTGGGCGATCAGCAGCCGGGTGTCGCCGTCGGCCGGGGCGAAGCCCAAACAGGCCACCCCACTGGGGTGCTGACGGCCCGTCACCTCGTCCAGCTCGGCCACCGTGGCGCCGTCGGCGAGCCGGAGCACCCGGATCGCCGAGTGCATCGCGTCGCCGTGCTCGGTGTGGTCGATCACCAGCAGGCTGGAGTCGTGGCTGAGGTCGCCGACCCCGCCGTACTCCTCGTGCCGGTAGACCACCTCGACCTCGGTGGCGCCGGGGCGGCGCAGGTAGAGGGTGGTGCCGTCCTCGTCGTCCGAGGTGCCGACCACCACGGTGCCGTCCAGGCCGAGCGCCAGCCCCGCGTCGTACGCGGCGGGCACGCCCGGCACGGCGTGTTCGTCGGGGCCGCCGGTGAACGGCTGGCGGCGCCAGACGCCCAGTTCGTCGCCGTCGGTGTCGTCGAACCACCAGATCCACTCGCCGTCCGGACTGAGCTCGGCGTCGGTGGTCCCGTTCGGGCGGGAGGTCACCTGGCGGTGGCTGTCGGCCGACCGGTCCCAGGCGTAGATCTCGTACGTGCCGGTGGAGTTGGAGACGTACAGGGCGCGTTCGGGGGCCTGCTCGGCCCAGTCGGGCAGGGAGACCCGTGCCGCCCGGAACCGCTGTTCCCACTCCGGTACGGGGCTCTTCTCGTTGCTCATCCCCCCATCAAACCCGATCCGCACGGCCCGGCGGAACGGCCGGGACGGCCGGTCAGGCGAAGGCGCACTGCACCACCCTGATCCGGTCCCGCCAGACCGTGACCGCCGTGGCGCCGCCGGCCGGCCCGCCGAACGACTCGGCCAGCGCCCGGTCGAAGGAACCGGACTCCAGGGCATCGGACAGCCGCCTGGCCCGGTCGAACCTGGCCTGGTCGGGCCCCTGGTACGGCAGCTTGCGCCAGCGCATCGGGGTGGCGCCGGGGCCGTAGCGGTGGCCGCCGAGGCTGGGGTGCGGGAGATCGAGCGAGAGCGCGTACAGGTCCTGTTCGCCCCGGTCGGCGACGGTGCGGAACCAGGGCGGGCCGACCCGGAGCCGGGCGCCGCCGGCGTCGGCCGGGGCCGGGCCGGCCTGGGACCAGCCGAAGGCCGTGATCACCGGGTCCCGGAGCACCGATTCGAACAGCGGGCGGAGGGCGGAGAGCGGCCGCTGCTGCACCCGGCAGGCGACCGGCTGGCGACTCCGCTGGATCGGGACTCCGAAGAACTCGGTCGGCATGGTCACGGGTGGCCTCCTGCTGCTTGCTCTGATCTGCTGCGCTGAACCTGTGGTCGTTGCTCGCGGACAGGACCTTACCTAGATGCGTTCGCGAACGCGAACACGTATTCGAATAATTTTCGATTCGCGGGGCAGGTCACCGAACGGGCTGGTCACGGGCCCGGAGAAGTGGCAGCATCGGCAGGTTGGCGCTGTTAGCCTCGTTCGCGAACGCGGCTGTCGCCCGCCGACCGCCCGCGCCCTCGCCCAGGCCGGGGCGAGGGGCCGACTGCCGTGAGGGGAGACGACGAGATGCCTGCGACCATGTCCGGCGACACCGGCGACGCGCTCTCCCGACTGGTGCGCGAGGCGCTGGACCGGCCCGGGGTGACCTTCCGCCGGCTTACCGAGTCCACTGTCGACCCGGCCACCGGCTACCGCCCGGGCACCACCTGGCTGCACAAGCTGGTCCGCAACGAGGTGGTCCGCGCGCCCGAGCCGCAGGTGCTCCGCGCGCTCGCGGCCGGGCTCGGCCTGCCGCTGCTCCAGGTCCAGCGCGCCGCCGCGGCCCAGTACCTGGACTACGTCACCACCGAGCTCACCGGCCTGCCCGCCGACGCCCGGGCGATCGTGGCGCACCTGGCCGAGCTGGATCCGGCCGATCTGCCCCGGGTCCGGGCCGTGATCGAGGCCCTGGTGGCCGCCAGGGCCGAGTCCGAAGGCGTCGAGGAACGCTGATTGTCGGACCCATGCGGTATTGCGGTTCCGCGACGTCCTCTCCTGCCCCCATAATCGGGTGTACGTTCGATTCCGTCTCGGGTCGCACGCGTCCGCCGTCACCGGGAGGGGGCACATGAACAGAGTCACCTGGTACCACGCCGAACTCGACGACGGCGCTCCCCTCGTCCTGCTCACCTTCCCCGACGAGTCCGTTCTGATCGGCGACCCGCGCACCCTCCCGCCGAACCTGCTGCCCACCCTCGCCGCCGCCCTGACCACCGGCCCGCTCACCGCCGACCGGATCGCCACCCTGCTGGCTGAGCTGTTGGCAGGTGCTGAGCCAGGCATCACCAGGGGCTCGGGGAACCGCGACGCCGACCTCGTACAAGGTGATCCGTCCGTAGGTGGTCAGGCACTTTCGCAGTGATACCCGCCAGCCACGAACCGTCGCAGTTCCCCGAGCCCCTGGATAGTGCAACCGGGCGCTCTGCCTAGTCTGTCCGGCGGGTCAACGCCACCCGGGAGCGGGTGAAGACGGCGGCGAGCAGCCAGGCCAGCAGTGGCAGCCCGATCACCAGCGCGGCCAGCTCCGGCCACGGGATCACCAGCGGGTTGCTGCCGATCTTGAGCGAACCCGAGCCGAACCGGGCCTCGATGCCGAGGTTCTGCACCCGCTGCAGCGCGGCGGCGGGCACCAGCCCGGCCAGCGCTCCGATGGTGGCGCCCATCGCGGCCACCACGGCGCACTGGAAGGCGGACAGCCGGCGGCGGATGCCCGGGGTGGCGCCCACGGCCGCCAGGGTGGCCAGGTCACCCCGGCTGTCGGTGGCCGCCAGACCGGTGGCGATGGCGGCGGCGGCGATGGCCACCGCCGAGGCGGCGATGGCGAGCCCCAGCGCGATGGCATTGGTGGAACCGCCCTGGTAGCCGCGCTCCACCTCGAGCTTGCCGGGGCCGGTCTGGAGCGCGGCGGCGGTGACGCGCTGCACCTCGGCCGAGGTCAGGGCCCGGGCGGGCCGCCACACCGACTGCTGGTCGACCGAGAGCAGCCCGGCCGCCTTGGCGGCCGCCGGTGACATCACCGCGCGGGCGGCCTGGGCGGTGCCGGTCACGGCCACCCCCGGCAGGCTGACCGTACTGGTCTTGTTGCCCTCGGGGCCGGTGGCGCCGAACCGGGTGAGCTGCAGGGTGACCTTGCCGTCCTGGAGGTAGCCGGGGTTCAGGACGACCACCTGACCGTCCGTCAGGGCCTTGGTGGCGACGGGCGAGTCCACGCCGAGCAGGTTGTGCAGCACGGCCGGATCGCCGCTGATCACGTCCCGGATGTCATCGGGCTCGGGGGTGTTGCGCGCGCAGCGGAGGTCGATGCCGCCAGGACCGGCCGGGGCCAGGCAGTCGTTCCCGGGCGCCGGGACCACCTGTACCCGGCCGCAGAACGAGCCGGGCGTGCTGTCGCACGCCCCGTAGCTGAGCGCGCTCAGGTCGGCGCGCTGCCCGAGCTCGGGCACGGCGCCCTCCACGGCGGTCCGCAGCGCGGCGGCGTTCTTCGCGATGGACACCGCCAGGCTGTCGGTGCCCCGGACGGACTGGGCCTGGAGCACCACGGCGCCGGGCGGGGCCGAGGCCACGTACCCGGCCCTGGCGGCCGAGTCGGTGCTGGCCTGGAAGGTCAGCACCGCGACCGCACCGGCGACGGCGGCCATCACGGCGGCGACCGCCGGGGCGGTACGTCCCCGGTTGCGGGCCGAGTCGCGCAGCGCGAGCCGGGGCGACAGCGGGAGGAACCGGCCGAGCCGGCCGAACAGGCTGATCAGCAGCGGGGTGCAGGCGATCAGCCCGAGCTCGGCCAGCACCGAGCCCGCCAGGACGGAGCGCGAGCCCGAGGCGGAGAGCTCGCCGCTCAGCGCGATGGCGGCGCCCGCCAGGGCGGTCAGCGCACCGGCGACGGCCAGCCACTTGGCCGGAGGCCGGGCGGTGACCCGGCCGGTGAGGGCGGCCACCACGGGCTGCCGGGCGGCCTGCACCGCCGGTACGACCGCGGCCAGCAGGCCGGTGACCACACCGAGCGCCACGATGCCCGACAGGTCGGCGGGGTTCAGTGCGAAGTGCCCGAACCGGGCCCCTGACCTGCCCTCCAGCCAGGACCGCCCGGCCAGCGCGGCGACCCCGCCGAGCGCCACACCCGCCAGCGCACCCGCGCCGCCGAGCACGATGCCGCCGCCGAGCACCACCCGGCGGATGTGCGCCCGGTTGCCGCCGGTGGCCGCGAGCAGCCCGAGCTGCCGCCGGGAGCGGCGGGCACCGACCGCGAACGCCGGACCGGCCAGCAGCACGATCTCCAGCAGCGCGAGACCGACCGCGGTGGCCGCGATGGTCCTGGTCCTGAGCGCGGTCTGCTCGGCCTCGGGGTCGGCGCTGGAGCTGATGGCGGTGGCGGGCGGCGGGTCGGCGAGCACGGCCCGCGACGCCACCGTGAAGCCGAAGGCGTTGGCCTGCTGCACCGCCTCCCAGCTGAACGCGGCGTGACCGGGCAGCGAGACCAGGTAGTCGCGGGCGCCGGGCGCGGTGGCCAGGCCGGCCTGCTCCGGCAGGGCACCGAGCAGTCCGCTCAGCTCGCCCGGCCGGCCGACCAGCCGGTTCGCCTTCAGGTCACCCGGGTACTCGACGGCGGCGGTGATCCGGAGCGGCTGGGTGGTGCCCTTGAGAGTGGTGCTCTGACCCACCTTCAGGCCGGAGTCGGTCAGGAAACCGGTGGTCGCCGCGACCTCGAACGGCGCGGCGGGCCAGCTGCCCTGCCGGAGCGTGGTGATGCCGGCCGTCAGCGGGTCCGTCAGGTCCATCCCCCAGGTCTGCACCTGGCCCTGGCCGTACGTGGTGCTGGTCAGGTGATAGCCGGTGGTGGCCTCGACCGGCAGCAGCTTGGCGTCGGCCGGCAGCGCCTGCTCCAGCAGCCGCTGCAAGGGCTGGGCGCTGCGGGCCTGTTCCTCGGGGGTGGGCGTGGGCTTCGGCCCGTTCTGGGACAGCACGGAGACGTTGCGCGAGGTGGGCTCCGCGCCCTGCACCAGCCGCCAGCCGGGCTGCGTACCGGTGCTGACGTACGCGTCGGCGGTGCCCATCAGGCGGGTGCCGCGCTCCTGCGGGGAGAGCTGGGTGCTGCGGGCCACGATGTCCGCGCCGGTGACACCCACCACCGGCAGCGCGATCATGGCGATGATCAGGGCGCTGCGGCCCTTGGCCCGCAGTGCGTCGCGGCGGGCGATCCGGAGGGCGGCGCGCCAGGCGGAGAGGCTCATCGGCTCTCGTCCGTCCCGGCGGCGGCGTGGCGCCCGCGGAGGTCGGCGGGCCGCTGACGCTCCTCGACCACCTGACCGTCGGTCAGCAGCACCACCCGGTCCGCCCACTGCGCGTGGGCGGGCTCGTGCGTCACCATGACGGCGGCCGCCCCGGCGTCGCAGCGGGCCCGCAGCACGGCCAGGACGGTCTCGCCGGTGGCCGTGTCGAGCGCGCCGGTGGGTTCGTCGGCGAGCACCAGCCGGCGTTCGCCGACCAGGGCCCGGGCGATCGCGACCCGCTGCTGCTGCCCGCCGGACAGCTGGTCGGGGAAGCGGTCGGCGTACTCGGCCACGCCGGTCTCGGCGAGTGCGGTCAGCGCCTCGGCCCGGGCCCGGCGGCTGGTCACGCCGTCCAGTTCGCGCGGCAGCGAGACGTTCTCGGCGGCGGTCAGCGCGGGGATCAGGTTGTAGTCCTGGAAGACGTAGCCGATCGCTCGGCGGCGGACGGCGGACAGCGCGGTCCTGGACAGCTTGCCCAGGTCCTGCCCCTCCACCCGGACCTGGCCCGAGCTGGCGGTGTCCAGCCCGCCGGCCAGCGTGAGCAGGGTGGACTTGCCGGACCCGCTGGGGCCCATCACCGCGACGAACTCCCCCGGACGGACCGTCAGGTCCACCTCGCGCAGGGCGTGCACCTGGGTCGCCCCCTGGCCGTGCACCCGGGACACGCCCCGCAGGCGCAGGACGGCCCCTTCGGTGTCCCTGATCTCTGTGGCTGTCACTCGTCGGCTCCTTCTCGTCGGCCGCCGCCCGAGGAACCGGGCGCAGCACAGCTGCCGTCCCGTCGGCGCGGCCTTGAGGGCGGCTCCGCCGGGGTGGCACCCCAGTCACTGTCCTGGCAGACCCGGCCGGTCGAACCACCCCGGCGAGCCTGCATACCGAGTATGTATACCCGGTATGCAGGCGTGCTTCAAGCGGCCCGGACGCGCGGCGGGGCCCCGCCGGAGTGTTCCGGCAGGGCCCCGGCGGGTCCGGCAAGCAGGTCAGGGGCGGCGCCCCGGGAGCAGCGCGGCGGGCAGCAGCCCGAGCGCCAGCACGCCCGCCGCGATCACGTACGTGGTCCTGAACCCCGCCGGGTCGAGGCCCGCCGTGCCCAGCAGCACCGAGAAGAGCGCCGTCCCGACCGAGGCCCAGACCTGCGAGTTGATGCTCAGCACGGTGCTCGCCGCCGCCAGCTGGTCCTTCGGCAGGTCGCGGCTCGCGGTCGTCATGGTCGGCATCAGCACCATCCCGGCACCGACGCCCATCAGCATCGCCGAGCCGACCACCCGCCAGGCGGCCACGTCCGGCACACCGACCTGGAGTCCGGTCAGGAGCATCCCCAGCGCGCCCAGCGCGACGCCGGCCGTGATCAGCCGCCGGGGTGACACCGTGTCGATCCGCCGGGCGGCGATCTGCAGGGTCAGGCCGACGGTCAGGCCGACCGGCGCGCCCAGCATCCCGACCTCGGTGGGGCTCACGCCGCGGACCTGCTGCCAGTACACCGGGCCGAGCAGCATCGAGCCGAAGTACCCGGCGGTGAACAGGGCGAGGGTGCCGATCCCGGCGGCGAGCCTGCGGTCGCGCAGCAGCCGCAGGTTCAGCAGCGGCTGACGCGCGGTCAGCGCGCGGCGGCCGAAGGCGGCCACCAGCAGCGCCCCGGCCAGTGTGGGGAGCAGCGCTCCGAGGGTGCCGAAGTCGCCCTGCTCGCCGCCCCTGGCCAGGCCGAACAGCAGCAGCGCCAGACCGGGGGAGAGCGTCAGCAGACCGGGCAGGTCCAGCTTGGGCGCGGCGGAGGGGTCGCTCGGCCGGTCGGACCGCAGCAGCTTCGCGGCGAGCACCGTGGCGGCCGCCCCGATCGGCAGGTTGACCAGGAAGATCCAGTGCCAGGAGGTGGCGTCGAGCAGCCAGCCGCCGAGCAGCGGGCCGAGCACCGGACCGATCAGGATCGGCAGGCCGCCCAGCGCCATCGCCCGTCCGAGCCGCTCACTGTCGGCGGCGCGCATCACCATCGTCATGCCGACCGGCATCAGCAGCCCGCCGCCGATCCCCTGCACGGCGCGGGCGGCGATCAGGCTGCCCGCGTCCCAGGCGAAGGCGGCCAGCAGGGAGCCGAGGGTGAACAGGACGAGGGCGGTCAGGTAGCTGCGCTTGGCGCCGATCCGCCCCATCGCCCAGGCCGCGGTCGGGACGACGGCGGCGAGCGCGAGCGTGTAGGCGGTGGTGGCCCACTGAATGGTGGTCAGCGAGGCGTGGAAGGTCTCGGCCAGACTGCGCAGCGCGACATTGACGATCGTGGTGTCGAGCACCGACATCATCGAGCCGATGATCACCACGACGAGCGTGCGGTTGAGGGCGGTGGACGAGGCCCGGGGCATCTCCGGCGGAGCCTCGACGAGCTGACCGGTGGTCATCTCCCGTGCCCCTCAGCCCTGGTACGGCCGGGTGGTCCGGGCGTCCCGCAGGGCCCGTCCCCACCAGGCGAGTTGGCCGAGCATGCCCTTGACCGCGCCCTCGGACACGGCGACGTCGCGCGGCGCACCGTCCGGCCCGAGGCCCGACCACGGACCGTGCAGACTGACCGAGTCGCGCACCGTCACGGCGTGCAACTCGGCGAAGATCAGCCGGAGTTGCTCGACTGCGCGGAGCCCGCCACCGAGCCCGCCGTACGAGACGAAGCCGACCGGCTTGGCGTGCCACTGCTGGTGGTGCCAGTCGATCAGGTTCTTCAGGGCGGCCGGGAAGCTGTGGTTGTACTCGGGGGTGACCACCACGAACGCGTCGGCGGCGGCCAGCCGGGGCGTGACGTCGGCCAGCGCGGCGACGGCCTCCGGGCTCGCCGTGCCGCCCCAACCGGGCATCACCAGCGGCAGGTTGACCTCGGCCAGGTCGATGACGTCCAGCTCCAGGCCCGCCTGGGCGGCGGCCGCGCCGACGAACCAGTCCGCGACGGCCGGGCCCTGGCGGCCCTCGCGGACGCTGCCGACGATGACGGCCACGCGCAGGGGTGCGTCCTGCTCGGCGGTGGTGGCAGCGGTTTCGGTCTCGATGGCAGCCATGGTGGTGTCCCCTCCTCGCGGGGTGACCGCCCGTCGCGGCCTCCCCTCCGGTAAAGTTACAACGAGCGTTGTCGAAAGTGCAACGGTCGTTGTAATTAATCGGGAGGCATGCGTGAGTGGCAGTAACGAAGCCTGGCTGGAGCAGGCGCGGCGCGAGGTCTCGCCCCGCAAGCTGGAGAAGCAGATCGCCCTCGCGAGCGCGGCCTGCATGGTCTTCGGCCGCGAGGGCTACGCCCGGGCCTCGGTGGACGCGCTGGCCGCCGCGGCCGGCGTCTCGACCCGCACGCTCTACAACCACTTCCCCGGCGGCAAGGCCGACCTCTTCCGGACCGTCGTCACCTGGACCTCGGGTCAGGTGCGTGATGCCCAACTGGCCCGCCTGGGTGCTCTGTTGGACCCCGAGCGCCCGCCCGGCCCGGAGGATCTGGCGCGCGACCTGATCGCCCTGGCCCGCGCGTTCGTCGGCCTGATGGCCGAGTACCCGAACCACTTCGCCCTGGTCCGCCACATCCACGCCGAGGCCGACCACGTGCCGCCGGAGGTGCTGCAGGCCTGGGTCGACGCCGGCCCGGGACCGGTCGGCCGCGCGCTCGCCGAGGCGATGGCCGGCCTCGCCGACGCGGGTCTGATCGACGTGCACGGGGACGCGGCCATGGCCGCCGCGCACTTCATGGCGCTGGTCTCGCACTCGATCGTGCAGCTCTCCCACTACGGCGTGCTCCCGCTGGCCAAGGGGGAGAGCGACCGTCTGATCGAGGGCGGCGTGCGGGCCTTCCTGCGGGCCTACCGGGCCGGGTGAGTCGACGTCAGCGAAACAGCTCGGCGTGGTCGAGGGCCCAGTCGCGCAGCGTGCGGGCGGGAGTGCCGGTGACGTCCCGGACGGTGTCGGTGACCGGCTCCGGTGCGTCGATCCGGGCCGCGACGAAGTCGAGTGCGCCGTCCACGATCCCGAGCGGCCACCCGCTGTCGACCATCTGCTGACGGGCAGCCGCCCGGGGGATCTCCTCCCACCGGGCCGGCCGGCCGACCGCCTCCCCGATGATCCGTACCTGCTCCGCCTGGGTCGGCGACGCGGGCCCGGTCAGCGCGTACCGCGCCCCGTCGTGCCCTTCCTCGGTCAGCGCCCGGACCGCCACGGCGGCGATGTCCCGTTCGTCGACCAAGGTCAGCCCGGCCGCGCCGCCGTAGCCGCGCACCACGCCCGAGGTGCGGATCTCCGCCGCCCACCGCAGCGCGTTGGCCATGAAGCCGTGCGGCCGCAGGAAGGTGTGCCGCAGGCCGGAGCCGGCGATCAACGACTCGATCGCGGCGTCCGGCCGCCCGGGCGACTCGGGCTCCTGCCCGGGGACGTCCCGCACCGCGGCCGAGGACAGGTAGACCACCCGGCGCGCGTTCCCGGTCAGCGCGGCCAGGGCCTCGGCCGCGCCCTCGGCCGTGTGCAGCGGCCAGGCGAGGAACACGGCATCGGCCTGCCCTGCGGCTGCCGCCAGCGTCCGCGCGGCGGACAGGTCGCCGGGTACGAGGCGTGCCCCGTCCGGGAGTTGGGCCGCCCGCGCCGGGTCGCGGGTCAGTGCCAGCACCTCCGTGCCGCCCGTCAGCAGGCCCGTCACGACGTGCCGGCCCACCGTCCCGTTGGCTCCGACGACCAGGACCCTCTGCTGCTCGTTCATGAACGGACTGCCTCTCCTTGACGGTGCGTCACCGCGCCCTCCGTGGGCTCTGTTTCGACCGTAAGCCGCCCGGACAAGACCTCCAATGCGCCCAGAGCTCCGATTCATACGCGAACGTCTCCGGCCCGAGCCTGTGCGAGTACCTTCGTCGGATGGATGTACTCAGCGACGTCGTGGCCGTGATGCGCACCGGTGAGCCCCGTTCGGCCCGGGTGGAGTGGTACGCCCCGTGGGGCCAGCGCTTCCTGCCCGCCCCCGGCGGTGGCTTCCAGGTGATCCTGCAGGGCTCGTGCTGGCTGATCCCCCGGGACGGGGCGCCGATCGCGCTCGGCGTCGGCGACGTGGTCTTCATGCCGCGCGGCCATGGCCACGCCCTGGCCGACCACCCGTCAACTCCGTTGGCAGCAGCCGCCTGTGACCCGCAGGACGACTCCCGTCACGAACAGCGGTACGCCGCACCGTCCGTGGGCCGCCGGCCGGACGGCACCCACCCCACCACCGTCACCCTGTGCGGCGCCTACCAGCTCGACCCCGGCCGGGCCCACCCGCTGCTCCACGACCTGCCCGACCTCCTGCACCTGCCCGCCCGCCTCGGGCACCACCCCGAGATCCGCGCCGCGGTCGAACTCCTCGGCGGCGAACTGGAGAACCCGCGACTCGGCGCGGACACCGTCGTCCCGGCCCTGCTGGACATGCTGCTGCTCTTCGTCCTCCGCGCCTGGTTCGACCGGCCCCCACCGTCGACGCAGGGCGGCCCGGCCCTCGGCTGGGCCGCCGCACTCGGCGACCCGGCGATCAGCGCCGCACTCGACGCCATCCACCGCACACCCGAAGCCCCCTGGACGGTCGAAACCCTCGCCACCCGGGGCGGCCTCTCCCGCGCGGCCTTCGCCAAGCGCTTCAGCGCGACGGTCGGCCGACCACCACTCGGCTACCTGACCTGGTGGCGGCTGACGACGGCCGCCCGCCTGCTCCGGGAGTCGGACAGCCCCCTCGGCGTGGTGGCCGAACGGGTCGGCTACGGCTCGGAGTTCGCCTTCGCCAACGCCTTCAAGCGGGAGTACGGCATCGCCCCGGGCCGCTACCGCCGGCAGCAGCTGTCCCCGGCCGTTGATGGCCGCCTGGTCTGAACTCGCGCGGCCTGCGGGACTGTTACGCCGGGAGGAAGAACCCGGTGACGTCGGCGAGCCGGCCGTCGCGGTGCACCGCGGTGCTGACGCCCGTCATCGCCGGTTCGCCCTGCTCGTTGAGCTGGGTCCACCGGGCCAGCGACCGGTCGTGGTGCTCCAGCACCTCGTCGATCCGGAACCGGTGACCGGGGAAGGCACCGGCGAACCCGGCCATGTAGGCGGCCAGTTCGGTCAGACCGCTGACCTCCGTACCCGGATCCCGGTAACCGATCCCGTCGAGGGCGACCGCCTCGAGCGCGGCGATCCGCTCGTCCGGTTCGGCCGACCAGCAGGCGGCGTAGTCCGTCCAGAGCTGCTGTGTGTCACTCATCGCTGTCCCTCTTTCGTGGGCCGATCGACGCGAGCGCGCCATCGGTGACGGTGTGCAGTTTGGTGATCGGCGTGCCGGCCCGGACCAGCACCAACAGGCCCTGATAGAGCGCCAGTAGCTGGGCCGCCGCCATCTCGACGTCCAGTTCCGCCGACACGCGGCCGAGCGCCCGGGCCCGGGTCAGCGCGTCGGCGAACCCGGACTCGATGGTCTCCAGCCCCTGCCGCACCCCCGGGGCGGCCTGGGGAACGGCGAAACACTCCACCGCCGTATTGGTGAGCAGGCACCCGGGATCGGGATCGACCCCGGTCTCGAACGCCGAGGTGAAGAACGACCGGATGCCCGCCACCGGATCGGCCGGCTCCAGCAGATGCACCCGGACCCGCCCCTGCACCACCTGCTCGTTGTAGGCCTCCAGGGCCGCGTGGAACAGGCCGTCCTTGCTCTGGAACGTCCGGTACAGGCTGCCCGGGTGCAGCCCCGTCGCCTCCTCGATGTCCCGCAGCGAGGCACCCAGGTAGCCCCGGCGACGGAACAGCCCCATGGCGGCGGCCAACACCTCTGCCCGATCCCAGAGTTGCCTGCGCCCCATGGTCACCCTGCCTCGATAGTTGAACGACTGCTCACAAAATAGCACGCTCGGCAGTGGTGTGAGTGATCGTCAGGCCGGTGGCCGTCCGCCGCGGCCGGAGGGGAGTCCGGCCGCGGCGGACGTACAGGTCAGGCGCCTGCCGCCACTGCCGTCAGCCAGGCGTTCCAGTCGCTCTCGTAGTCCAGCGAGGTGAGGAGGGTGCGCGCGGCGGTCCAGTTCCCGGTGCGGTAGTAGCCGAGCACGGCGGTGACGTCGGCCGGGTGCCTCTCGATCATGTAACGGGCGGCGAGGTAGCCCCAGTTGTAGGTGCGGCTGACGTCGCTGTTGTCGTAGGTGGTGTCGAACAGCGTGCGCAGGGAGTAGGTGTGCTTGCCGGCCTCGGCCACCGCGTTGGCGTAGGTGACGCCACGGTAGGAGTAGGAGACGTACTCCGCGAAACCCTCGCCCCACCAGACGGTCGGGGTGGTCTGGCTCGCGTTGAAGTCGCCGTACTGGTCGAAGCGCCCGTCGAGGTAGTGGGTGTACTCGTGGTTGAGGTTCCAGATCTGCCAACCGGGGCTCACGTCGGTGCGCTCATAGCAGATGAACCGCGGCTGGTTGCCCGCCTTGGCGGGGTTCCCCTCCAGGTACATGCCGCCGTTGTTGGTGTCGATGCCGTAGATCTTCCCCGCGTAGGCCTTGTAGTCGGCGCTGGAGTTGAAGACGTCGACCTCCAGGGTGGTGTTGAAGTCGTTCGCGACCGGCCCCGAGTCCTTGACCACGCCGTGGAAGTAGGCGTCCTGGTTGGCCAGACTCGTACAGGTCGCCGCCAGTTGGGCGGCGGTCATCTCCTGCGCCCGGATCCGCAGCGACGGGCTGCAGGTGTGGAGGACCGGCAGGATCCGCGACTCCAGCCGGCCGCCGGTGGGCGCGGCCGCGGCGGGAGCGCCCAGCGCGCTGCCGTGGGCCGGGCGCTGGCCCGGGTCCGCGGAGACCTGGTCCGGCTTGGGTGTGGCCTGGGCGGCTTGAGCGGCCTGGAGGGGGGTGGCCGCGATGGCTGCGACCAGCAGAGCGGTGGCTATGGCACGCAAGGTTCACTCCTGGGGGTTGGAGCAAGACGTCCCGTCCGTGACGGGCCTGCGCAGTAAAATGGCACACGTCACATTGCTTTTCAATACTTCTCACCGGGCCCACCGCGCGCATTCACCCGGGCCCGGAGAGCAGCGAGGACCACGAGACACACCAGCTCCACCGGCACCGGTCCGTCGGCCCTGACACGTCGGCAGCAACGACAGAGGGCCAGTCAGATTTCTCTGACTGGCCCTCTGGGCTGGGTCGGGGTGGCGGGATTTGAACCCACGGCCTCTTCGTCCCGAATTACAGGCGGGGCGGTCGCTCAGGTCATCTGCGCACGTCAGAGGTGGTGTCAGGTGCGTTGCTGGTCACTGCCGGACGGGCTGGTTGCTGTACTTTGCTGCTGTACTTTCGGAGCGCGATCAAGGGGTGGGACACGGGGCCGGGTCCCGGTCGCGGCACTGCCGTGGCACTGAGTAGAACCGGGTATCAGGCGTAGGGGCTCCAGCGGCCGAGGCGGGCCAGCAGTTCCAACGCAGCTGCCTCATCGAGGCCGAGGGCGACAGCGGCCTGTTCGGGATCTGCGTCGCGTCGAGCATCGTGGGCGGCCCAGTAGCCGACCTCCGTGGCGGTGACCTCCAACCGGCGGACCGCTCGAAGTGCCGCGAGTGGAGAGGTTTTCGTCAGCTTCTCGATCTCTTCTGCCAGTTGGCCAAGCAGGTCGGTGACCGTCTCGGGCAGCGGAACGGTCGACTTCTCCACGTCGTTTGTGTGCTTGTCCCAGTCCAGCAGGCAAGCCTCCGCCGCCTTGTCACCACCCTCAGCCAGGTCTTGCTCGCCGATCTCGTCCCAGTCCAGCTTGTGTTCGGCACCGGTCCAGCCGCAGGAACACACAGCACGCAGTGCCTGGGCCCGTGGGGTGAAACTGAAGCGGCCGTTGTAGGCGCTCCACTGTGACACCAGCTGCACGGCCCCGCTGCTGGTCATCGGGTAGGCGATCGGGCCAGGAGCGGTGCCGTCGGCCAGGAGCACTCCGACCGCACCCTCATGCGAGGCACCGAACTCGTCCGTTGTCCACGTCTCTTGCTTCCCCATCGTGCCCCTCCAACGGCCGTTTCCCAGTGCGCCCTTGGTGGGGGCAGTGGAGACGACGATCCCGCAGTCCGTGCTGTCTGCACCACCGGAATCGCGAAACTCCAGAGGCAGGCACGCGACACTGCTGTGGCCCGAGGCGACTCTTGGGCGTCGCTGACAACATGGATGAGGCTAAGTGGGATGATCTGCCTATTCGTGCTGTCCTGGAGCGGGCCTGAGCCATGGCACGAGTGAGATCGTGCGTGAACCGGTCTGCGGACTCCAGCGCTTGTTGTACAGCTCGGGCGTTTCCGCGGGTGTACTGGCGGAGCCGGTAGCAGTTGATCAGGTTGCCAGCCGCGAGAGCTCCATTGCACGCTGCGTCGAGTAGAGGATCGTCGTCTTCGAGGAGGACGAGCTCGGAGGCGGTGCGGATCAGTCGGAAGGTGAGGAGCTTCAGTTCGGTCTCAGGGCTATCGGAGGATCTGGCCAGCCCCTGGTAGCCGGCGAGGAGGTCGCTGAGTCCGCCTGGTGGCCCCTGGTCGGGGTCTGTCATCTGGGCTGCGTCGAGTTCGGCCTTGGCGAGCAGAACTCCGACTAGGAGCGGGGCGTCCTGTGACTGCACTCCGTGGGGCCGTTGTTTCGGGTCTGGGACCGGGGCGGCACCGAGCTCCGTCAGCGCGCGCAGCAGTTTGCGTGCGTTGGCGGGGCCAGGTGCTGACTGCCGTGACATGCGATCACAGTGCCGTCGCTGTGGTCAGGCCGGGGCTGTCGCGGCTCGGGCTCGACGACGCCTTCGACCAGCGCCCTTGACGGGCTTCGGCATCGCCAAGGCGGCCTTGCGCATACGCTCCTCTAGGCGGAGCATGTGCCCGATCTCGTCCTGGTACATCGCCAGGACCTCGTAGTTGGCGACCTGGTCGCCGAGTGGGTTGATCCACCCGGACAGAAGCCGCCGCAGCTCGGTGTTGATGCAGTGGAGGCGCCAGCCGACGCTCTCTGCGATCTTCGCGGGATCGGCGGTGATCATGTAGCCGCCGCGGAACGCGAGGAACGCCAAGCCCTTTTCCAGGGTGACGTGGTCGCGTATGTGGCCCTTGAGCCGTGAGAACTGGCTGTCGGTGGCGTGGATTTCGGTAGTGATCGCTTCTTTGGTGACCAGCACGTCCTCGCCGGCGCGCTCAAGGATTCGCCATGTGAGCTCGGCAAGGTGCTGGCTGGATACGGGGGGAGTGCGGCCCTGGTGAGTGGCCGCCTGAGCTGATGTGGTGGCGGGGGTGCGGCGGGAGGTCATTCAAGGTCATCGCCTTCGCCGAGGATCCGTGCCAGTTCGTCATCCATGGACTTCTCTCCGGTGGTCACCACTGTGTCGCACCAGTCGAGAGCGGCGCGAATACGCCGATGGTTGTCCAAGACGGCCCGGACCTCTCGGTCAGTGAACTCTGCAACATGCAGGTTCGGGATCAGTCTCTGTAGCTCTACTAGGAACGTGGTGCCCATGCCGATCAGCTCGAGCACTTCAGTGGACGCCCGCGTGTAGTCCACCGCGGGCTCGCGACGGCGCACCTCACGGACAGGCTCCTCAACCTCCTCCTCGTCGCGCTCGTGGGCGGCGGCGAAGCGGGCGTTCGCCGCCTCGATACGCTGCTCGTGGTGCGCCCGATAGACGATTCTCTGGTTCTCTGGGCTCGCCATGACCTGGTGGGCCACGTTTGGCCGCTTCAGCATCTCGGCCACGGCCTCGGCGGCATACTCGTCCTGGTTCATCAGGACTCGAACTCGGTCAAGCTTCTCTGCCTTGGTTAGAGGCCTGTGAGGCAGTCGGCCGGCGAAACTGAGGGCTTTGTCCTCCGTCCATCGCTTGCCGTCGGGCGGGTTGTGGATTAGCTCGAAGCGATCTTCCAGTGCGTCGAGTGCTGCGTGGATCGACCACGAGACGCCGCTTGCGCGCTTGTCCGGCGGCCAGGCTGTTGCTTCGTGTCGATATCGGAGCAGGGTGTGGACGTTGCTGCCGATCTCGTCCGCGTAGCGATCCAGCACGATGAAGACACCACGGTTTCCCCCTTCTGGGCCCAGCAGGGGGATCATCTTGAGAGTCAGGTCTCCCAGCTTGAACTGGACGCTACTGCCTTCATCAACGAGATCGCGCCCCTGGTGCACGTACCGATTCCACTGGCGGTCGGTGAACTGCTTGGGGAACGGACTCTCGACCGTCTTCGCGGGCATGTCGCCTCCAACGGGACCGACCGGCCTGCCACGAGGTGACACAGCAACCAAGAGCTGATCTTGGTTGCGGGCAGCCCGGAACAAATTCGCTGGTCACCCCCAGTGTCCAGCGAAGACGGCTAGGGACCAAACGGCCGCCAGCTCGAACGCTGTCCGTCGTGCAGAGGCTCTCGCAGCACCACTCTCTCGGCAGGTCCAGGTAGCGCACGACGAGCGCCGTGGGCTACTGATGGGTCCATGAGGACCTTCCTCCCCTACCTGCCGGTACTGCTACTTGGGGCCGGCCTCTTGGCACTCGCAATCGCGGTCCCACGTCGTCGGCGTCGACGTGAGCGCGCAGCACTGGCCGCGCAGTGGGATTGGATGTTGCGTCAGCAGGAAGCCCGTTGGGCGGCAGGAGCCCGCCTACTGCAGGCGGTGAACGTGTACCAGCGGGCGCGGCGGGGATCGAAGGCGCAGGTGCATTGGTGCGGGTCGGGGTTGGTGCAGGACGCATGGTTTGAGGGTTGGCATGTGCCGCCCGGGGCGTTTGTTCTCGTGACGGGAGAAGTGGGATGGGGCCCGCATAACCAGATCAAAGACGTGTTGTACGTCCGGCCTCACCAGGTGCATGGATGGGTGCCCGCGTCGGCGCCCGCGGCGTGGCAGAAGGAACGCCTAGCAGCGTCCGGCAGAGCGGAAGCGTGACACTGGCGGCCTGACTTGCACCAGCGAGGTTGCTGAGGTCATCTCGACAGGCCAGATGGTTCCAGGTTCGCCGGTTGCCGATTGACGGACCGGGGTGGTCCAGGTCGGCCGGGTGTCGAGCTTGGCGACTGCGGTGTAGGCCAGGGTGCTGGCGGGAGTCGATGGCGGCAAGCAGATCCGACTTGGTCACTAGGGCACCGGTCGCGGGGAGTTGGCCCAAGGGGCACTATTCGTCACTTTGACGCAAATTCGGTGGAGCTGCTCCGCTGGACCCTCGTCTCTGGCATGCTGAGGGTCCGTCGAGAGGGGCCGCAGCGATGCAGTGGAAGATCCACGGGGAACGTCCGATCTACGAGAACCCATGGGTGAACCTGTGGATGGTCGATGTCGAACAACCCGATGGGCACCGCTGGGAGCACCACGTCCTGAAGCTGCGGCACCTGGCCGTGGCCGCTGTGGTGGACAGCGAGAAGCGGGTGCTGATGATGTGGCGGCACCGCTTCATCACCGATTCGTGGGCCTGGGAACTGCCCATGGGGTTGATCGAGGCGGACGAGACTCCGGCGGAGGCCGCATCCCGCGAGGTGCTGGAGGAGACCGGCTGGACGACCAGCGACATCCGACCACTGATCTACGCCCAGCCCGCGAACGGCATCACCGACTCCGAGCACTTCGTCTTCCGCGCCGATGCCGTCGAGTACGCGGGGCCTCCGAGTGAGCGCAATGAATCCGATCGGATCGAGTGGATTCCGCTGTCCGAGCTGCGCGGCATGATCGACCGACGGGAGATCGTCAGCAGCGGTTCGCTCGTCGGGGTGCTGTACCTGCTGCTGGACGAAGCCGGCCTCTGATTCAGGCGGCCAATTCGTCGATTCGGCTGGCCAGTTCGGCCGCCAGCGGAGCATCAGCGTATGGCTTGAGCAGCTGTCGGAACTCTCCGAGGTGGGCGGTGACCCTCGGAGAGTCCACAGCCGCCGCGAGGTCCAGGGTCTTGCCTGCCGTTGCGCAGGACAACTCCACCTCCCGGAGCTGGAGTTGGGTTCGGGCCAGCCAGAACGTGTGGAACGCCCGGCCCCGCAGGTTCGTTGTCGGCTCGATTCGCAGGGCCTCGGTGATGAGGGGTTCCGCCGCGACCACGTCTCCGAGCTGCCCCAGGGCGATGCCGGTGTCCACGGTGAGCTTCGTCTGGTCGAAGTACTGGACCCAGGCGGGATCGTCATCCGATTGGCTGATCATCCCGAAGTAGCGGTGGGCCTCGTTGATGGCCTGGTGGGCTGCCTGCTTGTCCTGGGCGCTGGCGTGGGCGAAGGCTTCACGGGTCGAGAGCATGGCCAGCAACCGCGGGGTGCCGCCGTCGAGAAGTGCGCTGTCCTGTGCGGCCCGCGCCAGGGCGATGGCGTCGTTGACCCTGTCCTGGTAGGTCGCTTGGAGGCTGAGGCAGGCGAGCACGTTGGCGACGAACGGGTTGTCGTCGATCTCTCGTGCCAGCCGGAGGGACTCCGTGAAGTAGCTCTGAGCGGTCCTGTGTTGGCGCGCGTCGAAGTAGGTCCAGCCGGTGAGGCGTGCGAGTTCAGCCGCGATGCCGTGAAGGCTGCGCCGGTAGTTGGGATCGGTGGTCTCTCGCAACACGCCCATGACGTACCTGAGTTGCCCGATCACTGCTGGCCGGAGAGCCTCACCGCCATGCTCGTCGTCACGCCGCCAGTAGTCCTCGATGGACGCCTGGAGCGACCGCAGCACGGTCGGCGTCACCCTGGTGCCGGCCGCGATGGACAGGATCTCGTCCAACCCCGATCCAGGCAGGGGGCCCGGTGGCGCCCAGGGCTCCACGATCATCGGAGTGGTTGGGGCCGCCAGCTTTGGAGCGGCAGCCCTCGGGCGCTCCCACTCCCGGCCCGCGAGGCCGAGCAAGTGGCCAGGAATCCGGAGCCCGTCTGCGATGCGCTCGATGACGGTCATGTTGGTGATCTGCCGTCGGCCCGACATGACCTCGCCGACCCTGCTGGGTGTCATCTCGCACATCCGGGCGATCCGGGACGAGTGGAATCCGCCTTTGGACCTGGCGAGTTGGAAGATCCGGGCGAAGTCGCGGGCCCGGCACGCAGTGATCATTTCCGGGTCTGCCAGCAGGCGGCCGGAGAGCCCTGGCGGCGCAGTGGAATCAGTCATATCCGGCACCCCCACCGCCGGGACGATCATCGCTCACTGTCACGCGGGATAACTGACCGCGAGTTTACCCACCATGGGTACCCATGCTGGCCTTATCCGTGAACTACCCGGGCGGCGATCGTGGTTGTCAGCCGCCGGAGCCCCGGCGGCAGTCACCGGATCGGGAGTTCCTCATGTCTGAGAACCTCACCACCAACACGGAGCTGGACGGCGACGCCCTGCTCCTGTCCCGTTCGAAGGTCGTCGCGGCCCGCTCGCGCGACGAGCAGCCCTCGGACGGCGGGTCCACCGGCCGCACCGACACCAACGACTGACGGCTGCACTCATGACCGCCGAGCAGCCCTCGGTGGTTGAGCGTCTGGGCGGGGATGACTTCCTCGCCCAGACGCTCGGCCGCAGCTACAAGGTCGTACGTGGTGACGCCACGTCAACCGCCGGCCTCTTCGGCTGGGATGACTTGAACGCCATCCTGGCCGTCCACCGGCTCGAATCCCCCCGCTTCCGCCTGGCCGCCGACGGCACCCAGCTCCCGACGCACCTGTACTCCCGGCCGGTGGTCACCCGGCGAAGCACGGTGTGGAACCAGCTCCAGCCCTCCGCACTCCACCAGCAGCTCGCACAAGGGGCCACGTTGGTCCTGGACGCGGTGGACGAACTCCACCAGGGCGTAGGTGGGCTGGCCATGGACCTGGAGCGCTGGTTGCGGACCGGGGTGCAGACCAACCTCTACGCCTCGTGGACCAGCACCGAAGGGTTCGGGGTCCACTGGGACGACCACGACGTGGTGGTCGTCCAGCTCGACGGGGCAAAGCGCTGGCGGATCTACGGTCCGACCCGCGTCGCCCCGATGCACCGCGACGTGGACTCCCCCGAACTTCCGCCGGAGACCCCGGTCGCGGAGCTGGTCCTCACCGCCGGCGACCTGCTGTATCTGCCGCGCGGCTGGTGGCACGCCGTCGCCGCTTCCGAGGGGCAGCACTCCCTCCACCTCACGTGCGGGATGCAGAGCACCACCGGCGCGGACCTGATCACCTGGCTGTCGGAGGCCCTGCGCGCTCAGGAGGGCGTCCGGGTGGACGTGCCACGCTTCGGTACCGAAGCCGAGCAGCAGGCCTTCCTGCGCGCCCTCGCCAAGCTCGTGGCCTCCGAGTTGGAGAGCCCTGACCTGATCACCCGGTTCGCCGCGAGCCGGGATGCGACCGAGCGGGCGCGTCTCGCCCCCTCGCTGCCGTACATCACCGCGGCCCCGCCGAACCCGGACCTGCGGGTGCGCCTGGTGGCCTCGCGCGCTGTACTCGACTCCGGAGACGGGGCCACGGCACGGCTGATCGCGGGCGGGGAAGAGTGGACGTTCGCCGCGAAGGCCGAACCGATGCTCGCTCTGCTCCTCGACGGGGACGTGCACCGGCTCGCCGACCTGGCGCAGGCCGCGGGAATCACTCCCGCCCAAGCGGCCGGCGTCGTGACGGAGCTGGTAGAAGGTCAGGTCGTCGCCATCGGAGCAGGGCAGTGAGGGCGCGGCTGGGCCTCGGCACCTACCGGTGCCGGGACGTGCGGCGGGACGCCATGATGGCGGCCTCCCTCGGCGCGGACTGGGTGGACACCGCCGCGAACTACTCGCACGGGCAGGCCGAGAACGCGCTTGCTCCGGTGCTGGTCCGCCACCCGGACCTGAAGGTCTCCACCAAGGTCGGATTCATCCCGGCCGACACGGGGCGGATCGCGGTACGAGCCGGGATGCTGACCCCGGCGGACGCCCGGCGCGGGCACTGCCTGGCCCCGGGCTACGTCGCCTGGCAAGTCACCCGCAGCGCACGCCGCCTCGGCCGGGCCCCGGACATCGTGTTCGTCCACAACCCCGAACACGACTGCCCGCCCGGCGCCGTCACCGAGCGCCTCTACGCGGCCTTCCTCGCACTGGAGGAAGCCTGCAACCAGGGTGTCATCAAGGCGTACGGCGTGGCGACATGGCGGGGATTCAGCAGCGGAGTGTTCGATGTGGCGGACCTGGTCGCCCTTGCCGTCCGGGCCGGCGGCCTGAACCACCACCTGTCGGCCGTCCAACTCCCGGTGTCCGTCGTCCACTTGGCTCCTGTCGGGCTGGCTCTCGACGGCCTGGGCGTCCTGGTGGAAGCGGCGAGCGCTGGCCTGGAGGTGTTCGCGTCGGCCCCGTTGCACGGTGGGGAGATCCCCGACATGGTCGGGCTCGAACTCGCCGAGCTCATCACCCCTGGCAGTACTCCGGCGGAGGCGGCCCTGGCCGTGGTCGCCTCCGCCCCCGGAATCTCGCGTGTCCTGCTCTCGACCGGCAACCCGCAACACTGGAGCCGCGCCGCCGATGCCGTCGGCCGCGCGCCCCTGTCGCAGGACTTGCTCCGGAAGGTCACGGATGTACTCGGAACCTGAGAACGACACCGCCACGCGGATGCGAAACGCCCACCACACCGCCGCTTCGGCCCTCGCCGTGGCACTGGATGGGGACCGGGAGGCCTGGGGCTGGCGCGGCCGTACCCTCGGCCGCCCGGTCACCAGTGTGAGCGGCAACGCCTGGCTGCGTCTGGTGTGCGCTCCGGCGGAGAAGGCCGGCGGGAAGATCTGGGACGGACCGCAGGAGGCTGAACGTTCCATGCCTCCTGGGGTTCCCCGCCCGCACCTTCGGGCGTGGCAGACCTGGACCGAGGGCGGCAACGGCTACCTAGCCGAGCTGTACGACCGGATCACCGACCCCACCATTACCGGCGACGGGCCACTGCTGCGTACGGCCCCGGCTGTCGGTGACACCTGGTGGAAGGCCCTGGACACCACCCTCACCGCTGTGGCGGCCGTGCCCACCGACCGGGTGGCGGTGCGGCAGGAGTACCTCGATCGGGCGATGCCGCAGTACCTCGGCACCGGGTTCGACACCACCGTCCCCGCGTGGTCCACCGCCCACGGCGACCTGCACTGGGCGAACCTCACCCAGCCAACCCTGACCGTGCTCGACTGGGAAGGCTGGGGTGTGGCACCGGCCGGCTACGACGCCGCCGTCCTGCACGCGTACTCCCTGCTCGTCCCCGAGACCGCAGCCGAGATCCGGCACCACCTCGGTCACATCCTCGACACCCCAGCCGGGCGCTTCGCCGAACTCGTGATCGCCACCGAGCTGCTCCAAGGCATCGAACGCGGCGACCACACCGAGCTGGAAGGCCCGCTACGGGCCCGGATCGGCCACCTCGTCGAACTCCGCGGCTGAGAGCTGTCTGCCCTCGGCGCTGACGGCTTCGGCCACACCACTGGAGGGCACCATGCAGACCACCCAGGACGAAAGATGACCGCCCTACCAGCTCCGGAGCCGCTCGCTCCGGCGGTCCGGGGCCGGTGGCGGCTGCTCCCCGGTTCGCCGACCTCTTCCCAGACCGCGCGGGCGCTCGTCTCTGCCGCGCTGGCCGGGTGGGAAGTCGCTGACCTCGAAGCGGCTGCCCTCCTGGTTGCTTCCGAACTGGTCACCAACGCCGTGGTGCACACCGGCTGCCGCACCATCGGCCTGTCTCTGCGCCTGGACCACCGAGTGCTGCGGATAGGAGTGCGCGATTCCTCGCCGGCCGTGCCGGTTCTCCTGCCGCTGACCGATTCGCTGACCGGTGGAAGGGGGCTCGCCGTGGTAGCAGCCAGCTCGGTCGCTTGGGGAATGCAGCCCATGCCGTTCGGCAAACTCGTCTGGGCCGAGCTCGCCCGCCCGGCCCCTCCCCGGCCGCCTACGGCTTCCCCGGTCATCCATCTGCGGCCCGCACGGGTGAGGCCCACCGGGCAGATACGCGCTGCCTCGTAGCGGCTCCCAGTCTTCCGCCGCTCCCGCATGGCGGAGGCGCGGGGCCCCCTCCCGTGTAGGCCGTCCTGGTCCGTCCCTCGGGATCGGGACGGCCCCTTAAACCCCCAGCGGCACCTGCAACCGCTGGGCAGCACAACCCTCGCCCCGGTGACGTGACTTGTGGACCACGGACGACCGGGGCGGGGCGCTCCCGCAGCCGATACCGAAGAGTGAGACGAGCAAGATGAACGAGCCTGCCAACCCCGGGCGGGTGGCCATGGAGGATCAGATCCGTGCTGCGGGTGCTCATGCGGCCGACAGTCATTCAACAGTCAGCAGCCCTCGCCCGAGGCCCCGCTTCGCCGCGATGATCCGGGCGCGGAGCTGGTAGGAGGGCCGAACGGACAAGTGCCTCTTGCTGGGCACCACTGCCGGTCGCCTGAAGCGGAAAATGCCTTGCTGATGCCAGCAGTTGCTGGCATCAGCAAGGCATGCTCTAGGCCCAGGTGGCGCCGGCTAGGAGCCCATCGAACGCGAGTGCGCGCATGGCGGTGTCGTAGTCGGCCCACTCATGCTCGGCCTCGGTGAAGTGCTGGTCGAAGTAAGCGCGAGTGAGGTCGGGTTCGTGCCACTCGTGGGCGCATCGGCAGCGGACGAAGACCTGTTGGCGGACGTTCAGGAGGAGCCAGTCGCGGCGGGCGCGGCAGTAGGCGCAGGTGATGGGGATGCCGTGGGCGTCGAGTTCGCCGGGGTGGGGGACGGCTCGGACGACGGGGCGGTGGTCAGCGCTGGGGTTGGTCAAGTGGTGCCCTTCGGCCGGTGACGGGGTTCAGCGACACCACAAGACGTACGGCGGCCGGGATGTTCCCGGCCGCGCAGATGACATCAAATCGACATCCCCGTCAGGCCGTTGGCCTCGCGGGGTGGATCAGGCGGCCTGGTCCACGTCGCTGTACCTAGCCTCGTAGGCGGTGAGGCGGGTGATCAGCGCGTGATGGTCGGTGGCGAGGCCGTCGAGGACTTGGCGGGTGTGGAGGCTGTCGGGCTGGCGGGCGAGTGCCTGGAGGGTGTCCCAGTGCTCGGCGATGGCGGCCAGGTGCTCCTGGTCCCGGTGGACGGCCTCCTGTCGCTGCCCGAGTTCCTGGGTGGCGGCGGCGAGGGTGAGGTGGCCTTCGGTGACCCGGGCGGCCAGGTCGGGGGCGCTGCGGCGGAGGGCGTCGTGCGCGGCCTGGTCGGCGTCGGCCTTGGCTTTGCGCTCGCGTGCCATGTCGGCGGCGGCGTCGAGTGGGAGCTTGCCGTCGCGGACCTGTTCGGCGAGGTCGGGTGCGGCCTTGAGGACGGTATTGGCGAGGGACAGGCGGCTTCGGCTGAGCGCGTGGAGCTTGGCGTGGGTCCGCAGGGAGTGTCCCGAAACTGAAAGGAACATGGCCTGGACCATGGCGCGCTGGCCTGCGCTGATGTGCCGGCGGCGGACGTTGGACGCGAAGATGTACGCGACCTGGTCGGTGCTGGTGTAGGTGGTGAAGGTGGGTTCGACGCCTGCGAGTTCGCAGGCGGCCAGGCGGTTGCGGCCATCCAGGAGGACGCCGTCGGAGTCGAGGACGATCGGCCTGAGCAGGCCGTGGGTCTTGATGGCCTCGGCGAGGTCGTACATCTCGTCCTCGGCGAGCATCGGGAACATGTCGGCGTACGGGTGGATCTTCAGATGGGGCTCCTGGGTCGGGCGAGGTGCCGGGGTGCACCCGGTTGGTGCACCCCGGTGAGGAACGGCCTGGCGTGGCGGCCAGCGCCGGGCTGGAGACGTCTGCCACTGGGTGGGGCTCGGGGCATCTGGTCCTCTCGGCCGGTCAGCGTCGGCGGGTGTGGTCGTGGGCGGGCTGGGGGCCGGTCGGTGCGGTGGTGGGCGTCGCGGTCGCGGGCGCCGTGGGGGTGTGGCTTCCGGTGCGGGTGAGTGCGATGTGGGCGCGTTGGTCGAGGCGGTCGGTGGTGGCGTTGCGCAGTCGCCACAGGAGGACTTCGGCGGGGCGGTCGGCGGTGGTCAACTCCCGTTGCCGGGCGGCTTCGGCGAGGGCTCGGTGGGGTGGTTGGCCGGAGGTTTCGGCTTGGGCGAGGGCGGTGGCCAGGGCGGGCCAGGAGGGGTCGGCGAGGATGCGCTGGGCGTGGTCGGGGACGGCGGCGTGGACGTGGGCGGCGAGGCGGTCGGTGGTGGCGGGGGTGGGGGTTCGGCGGGTGAGGTCGGCCATGACGGGTTCGGCGGCCTGCCGGTAGGCGCTCCGCAGGTGGACGAGGGCCTGTTGGGCGGCTGCGGCCTGCTGGCGGTGGCCTCGGCTCTCGTGCCAGCGGGCGATGGCGATCAGGACGAACAGGGCGGTGGACAGCAGGGCCGCGGCTGCGGCGCCGTCCTTGCCGGAGCCAGCGGCGTGGAGGAGTTCCTTGGCGGCCGAGCGGAGGGCGGCGGCCTGCTGGTGTTCGGCGCGGATCTTGGATCGGGTGGCGCGGTTGAACGCGGTTGCGGCGGCCCGTAGTTCGGCGCGGGTGTGGGCGGGTGCGGTGAGGGCGGCGGTGTGGAGGAGCTCACCGAACGCGGCGGCCTGGGCCTGCATCGCGCCGTCCTGATCGCCACCACCCGCGTCCTCGTCGGCACCGTCCTGGCCGGGGAAGGCGAAGCGGACCGTGCCGACGAGGGCGGTCTCCGCCTGCCGCCACCGGTCCGGCTCGACCGCCGGCCGCTCGGGCACGGTGGGCTGCTGAGCGGCGAGGCGTTCGCGCAGGCGGTTGACGGACAGGTCGGGGGAGAGCTTGGAGCCGCCGAAGTAGACGGGATCGCCCTGGGCGTTGACGTCGCCGGGCCGGGCGAGGCTGTAGCCGAGGACGTCGCCGCTGTCGGGGCCGATGCGGTAGCGGATCTGGATGCCGAGCGCGGTGAGGGTGGAGAAGTACTCCTGCTCGTCGCGGACGGCTGCGGCGACCGCCTGGGCCTGCTCCAGCAGCCACTCCTTCGCGGTCTGCTGATGCCCGTTGCGCTGGGCCTTGGCCTGCTCGGCGCTGGTGGGCATCGGCGCGGCGGTGCCGTCCCCGGGGTTGAGCTGCCGCAGACCGAGTTCCTTCTCGATCTTGCGGCACACGGCCTGGGCGCGCTGGCCGTCGCGCTTGTTGCGGGGCCGGCGGCCGTCCTCGCGCACGGTGGTGGCCATGATGTGGATGTGGTCGTCGGCGTGCCGGACCGCGATCCACCGGCAGCCCTTGTCGTCCCGGTCGGGGGCGATGCCGGTGGCGTTGACGATCCGGCGGGCGACCTCGGCCCACTCGGCGTCGGTGAGGTACCGGTCGCCGGGCGCGGTGCGGACGGGGCAGTGCCACACGTGCTGCGGCACCATCGCACCGAGGCGCATCTCGCGGGCACGGACGGGCTGGTCGAGGTAGTCGGCGAGCTGGTCGAGGAGGGCGTGGTGCCGGTCGAGGGGGGATCGGCCGGGGTCGGGCAGGCCGGGCATAGCGAAGGCGGCGACGATATGCGGGTCGGTGTGCTCGTCGCGCCGGCCGGGGCCGAAGAGGTAGGAGAGCAGGCCGCGGGTGCGGGAGCCGGTGGAGACGTCAGGCACCACGACGGCCTCCCGGAGCCACGCGCTGGTAGGCGAGGCGGGCCTCGGCGGCGCAGGCGCCGAGGTCCTCCAGGACCTTCATCGCGCGCTCGGGGATCGGACCGAGGTAGACCTCGACCATGAGCTGGTTGAGGTTGTTGCCGGCCCGGTCGATCGCCCGCTGGTGGGTGCCGACCGCCTGGGTGAGCTGGTCGACGGCCTCCCGGTCGGGCAGGGGGACGAAGCCGTCGGGACGGCCGGTCTTCACGACCTCCTGTGCGACGCTCAGCGCCGAGTCCGCCAGGAACGCGGAGCGCGAGCGTCCGAGCCTGGCGGCGGCGATGTCGATCAGGTCCCGCTCGGCCGGCTCCGCGGAGCAGGTGAGCTGGAGGGTGCGCTTGGTTCCGGAACGCGGCCGGTACATCCGCTCAGCGAGCGCAGCGATGCACTCGTCCACCGGAAGCGCCGGGCGGTCGAGCTCCGGAACGCGGAGGTGGAGGAACTCGGCGGTGGTCACGGTCGGCGCTTCACGAACGACGCGAACATCGGCGTCGGCACGCTCGGCGTCGACGCGGTGGTGCGGATCGGCATGGGGCTCGGAGATCTGGTCCTGGTCGTGGCCGCCCTCGGTCACGTTCCCCTGGTCCGGCGCGCCCTCGCGCCGGTCCTGCCCCGCCACCCCTGGGGCGGGGTCAAGCGCAAAGTCCGCGTCGCCAACGGCGATGTGGACTTTGCCCCAGCTTGCTCCGTCGTCGTGGTGCCGGTGGCCCAACGGCCTACGCCACAAGCCCTTCAGCGTACGGGACTTCACGGGCTGCTTGGCGTCGTTCTGGGCGGCGTGCTGGTGCTCGGGAATGGGGTGCTCTCCGGCTGGGTCGGTCGGGTGTCGGACGGGATGGTGCGCTGTGGAACCGGGGTCGCTGGGCGGCGGTGTCCGGGCCGTCTGCTCTGCGGAACCCGTTCCGCAGGGCAGACGGCGGGGTGCGGTGATGCCGGAGTTCCGTTGGCCGTCTTCCGGTGGCGTGCGGTGCCCGGTCGACCGGGGGGTGGGCCGGTCGGTCCGGTGTGGCCGGTCAGGCGGCTTCGGGGTGCGGGCGGCCAGCCTCGGGGTTCCAGCGCGGGCGGAGGTCGTTCATCAGCTCGGTGAGGCGGCTGCTGCCGAGCGGGAGGCCGGCGGCGCGGACGGCCCGCTCGACGACCGCGCGGGTGAGCTTGCCCTCGGCGGTGGCGGCTTGGAGGCCGATCTCGCGCAGCCTCGCCATGTCGGCGCCGGGTGGACGGCCGACCGGCTTGTCCCGCCCGGTGGTGGGCTCCTCGCCGACGTGGCCGGACAGTCCTGCTGTCGGGGTGTCCCGAGAGTAAATCGGTGGACCGCCGTTCTGTGCGGGGCCGGGGTCGTCCAGGGTGCCGCTCCACTCGTCGGGCAGGACTCCGGTGGCGGATGCCAGCGTCAGCATCGCGTTGTCGTCGCCGACCGGCGGTCGCGGCCCGGTGTCCTGCGCGCGGTCGGTGGCGGTGTATCCGTTGCCGGTCTCCTCGGCCATCCCGTCGCCCTGGGTGGGCTGGGTGATGGCAGGGGCGCGGTCGGCGGGTCCTGTGGTGGGTGGGTGGTGGAGGTGGCGTAGGAGGGTGGGGCCGACGGTGCCCCAGCCGAGGAGGAGGGTGGGGGCGACGGTGTCGAGGGCGGCGCGTCCCCAGTGGTGGGCGAGGAGTGGTTCGGCGGTGTTCAGGGCGAGGGTGAGCAGGCCGCACAGGTGCATCAGCCAGCGGGCGGAGCGGAGCTGGTCGGGGTGGGTGCCGGTGGTGGCGAGGTGGTGGAGGGCGACGAGGAGGCCGACGACGGATAGGTCGACCATGGGGGCGATGAGCGGGGCGACGGGGCGCGGGATGCCCAGGCGCAGGGCGAGGGACCACACGTTGCCGAAGGAGAAGGTGAAGGCGAGGGCGGCGATGACGGCCATCACCACGGTGGTGATGGTGCGGGCGAAGGCGCCGGAGCCGGTCGGCGGGGCGGTGGGCATGCGGGTGGGGTCCTTGCGGTGGCGGGTGTTGTGGGGTTGCCGTCTTTGCCGTCTTGCCGTTGCATCCGCAGGTCAGGGCGGTTACGGCAGGGGCGGGCGCGGCAGGCCGGTGGCGTCTTGGACGCGGTGCGGTGGCGTCCCGGTACGGGAGCTCTTCCGTCTTGGGACGGCTATCCGTCCCACTCGCAGGCCATCTGACCTGCGGTTTCGTGGCAGGGACGGCTGGGACGGCACAAGACGGGTGTCGTCGCCGTCCCGGGTCCGGCCCGGCGGGCGCTGGGAGGGTGCGCGGTGCCGGACCGGTGGCGGTGCGGGACGCTGTGCCGTCCTGTCCGGTGCTGCCGTCTTGGCGGCAGGCCGCCTGACCTGCGGTGTTACGGCAGGGACGGCAGGGACGGCAGTTTCGCGCAGGTCACCTTCTTGGGCCCGCGCCCACGCCCGCACCCGTGCCCGCCTCCGACCCGGGTGCGGTCGGGTGGACGGTGGGGCAGTAGCGCCGCCAGGCGTCGGTGAACTTGTGGCGCAGGTAGCCCTTGCGCTGGGTTCCGTCGCCGATGCGCACGTTGCCGGAGGAGATGCCGAACTCGCGGAGCATCGCGCCGAGCCCGCGCGCGTTCAGCCCGCCCCGCCCGGCCTCGGCCCAGGGGGCTTCCGGGTCGCCGTTGAGGGTGAACAGCAGCTGGTCGGTGGTGATGCTGTCCGGCTCGCCGGCGGCGTGGAAGATCCGGCGGATGTCGGCGAGGATCCGCGCGCCGCCGGGGCTGTCCTCCTCGGTCTGGACCTCGTCGTCGACCATGCGCCTGCACGCCTGGCGGGCCAGGCGGGGCCAGGGTCCTCCGGCGAGGTCGGCGATGATCACCAGGGGCTCCCAGGTGTCGGCCGCGCGGTCCTCGACCGGCATCGCGGGCTCCAGCAGCAGGGCCTGCTCGGCCAGGGGCGCGCTCCACTGGGCGATGCGGTCGCGGATGGCGTGCAGGGCGGGCCTGTCGCGCATCGTGCGGTAGGGCGCGACGCGCTCCCCTTCAGCGCGGCGGCGCATCCGGATCACGATGGAGCGGTCCATGATCGTGTCGGGGAGGTCGCCGATCCCGGCGATGGCCGCCATGGCGAAGGTGTGGAAGCGGCGCGGGGTGTGGTCGTTGCCGACCACTCGCAGCACGTACCGGTCGCGCTGGTGCCCGGCGTTCAGCAGGCCGCGCATCTCCTCGTTCTTCTCCGCCATCTTCGGGCTGCCGAAGATCGTGTCCGCCTCGTCCACCAGGAGCGTGGGCGGCTCTTCGGTGATGGAGCGGAAGACCGCGGCCGGGGTCGAGTTGACCGTGAGCACCGGCTGGTGCACCGTCTCGGTGAGGACGTCGAGCAGGCGGGACTTGCCGCAGCGCTTCGCCGGGCCGACCACTGCCAGGCGCGGCGCGTGCTGCCACGAGCCCTGCAGGTGGGTCGCCGCCACCCACAGCGTCGCGGCGTCCAGGGCCTCCTCCGAGGGCAGGATCACGAAGGTGGCGATCAGGGCCTTCAGTTGGGCGAGCAGGTCGGCACCCTCGGTCGCCTCGGTGTCCGGCAGCAGGTCGGTCCCGGACAGGGCGCCAGGCTCGGCCGGTGCCGCCTCCGGCTGTCCACAGGCTGTGGACGCCTCGGGCTGGAGGCCGGGCAGGTAGGCGCCGGGCTCGCCGGCCTTGGCGACGGGCGGCCAGTTCGTGGTGGCCGCTGTCGGGCCGGGGGCTGCGGTGGCGGGGCGGGAGGCAGTACTCTCGGTCATGGCGATTCCTCACTCGGCGGTTCCGGGGGGCAACCCGGTCCGCCGTAGCTCGACTGTCCTGGGATGGGCGGTGGCGAGGTTTCCGATCAGCCCCCGGTGTTCGTAGCGCCGGGGGCTTCGTGTTTTTTCTCGGGACACTTGGGCGCTCCGCACACCCGTGCAACCTCCTGGGGGTTGGGTTCTCCATGCTGACATGATCGAACGTAGTGCGACCCCTATCGCCCTGTCAAGCGAATGGAGCCTGAAAATCTCAACCTTTTTCCGCATAGTCGCTGATGAGTGTGATGTAACGGATTGGTAACTATGCACCCCAACCGCTTGACGGTTACACATGTCATGCCACTACCTTCTATCTATCGCCGCGTCGCGCCCATCCGTAATCGAAGGGAGGTTGGTATGGTCAACCCTATGGTGCATCGCTTCACGCCCCTGGAGGGCGAGGCCCTGGTGGCCCACAACCTGAAGGTCCTGCGCAAGGCCGCCCGTCTCTCCCAGGAGGACGTGGCTGAGCGCATGACCCGGCTCGGCTTCAAGTTCCACCAGACCCAGGTCGCCAAGATCGAGAACCTCACCCGCCCGGTCCGCTTCGACGAGGTCATCGGTCTCGCCAAGGCGCTCAGCGTTCCGGCGGCCAACTTCATGACCGAGGCCGTGGCCGGCCCCGACGAACCCGACTACGAGCTGCAGGAGGCCGGCTTCGCCCTCCAGGCCGCCCAGCTGGAGTGGAGAACCGCTCGCGACATCGAGCAGGGAGCCAAGGCCCGGATGGACGAAGCCCAGCGCCTCTACGACGAGGTCGCCGAGCGCCTCGAAGCGCAAGGCATCGCTACCACCGTCGACCAGCCGCTGTGGTACCCCGCCCCCAACTCGCCCGGGGACCCGCTCCGCAAGGAGCCGGACGCCGACCGGTAGGACCGCACCGATCCCCTCCGGGTGCTGCGGTGCCATCGGCCCATGGTCACCCATGCCCCGGCTCGCAACCTAGAACGGCCGACCCGGCCCGCCCGCCCAAGATCGTTCTTGGCCGCGAGCCGGAGCCGCCGTAACCTGCACCACCCGCTGCCCGACCCCCGGCGCTACGAACGCCGAGGACCGACAAGCAGCTGCACCCACCCACCGCCCATCCCAACAGTCGCCACGGCCGCGCGTTGCCCACGCGCCGCCGGGAGGAGTTCCATGCCCACCGCTGCCACCACGACCGTCATCGAGCGGAAGTGGCACACCACCGCCGAGGTCGCCGAGATGCTCGGCTTCGGCCTCTCCAAGACCAAGATGCTGGTCCTCTCCGGCCAGATCCGCTCCGTCGCCATCGGCCGCAACCGCCGCATCCTGCCCCTGTGGGTCGACGAATACGTCGCCCGCGTCGTCGCCACCGCCGAGGAGGTGGCCGCATGAGTGGCAAGCGCGGCAACGGCGAGGGGTCCATCTACCCCTACCGCAACGGCTTCGCGGCCTACGCCTGGGTGACCACGCCCACCGGCAAGCGCGACCGCAAGTACGTCTACGGCAAGACCCGGACCGAGGTCCACGACAAGTGGCTCAAGCTCCACACCGCGGCCAAGGCCGGCCCCGTGGCCACCAGCACGCCGACACTGGAGCAGTTCCTCGCCTTCTGGCTGAAGGAGGAGGTCGAGGTCAACCTCAAGCCGCTCACCGCCGCGACCTACGAGACGGCCGTGCGCCTCTACATCGGCCCGTTCCTCGGCGCCAAGCGGGTCGACAAGCTCAACGTCCGCGACGTGCGCGAGTGGCTGAACAAGCTCGCCACCACCTGCCAGTGCTGTGCCCAGGGGAAGGACGAGCGCCGCCCCGAGGAGCGACGGAAGTGCTGCGCGATCAGCAAGTGTTGCCGCCAGTACCTGTCCAAGCGTTCCGTCGCCGACGCCCGCACCGTGCTCCGCAGCGCGCTCACCTACGCGATCAGCGAGGAGATGATCGCCCGCAACGTCGCCCAACTCGTCAAGCTGGCCAAGCCCCGCCCCCGCAAGGTCATCCCGTGGTCGGTCGAGGAGGCCAGCCGGTTCCTCGAATCGGCCCGCGCCGACCGCGACCCCCTGTACGGCGCCTACGTGATGATCCTGGTGCTCGGCTTGCGTAAGGGCGAAGTCCTCGGGCTCCGGTGGTCGGACGTGATGCTGGACCGGGGAGAGGTCCTGATCCAGCAGCAGCTCCAGCGGGTCCGTCGCCGCCTGCTGCACTCCGAGGTCAAGACCGATGCCTCGGAGTCGGTGCTCCCGCTGCCGGACCTCTGCCGCACGGCCCTGGTGCTGCGGGAGAAGAGCCGGGATGCCCACAAGCTCGCCGCCCGCGACCTATGGACGGAGTCCGACCTGGTCTTCACCACCAAGTACGGCACCCCGGTCGAGCCGCGCAACTTCAACCGGCGGTTCGAGTTCCGCTGCCAGCAGGCCGGCGTGCGGCTGATCCGCGTCCACGACACCCGCAAGACCTGCGGCACGCTGCTGGCGGCCCTGGACGTGCACCCGCGCGTGGCGATGCAGATCCTCCGGCACTCGCAGTTCGCGGTGACCATGGAGATCTACACCCAGGTCCCCTCCGAGCAGACGCGCAACGCGCTCAGGAAGCTCGGCGAGACCCTCGACGTCGGGCGATCCGACGAGGCGGAAGGAGAGGGCGAGACGCCTCCGGCCTCCGCAGCCGATGATGGTCCGGAAGCGCCGGAGTAAGCGCAGGACATGGTGATCATCCGAGTGGCCCGGCCAGGTACCTTCGGCCGGGCCATCGGCGTTCACGGGACCGACGTCACAGGTACCCCTGCCTGACGCTCGCTGAGCGACGCGGCTGAAGCCTGGAGACGAGTGACAGGGCTCTGGCGGCGCCGCAGTCGTTTCTCTGCCGGGTCAGTGTGTGCGTGTCGTGTGCGCGCCCGCCCCGGCGGCCAGGCTCCGAGGATGGCCGCTGGGGCCGGGGCGGGCACGCACGGCGGTCACGTGTCGAGGTAAATGCTGTACCAGGGCCCCCCGGTTACGGTGCGGCTGTAGTTGACATTGGTCTGGTCACCGTTGCAGTCAGCTTCGGTGTACACCGCGGCGTCTTTGTTGGTGAAGTTGCTGAGCTTCTTCGCAGGCATCGCGAGGTTGATGCAGTTACCGCTCTCCGGGTCCATCAAGGTCTGGTTGGCTCCCTGGTCGTCGACGTACTCGACCGCGCCGTCGGCGGCGTGCGCCGACGTCGGGACGGCGACGAGGAGCAGGAGTGCGCCGGTGAGCGTTCCCAGTGTGGTGCGGATGCGCATGGAGTTCCTTCGGGGTTTCGGGGAAGGGGGACAGCCCATCGGTACCTGGGCCGGGGGGATTCGCGTCCGGGACACGCGGTCCGTCACCCCGACGGCAGCGCCCTGTCATCCGGACGGGCCCACGGTGGACTGCGGCGCGCCAGGGGCGTGCTCTGACGGAACCCGCTTCTGAGGCCATCTGGCAGCATCGGATCGCCGACCGGCCAAGTCGGTGCTCAGCTGTTCGTGGCCGCACCGTGCGGCCGTGAACGGAAGGACCGAGCATGTCCCGTCGTACCGAGGCCGCCACCGCACTCGCCCTCTGCCTGGCCACCGGCCTGGGAACCGTGATCGCCGCCGGCCCCGCCCACGCGGCCGTCCCCAACGTGTGCGGGGGTGCGATGACCGACTACGTCGGGGCCAGCCCCCTCCTGCTCCCGGATGCCCCGTTCGTCGGCACCGTCAGCCTCGTCGGCGAGAAGCGGGCCATCAGCATCACGCCCGTCTTCCTGACCGCCAACGTCCTGCGGACCGAGATCGGCACCGGGGACGACGCCCGCGCCCAGAGCGGCAACTTCACGCTCAAGGTGGACAGCAGCGGACGCGGAAAGATCAGCTTCCCGGTCTACGCCGGCATGGCCAGCAGCACCGACGTCAACTGCACCCCGGGGCTCACCCCCACCCGCGTCACCAAGATCAACGGAAAGATCAACGTGACCGGCGTCGAGGGGCAGGTCGACTTCGTCGTGACCCGCACCTGACGGCCCGTTACCGTGCCGATCTTGGTGAGCATGGGCTCGACTGCGGGGCTCGGTCGGGTGATCTCTCGACCGGCCGCGTCATTGGCCCGGATCTGTCCGGGAGCGGGCAGCGGTGCTGGGCGGTCCATCGATGTGCTCGTGACTGCGGCGGCAGAAGCATGCCGACGGCCAGCGCCGCAACGCGCTCAGGAAGGTCGGCTCGTCCTTCAGCAGCAGCTCTGCCGACCCGGCGTCAGCCGCCCCCGACGACCGGCCGACTGATCCGGCGGTTGGTGAAGGTCGCCAGCAGTCGAGGCGGTTGCTGTACTTCCGTGCTGGCACATACGTCAGAGGGCCCGTCAGATTTCTCTGACGGGCCCTCTGACCTGGGTCGGGGTGGCGGGATTTGAACCCACGGCCTCTTCGTCCCGAACGAAGCGCGCTACCAAGCTGCGCCACACCCCGGTCCTGCTTCGTTGCTCTCCGTCTCCGGTGCAACGAGTAGAACTCTACCGGACGGGTGCCGTGAGGCGAAATCCGGTATCCCGGGGTGGCGGGGCGGGGGTCAGCGGCGGGGGGTGAGGGTGAGGAGGGTGGCCTCGGGGGGGCAGGCGAAGCGGACGGGGGTGTAGCGGTTGGTGCCGCAGCCGGCCGAGACGTGGAGGTAGGACTGGTGGCCGCCGGCGCGGTGGGCGGAGAGGCCCTTGACCCGGCGGGCGTCGAGGTCGCAGTTGGTGACCAGGGCGCCGTAGAAGGGGACGCAGAGCTGGCCGCCGTGGGTGTGGCCGGCCAGGATCAGGGGGTAGCGGTCGGCGGTGAAGGCGTCCAGGACCCGGAGGTAGGGGGCGTGGACGACGGCGATGGAGAGGTCGGCGTCGGCGGACGGGCCGCCGGTGACGGCGCTGTAGCGGTCGCGGCGGATGTGCGGGTCGTCCAGCCCGGTGAACTCGACGTCCAGGTCGGCGAGCTTGAGGCGGCCGCGGGTGTTGGTGAGGTCGAGCCAGCCGGCCGCGTCGAAGCCGTCGCGGAGGTCCTCCCACGGGTTGTGGACGGCGCCGGTGATGCCGCGTCGGCCGGAGCCGTCGGGGTTGTTCAGGCCGTGCACGCCGCTCTTCAGGGCCTTGAGGTAGCGGGTGGGGCTCTTCGGGCTCGGGCCGTAGTAGTCGTTCGAGCCGAAGACGTACACGCCGGGGAAGTCGAGCAGCGGGCCGAGCGCGTCGAGGGTGGCGGGTACGCCGAGCGGGTCGGAGAGGTTGTCGCCGGTGTTCACCACCAGGTCGGGGCGGAGGCCGGCCAGGCTCTGCAGCCAGCGCTGCTTCTTGGTCTGCCCGTTGACCATGTGGATGTCGGAGACCTGGAGTACTCGTACCGGCCGGGCCCCCTTCGGCAGGATCGGTACCTCGACCCGGCGCAGCCGGAACGAGCGGACCTCGAACCCGGCGGAGTAGGCGAGGCAGGCGGCGCCGGTGGCGGCGATTCCGAGTGGGACGGAGTACAGCGGTCGCATCGGTCCATGCTCTCAGACGCATGATCGGAGCGGGAACGGACCGGTGCCGCCGGAGGACTGGACGGGGCAAGGAGGGGACTGACGGGGCATCAGCGGGCAATCCGGTTGCCCGTGGCCGGGCAGGGGCATATGAATGGCCCATGACTACGCTCAAGCAGCAGCTGCAGGAGGACCTCACCACCGCGATCAAGTCCCGGGACGAGCTGGCCTCCTCCACCATCCGGCTCACCCTGTCCGCGCTGACCGCGGAGGAGAAGGTGAAGGGCCGGAAGACGCCGGTTCTCTCCGAGGACGAGGTGCTGACGGTGATCGCCCGGGAGGCGAAGAAGCGCCGGGAGGCGGCGGAGGCCTTCGACCTGGCCGGCCGCACCGAGTCGGCCGCGAAGGAGCGGGCCGAGGGTGAGCTGCTGGCGCGGTACCTGCCGAAGCAGCTCGGCGACGAGGAGTTGGCCGCGATCGTGGCCGAGGCCGTGGCGGCCAGCGGGGCGACCGGCCCGCAGGGCCTGGGTGCGGTGATGAAGCTGGTGAAGCCGAAGGTGGAGGGCCTGGCCGAGGGCAGCCGGGTGGCCGCCGCGGTGAAGGCAGCCCTGCAGCCGTAGGCAAGCAGCGGAGAAGCAGAAGGGCCCGCCCCCGGTTGAACCGGGGGCGGGCCCTTTCCGCTTGACGCAGCCTGACTCAGTGCCGGCCGCCGCCGTTACCGCCGTTGCCACCGTTCCCGTTGCCGCCGATGATGCCGGGCGGCAGGGTGAAGTTGCCGCCGATCAGGCCGGCGTTGGCGCCTGCGGCGTCGCCGCCGGCAGGCGGGGTGGGGGAGGCGTTGGGGTCGGTCTTGGGCAGCGGGTCGGGGATGTTGACGGTCTGGAAGTTGGTCTTGGGCGTGCCGTCCACGGCCGCGCTCATCGCCATCTGCCAGATCGGGCCGGGACCGGTCGCGCCGTACACGCCGCCGTTGAAGCGGGTGGGGCCGATCTTGATGTTCTTCATCGAGACGTTGACGGTCGGGCCGCCCAGCCAGACCGAGGTGGACAGCTCGGGGGTGTAGCCGGTGAACCAGGCCGCGTACCGCTCGTCGGTGGTACCGGTCTTGCCGGCGATCGGCCGGCGGTCGTCCAGGGTGAGCGAGGAGCCGGTGCCCTTCTCGGTCACACCGAGCAGCAGGGTGTTGATGCCGTCCGCGGTGGTCTCGGAGATCACCTGGGTGCAGTTGGCCTGCGGCACCGGCAGCTGGGTGCCGGCCGTGTTGACCACGGACTTCACGGCGACCGGGGAGCAGTACTTGCCGCGCGCGGCGAAGGTCGCGTAGGCGTTGGCCATCACCATCGGGGAGACCTCCTGGGTGCCGAGCACCATGGAGGGGATCTCCAGCAGCGGCTTTCCGCTGGCCAGGCTCTTGATGCCGAGCTTGTCGGCCATCTGCTTGACCGCGCAGAGGCCCATCTCGGCCTCCATCTGCACGAAGTAGGTGTTGACCGACCTGGCCATCGCCTCCTTCAGCGCGTACGGGCCCTTCTCCTCGGTGCTCTCGTTCTTGAGCTTGACGCCCTTCTCGTTCCAGGTGCCGGAGCACTGGGACATCTTCGGGTAGTCGATCTCGTACTGGGAGGGGTACTCCTGGGTGATCGGGATCCCGCTCTCCAGTGCCGCCGCCGCCAGGATCGGCTTGAAGGTCGAGCCGGGGGAGAAGCCGTTGCCGCCGCCCATCGCCGCGTCGGCGTTGAGGTTGATCACCGTCTGGTTCTGCTTGGAGTCCAGGCCGTACGGGCGGCTCTGCGCCATCGCCAGGATCTCGCCGGTGCCCGGCCTGATCATGGTGGCGGCGGCCGCGACCGAGTCGGTCGGGTAGACCTTGGTGGTCACCGCCTTGTACGCGGCGGCCTGCTTGTCCGGGTCGATGGTGGTGTTGATCTTCAGGCCGCCCTGGCTCCAGAGCCGCTGCCGGTCGGTGGCGGTCTTGCCGAAGGCCGGGTCCTGCTTCACCACGTGCCGGACGTAGTCGCAGAAGAAGCCCATCCCCGCCTGGGCGGTGATGCAGCCGTTCAGCGGCTCCTTGTACTTCAGGTTGAGCGGGCTGGCGATCGCTTCCTTGGCCTGCGCGTCGGTGATGTGCTTGTTCTCGAGCAGCTTGCCGATCACCGTGTCGCGGCGGGTCTGGGCCGCCTTCGGGTGCAGCACCGGGTCGTACGACGTGGGGTTCTGCACCAGCCCGGCCAGGGTGGCGGCCTCGGCGATGCTCAGGTCCTTGGCGCTCTTGCTGAAGTAGCGGTTGGCCGCCGACTCGACCCCATACGCCTGGTGGCCGTAGAAGGTGATGTTCAGGTAGTTGGTGAGGATCTGATCCTTGGTCAGCTCCTCCTCCAGCTTGATGGCGATCTTCAGCTCCTGGATCTTGCGACCCAGGCTCTTCTCGGTGGCCTTCTTGAAGGCCTCCTTGTCGTCGCCCGCCAGCTCGACGTTGACGTTCTTCACGTACTGCTGGGTCAGCGTGGAGGCGCCCTGGCTGGCCTCGCCGGACTCGGCGTTCTTCCCGATCGCGCGGAGCACGCCCTTGAGGTCGATCGCGCCGTGCTCGTAGAACCGGGCGTCCTCGATGTCGACCTGGGCCTGCCGCATGATCGGGGCCATCTGCTCCTGGGTCAGGATGGTCCGGTCACGGTCGAAGACCCTGGCGATCAGACCGCCCTTGGCGTCGTAGATGAACGAGGCCTGGGAGAGGGTCGGCGCCTTGAAGTCGGTCGGGACGTTGTCGAAGCTCTCGGCGGTGTCCTTGGCGGTCAGACCGAGTGCGCCGATCGCGGGCAACGCCATGCCCGCGACGAGAACTCCGGCCAGCACGCTGATGCCCAGGAACTTGAGCCCGAGCCCGGCCTTGTCAAGCGGGGATCCCGCGGGTCGCTGAGGTGCCATGGAGAGAACACTACGTCGGAGATTCCCGGACATGGGGGCAGGTGTTCGCCTAGGCTTGTCACAACACTGCGACAGCTTCGCTCTGTTCATCAGCGTCACTCTTGTGAGTGATGAGCTTTGCCCGAATTGACCCACTGTCTGGTGATATGTCGCCAGCTCTGCCGGGCGCACTGTGGCAGAGGGTGACGAAAGTGGCCCGAACGCCCCTGGCAAGGCCCCCGACCTGCGATCACTCCAACGAGTGAGAAGACGGATACCCATAGTCCGATTGGGCCATTTGAGATTGGGCCCGAAGGGGCTGTTGCGTGCTGTCGTTCTTCCGTAACGTCCTCAACTGGCAGCGGTGAATATGCCGTTGCCGCCGTGGGGGAGCCCCGATTCGGGAGAGGACGGCGCCGTGATGGGCTGGGTGGACGACTGGAGTGCGCAGGCAGCCTGCCGCACGAGTGATCCAGACGAGCTGTTTGTTCAGGGGGCGGCGCAGAACCGCGCCAAGGCGGTCTGCAGCGGGTGCCCGGTACGCACCGAGTGCCTCGCGGACGCGCTGGACAACCGGGTGGAGTTCGGCGTCTGGGGCGGGATGACCGAGCGCGAGCGGCGGGCGCTGCTGCGCCGCAGGCCGACGGTGATGTCCTGGCGCAGGCTGCTGGAGACGGCCCGCACCGAGTACGAGGAGTCGCTCGCCACGGGCGTCATCCTGACCGACTACGCACAGGCGGGCTAGGCCGACCGGGTCCCCGTCACACGTACGGCGCAGGCTGGCTGACCGACAGTCAGCCAACCGCCGTCAGTCCTGGCTGTCAGTCACGGCCGCCGCCCAGCCGCTCGCCGATGGCGCGCAGGCCGGCCAGGTCGTGCACGTCGCCCGGCAGGGCGGGCACCTCGACGATCGGCACGTCCGGGTACACCGAGACGAACCGGTCCCGGGTGAGCCGCTCGCGGTCCATCACCTGCATGCGCTCCGCGTGCAGCCGGAGCAGACCGGCGGCGAGCATCTCGGCCGCCACCGTGCTGCTGCCCGAGCCGTTCTCCTCCAGTGCCTCGGCCGCGGCCAGCGCGCGTTCGGCGGTGAGCTGGGGCGCCCCGGTGCGGTGCACCCGGTTGAGCACCAGGCCGGCCAGCGGCATCTCGTCGGCGGCCAGCCGGTCGACGAAGTACGCCGCCTCGCGCAGCGCGTCCCGCTCCGGTGCGGCCACCACCAGGAAGGCCGTGCCCGGTGCCTTGAGCAGCTGGTAGGTACGGTCGGCGCGTTCGCGGAAGCCGCCGAACATCGAGTCCATCGCGGAGACGAAGGTCTGCACGTCGGTCAGCAGCTGGGCGCCGAAGATCTTGCCGAGGGTGCCGGTGATCAGGCCCATGCCGACGTTCAGGAACTTCATCGCGCTCCGCCCGCCCACCTTGGCCGGGGCGGTCAGTATCCGGATCAGCCTGCCGTCCAGGAACGAACCGAGCCGGTTCGGCGCGTCCAGGAAGTCCAGCGCGGAGCGGGACGGCGGGGTGTCCACCACGATCAGGTCCCACCGGCCAGCCGCCCGCAGCTGGCCGAGCTTCTCCATCGCCATGTACTCCTGGGTGCCGGCGAATCCGGCGGAGAGCGACTGGTAGAACGGGTTCTCCATGATCGCCTTGGCCCGTTCGGGGTCGGCGTGGGCGAGCACGACCTCGTCGAAGGTCCGCTTCATGTCCAGCATCATGGCCTGGAGTTCACCGTCGCCGGTCACCTCCTTGACCACCCGGGGGGTGTTGTCCAGCTCGGTCAGGCCCATCGACTGGGCCAGCCGCCGGGCCGGGTCGATGGTCAGCACGACCACCTTCCGGCCGCGCTCCGCCGCCCGCAGGCCGATCGCCGCCGCGGTGGTGGTCTTGCCCACCCCGCCGGAGCCGCAGCAGACCACGATCCGGGTCTTCGGGTCCCCGATCAGGGTGTCGATGTCGAGCTCGGTCATGCCGCCCCCTGCCGCTTCAGCTCACCCGCCAGGCGGTACAGCCCGCCCAGGTCCACGCCCCCGCCGAGCAGCGGGAGTTCGTACGTCGGCCGTTTCAACTGCTGGAGCACCGCGCGCTGTTCACGCTCCAGCTCGACCCGCTCGGCGTGCTCGCGGGCCTGGTCGAGCAGTGGATCGAGCAGTGGCTCGACCGCGGCCCGGACGGTCGTGGCCGACTTGGACCGCCCGCCCAGACCGGCTTCGCCGAGGGCCAGCGCGACCTCCTCGCGATGGTCGCCGGTCACCGCGTCGACCGCGGCGGCGTCCAGCACCGGCGGCCGGACCATGTTCACCAGTACGCCGCCGAGCGGGAGTTGGGCCTCGGCCAGCTCGGTGACGCCGTCCACCGTCTCCTGCACCGGCATCTCCTCCAGCAGGGTGACCAGGTGCACCGCCGTCTCCGGAGACCTGAGCACCCGCATCACCGCCTGCGCCTGCCCGTGGATCGGCCCGAACCTGGCCAGCCCGGCCACCTCGGAGTTGACGTTCAGGAACCTGGTGATCCGTCCGGTCGGCGGCGCGTCCATCACGATCGCGTCGTACGCCCGCCGCCCGTCCGGGCCCTTGCGCCGGGCCGCCTCGCAGGCCTTGCCGGTCAGCAGCACGTCCCGTACGCCGGGCGCGATGGTGGTGGCGAAGTCGACGAAGCCGACCTTCTGCAGCGCCTTCCCGGCCCGGCCCAGCTTGTAGAACATGTCCAGGTACTCGAGCAGCGCCTGCTCGGTGTCGATCGCCAGCGCGAACAGCTCGCCGACCGGGCCCCGGCCGTCCAGCCCGAGCTTGGACCGCGAGACGGTGGCGATCCTGCGCTCCTCGTACGGCAGCGCGGCCAGCCCGAACATCTCGGCGATGCCCTGCCGGCCCTCCACCTCGATCAGCAGCGTCCGGCCCCCGTCGGCGGCCAGCGCCAGGGCCAGCGCCGCGGCGACGGTGGTCTTCCCGGTGCCGCCCTTGCCGCTGACCACGTGGAGCCGGACACCCTCCCAGTCCGGATCGCGCCGGTCCACCTGGTCCACGCTCCGTCTCCGTCCGTCTCAGCGGCACCGCACCCGGTGGGCGCCTCCTCCCGCGAGCGTAACCAGCCGCCGCCCCCGATGCCGGGAGCCCGGGAGGAACGGTCCGGATTCATGCCCGTGCTGTGTCCCGGATCACACCCCGGCCAGGCACTAGAGTCACCCCCATGACCAAGTGGGAATACGTCACCGTGCCGCTGCTCGTCCACGCCACCAAGCAGATCCTGGACTCCTGGGGTCAGGACGGCTGGGAGCTCGTCCAGGTTGTGCCGGGGCCGAACCCCGAGCAGCTCGTTGCCTACCTGAAGCGGGAGAAGAGCTGATGAGCAAGGTTGAGGAGAAGCTGGCCGCGCTCGGCCTGACCCTCCCCGAGGTGGCCGCGCCGGTCGCCGCGTACGTCCCGGCGATCCGCTCCGGCGAGTACGTGCTGACCGCGGGTCAGCTCCCGATGGTCGCGGGCAAGCTGCCGAGCACCGGCAAGGTCGGCGCCGAGGTGACCGCCGAGGAGGCCAAGCAGCTCGCGCAGACCTGCGCGCTCAACGGCCTCGCCGCGATCAAGTCCGTGATCGGTGACCTGGACAAGGTCGAGCAGATCGTCAAGGTGGTCGGCTTCGTCGCCTCCGCCCCCGACTTCACCGGCCAGCCCGGCGTGATCAACGGCGCGAGCGAGCTGCTCGGCGAGGTCTTCGGCGCGGCGGGCGTGCACGCCCGCAGTGCGGTCGGCGTCGCGGTGCTTCCGCTGGACGCGCCGGTCGAGATCGAGTTCCAGGTCCGCATCACCGCCTGACGCGCACCGGCGCTCCGGGCATCAGCCATCAGGGGCTCGGGGAACTGCGACGCCGACCTCGTTCAAGGTGATCCATGCGTAGGTGGTCAGGCACTTTCGCAGTGACCCGAACGCCAGATCTCCTCGCAGTTCCCCGAGCCCCTGGATAGTGCAACCGGACGCTCTGCCTACGGCGCAGCCCCGAGCCCCTGGACCGTAGATGCCGGAGCACCTGCCAGAGGCTGAGCCCCTGCCCAAAGCCGTGATCGCGGGCTAGCATCCCGTTCATGATGCCGATGCCGCCGTCCTGGCCCGCCCGGATCAGGGCGCTCGCGGAGGGTGGTCTGACCCCGCCGGTCCCGAAGCCCTCCGCCACCGTGGTGCTGCTGCGGGACGGGGCCGGGGGCCCGGAGGCGTACCTGCTGCGCCGCCGCACCTCGATGCCGTTCGCCGCCGGGATGTACGCCTACCCGGGCGGCGGTGTCGATCCGCGGGACGCGGAGGCCGAGCTCGGCTGGGCCGGCCCGAGCCCCGCCGAGTGGGGCGAGCGGCTCGGGGTGGACGCCGCCACCGCGCAGGCCGTGGTCTGCGCGGCCGTCCGGGAGACCTTCGAGGAGGCCGGCGTCCTGCTGGCCGGACCCGATGCCGGCACCATGGCCGACGCCGCGGACTGGTCCGCCGAGCGCGCCGCGCTGGAGGCGCACGAGCTCTCCTTCGCCGACTTCCTGCGGGCGCACGGCCTGGTGCTCCGCTCCGACCTGCTGTCGGCCTGGGCCAGGTGGATCACGCCGGCCTTCGAGGAGCGCCGGTACGACACCTGGTTCTTCGTCGCCGCGCTGCCGGCCGGGCAGCGGGCCGCCGACACGGTCGGCGAGGCGGACCGGGTCGCCTGGCTGACTCCCGCCGAGGCGGTCGAGGGCCACGCGGACGGTCGGTACGGGATGATGCCGCCGACCGTGACGGTGCTCCGGGAGCTGCTGCCCGCCGGTACGGCGGCGCAGGCGGCCGACCTGGCGGCGGACCGCAAGATCGAGCCGGTCCTCGGTACGGCCGAGCTGGCCGGTGATCGGATCTCAGTGCGATGGTCGGGGTATGAAGAGCTGACCATCGACGGTATTTTTCCTCTCAACTGACCGCTCCACCCAGGAAGGATCGCCCGATGACCCACAATGACGTGGTTCGCCGTGCGGCGTACCCCCAGCCCACCCTCTCCGTCCGGCCGCTGACCCTCCGTTCGCTGGCGGGGCAGCTCGACCCCGTCCCGGTCGAGCCGTACCTGCGCTCGCTGGAGCGGCCGCTGCACCCGCGCACCCTGCACCGGATCTGCGAGGGCGGCCGGTGAGCGGTCCGCTCCCCGGTGACCCCGCCGCCGAGATCGGCGGCGGGGCCACCCCCCGGGCGTTCTGCGTACTGGCGCCGAACCCGTCGCCGATGACGCTCGACGGCACCAACACCTGGCTGCTGTCCGAGCCCGGCTCCGAGCTCGCGGTGGTGATCGACCCGGGCCCGTTGCACGAGGGCCATCTGCGCCGGGTGATCGACATCGCCGAGCAGCAGGGCAAGCGGGTGGCGCTGACCCTGCTGACCCATGGTCACCACGACCACGCCGAGGGCGCCGCGCGGTTCGCCGAGCTGACCGGCACCGAGGTCCGGGCGCTCGACCCGGCCCACCGCCTCGGCGGCGAGGGCCTGCACGGCGGCCAGGTGATCGAGGTCGGCGGCCTGGAGATCCGGGTGGTCGGCACCCCCGGGCACACCGCCGACTCCCTGACCTTCCATCTCCCCGCCGACGGCGCGATCCTGACCGGCGACACCGTGCTCGGCCGGGGCACCACGATGGTCGCCCACCCGGACGGGACGATCGGCGACTACCTGGACTCGCTGCGCCGCCTGCACACCATGGCCGCGGAGCAGGGCGTCCGTACGGTGCTGCCGGGCCACGGCCCGGTGCTGGCCGACGCGCTCGGCGCGGTGGACTACTACCTCGCCCACCGGGCCAGCCGGCTGGCCCAGGTGGAGACCGCCGTGGAGGCGGGGTACCGGACCGCCGAGCAGGTGGTCGCCAAGGTCTACGCGGACGTGGACCGCGCGCTCTGGCCCGCCGCCGAGCTCTCCGTCCGGGCGCAGCTGCGCTATCTGGAGGACCACGGCCTGATCTGACGGCCCGTACGCCTGACAGAGACGCCTGAGGGCCCGTGAGCAGCAGCTCACGGGCCCTCAGGCGCTGGATGTCAGCGGGAGCGGCGGGAGAGCCGCTCGACGTCCATCAGGACCACCGCGCGGGCCTCGAGCTTCAGCCAGCCGCGGCCGGCGAAGTCGGCCAGCGCCTTGTTGACCGTCTCGCGGGAGGCGCCCACCAGCTGGGCCAGCTCCTCCTGGGTGAGGTCGTGCGCGACGTGGATGCCCTCGTCGGACTGCACGCCGAACCGGCGGGACAGGTCCAGCAGGGCCTTGGCCACCCGACCCGGCACGTCGGAGAAGACCAGGTCGGACATCACGTCGTTGGTCCGGCGCAGCCGGCGGGCGATCGCCCGGAGCAGCGCGATCGAGACCTCGGGGCGGGCGTGCAGCCAGGGCTGCAGGTCGCCGTGGCCGAGGCCGAGCAGCTTGACCTCGGTCAGCGCGCTGGCGGTGGCGGTGCGCGGGCCCGGGTCGAACAGCGAGAGCTCGCCGATCATCTCGCTGGGGCCGAGCACGGCGAGCATGTTCTCCCGGCCGTCCGGGGAGGCGCGGTGCAGCTTGACCTTGCCCTCGGCCACGACGTACAGCCGGTCGCCCGGGTCACCCTCGTGGAAGAGCGACTCGCCACGGGCCAGCGTCACCTCGGTCATGGAGGCACGCAGCTCGCCGGCCTGCTCGTCATCGAGAGCCGCGAACAGCGCGGCACGCCGCAGAACGTCGTCCACGTGCTTCCTCCTGCTGGTGGTGGGTGGTGCTTCCGGTCATGACTTGCCTCACCAAGGATGACGCATGTCGCTCCGATCATATGAGGAGGGGGGCGGGCGGGGAGTACGGTACGGGGCCATTTGTACTCATCAGTGCTCCCCGGATGCCGTAGTGGGCGCTCGATCACCCGTTTGCAGTACCCGTTCCGATCCTCCCGTCGCCCGGTGTCGGCGCCGTTGGGCCGAACGGATGCCGGGGACGGGGTGCCGGTTCGCCGTGCGGAGGTCCGGCTCCGCCGGAAGGGTGGAAGGGGTTGATCCATTCGGCATTCCAGGAGGGACGGACAGATGGAAAAGCGCGCGGTGATCAGTGAATTCCTCGGCACGCTGCTACTGGTGCTCTTCGCGGTCGGTGCGGCGGTGGTGGCCGGTCAGTGGATCGGCACCCTGGGGATCGCGTTGGCGTTCGGCTTCGTGCTGCTCGCCCTGGCGTACGCGCTCGGTCCGATCTCCGGTTGCCACGTCAATCCGGCGGTCACGCTCGGCTTCCTGCTGGCGCGCCGGATCGACGGCCGGACGGCGGTCTCGTACTGGGTCGCGCAGTTCCTCGGCGGGATCGTCGGTGCGGCGCTGGTGCTGCTGCTGGCCAAGCAGGTCCCCGGGCTGCAGACCAGCGGCAAGCTCGGCAGCAACGGCTGGGGCGACCGGTCCGAGGCGCACATCAACCTGTTCGGCGCCTTCCTGACCGAGGTGCTGCTGACCTTCCTGCTGGTCTACGTGGTCCTCTCGGTCACCCACCGCTTGGCCGTCACGGGCTTCGACGGCCTGCCGATCGGGATGGCGCTGGCGGTGGTGCACCTGGTCGGCATCCCGCTGACCGGCACCTCGGTCAACCCGGCCCGCTCGCTCGGGCCCGCGATCTTCGCGGGCGGGGCGGCGCTCTCCCAGGTCTGGCTGTTCCTGCTGGCCCCGCTGGTCGGCGGCGCCGTCGCCGCCGGAGTGCACCAGCTGACCCACCCTCAGCGGGTGGCCGCGGAGGTGCGGGAGACCGCGCGGGTCTGACATCCGGTTCGCACCAGGCCCGGCCGGCAGGTTCCGGCCGGGCCTCGTGCCGGCTGCTCGGAACCGGCCGCCGGGGGGTCTCGCCCGAAGTGATCTCGGCAAAGTAGGCTGACGAACACTCATGACACGGACATGACCGGCTGGGGCGATGGCCATGAACGCACGTACGGAACGAGCGACCGAGCCGGAATGGGCGGGCGACGACCAGGAGTGGTGGGACTGGTACATGTCCCTGGCCGTCAACGCCCCCTTGGGGGCGGTGAGTTCCATCGCTTCACCCGGCGGACCGCCGGTGCGGCCCGCCACCCCGGGCGAGGTCGCGGGTGCGCTCGACCAGCCGTACCTCCTGCCGGACCGGGCGGTCGAGCGGTTCCGCCGCCGAGGGCACGTCCGGCTGCCCGGGGTGATCCCGCCCGCCGTGCTGGCCGCGCTCGCCGAGCGGGCCGGTCAACTCCTCGGCGAGGCCCACGGGTTGGCCAACCCGGGACGCTTCCTGGCGCTGGAGCAGCTCTGGCTGACCGACCCGCTGCTGCGCAGCGTCGCGCTCTCCCGCCGGCTCGGCGACCTCGCGGCCCGCCTGCTCGGCGCCGGCCGGGTGCGGCTCTACCACGACAACGTGCTCTCCAAGGAGCCCGGCTGCGGACGGACGCCCTGGCACCGGGACGCCGACCACTACCCGCTCGACTCCCCGGCCGTGTGCACCAGTTGGATCCCGCTGCACGACGTGCCGACCGCGATGGGGCCGCTGGCCTGCCTGGACCGGACGGCCGTGCCGCCGGTGCTGGCGGCCACCCCGGCGGTCGCCGAGCAGGGGTACGACGGGTTCGTCGCCGCCACCCTGCGGGCCGACGGGATCACTCCCGTCCCCGCGCCGTACCGGGCCGGCGAGGTCTCGTTCCACGCCGCCGACTGCTTCCACACCGCCGGGCCGAACCGCACCGACACCCCGCGCCGGGTGCTCTCCGCCACCTACTACGCCGACGGCACCCGGGTGGTGGCCCGCCCGACCGCGATGAGCGGCCGCTGGACCGACTTCCTGCCCGGTGTCGCGCCGGGCGGTCCGGCCGCCTCGCCACTCAACCCGGTGGTCGGCACCCTGGGCTGACCCGGGCGCCGGGGGTTCACCCGTCGAGTCGGGCGGGCAGGCCGAACAGTGGGAACAGCTGCTCGGTGTCCAGGAACGAGTTGAGCCCGACCACCCGGCCCGCCGAGATCTCCAGCACCTGCAGCGCCCATGGCGCGTGCCCGCCGTCCGGGCTCGGCCGGTACTGGCCGAACGCGGGTGCCCCGTTGGCGACGGTCGGCAGCAGCCGCGAGCCCCGGCAGCCGCAGCCCGGGCCGAGCAGCCAGTCGCGGATCTCGCCCTTCCCGCGCAGCCACATCTCGTACGGCGGCATCGAGAGCACGGCGTCCTCGTGCAGCAGACCGGCCAGGGTGTCCAGGTCGTAGCTCTCGAAGGCCCGGAGATAGCGCTCCAGTAGGCGTTCCTGGTCCTGGTCCAGCGGCCGGAGCGGGTCGGTGACCACCGGCTCCTGCGCCGCCATGGTCGAACGGGCCCGCTGGAGCGCGCTGTTGACGGAGGCCACGGTGACGCCGAGCAGTTCGGCCACCTCGGCGGCGGACCAGGCCAGCACCTCACGGAGGATCAGCACCGCGCGCTGCTTGGGGGCGAGCCGCTGCAGGGCCGCGACGAACGCCAGCCGTACCGACTCGCGACGGGTGGTCAGCTCCGCCGGGTCGGCGGTGAGCAGGGTGTCCGGGACCGGGCCGATCCAGGTCACCTCGGGCAGTTGGGTGCCGCTCGCGGTGGACACCGTGGCCGAGCTGGTGAGGTCCATCGGCCGGGCCCGGCGCTGCCGTCCGTTCAGCGCGTCCATGCAGACGTTGGTGGCGATCCGGTACACCCAGGACCGCAGGGCCGCCCGGCCCTCGAAGCCCCGGTGGCCGCGCCAGGCGCGGATCATGGTCTCCTGCACCGCGTCCTCGGCCTCGAAGGCGGAGCCGAGCATCCGGTAGCAGTACCCGGTCAACTCGCGCCGGAACTCCTCCAGTTGACGCTCCAGCGGAGCTTCACGCTCCGTCGGTTCGATCGCTGCACTGCTGGTCATCGCACCCGCCCCCTGGTCCGGCCCGTTACGAGGGGAACGTAGCAGCTCCCGGATCACCAGAGGCCGGTGACCGCGTCGCCGACGTACTTGGCGCCGAGGACGGCGAGCACGGCCGCCATGATCGCGCCGTTGTGGACCGCCATCCAGGCCTTCCACTCGGCCAGCACGTGGGTCGAGCGCTCGCCGCCGACCAGGTGCACGCCGAGCGGCAGCAGCGTGCAGAGCGAGCCGATCAGCACCATCAGCACGGCGGCGACGGTCTTGCCGCCCGTACCCGCGGAGCTGGTGGCGATCGATACCGCGCCGCCGACCGCCAGCACCAGGTTCTTCGGGTTGGCGGCGACCAGGGCGGCCGCCAGCCCGGCCGACTCGGCCGGGGTGAAGCGGTCCACGGCCTGCATCCACTTCGGCGGCGCGGACACGTGCCCCTCGCGCGGCCGTCCGCGCCACTGCTTGCCGGCCAGCAGGACGAACAGCGCCCCCAGGGCGAGCTTGAGCCAGTAGGCCCAGGTCGGCTTCTCCCCGCTGGTGGTCAGCCCGCTGCCGAGCACCACCACGGCCGCGACCACCGCCGCCAGGGCACCCAGCCAGCCGGCCGCGAACGCGATCCCGTTGGCCCGGCCGCGCGGCGTCGCCAGCATCAGGATCACCGCGATCAACGGCAGCGGGCTGATCGCGATGCCGACCGCCGAGGACAGCATCGAACCGATCGCCTCGCCCATGCGCCTGCCCCTCTCGGATGGTCCGGGCAGGCCGCCTCGGCGTACGCCCTGGCAACACCCTTGCGGCAGGCGGCGGGAGCTGCGACTCCGGCCCGCCGAACGGGTGAGTGAGGGTGCGTCAGCCCGCCGCCCTCTTGATCAGATCGGCGATCAGGGCCTCGTTGGCGGGGCCGAGGTCGGTCAGGGCGTAGCTGGTCGGCCACAGGGTGCCCTTGTCCAGGTGGGCCTGGTCGCTGAAGCCGAGTGTGGCGTACCGCGACTTGGACTTCTGCGCGCTCTGGAAGAAGCAGACCACCTTGCCGTCCCTGGCGTACGCGGGCATCCCGTACCAGAGCTTCGGCGCGAGGTTCGGGGCGGCGGCGCCGACGATGGCGTGCAGCTTCTCGGCGAGGACGCGGTCCGCGTCCGGCATCTCGGCGATCTTCGCGAGCACGTCGCTCTCGCCGTCCGCCTTGGCCGCCTTCGCCGAGCGCGGGCCGCGGCGGGCGGCCGCCTTCAGGTCCTTGGCGTGCTCCTTCATCGCGTCGCGTTCCTCGGCGGTGAAGCCGTCGAAGGTGCTCTTGGTGTCGTTCATCGCGGGATTCCTCTCGGGCGGGGCGTGGGACGGATCAGGGGACGGAGACGGCGCGAGCCGGAGGCGCCTCGCGGTGGTGCAGCAGCGTTCTGGCACGCTCGGCCCGACGGGCCGTCAGATAGGCGTACGGCGAGGCTCCGTAGGCCAGGCGGAACTGGCGGCTGAGGTCCCCGGCGGCCAGGTCCGCGTCGCGGGCCAGTGCCAGGACGTCCAGCGGTTGGGTGTGCTCGCGGTCGATCCGGTCCCGGACGCGGCGCAGCCGGGCGAAGTCGTTCAGGCGTTGCGCCGCGATCCGGGCGCGGGCCCAGGCGGGATGGCACATGGGAGTTCCCCCTCCTCGATGACCGGAACGGCTACCGGAGCTCCTGGAAGCGGACCAGGTTCCCGGCGGGATCGCGGACGGCGCAGTCCCGGATGCCGTACGGCTGCTCGGTCGGCTCCTGCACCACCTCGGCGTCGCCCGCCACCAGCTTCGCGAAGACGCCGTCGAGGTCGGGGGTGGCCAGCAGGATCCAGCCGTAGGTGCCCTTGGCCATCATCTCGGTGATGGTCCGCCGCTCGTCCTCGGTGATCCCCGGGTCGACGGCCGGCGGCGCCAGCAGGATCGAGGTGCCGGGCTGCCCGGCCGGGCCGACGGTGATCCAGCGCATCTTGCCCTGGCCGACGTCGCTGCGGACCTCGAAGCCGAGCGCGTCCCGGTAGAACGCCACCGAGGCGTCGGGGTCGCTGTGCGGGAGGAAGGTGGTGTGAATGGTGATGTCCATGGATCTCAAGCTAGTCGCGGCCCGGGCGCCGCCGCTTCTCGAATCCTGATCGGTTCGGGCGGCCTGACGGTTCGTCGGCGGCCGGGGCGCGGCGGCGTCCCGCACCGCCGGTGGAATCGGGTCCGCGAGGTCGGCCGCGCGACGTAGCCTTCGTGCATGGCAGAGAGCAAGGTCAAGTCGCCCGTGAAGGCGCGGAAGCCGGAGTCGCACCTGGCGATGGTGCGGCGGGCGCGGAAGATCAACCGGGAGTTGGCGGAGGTCTATCCGTACGCGCACCCGGAGCTGGACTTCGAGAACCCGTTCGAGCTGCTGGTGGCGACGGTGCTGTCGGCGCAGACCACCGACCTGCGGGTGAACCAGACCACGCCGGCGCTGTTCGCGAAGTACCCGACACCGGAGGACATGGCGGCGGCGGTGCCGGAGGAGCTGGAGGAGATCATCCGGCCGACCGGCTTCTTCCGGGCCAAGGCGAGGTCGCTGATCGGGCTGTCGATCGCGCTCCGGGACAACTTCGGCGGTGAGGTGCCGGGCCGGCTGGCCGACCTGGTGACGCTGCCGGGGGTCGGCCGGAAGACCGCCAACGTGGTGCTCGGCAACGTCTTCGGGGTGCCCGGGATCACCGTGGACACCCACTTCGGGCGGCTGGCCCGGCGGTTCGGGTGGACCGCGGACGAGGACCCGGTCAAGGTCGAGGCGACGGTGGCGGAGATCTTCCCGAAGTCCGAGTGGACGATGCTGTCGCACCGGGTGGTGTTCCACGGCCGCCGGATCTGCCACGCCCGCCGCCCGGCCTGTGGGGCCTGCCCGATCAGTGCGCTCTGCCCCTCGTACGGAGTCGGTGAAACCGACCCCGAGAAGGCCGCGAAGCTGCTGAAGTACGAGAAGGGTGGCCAGCCGGGCCAACGGCTCAAGCCGCCGGCCGACTACCCGGGGGAGCCCGCGCGACCGGCCGGGACGGTGACCGTGGAGGTGTCCGAGTGACGGGGCTGGCGGAACTGATCGAGCGGGACGGGCTGCCGCAGTGGCTGCTGCCGGTGCGGGAGGCGGCCGAGACCGTGCGGCCCGAGCAGCTCAGCCGGTTCCTGCCGCCGGCCCAGGGGGGCCGGGCGTCGGCCGTGCTGGTGCTGTTCGGTGACGGTCCCTCGGGCCCGGACCTGCTGCTGATCGAGCGGGCCAGGGCGCTGCGCTCGCACGGCGGCCAGCCGTCCTTCCCGGGCGGTGCGCTGGACCCGGCGGACGGCGACCCGGCGAGCGTCGGTCCGGTGGCCGCCGCGCTGCGCGAGGCGGAGGAGGAGACCGGGCTCGACCCGTCCGGGGTGCAGGTGTTCGCCACCCTGCCCGCGCTGTACATCCCGGTCAGCGACTTCGTGGTGACGCCGGTGCTGGGCTGGTGGCGCCGGGAGACGCCGGTCGCGCCGGTCGACCCGGCCGAGACCGGCGCGGTGTTCCGGGTGCCGCTGACCGAGCTGACCGATCCGGCGAACCGGGCCAGGCTGCGGCACCCGTCCGGCCACGTCGGCCCGGCGTTCCAGGTGGCGGGGCGGCTGGTGTGGGGTTTCACGGCGGGCGTGATCGACCGGGTGCTGCACTACAGCGGCCTGGAACGGGACTGGGACAGCTCACGGACGCTCAGCCTGTAGGGGCGGGTGCGGCGTGGGGGGTTTGCGTGACGTCGCCGGGCGTACCGCCGTTCGGGCGTCGGCCCGTGGGAGGGTAGCCGGGTGAATGTCCTGGATCTACTGCTGATCGTCGCCGCGCTGGGCTTCGCCGTGACCGGCTACCGGCAGGGCTTCGTGGTCGGCGTGCTGTCGGTGCTGGGGTTCCTGGGCGGCGGCCTGATCGCCGTCCAGCTGCTCCCGCTGCTGCTGCGCCACCTCGACCCCGGCACGGTGGCCTCGGTGGTCGCGGTCGTGGTGGTGATCGTGCTGGCCGCCATCGGCCAGGCGGTGACCACCCACTTCGGCTGGAAACTGCGTGGTCACATCGACCGGCGCCCGACCCGGGTGCTGGACGGGATCGGCGGCTCGGTGGTCAACATGATCTCGATGCTGCTGGTGGCCTGGCTGATCGGTTCGGCGCTGGCCGGCACCTCGATGCCGACGGTCTCCAAGCAGGTCCGCAACTCGCAGGTGCTCGGCGGGGTGAAGTCCGTCCTGCCGGCGGACGCGCAGAACTGGTTCTCCGACTTCACCAAGGCCCTGGCCAGGAACGGTTTTCCCCAGGTCTTCAACCCCTTCGAGCAGGAGTCGATCACCGAGGTCAGCCCGCCCGACCCGACGCTGGCCAACAGCCCGGTGGTGGCGAAGGCCCGGCAGAGCCTGGTCAAGGTGGTCGGCACCGCCACCGCCTGCGGCAAGACCCTGGAGGGCACCGGCTTCGTGTTCGCCCCGCACCGTGTGATGACCAACGCCCACGTGGTCGGCGGCGTGGACGAGCCGACCGTGCAGATCGGTGGCACCGGCCAGCTCTACGACGCCACCGTGGTCCGCTACGACTGGCAGCGCGACATCGCGGTGCTGGACGTGCCGAAGCTGAACGCCCCCGCGCTGGTCTTCGCCGATGAGGCCAAGACCAACGACAGCGCGATCGTCGCGGGCTTCCCGGAGAACGGCGCGTTCAACGTCCAGCCCGCCCGCATCCGCGGCCGGATCCAGGCCTACGGCTCGGACATCTACCACCGCGGCCAGGTGGTCAGGGACGTCTACTCGGTGCGTTCGCTGGTCCGCCAGGGCAACAGCGGCGGCCCGCTGCTCACCCCGGACGGCCGGGTGTACGGGATGGTCTTCGCCAAGTCGCTGGACAGCTCGGACACCGGCTACGTGCTGACCGCCGCCGAGGTGCGCGGCGAGGCGCAGGCCGGCGCGGGCGCTTCCACGCGGGTGGACACCGAGGGCTGCGCGCTCTGAACCACTGTCAGCCCGTGGACCCGCACACTCTGACCCGCCGTCAGCCTGCCGGCCTGCCGCGCCCGGCGGGCCCCGGCTGGTAGCGTCGCCCCGGGCTCACCCGTTCGGCTCAACCGCCGTGCGGCGCACGGGGTCCGACGGCAGGTCAGAAGCGGTACGGGGCATTGGAGGACGGCCGGTCATGATGGGTCACTCGCACGCGGTGAGCGGAGCGATGCTGTACGCGGGCACCGCGCCGTTCCTGGCGCCGATGATGTTCGACGTCCACCTGGCGCCCGCCGACGTCATGATGGGCACCATCCTGGCGGCCGGGGCGGCCCTGTTGCCCGACCTGGACCACCACGACGGGACGATCGCCAACTTCCTCGGCCCGATCTCCAAGGTGCTCTGCCGCTTCGTCGCCTGGGCCTCCGGCGGGCACCGGAAGGCCACCCACTCGCTGCTGTTCGTCGCGCTGATGGGCGGCGGCACCTGGGCGGGCGTCAGCTTCCTGGGCCGCAACTTCACCCTGGCGATGACGTTCTTCCTGATCGCGCTGGCGATCCGGGCGCTGCGGCTGCACCCGCCGGGCGACGGGCCGACGATGTGGATCACCATCATCGGCCTGTCGGTGCTCGGCACGGCGGGGATGAACAACTGGATGCCCAACGCGCCCGGCTGGCTGCCGTACGCGGTCGCGCTGGGCACCCTGGCACACCTGCTGGGCGACTGCCTGACGAAGAAGGGCGCGCCGCTGCTCTGGCCGCACAAGGAGCGCTACGAGGTGGTGCTGATCAAGCGCACCGGCAACTCGGTGGAGACCAAGGTGCTGGTGCCGATCATGTCGGTGGCGACCTTCGTGCTGCTGTGGTTCACGGCGGTCTCGCCGACCGTGCTGACCTGACGGCGGCTCACTCCTCCCGACGGAGGCGCGCCCCCACCCAGCGGGCGCGCCGCCGGAGGATGCGCGGGATGCCCATCGGATGCGCCTCTGCCGCGCGCTGCCGGCCGATCCGGCCGTAGGTCTCGTACGCGTGCGGGTCGGCCAGTGGTTCGGGGTACGGCGGCTGCTGCGAGCTGCTGGTGCGGCGTCGTCGGCGCGTGGCAGCTTCGCGGTCGGGCATCCAGGTCATACCGGAGGGATGCCCGCCTGTCGGGCGGAGTAACCGTGGCCGGATGACCCGACTGTCCTATGCAGTTGTCATATGAACATGCGTCAAGTCCGGTGGCCCAGGCCACCGTCGGCCGCCCGGTCCTGGTGCTCAGCCCTGGTGCTCCCCGACCCACTCGATCAGCTCCGCCGAGAACTCAGCCGGTGCCTCCTCGTGCGGGAAGTGCCCGACCCCGGGCAGCAGCCGCCAGCGGTACGGCGCCTCGACGAACTCGCCCGCGCCCAGCGCGGTGTGCGCGAGCAGCACCGGATCGGCCGCCCCCTGGATGTGCAGGGTCGGCGCGCTGATCGGCTTCTTCATCCGGCGGGCGAACTGGATGCCGTCCGGCCGCGCCATCGAGCGCAGCAGCCAGCGGTACGGCTCGATCGAGCAGTGCGCGGTGCTCGGGATCTGCACCGCCTGCCGGTACGCGTGCAGCGCCTCGGCGTCCGGCTGGTTCGGCCCGGTCCACTCGGTCAGGTAGCGGCCGACCAGGGCCGCGTCGTCCGCGACCAGGCGGCGCTCCGGCACCCAGGGGCGCTGGAAGTTCAGCACGTGGTCGAAGGCGGCCATCTGCCGACGGTCCGTCAGCAGGGCGCGGCGCAGCTGCCGGGGGTGGGCCGCCGAGACCACGGTCAGGCTGCGGATCACCGAGGGCCGCATCACGGCCGCCACCCAGGCCAGCGAACCGCCCAGGGCGTGCCCCACCAGGTGCGCCTGCCGCTCGCCGAGCGAGCGGATCACGCCGGTGATGTCCAGCGCCAGGTTGCTCGGGTCGTAGCCGCGCGGGGTCCGGTCGCTGCCGCCGACGCCGCGCAGGTCCAGCGCCACCGCCCGGTAGCCGGCCTCGGCCAGCGCGGTCAGCTGGTGCCGCCAGGCCCACCAGTACTCGGGCCAGCCGTGCACCAGCAGCACCAACGGGCCCTCACCGGCTTCGGCGATGTGGAACCGGGCGCCGTTCGCCGCCAGGTCGCGGTGGGTCCATGGTCCGGCCGAGCGGAGCTCCCACGGGGTCTCGGTGATCTCGGTCCTCGGGGTACTGGCCCGGGAGGGCGTGGGCATCTGGTCCAGCGGCATACCGAGAGCCTGTCACACCCGGTCGCCGAACGCGTCTCCGGCACTCACCGGTGGTGTGAATGCTGTGTGACGCGGGCCCGTTGCGCCGTCAGGGGCGGCGGCCCAGGCCCCGGTCGATCTCCTCCTGGGTGGCCGGCCGCGGCCGGGCGTTCTTCAGCACGTCCTTGGTCTTCTGCGCGCCCTCGATGGTGCGGTGCGGCTTCTCGATCTTCTTGAACGAGCGCAGCGCCAGCAGCCCGAGCAGCGCGGCCAGCAGCAGGTAGGCGCCGGCCACGATCAGGAAGGACCAGCCGAGGGTCAGCCCGAGCGCCTGCAGACCGTACGCGGCGGCGAAGCTCAGCATCGGCACCGAGGCCAGCGCGACCACGCCGGCCACGGCCAGCGAGACGCCGCCGGAGACCCCGCGCTTGACGTCCTGTCGGATCTCCGCCTTGGCGAGCGCGATCTCGTCGTGCACCAGGGCGGACAGGTCGGCGGTGGCCGCCGCGAACAGCTGCCCCACCGAACGCTCGCCCTCGTAGGGCGCCCGGCCGTCGCTGGTCGGTTCTGCGGTTCCTGCGGGCATCAGCGGTTCTCCTTCACGAGGCCGGGCAGTTGCGGTGGCGGGATTTGTTGCCGACAGCTCTGAATCATGCCCCGACCGGCCAGTCCGGCACCACTCCGGGGCGCCCCTCGGGCGACGGCGTGTCACCTGACGGGCCCTCAGGGATGGTTTCAGGTCAGAGCGCGGTCTGCTGGTAGACGTCCGGGATGCCGTCGCCGTCCGAGTCGAGGTTCTCCTCGTCCACCAGCTGCTGGTAGTGCCGGTTGCGCAGCTTGAGCAGCACGGTGGCGACCAGCGCGCAGAGCAGCGAGCCGACCAGTACGGCGGCCTTGGCCCGGTCGGCCAGCTCCGGGTCGTCCGGGAAGGCCAGGTCGCTGATCAGCAGCGAGACGGTGAAGCCGATGCCGGCCAGGGTCGCGACCGCGAACAGGTCGGCCCATTTGAGCTGCGGGTTGAGCTCGGCCCGGGTGAATCTGGCGGCCAGCCAGGTGCCGCAGAAGATGCCGACCGTCTTGCCGACCAGCAGGCCGAGCACGATGCCGAGCGGGGTGGCCTGGGTGAACACCTCGCCGAGCGCCGGGCCGGTGATCGCCACCCCGGCCGCGAACAGGGCGAAGACCGGCACCGCGAAGCCCGCCGACAGCGGCCGGACCAGGTGCTCGATGTGTTCGCCGGGGGAGACCTTCTCGTCGCCGACCTTGTGGCAGCGCAGGATCAGGCCCATCGCGACGCCGGAGACCGTGGCGTGCACCCCGCTCTCGTGCATCAGCGCCCAGATCAGGAAGGCCAGCGGCACGTACAGGTACCAGCCGCGGACCCCGTGCCGGTGCAGGAACCAGAACAGCACCAGACCGGCCAGCGACAGCCCGAGCGCCCAGAACTTGATGCCCGAGCTGTAGAACACCGCGATGATCAGGATCGCGATCAGGTCGTCCACCACGGCCAGCGTGAGCAGGAACGCCCGCAGCGCGGACGGCAGGTGACTGCCCACCACGGCCAGCACGCCGAGCGCGAAGGCGATGTCGGTCGCGGTCGGGATGGCCCAGCCGGTCGGGTGGCCGCCGGGTCCGGCGTTGGCCAGCGTGTAGACGATCGCGGGCAGCGCTACGCCGCAGACCGCCGCCACCACCGGCAGCATCGCGGCCCTCGGGTTGCGCAGCTCACCGGCGACGAACTCGCGCTTGAGCTCGATCCCGGCCACGAAGAAGAAGATGGCCAGCAGCCCGTCCTTGGCCCAGGCGTCCAGGCTGAGGTCGAGGTGCAGCGGCGCGGACGGGCCGATGGTCCACTCGCGGACGGAGTCGTACGAGCCGGGCCAGAGGTTCGCCCAGAGGAGTGCGGCGGCGGCGGCCAGCAGGAGCAGGATGCCGCCCACGGTCTCGGTGCGCAGCGCGTCGGCGAGGTACGTCCGCTCGGGCAGCGAGAGCCGTCCGAGGAACTGACGGCGGGTCGGGGTGGGCGGCGGCGTGGCCACGACGGGAGACCTCCAGGGCGGGGAGCGGCAAACGGATACACCGGTGGTGCGGTGCCGACCAGTCTTCCCGGCGCGCCTCAGAAATCTTGTTGTGTTTTTGACAGTCTAACGGGTGGTCTCTGGCTAACGGGTGGTCTCTGGCGGGCGGGCGCGGCAACCCTGAGGCGGTGTCCGGTTTGCCTATTTTATGAAGAGAGCTGACTTTCGCTCGGGAACCCGCGCCTCCGCCCGGCGCGCGCCCTCTCGTGCGCTCCCTCGAACGGGTGCCGTGCGGTGCGGCCGGTCGGCGAGCTTCCTACCGTCGGGCATATGCCGTCCGGACCGGGCGGTCCCGCCCGATCCCGGAGCTCCTGATGTCCAGTCAGATAACCGACCGGCCCCCCTCACCGCTGCCCGCCCTCTCCCCGGAGCTGGCCCAGCTGATCCGGCCCCTGTTCAGCGGGGTCTCGCCGACCGGCGGCGTCGCGGTCGCCGTCATCCGGGGGAACGAGCGGACGGTGGTCTGCCGGGGCTACGCCGACCGCTCCGGTGCCCGGCCGGTGCGCGCCGACACCCGCTTCGCGCTCGGCTCGGTCACCAAGACCTTCACCGGGCTGCTGCTCGCCGAGATGGTGGCCAGGGGCGAGGTCAGGTACGAGGACCCGATCGACCGCTACCTGCCCGCCGAGGTGCTGCCCGGCTATCCGCAGGAGCGGCCGATCACCCTGCTGCACCTGGCCACCCACACCTCGGGCCTGCCCCGGCTGCCGGTCGGCCTGCTCCCCTCGGCGCTGCCGCGCTGGTTCACCGCCCCGTACGCCACCTTCAGTCGGCCGCACCTGCTCCGGGCGCTGCCGCGGACGCCGGTCCGGGGCATGCCGGGGGCGCAGGTCCGCTACTCCAGCCTCGGCTGCGGGCTGCTCGGGCTGGCGCTGGAGAGCGCGGCCGGGGTCCGTTACGAGGAGCTGCTGGCCAGCCGGATCTGCGGCCCGCTCGGGCTGATCGACACCTCCTGCGGGCCGCATGGCTACCGCCGGGGCCGCCGGGTGCCGTCCTTCCGGCTGCCGGCCCTGCCGGGCGCGGCCGCGCTCAGCTCGACGGCGGACGACATGCTGCGCTACCTGCAGGCACACCTGGCGGTGGACGCGGTGCCGATCACGGACCGGGGCGGCACGGCCGCCGCGCTGAAGGCGGCGCTGCGGGAGGTCCGGCTGCCCCGGGTCGAGCGGCGCCGCTCCGGTGCGCGGATCGCCCTGACCTGGAACCAGCGGTCGGTGGAGGAGGGCGAGTTGCTCTTCCACACGGGGTCGACGGGCTCGCTGCGGGGCCGTGGTGCGACGGCCGAGGCTTCGGGGGGCCGGGACGGCGGGGCGGCCTCGGCGGTGTTCGCCGGGTTCAACCCGGTGGCCCAGGTGGGGCTGGTGGCGATGGCCAGCACGCTGCCGGGGCTGCGCCGCCGGTTCACCCAGACCGCGTACGCGACGCTGCGGCGGCTGGCGGGCTGAGTCTTGGCGTGACACCGCGGCGGGGGCCGGTGACGGCCCCCGCCGCAGCGCTGGTACTGACGACCGGTCAGCTGTGGTCGGCGCCGCCGGGCAGCTGGGACTGGATCAGGTTCATCACCGAGGAGTCGGCCAGGGTGGTGGTGTCACCGACCTCGCGGCCCTCGGCGATGTCGCGCAGCAGGCGGCGCATGATCTTGCCGGAGCGGGTCTTCGGCAGCTCGCTGACCACCTTGATCTGCTTCGGCTTGGCGATCGGGCCGAGCGTCTTCCCGACGTGGTTGCGCAGCTCGGCGACCAGCTCCTCGGTCTCGGTCGCGGTGCCGCGCAGGATCACGAAGGCGACGATCGCCTGGCCGGTGGTGGCGTCGGTCGCGCCGACCACCGCCGACTCGGCCACGGCGGGGTGGCCGACCAGGGCGGACTCGACCTCGGTGGTGGAGATGTTGTGGCCGGAGACCAGCATCACGTCGTCCACCCGGCCGAGCAGCCAGATGTCGCCGTCCTCGTCCTTCTTGGCACCGTCACCGGCGAAGTACCGGCCCTCGAAGCGGGACCAGTAGGTGTCGATGTAGCGCTGGTCGTCGCCCCAGATGGTGCGCAGCATGGACGGCCACGGCTCGGTCAGCACCAGGTAGCCGCCGGAGCCGTTCGGCACCTCGCGGGCCTCGTCGTCCACCACGGTGGCGGCGATGCCCGGCAGGGCGCGCTGGGCGGAGCCCGGCTTGGTCTCGGTGACGCCCGGCAGCGGGCTGATCATCATCGCGCCGGTCTCGGTCTGCCACCAGGTGTCCACGATCGGGGTCTTGTTGCCGCCGATGTGCTCGCGGTACCAGATCCACGCCTCGGGGTTGATCGGCTCGCCGACGCTGCCCAGCACCCGGAGGCTGGAGAGGTCGAACTTGGCCGGGATGTCGTCGCCCCACTTCATGAAGGTGCGGATCGCGGTGGGCGCCGTGTAGAGGATGGTGACGCCGTACTTCTGCACGATCTCCCAGAACCGGCCCTGGTGCGGGGTGTCCGGGGTGCCCTCGTAGATCACCTGGGTGGCGCCGTTGGCGAGCGGCCCGTAGACGATGTACGAGTGCCCGGTGACCCAGCCGATGTCGGCGGTGCACCAGTAGACGTCGGTCTCCGGCTTGAGGTCGAAGACCGCGTGGTGGGTGTAGGCGGCCTGGGTCAGGTAGCCGCCGGAGGTGTGCAGGATGCCCTTGGGCTTACCGGTGGTGCCGGAGGTGTACAGGATGAAGAGCGGGTGCTCGGCCTCGTGCGCCTCGGGGGTGTGCTCGGTGGACTGGCGCGCGGTGATCTCGTGCCACCAGACGTCCCGGCCCTCGGTCCAGGCGACGTCCTCGCCGGTGCGGCGGATGACGAGCACCTTCTCGACGCCGTCGACCTTGGTCAGCGCCTCGTCGATGGCGGGCTTGAGCGCGGACGGCTTGCCACGGCGGTAGCCGCCGTCGGCGGTGATCACCAGCTTGGCGTCGGCGTCCTGGATCCGGGAGGCCACGGCGTCGGCCGAGAAGCCGCCGAAGACCACCGAGTGGGTGGCGCCGATCCGGGCGCAGGCGAGCATCGCCACGACCGCCTCGGCGATCATCGGCAGGTAGACCGCGACCCGGTCGCCCTTGCGGACGCCGAGCTCCAGCAGCGCGTTGGCGGCCTGCGAGACCTCGTCCTTGAGCTGGGCGTAGGTGATCGAGCGGCTGTCGCCGGGCTCACCCTCGAAGTGGATCGCCACCCGGTCGCCGTTGCCGGCCTCGACGTGCCGGTCCACGCAGTTGTACGCCACGTTGAGCTTGCCGTCGGCGAACCACTTGGCGAACGGCGGGTTCGACCAGTCCAGGGTCTCGGTGGGCTCGACCGCCCAGCTGAGACGGCGGGCCTGCTCGGCCCAAAAGCCGAGCCGGTCCTCGGAGGCCTGCGCGTACGCGGCCGCGGTGACGTTGGCGTCGGCCGCCAGCTCCGCCGGGGGAGCGAAGCGGCGCTCCTCCTTGAGCAGGTTGGCCAGGCTCTCGTTGCTCAACGCGCACTCCTCATCGAGTCTCAATCTGCCGGGAGATCCCGTGCGGAAGGGATTGTCCCGTGTGTCCCAGCGCACAGCTCACCAGGCGAACCGCCCTGTTGACAAGAGGCATCGTGGAATTGGTGTAGACCTTTGACCGGGTCGGGACGCTTTACGCGGTGCGGCGAGCCTTGACGGACCGTCCGGTCGGTACTCCACTGACAGCAGGGCTGGAGCCCCGGCCGGCACCGGGCCGACCGCGACCCGCCCTGGTGGGGGGACAGCATGTCCGGACTTCCCGCGAGCACCGACTCCCGTACCGAACCCCAACCCGGCGACTTCGCCGTGGTCCGGATGGGCGGCCACGGCGGCCGCCTGATCCGGATCGGCCAGTGGCTCAACGGCGACGGCTTCACCGACTTCGAGCACGCCTTCGTCCACGTCGGGAACGGCGAACTGGTCGAAGCCCAGCCCGGCGGGGCCGAGCTCCGACCGCTCTCCGTCTACGACAACCGCCCGACCCGCTGGTCGACCGGGCGGATCCCCTTGACCGACGACCAGCGCCGGGCGGTGGTCGCGGCCGCCCGGGGCTACGTCGGCACCCCGTACAGCGTGGCCGACTACTTCGCGCTGGCCGCGCACCGCTTCCACCTCCCGCTCGGACCACTGCTCAGGAAGTACGTCGCCGACAGCAGGCACATGATCTGCTCCCAGCTGGTCGACCAGTGCTACTGGGACGCCGGCGTGCACCTCTTCACCGACGGCCGCTGGCCCGGCTACGTCACCCCGGCCGACCTGGCCAACCTGCTGGGTCCGTAGCCGGGCTGACGGGCTGACGCCTGGTCAGGCGGCCAGGCTCGGGGTGTCGGCGGGGCCCGGCTCGGTCGGGCTCCGCCGCTGGTCCGAGACCGGGACGAAGCGGCGCAGCACCGGGTCCAGCACGTACGCCTGGGCGTCGGCGAAGTCGAAGTACATGCCGACCAGCCGGAGGGTGCCCGCCGTGACCCTGCGCTCCACCGCCGGGTGGGCGAGCAGCTGGTCCAACTGCTGGACCACGTTGGTGATGCAGAGCTGCTCCACCTCGCTGACCACCGGCCGGTCGGCGAACTCCGCGGGGGCCCGGCGCAGCCGGGCCAGCGAGCCCCGGCCGTTGCGCAGCCAGCGCCCGAGCGGGGTGGGCGGGCCAGGGGTCAGGTGCACGCCGTCCAGCAGGGCCTTCATCGCGCCGCAGCCCGAGTGGCCGCAGACGGTGATCGAGCGGACCTCCAGCACCTCGACCGCGTACTGCACGGCGGCCGCCACCGAGTCGTCGGCCGCGCCGGGCTCGTACGGGGCCGGGACCAGGTTGCCGACGTTGCGGACGGTGAACATGTCGCCCGGGCCACTGCTGGTGATCATGCTGGTCACCAGCCGGGAGTCGGCGCAGGTGAGGAAGAGCTGGGAGGGCGTCTGGCCCTCCCTGGCCAGCCGGGCCAGCTCGGGCCTGACCAGGTGGGCGGTGTGCTGCTGGAAGCCGCGGACGCCGTCCAGCAGGCGGCCGTGCGGGTCGTCGGCGCCCGGCTCGATGCAGTGGTGGCCGCCCCAGGGCGTCCAGGCCCGGCAGCGGTGCGGGCCCGGCGAACTGCCCGCCCGGACGGTGCCGTCCGGGTCCAGCACCTCTTCGTCGAGCTCGGTCAGCACGGTGACCCGGCCGCCGGCCGCCTGGTGGCCGGCCCGCCAGGTGTGCACCTGCTCGTAGGCCGCGTGGTCCAGGAACGAGCCGTCATGACTGACCGTCACCCGGGTGCCGGCCGGGATGCCGGCCAGCGCCCGGCTGAGCCGGGGCACCACGGCGAAGGTCAGCGGGCCGTGCGTACGGACCGTCCAGGAACCGTCCGGCTCGGCCAGCACGTCGACATGGGCCCGGGTCAGCCGGTACAGCGCCAGCAGGGCGGCGACCCCGCCGCCGAGCAGCACCCCGAGCGGGACGCCGAGCAGCACCACGCCGAGCACGGTGGCCAGGTAGACCGGGAACTCCCGGTGCCGGTGCACCCGCCGGATGTGCGCGAAGCTGACCATCTGGACGCCGACCACCAGCACCAGCGCGCCGAGCGCGGCCAGCGGGATCTGCCGCAGGCCGCCGCCGAGCGCGAGGGCGGCCACCAGCACCCAGACCCCGTGCAGCACGGCGGACCACCGACTGGCGGCCCCCGCCCGGATGTTGGCGGTGCTGCGGACGGCGCCGCCGGCCACCGGCAGACCGCCGAGCAGACCGGTGAGCAGATTGGCGATGCCCTGGCCGCGCAGCTCGCGGTCCAGGTCGATCGGGCCCGGCGCCATCCGGCCGACCGCGACGGCGGAGAGCAGCGACTCCACACCGGCCACCGCCGTCACCGTCAGCACAGCGGCCAGCAACAGCGGCCAGTGCGCGCCGAGTTGGGCCGCCGAGGGGAGCGCGGCGAAGTCGTGCCGCTCCCAGCCGGGCAGCTCGACCCGGGCCAGCGTGAGGCCGAGGCCGATCGAGAGGCCGGTGGCGGCCGCCACCGCGACCAGCGCGGCGGGCACCCGGGCGGCGACGGCGCCGATCCGGCCGGCCCGGCCGGGCAGCAGGCCGAGCCGGGGCCAGCCGAACAGCAGCACGATCGCCAGCCCGCCGACCGCGAGCGCGGGCAGGTGCGGCCCGGAGAGCTGGCCGGGCAGCGCGATCAGGTTGGCGAGTGCGGCGCTCTGCGGCGATCCGCCGAGCACCACGTGGAGTTGGGCGATGGCGATGGTGAGGCCGACCCCGGCCAGCATGCCGTGCACGACGGCGGGGGAGACGGCCAGTGCGGACCTGGCGACCCGGAAGGTGCCGAGCAGCAGTTGCAGGAGCCCGGCGGCCACCGTGACCGCGCAGGTCACCTGCCAGCCGAACTGGGCGATCAGGCCGGCCACGATCACGGTCAGCGCGGCGGAGGGGCCGGTCACCTGGAGCGGGGCGCCGCCGAGGGCTCCGGCGACCATGCCGCCGACGGCGGCGGCCACCAGCCCGGAGGTGAGCGGGGCGCCGGTGGCGAGTGCGATGCCGAGCGAGAACGGGACGGCGATCAGGAAGACCACCAGGGAGGCCGGCAAGTCCCTGGTCAGCCGTCCGAGGCGGCCCGGCGGGGCGTGGTCGGTGGTGTCGGAGGCGATGGGTGCGGCGGAGACGTCGAGGGTCATGGTGTCCCGTCTTTCCGGGGGAACGAACGCAGTCAGGTCCGGGCGGTGCTTCGGGGGATCGGATCGGCTGTCGTGGGTCGCGACGGTGTGGCGGGGGATGGTCGTGGGGTGCAGGCACGGCGGGGTCGGCTCGTCCACCCCTGGGACCATCAAGATTCGGTAAACCGAGAGTAATGAGATCTTTGCACAGCGTAAAATCGAGCGGTAGGGCGAAGGCTCGGATTCACTCCTTCGGGGGGTAGGCGAACCATCGGGGGATATGCAGAAACGCGCTGGGCGACCCCGGTCTCCCAGGGTCGCCCAGCGCGTCGTGGCCCGTGGCCGACGGTGGATCAGACGCCGGCCGCGTCCAGGTGCCCGGCGCCGAGCACGAAGCCCTCGTCCACCTGGGTGGCCAGGTCGATGCCGGTCTTGGCGTTGCCCCAGCTCTCCGCGTTCCGCAGGTGGAAGTGGACGGCCTGGCCGGTCCAGCGCTCCGGCTCGCGGGCCGCGAAGGCCAGCTCCGCCTGCTCCCTGAGCCGGGCCAGCACGGCCCGGTTGGCGGGCTCCAGGGTCCGCAACTCCGGCTCGGCACCCTGCTCCAGGCGGCGCACCCAGTCGGACTGGCCGAAGCAGGTGAGCAGGTCCTCGCCGACCTCGCGACGGAGGAAGGCGAGGTCGTCGGCGCCGTTCACCTTGTTGCCGACCACCTTCAGGTTCACGCCGAAGTCCCGCGCGTACTCCTTGTACTGGCGGTAGACCGAGACGCCCTTCCGGGTCGGCTCGGCGACCAGGAAGGTCAGGTCGAAGCGGGTGAAGAGGCCGGAGGCGAACGAATCCGAACCGGCGGTCATGTCGGTGACCAGGTACTCGTCCTGACCGTCGATCAGGTGGTTCAGCAGCAGCTCGACCGCGCCGACCTTGGAGTGGTAGCAGGCCACCCCGAGGTCCTGCTCGGTGAACGCGCCGGTGGCCAGCAACCGGACCGAGCCCTCGTCCAGCGCGATCGGCCGGGCGCAGGCGGCGTACACCGGGTTCTCCTCGACGATCCGGAGCAGGCGCGAACCCCGGCCGGGCGGCGTGGTCTTGATCATCTGCTCGGCGGAGCCGATCAGCGGATTGCTGCCGCGCAGGTACTCCTTGATCTCCGGCAGGTGCGCGCCGAGCGAGGGCAGCGCGGCGGCCTGATCGTCCGTCAGGCCCAGGGCAGGGCCGAGGTGTTGGTTGATGTCCGCGTCGACGGCGATCACCGGGCAGCCCGCTGCGGCGAGGTGGCGGATGAACAGTGCGGACAGCGTGGTCTTCCCGCTGCCGCCCTTGCCGACGAAGGCGATCTTCATCTGAGACTCCGGCTCTCGGCCCAGCCGCTGGGCGGCTGAAGTTCTTGGTAATCGTTATCGTCACCGATAGCGCTCATGCTATCGGGGGTTTGGCCCACCGCGCGGGCGGGAAAGTCGGATTGCCTCGAACGGGTGATGGTGGGGTTGCTGTCGGGCCCTGGGGGAGGTGTTCATTACCCTCGGGTAGGTGACCACTGGAACAGACCCCCTCGCCCCGCTGGCCGAGCTCCCCGGAGTCCCCGAGGCCGTCGCGGAGGTGCGCAAGGCCGTCGACCGGCTGTACGGGCACCGGGCGATGCGCCGCCGCGCCGCCGAGGTGACCTCGGAGTCAGCCCTGCGCGGGGCCCGGGCCTCCGCCGCCCTGGACGGCGCGGACTGGCCGCTGGAGGAGGTCCGCCGCCGGACCGACTTCGGCGCCGACCCCGAAGCCCGTACGGTCGGCGGCGCGCTGCGGATCTCCGCCGAGGCGGGGCAGCTGCTCAGCGTCTGGCGGCACTCGCCGATGCAGGTGCTGGCCCGGCTGCACCTGCTCGCGGTGGGCGACGGCGCGGCCGACGCCGGCCGGCCGCGAAAGGCGGACGAGCCCGCCCCCGAGCTGTTCCCGCTCGAGCTGGCGACGGCCGAGGGGGTCGGGTCCGAGCTGCCGCCGGCGGTGGCCGTCACGCTGCCGCCCGCGCCGCCCGCCGAGGAGGCGGCCGCCCGGCTGGACCAGCTGGCCCAGCTGCTGGCCGCCCGCGCCGACCGCGCCCCCGGCGTGGGTGCCCCGGCCCTGGTGGTGGCCGCGGTGGTGCACGGCGAGCTGCTCGCGCTGCGGCCGTTCGCCTCGCACAACGGCGTGATCGCCCGGGCCGCCCAGCGGATCGTGCTGATCGCCGAGGGGCTTGACCCGAAGGCGATCTGCCCCGCCGAGGTCGGCCTCGCCGAACTCGGCACCGCGGCCTACCAGCAGGCTCTGCAGGGCTACCTGAGCGGCACCGCCGAGGGCATGGCGGCCTGGATCGCGCACTGCGGGCAGGCGCTGCGGCTCGGCGTGCGGGAGAGCACGGCGGTCTGCGAGGCGATGCAGCGCGGGATGGTCTGAGCTCTGGCGTTGGCGGCCGTCCACCTGCCCTCCTCCGGGGGCGGGTGGGCGGCCGTTGCCGGTTATCGGTCGTTCATAGGTGCCGCATAGCGGCGGTCCGCAGACTGTGCGGCGAGGCAAGAGCAGCACGGACGCAAGCCCGACCGCTGACGCACCGCCACCGTCACTGACCGCAAATCCGGAGGAGGCACCAGAAGCATGACCATCCTCGACGAGCGTCCGGTCGAAGCCGACGTCGCAGCCGCGCCGGCCCCGATCCCGGCCCTGATCCCGGAGCCGGCCCTGGCGCCGGTCCCGGAGCGCCCACCGATCGCCGACCTGCGCTCCAGAACCCGCGAACTGCACCGCCTGCGGGCCGAGGTGGAGGCCGGGCCGAACCCGCAGGCCACCGCCCAGCAGCACGGCCGAGGCAAGCTGACGGCCCGTGAGCGGCTGGAACTCCTCTTCGACGAAGGCTCGTTCATGGAGTTCGAGCCGCTGCGCCGGCACCGCGCGGTCGGCTTCGGGATGGAGGCGAAGAAGCCGCACACCGACGGTGTGATCGTCGGCTGGGGCACCGTGCACGGCCGGACGGTCTTCTCCTACGCCCACGACTTCCGGATCTTCGGCGGCGCACTGGGTGAGGCCCACGCGCAGAAGATCCACAAGATCATGGACATGGCCGAGGCGTCCGGCGCCCCACTGGTCAGCCTGAGCGACGGCGCCGGTGCGCGGATCCAGGAGGGCGTCACCGCGCTCGCCGGGTACGGCGGGATCTTCCAGCGCAACGTCCGGGCCTCCGGGGTGATCCCGCAGATCAGCGTCATCCTCGGGCCGTGCGCGGGCGGCGCGGCGTACTCGCCCGCGCTGACCGACTACGTCTTCATGGTGCGGGGCATCTCGCAGATGTTCATCACAGGCCCCGACGTGGTGCAGGCCGTCACCGGCGAGCGGGTCAGCATGGACGAACTCGGCGGCGCCGACGTGCACTCGCAGGTCTCCGGGGTCGCCGCGTTCGCCTACGACGACGAGCAGACCTGCCTGGAGGAGGTCCGCTACCTGCTCTCGCTGCTCCCGCAGAACAACCGCGAGCTGGCCCCGTACAGCCCGACCGACGACCCGGCGGACCGGCGCTGCGAGGCGCTGTTCGACCTGGTGCCCGCCGACCCCGCCCGGGCGTACGACATGCGCGCGGTGCTCGAGGAGCTGGTGGACGACGGCGAGTTCTTCGAGGTGCACGCGGCCTGGGCGCCCAACGTGGTCTGCGCGCTGGCCAGGATCGGCGGGCACGTGGTCGGCCTGATCGCCAATCAGCCGCTGGCGATGGCCGGGGTGCTGGACATCCACGCCTCGGAGAAGGCCGCGCGCTTCGTCCAGCACTGCGACGCCTTCAACATCCCGCTGGTGACCATGCTGGACGTGCCGGGCTTCCTGCCCGGCGTCGACCAGGAGCACGACGGCATCATCCGGCACGGCGCCAAGCTGCTGTACGCGTACTGCAACGCGACGGTCCCGCGCATCCAGCTGATCCTGCGCAAGGCGTACGGCGGCGCGTACATCGTGATGGATTCCCGCTCGATCGGCGCCGACCTGTCCTTCGCCTGGCCGAGCAACGAGATCGCGGTGATGGGCGCGGAGGGTGCCGCCAACGTGATCTTCCGCCGGGACATCAACGGGTCGGAGGACCCGGAGGCGACCCGGGCGCAGAAGATCAAGGAGTACCAGACCGAGCTGATGCACCCGTACTACGCGGCGGAGCGCGGCCTGGTGGACGACGTGATCGACCCGGCCGATTCCCGCGCCGTGCTGGCCAGGGCGCTGGCGATGCTGCGGACCAAGCACCGGGCGCTGCCCCGCCGCAAGCACGGGGTCACCCCGCTGTGAGCGGGCCGGAGGGGCCGGTCCTGCGGGTGCTGCACGGCCGGCCGGATCCGGTCGAACTCGCCGCCACCGTCCTGGTGTTGCGGGCGGCCGCCGTCGCGGCGGCGGCCCGGGCCGGGGCGCCGCCCGGCCAGGGCGGCCACCGGGCGGTGGACTGGGAGCGGCCGGGAGCGGACCACCACTCGGCCGGCTCCTGGCAGCGCGATCCGGCCCCGATCTAGGTCAACGTGTCAAATCCCCACGCCAGTTCAGTCTCACTGAGGAAGAATCCGCATCATGACTGCGACCGACTACGTCATCTCAGCCGCACTCGTCCTCCTGGTCATCCCGCAGATCCGCGGCACCAGGCTCACCGTCCTCAACCTGTTGATCCCGCTCGCGCTGGTCGCGGCGGCCGCCGCCTACTACCTCAAGGGCATCCCGACCCAGGGCAACGACGTGCAGCTCGACCTGGTGACGGTGGCGGCCGGTGCCGTGATCGGCGTGGGCTGCGCGCTGAGCACCCGGCTGCAGCGGGGCTCCACCGGTGAGGTGATCGCCAAGGCCGGGGTGCTGGCGGCCGCGCTGTGGATCGTCGGCATGCTCGTCCGGGCCGTCTTCGTCTACGCGGTCTACCACGGCTACGGCGCCGAGATCGCGGACTTCAGCCGGGAGCAGCAGATCACCGGCGCCGAGGCGTGGACCGCCGCGCTGGTGCTGATGGCACTGGCCCAGGTGGTCGCCCGGCTGCTGGTGCTGCGGCTGCGGGCCCGGCAGGTGGTCGCGGTCTGACGCAGGGTTGGAGCCGGGTCCGGGAGGGTCGTCCTCCTGGGCCCGGCTCCGTCGTGTGCTGCCCCCGCCCCGGGGCGGTCATGCGGCGGCCGGTCGGGACAGGGCCGGGTCGGCGTACTCGACCAGGCTGACCCGGCCGGTCGCGGGGAACGGCCTGGCCAGCGCGGCGTACCGGCCCTGACCGACCGGCAGATCCTGCACCAGCCACCGTCGCGGCCCGGCGCCGACGCCGAACCGGACCACCACCGGGCCCGGCAGCTCCGGGTCCACCTCGATCGCGCGCAGGTCGGCCGCCAGGCCGACGCCGACCGCCTTCAGCACCGCCTCCTTCCGGCTCCAGGCCCGCAGGCCGGCCGCCCGACGGTCGGCCGGGTCGGTCAGCCGGGCCAGCTGTTCGCGCTCCCGGGGGGTCAGGGTCAGCGGTGCGGCCCGGTCCGGGTCGGGGCCGGCGGCGGTCGCCAGATCCACTCCGAGCGGGCCGTGACCGGTCACCGCCAGCAGCCAACTGCCGCCCGAGGCAGTCAGGTTGAAGCTTGCTCCGGCGTTTGGGCCGGTGAGTGCGGGGGCGCCGTGGCCCGGGTCGGCGCACTGCGGGCAGGCCCGGCGGCCGAACCGCAGCCCGGCCGGGTCCCGGTCGAGCCGGGCAGCCAGGATCCGGCGCAGCGCCACGTGCGAGCTCAGGTAGAGCCGGGCGGCCTCAGGGGTGAGCCGCCGGGCCCGGTCGAGTTCGGCGGCGGAGAGCAACCCGGTGCGCCGCAGGTCGAGTTCGGCCTGCGGGGTGGCGGCCCCGCCGTGCCAGACCTGGGTGACGGCTCCGGCCGGGGCCGGCCCGGTCGGGACCGCGACGGCGCCGCCGGTGGCGGCCCCGCTCACCGCGCCCCGCCCGCCAGTGCCTCGGTGACCGCGCCCGCCAGCCGTTCGACGGTGTTCAGTTCGTCGAACAGTCCGGCCGGGGAGATGTCCACGTCGAAGGCGTCCTTGATCCCGTTCAGCAGCGCCATCGCGGAGAGGGATTCGCCGCCCGCCGTGAAGAAGTCCTCGTCGACGTCGCCGAACCGGTCCCGGTCGAGCGCGAAGGCCCAGAGCCCGGCCATCGCGGCCTCCACCGGCGTCTGCGGCCGCGCTGTCAGCGCGGGTACGGCTTCGACGGCCAGGGCCGCCGCCTGCTCGGCCTGCTCGGCGAACTGGGTGGCGTACCGGCGGCTGTAGTCGGCCCGGACCAGCTTGCCGAGCGCGTTGAGCTCCAACTCCGCCTGCACCAGCACCCGGGAGGGCACCTTGAACGGGGCGAGCAGGCCCGCGACGTGCGCCCGCAGCCCGGCTTCGTCCACGGCCGCGCCCTCGTGCAGCACCACCACGGCGGCCACCCGCTGGGTGAACAGCTCGTCCGCCACGCCGAAGGCCACCGCCTGCCGGACGCCGGGGTGTCGCAGCAGCGCCTCCTCGACCTCGTACGGGGAGATCTTCTCGCCGCCCCGGTTGATCATCTCCTTGATCCGGCCGGTGAGTTGGATCGAGCCGTCCTCGGCCAGCCGCCCGAGGTCGCCGGTCCGCAGCCAGCCGTCGACGAACGCCTCGGCGCCGTCCTCCAGCCGGAAGTAACGGTCGATCACATTGGCGCCGCGCAGCACGATTTCGCCCGTACTGCCGGGGGTGGTCCGGACCGTGCCGTCGGGGTCGAGCAGGCCGACCTCGGAGCCGGTGGGCACCATGCCGGCCGCGCGCGGGGTGCCGTCCGACGGCAGGGTGGAGGCGATCTGGTGCGCCTCGGACATCCCGTAGGTCTCCAGTACCGGTGCGCCGTAGGCGAGTTCGAGCTCCTCGCGGAGGGCGGTCGGCAGGCTGGCGGTGCCGGAGCGGGCGAACCGCAGGCCACTCAGGTCGGCCGGCCGTTCGCGCAGCCGGTCGAGCAGCAGCCGGTGGATGGTCGGGCCGGCCGAGAACCAGGTCGCCCCGCTCTCGGTCAGCGCGCGCAGGGTCTGCTCGGCGTCGAAGGCGGGTAGCAGCAGGACGCTCGATCCGGCGATCAGCGAGGTGATCACCGAGCCGACCAGGCCGTGGATGTGGAAGGTCGGCATCACGTTGAGGCAGCGGTCGGCGGGCGTGAGGCCGTACGCCAGGACGGAGGCGGTGGCACCCGCAAGGAGGTGGCGCTGCGCGAGCGGGACGATCTTGCCGGCCGAGGTCGTACCCGAGGTGCGCAGCAGCAGTGCCTCGTCCGCGACCGGCTCGGCGAGCGGCCGGAGCGGGTCCAACCCGGCGCCGGTGAACCGGAGTTCGACCGGCCCGCCGAGCGGATCGGGGGTGGCCTCCAGGATCGCGCAGCTGGTCCCGGCGGTGGCCCGGAGCAGGCTTGCGGAGCTCCCCGCGAAGGTCAGCACGAGCGAGGGCTCGGCCATCGCGAGCGCCTGCCCGAACTCCTCCTCGGTCAGCAGCGGGTTGACCGGGTAGCACACCGCGCCAGCCATCACGGCGAGTTGGACCACCACGCCGTCCAGGTCGTTGGGCGCGCAGACCAGCACCCGGTCCTGCCGCTCGACGCCGAGCTCGGCCAGCCGGGCCATGGTGGCCCGGACCAGGCCGTCGAGTCGGCGGTAGTCGACGCTCCGCCCGTCGGGGCCGAGCAGGGCGGGGGCGGTGGGAGTGGCGGCGGCCCGTTCGGCCAGCACGGCGAGCAGGGAGGTCGGGACGCGGTTCATCGGACGGGCTCCAGGTGGGTGAGTCGCAGCTCGGGGACGGTGCCGACCTGGGCGTCGACCCAGCTGTCGGAGTAGACGGTGTCGGCGTACCGGTCGCCGCCGTCGGGGAGGATCAGCACGCAGACCGCGCCGGGTTCCAGCCGGCCGCGCAGCCGGGCGAAGGCAGCGATCACGGCGCCGGACGAGCGGCCGGTCAACAGGCCCTCCCGGTCCAGCAGTTGGCGGCAGCCGGCCACCGCCTCGGCCTCGGTCACCGGCTCGACCAGGTCGAGCCCGGGGCCCCGCGGCCGGCCGCCGTGCGGCAGGTCGTCGACCACCACCAGGGTGGTGGCCAGCCGGTGGGTCCGCAGGTGGGCGGCGGCGCCGAGCAGCGCGACCGGGCTGCTGGCGGGGCAGAACAGGTAGTCGGGGTCGGCCGGCAGCCCGGCCCTGATCTCCCGGACCAGGGTGTCGTCGGTGCTGTCCGGGCTGCCGGATCGCGGCCGGTACGCGCCGGGCAGGGTGGCCGCCAGCGCGTCGGCCAGCCGGGCCAGTCGGCCGCCGTCCGGCGGACCGCCGGCGGGAGCGGTGCGCACCGCCTCGATCCGGGCGCCGAAGGCGTGCAGCATCGCCCGGTGCCAGACCGTGACGGCCCCGGCCTCGACCACCACGTGCAGGTCCAGGCCGTAGTAGCGGCAGACCTGGGCGTACGAGATGGCGAGGTTGCCCGAGTCGGCGGCCAGCACCACCGGGCGGCCCGGGACGATCTCACCGGTCCGGAGCGGGGTGAGCAGCAGGCCGAGCGCGGTGCGGTCCTCGATGCTGCCGGTCGGGTTGAAGCGTTCCAGCTTGGCGTGCACCCGCAGGCCGGAGTCGGGGGAGAGGCCGTTCAGGCAGACCAGCGGGGTCTGGCCGACGGTGTCCAGGATGCCCTGGCGAACGTGGTGGTTCATGAAGTCCTCCACTACTGGACGGCCGCGGACGGACCGTCACCGGACGGCCGGGAGCGCTCAGCGCCGCGGCTCTGGGGTGGTCAGGACCGCCTCGATGCGGTTCAGCATGGCGTCGGCCCGGTCGTTCATCCCCGGGCCGCTGCGGCAGGACATCGCGATCTCCACGTGCCCGGGAAGCTGGTAGGCCGACAGGAAGGCCGGTGCGTACGGGACGTACATCGGCAGCGAGTAGACGGTGCGCGCGGTGAAGCCGCCGCCGGAGAAGCCGGGCAGGTCGGCCCGGCCGAGTTCGGAGACGATCGCGGAGGCCTGGTAGGTCTCCCGCCGGTCGCCCGCCGAGCGGGCGGCGGCCAGCGCGGGGGCCAGGCCGGCGAACGAGGAGAGCCTGACGTTGCCCTCGCGGGGGCCGTCGGAGTTGAGCTCCTGACCGTCCATCATGGCCTGCACCAGCTTGCCCTGGGTGGCCCGCCAGCTCGCCCCGAGCGGGACGTCGAGCAGCACCGGCAGGGTCAGGTTGGCGGTGGAGAGCACGGCCGGGTCGTGCCGCCGCAGGTTCACCGGGACCATGAACCGGCCGTCCGCCCCGGACGCCCCGGTCATCGCCACGGCGATCTTGGCGACCAGGCCGGCGTGGCTGCCCGGGATGCTGCGGCGGCGCCAGATCCAGCCGGGGCCCGGGGCGTCGTCGGTCCGAGCGGCCGGGAGGGCGTCGAACGGCGAGGGCCAGCGGGCCTCGGTGTCCGGACGCTCCACCGACCTGGCGAACCGGGCGACGAAGGTCTCCTCGGTGTCGGTCGCGGCCGCCCCGACCGGGGTCTCGGCCCGCAGCGCCCGGAACACCTCGGCCATCCAGGCCATCACGCCCTTGGCGTCCATCACGGCGTGGAAGGCCCGGAAGACCACCGTGCTCGGCTCGCCGGTGAGCAGCAGCACCTCGCAGTTCGGGCCCTTGGCCGGGTCGAACGGGCGGCGCAGCAGCTCGCTGTCGTACGTCCGACGGTCGATCAGCGAGCCGTCCACCACGGTGACCGGAGGCGCCTGGCCGCTGTCCACCCAGTACGCCCCGCGGCGGACCACCCGGGCCCCCGGGCAGGCGGCGGAGGCGATCGCCACCGCCTTGGCCAGCTGGTCCGGATCGAGCCTGCCCGCCCCCTCGACGAAGACCTGGATCGCCATCGGCGGGGCCATCAGCGCCGCCATCAGGTAGCTGCGCTCGGTCAGCGAGATCTTGCGCTTGTAGAGGGTGGCGGCGGGACGCGGACGGGCCTGAACGAGGGTCATGCCAGGCTCCCTTCGGTGAGTCGGAGGCGGACGGGGGCGTCCGTCGGGGCGAGGGTGCGGGAGAGGGCGAGCGGGCCGGTCGGGCCGAGGTCGCCGGCCCAGCGCAGCGGGAGCGGTTCCTCGGCGGCCAGCGCGAGCTGGACGCCGCCGGGGACGGGGCGGCTGCTGCGCAGCCACCACCCGCACGGCGTCCGCCGCCAGCCCGGCCGCCAGGCCGGCAGTTCGACCCGCTCGGGGCGGATCGCGGCGATGCCCTTGGCCTTCAGCAGCGCCTCGGTCTCGGCCCACTCCCGCATGCCGACCTGCTCGGCGGGCCGGTCGAGCACCCGGGCCAGCCAGCCCAGCGCGGCCGGGCGGGGGCGCTGGTCCTGGATGTCCACACCGATCCAGATCCCCCGGGCCAGCGCGGTGAGGCCCAACTCGCCCGCGTGCGAGACCGATCCGCGCCAGGCCGACTCCGGCCGGTCCTGGTCCGGCCAGGACCAGCGCCGCTGGGCGTCCCGGGTGGGCGCGGTCCGCAGACCGGCCACCCGCTCGGCCGCGTCCAGCAGCAGCCCCCGCCCGGAGGGGCTGGCCCGGCGCCCGAAGCCGTCCCGGGGGAGCCGCGGGGTGCTGCTCGGGCAGAGGTGGATCCTGCTCATCGGACGAACCGGAACCGGGGCACGGCCAGGGCGAACAGGACCACCGCGACCGCCAGCAGGATGCCGGCCCCGGGCAGCGCCGCGTCCAGCGACCCGCCGCGCACCAGGATGTCCTGGTAGGCGTTGAGCGCGATCCCCTGCGGGACGAACTCCGAGACGGTGCGCATGAAGTCGGGCATGAACACCCCGGGGACCATACAGCCGCCGAGCGCCGCCAGCACCAGCACCACGGCGGTGCCGATCCCGGTCACCTGCGCCTCGCTGCGGGCGATCGAGGCCAGCAGCAGCCCGAGCGAGACCGCGCAGGCGGCCAGCGCCAGCGTGATCGGCAGCAGCGCCAGCGGATGCACCCCGAGATCCATCCCGAACACGAACCGGCCGAAGCCGAGCAGGATGCCGACCTGGACCACCGCGACCAGCAGGTACGGGGCGACCTTGCCGAGCAGCAGCTGCCAGCGCGGCAGCGGGGCGGAGAGCAGCCGGCGGAAGGTGCCCTCCCGCCGCTCGACCATGATCGAGCTGGCCATCACGGTGACGATGAAGAAGACGTACATCACCGTGTAGCCGGGCACCTCCTGCTGGTACACCGAGGGGTACTTGATCGCGCCCTCGCCGTCCGGGAAGCTCACCTTGGCGTTCACCTGATGGGTGGTCGCGTCCAGCGCCGCCACCTGGGCCTGGAGGGCCGCGCGGAGCGCCGGATCGGACTGACCGTCACCCAGCTTGGTGAGCGCGAGCCTGGTCCCGGCCTGCGAGGTGACCGTGACGATCAGGCTGCTGATCGCCGACTGCACCGGGTCCACCACCTGGCGGGACGAGGACGGGTCCACCACGTAGCCCACCTCGGGCACCGCGCCGTCCGCGATCCGCTGCTGGAAGCCGGCCGGGATCACCACGCTGAACGAGTCGGTCTTCGCCTTCACCCGCTCCTGGGCCTGCGCCGCGCTGAGCGGGGCGCCGTCCTGGGTGCTGGTGACCTTCAGCTCGCCGCTGCCGGCCAGGGCCGTGGCCACCGCCCCGGCGGCCGGGCTGTGGTCCTCGTCCACGATCGAGATGCTCAGCTTGCCCGGGGAACCGAGGTCGGCGAAGGAGTTGCCGAGCGCGAAGCTCATCACGGTCATGAAGAGCACCGGGGAGAGGAACAGGGTGATCAGCGAGCCGCGGTCCCTGAGCAGGACCAGCAGTTCCTTGCGCATCATCGGAAACATCAGGCACCGTCCCGTATCTGGCGACCCGTCAGGTCGAGGAAGAGCGACTCCAGGTCCGGGCGGCCGAGCTTGATGCCGCCGAGGCCGAGGCCGTGCTCGGTGGCCAGGTCGGAGACCCGGCGCAGGGTGGCCGGCATGTCCGTCACCCGAACCCGCAGGGTGGCGGCGGTCACGGTCACCTCGCCGTGCGCGGTGAAGGCCACCGCCAGGTCCTCGACGCCCTTCGGCAGCAGCGCCGACTCGGCCTCGTTGAGCGACCACTCGAGCAGGCCCTCACCGAGCGGTTCGAGCAGTTCGTCCTGGGTGCCCTCGGCGAGCACCCGGCCGTCGTCGATGATCACGATGCGGTCGCAGAGCTGCTCCACCTCCGGCATGTAGTGGCTGGTGTAGACGACCGACATGCCGAACTCGGCCCGCAGCCGCAGCACGGTCTCGAAGATCTGGTTGCGGCTCTGCGCGTCCACCCCGACCGTCGGCTCGTCCAGGAACAGCAGCTTCGGCTTGTGCAGCAGCGCGGCGGCGATGTTCACCCGGCGCTGCATACCGCCCGAGAAGGAGGAGACCCGGTCCCCGGCGCGGTCGGTCAGGCCGACCACGTCGAGGGCCCAGTCGATCCGCTCGTCGCGGAGCCGGCGGGGCAGCTTGTACGCGCCGGCGAAGAAGGCCAGGTTCTGCCGGGCCGTCAGGCTCGGGTAGAGGGCGATCTCCTGCGGGACCACGCCGATCAGCGCCTTGGCCCGGATCGGATCGGCCGTCAGACCGAGCCCGCCCACCGAGATCGAGCCCTCGTCGGGGGCCAGAGCACCCGTCAGCATCGCGATCGTGGTGGACTTGCCGGCCCCGTTCGGGCCGAGGAAGCCGAGGATCTCGCCCTTGCCGACCCGCAGCGAGATGCCGTCCACCACCGAGCGGTCACCGAACTTCTTGACCAGTCCTTCGGCGGTCAGCACGTCGGCCGCTCCGGAGGTCACGTCGACGCCCTCGGGCGCCACCAGGTCGATGGTCATGACTGCCACCGCGAGACCACCAGCGAGAGGTAGCTGCCGCCGTAGGCGAAGCTGGAGACCAGCGCGTGGTCGACGTCGCCGGACCGGCCGCCCTGCGGCACCAGTCCCGGCAGCTCGTCGGGGGCCACGTCCACGCCCCAGGTACCGGGCAGGAAGCCGTCCTGGATCGACTGCACCGCCGCGACCAGGGCCAGCCCAGGGGCGGAGCCCGAGGTCTCGCCGAACAGCGACTTGGTCGCGGTCAGCGGCCGCTCGGCCAGACCGCTGGCCCGCAGGGCGGCGATCTCGACGTCGTCCACCGCCGGGCGGCCCATCGCCGCCGAGGCGACCAGGCCGATGTCCTGCGGGGTGAGTTCGGCCGTCCGGAGCGCCTCGGACATCGAGCGGGCCCAGGCCGTGCCGTGGCTGTGCAGGCCGGAGATCCCGCTGTCGTCGCCGGTCAGACCGAAGCCGGCCACCTTGGCGAGCACCGGGGTCTCGTTCTCCCGCGCACTGGCGGCGGACTCCAGCACGATCGCGACCGCACCGGCCGCGAGCACCGTGCCGCCCCCGCCGAACGGGTGCACCCCCTTGTCGCTGAGGAAGCCGGGGATCTTCACGTGCCCGGCCAGCAGGGCGTCCGGGCACTCGTCCGCGACCACCACCACGATCCGTTCGGAGGCACCCCGGGAGATCAGCCGGTAGGCGTAGTGCAGCGCGCTCAGCGCACTGGTGCCGCCCGCGCAGACGGTGGCGGTGATGCCCTTGAAGCGGTGCAGGATCGCCACGTGCCCGGCGGCCGCGTTCACCACCGTGTTCGGGAAGAACTTCGGGTTGGCGCCGGACGGGCCGCCGGCCAGCACGATGCCCTCGTTGAAGTCCTTCACCGGCGTGATCGGGGCCAGACCGGTGGCGAAGATCAGTCCGGTCTGCTCGGCCTGCTGCCGGCTCGGCTTGCCGTACGTGCGGTGCAGCTGCTCGACGGCCGCGGCGGCCAGTCGGCTGGTCGGGTCCATCCGGCGCAGCACGGCGGGGTTGACGCCCGCCGCGATCGCCTTGTAGTCGATGGTGCCGGCCGGGCGGCTGCCGTAGCCCTCCACCTCGACCTGCTCGCGGTACGCGGGTTCGCCGGAGGCGAGCGTCTCGAGCAGCTCGGCGTGGCTGTGCGCAGAGCCGGCGATGCCGGCGACGCCGGTGATCACCACGTCCCGGCCGACCGCGGCGGCCACCGCCGCCGGGGGCGGGGTGTCGGTCATCGCGGCGTTCCGGATCACCAGGGCGGCGTTGTTGCCGCCGAACGCGAAGGAGTTGGAGACCACCACGTCGATCGCCTCGTGCCGGGCCTTCTCCGGCACGATGTCAAGCCCGCTCGGGGCCGGGGTGCCACCGGTGTTGGCGGTCGGCGGCAGGATGCCGTCGCGGACGGCCATCGCGCAGACCACGGCCTCCACCGCACCGGCCGCGCCCAGGGTGTGACCGATCATCGACTTGGTCGAGCTGACCGGCGGCGGGGTCTTGAAGAGGGTCCGGATCGCCTTCGGCTCGATCTTGTCGTTGGTCGGCGTGCCGGTGCCGTGGCCGTTGATGTAGTCGACCTGGTCCACGGTGTGGCCCGCGCTGCGCAGCGCCGCCGTCATGGCCCTCGACGCACCGTCACCGCCCGGGTCCGGCGCGGTCAGGTGGTACGCGTCGGCGGACAGGCCGTACCCGGCCACCTCGGCGATCGCCGGGACGCCGCGCCTGGCGGCCGCGTCCGCGTTCTCCAGCAGCAGGAACCCGGCGCCCTCGCCGAGGTTGAGCCCGGCCGAGCGGGTGTACGGGGAGCAGGCGTCGGAGTCCAGCGCGCCGAGCGAGTGGAAGCCGTTGAAGGAGAGCCCGGCCAGCGGGTCCACCCCGCCGACCAGCACCACGTCGGCCTCGCCGCTCCAGAGCAGCTCGGACGCGTAGCCGATGGCCACCGCGCCGGCCGCGCAGGCGTTGGAGAGGGTGGCCCGGGGGCCGGTCAGCTGCAGCCGCTCGGCGACCAGGTCGGCCACGCTGTGCAGCGAGTACCCCTTCAGCAGCCGGACGTCCGCCTTGCGCAGACCCTGCTTGATCCACTGCTCGTGGAACTTCTCCACGCTCCGGCTGGTGCCGAGGCTGCTGCCGATGACCACGGCGACCCGCTCCGGGTCGTAGCCCGCCTCGGCCAGCCGGCCGTGCTCGACGGCCTCGGTGGCCGCCTTCACGGCGAGCGTGAAGCAGCGGTCCACGCCCGGCTCGTCGGCGACCGGGGACTGGCCGCCCTTGCTGGTGATCAGGCCCGTGGTGTCCACCACGGTGACCTCGCCGACTCCGCTGCGCCCCGCCTGGATGGCGGTCCAGCACTCGTCCGCGGTGGTGCCGACGGCTGAGATCATGCCCAGCCCGGTGATGACGATGCGCATGGCTGTCAGGCTCCGATTCGCTCGGTCCAGGACTGCGGGACGACCACCGGCGAGGAGACCGTGGTCAGGGTGACGGGGGTACCGGCCTCGTCGGTGCCCAGCAGGGCGAGGCCGGGGACGTCGAAGGGCTTGGCGAGCAGGCCGAGGGCCAGCTCGATCGCGCCCTCGGCGCTCGGGAAGACCGCCCGGACCTCGCCGACCTGGCGGTCACCGGCGAGGATGGCGCTGCCGACGGCGGGCGCCGAGCCGGCCGGGGCGGTGAGGGTGATCAGGCCGCGCTCCGGGGCGGGCGCCTCGGCCAGCGCGGCGCTGCCGCGGAACTCGTCCTCGCGGTTCCAGCTGACCAGCCACTCGAGGTTGGCCTCACGGACCGTCAGACCGATGGTCTGGCCGGCCACCTGGGGGTGCCGGACCTCGGCCCGGGCCCGGCTCAGCGCGGGCTCGTCGACCGCGCCGCCGGCCAGCGCCTGGGCCTGGGTCAGCACGGTGCCCAGCGGGTCGGCGCCGACCGGGGCGAGCAGCAGGTAGCCGTACTCGCCGGTGGTGCCGATCCGGGTCAGGATGCCCGACTCGCCGTCGGCGCCCGGCAGATCGACGGCGGTGACGCCGTGCAGGACCAGGCTGGAGACCTCGAAGTCGACCAGGTTCTCGGCGATCTTCCAGGCCTTCGGGCCCTCGAAGGCGACTGCGGCCTGCTCGCCGGTGGCGTCGATCACCTGGACGTCGTCCAGGTCGGCGGCCGCCTCGCGGAGCAGCTCGGCCAGGTCGGTGCGGGACTGCGAGATCAGCCAGCTGGTGTCGTCCAGTTCGATGTGGATGACGGCGTCCCAGATGCCGCCCTGCTCGTCCAGGATCAGGGTGTCGCGGGCGGTGTCGGGCTCGACGTACTCGCTGTCCTTGGCCAGCACCCGGCCGAGGACGACGCCGCGCTCCAGGCCCGAGACGGCGACCAGGCCGGCCCCCGGGGTGTAGACGCCGACGGTGGTGCGGATGTGGTCGTAGTGCTGGGTGATACCGGCCATGACGATGAATCTCCTTGTGAGAAAGCTGAGTTGAGTGAAGTGGGGGTGGATCAGTGCTCGGTGGACAGCGCGCGGCTGTGCGGCTGCCGGGTCAGGTACCGCTCGGCGGCGTCCGCGTCGGCCAGCACCGAGACCGGCCAGTGGGCCGAGCCCGCCCGGCCGTGCGGGTGCCGGGCGACCAGGGCCAGCAGCGGCCCGGACGGGGTGGAGCGGACCAGGATCTGGGCGCTGCCCGGGTCCTGGGTGGCGGTGGCGAGCCAGCGGCCGTCGGGCAGCCGGACGGCCACCCGGTCGGTCCAGCGCTGCCAGGCGCCGGGCTTGTCCAGCGACCAGACCTCGCCGGGGCCGCCGGGCACCAGCAGCTCGGGCGCCTTCGGGCTCGTCGGGGTCAGCCAGACCACCAACTCGCCGTCCTGTGCCGCCGCTTGGGCCCGTACGGTGACCGTGATCCCGGTCGGGTGACCGGCCAGTGACCAGGACAGCTCCGGTGAGCCGAGCCCGCCGGCCGCCGGGTCGAAGTCCCAGTGGACCGGGTCCGCCTCGGAGCCCCAGCCCAGGCCGTGGTTCTCGTCCTCGCGGGTGCCCTGCCGGGTCACCCAGAGTCCGGAGCGCCACCGCGGGTTCCGGGCGAAGGCCCGGGCCCGGGGGAACGGGGTGCCCAGCACCGGCTTGCCCGCCGACTGCCAGGAGGCGATGCCCCCGGCGGCGGCGTCGAGCAGCACGGTGTGGTCGCCGGAGACCATCCGGTGCACCGGGCGGCGGGCCACCTCGCGGTCGTCCCAGGCGGCCTGTTCAACGGTCAGGTCCTCCTCCGCCTCGTGCAGCGGCCCGGACGGCCGGAGCGCGAGGCCCCGGTCGGGTGCGGGACCGGTCAGCGGGAGTACCTGCTGCGGCCGGTCCGCGTCGTGCAGTTCGACGTGGTACGCGTAGTCGGACGGGTGGTCCAGCGCGAGCAGCGAGTCGGTGACCAGTCCCGCCTCGGCGGGCTCCGACCAGTGCACCCGGGCGGACAGCCCGGTCCTGGGCTCCCACCAGGCGACCGCGCCGCCCGGCCGCAGCCGGGTCCTGGCGCCCTGGTAGTCGGCGGTGTTCGCCGGGTACAGGCCGCGGCCGGCCGGGCGGTAGCCCCGGTCGTCCAGCAGCAGGGCCGAGCGCAGCCCGTTCACCACCAGGGTCCGCAGCCGCTCGTACGGTGCCGGGCCGCCGGTCCACCAGACCCGCTGGTACAGCGCCCCGTCGACCAGCCGGCTCTCCCGGTGCAGGGTGCCGTCCGGCTGCCGCTCGCTGGCCAGCCACCCGTCGGGCAGCGGCTGGACGGTGATCCGGTGGCGCAGTGCCTGCCGCCAGCCGGTCAGGTAGGCCGGGCCGAAGACCGGCCAGGTCTCCTGGAGCACCGGGCCGACCCAGTCGTCGTGGAACACCCGGACCGCGCCGTCGGAGTGACGGACCGTCAGGTTCAGCCGTCCGGACCGGTGACTGAAGACCGGTTCGGCGGGCCCGGCCGGCCGGGGCGGCAGCACCGGGTCGGGCCCGGGTTCGGCGCCGACCTCGGTGTGCAGGATCTCGCCGGTGTCCGGGTCCAGGATCGCCCGGAAGGTCAGCTCGCCGAGCGAGAGCGCGGTCCGCAGCACGGTCCGGCCCTGGAGCAACTCGCTCTCCTTGCCCAGCTCCTGGCCCGCGATGCCGTCCGCCTGGTAGCGCCAGGCGGCCGTCATTGACAGGTCGGCGGGGATCAGGTGACCGTGCTCCTCGCGCAGCCGGGTGACGATCTTCGGCATCCAGCTGACCATCTCGATGTCGCCGTCCTCGTCCGCCTCGGCGGGGCCGACCACGACGCAGCCGAGCTGCCGGTAGAGCGGCAGGGCCAGCTGGTTGCTCGGGTTGACGGTCAGTCGGATCGCCTCGACGCCCTGGTCCCGTACGGTGCGGAAGGCCAGCGAGAACAGCTTCCCGGCCAGCATGCCGCCACGGATCCGGGGGGCGAGGTAGAACATCGACCCGATCACCTCGTTCTCGGGCACCACCCGCATCCCGCAGGCGCGGAACATCCCGAGCGTGCCGAGGACCTCGCCCGCCTCCTCCACCACCAGGAACAGCACCGTGCCCCGCTCGGCGAACTCGGCGAGCACCATCTCCGGCGTCAGCTCACGGTCGACCCAGGCCGGGACGTCGTGGTGCCGGTTGTACAACTCGGCTATCCCTGCCGCGTCCTGGGGGGTGTAAGGCCGGATCACCGCCTCACTGGAGGCCATTACCGCCTCCGCTGCTGCGCTCGGTCACGGTCAGCGAGCCCTTGGCGACCAACTCCCCGCCCACGCTTGCCTGGACGGTGACCGGCGTCAGGGTGCCGAAGGCGTTGCCGAGCTCGGCCCGCAGGACCAGCTGGTCACCCGGGACGACCAGCCGGCTGAACTTCATCTGCCGGATCGCGCCCAGGTAGCCCACCCGGCCCGCGGTGTCGACCTCGTCGCTGTCGGCCACCTCCTCCTTCCAGGCGGACGCGTAGACCACGGCGGTGAGTTGGGCCATCGCCTCGACGATCAGCACGCCGGGCATGATGGACTGGTCGGGGTAGTGGCCGGCAAAGAACGGCTCGGAGACGGTGACGTTCTTGATGCCGTAGCCGGACTTGCCGGGGATCACGTCGTACGCGCGGTCGACGAAGAGCATCGGCCAGCGGTGCGGCAGGAGTTCACGGATCTGGTTGGCGTCGAAGGTCAGCTTGCGGCCGTCGGCCGCCGAGAGTGCGGAGCTCATGCGAGGGCCTCCACCCGGGGGATCTCGCCGAGGGCGGTGACCACGAAGTCCACCAGCTTGTTGACCGAGCCGAAGGCGGAGCGGTCGTCGTCGGAGATGGTGACGCCGAGGTGCTCCTCGAACATGACCACGATCTCCAGGGTGTCCAGCGAGTCCAGCTCCAGACCGCGGCCGAACAGTGGCTGGTCGTCGCCGATCAGCTCGGGGCTGATCTCCAGGCCCAGGCTCTCCACCAGCAGGACCTTCACCCGGTGGTTGAGGGCGGCGCGGGCCTCGGCCTGGTCGAGCAGCTCGTCGTAGGACTGAGACATTTCGTTTCTCCTTGGGAAGGGGTGTGGGTGATGTGACGATGCGTCAGGTGGTCAGGCCGCCGTCGACGGTGAGCACCTTGCCGGTGATGTAGCTCGCGGCCGGCGAGGCGAGGTAGGTCACGGCCGAGGCCACTTCCTCGACGCTGCCGGTGCGCTTCATGGGGACCATGCCGACCAGCTGCTCGCGGGCCCGGGGCTCCATGCCCCGGAGCATGTCGGTCTCGGTGAAGCCGGGGGCGACCACGTTGACCCGGATCGAGCGCTCGGCCACCTCGCGGGCCAGGCCCTTGGCGAGGGCGATCATGCCGCCCTTGCTGGCGGTGTAGTTGAGCTGGCCGGGCTGGCCGACGATGCCGCTGGTCGAGCCGATCATGACGATCGAGCCGCCGGTGCGGTGCATCTGCTTGACCGACTCACGGCAGGTCAGGAAGGCGCCGGTGAGGTTGGTGGTGATGACCTTCTGCCACTTGTCGAGGCTCATCGTGGCGAGGAAGCCGTCCGCCGTGATGCCGCTGTTGACGACCACCACGTCGAGCTTCTTCCAGGTGCTCCTGACGGTCCGGAACATCTCCTTGACCTCGGCCTCGACGCCGACGTCGGCCTGCACGGTGAGCGCCTCCCGGCCGAGTGCGCGGATCTCCTCCGCGACCTCCTTGGCGGCGCTCTCCTGGGTGGCGTAGTGCACCACCACGTCGCAGCCGGCCCGGGCCAGGGCCAGGGCGCAGCCCCGGCCGATGCCCCGGGAGGCGCCGGTGACCAGGGCCACCGTGCCGGAGGCGAAGGTGCCGGGAGCCAGGTCGAGTGAGCGGGGTTCGGTGGACGTGGTCATCTGTCCTCTGCCTCCAGTCGGCGCACGAACGCCTCCAGCGATACGGGGGTGTTCACCAGGGTGAGTTGGGGTCGGTCGGGGAAGTGCTTGGCCAGTCCGACCAGCGCCTGGGCGGGTCCGAGCGCCACCAGCGGGGTGGGGTCGGGGCCGCCGAGCGCGGTCATCAGGTCCTGCCAGCGGACCGGCGCGCAGAGTGCGGCGGTGAGGTCCTTGGCCAGGTCGTCGGCATCGGTGCTGAACGAACCGGTGGCCACCAGGCCGACCGGTACGGTCGCGTCCACCAGCCGGGCGTCCCGGACGGCGTCCGCCCACCGGTCGGCTACCGGCTGCATCAGCCGGCTGTGGAAGGCGTGCGAGACGTCCAACAGCTTGGCCCGGGCGCCCAGTTCGGCGGCGAAGGCCCGTACGGTGGCCAGCTCGCCGGCCGCCACGAACTGCCGCGGGCTGTTGTCGGCGGCGACGTCCAGGCCGTGCCGCTCGACGGCGGCCAGCGCCTCGGTGCGGTCCTGGCCGGTCGCCACGACCGCGCACATCCCGCCCTCGCCGGGCGCTCCGGCCATCAACTCGCCGCGCAGCCTGATCAGTTCGACCGCCCGGCCGAACGGCAGACTGCCGGCGGCGACCAGCGCGGCGACCGCGCCGACACTGTGCCCGGCGGTCGCGGTGAGCCGGACGCCGCGCTCCTCGAGCACCCGCCAGGTCGCCACCGCCACGGTCAGCAGGGCGGGTTGGGCGTTCTGGGTCTGGGCGAGCACGGTGCCGGGCGCGTCCCAGCAGAGCTCCCGCAGGTCCAGGCCGACGGCCTCGGACGCTTCGTCGAAACAGGCGGCCGCGACCGGGAACGCGGTGGCCAGCGCCTTGCCCATGCCGGGCGTCTGGCTGCCCTGGCCGGGGAACAGGGCACGGACTGCCTTGCCGGTACTCATCGGGGAATGACCTCCTTCAGTCAGGGGTGGTTGGGGGCGCGGTGGGCTCAGCCCGCGACGGGGGCGGGCTGGTGCGCGGTCTCCTGCCAGAGCCCGGAGATGTCACCGAACTTCTCCAGCACCCAGCCGTCGTGGTAGATGGTGTCGAGGTAGCGGTCGCCGCCGTCGGGGTAGATCAGGACGCAGTTCGAACCGTCCGGGATCCGGTCCCGGTAGCCCAGGAAGGCCGCGGTGACCGCCCCGGAGGAGCCGCCGGCCAGGATGGCCTCGCGCTGCACGAGCTTCCGGCAGCCCACCACGCTGTCCAGGTCCGAGACATGGATCACCTCGTCGACCAGGCTGGTGTCGGTGAGCGGCGGGCGGATGCTCGCTCCGTGCCCGGGCAGCAGCCGGGGCGCGGGGGGCTGGTCGAAGATGACGCTGCCGATCGCGTCCACCCCGATGATCCGGGTGTTCAGCCGGTGCTCCCTGATGTACTCGGCGCAGCCCCGCATGGTGCCGAAGGTGCCGACCGAGGCGAACAGGTAGTCGATCCGGCCGTCCAGCGCGAGGTGGATCTCCCGCATGGTCTGCTGGTGCGCCCGGGGGTTGTTGGGGTTGGCGTACTGGTTCGGCCAGTAGGCGTGCGGGGTGGCCGCGACCAGCTCCCGGACCCGGCGCAGCCGGGCCGGCAGGTACTCGCCGCTGTCGGCGTCGGGTTCGGTGACCAGCTCGACCTCGGCCCGGTAGGCCCGGAGCAGTTCGAGGTTGCGGCTGGTGGTCTTGGCGTCGATCACACAGATGAACCGGAGACCGAAGTACCGGCAGATCTGGGCCAGTCCGACCCCGAGGTTGCCCGAGCTGGACTCGATGACCACCGAGCGCTCCGGGTCGAGCTCGCCGGCCTCGATCGCACCGAGCAGCATGGAGAGCGCGGTGCGGTCCTTGATGCTGCCGCCCGGGTTGAAGCGCTCCATCTTCACCAGCACCCTGGAGCGGAACTCCGGGGCGATCTGCTTCAGTTCGATCAGCGGTGTCCCGCCGATGATTCCCGGGAGACCCTGCAAGGCTCTGCGTACCATGAGTCCGGACCCTTTCTGTCGACCCGAATGCACTGGTGGAAGGTTTCGCACTGGTGGGCGGTTCGTTCTGAGGAGGACTCTCCGGGACGGCCCTATCAAGGCCCGATGAAGTCCCCATGCGGCGCACATAACCCCTGTTGAACCCCTGTTTCTTGCTGCGCCCCCGGGGGTTGGGCCGGCCGGAATACAGACTGGATATGGGCGGAGTACAGGGCCGGTGCAGGCGCACGCGCCAGAGTTCTCCCGACTGAACTCGTAGAGGGAGCTGGAGACATGGACACCGAAGCCGTGGACCTGGACGCCTGGCCGGCCCTGCTGTCGGGCGCGGGCGAGCGCACCGTCCGCGCGGCGCTCGCCCGGGGTCCCGAACGGGCGGGCCACGCGGGCGCGTTGGTCGCGGCCGCGCAGGCCGCCGCACTGCTCGGCAGCCGGGCCGCCCGGCTGCTGCCCGGCGAGGCGGCGGTGACGGCGGCGGTGGTGCACACCGTGACGCCGGTCCTGCTGGGCGACGGGGGTCGGGCGGTCGCGGGTACGCCGCTGATCGACCGGTTCCCGGTCCTGGTGCACGCGTTCGCCGCCGAGACGGCCGACACGGCCCGGCTGACGTCCGCCGCCCGGCTCGGCGCCCAGCTCCCCGAGCGAGCCGCGAACGGCCAAGCCCCGCGCGGCGGTTGCAGCATCGTCCAGGCGCTTCCCGGTGCCGTCCGCGAGCTGGCCGCACCCGCCCCGGTCGTCGACCGGGCCCGGGCCCTGCTGGCGGCGGGGGACGAACTGCACCGCCGGATGGCCGACGTGCGATCGGTCACCGACCCGGCCGCGCAGCCGCTCGCCCGGGCGTACGGCACGCTCTTCGCCGCCGCGGCCTGCCTGCACCTGTGGACCGCCAACTCGACTGCGGCCGCCGGGCATCCGCTCTGGGCCGAGGCCGGCTGGCTGGCCGGTGCCCTGGAGGCGCTGACCGCACTGCTCGGCGGGCAACTCGAGCTGCCCGAAACCTGGTTGGCCGGTCTCGGGCTGCCGCCGGTCGGGGCGGCCACCGCCCCGTTCGGTGCGCTGCTGCTGGCCGAGGCCGAGGCCGGCCGGCCGCTCACCCCGTTCGACCTGTAGTACCCACCCACCCCGACCGCAGCGCCAACCCCCGCCCAGGAGGACCGAGATGTCCGACCGCACCGCTGTCGCCACCGCACCGCAGACCACCGAGCAGATCCGCGGCTGGCTGCTCGACCGGGTCGCCCACTACCTCGGCCGGCCGAGCGCCGACCTGGCCGGCCACCTCCCGCTGAGCGGCTACGGCCGGGAGTCGGTCTACACCTTCGCCCTGTGCGCCGACATCGAGCGCGTCCTGCGCGTGCCCGTGCACCCCACCGTGATCTGGAACATCGACACGGTGGACGGCCTGGCCGCGTACCTGGGTTTCCGCTCGGCCCGGCGCTGAGCTCGCTTTTCTGTGATGACATACGGCCCGAGGGGCGGCCGGGGGCTTCCGCTCCCCGTCCGCCCCTCGGGCCGTACGCCGTTCCGGGTGGGTCAGCCCACCAGCTGATGCGGCATCAGGGTCCGCACCTCGCCGCTCAGGATCGCCTCGTACGTCCGGACCAGCAGTCGCCCGGGCTCCACCCCGAGCTCCTCGGCGAGGATCCGCCGCCCGTCCAGGTAGAGCGACATCGCCTCGGCCTGCCGTTCCGAGCGGTACAGCGCGGTCATCAGCAGGGCCCGGAACTGCTCGCGCATCGGGTGCTGCGAGACCAGCCGGGTGAGTTCCGGGATCAGCCCGCGGTGCCGGCCGAGGATCAGCTCCGCCTCGATCCAGCCCTCCAGCGCCTCCAGCCGGGTCTCCTCCAGCTGCGGCCGCTCGGTGTCGATCAGCTGGTCCGTGACGTCCGCCAGCGCCTCGCCCCGCCAGAGCGCGAGGGCGGCCCGCAGCTCCTCGGCCGCGCGCTCGTAGCTCTGCTCCCGCAGTGCGCGCAGGCCGTCGGCGGCCCGGTGCGCGAACTCCCGGTGGTCACAGGCGATCTGATCGGCCACCAGGCGGTAGCCGGAGCGGATTCTGATCAGCTGGGCGTCCGGCCCGAGTCGTCGCCGGATCCGCGAGGCGTAGGTGTGGATCTGCGCCCCGGCGGTGTTCGGCGGGTTCTCGTCCCAGAGCATCCGGCTCAGGTGCTCGTCGGACAGCACCCGCCCGCCCGCCAGGACCAGCGCGGCGAAGGTGGTGCGCTGCTTGGTGCCGCTGAGGGTGTCTTCCTGGCCGGCGGTCCAGACGTGAACCGGCCCGAGGATTCGGAACTCCATGGTGCCGCCTTCTCTCCTGTCGACGTCACGGGGTACGGCCCGGACGGGTGATGTGGGTGCTGCCGCGGCTTGATCCGCCGGCCATGGGAAGAGGCTAGAAAACCGCCTCATCGAGCGGTTATCGGCTCGATATCCCGGGTAACCGCGGTTGTCTGAACGCCTGTTGGGTGCGCTGCTGCCCGGCCAAAGCCCGAGAGCCCCGACGGGGGAGAGCTCCGGTCGGAAGCTCTCCCCCGTCGGGGCTCTCGGTGGCACCGGTCAGTGCCACTCCTCGGTGTTGCCGGTGGTGGTGGGCAGGGTGGTCGGCGTGGGGGCCGGGGCGTCCGCCGCGGTGATGTGCGAGGTGGCCGCCTGGGCGGGGCCGGCGAGCAGATCGGCGGCGACGCCGGCGCCGAGGGCGACGGTGGCGGCGGCCACGAGGAGGACGATCTGCTGCTTGAAGGTGCTACCGGTGAGGCGCATCTCAACCCATTTCCAGTCGGAGTAGCGGGCGTTCCCTGCTGACGTGGAAGACTCTAGGAAGCGGCGGCTTCGATCCTTTATCGGTTTCCTTTCGCCTCTGACCTGCGGTGATATCGGTTTCCGGCGGCTCAGCCGTAGCGGCGGAGATCGTGGAAGAAGTCCTCGACCACCGCCAGCTCCCCGGCGGCCAGCACCGAGTCGTACACGTGCTTGCCGACCGCGAGGTCGAGCACCCCGAGGCCGAACGGCGAGAACACCACCGGGCGGTCGGCGGGCAGCGTGAGCCGGCCGGTGAGGACGTCGTACAGCGTGCCGTCGACGAAGTCCCGGTTCCCCGTGCGCTGTTCGGCGAGGTGCAGCGAGGTGTCGGCCTTCAGGCAGTGCTCCACGTCGTCCACGATGTTGACGGCCCCGAGCACCACCTCGGGGGCCAGGTCGCGAAGCGAGACGTGCAGCACCAGCGGGTTGTGCGAGAACCACTCGGGGTCGTGCACATGGGGGGCGCCGGCCACGGTCGCGAAGACCACCAGGTCGCTGGTCCGGATCAGCTCCTCGGCGCTCTCGTGCACGGTGATCTCGCCGGTGCCACCGGCCTGTTGGAGATATCCGGCGAACCCGGCGGCGTGCTCGGCGGACAGGTCGTGCACCCCGGTGGAGTCGAACTCCCAGCCCGTACCGGCCAGATAGCTGTGCAGATAGCGGGCGATCAGCCCGACCCCGACGAAGCCGATCCGCCGCGGCCGGCCGACGCCGGGCCCGCGGGCCTCCGAGAGCCGGGCGGCCGCGAGCGCGGCGGAGGCCGCCGTCCGGGCCGCGCTGATGATCGAACTCTCCAAGCAGGCGAGCGGATAGCCGGTCTCGTGGTCGTTGAGGATCAGCACGGCGGAGGCCCGCGGCAGCCCGGCCGGCACGTTCTCCGGGAAGCTGGAGATCCACTTCAGCCCGTCCACCCGCACCGCACCGCCGATCGAGGCGGGCAGCGCGATGATCCGGGAGCTCGGGCGGTCCGGGAAGCGCAGGAAGTAGGACGGCGGGTTCACCGTCCCGCCCACGCCGTGGATCCGGTACGCCTCCTCCACGATCGAGACCACTTCCTGCTGCCTGCCGTCCAGAACCCGGTGGACCTGGGCTCCGGAGATGACGGCGAACGGCGGGACCGTACCTGTTCGGGACATGGGCAACTCCGCAACTGGGAAGGGCTGTTCGACGGAACGGGGGATCACGGACCCCTCGGGACATCGGCGACCCTAGGCAACCGGTCTACGGGAAAGCCATATTGCGACCGTGGGCCGGGCGCGGCCCACGGCTCACCGGGCGTAGTGCAGTGACTCCCCGCCCCCGCCGCCGCCCGACGGCGGTTCCAGCTCCGCCAGTTCGGCCAGCGCCTGTTCCGCCCGGAGCAGCGAGGGCGGCGAGTCGAGCCGCGCGAACAGGCTGCGGGCCTGCTCGAAACGCAGCCGGGCCTCGCCGTTTCGCTCCAGTTCCCGGTGCAGCCGCCCGAGCGCGAACAGGACCCGGCCCTCCGCCAGCGGACTGTCGATCCGGCGGACGGTCTCCAGCGCGGCCAGCAGATCGGCCTCGGCCTCGGCCGCCCGGCCGAGCCTGGTCCGGGTCTCGCCCAGCCCGAGCAGGGCGTAGACGCTGCCGAGCAGATCGCCCTTCAGTCGGACGATCCGGCCGACCTCCAGGAAGGACTGCTCGGCCGCCGCCAGCTCGCCCTGGAGCGTCTGACTGCGCGCCAGGCGGTAGAGGGACTGGGCGGCGCACCGGGTCTCGCCGGTCCGGCGGGAGACCAGCACCGACTCCTCACCGAGCCGGACGGCCTCCTCGGTCCGGCCGAGGTCGAGCGCGTTCTCGGCCAGATAGCCGAGCGCGTGTGCCTCCGAGGAGGCGTCCCCGACCTTCCGGAAGATCACCGCGGCGGCCCGGAGCCGCTCCGCGGAGCTCTCCAGATCGCCCTGCAGCCGCTCCATCACCGCGATGTGGCGCAGCGCCAGCGCCAGCCCGTGCTCCTCGCCCGCCTCGGCGAACAGTTCGAGCGCCGCGTGCAGGTACTCGCCAGCCTCGGCCAGCCGGACCCGGCGCAGCCGGGTGCCGCCCAGCTCGGTCAGCATGAAGGCGCTGCCGCGCAGGTTCCCGGCCGCCCGGGTGGCGGCCAGCGCCCGTTCGCAGCAGAGCTGCCAGTCGTCCACGTAGTTGCGGATGTCGAACAGCACCAGCAGCGACCCGGTGAGGTCCCAGGCCAGTTCGTCCATCCCGAGCCGGGCGGTCTGCTCGATCACGGCGATCAGCGAGAGCCGCTCGGCCTCGTACCACTCCAGCGGCGCGGCGATCAGCTCGGCCAGCAGACCGGCCTCGACCGGATAGCGTGGGACGCTGCCGTGGATGATCGAGAAGTCGCCGCCGTACTCCCGCCGGTGGGCCTGCTCGGCGATGGTCAGCCAGCCCCGGAAGGCCCGGTCGAGGGACTCCCGCAGCTCGTCCTCGCTCTCCTCCGCCCGGGCCCGCTCACGGGCGAACAGCCGCAGCAGGTTCTGGAACCGGTAGCGCAGCTGGCCGGTGGCGTCGACGCCGACCACCTCCAGCAGCTGGACGTCCACCAGATGCTCCATCAGCCGCTCGGCCTCGAACTGGTCGCTGTCCAGCAGCGCCGCGCCCACCCAGACGGTGAAGTCCGGCACGGGGAGCAGGGCGAGCCGCCGGTAGAGCTGGGCGGCGTCGTGCGAGAGATAGCGGTAGCTGAGCGCGAAACCGGCCCTGACCTGCGACTCGCCCTGGCTCAGCTCGTCCAGTCGGCGCTGCTCGTCGGCCAGCCGGCCGACCAGGTGACGGACCGTCCAGTGCGGCTTGGAGGCCAGCCGGGCCGCCGCGATCCGCAGCGCCAGCGGCAGCCGGTCGCAGAGCTCGCTGAGCCGGGCGGACTGCTCCGGGTCCGCCGCGATCCGCTCCGCCGGGACGATCCGGGAGAGCAGCTCTATCGCCTCGGGCTCGGGCAGCACCCCGAGCTGGATCCGGAGCGCGCCGTAACGGAGCATCAGCTGCTCCATCGGCCCCCGGCTGGTGACCACCACGCAGCACTGGCCGTTGCTCGGCAGCAGCGGTCTGATCTGGGCGATCGAGCGCACGTTGTCCAGCACCACCAGCAGCCGGCGGTCGGCCAGCATGCTGCGGTAGAGCGAGACCCGCTCGTTCAGCTCGGCGGGGATCTGCTCGCTCGGGACGCCGAGCGAGCGCAGGAAGCGGCTCAGCACGTCGGCCGCGGCGGTCGGCTCGTTCACCTCGTCGTGGCCGCACAGGTCGACGAAGAGCCGGCCGTCCGGGAACAGCCCGGCCACCTGGTGCGCCCAGTGCACCGCCAGACCGGTCTTGCCGACCCCGGCCACCCCGGTGACGAAGCCGATCGCGGGCGGCTGGCCCTCGGTCCGGTCGCCGAGCAGGGTGTCCAGGGCCGCGATCTCCTCGGCCCGGCCGGTGAAGGCGGGGATGTTGGGCGGCAGGTCGGAGGGGGTGATCCGGAGCTCGACCGGCCCGGCCGCGGGGCCGGGCGGCCCGGGCAGCTCGGGCAGGGCGGCGACGGCCAGCGTCAGCGCGGGGTCGTCACGCAGGATCGCGTCGTGCAACTCCTGCAGACCGGGCCCCGGTTCGATGCCCAGCTCCTCGATGAAGAGCTGCCGGCCCTCCCGGAAGGTCTCCATCGCCTCGGCCCGTCGGCCGGCCCGGTACTGGGCCAGCATCAGCGAGTGCCGGGTGCGCTCCCGCAACGGGTGCTCCCGGACCATCGGGACGAGCCGCCCGATCAGCTCCTGGTGGTTCCCGAGCGCCAGCTGGAGCACGACCATCTCGTCGTGGGTGACCAGCCGCCACTCCTCCAGCCGCTGGGCCTCCTCCTCGACCAGCCGCCCGGTCACCCCGGAGAGCACCGGCCCGCGCCAGAGCTGCAGCGCCTGCGCGTACAGCTCGGCGGCCCGGGCGTCCCCGGTGGGGGAGCGCTCCTCGGCGACCCGTTCCGCCTGCTGCACCAAATCGGTGAACTCCAGCAGATCCACCCGGTGCCCGGCCGGAATCAGCTGATAGCCGGGGTGCGCGGTTCTGATCAGATCATCACCGAAACCCTCGGCCTTGAAAGCCTTTCGCAGGGCGGCGATACAGATCGCGACCTGGGTCCGTGCGGTGGCCGGCGGCTCGCCGAGCCAGACCGCCTCGGTCATCGCGTCCACCGACACGATCCGCCCCGGGGCCAGCAGCAACATGGCCAGGATGGTGCGCTGACGTGCGCCGCCTACGACGATCCGGCGACCCCCGGTGGCCACCGAAAGTGGTCCGAGCACGCCGAACTCAAGCTGCCCGCTCAAGAAATCCCCCCGAATGCGACGTCCGTCCCCCTGAAGAACGTCTGTGCCGCTGCCGTGCAGCCGGGCAGCGACTTCGGGCCGCACAAGGGGCCGCCCGCAGTAGCGCAGCCTACCGGGGACGGTGGAATTTCCAACCCCGGTCGGAACAGCGGGAGGGTCAAATTTGGGCAAGAGCCGGCCGCCGGGTCGCCGGGCAAAGAGTTGCGGCGACGCCTGATCGAGCTGGGCGCCGCCGCTGGTACAGGTACCGGGTTACCAAGCATGCACCGTAATTGCCCATCAGGTGGGGATCTACTGCCCGTTCACCTGGTGCGGCGGCCCGACAGCGGGTCGGCTGCATGTGGGTGCTCAGTTATCTGTACTCGGTCCGTGGGGCCTGAACTGCGTTGTCGGTTTGACCTCTCAGGGTCCTGACCGGGTCTCGCGGGCCGTAAGTCCTTTCTACCTCGAAACGGGACAAAGGGGAACCCGAAACGAGAAGTCTTTCGGTGTTTGCGCACTGTGACGGGCCCTGGTGGAGGGGCCGCCCGGCCGTTCTGGCCGATTCGGGCAGCCCCGGCACTTTCAGGCGATCGGCCGACGGCGCTTCGCGGCGTACCAGAGCAGCCCGGCGGTCAGCGCCGCCGTGCCGAACGCGACCGCGAGCAGCACCGAGCGGCTGGGAGCGGAGAACTCCGGGAGCCGGCGGCGGAGTTCGACCGGCCGGTCGAAGACCAGGATCGGCCAGTCCCTGGCCTGCGCCTCCTTACGCAGCGCCCGGTCCGGGTTGACGGCGGACGGGTGGCCGACCGCCTCCAGCAGCGGCAGGTCGGTCGAAGAGTCGCTGTACGCAAAGCAGTTGGCGAGGTCGTAGCCCTCGGTCTCGGCCAACTCCCGGATCGCGGCCGCCTTGTTCTCGGCGTAGGCGTAGTAGTCGATCTCCCCGGTGTACCGGCCGTCCTCGACCTGGAGCCGGGTGGCGATCACGTGGTCCGCGCCGAGCAGCTGCCCGATCGGCTCCACCACCTCCGAGCCGGAGCTGCTGACGATCACCACGTCGCGGCCGGCCTGGTGGTGCTGCTCGATCAGCGAGGCGGCCTCGTCGTAGATGATCGGGTCGATCAGGCCGTGCAGGGTCTCGGCGACGATCTCGCGGACCTGCTGGACGTTCCAGCCCTTGGTGAGGGCGGACAGGTACTCGCGCATCCGCTCCATCTGGTCGTGGTCCGCGCCGCCGACCAGGAAGACGAACTGGGCGTAGGCGCTCTTCAGTACGGCCCGACGGTTGATCAGGCCGCCCTGGTAGAACGGGCGGCTGAACGCCAGGGCGCTCGACTTGGCGATGATCGTCTTGTCGAGGTCGAAGAACGCGGCGGTCCGCGTTGCTCTGAACGGGCGGGATGCGGCGGTCGCGGCGGTCGGCAGCGGGCCGTGCGGGGCGCCGTTCGGCACCGAACCGCGGGCGTTGTTCTCGCCGTGGTCGGCGGTGTCGGCGTTCTCGGTGGTGTCCACGGGATCAGAGGATAGAGGGCTGGGCAAAAGACCCCGCCATATGGCGTACTCGCAGCGATGCGGGTTTGTGTTTCTGGGCCGTCGGGTACACCATGGAAGTCACGGATCGTTCGCGACCGTGCTAACCCGGTCCGGCTCCTCCCCCCCGAGTCGGACCGTGGATAGACGACCCCCGCTCTCCCCCCCGGCGGGGGTCGTCGCACGTCCGGGGCCATTTTCCGGGCCTGTGGGCTGGTCGGGCGGGGTCTGCGGTGTGGTGTTTCCCGCGGCGGTACGGCGGTTGGGCGGTCCGCCCTTCGAGACGAGATCGTCACTCTGAGTATCGAGTTCGACGGCCCGTTCGGCAGCTCGGTTGATCTTCATTTGTGTCCGTCCGGGGTCTTCCGGATCTTCTCGGTGACGAAGTCGGCGTCAATTCATTGGGCAATCGCCCCCCGTGCGAGTGAACAAAGTTATCCACAGCCCCCGAGTTGTCCCCAGCGAATCGGACCGGGCCTGACGGACCCTCAGCGGAGCCGGACCGTGGAGTCCGGTCGGGCACCGTCCGACCGCACCTCGCCAGGGGCAGCAGCCGTACCGGGGGAGACAGCCATGTCGACACCGATCACCGACCGACTCACCGACCGACCGGCCGCCCGGGGGCCGTTGATCGTCACCGAGGACGAGAGCCTCGCCGAGCACCTGCTGCGGCTCTGCGCCGCGGCCGGCACCGACCCCCAACTGCTCTCCGGCGCCCCGCCGCCCAGAGGGCTCTGGGAGAGCGCCCCGCTGGTGCTGGTCGGCGACGACCAGGCCGAGCGCTGCGCCGGGCTGACCCGCCGGGCCGGCGTGCTGCTGCTCGGGCTCGACCTGGACGACTGCGACGTGTGGGTCCGGGCGGTCCAACTCGGGGCCGAGCACGTCATCTTCCTGCCCGACGCGCAGGCCTGGCTGCTGGACCGGATCGCGGACGCCGCCGAGGGCGTCGGCGCACCGGCCCTCACCGTTGCGGTGCTCGGCGGCCGGGGCGGCGCCGGTTCCTCCACGCTGGCCTGCGCGCTGGCCGTCACGGCGGCCAGGGCGGGCCACCGCACCATGCTGATCGACGCCGACCCGCTCGGCGGCGGCCTGGACGTCCTGCTCGGCGGCGAGGAGGCCGGCGGCCTGCGCTGGCCCGACCTGGCCGGCTCCCGGGGCCGGGTGAGCGGCTCCGAGCTGGCCAAGGCGCTGCCCTCGCTGCACCGGCTGACCGCGCTGTCCTGGGATCGCGGGGACACCCTGGCCGTACCGCCGGAGGCGATGCGCAGTGTGCTGGCCGCCGCCCGTCGACGGGGCGGGCTGGTGGTGCTGGACCTGCCCAGGCATCTCGATCCGGCGGCCGGTCAGGCGCTCGAACAGGCCGACACCGGGCTGCTGGTGGTTCCCGCGGAGCTGCGCGCGATGGCGGCGGCCGACCGGGTCGCGGCCGCCGCCCGGATGCGGCTCGCCGATCTGCGGGTGGTGGTCCGGGTGCCGGGCCCGGCCGGGCTGACCGGGGCGGAGGTGGCCCGGGGGCTGCGGCTGCGACTGGCGGGCGAACTGCCCACCGAACCCGGCCTGGTGGTGGACGTCGAGCGCGGCTCGCCGCCCGGTATCCGGGAGAAGGGGCCGCTGGCCCGCTTCTGCGGGGGCTTCCTGACCGAGGTGATGCCGCCGGTCCAGGCGGCCGGAGGAGGGGCGTCATGACGATGCGTCAGCGCGGGCCCGGCTGGCCCGCCGGAGCGGGGACGGGAGCGGGGGCCGGGAACGAGTCTGGGGCCGGGGCGCACCGGCGGCCGTTGGGCCGTGGAGCCGCCGCGGTCGGGGACGAGCGGGCGGCGACGCTGATCGACGCCGTCCGGATCCGGCTGGCCGAGGCCGGGGCCGCACCCACCGCCGGTTCGGTGGCGGCCGCCCTGCGAGCCGCCCGCCCACCGCTGGGCGGGGACGACGTGCTCGACGCCGTCCGGGTGCTCCGCTCCGAACTGGTCGGCGCCGGGCCGCTGGACGCGCTGCTCGGTGAGCCCGACGTGACGGACGTGCTGGTGAACGGCCCCGACCAGGTCTGGGTCGACCGGGGCGGCGGGCTGCGCCGGGTCCCGGAGATCCGCTTCCCGGACGTCGAGTCGGTCCGGCGGCTGGCCCACCGGCTGGCCACCGCGGCGGGCCGCCGCCTCGACGACGCCCGCCCCTGGGTGGACGCCCGACTGCCCGACGGCACCCGGCTGCACGCCGTGCTGCCGCCGATCGCGGCCGGCTGCACCCACATCTCGCTGCGGATCTGCCGGACCAGGCCCTTCACCATGGACGAGCTGGTGGCCGGCGGCGCCCTCCCGCCGATCGGCGCCGAACTGCTCACCGCCGTGCTGCGGGCCCGGCTCTCGCTGCTGATCAGTGGGGGCACCGGGACCGGAAAAACCACGCTCCTCGCAGCGTTGCTCGGCCTGGTCGAGCCGGACGAACGGATCGTGCTCGCCGAGGACTCGGCCGAACTCCGGCCCGACCACCCGCACGTGGTGCGCCTGCAGAGCCGCCCGCCGAACCAGGAGGGCCTGGGCGAGCTGACCCTGCGGGACCTGGTCCGGCAGGCCCTGCGGATGCGTCCGGACCGGGTGGTGGTCGGCGAGGTCCGCGGCGAGGAGGTGGTGGACCTGCTCTCCGCCCTCAACACCGGCCACGAAGGCGGCTGCGGGACGGTGCACGCCAACACGGCGGCCGACGTCCCGGCCCGGCTGGAGGCGCTGGGTTCGCTGGCCGGGCTCGACCGGCTCTCGCTGCACAGCCAACTGCGCGCCGCGCTGGACGTGGTGATCCACCTGGTCCGCGACCAGCGGACCGGGCAACGGCGGGTGGCCGAGCTGCACATGCTGGTCGGCGACGACCGCGGGCTGGCGCTGACCGTCCCCGCCCTGGCCTTCACGGCCGAGGGCGGCTGTGCCCCCGGCCCGGGCTGGGGGCGGCTGCGTCGGCGCTGCGCCGAACGGGGCGTCGCACTGCCCGAGCCGACGGCGGTGGCGCGGTGAGGCCCGACGCGTGGCACTTCGGGTGGGCCCTGCTGCTGTGCGCGGTGGCGGCGGGCGCCCGCTACGCGCTCAGGAACCGGACGGAGGAGCTGGGATGACGACTGATCAGATGCTGGTGATCGCGGCCGGAGCGGTGGGTCTGGCCGCCGGGCTCACGTTCCGCCGATGGCGGCACGCCCGGACGGTGCGCCGGGCCGGTGCACTGCTCGGCGGTCCGGCCCGGGGCGGCGCGCGAGCGGGCCGGTGGGCCGTACTCGGGCGGGCCAGACCGGCCTGGCTGGTGCCGGAACTCCTGCTGCTCCCGGCCGGGTTGCTGGCCGGACAGCTCAGCCGCTCCCCGGTGCCGCCACTGCTGGCCGCCGTGGCGGTGCTGCCGGTACGGCGCTGGCGCAGCCGCCGCCGTCGGGCCGCCGAGGCACGGCGGCGGGCGGCCGCAGTGGTCGAGCTGTGCGCCGGCCTGGCCGCCGAACTGCGCAGCGGGGCAACGCCGCAGCAGGCCCTGCACTCCGTACTGGGCCGGGCGTCCACCCTGACCGAGGGGCTCGGGGCCGAGTCCTCGGCCCGGCTGGCGGCGGGGCGCTACGGGGCGGACGTCCCGGCAGCCCTGCGTTCGGTCGCCGAGCTGCCCGGTGGTCGTGGCGCGGCGGCGGTGGCCGCCTGCTGGCAGGTCACCGCCGAGAGCGGCACCGGTCTGGCCCCCGGGCTGGACCAACTCGCCGACGCGCTAAGGGCGGAGCGGGCCCTCGCCGAGGAGATCGAGAGCGAGCTGTCCGGGCCGAGGACCACGGTCGCGGTGCTGGCCGCGCTGCCGCTGGTCGGCCTGCTGCTCGGGGCGGCGCTCGGCGCGGAGCCCGTACGGATCCTGCTGCACACTCCGGCCGGGTTGGCCTGCCTGGCGGCCGGGGCCTTGCTGGAGGCGGCCGGGCTGGCCTGGACGGCGCGGATCGTCAGGGCGGCGGAGGACGCGCCGGAGCAGAGCGGGAGAGCGGGGAGCGGCTGCGGGCTCTCCCGAACGCGCGCGGGGGCTCCGCCGCAGGACCGCTGGGTGGGGTCGGACGCGTCGTCGGTGCGGGCGGAGGTGGCCTGGTGAGACGGGAGTTGGTGTTCGCGGTGCTGGCCGGGCCGGTGTCGGCCGGGGTCGGGGTCGAGCTGCTGAAGGCGGTCCGGCGACGGTCGGTCCGGCGGCGGGTCAGGCGGTGGGGCGGTCCGGCCGGGCGGCCGTTCGCCCGGCGGCGTCGACCTCGGGCCGGGCGGATCGGGCAGGCGCTGCGGGCGCGCGGGGTGACCCGGGCGGTGCTGCTCGACCGGGCTGTCCCGGCGGCGGCCGGTGCCGGTGCGGCGGTGCTGGTCGGTGGCCCGGCGGGGCTGGTGGTCGGTCTGCTGGTCGGTCTTGCGGCCCGGCGGTGGCTGCCGAGAGTGCGCTCACCGAGCGCCCGCCGGGCGGCGCTGGAGCAGGAGCGGCTGACCCGCCAACTGCCGCTCGCCGCCGAACTGCTGGCCGCCTGCCTGGGCGCCAGCTCGTCACCCGCCGCGGCAGCCGCCGCAGTGGCCGACAGCGTCGATCAGCCGATGAGCGGCCGACTGGCCGGAGTGGCGGCCGAGTTGGCGCTCGGCGCACCGCCGGAGCTCTGCTGGGACCGGCTCGGCGCCGACTGCCCGCCGCTCGCCCCACTGGCCCGCTGCCTGGTCCGGACGAGCGTCAGCGGCTCGCCGCCGATGGCTCCGCTGGTCGGCCTGGCACACGCCCAGCGGGCCGCCGCAGGCCGGGCCGCCCACGCCCGGGTCCGCCGGGCGGGGGTGCTGGCCACCGCGCCGCTGGGGCTCTGCTTCCTGCCCGCGTTCGTCCTGATCGGGGTGGTGCCGGTGGTGATGGGGCTGACCGCGCTGTTCGCCGAGCGGGTCTGACCTTCTGCCTTCTTTGGTTCTGAATTCCGGCTTCCGACAAGGAGTTTCTGATGACCGTTCACGTTGTGCCTGTTCGGCACCACAGCCCGGCCCGGCGGATCCGGGTGCTGCTGCGCCGCCGGGTCGACTGGCTGGCCGTCCGGGCCCGCCGGTTGGGCGGGGCCCGGGCCGATGCGGGGATGACGACGGCGGAGTACGCCGTCGGCACGGTGGCGGCCTGTGCGTTCGCCGCGCTGCTCTACAAGGTGGTGACCAGCGGGGCGGTCTCCGGCGCCCTGAGCGAGTTGCTCAATCGAGCGCTCCATGCGGTCTGACCGGCCGTCGAGCCCGGGGCAGGGCTCGGAGCGAGGGTTCGTCACGGCGGAGACGGCGGTGGCGCTCCCGGCGCTGGTGCTGCTGTGCGCGCTGCTGGTCTGGGGCGTGGTCACCGCCGCCGCTCAGATCCGCTGCGTGGACGCGGCCCGGGTGGGTGCCAGGGCCGCCGCCCGGGGCGACGGCAACGCCGGGGCACTGGCGCAGGCCGCCGCCCCGGCCGGGGCCAGGGTGAGCGTCGCGACGGGCGGGGACACCGTCCGGGTCACCGTCGAGGCGCCGAGCCCCGCGCCGGGGCGGCTCGGCGGGGCCCTTTCGGTGCGGCTGCACGCCGAGGCGGTGGCCGCGCGCGAGGACGTGATCGGTTCGACGGGCGGAGGTGGGCGATGGCCGGCCTGAGGCCCGGCCTGACGCGCGGCCTGAGGTCCGGTGGGAGCCCCGACGGCAGCCCCCGTACGCCGTCGGACCGGGGCTCGGCGACGATCTGGCTGGTCTCGCTCGGGATGCTCGGCTGCGTGGTGTTCGCGGTCAGCCTGGCGTTCGGCGCGGCGGTGGCGGCCCGGCACCGGGCGGAGTCGGCCGCCGACCTGGCCGCGCTGGCCGCCGCAGGCCACCTGATGCTGGATCAGGACGGCGGCTGCGGCCGGGCCGCCCGGATCGCCGGTCAGCACCGGGCCCGGCTGGTCAGCTGCACGGTGCGGGAGGGCATCGACGCGGTGGACGTGGTGGTCGAGGTGCCGGTCACCGGCCTACCGGTGCCGGTGGGCCCGGCCCGCGCCCGCTCCCGGGCGGGGCCGGTCTGGGCCTGGGGCGACGGCGACCCGGTGGCAGCGGCAGCGGGCCTGTCGGGCCGTCAGGAATCCTCCTCCGACCGCCCCGGCGCTCCCGCCAGCAGGATGTTCAGCAGCCGCACCGCCGCCGCCTTGTCCAGCGGGTCGTTCCCGTTGCCGCACTTGGGGGACTGGACGCAGGACGGGCAGCCCCGTTCGCACTCGCAGGCGGCGATCGCGTCCCGGGTCGCGGTCAGCCACTGCTCCGCGCCCCGGAAGCCCCGTTCGGCGAAGCCCGCGCCGCCGGAGTGGCCGTCGTACACGAAGACCGTCGGCAGCCCGGTGTCCGGGTGCAGCGGCACCGAGACCCCGCCGATGTCCCAGCGGTCGCAGGTGGCGAACAGCGGGAGCAGGCCGATGGAGGCGTGCTCCGCCGCGTGCGCCGCTCCGGGCAGCTGGTCGAACGGGATGTTCGCGTCGAGGAGTTGGTCCTCGGTGACGGACCACCAGACCGCGCGGGTGCGCAGTGTCCTGGGCGGCAGGTCGAGCTTGCTCTCGCCGAGGATCTCGCCGGTGGAGATCCGCTTGCGCAGGTATCCGACCACCTGGTTGACCACCTCCACCGAGCCGAAGCTGAGCCGGGCCTCGCCCCACTCCACGGTGGTGTCGGTGGCCAGCACCGAGATGGAGGTGATGTCCCTGGCGGCGGTGGTGTAGGGCGGCTCGGCGGGTTCGACCAGCGCCACCGAGCTCTCCAGGTCGAGGTCCTGCACCAGGTAGCTGCGGCCCTGGTGCAGGTGGACCGCGCCGGTGTGCACGGTGGTGTGGGCGGCGGCCGCGTCCACGGTGCCGAGCAGCCGGCCGGTCGAGCTCTCGACGATCTGCACCGGGCTGCCGCCGCTGCCCCGCAGGTCCACCGAGTCGACGGCGCGCTCCCGGCGGGTCCAGTACCAGGAGCCTTTGGTCCGCTGCCGGAGCAGGCCGCGCTGCTCGAGCACGGTCAGCAGCTGCCCGGCGGAGGGTCCGAAGAGCGGCAGGTCGGCCTCGGTGAGCGGGAGTTCGGCGGCGGCCGCGCACAGGTGCGGGGCCAGGATGTGCGGGTTGTCCGGGTCCAGCACGGTGGCCTCCACCGGGGTGGCGAACAGCGCCTCCGGGTGGTGCACCAGGTAGGTGTCCAGCGGGTCGTCCCGGGCGATCAGCACCGCCAGCGCGCCCTGGGCCTCCCGCCCGGCCCGTCCGGCCTGCTGCCAGAGGGAGGCCCTGGTGCCGGGGTAACCGGCCATCAGGACGGCGTCCAGCCCGGACACGTCGACCCCGAGTTCCAGTGCGGAGGTGGAGGCCAGGCCGAGCAGCCGGCCGGAGTGCAGGTCGCGTTCCAGCGCCCGGCGCTCCTCGGCCAGGTAGCCGCCCCGGTAGGCGGCGACCCGGGCGGCCAGCGGGGTACCGAGCTGGTCCTGGGCCTGCAGGGCGACCAGTTCGGCCGAGCGGCGGGAGCGGACGAAGACCACCGTGCGGGTGCCGCGCTCGACCAGTTCGGTGAGCAGGTAGCCGGCCTCGGCGGTCGCGGTCCGCCGGACGGGGGCGCCCTGTTCGCCGACGTTCTCGGTGAGCGGCGGCTCCCAGAGCGCGAAGACCAGCGGCCCGCGCGGCGAGGCGTCGTCGGTCACCGCCACGGCGGGCAGCCCGGTGAGCCGCTCGGCGGTGGCCGCCGGGTCGGCGGTGGTGGCCGAGGCCAGCAGGAAGGTGGGCGAGGAGCCGTACCGTTCGCACACTCGCCGCAGCCGCCGCAGCACCTGGGCCACGTGCGAGCCGAACACGCCCCGGTAGCTGTGGCATTCGTCGATCACCACGTACTCGAGCGTCTTCAGGAACGAGGCCCAGCGGGGGTGGGCCGGCAGGATGCCCCGGTGCAGCATGTCCGGGTTGGTCAGCACGTACGAGGCGTACTGGCGGACCCACTCGCGCTCCTGGAACGGGGTGTCCCCGTCGTAGAGGGCGGCCCGGACCCGCTTCGGCGCCAGCTCGGTGGCCCGGCGGCGCTGGTCGGCGGCCAGTGCCTTGGTCGGTGCCAGGTAGAGCGCGGTGGCACCCCGGCCGTTGCGGGCCTCGGTGCCGTCCAGCAGGTCGCTGAGCACCGGCGCCAGGTAGCCGAGCGACTTGCCCGAGGCGGTCCCTGTGGCCAGCACCACAGTTTGGCCGGATTTGGCCAATTTCATCGCTTCGGCCTGGTGTGTCCAGGGTTCTTCGATGCCCAGGGCCTGCGCGGATGCCACGATCTCCGGACGGATTCCGTCCGGCCAGGGCGCGTAGCGGGCCTGACGGGCCGCCAGATGCTCCGTATGGGTGAGGCGGTCGGCCCGGCCCCGGCTGGCGGACAGGGCGGCGAGCAGGGCCTCGGGCTGGTGGTGACGGGGCGGCATGGGGACCCAGTGTGTCACCGGCGTGACGGAGAATCGTGCCAAGCCATCGTGCGGGCATGGTCGCAAGTGGTTGAATGAAGCCGTGACGGCCGCATGGCCGAGGGTCGCACCGCCGGGGCTCAACTGCCACGGCCGTGCCGTGCCCGGCCTGCGACCAAAGCGGTGACGGCCATCCGGCCGAGGATCGCAATGACGTAGCAAGGCAAGGTGCTGGAGGTTCCGTGGACCTGTCCCTGTCGACCCGCACTGTCGGCGACCGTACGGTCGTCGAGGTTGGCGGCGAGATCGATGTGTACACCGCCCCCAAGCTGCGCGAGCAGCTGGTCGAGCTCGTCAACGAGGGCAACTACCACCTGGTCGTCGACATGGAGGGCGTGGACTTCCTGGACTCGACCGGTCTGGGTGTCCTGGTGGGCGGCCTGAAGCGAGTTCGCGCGCATGAGGGTTCGCTGCGCCTGGTGTGCAACCAGGAGCGCATTCTGCAGATCTTCCGGATCACCGGTCTGACCAAGGTGTTCCCGATCCACACCTCGGTGGACGACGCGGTCGCCGCCACCGACTGACCAGCCGTCAACGGGCCGGTGCGGGCGATCGCTTCGGCCCCTGACGCTCTCACTTGAGCTCATCTGCTCGTGCACCGGCGGGGCCCTCGGCCCCGCCGGTGGCGGGTGGTGGGCAACTGCCCCGGCGGCGCTTCTGCCTGCCCGCGCGAGTCCGAGGCGTGATCCCGGAGGGGAAGACAATGGCAACGGTCGAACTTCGGTTCAGCGCACTTCCTGAGCATGTCCGGACGGCCAGACTGGTGGCCGTGGCGGTGGCGAGGCGCGCCGGAGTCGATGAGTCGGTGCTCGACGAGGTGCGGCTCGCGGTCGGCGAGGCGTGCTCGCGTGCGGTGAGCCTGCATCAGCGGGGCGGTCTGGACGGCGCGGTACGGGTCGCGCTGACGGATCAGGAGAAGCGTTTCCTCATCGAGGTGGAGGACGAGGCCGGTCCGGCCGGTCTGCCGCCGCTCGGCTCCGCCGCCGAGGAGATGGGCGAGGACGCCGAGGACGCGCTCGGGCTCGCGGTGATCACCGCGCTGGTCGAGGACGTCGAGGTGACCTCCGGGGCCAACGGCGGCCTGATCCGGATGAGCTGGAACGTCTCGACGGAGCCCGTGGAGCTCTGACTCCGCGCAGAAACTCCGGGCTCACTCGGACCACATATTGACAGATTGTTGAAGCAGGCGGTTCCCTGCTCTCGGGCGCGATCGGTTTCGGTTCGAGAGAAGGACACCTTCCCCATGCGGATTCGCATCCTGTGGCCGACCGGTCAGGCCACCGCCACCCTGCGCCCGACGCCCACCTCCGAGGCCCTCTGGGCCGTCCTGCCGGTCGGCTCCACCGCGAGCACCTGGGGCGAGGAGGTCTACTTCGACACCCCGGTCTCGGTGGACCGCGAGGACGATGCCCAACAGGTGGTCGAGCCCGGCACGGTGGCGTTCTGGACCGACGGCGACAGCCTCGCGCTGCCGTACGGCCCGACCCCGATCTCACGGGCCGACGAGTGCCGGCTGGCCGGCCCCTGCAACCTGCTCGGCGCGCTGGACGGCGATCCCGGGGTGCTGCGCACCGTCCGGGCCGGTGACCCGATCCGGGTGGAGCGGGCCTGAGCCCTGCGGGGTGCCGTGTAGGTTCGCTGCGTGAAGCCTGACGTGAAGCTCGAAAAGCGGCTGTGGGCCGCCCCGGCGCTCGGCCTGCTGCTCGCCGGCCTCGCGGTCGGGTGCGGCGGTGGCAGCGACACCGCCGCGCTCGACTCCTGGTCCAAGAAGGTCTGCGACTCCGCCCAGAGTCCGATCGCGCAGTCGCAGACCGCGCTCGCCGACACCGCCAAGGTGCTGCCCGGGGAGGCGCCCGCCGAGTTGCAGCAGCGGCTGGCGGCCGACCTGGGGGTGCTGGCGGCCACCGACCAGCAGCTCGCCGAGGCGATCTCGAAGGCCGGTGCGCCGAAGATCGACGGCGGGGCGGCGGTCCAGCAGGGCGCGGTGGACGAGTTGAAGAAGGCCGGCCAGGGCTACCTGGAGGTGCAGCAGAAGCTCACCGCGCTGCCCAACACCGAGCAGGCGAAGTTCGCGGACGGGCTGCGCAGCGTCGGTGACCAGATCCAGCGGCTCGCGCAGCAGTCCACCGCGGCGCTCAACAAGCTGCAGAGCGGCGACCTCGGCACCGCCATCGCCAAGCAGCCGGGCTGCAAGCCCGCTCCGAAGACCTCGCCGAGCGCGAGCACGGACCCGAGCACCCCCGCTGCCACTCCCGCGGCCTCCCCCAGCGGCACCCCGGCCACCACCCCGGCTGGCACCCCGGCCGTGCCGCCCGCGTCCCCGACGCCGGGCGCCAGCGGCTGAACCGTCCCGGCCGCCGCGCGACAATGGGCGGGTGACCAACAGCCCTGTCCTTGACCACGCCCGTCTCGCCGAGTTGCGCGCGGCGCTGCTCGCCGCCTCGTACACCGCCGACGGCTGCCTCGACCTGCTCGGGTCCACCGGCTACGCCGCGCTGGCCCGGAGCGAGGCGGTGCCCGCGCTGCGGGCGACCACCGGCGGCACCCCGCTGGAGACGCTGGTGCGGCTGTTCCTGCTCCAGCAGCCGGTGCCGTACGCCGCCGCGGCGGCCGCGCTGCCGGTCGAGCACTGTCTGACGGACCGTTGGCTGGTCCGCGACGGCGACGAGCTGGTGCGGGCCACCGTGGACGTCCGCCCGTACGCCAACGAGGTGGCCGGGCTGCCCAGCGCGGACGCCTGGGTGGTGTCGGACCTCGGCTGCGCGGTCGGCGGGGCGGGCGGCATCGGGGCCGGGGAGGCCGCGCACGGGGTAGCCAGGAAGGACCTGGTGCTCGGCGTCGGCGGTGCCTCCACCACGCTGGCCAACCTGGCCGTGCGGCGGCCGGTGCGCCGGGTGTTGGACCTCGGTTCGGGCTCCGGCGTGCAGGCGCTGCACGCCGCGCGGCACGGCCGGCACGTCACCGCGACCGACCTCAACCCGCGCGCGCTGCACTTCACCGCGCTGACCCTGGCGCTGTCCGGTTTCGCGGACTTCGAGACCGCCGAGGGCAGTCTCTTCGAGCCGGTCGGGGAGCAGAAGTTCGACCTGATCGTGTCCAACCCGCCGTTCGTCATCTCGCCCGGCAGCCGCTTCGTCTACCGGGACGGCGGGATGGCCGGCGACGACCTCTGCCGCAGCATCGTCCGGGGCGCCGCCGCGCACCTGGAGCCGGGCGGTTACTGCCACCTGCTCGCCAACTGGCAGCACGTCAAGGGCGAGGACTGGCAGGACCGGCTGGCCGGCTGGGTGGCCGGGACCGGGCTGGACGCCTGGGTGGTCCAGCGCGAGGTCCAGGACGTGGCCCAGTACGCCGAGTTGTGGCTGCGCGACGGCGGCGACCACCGCGGCCCGGGGTCGGACTACCAGGCCAGGTACGGCGAGTGGCTGGATGCCTTCGAGGCCGCCGAGGTGGAGGGCATCGGCTTCGGCTGGATCACCCTGCGGGCGGGCGGCTCGGCCGAGCCGACGGTGCGGATCGAGGAGTGGCCGCACACCGTGGAGCAGCCGCTCGGCCCGCACATCGAGAGCTGGTTCGCCCGGCAGGACTTCCTCCGGACGCACGACGACGCGGCGCTGCTGGCGACCCGTTACCAGCTGGCCGACGAGGTGGTGCAGGAGCAGATCGGCGCGCCCGGCGCGGAGGACCCGGAGCACGTGATCCTCCGTCACAACCGGGGCATGCGGCGGGCCACCAAGGTGGACACCGTCGGGGCCGGTTTCGTCGGGGTCTGCGACGGCACCCTGGCGGCCGGCGAGATCGTCGACGCGATCGCCCAACTGCTCGGCGAGGACCGGGTGGTGCTGCGGGACCGGGTGCCCGAGTCGCTGCGGATGCTGACCGAGCAGGGCTTCATCGAGCCGGTCGGGTAGCCGGGAGCCCTGTCCGGTTCATCTGCCGGTTGCCCGGTGTACGCCGGACGGCAGCCGCCGGTTGGCCGTAGCCTGCCACGCTCCCTGTCCACAGGCTGTGGACAGGGAATCGGGCGGGGGAGCGATGGAGACGCCGACGGCGGTGGCCGCAGGGGTGGTACTCACGTGCTTCGGTGGCGCCCTGCTGCTCTGGTGCGCCGTCGAACTGCGCCTTCGCCACCACCTGCGCCGCCACGGCGTGTCCGCGACCGCCCGGGTGGTCGCCGACCGCGATCCGTACGGCGAGTCCTACGGGGACACCTTCGGCGAGCTGGACAGCGCGCCGCTGCTGACCTTCCCGACCGAGGACGGCGGTTCGATGCTGACCCGGCCGCGCGGGCACACCCCGCTGCGCCGGCCGTCCTGGCTGCGGCCAGGGGTGTCCGTACCGGTCGCATACGACGCGAAGCGGCCGGGCCGAGTGGTGCTGGCCGCGCCCGACGTCGCCTCGGCGGTGCCCGGTGACGTGTTCTGGGCGCTGCTCGGCACCAGCTCGCTGGCCGGCGGGCTGAGCCTGCTCGGGAGCGTGCTGGCGGGCTAGGGCAGGGCATTCGGATCCCGCCGGCCCCGATTCGGCCGACCGGCCCAGGACGACCGGAATCCGACCCCGGGACACCCCGGAACCCCCTCCGCGCGGCGAGAACACGCATCATCGGGTTACCGTTCGAGTGGCGTCGGTCGGCCTTGCCGGTGAAAAAGTGCGATCCGTTCGTTTGACAAGGGTGGCCAGGGTACGGTCACACTCCGCTGGTGGGGCCGTCGCACAGTGGCAGCCTCGGACGAGGACCACGAGCAGTAGACGAGGGTCGGGGGCGGGTCGAACGCCGCCGGTCCCAGGCCGCGCCGCCAGCAGATATAACGACCGGGAGAGAAGAGCGAAGGTGTCCCCGAGCAGCGAGACCGCGCACGGCAAGCGACTCGTCATTGTCGAGTCGCCGGCCAAGGCGAAGACGATCAAGGGCTACCTGGGCCCCGGCTACATCGTCGAGGCCAGCGTCGGGCACATCCGCGACCTGCCCGGCACGGCCGCCGAGGTCCCCGACCAGTACACCGGCGAGGTGCGCCGCCTCGGCGTCGACGTCGACCACGACTTCGCCCCGATCTACGTGGTGAACGCGGACAAGAAGTCCCAGGTCTCCAAGCTCAAGGCCCTCCTCAAGGAGTCCGACGAGCTCTTCCTCGCCACCGATGAGGACCGCGAGGGCGAGGCCATCGCGTGGCACCTGCAGGAAGTGCTCAAGCCCAAGGTGCCGGTCAAGCGGATGGTCTTCCACGAGATCACCAAGGCCGCCATCCAGGAGGCCGTGGCCAACCCGCGCGAGCTGAACCAGCGCCTGGTCGACGCCCAGGAGACCCGCCGCATCCTCGACCGCCTGTACGGCTACGAGGTCTCGCCGGTGCTGTGGAAGAAGGTCATGCCGAAGCTCTCGGCGGGCCGGGTGCAGTCCGTCGCGACCCGCCTGGTGGTCGAGCGGGAGCGCGAGCGGATCGCCTTCCGCACCGCCTCGTACTGGGACCTGACCGGCACCTTCGGCACCGGCCGGACGGCCGCCGACGCCGCCAACCCGGAGAGCTTCGGTGCCCGGCTGTCCACCGTGGACGGCAAGCGGATCGCCACCGGCCGGGACTTCGGCTCGGACGGGCAGATCAAGGGCGCCAACACCCTGCACCTGGACGAGACGGCCGCCCGCGCGCTGGCCGCCGCCCTGGAGCAGACCGCGTTCACGGTCCGCAGCGTCGAGTCCAAGCCGTACCGCCGCTCGCCGTACGCGCCGTTCCGCACCACCACGCTCCAGCAGGAGGCCAGCCGCAAGCTGGGCTTCGGTGCCAAGCGGACCATGCAGGTGGCCCAGAAGCTGTACGAGAACGGCTTCATCACCTATATGCGTACCGACTCCACCACGCTGTCGGAGACCGCGATCACCGCCGCCCGGGTCCAGGTCACCCAGCTCTACGGGGCCGACTACCTGCCGGACGCGCCGCGCACCTACGCCAGCAAGGTCAAGAACGCCCAGGAGGCGCACGAGGCGATCCGCCCCTCCGGCGACCGCTTCCGCACCCCGGCCGAGACCGGGCTGAGCAGTGACGAGTTCCGGCTCTACGAGCTGATCTGGATGCGCACCGTCGCCTCCCAGATGAAGGACGCGGTCGGCCAGTCGGTGACGGTCAAGGTCGGCGGCCGGGCCGCCACCGGGCAGGATGTGGAGTTCTCCGCCTCCGGCAAGATCATCACCTTCCACGGCTTCCTGAAGGCCTACGTCGAGGGCGCCGACGACCCGAACGCCGAGCTGGACGACCGCGAGCGCCGGCTGCCCCAGGTCACCGAGGGCGACCCGCTGGCCGCCGAGCAGCTCAACCCCGAGGGCCACTCCACCAAGCCGCCGGCCCGCTACACCGAGGCCTCGCTGGTCAAGGAGCTGGAGGACCGGGAGATCGGCCGGCCGTCGACGTACGCGTCGATCATCGACACGATCATCAACCGGAAGTACGTCTTCAAGAAGGGCACGGCGCTCGTCCCGTCCTTCCTGTCCTTCGCCGTGGTGAACCTGCTGGAGAAGCACTTCGGTCGACTTGTCGACTACGACTTCACCGCCCGGATGGAGGACGACCTCGACCGGATCGCCGCCGGTGAGGCGCAGTCCGTGCCGTGGCTCAAGCGGTTCTACTTCGGCGGCGTCGAGGGCGCGGCCGAGGGCGGCGCGGCCGAGGCCGGGAACGGCGACGGCGACCACCTCGGTGGCCTGAAGGAACTGGTCACCGACCTCGGCGCGATCGACGCCCGGGAGATCAGCTCGTTCCCGCTGAACGACGAGATCACCCTGCGGGTCGGCCGGTACGGCCCGTACGTCGAGCGGGCCTCCCAGGTCGAGGGCGAGCCCGGCCAGCGCGCCGACGTGCCGGACGAGATGCCGCCGGACGAGCTGACCGTCGAGCTGGCCGAGGAACTGCTGGCCAAGCCCAGCGGCGACTTCGAGCTGGGCCAGGACCCGGAGTCCGGCAACCAGCTGGTGGCCAAGGACGGCCGGTACGGCCCGTACGTCACCGAGATCCTGCCCGAGGGCACCCCGAAGACCGGCAAGAACGCGGTCAAGCCGCGTACTGCCTCGCTGCTCAAGACGATGTCGCTGGACACCGTCACGCTGGCGGACGCGCTGCGGCTGCTCTCGCTGCCCCGGGTGGTCGGCACCGACGCCGAGGGCGTGGAGATCACCGCGCAGAACGGCCGGTACGGCCCGTACCTCAAGAAGGGCACCGACTCGCGGTCGCTGACCGACGAGGAGCAGATGTTCACGGTCACCCTCGAGGAGGCCCTGGCCATCTACGCCCAGCCCAAGCAGCGCGGCCGGGCCGCGGCCGCGCCGCCGCTCAAGGAGCTCGGCAACGACCCGGTCAGCGAGCGTCCGGTCGTGGTCAAGGACGGCCGGTTCGGACCGTACGTGACCGATGGCGAGACCAATGCGACGCTCCGCAAGGACGACGACGTCGACACCATCACGCCCGAGCGCGGCTACGAGCTGCTCGCCGAGAAGCGGGCCCGCGGACCGGTGAAGAAGAAGGCCGTGGCGAAGAAGGCCCCGGCCAAGAAGGCCGCACCCGCCAAGACGGCGGCGGCCAAGAAGACCGCCGCCAAGAAGACCACCACGGCGAAGAAGGCGACCACGGTCAAGAAGACCACCGCCAAGAAGGTCGCGACCAAGAAGACGGCGGCTCCGGACGAGAGCTGACCCCGGTCGGAACCGAGGGCCCGCGCCACGGCGCGGGCCCTCGGTGTGTCACAACCCAGTCATGACCGGCATCCGGAGGGCCTTCCCTCCTTTGGCCACAGGCGCCGACCGCTACGCTGACGGTATGACGAGCGAGGAGCAGCCCACCCAGTCGAGCGCCCCCGACCTGCCCGAGGTGCGCCCCGCCGGGACACCCGGCGAGCGGGCCAGGGCACTGCTGCGGCTGCGCCCGTACCGGCGGCTCTGGGTCACCCAGCTCGTCGGCGGGGCCGGCGACCGGCTCGGTCTGCTGGTGCTGATCGGCCTGACCTGGGTCGCGGCGCTGGTCGGCGGCCAGCTCGGGCACGGCTACCGGGGCCAGGCGCTGGCGGTCGCCGCCGTGCTGGCGGCCCGGCTGCTGGCCACCCTGATCTTCGGCGCGGCGCTGCTCGGTCCGGTGCACAGTCTGTTCGGCGGGCGACTGGGCCGGCGCTGGACGATGCTCGGCGCTGACGTCTTCCGCGCGGTTCTGATCGGTCTGGCGCCCTGGTGGCTCAGCTGGTCCACCGGTTCGGCGACCTGGCTGCTGCTCGGCACCGCCTTCCTGACCGGCGCGGCCGAGCGGATCTGGTCGGTGGCCAAGGACGCCGCCGTCCCCGGCCTGCTGCCCGCCGCCGATCCGTACGCCCCGCAGGGCGAGCAGCGGCCGTCCGCCGCCAACCTGGAGACCGTCCGGGTGATCGACCAGCGCACCGGCTGGGCCACCGTGCCGCTGGCCGGGGCGCTGCTGGTCGGGCTGACCCTGCTCAACAACGTCTTCGCGGCGCTCGGCTCGGACTGGCTGAGGGCGCATCAGTTCACCACCGCCGGTGTCGGCGCGGCGCTGCTGCTCACCGCCTCGGCGGTGCTGACCTACCTTCAGGAGCTGCCGACCGGCGCCTTCACCGCGCCGCGCTCCCCGCTGCAGGGCCTGCGGGCCCCGACCGACGCGACCCCCGGCCCGGCGCTGAGCAAGGGCCGCACCGGCTCGGCCCCGTTCTTCACCTTCTCGGTCGCCGCCGCCTACGCGGCGATGGCGGGCGTCGCCGTGCTCGGCCTGCTGACCGCGGTCGACCACCGGGCCGGGCCGATCGGCTTCGGCCTGGTGGTGCTCGCCGCCACCGGTGCCCCCGCGATCGGGATCCGGATCACCCGGCCGCTGCTGCCCTCGCTGTCCCGCCGCCGGCTGCTGGCGCTCGCCCTGATCACCGAGGGCGTGGCGCTGATCCTGGCCGGGCTGGTGCTGGACTTCGTCCTGGTGCTGCTGCTCGTCGCGCTGGCCGGGCTGGCCGCCGGCGTGGTGATCGGCACCGGCCGGACGCTGCTCGCCCAGGAGGTCGAGGAGCTCCGGCTGCCCAGGGTCACCGAGCACCTGTACGCGGTGCTGCGGGTGGTGGTTGGCGCCTCGCTGGTGCTGATGCCGCTGCTCGCCGCCGGGTACGGCGAGATCGCCTTCGGCGAGGTCACCACCGGCAGCTTCACCTTCATCCACGACGGTGCCGCGCTGGCGATGGGTACGGCCGGGCTGCTCACCCTGGCGCTGGCCGCCGTGGTGCTGCTGAAGACCGACGACCAGCGGGGCGACGTCCCGTTCGGCCGGGAGCTGATCCGTTCGATCCGGGGCACCGCCGCCGTGGCGCCGCACCGGGTCAGCGGCACCGGCTTCTTCATCGCCCTGGAGGGCGGCGACGGCGCGGGCAAGTCCACCCAGGCGAACGCGCTGGCCGAGTGGATCCGCAGCAAGGGCCACGAGGTCGTGGTCACCCGCGAGCCCGGCGGCAGCCCGATCGGGCAGCGGCTGCGCGCGCTGGTGCTGGACGTCGGCAACACCGGGCTCTCGCACCGGGCCGAGGCCCTGATCTACGCGGCCGACCGGGCCGAGCACGTCGAGAACGTGATCCGCCCCGCGCTGGAGCGCGGCGCGGTGGTGATCACCGACCGGTACATGGACTCCTCGATCGCCTACCAGGGCGCGGGCCGCGACCTGGCCGCCACCGAGGTCGCCCGGATCTCGCGCTGGGCCACCGGCGGCCTGGTGCCCGACCTGACCGTGGTGCTGGACGTCGCGCCGGAGGCGGCGCGCGAGCGCTTCACCGAGGCGCTCGACCGGCTGGAGTCCGAGCCGACCGAGTTCCACGCCCGGGTGCGCGCCGGGTTCCTCGCGCTGGCCGCGGCCGACCCCGCGCGCTACCTGGTGGTGGACGGCAGCCAGACCGCCGCCGCCGTGACCACCGCCGTCCGGCACCGGCTCGACCGTGAGCTGCCGCTCTCCTCGCAGGAGAAGGCGGCACAGGTCGAGCAGGACCGGCTGGCCCGCGAGGAGGCTGCTCGACGGGCTGCCGAGGCGGCCCGGCTGAAGGCCGAGGCCGAGGAGGCCGAGCGCAAGCGGCTCGAGCTGCTGGAGGAGCTCCGCGCCGAGCAGGCCGAGAAGGACCGGCTGGCCCGCGAGGAGGCCGAGCGCCTCGCCGCCGAGGCCGCGGCCAAGGCGGCCGAGGAGGCCCGGGTGCTGGCCGAGGCCGAAGCGGCCCGTCGCGCCGAGGAGGAGGCCGTCCGGGCCGCCGCGGAGGCGGAGCGACTGGCCGCCGAGCTGGCCGAACGGGAGCGGCTGGCCGCCGAGACGGCGGCGCAGGAGGAGCTCCAGCGGCAGCGCGAGCTGCAGCGGGCCGAGCAGCGGCGCCGGGCGGAGGAGGCGTTGCAGCGGGCGGAGGCGGCGCGGGTCGCGGCTGCGGCCGCGGCGGCTGCCGCGGTCGGGGAGAGCACGATGACGGTGGAGCTGCCGCAGGTTGCCGCCGACGACAGCACCCGGGAGATCCGGAAGCCGGTGGACGAGACGGCGGTCATGCCGAAGGTGCCGGCGGCGGACGAGACGGCGGTGCTGCCCAAGGTCGAGCCGAAGGCTGTTCCGGTGGAGGACCGGGTGCCGCCGGGGCTGTTCCGGGACGAGACGCCGGCCTCGCCGGTCTCGCCCGCTGAGACCACCCGGGAGCTGCCGGTGGCCGAGCCGCGGCCGCGGCCGTCCTGGGCGGAGGAGACTCCGATGGACGACCTGCCGAGCCTGACGGACACGCTGCTGGGCTCCCGCGAGGAGTGGGCTCAGTGGCAGACCGAGGAGCCGAACCCGGACGAGAATCCGCGCAAGCGCCGCAGCTAGGCACACGGGCTGGTGGCACATGCCAGGGGCTCGGGGAACGGCGACGGTTCGTGGCTGGCGGGTATCACTGCGAAAGTGCCTGACCACGCACGGACGGATCACCTCTTTTGAGGTCGGCGTCGCAGTTCCCCGAGCCCCTGGCATGTGCCACCTTGCGTCCTGCAAAGGGTGTCCGCCCGCAGGGTTAGGCTCGGGGCGGGACGAGCGGTAGGAGTGCGGCGTGAGTGTGTGGGACGACCTGGTCGGCCAGGATCGGGTGGTCGAGCAGCTGACGGCCGCCGCCGGGGCGGCCCGCGCGACGGTGCTGGCGGGCCGGACGGCCGCCGCCCCGGCGGGGAACGCTTCGCTGATGACGCACGCCTGGCTGTTCACCGGCCCCCCGGGGGCAGGGCAGATCACCGCCGCGCGGGCGTTCGCCGCCGCGCTCCAGTGCACCAGCCCGGACCTGGAGCTGGGTGGTGTGCTGGGCTGCGGGTTCTGCGACGGCTGCCACACGGTGCTCGCGGGCAGCCACGCCGACGTGAAGTACGTCCGGACCGACGGGCTCTCGATCGCGGTCGCCGACATGCGTGAGCTGGTGATGCGCGCTGCGAGCTACCCGACCGGCGGCCGCTGGTCGGTGATCCTGGTGGACGCCGCGCACCGGCTGACCGAGGCGGCGGCGAACGCGCTGCTCAAGGGTGTGGAGGAGCCGTCCCCGCGGACGGTCTGGCTGCTCTGCGCCCCTTCGGTGCAGGACGTGCTGCCCACCATCCGCTCGCGCTGCCGGCTGCTGGTGCTCCGGACGCCCGCCGCCGAGGCGGTGGCGGACATGCTGGTCCGCCGGGACGGCGTGGAGCCGGAGACCGCCCGGCTGGCCGCGCTGGCCGGGCAGGGCGACGTCGACCGGTCCCGGCGGCTCGCGGTGGACGACCAGGCCAGGGCCCGGCGGCTGGACGTGCTGCGGATCCCGCTGGAGGTGGCCGACATCGGGGGCTGCCTGGCCGCCGCCCAGCGGCTGGTGGACACCGCGAAGGCCGATGCCGAGGCGCTCGCCGACACCCAGGACGCCAAGGAGACCGGCGATCTGCGGGCCGCGTACGGCGCCACCGAGGGAAGCCGGGCCCCGCGCGGGATGGCCGGTGCGGTCAAGGACCTGGAGAAGCGACAGAAGAGCCGGGCCACCCGGACCCGGCGGGAGACGCTCGGCGTCGCGCTGCTCGATCTGCTGGGCTTCTACCGGGACGTGCTGGCGCTCCAGTTCGGCGCGGGCGGCTCGCTGTCCAACGAGGACCAGCGGCAGGCGCTCGGCCGGGTCGCGGAGCAGAGCACGGCGGAGAACACACTGCGCCGGATCGAGGCCGTGCTGGCCTGCCGCCGCGCGCTGGACCGGAACGTCGACCCGCTGCTGGCGGTCGAGGCGATGACGGTGGCGCTCCGCGCGGGCTGAGCCGCGCAGTGGCGGTTGACGCTGCGTCACCTCCTCCCTTCGAGTGAATCCCGCACCCCCTCCGGGAGCCGCGCGGCCGTCCGCCGTTCCGTCTTGCACGCTGTGGACCGAGTACGCCGTGGTCTGCGGCCCCGAAGGCCGGGCCGTTCGTGTTCGGTTCCCCGAGGTGGTGCGCCCCATGCCCCGTCCGCTCCTCGTCGTCCCGCTGGTGCTGGCTCTGGTCGGCGGATTCTGGCTGACCCGGGCCGCGCTGGTCCGCTGGCGCGACCTGAAGTCCGCGCAGACGTACGAACTGGTCGCCGAGCAGCGCCCGTTGCTGCTCCGCGCGGGTGGCGCGGTACTGTGCGGCATGTGTGTGACCGCGCTCACCGTGGCGGTCGCGCTGGACGGCCGCGGCGTCCGCCCGGCCCGGGCCGCCGCTGTGGCGGCGGAGCGTCCGGCGGCCCCGCCGATGGCCTCGCCGTCGGCCGAACTCCCGCCGGTGGTCACCCAGTTCGACGTGATCGGCCGGCCCGCCGGCGGTGAGCTGCTGGAGGGCGCGGTGGCCGGTCCGGACGGTCGGCCGCGCACCGTACGGGTCTGGCTGCCGGAGCGGTACCAGGCCGACCGGCAGGCCAGGTTCCCGGTGGTGGTGCTGCACGCGGGCACCGCCCGGCGGACCGCCGACGCCGAGGTGCCGGACGTCTTCGAGGGCATCGCGTCCGCCGTGAAGCTGGGCCGGGCCCGGCCGTTCGTGGTGGTCGCCCCCGAGGCGCCGACCGGCACCGAGCATCCGTGCGAGCTGGTCGCCGCCGCCCCGCAGGCGATCGCCGACGACCAGGCGCTGCGGACGGCGGTGGCCGCCGCGTTCCGTACCCTCCCGGCGGGTCCCGGCAGTTGGGGCGTGCTGGGGATCGAGGGCGGCGCGGCCTGCGCGGCCGCCGCCGGGCTGGCCAGGCCCGACCTGTACGGGGCGGCCGCCGCCGTCTCCGGCCGGTACGACGCCACCGCGCTGGCGGGCACCGGCGCCGAGGCCCCGGAGGGGACCGCCGCCAAGCTGCTGCTGGCGGCCGCGAAGAACGACGCGGACGGGCTGGACGCGGCCCGCAAGCTGCAGACCGCCCTGCACGACGGCCGGGGCCGGGCCGCCAAGGCGAACGTCCGGATCTCCGACGTGGTGCAGGACTTCGCGCCCGACCGGGAGCGGCTGCGGCTGGTCCGGGTGGCGGCGCAGTACCTGGCGGAGAGCCTGACCCGCACGGGCTGAGAGCCGGACTGGCACCGGCCGGGCCGCTACGCTCGATGCACCCTGTACCGAGCGCAGAGAGAAGCACCCATGCGAGCTGTCCGGCCGACCCGCCTCGTGCCCGCCGTCCTGGCCGCCGCGCTGCTGCTCGGGGCCTGTACCTCCGGCGGTTCGACGCCCGGACAGACCGTCTCCTCCACACCGTCCTCGGACCACGCCCCGGCCGCCGGGGTCACCCCGCTGGAGCCGCTGCCCGCCGAGATCCCGGCCGCGCTGGCCTCCTACTACGGGCAGAAGCTCGACTGGAAGACCTGCGACGGCGACTTCGACTGCACCACCTTCAAGGTGCCGCTGGACTACGCGGCCCCGGCCGGCGGGGACCTGGTGCTGACCGCGGCCCGCAAGCGCGCCGCCGGCGGCAAGGCCCGGCTGGGCTCGCTGCTGCTCAACCCGGGCGGCCCGGGCGGCTCGGCCGTGGAGTACGTCGAGGGCGTCGCGAAGGGCTACGACCCGGAGGTCAGGGGGGCGTACGACCTGGTCGGCCTCGACCCGCGCGGGGTCGGCCGGAGCTCGCCGGTGACCTGCCTGAGCGGCGACCGGATGGACGCGTACACCGCCGTCGACATCACCCCTGACGACCAGTCGGAGATCGACGCCCTGGTGGCGGCGGACCAGGAGTTCGCGGCGGGCTGCAAGCAGCGCTCCGGCGGCTTCCTCGGCCACGTCAGCACCGTCGAGTCGGCCCGCGACCTGGACGTGCTGCGGGCCCTGCTCGGCGACCAGAAGCTCAGCTACCTGGGCAAGTCGTACGGCACCTTCCTCGGTGCCACCTACGCCGGCCTGTTCCCGTCCCGGGTCGGCCGGATGGTGCTGGACGGCGCGATGGACCCGGTGCTGGACGCCCGCGCGGGCAACAAGACCCAGGCCGGCGGCTTCGACGTGGCCTGGGCCGCCTTCGCCAAGGACTGCGCCAAGCGCGAGGACTGCCCGCTCGGCCGGGACGAGCAGCAGCTCGACCAGCAGCTCGACGCCCTGTTCAAGCGGATCGACGGCGCCCCGCTCCCCACCGAGTCGAGCCGGAAGCTGACGGAGGCCCAGGCCACCACCGGCGTGATCCACGCGATGTACGCGGAGTTCCTCTGGCCGCAGCTGCGGACCGCGCTGACCACCGCGAAGGCGGGCGACGGCACGGCGCTGCTCAAGCTCTCCGACCAGTACTACGACCGGGAAGCCGACGGCAGCTACCCCAACCTGATGTTCGCCAACATGGCCGTCAACTGCCTCGACCTGCCCGCCCCGTTCGCCTCCCCGGCGGAGGCCGCGGCGGCGGTGCCGGAGTTCGAGCAGGCGTCCAGGCACTTCGGCCGGGACATGGCCTGGATGGCCCTCGCCTGCGGCTACTGGCCGGTCAAGCCGACCGGTGCCCCGCACACCATCCGCGCGGCCGGCGCCGCCCCGATCGTGGTGGTCGGCACCACCCGCGACCCGGCTACCCCCTACGCCTGGGCCCAGTCGCTGGCCGGCCAGCTGGAGTCCGGCCGGCTGCTCAGCTACGACGGCGACGGCCACACCGCGTACGGCCGCCACAACACGTGCGTCGACGGCGCGGTCAACCGCTACCTGCTCGGCGGGGACGCCCCGGCGGCGGGGACCCGCTGCGCCAAATAACGAAAGTACGATCTTCGGTCCGGTAGGTACGATGTCTGCCCGCCTGTACCCACCTGCACCTACCGCTGAAGGAATGTTTCGTGCTCGGAGTCAACGACCTGGCGACGTACGTCCTCGGCGCCCTGGTCATCGTCCTGCTGCCCGGTCCCAACTCGCTCTACGTGCTCTCGGTCGCCGCCCGCAAGGGCATCCGGACCGGCTACTCGGCCGCCGCCGGCGTGTTCGTCGGCGACTTCACGCTGATAAGCCTGACCGCCCTCGGTGCCTCCTCGCTGCTGAAGGCCAACCCGGCGGTCTTCGCCGTGGTGAAGTTCGGCGGCGCGGCCTACCTGCTCTGGATCGGCTTCGGCATGCTCCGGGCGGCCCGCCAGCTCTGGCGCGAACGGCACGCCACCGCGGCGGAGGACGCCGAGGCTCCGGCCGCCGGCGAGCGGCCGTTCCGCCGGGCCCTGGTGATCAGCCTGCTCAACCCCAAGGCCATCTTGTTTCTCTTGTCGTTCTTCACCCAGTTCGTCGACCCGACGTACGGTCAGCCGGTGCTCTCCTTCGCCCTGCTCGGTGGCATCCTGCAGACCTTCAGCGTGCTCTACCTCTCCCTGCTGATCTTCGCGGGCACCACCCTGGCCGCCGCCTTCCGCCGCCGCAAGCGCCTCTCGGCCGGCCTCACCAGCGGCGTCGCCGTCCTGTTCGCCGGCTTCGCCGCGAAGCTGGCCGTCTCCTCCGCCTGAAACGTGGGTGCGGACCACCGGTGCGCACCGTGTAGACTGGCACGCGTTGCCGACGGCGTGATCATCTCGCCGGATGCAGCGGTGCCGCCTTAGCTCAGTTGGCCAGAGCAACGCACTCGTAATGCGTAGGTCTCGGGTTCGAATCCCGAAGGCGGCTCTGTGAAGGCCCCAGGACTCACTCGCCGTGACCTGGGGCCTTTGCCATGTCCGGAGCACCGCCGCTGACCCGTCCTCAGCCGTGGCGGGGTTCCCAGCGGAAGAGGCGGCGGCCCAGGACGGCGGCGCCGGCGGTCCAGGCGGCGATGATCAGCAGGGCCGGGGCGGCGTGCTGCCAGGCGTGCAGGAGGTCGAGGGCGGGGAGTGGGGCGCCGTTCCAGGACTCGGGGCCGAAGCCGCGGCCGAACCAGGCGGTGCGGAGGGTCTCCACCACGGGGGCCATGGGGAGGTTGTGGGCGGGGGCCTGGAGCCAGTGCGGCATGGAGCTGAGGGGGGCGACCACGCCGCTGGCGAACATGCAGATCAGCAGGACCGGGGTGGCGATCATCGGGGCGGCCTCCGCGCTCGGGGTGAGGCCGGAGAGGGCCACCGCGAGGACGGCGAAGAGCAGGAAGCCGCCGGTCAGGGTGAGCAGGAAGAGCAGCGGATCGGCGGGGAGGGGTGCGTCGAACCAGATGACGGACAGTCCGCCCAGGACCAGGACCTGGAGCAGGACCACCGCGCCGGCCGCGCCGAACTGTCCGGCGAAGATGGCGGTCGGCGGGACCTCGGTGCCGCGCAGGCGCTTGAGCACCAGGTCGTCGCGCCGGGCCACCACGCCGTTCAGCAGGTTGATGAAGGACGTGACGAGGGCGAAGCCGATGAAGCCGACGGTGCTGTAGGCCGCCGCGTTCACACCGGCGATCTGCTGGTCGCGCAGCGGTGCCGCGATCACCAGGTTGAGCAGGACCGGCAGCAGGAAGCCGATGAAGGTCGAACGCCGGTTGCGCCAGAACACCCGCCAGGAGAGCAGGAATTGGCCGCGGGCGTAGGCGGGCCAGGCCAGGGTCCGGCCGGGGGCGGTGGTGGTCGGGGTGCTCATCGGGTCTCCGCCTTTTCGTGGGCCAGTTCCAGGAAGACGTCCTCCAGGGAGGCGTTGCGTGCCTCGATGCCGTCCAGTTCGACGGCCAGTTCCGCCGCCCAGCCGTGCAGGGCGGCCAGGGCGGGGGCGGTCCGGGCCACCGTGTAGAGCACGGTGCCGTCCGTGACGGTCGGCGACTCGCCCAGGACGAACGGGAGTTGGGAGACGGCGACGCCCGCGGGCAGCGGGAAGGTGATCCGGGTGCCGTGGCCGGACAGCACCTCCTCGACCGTTCCGACGGCGGCCAGCTGCCCCCGGTCCATGATGGCCACCCGGTCGGCCAACTGCTGGGCCTCCTCCAGGTAGTGGGTGGTGAGCAGGACGGTGGTGCCGGCCGCCTTGAGCTCGCTGACGAGTCGCCAGGTGGCCCGGCGGGCCTCCGGGTCCATGCCGGTGGTCGGCTCGTCCAGGAACAGCAGCTCCGGGGTGTTCAGTACGGCCAGGGCGAGGTCCAGCCGGCGCCGTTCGCCGCCGGAGAGCTGCGCCACCCTGGTGCCCGCCCGTTCGGTGAGGGCGACCCGGTCGAGGACCTCGGCGGTGGGCTGTGCGCCGGAGATGAAGGAGCGCCAGGAGTCGATGGTCTCCCGGACGGTCAGCTCCTTGAAGAAGCCGCCCTCCTGGAGCATCACGCCCGTCCGCCGCCGGACCAGCGCGCCCTGGGTGTACGGGTCGAGGCCCAGCACCCGGACGGTGCCCGAGCTCGGCGGCGAGTACCCCTCCAGTACCTCCAGGGTGGTGGTCTTGCCGGCGCCGTTGGTGCCCAGCAGGGCGAACAGTTCGCCTCGCGCGACCGTGAAGGAAATGCCCCGGACGGCTTCGTAATCGCCGTAGCTGCGACGCAGGTCGCGTACCTCTACTGCTGGTTCCCCGGGAATTCCCGGGCCCGTGTTGAGTGTCATGGGATACAGGGTGAACCGGGGGGCCTATATAAGGCAAGTGGGCGACATAAGCGCAGGTCAGAGGGTATTCAAAATGTCATGGGTGCAGGTGTGGCATTTTGCAGCGGTGAGTTTCTGACATCCCCTACTGACGCACTCCCGGGTGTCGGGTGCATAGTTTCCTCATCGCCGAAAACGAGCCGGAGAAAAAGCCGGAAAGCGAATTGGCGCCGATGGTGACCAGCCCCGCCGGGGCAGGCGCCACACCCCGAAGGGAGCCCACCATGGCCGAGAACACCACCCCCGCGAACGACCAGTTCGACATCGAGATCGAGGAGCTGGACAGCGTCAACGCCGGCATCTCCGTCAGCTCGCTGGCCTGCGCCGCCTGCCCGGTCTCGAGCTTCAGCTCGGTCTCCAACGCCGCCGCCGAGACCGCGGCCGAGTAATTCGGGTCCTGTGCCGCGGTGAGCCCGCCCTCGGGTGGGGTCACCGCGGCACCCTGCTTCCCGCCATCCCCGCCATCCCGAAGTACCCACCGACCAGCAGCGAAGGAGAGCCGGGCCCATGGAGAACCTCCGGCAGGAGCTGACGCGGTTCATCCAGCAGCCCGCCGCCCAGCAGGACCCGCCCGCGCTCTACCGCCGTCTGCTGGCCAAGGCGCCGGTGCTGGACCTCGGCCGGGTCCATGTCGTCTCGGGTTACCAGGAGATCATCACCGTCCTGATGCACCCGGGGACGGCCGTCGACCCGACCACCGTCGGTCTGCCCAGGGCCGGTTCGACCGCCCTGGCCCGGATCGTCAACCGGATGCTTCCGATGCGCGACGGCGCCGACCACACCCGGCTCAAGCGCCTCGCCACCACCGCCTTCAGCGCGCGCCGCCTGGAGCAGATGCGCGCCCGGATCGAGAGCACGGCCGCCCGGATGCTCGAACCGCTGCTCGCGGCAGGGGAGTTCGACGTGGTCGCCGACCTCGCCGTACCGCTGCCGGTGGCCGTCTCCTGCGCGATCCTGGACATCCCCGACTCCGAGCAGGAGCGCGTCACCGGCTGGGCCGGTCTGATGGCCCGTTCGCTCCTCGACGACTTCGGCAGCCAGGATGCCCCGGACGATCCGGCCCGGATCGCCGAACTGGACGCCGAGTTCGAGGAGTTCCGCGCGTACGTAGAAGAGCTGTGCGCCGCCCGCGCCGCCGATCCCGGTGACGACCTGATCAGCCGGCTCACCGTGGCCCGCGCCGACGGCCGGCTCGACGACGAGGATCTGCTCGCCTTCGTGGTGATGCTGCTGGCCAACGGGCTGGAGACGCTGACCTCCGGACTGGCGCTGGCCGTCTGGCAGTTGCTGCGCGCCCCGGACCTCGCCGAACTGATCCGAAGCCGGCCCGACCGGGCCGAAGCGGTCTTCGACGAAGCCCAGCGGCTCGGCAGCCCGGTGCGCGCCAGTGCGCGCGCCCTCACCCACGAGATCACCCTCGGCGACACCGTCGTCCCGGCCGGCCGGGTCGCTCTGCTGCTGTACGCGGCGGCCAACCGGGACCCGCGCCGCTTCGCCGACCCGGACGTCTTCGACCCGGACCGGGCCGAGACGCGTCACCTGGCCTTCGGCCACGGTCCGCACCACTGCCTGGGCGCGCCGCTCTCGCTGATGGCGGGCGCCGCCGTGCTGCGCGGCCTGGCCGAGGCGGGCCGGACGCGTGCGTTGAGTACCCCGCTGACCGAGGAGACCGTGCCGTGGAACGCGCAGTTCGTCTTCGGCGGCATGCGTGAACTGCCGCTGCGGTGCCCGCCGGTGGCGGCAGCGGACCGGTCGGCCGCCCTCGTGGGGGTGGGGCGGCCATGAGCAGCACAGCCACTAGTGAGCGGACACCGGAAAGTGGGGAGATCGTGACCGTCGCGACCAGGCCGGACGGCCCGGAGACCGAGCAGCCGACCGTCGGCACGGCGGGAGCCACCGCCGTCGCGGCGGCCCGGGCCGCCGCAGTCCTGGAACCCGGGCTGGACCGTCCGGTCGGACTGGTCGGCGCCCGGCTCCGGGCCGCCGCCGCCGCACTGCTGCTCGCGGTCGGCGCGGGCGGCGGCTGGGCGGCGTTCGGCAGCCTGCCGCACACGCTCGCGCTCCCGGCGGTGCTCGCCCACGGCACGGCCCCGGAGACGGTCCGGGCCGACCAGGCGGGCTCGCTGCTCGCCTACCAGGTCGGTACCGGAGCGGTGGTGACACAGGGTCAGGGCATCGCGTTGCTCAGGACACCGGCGGGCGATGAGCTCGTTGTCCGGGCACCGCACGCCGGCACGGTCACCGCCCTGCTGGCCACGCCCGGTGCCACGGTCGCGCCCGGAGCCGGTCTCCTCGCGCTGGACGACGCCCAACTGCCGGACACCGTACGGATCTTCGCCACCTCACTGCAGGACGCCGGGCACCTCGTGCGCGGGCGGACGGTGCTGGTGCCGGTGCCCGGGGCGGGGACGGTCCAGGCCACCATCACCGAGGTGGACTCGCTGCCGGTCCGGGCCGAGACCCTGGACGGGACGTTCACCGTGCCGCTGCCCGGTGTGCCCACCGGTGCGGCTCCGGTGTGGGTGGCCTATGCCCGGATCCAGGCTTCCGCAACGCAGTTGCGCGGTCCGGTGCCGTTGACGGTCTCGGTCGATCTGGGCGCCAGGCACCCGTACCAGGCCGTGTTCGGATCGGGGGCCGGGCGATGAGCCTCGACGTCCGGGAGACGGCGGCACCGAAGGAGGTGCACCAGGAGCGGCCGGAGCCGCCGAAGCCCGCCGCGCGCAAGGCGCCCCGCTACCTGCGGACACCCGTGGTGCCGCAAATGGAGGAGCAGGACTGCGGTGCGGCCTGCCTGGCCTCGGTACTGGGCGCGTTCGGCCGCCGGGTCACGCTCCAGGAGGCGTCCCGGTCCTGTGGGGTGAGCCGGGACGGCGTCAGCGCGGCCGCGGTCGCCAAGGCGGCCGGCCGGTACGGGGTGCTCGCCAAGGGCCGCCGGGTGGTCCGGACCGAGGAGCGGCTGCTCGGCCTGGAAAACGTGCAGGTCCCGTCGATGGTGCTGGTCACCGGCCCGCACTTCGCGATCTTCGAGGGGGTCAAGCGGGGCCGGGTGCACATCAACGACCCTTCGCTGGGCTCCTATTCGGCGACCCCGGCCGAGTTCTGGGACTCGTTCTCAGGCATCGCGGTCGGCTTCGAGCCCGGCCCGGACTTCGAGGCCGGCGGCCGACGCTTCCCGCTGCTCCGGGCGCTGGCGGCGCGGATGCGCGCGTTCGCCGGACCGCTGCTGCTGGCGGTGCTGCTCTCCGTGACGCTGGCGGTTCCTGGGGTCGCGGCGGCGTTCCTGCTGCGGGCCTATCTCCGGTCGGTGGTGATCGGCGGCACGGCGACTTGGGCGGTACCGCTCGCGCTCGCGGCGGGCGCCGTGGCGGGTACCGTACTGCTCGGTACCTGGCTCCAACAGACCCTGGTCAACCGGGTGTTGGAGGCGATGGCGGCCCGCACCTCGGCCGGCTTCCTGTGGCGGCTGCTGCGGCTGCCCGGATCGTTCTTCCACCGCCGCCAGTTGGGCGGGCTGGTCACCCGGGTGCAGATGAACGACGGTCTGGCGATGCTGCTCTCACACCGGGTCGCCTCGGCCTCGGCCTCGGCGGCGGCCGCCGCCGTGCACCTGGCGGCGCTGGTCTGGCTGGAGCCCCGGCTGGCCGTGGTCCCGGTGGCGGTGGCGGTGCTGGACGTGCTGGTGCTGCGGGTCGCGGACCGGCGGCGCGGCGGTCTGATGCACCGGCTGCACGCCGAGCAGTACAAGCGGGACGGGGTCGCCTTCGCCGGTGTGTCGGCGATCGAGACGCTGAAGGCGGAGGGGGCGGAGGACTCGTTCTTCCGGTCCTGGGCGGGCTGGCAGGCCCGGGCCATGGAGACCGGCCAGCGCGTCACCACCGCGGTGATCGTGCCGCTCTCGCTGCCCGGCGCGCTCAGCTCGGCGGCCACCGCGACCGTGGTGGTGCTCGGCAGCTCGATGCTGCTCGGCGGCTCGCTCTCGATCGGCACGCTGCTCGCCTTCCTGCTGCTGCTGAACGGATTCCTCTCGCCGGTGGGACAACTGGTCGGAGCGGCCTCGGAGTTCACCATGGCCAGGGCGCAGAACGCGCTGCTGGAGGATGTCGAGAGCACCGAGCCCGACCCGTACCTGAATCCGGTCCTGGACGCCCCGGCCGAGCCCGCACCGCGGCTCAGCGGTGAACTGGAGCTGCGCGACGTCGAGTTCGGCTACGACCCGAACCGCCCGCCCACCCTGGCCGGGATCTCGCTGCACATCCGCCCGGGGGAGTGGGTGGCGGTGATCGGCGGCAGTGGCAGCGGCAAGTCCACGATGGCCAGGCTGGCGGCCGGGGTGCTGCGCCCCTGGTCCGGCCAGGTGCTGCTGGACGGCCGGCCCCGGGACGACTGGCACCGGTCGGTGGTGACCAGTCAGGTCGCCTATGTGGAGCAGCAGTTGCGGCTCTTCGAGGGAACCGTCCGGGAGAACCTGACGCTCTGGAACCCGGCCGCCGACGAGGACGCCCTGCGGCGCGCGCTGGACGACGCCGAGGTCGCCGAACTCGTGGCCAGGCGTGGCGGACTGGACGCGGGACGGATCGACGAGGACGCCCGCAACCTCTCCGGCGGTGAGCGCCAGCGGCTCGAACTGGCCCGCGCGCTCGCCCTGGACCCGGTCCTGCTGGTGCTGGACGAGGCCACCTCCGCGCTGGACGCGCACACCGAGGCGGCGGTCAACGAGCACCTGCGGCGCCGGGGCACCACCTGCCTGGTGCTGGCCCACCGGCTGAGCACCATCCAGGCCGCCGACCGGGTGGTCGTGCTGGCCGGCGGCCGGATCGTCCAGCAGGGCACCCCCGCCGAACTCGCCGCCGTCCCGGGCCCGTACCGGACGCTGCTCGTCGAGAAGACCCAGAAGACCGAGACCGAGAAGGAGGAGAAGTCATGACCGCCACGGCCACCGCCCAGGCCAACCGCGCCGCGCTCGCCGCCGCCGTCGGCGTGCTGCACGCCGGCCGTGGCGGACGACAAGCTCACCGGGCCGCCGCCGGGCACCCGGCCGAGCAGGCCCGGGCCGCCCTGGTCGCCCTGGGCACGCTCCCCGAAGGCGCCGAACTCCCCGCCGCCGTCAGCAACTCCCGTGACCCGCTGACCGCGCTGCTGCGGTCGGCCGGGGTGCGGTACCGGCCGGTGACACTGCCGGCCGGGGCGGACGGGCACGGCGATCCGGCCGGTACGGCCGGGCCGATGGTGGGGTTCGCGGCGGAGGACGGCCGCCCGGTCGCGCTGGTGCCGAGTCCGGCGGGCGGTCACCGCCGCTACGACCCAGCCGACCCGTCGGGCCGGGGCGAGGTCGCACTGCAGGCCGGAGCGCTGCTGCTCTACCTGCCGCTGCCCTCGGGCGATCTCGGTCCGGCGGACCTGGCCAGGTTCGTGCTGAAGGTGCCGGGCGCGCGGCGCGACCTGGGACGGCTGACCGCGGCCGGTCTGGGGGCGGCGCTGCTCGGGCTGCTGGTGCCGTTGAGCGCCGGTGTGCTGATGCCGCAACTGCTGGCGGCAGACGCCCACCCGGTGCGCTGGCTGGCCCTGCTGCTGGGGTCGGCGGTACTGGCGGCCTGGCTGCTGGTGATCGTCCGGAACACGGCCGCGATCCGGCTGACCGGACGGGTGCAGAGCGCGTTGGAACCGGCTGTCTGGGACCGTCTGCTCGGTCACGACGCCCGGTTCTTCCGCGACTACACCACGGGTGACCTGGTGCACCGCGCCAACGCGGTCGCCCAGGCCAGGGCCGCGCTGTCCGAGGTACTGGTCAGCGCGGTGCTGGGGGCGGTGTTCGCCACCTCGGGACTCACCGTCCTGCTGTTGGTGGACGCCTGGCTCGGCGGGCTGCTGCTGCTCGCCGTGCTGGCGGTGACCGGGCTGCTGCTTCTGCTCGGTCGCCGCCGCCAACGCCACGAGAGCGCGGTGTTCGAGCTGCACGGACAGCTGAACGGCGTGCTGTACGGGCTGCTGCTCGGCATCGACAAGATCCAGACGGCCGGCCGGGAGATCCAGGCGTTCGCTCGCTGGGCGGTGCCGTTCGCCGCCCAGAAGCGGGCGGACGCCGCCGCTCAGCGGGCCGACGCCGCGGCCGGCGCGCTCACCGCAGGGCTGCAACCGCTGCTGCTGGCGGTCCTGTTGGCGGGCGCGGTGCTGGACGGCGGGACCCTGCCCGGCCATCTGATGGCGGCCGGTGTGGCGGCCGGTCAGGTCGCGGCGGCGCTGGGTCAGGTCACCCACGCCGCGGCCAGCGCGTACGGGATCGCACCGGTGCTCGACCGGATCCGGCCGATCCTGGCCGATGCCCAACCAGCGCAGAACGACCGTCAGTTGACCGATCCCGGTGAGCTGCGGGGCGCGGTCTCGCTGGACCGGGTGACGTTCCGCTACCCGGGGACGGCCGCACCGGTGCTGGACGGGGTGTCGTTGCACGCCGCGCCCGGCGAACTGGTGGCGGTGGTCGGCCCCTCCGGGGCCGGCAAGTCCACCCTGGTCCGGCTGCTGCTCGGCTTCGAGACGCCCGAGTCCGGCACCGTCCGCTACGACGGACAGGACCTGGCGGGGCTGGACGCCCGGCTGGTCCGGCGTCGGCTCGGCGTGGTGCTCCAGCACGGCCGCATGCTGCGCGGCTCGCTGCTGGAGAACCTGGCCGGCAGTGACCCCGAGGTGACCGAGGAGCGGATCTGGGAGGCCGCCGAACTCGCCGGTATCGCCGACGAGTTGCGCGCCCTCCCGCTCGGCCTCGGCACCCGGGTCGGGGAGGACGCCCAGGGCTTCTCCGGGGGTCAGGTGCAGCGCCTGCTGCTGGCGCGCGCCCTGGTCCGGCGGCCCGCCGTCCTGCTGCTGGACGAGGCCACCTCCGCGCTCGACAACGCGACCCAGCTGCGGGTCGCCGAAGCCGTCGCGGGCCTCGACCGCACCCGGGTGGTGATCGCCCACCGACTCAGCACCATTCGCACCGCCGACCGTATCCATGTCCTCTCCGGCGGCCGACTGACGGCCTCCGGCACCTACGACGAACTACTCGGCCACGACCCGCTGTTCACCCGACTCGCCCGACTCCAGGAGATGTGAGATGCCGCTCGACCTGCAGACCCACCGCGCCGTCGACGGTGCTTTCACCCCTAATGACGATCACGACCACCCGGCCGGGGTGCTGCTCCCCGGCCTCGCCCGGGGCGACGAACGGCTGCGCGCCGTGGTGGCCGCGGCCGCCTCGTTCGCCGACCGGGCCGAGGCCCGACCGGACGGCAGTACGGTCTTCGCCCCCGATCCGGACGAGGACCGCCGCGGCCGGAGCGCCGCGGTGGACACCTGGCTGCGCCGCGCGGCCGGTGAGCGCGGCGGCGCCGGGGCGCTGCTCGACCACCTGGCCGAGACCGGCCGGCCGCTCGGCGACGGGCTGCGCTCGGTGGTGCTGGCCGACCCCGCGAAGCTGCCCGACTGGGCCCTCGCGCTGGCCGTCTTCCTGCGCACCCTGCCGCTCGCGCCGAGCGCCGAGACCACCGCGCCCGGTGCGCTCAGTGCCGCTTTCGCCGCCGCCGCAGACGAGTTGCTCCCGTACGGCAGCGGCGGCATCCTCGGCGTCCCGGTCACCGACCGGGCCCGCGCCGACCTGGCCGGCACGCTGACCAGCCGGCTGGTCGAGGCCTGCAAGCTGGCGCTCTGCCACGAACTGCAGGCCACCACCGGCCGCCCGCGGGCCACCGACTGGGACGAGTCCGGTGACCTGGACACCTCACAGGAGGGCTGGCTGGCCCGGCTGGAGCGGCTGCCCGCGCTGGCGTACCTGGTCGGTACGGTCTGCCGCCAGTGGCAGCACGTGCAGACCGAGCTGTTCGCCCGGCTCGCGGCGGACCGCGCGCTGCTGGTCGAGCAGATGTGGGAGGGCGAGGACCCGGGCCCGCTGGACTCGGTGCGCGGTGAGGCGGGCGACCGGCACGCGGGCGGCCGCTCGGTGGCGCTGCTGTACTTCGCGGGCGGCCGGGCGGTGGTCTACAAGCCCAAGGACATGCGGCACGCCGCCGCCTACCTGGACCTGTCGCGCCGGCTGAACGAGGAACTGTCGCTGGACCTGCCGGTGCGCACCGTGCTGATCCGCAGCGACCGGGGCGACGACGGCCACGCCGCCTCGCTGACCGCGCACGTCGAGAGCGACTACGGCTGGGAGGAGCTGGTCCCGCACCGCCCCTGCGCCGACGCCGGCGGCTTCGCCCGGTTCTACCGGCGGCTCGGCATGACGATGCGTCTGGTGCAGCTGCTGGAGGGCCGCGACCTGTGGGCCGACAACCTGCTGGCGGACGGTGAGCACCCGGCGCTGATCGACCTGGAGTGCCTGCTCTACCCGCGGGTGCAGACCCCGCCGTCGATCAGCAGCGAGCAGCACGAGCTGCTGGACACGCTCGAGTCCACCGTGGTGCGGACGGCGATGGCCTTCCAGCCCTGGACCCCGGCCAAGCACGGCTCCACCCTGGACATCGGCTGCCTGTCCCGGATCGGCAGCCTGGAGGTCGCCCCGGGGGTGCCCGCCCTGCCGCTGCCGCCGTACCGGCCCGTCCACCTGGACGAGAGCGGCGCCACGGTCACCGCGGACCCGTGGGCGTACACCGAGGAGCTCACCGAGGGCTACCGCGAGATGCACCGGGTCCTGTACGGCCTGCGCGCGGAACTCGCCGATCCGGAGGGGCCGTTGGCGGGCTTCCGGGGCATCTGGGTGCGCTACATCTGGCGGCACACCTGGGACGGCTACAAGATCATCCGGGCCTCCACCAGCCCGCTCGCCCTGGACAGCGGCGCCACCCGCGAGACGGTGATCGCCGGGGCCCTGCAGGGTGCCATCACGGCGCTGGCCGGTGATCCCGGACGTGGTGACCTGCTGGAGGTGGTGCTAGCCGAGCTGGACTCCTTCCGCCAGCTCGACATCCCGTTCTTCCGCTCGCTCACCACCTCCTCGTCCGCCTTCACCGCGGACGGCCGGGAGATCCCGGGCCACTTCCGCAGCACCGGCTGGCAGCGTCTCCAGGACCGGGTCGCCGAGCTCGACGGCTTCGACCTGGACGCCCACCTCGCGGTGCTCACCGGCTGCGTGGACGCCGCCAGGTCCGGCGAGGAGCTGCCCGTCCCCGCCGCCGCGCGCACCGCCAAGGCCCGGATCCCCGGCAACGGCGAACTGCTCGACCACGCGGTGGCCATCGGCGACCAGCTGCTCGCGGACCGGCACGGCAACGGCTGGCTCGGCGAGTGCTGGTACCCCGGCAGCGGCCTGCGCCAGGTCGAGGTGCTCGGCCCGGACCTGGTCAGCGGCACGGCCGGGCTGGCCGTCCTGTTCGCCGAACTCTGGGCCGCCACCGGCGAACCGCGCTTCCACCGCGCCGCCCACCACACCATGACCGCCGCCGCCCGGCTGATCGACCCGGACGCGCCGCGGGCCTTCGCCTTCGCCTCCGACAGCCGGCTGGCCGGCGGCGCGCCCGTCCCCGGCGGCTTCGCCGGCCCCGGTGCGCTGATCCACGCGCTGGCCCGGGTCGGCACCCTGCTCGGCGAGCCCCAACTGGTCGCCTCCGCCCAGGCCCTGGTGCCCGGCACGGTCGGGGTCGCCACCCCGACGGAGGCCCGGCCGGGACGCCCGGTCCGGACGCCCAACCCGGACCTGCCGCTCGGCAGCGCCGGCCTGCTGCTCAACCTGCTCCGGCTGCGCCGGGTCACCGGCCCCGGCCACGCGCCCACCGACGACGGCATCAGGGCGCTGGCCGCCGCCGCCCTCGACCAGCTGGCGGCCGAGCCGGCCGACGGCGCCGAGGGCGAGACCGTCCACGGCTTCCACGACCTGGTCCCCACCGGCCCCGACTCGATCGCGGCCGCCCTGGCCCGCACCGTGGCCGAGGCGCCCGCCCTGCTCGCCGCCCCGGAGGCGGTCCGCGAACGGCTGCGCGGCCACCGCTTCGCCACCGCCACCCGGGCCGGCCGGCTGGCCTGCCTGGACACCGCCGTCGCGCTCGGCGCCGGCATCGTCGACCCGGCCGAACTGGCCGCCCTCACCCCGCCGGTGAGCGCCCGGCAGATCTCCGGCCGGTCCACCCGTGACCTGGTAGCCACCGCCGGTGAGGCCCTCACCGCCGCCGAGGCGGGCCTGCTGCACACCGTCCCCGAGGCACTGGACTCGCTGCTGCCCGGCCCGTTCTACGACGGCCGGGAGGCCGCCGCCCTGCTGGTCGGCGAGCTGATCGCCCGTCACGACGCCACCGGGAGCTGGTACCCCGACCGGGCCGCCGACGACCGGATCAACCTCGGCGCGCTGGACGGCTCGGCCGCGGTCGGCCTGCTGCTGCTGCGCCTGCTCGACCCCGCCACCGCCCCGCTCGCCACCCTGCGCTGACCTCCGATCGAGACTGAGGGACCGTCATGTCCGACACACCCGCGACCGAGGCCGCGATCGGCTTCAAGCACCACTACACCCCGTACGTCGTCGACGGCGAGGCCGTCTACCTGGTCTCCGAGCGCGGTGTCTCGGTGGTCGACGGCGGCCTCGCCCAGGCCCTGGCGCCGCTGCTGGACGGCACCCGGACCGCCGAGCAGATCGGCGAGGCGCTGCGCGACACGGTGCCCGCCGACAAGGTGCGGACCGCCGTCGAACGGCTCCGCGACCGGGGCTACCTGGCCAGCACGGGCCGGGTCGAGGACCCGGCCGGGGCCGCCTACTTCGAGATGGCCGGGCTGGACGGCGCCGCCGCGAGCAGCGCGCTGCGCACCTCCCGGGCCCGGGTCGAGGTGTACGGCGACCTGGACCCGCAGCCCTTCCTGACCGCGCTGGCCGCGGCCGGGGTGACGGCGGACCCGACGGCCGAGTTCACCATCGCCCTGACCGAGGACTACCTGCACCCCGGCCTGGCCGAGCGCGACCTGGAGGCCCGGGAGAGCGGGCGGCCCTGGCTGCTGGCCCGTCCGGTCGGCTCCATCGTCTGGGTCGGCCCGGTGTTCGTGCCGGGAGCGCCCGACGAGGCCGGGACCACCGGCTGCTGGGAGTGCCTGGCCCACCGGCTGTCCGCCAACCGCCAGTCGCTCAGCTACCTGCAGCACCGCCTGGGCCAGGACGGCCCGATCTCCACCGCCGGCGCCCAGTTGGCGCCCTCGCTCGGCACCGGCGCCCAGCTCGCCGCCCTGGAGGCGGCCAAGTGGCTGGCCGGGGTGCGCCCCGCCGAGGCGGTCGTGCTCACCCTGGACACCGTGCTGCTGGAGACCGAACGGCACCGCCTGATCCGCCGTCCGCAGTGCCCGGCCTGCGGCGACGACGGACTGCTGGCTGAGCGTCAGCTGAGGCCGGTCCGGTTCGAGAGCCGCCCCAAGGCGTACACCGCCGACGGCGGCCACCGCTCCTCCTCGCCGGAGGACATGCTGGACAAGTACAAGCCCCAACTCTCGCCGGTGACCGGCGTGGTGACCTCCCTGGTACCGGCCGGCCGCACCCCCACCGGGCTGCGGGTGTACGTCTCCGGGCAGAACCTCTCCCGGCGCAGCGGCGACCTGCGCCAGCTCAGGACCGGGTTGCGCTCGGTGAGCTGCGGCAAGGGCCGGACCGACGTGCAGGCGAGGGCCAGCGCGCTCGGCGAGGCGATGGAGCGCTACTCCGGCGTCTTCCAGGGTGACGAGGCCCGCCGCACCGCCAGCTTCACCGAACTGGGCGATGCCGCGATCCACCCGGCCGACTCGCTGCTCTACAGCGAGCGCCAGTTCGCCGAGCGGGGCCGCTGGAACGACAAGCCGTCGATGTTCAACACCGTCCCCGAGCGGTTCCGCGAGGACGACGAGATCGAGTGGTCGCCGGCCTGGTCGCTGACCGAGCAGCGCACCCGCTGGCTGCCCACCATGGCGCTGTACTACGGCTACCGGCACCGCGACGGCTTCTTCGCGGCCGGTGACTCCAACGGCTGCGCGGCCGGCACCTCCTTCGAGGACGCCACCCTGCAGGGCTTCCTGGAGCTGGTCGAGCGGGACGCGGTCGCGCTCTGGTGGTACAACCGGGTCCAGCGGCCGGCCATCGACCTGGACGCCTTCGGGGATCCGTACATCGGTGAACTCCGGGAGATCTACCGGGGGTTGAACCGCGAGATCTGGGCGCTCGACCTGACCACGGACTTCGGCATCCCGGTGGTCGGCGCCTTCTCCCGCCGGACCGACAAGCCGGCCGAGGACGTGCTGATCGCCTTCGGGGCGCACCTCGACCCGCACATCGCGCTCACCCGGGCGCTCACCGAGATGAACCAGTTCCTCGGCCCGGTCGCGGGCGACGCGGACGGCAACGTGGACTACGCGGGCGCCGACCGCGAGCAGAAGGAGTGGTGGACCACCGCGACGGTGGCCAACCAGCCCTACCTGCTGCCCGACCCCGCCGCCCCCGCGGCCGGCCCGTCCCGCTGGACGAAGCTGGCCGGTGACGACCTCGCCGAGGACCTGGCCCTGGTCCAACGCCTGGTCGAGGAACGGGGCATGGAGTTCCTGGTGCTCGATCAGACCCGCCCCGACATCGGTCTGCCGGTGGCCAAGGTGATCGTCCCCGGTATGCGGCACTTCTGGGCCAGGTTCGCGCCCGGCCGGCTGTACGACGTGCCGGTGGCGCTGGGCTGGCTGGACAAGCCCACGCCGGAGGAGGAGCTCAACCCGATCCCGATCTTCATCTGACGAACCGCCGGGCCGCCGCCCTCGCGGCGGCGGCCCGTCCAGCCCGGAAAGAGGTTTTCCATGACCGTGACCGAACAGCTGCACCCCGACCTCACCGCCGAGGGCGGGACGCCGCGCACGCTGCTGCGGCTGCGCCCGGAGGTGGAGGTCACCGCGCAGGGCGACGACCTGGAGCTCAGCCACCCGTGGGGCCGGCAGCGCGTGCACGCGCTCGGCGCCGAAACCGTCCAGCGGCTCGCCGCACTGACCCGGACCCATCTCGACGTCGACGAACTCGCCGACGGTGGCAGGCTGTTCCACCTGCTGAGCCGGTTCCCGTACCTGGTCACCACGACCATCGCCGACCCGCTCGGCGAGCCGATGGCCACCGCCGTGCCGATCGCCCGGGCGGCCGGCCTGCCGGGCCTGGTCCGGGCACCCGCCTCGGTGGTGCTGTCCCGCTTCGCCTACCTGCGCCGACTGCCGGAGGAGCACGCCGGGGCGTGCGTGCTGGAGTCGCCGATGGCGCCGTTCCGGCTGACCCTGCATCAGCCGGCGGCGGGGGCCTTCGTCGCGGCGGTGACCGCCTCCCGTTCGGTGGCCGAGGCGGCCATGCTGGCCGGGATCAGCGGGCCGGCCGGGCAGGCGCTGGCCGGACTGCTGGCCGGGGCCGGATTCCTGGACGACGGCGCGACCGGCGAGCCGCCGCTCTGGGACTTCCACGACCTGCTGTTCCACGCCCGCAGCCGCCCGGGCCGGCACGACTACCCGAGCGGGGGCGTCTTCGCCCACACCGACATCGCCCAACTGCCCGCGATCCCGGGTCTGGGGGCCCGGGAGGACGGCACCGGGATCGACCTGCCGGTCCCGGACTGGGACGAGGTGCTGGCCCGTGACCCGGTCCTCAGCGAGGTGCTCGAGGGCCGCCGCTCGGTCCGTACGTACGCCGAAACCCCGGTCACCCTGGCCCAGTTGGGCGAACTGCTGTACCGGGTGGCCCGGGTCCGCCGGATCGTGCCGGGCGACCCGTCCGACCCGCACGGCTACGACATCGTGGACCGCCCCTACCCGGCCGGCGGCGCGACCGGCGAACTGGAGGTCTACCTCTCGGTGGTCCGCTGCGACGGCCTGGTGCCGGGCGTCTACCGCTACGACGCGGCGGCCCACCGCCTGCGACCCCGGCCGTTCGCCGGCGCGGCGGACGAGGCGGCGTTCCGCGAACTGATGACGGCGGCCTGGCGGGCCACCGGCTGCTCGGTGGACCCACAGGTGCTGCTCACCGTCACCTCCCGGTTCGGGCGGCTGTCCTGGAAGTACAGCCAGATCGCGTACGCGCTGACGCTCAAGCACGTCGGCGTGGTCTACCAGACGCTGTACCTGGTGGCGACCGCGATGGGTCTGGCGCCGTGCGGCCTCGGCTCGGGCGACACCGACGCGGCGGCCCGGGCCCTCGGCCTGGACTGGACGGCGGAGTCCTCGGTCGGCGAATTCCTGATCGGCAGCCGCCCGGCCGACGTCCCGCGCACCGCCCACGGCTTCAACGACATCGTGGCGTCCACCCGGGGGGCTTAAGGAACTGACGTTCGGAAGGCAGGGGCTCGGGGAACTGCGACGCCGACCCTTGCAAGGTGATCCGTGCGTAAATGGCCAGGCACTTTCGCAGTGACCCGAACGCCAGATCTCCTCGCAGTTCCCCGAGCCCCTGGATAGTGCAACTGAGCGCCCTGCAAAAGCCCTTGGACATGCCTGTGCCCCGCCGTGGAGTGGCGGGGCACAGGCATGTCCAGTTGGGTCGGCTCAGAGCCACCCGTGTTCGCGGGCGATCCGGATCGCGTCGCAGCGGTTCCGCCCGTGGGTCTTGGCGATCGCGGCCGAGACGTAGTTGCGCACCGTGCCGGGAGAGAGCGAGAGCGCGGCCGCGACCTCGTTGATGGTCGCCCCCTCGGCCACGTGGCCGAGCACCGTGAGCTCGCGCGGGGTGAGCGGCATCGCGGCGGGCCGCACCACGTCTGCCACCAGCCGGGGGTCGTACACCCGTCCGCCCCGGGCGAGTTCGCGGACCGCCGAGATCAGCGCGCCCGGCGGCACGTCCTTGAGCAGCACCCCGGCGACACCGTCGGCGACCGCACGCTGCAGGTCGGTGGAGCGTGGCACCGCGATCAGCAGCAGCACGGCGGTGGCCGGTGCGTGGTCGCGGATCAGGGCGGCGGTGGCGGGTCCGCCGGGTCCGGGCAGATCCGGGTCGAGGACGGCGACGGTCGGCCTGGTCCGGGCGGCCTCGGCGGCGGCCTCCTCGGCGGTGGTCGACTCGGCGACCACGGCGATGTCGGTCTCCCGGTCGAGCAGGGCGCCGAGCCCCGAACGGAACAGGTGGTGTCCGTCGGCGAGCAGGACGCTCACGGTGGGGGTCCCGGCGGTGGTGGCCGGGGCCGAACGGTACGGGGGGTGGTCCAGGAGGGTGATCATCCGGCTACCTCGGTGGCGTTGAAGTGTCGGGCGAACAGGCGGGCAAGCCAGGTGCGGGGGTCGGAGGGCTCAGCCCCAGCCCCAGGTGTCCTGCGGGCCGGTGGGCAGCGGGGACGGGACGGCGGTGGCGGCGGGAGCGGGCGGCGGGGTGGGCAGACCGGTGGTGACGCTGTTGGTCGCGGCCAGGTCACCGGGGGCTCCGTCGGCCGTCAGGACGACGGAGGCCGGGGCGGGGGAGGCCAGCTGGACGGTGGCGGCGGTACCGGTCAGGACGCTGAAACCGAGGGCGACAATCGTGATAAAACGGACCTTCTGCGTCATGGGGGTGCCCGATCCTCTCGCATTTCGACTGAACCCCCGGGCTGCTTCCGGGGATCGAGGTGTGCGGCCGGCGGTCCGTACCGGGCCCCTGAGGGGCTGCTGTCCCGGTGTTTCGGTCCGTCGTTCTTGCCGACACCATGAGATTGGCGGTCCGGGGTGGTCCCTGTCAGCACTCGGAGCTGGCACCAGAGTGCCGTGACACCCTGAGGCCAGCTCCGGTCACTTGGTGCCAGGGCGGCCGAACCGGCCCTGACCTGCCCGGATGCGGGTCAGGGGTGGCTGGGCAGCTCGAGCAGGCCGAGCGCGAGCCGGGAGTCGACCTCGCAGTGCAGAAGGTGCCAGCCGCTCAGCACGCCGCCGGCGCTGGTCAGTTCGTGCCACGCGTCGCGCAGCCCGTCCTCGGCGTCCAGCAGGTTGCCGGCCGCCACGAACACCACGGCGTCCAGCTCCTGCGGCGTCACCCGGATCCGCGCGTGGCTGAGCCGGGCCGGCCCCTGGAGCCCGCGCTCCAGGCCGTCCCGCACCACCGGTGCCACCGGAGGGCCGGCCGGGCGGCCGCTCGTCTCCAGATGGGCGCGAATCGCGTACACACCTGCAAGCCTGCGGCACCGAAAGCTCGCCGACCGGCAGTTTGCGGTGGCATCTCTCCGCCTGGCAGCAACATGTCGCGGGTCCCGGACGCGGTACGGCGGATTCCGCTATCTGACGCCCCGTTCGGTGCCCGCTCCTTCACGGTTCGTCCATCGGACCACCGCGATTGTCCGTAAGACTGTTCTATGTTCCTTCTCGTGACGGTACGCTGACCGCCTGTCAGGGACGGCCTGCAGGACGACCGGTTCGATATCCGGTCCACGGGGAGGGTGTGATGTGTTCCGCACTTCTGGTGACGGGGCGTTGACCGAGTCGCAGCCGATGGGTCTCGACCCGTTCGGCGAGGCGGTCTACCGGACGATGCTGCTCCACCCCGAGTTGGACACCCAGGGCATCGCCGACCGGCTGGAGGCGCGCGAGCCCGAGGTCAGGGCGGCGCTCGACCATCTGGCCGACCTGGCGCTCACCCGGCCCACCGGGGCCGAGGACCGCTGGCGCGCCGTCAATCCCGAACTCGGGCTGGCGACGCTGCTCGCCCGGCAGGAGGCCGAGGCGGCCCGCCGCCAGCAGGAGATCGAGCGCAGCCGCGCCGCGATGGCCGGGCTGATCGCCGAGTACGCGAGCGTACGGGCCCCCAGCACCCAGTCGGGGGTCGAGCTGATCGTCGACCTCGGCGAGGTCCGCGGCCGGCTGATCCAGCTCGCCTCCGACGCCGCCGTCGAGGTGCTCGCGCTCGCCCCCGGCGGCCCGCAGCCGTTACAGGTGATGGAGGCCAGCCGCGCGCTGGACCAGGAGACCCTGGAGCGCGGCGTCCGGATGCGCACCATCTACCAGGACAGCGTCCGCAACGACCCCGCCACCGTGCAGTACGCCCGCTGGCTGCACGGTCTGGGCGGTGCCGTCCGTACGACGCCCACGCTGCCGCTGCGGATGATCCTGGTCGACAACGCCACCGCGATCGTCCCGATCGACCCGGAGGATCCGCGCAAGGGCGCCGTGCTGCTGCACAGCCCCGGCGTGATCGCCGCGCTGCGGGCCCTCTTCGAGCAACTCTGGGACCAGGCCCGCACCTTGGGCGAGACCGTGCAGCGCGACCCGCACGGGCTCACCGCGCAGGAGCGGGAGCTGCTCCGGCTGCTCGCCGAGGGTCTCACCGACGAGCGGGCCGGTCAGCGGCTCGGCGTCTCGCTGCGCACCGTCCGCCGGATGATGGCCGACCTGATGGTGCGGGTGGACGCCCGCAGCCGCTTCCAGGCCGGCATCCAGGTGGCCGCGCTCGGCTGGCTCGGCGAGACCACCGCGCGCTGAATCCCGGTCGCCGCCCGCCTGCCGCGCGGCACATGGGCCGGTGACTGCCGCCGTCGGATGAGTGGGTGCTGATCCCGGACATGAAGGTGGGGTCAGGACTGCCGGGATCACGCACTGCGGAGGGGATCCCCTCGCTGCCACGCTGAGCCCGGCGGCGCAGCAGCGTCGGCAGCGGGGTTCTGCAGAGGCGGGCGACAGCACGTGGGTGGGTTTTTGGGGGCGGTCACGGGATACCCCACCGTGCTCTTCACCTTTGCGCTGGCGGTCGTGGTGGCGTACTGGGTGGTGGTGCTGGTCGGGGGGCTGCACTTTCACGGAGGCCACGGCGGGGGCCACGGTGCGCACGGGGGCCACGGTGCGCACGGCGGGGGCCGTGCGGGCCACGGGGGTCGTGGTGGGCGCGGGGGCCACCACGGCCACGGGGGAGTGCAGAAGGTACTGGGCCTGGGCGGGGTGCCGATCACGGTGGGGGTCTCGCTGGTGGTCGCCTTCGGCTGGTTCGGTGCGCTGGTCGGCCGGGCCGTCCTCGGGGACCGGGCGGCTGGGGTCGTGCTGCCGTTGGCGCTGGTCACCGGGTGGGTGGGGGCGCGGGTCCTGGCGTGGCCGGTGCGGCGGTTGATACCGACCCCGGCCCCGCCGCCCACCCGGCAGGACTTCGTCGGCCGGGCCTGCGTGATCCGCACCGGTCGGGTCGGCCCCGACTTCGGGCAGGCCGAGGTCCGTGCCGCCGACGGCTCCGCCGCGCTGGTGCAGGTCCGGCAGAGCGTCGCGGAAGCGGGGGGCCCGGGAAGCGGGCTGACGGCGGGTGTGTCCGCGCTTATCTACGACTACGACGCGGCCGGCGAGTTCTTCCGCGTGATGCCCGAGGTCGTGCCCGGCCTGCCTGTCATCGACTGATCCGTCGTCATCATCCATTCACAGTGAGCTCGTCCAAGGGGCCGGCCATGTCTGTTGTCACCATCGGTATCGGCGTGCTCGTCGCCGTCCTGCTACTCATCGGCCTGGGCACTCTGCTGCTCTTCGGCCGGCTGTTCCGGAAGGTGGTCCAGGGGGAGGCGCTGATCATCAACCGCCCCAAGTCGGTCGATGTCACCTTCACCGGCGCCCTGGTGGTCCCGATGATGCACCGGGCGGAGGTGATGGACATCTCGGTGAAGACCATCGAGATCTCCCGCACCGGCCGGGAGGGCATGATCTGCCAGGACAACATCCGGGCCGACATCCAGATCACCTTCTTCGTCCGGGTCAACAAGACCGTCGAGGACGTCATCAAGGTCGCGCAGGCGATCGGCACCGACCGGGCCAGCCACCAGGAGACCCTGCAGACGCTGTTCAGCGCGAAGTTCGCCGAGGCGCTGCGCACCGTCGGCAAGCAGCTCGACTTCACCGATCTCTACACCAAGCGCGAGGAGTTCAGGGACCGCATCATCGCGGCCATCGGCACCGACCTGAACGGTTACCACCTCGACGACGCCGCGATCGACCACCTCGAACAGACCCCGATGGTGCAGCTCGACCCGGCCAACGTGCTGGACGCCCAGGGCATCCGCAAGATCACCGAGTTGACCGCGCTGGAGCACATCCGCACCAACGACTTCCAGCGCAACGAGGAGATGGAGATCACCCGGCAGAACGTGGACGCTCGGGAGGCCGTACTGGAGTTGGAGCGCCGCCGGGCGGAGGCGGAGATCCGGCAGCGCAAGGGGATCGAGACGCTGCGCGCGCAGGAGGAGGCGGCCACGGCGCAGGTCCAGGAGGAGGAGCGGCTGCGGGCGCACGGTGCGCTGCTGCGGACCGAGGAACTGCTCGGCGTCCAGCGGGAGAACCAGCAGCGGGAGATCGCCGTCGCCGAGAAGAACCGCGAGCGGGTGATCGCCGTCGAGACCGAGCGGATCGAGAAGGACCGCCTGCTGGAGGTGGTCAACCGGGAGCGGGAGGTCGAGCTCTCCCGGGCCGAGATGGACCGGCAGGTCGAGGTGGAGCGCCGGGGCGTCGCCGAGGTGGTGCGCGAGCGGGTCGCGGTGGACCGTACGGTGGCCGAGCAGGAGGAGGAGATCAAGCGGGTCCGGGTGGTCCAGGAGGCCGAGCGGACCCGGCAGGCCGTGATCATCACGGCTGAGGCGGAGGCGCAGGAGCGGCTGGTCAAGGACATCAAGGGGGCCGAGGCCGCCGAGCAGGCCGCGCACTTCCGGGCCAGGGAGCAGCTGGTGCTGGCCGAGGCCGGGCAGAAGAGTGCCCAACTCGACGCGGCGGCTGCGGCCCTGACGGCGGAGGGCGAGCGGGCCAGGGCCGGTGCTGCCGGGCTGGCGCAGGCCGAGGTGGCGGAGCGTCAGGCGCTGGCCGAGGCGGCCGGGATCCGGGCCCGACTGGAGGGGGAGGCCGAGGGCCTGAAGCAGAAGGCGGCGGCGATCGAGAAGGTCGGCCTCGCCGAGGCGGCGGTCACCGAGAGCAAGGCGCTCGCGGAGGCCGTCGGCATCAGGGAGCGGCTGCTGGGCGAGGCCGCCGGGCTCAAGGAGAAGGCGGTGGCGATGGCCGCGCTGGACGAGGTGTCCCGGGCGCACGAGGAGTTCCGGCTGCGACTGGCCGCCGACAAGGAGATCAGGCTGGCCGCTCTGGAGGTCCAGCAGAAGGTCGCCGAGGCCCAGGCGGCGGTGCTGGCGGCCGGGTTGGAGAGCGCGGACATCGACATCGTCGGCGGGGACAGCGTGTTCCTGGAGCGGCTGGTCGGCGCGGTGTCCTTCGGCAAGGGCATCGACGGTGTGGTCCGGAGCTCGGAGACCGTGCAGACGCTGGGTGCGGAGTGGCTCGGTGGGGACCGGAGCTTCGGGGCGGACGCGACCGAGGTGCTCGGTTCGCTGGCGGCGGGTGGGCCGTGGAACCTCGCGATGCTGCTGAAGCTGCTCGGTACCAACGGAGTTGACGCCACGGTGCCGATCGCGCCGGTGCCGGCCGCCACGGTGCAGTCGGCCAACGGCAGCGCCAAGTAACCAGGGGAGCGGGGAGAGCAGCGATGGGCGTCGAGGACGGCACCTACCAGGTCCTGCGAGCGCGGCTCGCCGAACGGGCCGCCGAACTGGGGCGACAGGTCTCGGAGTTGAACGGCCGTCGGCAGGAGGTCTTCGGCTCCCGCGGCCTGGAGCTGGCGGGCTCGGCCCGGCTGCGCACCGCCGGGGAGGCGACCGCCTGCGGCCTGGTCGCGGTCCGGCCCGGCGTCCTGCTGCTGGGCACGTCCGCGCCGGACCTGCTCGCCGGCCTGCTCTCGCTGCACGGCCCCGACGGCTCACCGCTGGAACCCGCCGCCGTCCCGGGCCTGTTGGACGACGAGCGGTTCCACCGCGATCTGGCCGAACTGCTGCGCTACTTCCGGGACTCCCGGCTGGTCGACCTGGTGCGCACCCCGGCGGGGCGGCTGCTGGCCGTCTTTCGCACCGGGGCGAACGAGGGCGACCTCCGGGTCCTGCGCTGGCAGGTGACGGACGACCGGGTCGAGTACCTGGACAACCACGGCGAGCGCGACCTGCCCCGCCCGGCGGCTTTCGAGCTGCCGTGGACCACGGCCGGGCGTGACCACCACGAGCAGGGCCGGATCAGGATCGAGGGCGGCGAGGGTGTGGTCTCGGTCGCCGCCACCGAGGGCAGCCTCACCGTCCGCTCGGTGCCCGACGGCCGGCTCCTGTTCGAGGAGACGGTGGACGACCCCTTGCAGAGCCTGGCCGACGCCACCGTGGCGTACGCCATGACCGGGCCGTTGCTGCTGCTCAAAGTCCGTCCCTACAACGAGTCCGCCGACCGCTGTCTGGTCGTCAACACCCGGACCGGCTCGGTGCGTCGGCAGGACTCGCTCGGGTACGGAGCCAGGCTGCTCCCGGCCGAGCAGGGCCTGCTCTTCCCCGGCGGGTACGAGCTGGCGGACGGCAGCCACCGGGCCTTCCGGAGCGGAGCCGCCCCCGGCGCTGAGGAATTGCACTTCGACGCGGTGCTCCCCTCGCCGAACGGTGAGGACCTGCTCTACATCCTGCGCCGACCCGGCCACGCCCAGGTGCTGCTGGTGCCGTGGAACACCGTCCGCCGGGAGGCCGGGACCGCGCTGCACGGTGCGGGCTGCGCTCTGCTGCCCGACGGCACGCTCGTGCTGCTCAGGGCGGACCGCGAGCCCGTCCGGACCCATGAGCTCCAGTTGTGGCGCACCCCGTTCCTCTCCGCCGAGTACGCCGCCGCCCAGCCGGTCGGCGACGGCCCGCTGGAGCGGATCGGCAACGCCGACCTGGTGCGCGGTATCGCGGACTGCCTCGACGTGGTCCGTACGGCGACCACAGCGGCAAGCGAACAGGCCACCGCGGCAACGGCGTTGCTGCTGGACAGCTGCGCCAAGGTCGGTGACCGCCACTACTGGCTCGCCGAGGCCGGGCTGCTCGCGCCACTCACCGAGTTGCGCGGCGCCGCCGAGCAACTCACCGCCGAGCAGGCCCGGATCGGAGTGCTGGCCGCCCGGGCGGCCGAGGCGCTGGACCGGGCGGGCGAGGAGACTGCCGCGCTGATCCGCCGCTCGGTGGGCGAGCCGCCCGCCGACGCGGAGGCCTGGACTGCTCTGCTGGCCGAGCTGCGCCGGGCCCAGGGCCGACTCCGAACCCTGCGCGAGCTGCCCAGGATCGACCTCGCCGAGCTGGATCGGCTGGAGGCGCAGCTCTCCGCCGAGCTGGCAACGGCGACCGAGCGGGCCTTCGCCTGGTTCGCCGGTCCGGACGCCTTCGCCGCTTCGCTGGCCGCCGCCCTGGCGGCGGCGGAGACGGCTGCCGGGGTGGCGAGTGCGGCCGAGGCGGTGCAGCTCGCCGACCGGCTCGCCGGACAGGCGGACGCCCTGGCCGTGGTGACCGATCTGGTGACCGGCGCGGTGGCCGCCGATCCGGGCGCGGGCACCGCCGTGCTGCTCGCCATCGGCGAGGTGCTGGCCGCCGTCAACCGCGCCCGGGCCGTCCTGGAGACCCGTCGCCGCGCCCTGCTGGACGAGGAGTTGCGCGCCGCGTACGCCGCCGAATCCGCGCTGCTCGCCCAGGCGACCACGGCGGCGCTGGCCGCCGCCGGCACGCCGGCCGACTGCGACGGCCGGCTGGCCGGGCTGCTGCTGCGGCTGGACGGCATGGAGGCCAGATTCGCCGAAGTGGCGGAGTTCGCCGAGGAGTTGGCCGCGCGCCGGGAGGATATCCGGCGGGCGTTCGCCACGCGCAGGCAGACTCTGCTGGACCAGGCCGCCGCCCGGGTCGGCCGGAGTGCGGCCTCCGGGCAGCGAGCGCTGGAGGCGCTGCGCCGCCGACTCGCCGGGCTGGCCACCCAGGAGGACATCCACGCCGCAGCGGCCGCCGACCCGATGGCGCTGCGCGTCCGCGCCGCCGCCGACGAGCTGCGGACACTGGACGACCAGGCCGGCGCCCAGGAGTTGGCGGACGGCCTGACCGGTGCCGTCCGGGCGGCCGTCCGGACCCTGCGGGACCGGGCCGACCTCGCCGAGGACGGCGGCGCGAGCGTCCGGTTCGGCCGGCACCGCTTCGCCGTACGGCGCGAACCGGTCGAGCTGACGCTGCAACAGGACGGCGAGCAGCTGGTCTTCGCGGTCACCGGGACGGCCTACCGGCGGCCCGCCCCGGTCCCCGAGCTGCTCGCCGGGCGCGAGTTCTGGACCCAGCCGTTGGTGAGCGAGTCGCCCGCGCTCTACCGCGCCGAGTACCTGGCCACCGGCCTGCTGGAGACGGCCACCGACGAACCGCTGCCGGACCAGGTCCGCCGCGCGGCGGAGCAGGCGTACGACGAAGGCTACGAGCGGGGCGTGCACGACCAGGACGCGGCACTCATCCTCGGCGCGTTGCTCCGACTGCGCGCCGGAGCAGGGCTGTTGGCGCACCCGGCCGGAGTACGGGCGGCCGCGCAGCTGTTCTGGGCGCACGGGGCGGACGAAGGGCGGCGCGGTGCCTGGCAGCGCCGGGCCCGCTCACTCGGGCTGGCCCGCGACACCTTCGGGCCCTCCGGTGCGCTGGCCGATCTGGCGGCCGAACTGTCCGATGCGGCGAGGGAGTTCTGCGACGTCCGAGGTCTGCCCGTGGGCCCGCCGGTGGGCGGGTACCTGGTCGAGGAGCTCGCCGACGGGCGCGCGGGCTTCGCGGGCAGCGCCGTCGCCCGCACGCTGCTCGACGGATTCCGGCGCACGGCGGCGGCCCCGCAGCTCACGGCCGACCTCACCGCGCTCGCCGGGGACCTCCCCGCCTGCCACCAACTCGCCACCGCCTGGCTGGGGTCCTACGCCGGGCCCGAGCCCGACGGCCTCGCCGAGGCGGTGGCCCGGCTCTGCGCCCCGGCCCTGCCGCGCTACGAACTCGACGTACCGCTCGGTGAGACGGTCGAGGGCCTGCTCGGCACCCACCCGCGGGTACGGGACGGGCGGCTCACCGTGCGGATCGACGAACTGCCCTACCGGGCACATGAGTTCAGGGAGAAGCGCGGCGCCGCCTTCCGGGCCTTCCAGCGGCGGCGCACGGAGGTCCTCGCCGCCGAGCGCACCCGCCTGCGGCTGGACGACCACCGCCCCCGCCCGTCGGCCGGGTTCGTCCGCAATCAGCTGATCAACGAGGTCTACCTCCCCCTGATCGGCGACAACCTGGCCAAGCAGCTCGGCACGCTCGGGGCCGGCCCCGACCGCAGCGGCCTGTTGCTGCTGCTCTCCCCGCCCGGCTACGGCAAGACGAGTCTGCTGGAGTACGTCGCCGACCGCCTGGGCCTGCTGATGGTCCGGATCGACGGCCCGGCCCTGGGTGCCGGCACCACCTCACTGGACCCGGAGCGGGCTCCGGACGCCGCCGCCCGGCACGAGGTCGAGAAGATCGTCTTCGCGCTGGAGGCGGCCGGCAACGTGCTGCTGCACCTGGACGACATCCAGCACGTCTCGGCCGAATTCCTGGAGAAGTTCCTCCCGTTGTGCGATGCCCAGCGCCGGATCGAGGCCGTCAGCGAGGGTCGGGCCCGCAGCTTCGATCTGCGCGGGCGCCGCTTCGCGGTCTGCCTGTCCGGCAACCCGTACACCGCGAGCGGCCGGCGGTTCCAGGTCCCCGACATGCTGGCCAACCGGGCCGACGTCTGGAGTCTCGGCGAAGTACTGTCGGGGCATCAGGAGTTGTTCGCGCTCTCCTTCCTGGAGAACGCGCTCGCCGCCAATCCGGTGCTCGCCCCGCTGGCCGGAGCCGAACCGGCCGAGCTGCGGCTGCTGGTCGCCCTGGCCGACGGCGACCCCGGCGCCCAGGCCGACCAACTTACCCGGCCGGTCCAGGACTTGGACCGGGTCCTGGCCACGCTGGCCCGGCTGCGCAGTGTCCAGCGCACCGTCCTGACCGTCAACCGCGCCTACATCGACTCCGCCGCTCAGCAGGAGAGCACCAGGACCGAGCCGCCGTTCCTGCTCCAGGGCTCCTACCGGACGATGGCCCGACTCGCCGCACGGGTCGACCCGGTGCTCAACGAGACCGAACTCGAGGCCCTGCTCGATGAGCACTACCTCGCCGAGGCACGGACCCTCGGCAGCGCGGCCGAGGCCAACCTGCTCAAGCTCGCCCAGCTACGCGGCCGGGCCACCGCCGAGCAGACCGCCCGCTGGCGGGCGCTGTGCGCGGGCTACCCCGCCGCGGACTGATCGGGCCACCCGAGCAGCCGCGCGCCGAAGGCCGCCGTCTCCAGGGTGTAGCGCTGGAGCGCATCGTCCGGATCCAGCCCGGTCAGCCGGACGATCCGGTCCAGCCGGTACGACAGCGCCCGGACGCTCAGCCCGAGTCGCCGCGCCGCCTCCGCCAGCACATAGCGCGAGTCGGCGTAGGCGGCCAGGGTCTCCAGCAGCGGCACCGCCCCGCCGCGGGCCTCGCGCAGCGGGCCGAGCACCCCGTTCACCAGCTCCTCCAGGGCGACCCGGTCCCGCAGCAGCACGGGCAGCACCAGCAGATCGGCCGCGGACAGCAACTGCCCCGGCAGCCGGAGCCGGTTGGCCTGCTCCAGCGCGCTCCGGGCCTCCTCGTACGAGCGGACCGCCCCGCCGGGCCCGCTGTGCGGACGGCCGACCACCACCCGCCGACGCCCCGTCAGCTCCGCGAACGCCTGGATCGCCGCACTCTCGCCGGGGCCGGCGGGCAGGATGCAGACCAGCCGCCCGTGCTTCACAGCGAGCAGCACCTCCTGATCGCCGAAGCGGCCGAGCAACTGCCGCTCCACCCCGCGCACCAAGGGGTCCTCGGGGTCGTAGCCGTCGCCGTCGGCGACCGCCACGATATGGGCGCAGGCCAGGTTGAGCCCGAAGCGCTCGGCGTGCTCGGCCAGCCGGCCCAGGTCGCTCCGGCTGCTCAGCAGGTCGGCGACGAACTCCCGCCGCCGGGCCTCCTCCTGGTGCAACTGCTCCCGGTAGGCCCGGCCGTGCCCGCCGGCGAGTGCGGCCACCGCCGCCCGCAGCGCGGCCATGGAGGCCCCGTCCACCGGCTGCCCCGCCCAGACCCGCCCGCTTTCGGCCAGTTGCTCGTCGACCAGCTCGGCCAGCCCCCGCCCCGCCAGGGCACACCGGCCTCCGTACTCCCGCAGCGCCTCCAGCTCGTCCCGCCGCAGGCGCCGCCCGGTTCTGGCGACCTCCTCCAGCAGCCGTCCCCACTCGCCCGGGCCGGACGCCGCAGGCGACCCCGACGACGCTGTGACCGTGGCCATGTGGTCTCTTCCCCCCGTTCGAACAACGACGCGTCAGCGTACTCGCTGCCCCCCGGCGGTGGATGGCGGGTTTCTGACAGATCATTGCCCGGGGCCCCGGGGATCAGCACGATGGGCCGGTACGGGTGAGTGGTGAAGGGGGACGGGGATGACCGGGGACGTGGCCGAGAGACCGCAGGCCAAGGAAGGGGAACGCGTCGAACAGCGGGTCACCTGGGCGGAGTTGTTCTTCGACCTGGTGTGGGTCTTCGCCATCACCCAGATCGCGGTGGCCCTGGCGCACGCGCACTCGCTGTTGGACGTGGCGATGGCAGTGATGCTGTTCCTGCCGCTCTGGATGGGCTGGGTCGGGGCGGCGCTGCTCGGCAACGCGACGGGCGAGAGCCTGGACGGGGTGCACGGGCGGCTGCTGGTCTTCGCGCTGGCGGCCTGCGGTCTCGGGATGAGCGTCGCGGTGCCGGACGCCCTCGGCGACCGGGGCGTGCTGTTCGGGGTCTGCTACGTGCTGATGCGGCTGATCCTGTGGCAGCGGATGCGGCGCTGGCCGACCTTCGGCGGGCTGCGGATCGAACCGTTCTCGGTGAGCCTGCTGGTGAGCGGGCCGCTGTTCCTGACCGGTGCCTTCCTGGACAGCGGGCCGCGCCAAGTCCTCTGGACGGTCGGCGCCTTGGCCGAGGTGCTGGGCACGGCGCTGCTGGGCAAGCGGCTGGACCGGGCCAGGTTCGAGACCTCCCATCTCCCGGAGCGGTTCGGCCTGTTCGTCATCATGGCGCTCGGCGAGACGGTGATCGCCTCCGGCGGCCACGTCTCGGACGGTCACCTCGGTACGGTCGCCCTGGTCACCCTGGGGGTGGCGTTCGTGCTGATCGTGCAGCTCTGGTGGGCCTACTTCCACTACAGCGCCCCGGCGGCCCGGCACAGCCTGGACGTCGACCCGGTGCAGGCCAGGATCGTCCGGGACGTGTTCAGCTACGCGCACCTGGCGTACGCGGTGGCCATCATCCTGATGGCGGTCGGACTGGAGGAGCTGCTCGCCGCACCGCTCCAACACCCGCACGAGCTGCCGCAGTTCATGCTGGCGCCGGGAGCGGCGCTCTACCTGGCCGGGTTCTGCTACGCCCGCTGGCGGATGTTCGGCGCGGCGGCGGTGCCGCGGACGGCGGGCGCGCTGGCCTGCCTGGCCCTGGCCGCGACCGCCTCGGCGGTGCCGCAGGTGGTCACGGCGGTGCTGGTGGTGCTGGTGCTCGGCGCGGTCAACGGGGTGGAGGCGTTCATCGTCGAGACCGGCCGCCCACTGCTGCTGCTCCGGATGCCGGGGCGGCGTCGCGCGGCGAACTAGCCGCCGTTGAGCAGCGCCTCGCCGAGCGGGGTGCGCAGGTAGAGCACGGTGCGGCCGGTCCGGTGCGAGGCGGCGAGGCCGGCCGCCCGGAGCGTGGTGAGGTGGTGCGAGACGGTCGGGGCCGGCATGCCGGTGCGGGCGGCGAGTTCGGTGGTGGAGGCGGGGGAGCCGAGCTCGGCGAGCAGCCCGGCCCGGGAGCGGCCGAGCAGGGCGGCCAGCGCGTCGGGAGCCCGGTCGCGAGGGGTCTCCCAGAGCGCGGCGATGCCGCGCGGCGGGTAGACCAGGCCGGGCTGCCGGGGCGGGGTGCTCTGGGAGAAGACCCCGGGCCAGACGAAGACGGTGGGCACCAGGACCAGCCCCCGGCCGCCGTCCAGGGTGCGGGTGGCCTCGTAGTTACGGTGCCTGACCCGGAGGGTGTCGTCGGCCCAGCTGACCTGGGGGTGCAGCGCCTCGAACAGCTCGGCGGCGCCGCCCCGGGCGATCGACCGGGCCCGGTACAGGACTTCGCCCTCGACCAGGCGCTGGATCCGGCTCCAGTGCGGCTGGATGGCGACCTCCCAGTAGGCCCGGATCTGGTCGGCGAGCCGGGCCAGCCCGTCGGCCGGGTCGCGGTACAGCTCGGCGACCGGGGCGGCCAGCGAGGCGTTCGGTGGGCCGGTGAGCCGCGCCAGGTCGGCCCGGACCAGCTCCGCCGGGGTGGCCGCCAGGGTGGCCAACTCCTCCGCCAGTGAGGGTGACTCGGTCTGCGGAACGGGCGTGAGGAAGCTCGGGACGTACAGCGTGGGGATCGGCACCAGCGCGAACAGCAGCGACAGGTCCACCGCCGGGAGAGCGGCCCGGGTGTCCCGGGCCCAGCCGAGGTGCAGAGGTTTGCCGCCGGGGTCCTTGAGGGCTTCGACGCTGGTGACCACCTCCCAGAGCGGGGAGTGGCCGAACCGGGTCCGGGCCAGGTCCTGGGCGGAGAACCGCAGGGTGAGCACGCTCCGACCCTCCGGACGATTCGAGCAGGATGAAATCTGTGGGCGGCCGGGCACTGCGCTGGCAGGGTCGGTCCCGCGACCGGCACTCATTCCAGCAGACCGGTCCGCGTCCTGGATGAGGGGGCCTTCGGCCATGCGTACCTTGCGGAGATTCGGCCTGCCCCGGGTGGCGGGGAACGGCGGGCTGGTCGGGGCCAGCGTGATCGACAGCCTGGGCAGCGGGCTGGTGCTCGCGTTCGTGCTGGTCTACTTCGCCCGCACCACCGAGCTCTCGCTGCCGGTGATCGGCGGGGCGCTCACGCTGGCCCGGCTGCTCGCGGTGCCGACGGCGGTGACGGTCGGTCCGCTGATCGACCGTTGGGGCGCGCGCGGGCTGGCGCTGGCGGGCAACCTGATCTCCGCGGCCGGGTACGCGGGCTTCCTGATCAGCCATCAGGTCTGGCAGATCGTGGCGGCCGCCTGGCTGGCCCAGGTCGGCGCGGTGACGTACTGGACGTCGAGCACCGGTCTGGTGGTGCTGGCGGCGGACGGGGCGGAGCGGCCGCGCTGGTTCGCCATGATCCACATGCTGCGCAACGTCGGCCTCGGGCTCGGCGGCGCGCTCGGCGCCTTCCTGGTCGGCATCGGCGGCACGGCCGGGCTGCGCGGGGTGGTGGTGGCCAACGCGGTCAGCTTCCTGGTCGCCGTCGTGCTGCTGTGGCGCTGGCGGCCGACGGTCCGGGCGGTACCGGCCGCAGCCCGCGCCGGGGGCGGCTACCGGACGGTGCTCCGGGACCGGCGCTACCTGCTGCTGGTGGCGATCAACGTCAGCTTCGTCTTCTCGGCGCTGATCCTCAGTCTGCTGCTGGCCGTCTACATCACCGAGGGCCTGCACCGCGAGGCCTGGATCGCCGGTGCGCTGCTGGTGCTGAACGGTGGTCAGGTCGCGCTCACCCAGACCGTGGTGAGCAGGTGGCTGGAGCGGTTCCGGCCGACCCGGGTGATCGCCGCCGCCTGCGGGATCAACGCGCTGGCCTTTGGCGTCTTCGCGGTGCTGGCCGACGCCCCGGGCTGGGCGGTGCCGGCCGGTCTCTTCCTGGCGATGCTGCTGTACACCCTGGCGGAGACCGCCGCGACGCCGTTCTCCGAGGAGCTGAGCGTCTCGCTCGCCCCCGAGCAGCTGCGCGGCCGGTACCTGGCGGTCTATCAGCTCTCCTGGACCTTCGGCCAGACCGTGGCCCCCGGCCTGCTGACCCTGCTGCTGGCCGGCGGCGCGAGCCGGCCGTGGCTGTTCCTGATCGGACTCAGCCTGGCGGCGGTGCCCGCCCTGCTGCTGCTGGAACGGCTGACCGCCGCCCGGCCGGTCGCCGAGCCGGCCCTGGCTGCCTGACCACGCGGCGGGCCCGGTACGGACGATCCGTACCGGGCCCGCCGAGCGGCCGTCAGGCCGCCACCAGCTCCTGCTCCGGCGCCTCGGCCTCGACCACCGGCCGCGGGGCCCGCCGAGGCAGGGCGAAGACCAGCGCGAAGACCAGCAGCAACCCGCCGCTCACCCACCACAGCGCGTGCTGGAAGGCGTTCACGAAGACCGGCCCCATCGCCTGGACGGCCGGGTCGGCCGCGTCGACCACGGTGAAGAACGCCACCGAGGAGAGCCCGAGGCCCAGCGCGACGCCCAGCTGCTGGGTGGTGTTGATCAGCCCGGAGGCCGAGCCCGAGTGCTCGCGCGGCACCTCGGAGAGCACCAGGTCGGTCAGCGGGGCGACGATCAGGCCCATCCCGAGGCCCATCACCACCAGCGGCAGCGCCATCTGCCAGGACTCGATCTCCATCCCGTACCGGGCCGCCTCGGCCAGGTAGACCAGCGTCCCGGCCGCCATCACCAGCGCCCCCGCCTGCAGCACCTTCCGGCCGAACCTCGGCACCAGCACCTGCACCGACAGCCCCGCCGCCACCGACACCGCGAGCGAGAACGGCACCCCGGTCAGCCCGGCCCGCAGCGCGCTCCAGCCGAGGCCGAGCTGCATGTAGAGGGTCCACACCATGAAGAAGATGCCGGAGGCGATCCCGAAGCTCAGCTGCACCCCGATGCCCGCCGCGAAGCTCTTCACCCGGAACAGCGCCAGCTCCACCAGCGGCGAGCCGTCCCGCCGGGTCTTGGCCTTCTCGTACGCCACGAACAGCGCCAGCACCGGCAGGCTCAGCCCCATCGAGACGAAGCCCCAGACCGGCCAGCCCGACTCCCGGCCCTGGGTCAGCGGGTAGAGCAGCATCAGCAGCCCGGCCCCGGCCAGCAGCATCCCGACCAGGTCCAGCTTCAGCGCCTGCGGGGCCTTGGACTCGCCGACGTACTTGGCGCCCAGCAGCAGCCCGGCGATCCCGATCGGCAGGTTGACCAGGAAGATCGGCCGCCAGCCCAGACCGAACAGGTCCCACTCCGTCAGCAGCGCGCCCAGCAGCGGCCCGAGCACCGCCCCGAGCCCGACCATCGCGCCGAACATCCCGAACACCTTGCCGCGCTCGTGCGCCGGGAAGGTGACATGGATGATCGACAGCACCTGAGGCACCATCAGCGAGGCCGTCGCCCCCTGCAGCACCCGGGCGGCCACCAGCATCTCCGGGCTGCCGGCCAGACCGCAGAGCGCGGAGGCCAGCGTGAAGCCGGTGATCCCGATCAGGAACAGCCGCTTGCGGCCGTAGATGTCACCGAGCCGCCCGCCGGTGATCAGACCGATCGCGAAGGCCAGCGCGTACCCGGCGGTGATCCACTGCAGCGTGCTGTAACCCGCGCCCAGGTCCAGCTGGATGCTCGGCATGGCGATGTTGACGATGGTGACGTCGACCAGGTCCATCAGACTGGCCGTCATCACCACGGCGAGCGCCAGCCAGCGGCGGCGGTCGGGGGTGTCGGTGACGGGTGACATGAGGGGGAACTCCTTCGGCTGGGAACGGACCGAAGGTAGCGGGCAACTAGGTCAGATCCTGACCGCTTGGTACGGCATGCTGAACCGCATGACCGACACCCCCGCGAGGCTGCTCAGCCTGCTCTCGCTCCTCCAGACCCCCCGCGAGTGGCCCGGCAGCGAGCTGGCCGACCGCCTCCGGGTCAGCCCGCGCACCATCCGCCGGGACATCGAGCGGCTGCGCGACCTCGGCTACCCGGTGGAGGCCAGCAAGGGCGCGATCGGCGGCTACCGGCTGGTGGCCGGCGCCGCGATGCCGCCGCTGCTGCTGGACGACGAGGAGGCGGTGGCCATCGCGGTCGGCCTGCGGGCCGCCGCCGGGCAGGCGGTCGAGGGGATCGAGGAGGCCTCGGTACGGGCGCTGGCCAAGCTGGTCCAGGTGCTGCCCGCCCGGCTGCGCCACCGGGTCGGCTCGCTCAACGCCGCCACCGTCCCACTGGCCGGCGGCGGCCCCCGGGTCGACCCCGAGGTGCTCACCACGCTGGCCTCGGCCGCCGCCGGGCGGGAGAAGCTCCGGTTCCAGTACCGGGCCGGCGACGGCGCCGAGACCCGGCGGCTGGTCGAACCGCACCGCCTGGTCGCCACCGGCCGCCGCTGGTACCTGGTCGCCTTCGACAACGAACGCGACGACTGGCGGATCTTCCGGGTCGACCGGGTCCGCGAACCACAGCCGACCGGGGCCCGCACCGTCCCACGCGAGCTCCCGGCCGAGGACGCGGGCGCGTACGTCGCCGCCCGGCTCACCAACCGCAGCCGCACCTACACCGCCGTGGCCACCCTGCACGCCCCACTCCACCGCCTCCAGGACCGCCTGGGCTTCCGCGAGGACGAGGTCGAAGCCCTCGACGACACCCGCACCCGCCTCCGCACCCAGGCCGACTCCCTGGAGTGGCTGGCCCTCCGCCTGGCCAGCCTCGGCTGCGAGTTCGAAGTCCACGAACCCGCCGAACTCCGCACCTACCTCACCGACTTGGCCGCCCGCGCCACCCGCGCAGCGGCACTTTAGGCAGGCGCTATAGGGCTACGGTCCAGGGGCTCGGGGAACTGCGACGCCGACCTCGAAAAAGGTGATCCGTGCGTAGCGGGCCAGGCACTTTCGCAGTGACCCGCACGCCAGATCTCCTCGCCGTTCCCCGAGCCCCTGGACAGCGCGACTCACTCACTTGCCGAGCGCAGCGACCCCCGCCTGGGCGAACTTCTCGTCGAGGTCACCGCTGGGCGCACCCGCGACACCGATCCCCGCGATCGGCGCCCCCTGGACGGCCACCGGAGCGCCGCCGCCGAGGAACAGCGTGCCGGGGATGTCCTTCAGGTTCGGAGCCGTGGCGAGCCGCTTGACCAGCTCGGAGGTCGGCGCGTTCCAGGAGACCGCGGTGAACGCCTTGCGCTCCGCCGACTCGTACGACTGCGGGCCGGCCCCGTCGCCGCGCAGGGTGACCAGGGTGTTCCCGTTCCGGTCCACCACCGCGACGGTGACCCGCTGGTTCTCCTGCTCGGCGGCGGCCAGGGCGGCCTGGGCGGCCTTGGTGGCGGCGGCGATGCTCAGGTGGGTGCTGGTGACCGTGTCGGACTTCTTCACCTCGGCGGCCGGCCTGGCCTGCGCGTTCTGCGGGGCGGCGGAGGCCGACAGCGCGCCGAACGTGCCCGCGCCGACCGCCGCCAGGGCCACCGCGCCGGTCAGGACCCGGGTCCGAACGCTCATCTTCTGCATGGGAGTTGCTCCTCGTCGGATCGCCTTCGGAAGCCTGCGGCTCCCGCTCTGCTTCGATCCTCACCCGGCCGCACCCCTTACCCCGTCGACGCGACAGCCGACCCCGGTGTCAACCGATCGGCTGATACGACACCACCCACCCGGCGAGGGTGCGCAGCCCTGCCGCCGTAGTCGGATACTGCTAGGGGACCCCCGGGGCAAGCCGGGGCTCCGCATCAGCAGGGACGGACGCCATGCCCCAGAACCCCGAGAACCCCGAATTTCCCGAGGACTTCGACGACTTCGAGGAGGAGGCGGCGCCGGTCGCGCAGGAGGCGATGGACGACGAGCGGGTGGTCGCCGAGCACTTGGGCGACGACTACGAGCAGCTCAGGGAGCGCCGTTCGCTCGGTGCCGAGAAGGCGGACGACGCGGACGCGGCCGAGCAGGTCCGGGTGGTGGAACTCGACGAGGACGAGTACCGCTGATCGGATAAAAGCTTAGAATCCGGGCATAACTGCCTGGCGTTCTGATCGCCGCGCACACCGCGGGGCGATCGGCCGCCGAACGGAGGTCGACGATGACCAAGCGATCCACGGGCAAGATGACCAAGCTCCGCCGGGGCACCCAGGAGCTGCTGCAACGCCGCGGCATGGTGGCCGACCCCGGGCCGCAGCCACCGATGATGGGCGACCACGGGGCGATGGGTGCCGACTCGGGCCCCCGCTTCGGTGACGCCGCCTTCAGTCACGGCGGCCGCCGCTCGTTCGCCGCCCCGGCGATGCTGGGCGGCCCGGCCCACCACGCCGAGCTGCCCGGTCACCGGCACCGGGGCGCCGAGAAGCACTCCGCCCACTGAGTCGGACGGGGCGGGCGTTCCGGTGACCGGAGCGCCCGCCCCGACCCGTTCCCGGGTGCGGGAGAGGTACGGGAGAGTAGGGGCGACACGTCGTCTGCCGGAGGAGAGCGCATGTCCGAGGAGAGCACCACCCTGCAGCCCCGCGACCAGTGGCTGGCCTCGCTGCCCCGGGTGTTCGCGGCGGCGGGGTGCCTGATCCGCGACCCCGCCGGCCGGGTGCTGATCGTGAAGGCGGGCTACCGGCCCGACTGGCAGTTCGTCGGCGGCACGGTGGACCGGGGCGAGGACGCCGCGCAGTGCGCGAGCCGGGAGCTGCTGGAGGAGACCGGCCTGGTGGGGCAGGCCGGACCGCTGCTCACGGTGGCCTGGACCCACCCGACCGAGGAGCTCGCCCACCCGGCCGTGCACTTCCTGTTCGACTTCGGCACCATCCCCGCCGACAGCCCGATCACGCTCCCGGCGGGCGAGCTGGACGACTACCGCTGGGTCACCGTCGAGAACGCGCTCGCCCTGCTCGGCCCGACCCGCGCGCCCCGGCTGGCCGCCGGCCTGGCCGCCCTGGCGGACGGCCGGACCAGGATGGTCACCACGCCGGCCGGCGGCTTCTGACTGGGACCCTCCCCCCAACCCCCGGAGGGTCCGGGTCAGACCTTGCGGAAGACGTACGCGGCGGAGACCGGGATGCCCCGGAACCGGGACCACTTGGGCTTCAGCGCGATCCACTCGTCGCCGACCACGCCCTCCCGCATCTCGGCCAGCTGCCACCCCTCGGCCAGTGCGGCCGTCAGGTGGTCGCTGACCAGGTGCAGGTGGGTGTCGATGGCGACGTCCTCGCCCCCGTCGGTGGTGAAGTGGGTGGGCATCCCGGCCGCCATGATGAACTGCGGGTGCAGGCCGACCAGGACGCACAGCCCGCCGGGGGCGGCCAGCCGGTACGCCTCGCGGTAGAACGGGGTCAGGTCGGCCAGGTGCTCGTCCACCAGCGAGGAGACCACCAGCCCGTACCCGCCGTCCGGCAGTCCGGTGGCGGCCAGGTCAGCCTCCACCAGCCGGTCGTGCGCGCCCTTGGCTCCGGCCAGGGCGAGCATCTCGGGGGTGAGGTCGACGCCGTCCACCGCCTGGACGCCCTGGGCGCGCAGCCACACGCCGGTCCGTCCGGTGCCGCAGCCGAGGTCGGCGGCCCGGGCGACGGACGCCCAGTCGGGCACCGCCAGCCGGGCCAGCACGGCCAGGTCCATCAGGTCCTCGACGGTCCGCTCGTAGCTGCCGACCCACTGGCCGTAGCCCGTCCGGACGTCGACCATCGGATAGCCGCGGGAGTCAAAATCTGCGAATTGCGCCATGATCCGCAGTGTTCACGCTCCGGCGGCCCGGTCGCCAGCGATTAAAACGAAGGAAGCCGATGCAGCTGCTGAGCTGGCCCGAGGCCCGGGTGCCCGCTGAACTCCGTTCGCAGGTATGGGAGTTGCAGGAGTCGGCTTGGCCGAGCGGCGGGTCCGATCCCGGGGTGAGTCACGACCCGGCGCTGGCGCCGGTGAGCTTGCTGCTGCTGGACGGCGGCCGGGTACTCGCCGCGCTCGACCTGCTGGAGAAGGAGATCGAACACGGCGGGGAGCGTTATCTGGCCCGGGGGCTGAGCTGTGTGGTCACCGACCCGGCGGCGCGCGGGCGGGGGTACGGCGGGCGGCTGGTGGCGGTCGCCCGGGAGATGGTCAGGGCGGGCGGGGCGGATCTCGGGATCTTCAGCTGCGACCGGCCGCTGCTGGAGTTCTACCGGTCGGCCGGCTGGCAGCCGCTGCCCGGGGCAGTGCTGGTCGGCGGTACGCCGGAGGAGCCGTTCCCGACCGACCGGCCGGGGTTCGACAAGGTGGTGCTGGCCGACCTCTGCTCGGCCCGGGCCCGGGTGGCGGGGTTCGAGCGGAGCCGGATCGCCCTCCACCCGGGGACGCACGACCGGCTCTGGTGACCCGTCAGCTCCCCGGGCCCCGGAACACCCAGAGCTCGCGGCCGAGCGAGTCCACGCAGCCGACCTGCCGGAAGCGGTCGTCCCCGGCGGCCAGGAAGCCCTGGGCGACGCCGGTCAGCACCTCCTGTGCGACCGGGTCGGAGCGGCTCCATGCGCCGGTCAGCAGCAGGGTCTTGTCGACCAGTTCGGCCCGCTGGATCCGGGCCACGGCGGCGGTCAGCAGCACGGCGTTGACCTCGTCCAGCTCGGCGGGGGAGAGGTAGGTCTCGGCGTACGAGCTCTGCCCGGTCATCGCGGCGGCCAGCCGGCGGCGCAGCTCGGGGAACGCGTAGTGCCGGACGGCGGACACCGAGTCCTCGACCGCGACCAGCCAGCGCGGGCCGGGCGAGACCTCCCAGCAGATCTCGTCGTCCACCGGCATCAGCTCGCCGATCCGGGCGTGCCAGAGCTCGGCGCCGGTCGGGGCGTTCGGGTCGGGACGCTCGCCGGGGCCCGGCCAGTCGGCCTTGGCGGTCAGGCTCAAGGTGACGGTGTAGCGCAGTGCGTACTCGTCCTGGCTGAGCGGCTGGACGCCGAGCAGGGCCCAGTGGTCCGGGGCGGGGAGGCTGAACGAGCCGCGCTGGTCGGTGAGCCCCAGCGCCCGCAGGGCGGGAGCGAAGTGCTCGCGCATCCCTTCGGCGAAGAGTTCCTGAGCAGCGGTCATCGCGGTGTCCTCAAGTGGTGGGGGTGGCGGAGAACCTCACCGGGAGGGCGGTCCGCTTCGTGTACCTCCAAGTTATGTCTGGGACCGAACTACCCGCTGCGGGCGAACGGCCGCAGTGAGGGGGTCTTTGGGCCCGACCGGGCATGCCGCATGATGTGGCGGGTGCACAGTCCCGAACACCCGGCCCCCGACCTCGCCGAAGCCGTCCGCGCGGCGCAGCGCGGTGACGAGGACGCCTTCCGGCTGCTCTTCCGGACCGTCCAGCCCGGCCTGCTGCGCTACCTGCGGGTGCTGGTCGGCGGCGGTCCCGAGGACGCCGAGGACATCGCCTCCGAGGCCTGGCTGCAGATCGCCCGCGACCTGGCCGGCTTCCAGGGGGACGCGGACGGCTTCCGGGGCTGGGCCGCCACCATCGCCCGGAACCGGGCGATGGACCACCTGCGCCGGGTCCGCCGCCGTCCGGTGGCCGACCTGCCGGTCGAGTACCTGGCCGAGCTGGCGGCGGCCGAGGACACGGCGGGGAGCGCGGTCTCGCTGGTCTCCACCGCCGACGCGCTCGCGCTGATATCCCGGCTGCCGCCGGACCAGGCCGAGGCGGTGCTGCTCCGGGTGGTGCTCGGGCTGGACGCGGAGGGGGCGGCCCAGGTGCTCGGCAAGCGGTCGGGCTCGGTCCGGATGGCCTCGCACCGGGGTCTGCGGCGGCTGGCCAAGCTGCTGGAGCAGACCGGTGGCCGGTCGGCCGGCATCCCCGCGCGGCAGTCGGCCGCGGTCGCCGGAAGGAATTCTCCGCAGGGTGTGACAGCAGGCCGGTCCGCGACGCTGAAGGACATGAGATGAGCACCAACCGATCCCGGCGGATCGACCGGGCCACCGCCGAGCAGCTGCTCGCCGGTGCCCCGAGCGACCCGTCGGCCGGTCAGGCCCGGCTCGCCGGCCGTACGGTCCCCCCCGGCCACGCGGCCCTCGCCGGGCTGCTCGCCGCCGCCACTGCCCCCGAAGTCGGCGACGGCGAGCAGCCTGGCGAGCAAGCGGCCCTCACGGCGTTTCGGACGGTGCGGGACCAGTCGGCCGCAGCCCCCCTGGGCCGGGCCACGAAGGCGGTCGCGGTGACCAGGCGGGCCCGGGCGTTCAGCGCCAAGGCCCTGCTCGCCGCAGGTCTGGCCACCGCGCTCGGCGGTGTCGCGGTCGCGGCGACCACCGGCGGCCTGACCCATCTGCCGGGCGGTCTCGGTGGCGGTCCGGAGGCGCAGGCTCCGATGAGCGCGCTGCCGAGCGCGTCCGCCCCCTGGTCCGGACGGCCGTCCGGGCAGCCGTTCGAGCAGCGGTCCACCAGCCCCTCGGCCACCGGCGCCAAGTCCGCGCGGCCGGAGCCGAGCCCCAGCACCCCGGCCGGCCCGGTACCGAGCACCACCCCGCCCGGCGTCCTTCCCGGCACCCCGGCCGCCCAGGCCGAACTGGAGCGGCTCTGCCGGACCTTCACCGAACGGCTGCAGGCCGGCGACCGGGTCAAGACCCTGGTCGCCGACCCGGCCTTCGCTCCGCTGGTGAGCGAGGCGGGCGAGTCCGAGAAGGTCCAGGAGTACTGCGTCCGGCTGGTCGGCGCCGCCGCCTCCGGCGGCAAGCCCTCGCCCGGCAAGAGCGCCAAGGCCGACCCGTCGACCGGCCACCCGACCAAGGCGGCTCCGAGCGCAGCCGGGTAACCCGGCCCGCCCGTCCGTTCGGGAGCAGCCGCTATCGTGCTCAGAGCGCGAGGCGATCCGACGGCCTCCGGCCGAGTGGGGAAGGAGCTGGTGACGGTGATCGGACGTGCGCTGAACGGGCGTTACGAGCTGGGGGAGATCCTCGGCGTCGGCGGCATGGCCACCGTCTACCGGGGCCACGACCACCAGCTGGGCCGCCCGGTCGCGGTCAAGGTGCTGAACGGCGGCCTGGCGGACGACCCCCGGTTCGGTGAGCGGTTCGGCCAGGAGGCCCAGCACGCCGCCCGGCTGCACCACCCGCGGATCGTCACCGTCTTCGACTCGGGCGTGGACCAGGGCTCGCCGTACATCGTGATGGAGCTGGTGCACGGCCGTCCGCTGAGCCAACTTATCGCCGAGACCACCTGGTTGCCGGTCGAGCGGGCGGTCGGGATCGCGGCCGCGGTCTGCGAGGCGCTCGAAGTCGCGCACGCCGCAGGGCTGGTGCACCGGGACATCAAGCCCGGCAACATCATGATCACCCACGAGGGCGGGGTGAAGGTGGTGGACTTCGGTATCGCCAGGGCGAGTTCCTCCGGCGCCCAGCTGACCCAGACCGCCGCCGTCCTCGGCACGGCCGGCTACCTCTCGCCCGAGCAGGCCACCGCGAGCCCGCTGGACGGCCGCTCCGACCTGTACGCCGTCGGCTGCGTGCTGACCGAAATGCTCACCGGGGAACCGCCGTTCACCGCCGACACCTCGGTCGCGGTCGCCTTCCGGCACGTCACCGAACAGCCCGCCCCGCCGTCCTACCGGCGGCCCGGACTCCCGCCCGTGCTGGACACCGCCGTGCTCCGGCTGCTCGCCAAGAACCCGGCCGACCGCCCGGCCGACGCAGCGGCGGCCCGGGCCGAACTGCTCGCCGCCGTCCCGGTGTTCACCCCCGCCGACCGGACCAGCGAGCTGCTCGCCGAGACCCGGGCGATGCCCCCGGTGCCCATGCCGTACCAGGACCAGCAGCGCACCTCCTTCCTCCCCCCGGTGGCGTACCCGGACGCCCCCGAACCCGCCCGCAGCCGCCGCTCGCTGGCCTACGCGGGCGTCGGGCTGGTGGCCGTCGCCGGCGCCGCGGTGATCGGGGTGCTCACGCTCGGCGGCCCCGACCCGTCCGCCGCCAAGGCGGCCTCCACGCCGAGCCCGAGCGCCAGCACCTCGGCCTCACCGACCCCGAGCGCCACGCCCTCCGCGAAGCAGACCCCGACCGGCAAGCCCTCGCCCAGCCCCAAGCTGGGCCCGGCCGCCGCGGTGGTCGCCCTCCGCGCCGTCGTCGCCCAGGCCGACCCCGGCAAGGAACGCGACCGGTACCGCGCCCTGCTCGACGAACTCGACCAGGCAGCCCAGGCCTTCACCGCCCAGGAACCCCAGGACGCCGAGAGCGCCCTCCGCAACGCCCAACGCCTGGTCCGCGACCTCGCCAAGAAACACGCCATCGACAACACCACCAGCCAGGCCTGGCAGGCCAAACTCGGCGCACTGCTGGCAGCTACCGACTGACCAGAAGTTGCACTATCCAGGGGCTCGGGGAACTGCGAGGAGGTCTGGCGTGCGGGTCACTGCGAATCTCACCTGCCTGAGCCCTTGCCGGTGCGCTCGACGAAGCGCCCCCGCATCCGCCGGGTGATCGAGGTGGCCCCCGCGGTCAGGAAGACCAGGGTGTAGAGGATCTGCAGCATGACCACCATCCGGGCCTCCTGCCCGACCGGTGAGATGTCGCCGTAGCCCACCGTCGACATGGTGATGACCGTGAAGTAGAGGGCGTCGACCCGGGTCGCCAGCCCGTTGAACTGGCCCGGTGCCTTGGCCAGGCCGTAGTAGGTGGCGGCGAAGACCACCAGGGTCAGGCAGATCAGCAGCACGATCATCAGGGTCGGCCGCCCCGGCAGCCCGAGCAGCTCGCGCCGGATCTCCCGCAGCAGCAGCCCGGCCAGCACGGCCAGCCCGACCCCGAAGCTGACCCAGCCGAACACTGGGCGGTCGGGCCCGAAGAGGTCGAACGGCACCGTGAAGTACAGCGTCAGCAGCACCGCAGGCCCGGCGATCACGAGCGACAGCCCGAACCGGTCGGTCACCTTGTCGTCCGTCTTCCGCACTCCTCGGTCCTCTCCCGAATCAGACGACTAGACGGTCGCGTCCGGCCGGTCGTCCAGCAGTTCCAGTACGGCCAGCGCGCCGAGCAGCCCGACCCCGAGCCAGAGCACCACGGCGCCGGTCGGGTAGCTCCAGAGCAGGAAGGCGAGGACGAAGCCCGTCAGCACCGCCCCGGTCAGCCAGCCCTTGAACCGGTGCACGAACCGCCCGACCGGCCCCAGCCGCAGCCCGGCCTTCCCGGCCACACCCCGGACCGCACCGAACCCGGCCGCCCAGAAGCCGCGTACGGTGCCCGCCCAGCGTCCGCCCCCGCTCACCCAGGCGCCGAAGGCGACCAGCAGGCCGAGCACCACGACCGCACGCACGGTGGCCCGCAGGTAGTGCACCAGCGCGTCGTAGACGGCGGTGGCCGCGTCCTGGTTCACCCCGGCGGGCAGGCGGTCCTGGTAGAGCGCGCGGAACACGGTCAGTCCGAGGCCGAGCAGCGCGGCCCCGGCGGCCACCCCGAGCGCCGCCGTGACCAGGGCCCGCCGCCGGCGCCCGGCCAGCAGGACTCCGGCCGCGGCGCAGAGCACGGTCAGCACCGGCAGCCAGAACCCGGCCAGGTCGAGCAGCCGGAACGCGGTCCTGGCCTTCGGGATGGCGTCCGACTGCACCAGCACGAAGTCGGTGTGGATCTCGGGGATCTTCGAGGCGATGCCCAGGCCGTCGGCGACCAGCCGGTTCTTCACCTGGTCGATCAGCGGGGCCAGGTCGAGCGTGACGGTGTCGCCCTGGGCCTGGACGGCACCGCCGCCCTGGCCGGTCAGGATCCGGTCGACGGCGGCGTGCGCGTTCCGGTTCACCGCCACCCAGACGGTGACGAAGGCGTCGCTGTCCACCACCCGCTCCACCTGGTTGTGGACGAAGCCGGTGAGTCCGTCGGTGATCGCGCTGCTCACCCGGCCGAGCGCGGCGTCCAGCAGCGGCCGCTGATCCGGGGTCACCTCGTCCAGCAGGGTGCCGACCGGCAGGTACTTCATGATCTCGGTGGTCACCCGGTCGGTGACGGCGGCCCGCACCGCCGGGTTCTCGGCCAGCGGGGTGACCGTGGCCAGGTACCGGTCGGTGTCGCCGACCTGCGAGTTGGTCCAGGCGGCGACCGCGCTGAGCGGGGTCAGGACGCAGGCCAGCAGGATCAGCAGGACGGCGCAGAAGGACCTGACCCGGTGTCGGTTCCGGGGCTGGGCCGCGCCTTCCTCCAACAGGGCCAGCCGCTGCCGAAGTTCCTCGAGCTCAGCGGTCTCGGCGCTGTCGGCCATCCGGCACACCTCCTGGTCACGGGGCAGTGCCTACCAGGAGATACCAGAACATTTCGGACGGCCAGTCAGGCGCGCCATCCGCCCGCGCCGGGAAACGACTCGGGCCGCCGACCCGTCACATGGACGGATCGGCGGCCCGGGAGGACTCGACCGCTGGGGTCAGGCCTTGTCGGTCGTCTTGGTGGCCTCGGCCGCCGTGGTGACGGTGGTCGGGGTGACCGCCGGCCGGGGCTGCTCGGTGGCGGTGCTCTGCGCCGTGCCGTCGGCCGGAGCCGCGGTGCCGGCCGCCGGAGCGTCGTCCTCGCGCAGGGCCTTGGTCTCGGCCTTGAGGATGCGCATGGACTTGCCGAGCCCGCGCGCCATGTCGGGCAGCTTCTTCGATCCGAAAAGCAGGATGATGACAGCCAGCACCACGAGGAGGTGCCAGGGTTCGAAACCGTTGCGCAGCATCCCTGACCACCGGTCCCTTCGGAAATCTCGCTGTTCATGGGCCGCGCGAGCTGCCCGGCCTCGGCCAGTATGCCTGGCGGATACGGCGAACGTATACATCGGTCGTGAAACATCGGTCAAAAACCAGGTGTTCACATGCGGTTTTCCTCGGACGTGGTCTGGACCACTTGTCAGCCCTGCGGACCGAGCAGTACGCACCACCCGGCCGCCGCGGCCACCAGGCAGACCGCCCCGGCCATCGCCCGCAGCGGTACGGGTCCGACCGGCCCCGGCGGGCCCTCGGCCGGCTCCAGCTGCCGCCGCCGGCGCAGCCCGTAGCCGTACGTCGCGCAGGCCGTCAGCGCGAGCAGTCCGCCGAGCGTGACCAGGCCCGGCTGCCGGTCGGCCAGGCCGGTGCGCAGCACCAGCGCCGCGTTGACGGTCAGCACCAGGGCGGTCCGGCCCCAGGCCAGCAGGGTGCGTTCCGGCTGCAGGCCGGGGTCGCGGTTCACCGGGAGTAGCCGATGATCAGAGCGGCGAAGACGAACGAGATCACCACCACGCAGCAGGTCAGCACCAGCAGGAAGTGGGTGCGCGGCAGCGGTTGGCCGGCCCGCACCGCCCGGTCCACCCGGGCCCACCGCCGGTACGCGGCCGTGCCCATCCCGGCCGCCCCGAGCGCCAGCACCACCCCGAGCGCCGCCCGGACGGGTGCGGGGGCCAGCCCGGGGGCCAGCTGGTCGAGCGCGATCGCCCCCGCCAGCAGGGCGAGGGCGGTTCTGATCCAGGCCAGGAAGGTGCGCTCGTTGGCGAGCGAGAACCGGTAGTCCGGCTCCTCGGGCTGGCTCGGTTCCGGCATGGAAATGAGCTTAGCCACGAGCCCCCAGGGGGACTCGTGGCCAAGTGGGCGTGTCGGATCGGGCGGCCCGACCGGGCGGGCCCGATCAGGCGGCCGGGGCCGGCTGGGGGGCCTCGGTGAGCTGCTCCTCGGGGATCTCCTCGGCGCGGTCGGCGGGCAGGCTGCCGAGCAGGCGGTAGGCGACCGCCGAGCCGGCCAGCAGGCAGAGCACCCCGACCGCGGCGGCCAGGTGCAGGCCGTCGGTGAAGGCGATCCGGGCGGCACCGAGCAGCTGCTCGGCGACGTCGATGGGCAGCTCGGCGGCGACCGTGACCGCACCGCCGAGGGTGTCCTGAGCGACCGTCAGCGCGCCGTCCGGCAGGGCGGCCGGCAGCTTGCCGTCCAGCCGGGCGGTGTAGACGGCCGCACCGGCGGCGCCCAGCACCGCGATGCCGAGCGATCCGCCCAGCTCACTGGCGGTCTCCGAGGTGGCCGAGGCGGCACCGGCCTGGTCCGCCGGGGCGGCCGAGACCACCAGCTCGGCGGTCTGCATCACGGTGCTCACGCTGCCGGCGGCCAGCACCCCGGCGCCGACCAGGATCAGCGCCAGCGGCGAGTCGACCTGGACCTGGGTCAGGATGCCGAAGCCGAGCGCCCCGACCAGCATGCCGCCGGCCATCTGCACACCGGGCCGGATCTTCCCGGCCAGCGCCCCGGAGATCCCGACCGCCGCACCGACCCCGACGCTGGGCAGCAGCGCCCAGAGCGAGGCGGTCAGCGGGCTGTAGCCACGGACCAGCTGGAGGTACTGCGAGGTGAAGAGGGAGAAGCCCATCATCGCCAGCATCGCGATGGTGTTGACCGAGATCGCCCCGGTGAAGATCGGGTTGCGGAACAGCGCCAGGTCGACCAGCGGCGTGGCGGCGGTGCGCAGTCGCAGGACCAGCAGACCGACCAGCACCAGACCGCCCACGATGGCCAGCGCGGCCGTCAGGTCCCAGCCCTCGACCGCCAGCTGCTTGATGCCGTAGACCACCGGCAGCACGGCGGAGACCGAGAGCACCGCGCCGAGCAGGTCGAACCGTCCGGCCCGGGGGGCCTTGTACTCCGGCAGCAGCGCCGGGGCGGCGAGCAGCACCAGGAGCATCACCGGCACGGCGCAGAGGAAGACCGCGCCCCAGTGGAAGTGCTCCAGCAGCAGTCCGCCGGCCACCGGGCCGAGGGTGGCGCCGGCCATCAGCACGCCGCTCCAGGCGCCCATCGCGGCCTGCCGCTGCTTCGGGTCGTGGAACATGTTCCGGATCAGCGCCATGGTCGAGGGCATCAGGGTCGCCCCGGTCAGCCCGAGCAGCGCCCGGGCCGCGATCAGCTGCGCCGCGCCGTCCGCCGTGGCGGCCAGCACCGAGGCGGCGGCGAAGCCGGCCGCGCCGGCCATCAGCAGCTTCCGGCGGCCGATCCGGTCGCCCAGCGCGCCCATCGGGATCAGCAGCCCGGCCAGCACGAACGAGTACATGTCCATGATCCAGAGCTGCTGGGTGCCACTCGGCTGCAGTTCCTTGCTGATGAACGGCAGGCCGAAGAACAGGATGCCCATGTCCATCGAGAGGACGAGGGTCGGCAGGAGGAGGACGGCGAGTCCGGTCCATTCGCGGCGGCCGGCGAGGCCGTGGGTTGCGGTCATGGGGACAACCATACGTATGTGTCAGACGGTTGTCTAGTACGGACGTGCAAGACAATCGTCTGTTCGGACGCGTAGGCTTCCGACCATGGGAAATCGAGAGGATCTGCTGGCCGGCGCCAAGCGCTGCCTGTTCGAGAAGGGCTACAGTCGGACCACCGCCCGGGACGTGGCCACGGCCGCAGGGGTGAGCCTGGCCGCCATCGGCTACCACTTCGGGTCGAAGGAGGCGCTGCTCAACACCGCGATGATCGAGTCGATCGGCAGCTGGGGCGACGTGGTCGAGAAGGCGGTCGCCGAGGCGGTGCCCGAGGGGGCCTCCCCGCGCGAGCGCTTCGTGGCCACCTGGGACTGCGTCCGGGGCACCATGATCGAGTACCAGGGACTCTGGGCGGCGCAGTTCGAGGCGCTGGCCCGGCTGGACGACATGCACGAGATCCGGGACGCGTTCCGGGCGGTCCAGCGGGACGCCCGGCTGGGGATGGCCACCATGTTCTCCGAGCTGGCCGAGGTGCCCGACACCGAGGACGAGGTGATGGTCGGGGCCTTCCACCAGGCCCTGCTGGCCGGGCTGGTGAGCCAGTGGCTGATCGACCCGTCCCAGTCGCTGACCGGCGCCGAGGTGCTGCGCGGGCTGGAGCTGACCGGCGCCCGGGTGCTGGGCTGAGCCTGGGTTACCCGGTGACGGTGGTCAGCAGGACGACGGCGTCGGTGTGCGCGAGCAGACCGTGCCGCTCCTGCGGGACCGGGTGGAGCTGACCGGCCGTCAGCTCCACCCGGCGGCCCGCGATGGTCAGCGAAACCCGGCCGCGCAGCACCTGGAGGGCGGCCGCCACCGGGGCGTTGTGCTCGTCCAGCGCGGTGCCCGCGGTCAGCGCGATGACGGTCTGCCGCAGGACGCCGTCGTGCAGCAGCAGGTGTGCGCTGCGCCCGTGCGGGGCGGCGGCCGCCAAGGCGGCGTGCTCGTCGGCTGCGGCGGCCAGGTCGATTCCCGTACCCATGCCGCGACCCTAACCGTCCCGGGGCGGGGCGGCCCGGTGGCGCAACCCGAACGGGGGCGGCCGGGATGCGGCGGTCTGCGGCGCATCCGATGGTGGGTCACATGGCGACGTATCAGAAGTTCATGGGCGGGTTCGAGGTCAACCGACGGCTGCTGAGCACCGGGGTGGTGCTCACCGGGATCGGCGCGCTGGTCGGGCTGGCGGGCACCGCGATCGTCGGGGCTGTCGTGCTGTCGGCGGGCCGGGGGTGGGTCCGGCAGTTGGAGACCCCGCCGAGCGAGCTCGCGCACCGCACCCTCCACCAGGCGCGGGCCGCCTCCCTGGCCGGCCTGGAGGCCTGGCGGGCGGACGCGGGCAGCCACAACTGACGGTTCAGCTTTCTTGCAGGGCGCTCGGTTGCACTGTCCAGGGGCTCGGGGAACTGCGAGGAGATCTGGCGTGTGGGTCACTGCGAAAGTGCCTGACCAGCTACGCACGGATCACCTTTTTTCGAGGTCGGCGTCGCAGTTCCCCGAGCCCCTGGTGGTTGATGCCCGGAGTGCGTCCAGTTCTTCGCGGAGCTGGCGCTTGAGGATCTTGCCCGTCGGGTTGCGCGGCAGTTCCGCCGTTCGGAGCACCATGTGCGCGGGCACCTTGAACGCGGCGAGCCGTCCGGCCACGTGGGCGCGCAGGTCGTCGGGGCCGGCCGTGGCGCCGGGCCGCAGGACGATCACGGCCGCGACCTCCTCGCCGAGGGCGGGGTGCGGGACGCCGAGCACGGCCGCGTCGTCGACGTCCGGATGGGCCGTCAGGACGCCCTCCACCTCGATGCAGTGGACGTTCTCGCCGCCGCGGATCACCAGGTCCTTGAGCCGGTCGAGTACGTAGACCTCGCCGTCCTGCACCCGGGCCAGGTCGCCGGTGCGGAACCAGCCGTCGGTGAAGGCCGCCGCCGTGGCCTCGGGGTTGCCCCGGTAGCCGCGGAACAGTGACTGGCCGCGCAGCAGGAGTTCGCCGATCTCGCCGTCCGGCAGGGTGCGGCCGGCCGGGTCGGCGATCCGCAGTTCGAGGGCCGGGGCGGGGCGGCCGATGCTCTCGGGGTGGGCCAGGTAGCGGTCGCCGAGGTTGGCGATCACGCCGCCGCAGGTCTCGGTCAGGCCGTAGCCGTTGCGGGCCACGGCCCGGCCGTCGGAGCGGCGGGCGATCCGGCCGGCCAGTCCGGGCGGGGCGGCCGCGCCGCCGGTGCTGATCATGGCGAGTCCGGGCAGTTCGTCCCCGGCGGCGTCGGCCGTGTCCAGCAGGCCGAGCGCCGTGGTCGGCACCCCCGCGAAGGTGGTGACCCGGTGTTCGGCGATCAGCCGCCGGGCCTCCTCGGCGTCCCAGCGGTGCATCAGGACGGCGCTGCCGCCGCTCGCCATCAGCGGGAACATCGTGGTGAACGCCGCGACGTGGAAGAACGGGAAGGTCATCAGGACGGTCTGCGGCGGGACCGTCGCCGGGTCGCCGCCCGCGCAGAGCACCGAGGTGGCCGCGAAGAACCGGGGCGTGGTGGCCGCCGCGCACCAGGCGGCGTGGGTGGCCTCGACGCCCTTGGGGCGGCCGGTGGTTCCGGAGGTGTAGAGCAGGGTGGCCAGGTCGGTCGGCTCGATCCGGACCTCGGGGGCGGCGCCGCCGCGGGGCAGGCCGGTCAGGTCGGTCAGCACCGGTATGCCGTGCGCGGTGGTCCAGGGGGCCACCCGGTCGGCCCGTTCCGGGTCGGCGATCACCAGGCCCGGTGTGCAGTCGTCCAGCGCGTACGCCAGCTCCTCGGCCGTCCACCAGGCGTTCAGCGGGACGGCCACCAGGCCGGCCGACTGGCAGGCCCAGAAGGCGACTTGCCACTCCGGCAGGTTCCGCATCGCGATCGCCACCCGGTCGCCGGGGCGCAGCCCGTACGCGCCGAGGCAGTGGACGGCCAACGAGGTGGCGGCGGCGTGGTGCTCGGCGAAGCTGTACCGGCCCGAGTCGGCGATCAGGAAGGGGCGGTCGCCGTGCGCGCGGGTGGCGTCCAGCAGCTCGCGCAGGGTGCGGGGCGCGCGCAGGTAGCGCGGGCCTTCGGGGGTCGACTCCACCTCGAAGGGCATGCCGGGGGCGCGCAGCGCGGCCTGCACCCGGGTCACCAGGGCGAGCGAGTCGGCAGGTCGAGGTGTCATCAGGTCCCCTGCGGCCGAGACGGGCGGACGGAGGTGGCAGCGGGCCGATGGGGGAACGGCCCGCTGCCGGGGCCCGGCGGGGTGGGGGACGTGGGGGTCGGCCCGCCGGGCTGGTGCGAGAGGGTCTCAGAGACCGAGCGACTTGGCGATGATGGTCTTCATGACCTCGCTGGTGCCGCCGTAGATCCGGAACACCCGGTTGTCGGTGTAGAGCCGGGCGATCGGGTACTCCAGGATGTAGCCGTAACCACCGTGCAGCTGAAGGCACTTGTCGATCACCTGGGAGGCCGACTCGGTGCAGAACAGCTTGGCCGCGGCCGCGTCCGCGACGGTCAGCTCGCCGTTCTGGTAGAGCTCCAGCGCCTGGTCGACCATGGCCTGCTGGGCGAGCACCTGGGCCTGGCAGTCGGCCAGCGTGAACTTGGTGTTCTGGAACTCGGACACCGGCTGGCCGAAGACCTTGCGGTCCTTCACGTAACTCACCGCGAAGCGCACCGCGGCGGCGGCCGAGGCGTACGCGCCGACGGCGATCGCCAGCCGCTCCTGCACCAGGTTGTGGGTCAGGTAGGCGAAGGCGTTGCCCTCCTGGCCGAGCAGGTCCTCGACCGGGACCTTGACGTCGGTGAAGGAGAGTTCGGCGGTGTCCGAGGTGCGCAGGCCGATCTTCTTCAGCTTGCGGCCGACGGCGTAGCCCTCGGAGGTGGTGTCCACGCAGAGGATGGAGAGCCCGGCCCGGCGGTTCGCCGGGTCGTACGGGCTGGTGCGGCAGACCACCAGCACCAGGTCGGCCAGCACGCCGCCGGTGATGAAGGTCTTGGCGCCGTTCAGGACGTAGTGGGTGCCGTCCTCGGACAGCTTCGCCGTGGTGGTGATGCCCGCGAGGTCGGAGCCCGCGCCGGGCTCGGTCATCGCGATCGCGGTCATGATGTCGCCGGAGACGAAGCCGGGCAGCCAGCGCCGCTTCTGCTCCTCGTTCGCGTACTCCAGGATGTACGGCAGCACCAGGCCGGTGTGCACGCCGGAGGAGCCGAAGGTGACGCCCGCCCGGGCGCACTCCTCGGTCACCACGGCCTGGTACTTGAAGCCGCTCTCGCCCGCGCCGCCGTACTCCTCGGGCACCTCGATGCCGTAGACGCCGAGTTCGCCGAGCTTGCGGTAGAAGTCCCGGGGCGGGTGGCCCTCGTTCTCCCAGCTCTCGTAGACCGGCACGACCTCCTTGGCGATGAAGTCCCGGATGGTGTCCCGGAACGCCTCGTGGTCCTCGTTGAACACGGTGCGGCGCACGCGGCGCTCCCTTCGTGGTGCCCCCTGATCGCTGGTTAAGTTAATCGCCGGTAGCTTCCGCTGTCCAGCGTTCCCGCCGGTGGTTCTTCGTGTGGATTCGGCCCTGCCCGAGCATCTTCCGGTCCGTCAAGTGAATCCTTGCTACCCTGGGCCGACGACCGTGGGTGATCGCTTGCAGGGGGCGAGAGGGTGACGACGGAGCGCGGCGTGGTCCGCCGTCCGCCGGGGCGCAAGGCGCAGATCCTGGTGGTCGCGAGCGAGCGGTTCCACCGATCCGGGTACCACCAGGTGTCGATGGCCGAGGTGGCGGCCGGGGTCGGCATCACCGCCCCGGCGCTCTACCGGCACTTCACGAACAAGCCCGAGCTGCTCCGCCAGGCGGTCGGGGCCGAACTCGCCGCACTCCGTACGGCGGTGACCGCCGGCCGCGCCGGGCCGGCCGAGCTGTGCGCCCGGCTGGCCGCCGCCGCGATCGACCACCGCGCGCTGGGGACGCTCTGGCAGCGCGACGCCCGGCTGCTGCCCGCCGCCCAACGCGCCGGGCTGCGCCGGGAGTTGCGGGCCGACGTCCGGCGGATGGCCGAGGTACTGGGGCTGGCCAGACCCGAACTCGGGCGGGCCGACGCCGAGTTGCTCTGCTGGTCACTGCTCTCGGCGTACGGCGGCCTGTCGTACCACACCTTCGCCCCGCCCCGGCGGCGGTTCGAGCGGCTGCTGACCGGGCTGGGCGAGGCGCTGCTGGACGTCCCGTTCGGGCCGCCGGGACCGCCCGCTCCGGCGTCGGCCGAGCTGTCCTGGCCCGCGGTCGCCGACACCCGGCGGGAGGAACTGCTGGCCGCCGCCGCCAGGTTGTTCCACCAGCGCGGCTTCGACAACGTGAGCACCGACCAGCTCGGAGCGGCGGTCGGCATCGCCGGGCCCAGCGTCTACAAGCACTTCGACACCAAGGCCGAGCTGCTGGCCGCGACCCTGGTACGGAGCCGGGAGCGGCTCTGGCACGAGATCTCCGCCGCGCTGGCCGGGGCCGCCACCCCGGCCGCCGCGCTGGACTCCGGGCTGCGGGCCTACCTGGACTTCGCCCGGCGGCACGTCGACTACCTCGGGGTGACGGTCAGTGAGACCGAGCGGCTGACCGAGCCGGACCGGAAGGCCGCGATAGACGCCCGGCGGGACTTGCTGCGGACCTGGGTCGGACTGCTCCGGCAGGTGCGGCCCGAGTACGACAAGGCCGAGGCCCGGATCCGGGTGCACGCGATGTTCTCGCTCGTCAACGACGGGGTGCGGAACCGGCCCGGCTGTCAGCGAGCCGATCTGACGGAGCGTCTGGAAGCTTTTGCCAGAGCCGTGTTGGGGGTTTCCTGATGCATATGCCCGTGCGGGGCGGGCCCGTGATGGGCCCGCCCCGCACGGTGCGAATCGGCCTAGTAGAGCACGAAGGGGTAGTAGACGTTGTGCGCGAAGGCGCCGTTGCCCTGGATCACGCCGATACCGCCGGAATTCCCGGCCACCCCCGAGTTGTTGTTCTGGTTGGACGCACCGGAACCGGTGGCGGCCTGCTGGGTCGCGTTGCCGTTGCCGTTGACGCTGCCGACGACGTTGCTGGAGCCGATGTTGCTCACGATGCTGCTGTTGGAGCCGTGAGCGGCACCCGCGCCGTTGTCGGCGTGGGCGGCGCCGGCTCCGAGGAGCAGAAAGGCGGCGAGGGCGGTGACGGTGGCGGCTGCGCGAATTCGGGACACGGTGGTCTCCCTGTAACTGGTGCGAATGTGGCACGTGCGGGGTGGCCGCCCCGTAACGCGCCGTTGCCTGACGTCGCACGACCAGCATTCACCAGAAGGCCGACCGACTTCAATGCCCGCCGACCCGGTTCGCCCGAACGTGTCACGACCGGTGGCCGACTTGGTCTCCGGCATTGTCGAAGCTGCCCGGAACGGGCAATTCCCCCCCGTCCGACCTGGTACGAAGCCGAGAATGCCCGTGACGGGTAACGGTAAAGCGCAAAAACCTAGTAGGTGGATTGTCTTACTGGCAGACTTGGGCCTCATGTCAGAAGGTCTTCAGCCCGGTCGGCTGCCGGAACAGAATCTGCGTACGACCGAGGTCGACCTCGGGGGTCTGGTCGGCGTACTCGCCACTCATCTCTACTCCACCCCCTTGGTAGCGCTGCGCGAACTCGTCCAGAACGCCCACGATTCACATACCCGACGGGATTTGGAGGATCCGGGCAACCTGGCGGATCCGGGCGACCCCGCCGGGGTGATCCGGGTACGGGCCGACCAGGCCCGCCGGACGGTCTCGATCGAGGACGCCGGGGCCGGGCTGACCGAGCCGGAGATCCACGCCTACCTGGCCACCGTGGGCACCGGGTACACCCGCCTGCTCCGCGATCTGACGGGCAACCAGCAGCTGATCGGCGCCTTCGGCCTCGGCTTCCTGTCGGCCTTCTCGGTGGCCGACGAGGTCACCGTCACCACCACCTCGCACCGCGAGCCCACGCTCGGCCACCGCTACCGGAGCCGGGGCGGCGAGCAGTACAGCGTCGAGCAGGTGCCGGCCCGCCCGGCCCCGGGCACCGTGGTCGAACTGCTGCTGAAGGCCGAACACGCCGGGCTCGCCGACGAGTACGCGCTCCGCGAGGTGCTCGGCCGGTACTGCGTCCTGCTGCCGGTCCCGGTGCACGTCGGCGACGACGAACGGCCGGTCAACAGCGTTCCGGTGCCCTGGCGCGAGGAGGTGACCGGCGATCAGGTGACGGGCGATCAGTACGCGGCCAGGATGCGGTTCGCCGCCGCCTTCGGCCGCCACTTCGAGCCGCTGGCCACCCTGCCGGTCACCCCGGTGGAGGGCGTCACCGACGCGGTCGGCCTGCTCTGGGTGCAGGACGGCGGCAGCTACGGGTCCACCGACAACCGCGACCTCGCCGTCTACCTGCGCGGCATGCTGCTGGCCGAGGACGCCCGCGACCTGCTGCCGCCCTGGGCCGGTTTCATCGGCGGCGTGATCGAGTCCGACCGGCTCACCCCGACCGCCAGCCGAGAGGACCTGCAGCGCGACGAGCACTACCGCGCGCTGCAACGGGCACTCAGCGACGCGGTGGTGGAGGGCCTGTACGAGATCGCCCGGCTGGACCCGGCCGCCTGGCGGCGGATCCTGACCCGGCACGGCCAGGAACTGCTGGGCGCCGCACTGGTGGACGACCGGCTGTTCACCCTGCTCGCCGACGACGTACCGGTGCCCACCTCGCAGGGCGAGCTGACCGCCGGTGCGCTGCGGGCGGCCGGAGAGGGCGCGCTGCACGTCGCGCTCGGCGCGGGCGGCGGCTTCGAGGAGATGCTCTACCGCGCCATGCAGGTGCCGATCGCCCGCGGCGACCGGTACGCGGTGCTGCCGTTCCTGCGCAGGTACGCCGCGCTGCGGGGCTGCCGGCTGGTCGAGCTGGGCAGCGAGAGCGGCAACCGCGAACTGTTCCGCGATCCCGAACGGCCGCTTCCGGAGCAGGAGTTCGCCTGGCTGTCGGGTGCGCTCACCGACCTCGGCGAGCAGCTGGTGCCGGCCCGCTTCGATCCGCCGGGTCTGCCGCTGGTGCTCGTCCCGGACCGGGAGGCCGAGCTCAAGGCGCGGATCGAGAACGACCGGGCGGACGCCCGGATCCCGTCCGCCGCACTGCGGTTGGCCCGCGCGTTCACCGCGCGGACCGACGGCACGGTCAAGGCCAGGCTCTATCTCAACCTGGCCGCGCCCGCCGTCCAGCAGCTGCTCACGGCGTACCGGACGGGGCACACCGGCAGCGCCACGGCGGCCGGGCTGCTCCGCTCACTGAAGGTGATCATGGCGGCGGCCGCAGGCTCCGCCGCCGGGGATCTGGCCGCCGCGCTGGGGGGCGTGGGCACCGCTGTGGCGGCGCTCACGGCGGCCGTTCCCGAAGGCCCGTCCGCACCGGACGGGCTGACGGACGAACAGGACGGAACGCACAACCGATGACCGCAGCGAACGGCCCGGGCACGCCCGGCCAGGGGGACGCCGTATGAGCACCGACATCTGGGCCTGGGTGCACGACAACCACGCCCGCCTGGTGGAGTCCGGCCAGCACCGGCTGGCCGACGCACTGGCGGAGATCGCCGGACACGCCGTCGAGGGGCGGAACGAGCAGCTGGACGCGGTCTTCCCGGAGGCGCTGGCCGCCGCCCGGGCGCTCGACCTGCCGTGGGTCGAGGTCTTCCTGCGGCACTGGCGGCTGCAGAACCTGCTGAACAAGCGTCACCAGGGCGAGGCGGCGCTCGAAGAGGCGGTCTCACTGCTGGAGTTCGCGCACCGGCCGGAGACCGAGTCCTGTCCGCAGTCGGTCTGCGCGGTACAGGACTTCACCATCTGCCACGCCAACATCGACGGCCCCGGCTACGTGCCCGAGCGGCTCGCGGTGCTGGAGGAGACCCTGGCCCGGGTCGAACCGGCCCGGGCCTGCTTCGACTGCCTCTCCCGGGAGTACGCCGACACCCTGGAGGACGACGGCCGGGCCGAGGCCGCCCTCGCCCACCTGGACCGGGCCCAGGCCCGGATCCTGGCGGCCGGCGAGCAGGTCTCACTGGCCTTCGGGCACAGCCGGGCCTCCGCGCTGTACCGGCTCGGCCGGCCGCAGGAAGCGCTGGACGCGTACGACACCGCCGAGGCCGGATTCCTGGCCACCCGGCGGCAGTTGGACGAGGACGACCGCCGAAAGCTTGCGGTCGGCCGGGCGTTGATGCTGGCCACGCTGGGGCGGGCCCAAGCCGCGCTGGTGCAGCTGCCCAGCCCCGAGGAGGCGGAGAACTTCGCCGACATCAGGTACCGCTGGGCCTGCGCGGTGGCCGAACTGGTCGAGGCCGACGCCTACCTCAACGACGCCGAGCTGGGCGCCCGGCTGGCGCACTGGGTCGGCTATCTGGACGCGGCGGGATCCCACCGCCCTTGCCTGGACCTGCTGTTGGTGGCCGGCCGGCTGGCTGTCCGGCGCGGCGCCCGGGAGGTGGCCAGGACGCTGGCCGGCACCGGCGAGCGCAAGCTCGGCCTGCTCCGCCGCACCGACGGGGTGGCCGACCGGGTGGCCGCGCTGCGGTCCGCCGCCGATGCCCTGCCGGTGGCCGAACTCCCGGTGCCGGTCGAGGAGTTCCGCGACTGGCTGGCCGGGCACTCGCTGGCCGGCGAGCAGGCCGCCGACCTGCTGGCCGCCGCCCACACGGCCGCTCCGGCGACCGACCTGCTGATCGGCCTGGCCGGGGCGCTGGGCGCACTCGGCCACGCCAGGGCGGCCGCCGACCTGCTCTGGGCGCGGCTCGAACTCGACCCGGCCAACGACCAGTTGGCCCGGGTGCTGTCCGCCGCGCTGATCGACGCCGGGGACGGCGACGGCATCCGCCGGCTGGCCGACCGGCTGATGGCGGACAGCCCCGCCGACGCGTACTGGGTCAGGGCCCGCTGGGCCGCCGCCGAGGGTCGCTGGGCCGAGGTCGGCGAGCACTGCGCCGCGATGATCGTCGAGGACCCGAGCCGGATCAACCCGCGTCGGCTCGGCGCGCTGGCCGCCACCCGGCTCGGCGACCACCGCACCGCCCAGCGGCTCTACCAGGACCTGCTGGCGCACGCCCTGCCGGCCGAGGGCACGCCCGCCGACCTCCAGCACCGCGCCGTGCAGGGCACCGACCTGTGGCACCTGGTCACCGTCGCCAGCGCCAACCGCGACTGGGCGGTGGTCCGCTCCACCGGCGCCCTGCTCGGCCTCGACTTCGAGCAGGACAGCGGCCCGGTGGACGAGGAGTGGCAGATCGTCACCGTCCGGGCCAGGCGCAGCAACGGCAGCCCCGCGGACCTCCCGGCGATCCGGACCGGGCCGGCCACCGCCCGGATCATGCCCGTACTCGGCGACGACCTGACGCTCAATCACGGGGACGTGGTGGTCTTCGGCCCCACCCTGCTGAACGAGGCCCCCGAGGACCAGGACCGCGACTGGCGTCCCGCCTTCGAGCTGCTCACCCTGCTCGATCCGGCGGGCTTCACCACCTGGTGGCTGGACGGGGTCTGGCCGGGCACGGCCCGCTGGGTGGCGTTCCGCGAGGCGCTCACCGACGCGGGTTTCGCGGTCTGGGCGCACAGCGGGGACGGCTACACGCTGCAGGACCCCGGGACGGGGGTCGCGCTGCCCGGCGTCTACGCCGCACTCGGCGTGCCGCCGCTCGCCTCGGCGGCGGAGGCCGACGCGATCCTCACCACCCTCACCAAGGGCTGGGACCACCCGCTCAGCTGGCCCGAACTCGCCGCCGCAGCGGGCGTGGACGTGGCCCCGCACCGGGAGATCGTGGAGCGGTACGGGCTCTGACTTTTTTGCAGGCGATCGAGCATCTACGGTCAGGGGCTCGGGGAACTGCGAGGAGATCTGGCGTTCGGGTCACTGCGAAAGTGCCTGACCAGCTACGCACGGATCACCTTGTACGAGGTCGGCGTCGCAGTTCCCCGAGCCCCTGGTGGCTTAGCCGGGGGTGGGGTCCAGGTAGATGCGGGTGACCGCGGGGAACGCGGTGCGGACCGCCTGTTCGGCGGTGTCGCAGGCCTGTTCGACCTCGGCGGCGGTGGCGAGGTCGGAGAAGTCGACCTTGGCGGCGACCAGGACCTCCTTGGGGCCGTGCAGGATGGTGATCAGCTCCAGGACGGCTTCCACGTGCGGCTGCTGACGGAGGGTCTCCTCGATCCGGTCCTCGATCGGCTGGGGGAGCGAACGGCCGATCAGCAGGGAGGAGTTGTCCCGGCCGAGCACGTACGCCACCCAGGCGAGCAGGGCGCCGATCAGCAGCGAGGCGACGCCGTCCCAGACGGCGGAGCCGGTGAGCTGGGCGCCGAGCAGGCCGCCGAAGGCGAGCAGCAGGCCGACCAGGGCGGCCGAGTCCTCCAGGAAGACCGCCTTCACGGCGGTGTCGGGGGTGTGCCGCAGGTACTGCCGGGTGCCGGCGCCGAGCCGGGCGGACTCGGCCCGGACCTGGAGCACGGCGCGTCGCAGCGAGATGCCCTCCAGGACGAAGGCGACCGCGAGCACGATGTAGGAGAGGGTCGGGCTGCCCAGTTCCTCGCCGTCCACCAGGGTGTGGATGCCGTCGTTGACCGAGAAGACCGCGCCGCCGACGAAGGTGGCGACCGAGGCGAGCAGGGCCCAGAGGTAGCGCTCCCGGCCGTAGCCGAACGGGTGGGCATCGTCGGCGGGGCGGGCGCCGCGTTTGATCGAAGCGAACAGCAGCAATTCGGTGACCGTGTCGGCGAACGAGTGCGCCGCCTCGGAGAGCATCGCGCTGGAGCCGCTGACCACTCCGGCGACCGCCTTGGCGACCGCGATCCCCAGGTTGCAGAGCCCCGCCACGATCACAGTGCCGAGGCTCTCCTCGGCTTCGTTGCTGCTCATGATCCGAAATTATGTCCGGTTTGCCGGGAATCTTGGCCTTCACGCGCCGCTTATCCGACCGATGCTTTACTATTTCTTTGCCTAACCGCCCTGAGGAGCCCTGCCCGTGACCAGCCTCGCCCTCGGCCCCTCCTGGCTCGACCCGACCACGTTGATCTCCACCTTCGGGCTGGTCGGCATCCTGGCCGTCGTGTTCGCCGAGTCGGGTCTGCTGATCGGCTTCTTCCTGCCGGGCGACTCGCTGCTGTTCACCGCCGGGCTGCTGGTGGCGGACGGCACGTTCCTGGACCAGCCGCTTTGGCTGGTCTGCGGGCTGATCGTGCTGGCCGCGGTGGCCGGTGACCAGGTCGGCTATCTGTTCGGCCGCAAGGTCGGACCGAGCCTGTTCCGCCGCCCCGACTCCCGGCTGTTCAAGCAGGAGAACGTGGAGAAGGCCGCCGCCTTCTTCGACCGGCACGGGCCGAAGGCGATCGTGCTGGCCAGGTTCGTGCCGATCGTCCGGACCTTCACCCCGATCGTGGCGGGCGTGAGCCGGATGAACTACCGCACCTTCGTGGTCTACAACGTGGTCGGTGGCGTGCTCTGGGGCGCCGGGGTCACCGTGCTCGGGTACTTCCTCGGCCAGATCCCGTTCGTCCGGGAGAACATCGAGGCGATCCTGATCGCGATCGTGCTGGTCTCGGTGATCCCGGTCGCGGTCGAACTCCTGAGGGCCCGTCGGACCGCCCAGCGCACGAGCTGAACTCAGGCTGTTGTGCATCCGGCCGTACGATCGGGCAAGGTGGGACCGACGATCACCATGCGGAGCGGGGCGGCGGAGGAGCGGCAGTGCCGAAGCGGGGCCGGGGCCGACCCGGTGGCGGCAAGAAGGTCAGGGGCGGCAGGCCGCCCCGGCCGACGACACGGAAGCCGGTGCCCCCGAGCGAGGCTCCGCCCACCGAGGGCCTGCTCGGTTCGGCCGCGCCCCCGGTCGAGCAGCAGACCGTCATCCCGCTGGCCCCGCCGCCGCAGCAGACCGAGGGTCTGCTCAGCCCGGCCGAGTCGGCCGAGCCGGTCTGGAACCCCGAGGACACGCTGACCCCCGAGGTCTGGCGGGCGGTCGGCTTCAGTCCGCCGACCGGGATCGCGGTCCCGATGCTCCGTCAGGGCGCGCCCGGCGAGGCCCCCTGGCCGGACCGGATGCGCACCCTGCTGCGCACGCCGATGGCCGAGCGGCCCGCGTACGAGCGGACCCAGCGGGAGCAGAAGCCCGAGTCCGCGGTGAAGCGCAACGTGCCGCGGGTGCTCGACCTGACGCTGCGGATCGGCGAACTGCTGCTGGCCAGCGGTGAGGCCGCCGAGGACGTCGAGGCGGCGATGCTCGGCATCGCGCACGCCTACGGCCTCGACCACTGCGAGCCGCAGGTCACCTTCACGCTGATCGGCATCTCCTACCAGCCCTCGCTGGTCGAACCCCCGGTCACCGCCGACCGGGTGGTCCGCCGCCGGACCTCCGACTACACCCGGCTGGCCGCGGTCTACCGGCTGGTGGCCGACATCACCGCCGAACGGCTGACGGTGAACGACGCCTACCGCCGGCTCGCCGCGATCCGCCGCAACCGGCACCCGTACCCGACCTGGCTGCTGGCGCTGGCCACCGGCCTGCTGGCCGGGGCGGCCACCTTCCTGGTCGGCGGCAAGCTGGACGCCAAGGCCTGGCTGGTCTTCGCGAACGCCTTCGTGGCCGCGATACTCGGTGACCGGCTGGCCTCGCTGATCGCCCGGCGCGGGCTGCCGGAGTTCTATCAGTTCGTGCTGGCGGCGATGCCCGCCGCGGTCTCCGGCATCGTGCTGTCGCTCAATCACCTCGGCCTGCGCGGTTCGGTGGTGATCACCGGTGGACTGTTCGCGCTGCTGCCGGGCCGGGCCCTGGTGGCCGCCGTGCAGGACGGTCTGACGGGTTTCTACATCACCGCCGCCGCCCGGCTGCTCGAGGTGCTGTACCTGGTCGCGGGCATCGTGATCGGCGTGATGCTGGTGCTCTACGCGGGCTCCAAACTCGACCCGAACCTGAACCCGAGCGAGAGTCTGATCGGGATCAGCCACCCGCCGGTGCAGCTGGTGGCGGCGATGGTGCTCACCCTGGCCTTCGCGATGCTGCTGCAGACCGACCGCCGGATCCTCGCGCTGGTCACCCTGAACAGCGGCATCGGCTGGTCCACGTACGGGGTGCTGGCGTACAACGCGCAGATCTCGCCGATCGTCGCCACCGGGATAGCGGCCGGTCTGGTCGGCCTGTTCGGCCAGCTGACCGCCCGTTACCAGGCGACCTCCGCGCTGCCGTACGTGACCGCCGCGCTCGGGCCGCTGATGCCGGGGTCGGCGATCTACCTGGGGATGCTGGCCTTCACCCAGAACAACCCGGTGGGCGGTGTGGTCCAGGTCGGCCGGGCGGCCGCGCTGGCGCTCGCGCTGGCGGTCGGGGTGAACCTCGGAGGGGAGATCGCGCGTCTCTTCATGAAGATGCCCAGCGCGCTGCCGGGCGGTCAGGTCACCGGAGGCACCCGGGGCGCCGGGGCGGACGGCGAACGGCTCGCCCCCTACCTGCTGGTGCCGCGCCGGGCGGCCAAGCGGACCCGCGGTTTCTGACCCCCGGTCACTGACCTGGGGTCAGGACGGAACGAAGGTACGACGCATGATCGAAGCCCTGCTGGACGGCTACCGGACGCACATCGTGGCCGCGCACAAGCAGCCGCTGTTCCTGCTGCTGGCGGGCTTCATCCTGTCGTTCGTGCTGATCCGGGTCAGCGTGCGGATGATCCGGGCCAAGGTGCGCTGGTGGCCCGGCAACATCACGCCGGGCGGTCTGCACATCCACCACATGGTGTTCGGCCTCGGCTTCCTGCTGCTCGGCGGGATCGGGGTGTTCGCCACCAACGGCGCGGCGCCGTGGAGCGACTGGTTCGGGTTCAGCTTCGGCATCGGCTGCGGGCTGGTGCTGGACGAGTTCGCGCTGATCCTGCACCTGGACGACGTGTACTGGAGCGCGCAGGGCCGGAAGTCGGTGGACGCGGTGATCTTCGGCATCCTGTTCACCGCGCTGCTGCTGACCGGGTACGTGCCGCTCGGCGTGGTGCCGGGGCAGGACACCCGCTGGGGTCTGGTCGCGGTGATCAGCGTGAACGCGCTGGTCTCGATCGTCGCGCTGTTCAAGGGCAAGGTGTGGACCGGGCTGCTCGGCATCATGGTCCCCGGCCTGTCCTGGATCGGCGCGATCCGGCTGGCCCGGCCGACCAGCCCCTGGGCCCGCTGGCGGTACGCCACCCGGCCCCGGCGCAGGGCGCGGGCCGTCCGGCGCGAGCGGCGGCTGCACGCCCGCGCGGACCGCGCGCGGACCTGGCTCTTCGACCTGATCGCGGGGGCACCCGACAAGGTCCCCGCCCACCACACCGCCACCCACCGGGTCGCCGAGCGGATGGCCGCCCGGGCCACCGCCCACCTGGACGCCCACGAGGCCAGGGCGCTGGCCCGCCGCTCCGCCCGGCTGGCCGACCGCCGGGCCACCGCGCTGACCCCCGGCCCGGTCGCCGCTCCCGAACGCACCTCCCCGGCGGTGGCCCGCCGCCGGACGGTCCGGGCCGGCCGGACCCGGACGTACGCGGTTCGGCCCTCCGTGCGGTCCGGGCCCGAGCCGCACGCCCCGTACCGGCGCCTGCGGACCATCGCCGCGCCCCGGCTGCCGCACCCGCAGGCCCGGCGGCCGCACTGACGGTTCGAGGGGCGCTCGGGCCGCCGGGCGGTCGTGCGCCGGGCGCCGCCGCCCGAACGGGGCTGACAATCCGACATCTCACCCGCCCGGCCGTGTGGGTATGGCGCTGAGGCACCGTCAGGTCTGAAACTATGACAACGAGTGACCGATTTATCACTTGATGGGATATTTGATCCACCGTCAGCCGTCGCGAGAGGGACACCCCGTGGCTCGCAGAATCCTCCCGACCCTCCTGCTCACCCTCTCCGGTCTGTTCGGACTGCTGCCCGCCGCCGGTGCGGCCCCCGCCGCACCCGGCATCGCCGCCCCGGCCGACGACCCGTACCCCACCGCCGACGACCTCGCCGCCGCCAAGGCCGAGGAGACCGCCAGGGCCGCCGACGGCGCCGCGATCGAGGTCCGGCTCACCGCCGCCCAGACCGAGCTCGACCGGGCCGGCCGGGAGGCCGAGCAGGCCGTCGAGGCCTACAACGGCGCCCAGGCCCGGCTGACCCGGGCCCGGGCCGAAGCCGCCAGGACCGGGGCGGAGGCCGCGGTCGCCGCCGCCGCCCGGGTGGCGGCCGCCGAACGGGCCGCCGAGCTGGCCGCCGAGACCTACCGGCAGGGTGCGAGTGCCCAACTCTCCGCCCTCGACGCCCTGCTGGGCGCCGAAGGACCCCGGGCGATCAGCGCCCAGGCCGCCGCCATCGGCATGGTCGGCGCCCGGACCAGGGACATCCTGGACACCGCCACGGCCACCGCCGCCGAGGCCGCCCGTACCGCCGAGGCCGCCGGAGCCGCCGAGGCCGAGGCGGTCCGGGCGGCCGACGCCGTCCGGCAGGCCAAGGAACGGGCCGAGGCCCGGCTGGCCGCCCAGCAGACCCAGGTCACCGAGATCACCGCCCGCCGCGAGCAGCTGCTCGCCGCCCTGGCCACCGCCCGCAACACCACTCTGGAACTGGAGCGGCAGCGCCGGGAGGCACTCGAAGCGGCCGCCGCGCGGCAGGCCGAGGAGGACGCCCGGGCGGCGGCCGCAGCCGCTGCGGCCCGTCCCTCCAATGACTCCGCCGACTCCTTCGCCGAGTCCCCCTGGTCGGCCGGCGGTGCCGAGGCCGCCATCGCCTTCGCCCGCTCCAAGATCGGCCTGCCCTACATCTGGGGCGGCGAGGGCCCGGCCGGCTACGACTGCTCCGGGCTGACCATGATGGCCTGGCGCCGCGCGGGCAAGAGCCTGACCCACTTCGCCGCCGACCAGTACGCCGAGTCCACCCCGGTCAGCTACGCCCAACTCCGCCCCGGCGACCTGGTCTTCTGGACCGACACCGGCCGCGCCCGCGACATCCACCACGTCGCCCTCTACATCGGCGACGACCAGATGATCGAGGCCCCCCGCCCGGGCATGGCCATCAAACAGGCCAGCCTCTGGATCATGGGCCGCCCCGACTTCTACGGCCGCCCGTGACGGGCGGTCACCCCACGGCGTGCCAGCTGGCGGACGCCTCGTAGCCGTCCCGGCGGTACTCGGCGAGGGCGCCGTTCGGCTTGAGTCCGATCAGGGTGACGTTGCCGTGGCCGTTGACCACCGACATCGGGTTGCCGACGATGTAGCCGCGCGCGTCCGTCCAGCCGCCGAAGGCCTGGCCCGCGGTGGCCTGCTGGGAGAGGCTGACGCCGCCGCCCTGGTTGCGGGCAGCGATCACCATCCGGCCGTCCGTGCCGGTGGCCACGGCCAGTTCGCCGGTGCCTCCGGGCTTGGCGCTGCTGCCGCCGACGGCGGAGGGGCCGCTCCAGCCACCGCCGGGCGCGTTCTGATAGATCGTCATCGCGCCGCCGGTGCCGGCCTCGCGGTAGACCAGTTCGATCCGGCCGTCCGCGTCGGTGCCGGCCGACAGCCCGCTGGCCGGCCGGGCGGCCGGGAACTGCTGGTCGACCTGGAACGGGGCGTTGATCGCGGGCTGGAACCAGTGCAGGACGCGGGCGGAGTTCCCGGAGACCGGGGCGAACAGTTCGATCCGCTTGTCGTAGGTGACGACCGCGGTGACCGGCCCCTGGACGTGGTCGCCCTGCATGTCGGCCCAGCCGCTCCACGCCCCGTTCACGGCGAGCTGCCAGCGGGTGCTGACGCCGCCTCCGGCGTTGCGGACGAAGGCCTGGAGCCGGCCGTCCTCGTTCGGCACCACGACGGGGGAGCTCACGCTGGTCGCGTCCGCGGGCAGGTTCGGGTTGCCGAGCGACCCCCAGCCCCAGCCGGAGCCGTTCTGGAACAGGGAGACCAGCTCGCCGTTGTCGGAGCGCTGGCCGAACACCTCGATCCGGCCGTCCTTGTTGCGGGCGGCCGAGAGCCCGGCGGCCAGCGCCCCACCGGGATTGCCGCGGTCGACCGGACCGCTCCACACCGGGGCGGTCGACTGCGCGGAGTCGGTCCGGGTCCACTCCCACAGCGAGCCGCCCAGGACGACGAAGAGGTGCAGGACCCCGTTCGGGTCGGTGATCGCGGCCTGGACCGGGCGCGGCGTCCGGGAGTACTGCGCCGCCCACCACTGGTTGTACGAGGGCTCCAGGTGGCCCTGGAGCCACGGGTCGTGCGGCAGGTAGCGGTCGACGAACCGGGCCTTCTTCTCGGCCGCCTGGCTCGGCATCAGATTGCCGGGCATCGAGTCGATGTTGTACTGCCGGTAGTGCTCCAGCAGGGTGCGCGGGTTCACGCTCCGGTAGGCCGCCGCGGCCCGGTCCGCGATCCGGCTCGCGTAGACGTGGTCCTCGTGGTCGTGGTCGGGGAGCCAGTCCCTGACCCACTCGACCTTGTCCGGCGCCGAGTCCTGGGCCCGGATCAGGGTCGCCCCGGTCTCGGTGAGCAGGCTCTTCAGGATGTCCACCACGTCCCCGCCGTCGACCCGGTACGCGTCCGGGATCTCGGGATCCCGCCCGCCCATGTCCAGCATGTCGCTGACCAGGTTCGGGTCGGTCGCCAGCTTGCGCAGGGTGTTGCCCTCGTTGAAGCGGCCGTCGCCCGCCTCCGCGAGGTTCAGGAACGCCAACTGCACCGTCGGGTGGCTGTCGAGGAAGAAGCGCTGCACGAACTTGCCCGGGCCGAGCAGCTCGTGGTCGACGTCCTCGGTCCAGCAGCCGCCCGGCCCGGCGACGGCCAGGATGCAACCGTCGCCGCCGGCGCCGGCCATCGCGGCGTACGAGGACCTGATCCCGTTCTGCCGGCTCGCGGCGTACTCCTCCGGGGTCATGCCGGGCACCGCGCCGGGCACGTTCTCACCGGCCGTCAGGTACACGGTCAGCGTGGGGATGCCGGCGGCGATCCCGTTGGAGACGTCCGGGTTCATGAACAGCAGGTCGTCGTCCTCGTGCGCGACGATCTGCACCATGCTCGGTGTCAGTTGCACTGCCTGGGCCGACGGCACCGGCCAGCAGACCAGCGATGAGGCGAGCAGCCCCAGAACCGTGGCGGACCTGATCGAACGCATGTATCCCCCTGGAGCGAAGCCGAGGACCGGAGGCTACCGGTCCGGCCCGGTCAGGGGATCGTTCGGGGTCAGATGTCGCGGAAGGTCTCGATGCTCGCGCCGATCGAGTTGAGGCGTTCGGCCAGGTCCTCGTAGCCGCGGTTGATCACGTAGACGTTGCGCAGCACCGAGGTGCCCTCGGCGGCGAGCATGGCGAGCAGCATGACGACGGCGGGGCGCAGGGCCGGCGGGCAGACGGTTTCGGCGGCCCGCCAGCGGGTGGGGCCCTGGATCAGGACGCGGTGCGGGTCGAGCAGGGTGACGTCGGCGCCGAGCCGGGTGAGGTCGGTGAGGTAGATGGCGCGGTTGTCGTAGACCCAGTCGTTGATCTGGGTGGTGCCGTGCGCGGCGGCGGCGATCACCGCGAAGAACGGGACGTTGTCGATGTTGATGCCGGGGAACGGCATCGGGTGGATCCGGTCGATCGGGGCGGTCAGCTTGGACGGACGGACCGTCAGGTCGACCAGCCGGGTGCGGCCGTTGCGGGCCGGGTACTCGGGGGTGCGGTCGTGGTCCAGGCCCATCCCCTCCAGGACGGCGAGCTCGATCTCCAGGAACTCGATCGGCACCCGACGGATGGTCAGCTCGGAGGAGGTCACCACGGCGGCGGCGAGCAGGCTCATCGCCTCGACCGGGTCCTCGGCGGGCGCGTAGTCGACGTCACAGGTGATATCGGGCCGGCCGTGCACGGTGAGCGTGGTGGTGCCGATGCCCTCGATCTTCACCCCGAGCTGCTCCAGGAAGAAGCACAGGTCCTGGACCATGTAGTTCGGGCTGGCGTTGCGGATCACGGTCACGCCGTCGTGCCGGGCGGCGGCCATCAGCGCGTTCTCGGTCACGGTGTCCCCGCGCTCGGTCAGCACGATCGGCCGCCCCGGCGAGACCCCGGCCTCGACCCGGGCGTGGTAGCTGCCGTCGGTGGCGGCCACCTCCAGGCCGAACTGCCGCAGCGCGGCCAGGTGCGGCTGCACCGTCCGGGTGCCGAGGTCGCAGCCGCCCGCGTACGGGAGCCGGAACTGCTCGGCGCGGTGCATCAGCGGACCGAGCAGCATCAGCACGCTGCGGGTCCGCTTGGCGGCGGCCTCGTCCATCGAGTCCAGGTCGAGCCGGGCGGGCGGGGTGAGTTCGAGGTCGCGGCCGTCGTTGGTCCAGCGGGCCTTGACGCCGATGCTGGCGAGCACCTCGAGGATCCGGTAGACCTCCTCGATCCTGGCCACCTGGCGCAGGGTGGTGCGGCCGGTGGTGAGCAGCGAGGCGCAGAGCAGCGCGACGCCGGCGTTCTTGCTGGTGCGGACGTCGATCGCGCCGCTCAACTGCCGTCCGCCGTCGACCCGCAGGTGCATCGGCCCGGCGTAGCCGATCGAGACGATCTCGCTGTCCAGCGCCTCGCCGATCCGGGCGACCATCTCCAGCGTGAGGTTCTGCTGGCCCTTCTCCATCCGGTTGACCGCGCTCTGGCTGGTGCCGAGGGCCGCCGCGAGCTGGCCCTGGGTCTTGCCCTTGTGCTCGCGGGCGGTGCGGATGAGGCCGCCGATGCGCTGGAGGTAGTCGTCGCTCATTGGGCAGACGATATCTCATATGTGAGATGAGAAAAGCCTGGGAGGGTGCTGGAAAAAACCGGATGCCGCTCCTGACGGGTCGTCGTACCGTGACGGGATGGGCAATGAGCGAAGCGACAACGCGGACATCCGGTACATCACGGAGGAGGAGCTCCCGGCCTGGGACCGGGCGCTGGCGCGGGGCTTCCTGCGGCCGCACGTCGCGGACGGCGTCGAGTACCGCCGGCTCCAGTTCGAGCCGAACCGCTTCCAGGGCGCCTTCGACCCGTTCGACCCGACCCGCTGCGTGGCCACCTTCCGCAGCTTCGACATCGAGCTGACCGTCCCGGGCGGCGGCACCGTCCGGGCCGACGCGATCACCGGGGTGACGGTCAACTCCACCCACCGCCGCCGCGGCCTGCTCAGCCGGATGATGACCACCGACCTGACCGACGCGCACCGGCGCGGCTGCCCGGTCGCCATCCTGATCGCGGCCGAGTACAACATCTACGGCCGGTTCGGCTTCGGCCCGGCCACCGCCAACGCCGGCCTGCGGATCGACGTCAAGGAGTCCGGCGGCCTGCGCGCGGACCTGCCGGAGAGCCCCGGCGGCCGGATCGACTTCGTCACCATGGCCGAGCTCCGCGAGCTCGGCCCCGACCTGCACGAACGCTGGCGGCGCGGCCAGCCGGGAGCGATCGCCCGCAAGCCGTACTACTGGCAGCTGGTCACCGGTGAGGTGACGCTGCCGGGCTTCGACTGGAAGGAGCCGTTCGCCGCCGTGCACCGCGACGCGAGCGGCGCCGTGACCGGTCTGATGGTCTATCGGCTGGACGACAACTGGGACGGCCCGGTCCCCAACTGCACGCTCACCGTCGGCGCCTTCCTCGCCCTGGACGCCCCGACCGCCGTGGCGCTCTGGCGGCTGGCCTTCTCGGTGGACTGGGTCCGCACCGTCGAGATCGAGAACCTCGCCCCCGACGACCCGCTGCCGCTCTGGCTGAACGACCCCCGGCAGGCCAGGCCGGGCCGGGAGGTCGCCGACTTCATGTGGCTCCGGGTGCTGGATGTTTCTGCTGCCTTCGCCGCCCGCCGGTACGGTGCCCCCGGCCGGACGGTGCTCGAGGTCACCGACCGGGACGGCTGGACCGAGGGCCGCTGGGCCCTGGAGGTCGCCCCGGACGGCACCGGCCGCTGCACCCGTACCGAGGACCTGGCCGACCTGGCGCTCGGCGCCGGCCAACTGGGCAGCCTCTATCTGGGCGCCGAGACCCTGCCCCGGCTGGTGGCGGGCGGCCTGGCCACCGAGCTCCGCCCCGGCGCGGCGGCCGAGGCGGACCTGCTGCTCCGTACCCCGCTGCGAGCCTGGAACCCGGACAGCTTCTGACAGGTGATCAGGACTTCGTCCGGCCGATGGTCGGCAGGATGAAGTCCTGGATCAGGCCCTTGGCGTCCCGGACGATCGGCCGGAACACCCGGTAGCGGGAGAGGGTCAGGATCCGGGCCGCCATCGGCGTCGAGCGGCGGACGAACTCCCTGGTCCGCTCGGTGTCCGGGGTGCGGTCGAAGACCCAGTACAGGACGACCACCATCAGGTGCAGCCAGAGCAGGTCGGGCAGCAGCTCGACCAGCTCGGCGTCCAGCTTGCTGCTCAGGTCGGAGCCGGCCAGCACCTCGCGGAACAGCTCGACCGCCGTGGCCCGGGCCGGGTGCGACTCGTTCGAGAACGGGCTGAGCGAGCTGTTCGGGTCGGCGGCGGTGCGGAAGAACTGCGAGGCGAAGGAGTGGTAGTCCGCCGCGCAGTCCAGCCAGGAGACCAGCGCGATCTCCAGCCGGTCCGCGAACTCGGTGTGGCCGACCATCCTGGCCCGGGCGTCGCGGGCGTGGTCGTGCGTCATCAGGTCGTAGAACCCCTGGATCAGGAATTCCTTCGACTCGAAGTAGTAGTAGGCGTTGCCGACCGAGACCCCGGCCTCGGCGGCGATCGCCCGCATGGTGGTCTTGTCGTACCCGCGCTCCCTGAACAGCCGCATCGCGGTGTCCAGGATCAGGGCCCGGGTCTGCTCGCTCTTGTCGGTCTTCGGTCTGGCCCGACCGCCCGGCAGCTCCGCGTTGCCGGGCTCGCTCGGGGTCGGTACCGGGTCCGTGACGTCGTTGGGCTGCTCCACGCCTGTGGAGCCTACCTTGGCGGGCCGGTGTGACAGGCTCGATGCCATGGCACTCGAGATCCGCCCCGGTACCGCCGCCGACGCCCCGGCGGTCGCCGCCCTGCACAGCGCGAGCTGGCTGACCACGTACGCCGGCATGGTCCCGGCCGAGGCGCTCGGCGACGGCCTGGCCGAGGAGCGCCGCGAGCTCTGGGAGCTGCGGCTGACGGTCGACTACGGGGAGCCCGCCAACACCCCGCTGCTCCTGCTCGCCGAGCGGGGGCCCGAGCTGGACGGCTTCGCCTACCTGGTCCCGCAGCCGGACGGCCGGGTGCTGCTGGACAACCTGCACGTACGCCCCGGGCTGACCGGCGGCGGGATCGGCTCCCGGCTGCTGGCCGCCTGCCGGGCGCACTGCCCCGACCGCACCCTCTACCTGGAGGTGCTGCAGGCCAACACCCGGGCGATCGCCTTCTACGAGCGGGCGGGCGCGGTCCGCACCGACGACCGGATCGGCTGGTTCCCCGGCGGGTACCCGCTGCCCGAGTACGAGTACAGCTTCCCGGTCACGCCGCCAGGGCACTGAGCCCCGGCGCCGGGCGAGCGCGCAGGCGGCGGCGTCCGGCCAGCGCGGTCAGCAGGGCCAGCCCGGCGGCCCCGGCTGGCACCAGGAAGCCGGTGCCCGGGGCGGCCTGCTGGGCGACCACCCCGCCGAGCGCCGCCCCGGTGGAGATCCCGACCAGGATGCCCGCCACCGCCACGCCCATGCCCTCGTTCAACTGCCGGGCGGGCAACAGCTCCTGAACCATCGTCATCCCGGCCACCATGGTCGGCGCGGTCCCCGAACCGGCCACGAACAGCGTCAGCCCGAGCACCGCGAGCCCGGCCCCGGAGAGCCCGGCGGCCAGCGGGAGCAGCAGCAGGACGGTCATCGCCGTCACCCCGAGCACCAGGCCCTGTCCGGCCGATCTTGCCGGGCGCGCGACGCTGGGCATCCCGCCTGGACGCACGGCCGGAACGGCCAAGTACGACCCAGTACGAGGCCGTTCCGGCCGCACGCCCAGCCGGGCGCCCAACGCCGCGCGCTGATCCGACAAGATCGACCGGACAGGGCCTGGCCGCCGGGTGGCGCCGGCCCGGCCCCGGTACAGCCCGAGGACCAGCCCGGAGGCGCAGGACCCGGCCGCCACCAGCGCCAACAGCCCACCGGCCAACGGCTGCCGGCCGAGCGCGTCGGCGTACGCGATGGTGGTGACCTCCATCGAGCCGAACACTACCCCGGTCGCGGCGAAGACCAGTACCAGCACCCGAAGTCCGCCGTCCCTCAGCGCGCCCCGTCCGGCGGTCTCCGCCGGGGGCTGCACCGGCGGTTCGGTCCGCCGCTGGGCGGCGAACAGCAGCAGCCCGGCCGAGCCGAGCAGCACACCGGCCAGCAGCCCGGCCTCCGGGAAGAGCGAGGTGCAGAGCAGCATGGCGAGCACCGGGCCGCCCATGAAGCAGAGCTCGTCCAGCGCCTGTTCGAGGGAGTTGGCGACGTGCCGGGCCGCCGGGTCGTCCCGGTAGAGGTGCGCCCAGCGGGCCCGGGCCATGCCGCCCAGGTTGGGGACCACCGCGGAGGCCGTGCAGCAGAGGAAGAGCGTCCAGGCGGGGGCGCCGAAGTGCGCGCAGAGCAGCAGCCCGGCCGTCGGCCAGACCGCCAGCAGCACGGACCAGGCAGAGATCCGGCCCTGCCCGTACCGGTCCACCAGCCGCCCGGAGATCGGCAGTGCGACCGCGACCGCCACCACGCCGGCCGCCGAGACCGCCCCGGCCAGCGCGTACGAGTCGCGACGGGTGGCGATCAGCACCACGGTGCTGACCCCGGTCATCGCGAAGGACAGCCGGGCGAACAGGCCGGTCAGCGTGAAGGCGAGCGCGCCGGGGGCGGCGAACAGGCGGCGGTACGAGGCGAACACGGAACTCCTGGGGTGGGCACGGGGTGTGTGCCCAGCCTCCCGGCGGCCGGCTGCGCTGGTCCAACACTTGTTCGGCCCGATTCACGCGGTTCTGTTGTCAATGAGGGGTCAAGCCGCAGGGTCTAAGGTGCGGGGATGCCCCGTGACCTGCACCCGCGTCTGCTGCGCGGCTTCGCCACGACCGCCGAGACCCTGCACTTCGGCCGGGCCGCCGAGCGGCTGCACGTGGCGCAGCAGGCGCTCAGCCGGGACGTCCGCGCGCTGGAGCAGGCGCTCGGGCTGCGGCTGTTCGACCGGAGCACCCGCAGCGTGCGGCTCACGCCGGACGGGGAGCGGCTGCTGCCGAAGGTCCGTCGGCTGCTGGCGCTGCACGACGAGCTGCTGGACGGGGAGGCCGGGCACCGGCCGCTGCTGGTGGATCTGAACAACGACGTCACCGGGGACGATCTGACCGCCGTCCGGCTGCTCGCGGCGGCCAGGGCGGCCCGGCCCGAACTGGAGCTGCTGGCCCGGTTCCACGGTGGTCTGGCCGCTGCGGCGGCGGAGCTGACGGCCCATCGGCTGGACGTCTCGTTCGGCCGGTTCGCCGGACTGCCGGCCGGGCTGCGGTCCCAACTGGCGCAGTTGCCGGTGCGGTTCGAGGAGATGGCGGTCTTCCTGCCGTCCGGCCATCCGCTGGCCGCGCTGCCCGAGGTGCCGCTGGGCGCGCTGGCGGGGCATCCGGTGGACATCTGCGCGGGGAACCCGGCGACCACCGAGTGGACCGAGCTCGGGCGGCGGCTGCTGGGCGCGCACGGTCTGCTCGCGGCGGCCCCGCACAGCCCGCCGGTCGGGGTGGAGGAGGTCGGGCACTATCTGGCCCGGCACGGTGAGGCGATGCTGACCACGACCGGCGGCCCCGGGATACCCGGGGCCGTCACCCGTCCGCTGGTCGATCCGGTGCCGCTCAGTCTGGTGAGCCTGGTGCACCGCCCGGAGCTGCGTCATCCGGGATTCACCGCGTTGCGCGAGGCGGTTGCCGAACTCGGCTCGCGCGAGGGGTGGTTGCGGCGTCCGCCGGTGAGCTGGCTGCCCGCCGAGGATGCCGCGCTGCTGCCCGGGTGACCGGGCGTCAGATGGTCGGGTCTCAGACGCTCTTCACGGCCGAGATGTCGAAGCTGAGCTTCACCTTCTCGCCGATCAGCACGCCACCGGTCTCCAGCGCGGCGTTGTAGGTCAGGCCCCAGGCGGTGCGGTCGACGGTGGCGCTGCCCTCGAAGCCGACCCGCTGGGCGCCGTAGACGTCCGTCGCGCTGCCGGTGTACTCCAGGTCGAGGACCACCTGGCCGGTGGTGCCCTTGATGGTGAGGTCACCGGTCATCCGGTACGAGTCGTCGCGCAGCCGCTCGGCCGAGGTGGAGCGGAAGGTGATCTCCGGGAAGGTCTCGGCCTCGAAGAAGTCGCCGGTGCGCAGGTGCTCGTCGCGCTGGGTGTTGCTGGTGTCGATGCTGGCGACCTTGATGGTCAGCGCGGCGGTGGAGTTCTCCGGGTTGCTGCCGTCCAGGTGCAGCAGGCCGTCGTGCTCGGCGAAGACGCCGCGCACGTTGGTGACCATCGCGTGGCGGACCGCGAAGCCGATCGCGCTGTGCGAGGCGTCGATGGTGTAGTCACCGGTCAGGTGCGCCAGGTCGGGCCCGGCGGGGGCCGTGGCGACGGCGGTGCTGGTGGTGGCGGCCTTGCTGGTGCGGTTGAAGATGCCCATGGCTTCTCCTCGGGTCGGAAGCCATTTGTTTAGGCTTCAACTTGTTGGCGTGCCACCACCATAACCCGGTTTCGTTCAATGTTCAACCAAGGCTCACTCGCGGCCCCCGTTGACCTCCGCGACCAGCTCCAGGGCGGTGCGGCCGTCCAGGGTCTCCCGGATGATGTCCGCGTGCCCGGCGTGCCGGGCCACCTCGGTGCACAGGTGGGTGAGGATCCAGCGCGCCGTCCGGCGGCTGTTGGGCGGGAACCAGGGCGCATCCGCCAGGGCCGCGTCCGTCTCCAGGTCCGGCAGTGCCCGGATGATCCGGTCGGTCTCGGCCGCGATCTCCTCGTACTGCTTCAGCCAGTCGGCCACCGTCTCGCCGTCCAGCAGCCGGTGCTGGTCCGCCCAGGGCTGCTGGGTCAGCTCACGGCCCATCAGGGTGCCCTCGGTCCAGTGCTGCTCGCAGGTGGCCACGTGCTTGAGCAGGCCGCCCAGCGACAGGCTGCTCGCGGTCGGGGTGGCCCGCGCCTGCTCCTCGGTGAGGCCGTGCACCGAGCGGCGCACCGCGCCCCGGTGCGCCTCCAGGAAGGCCAGCAGCCCCTCGCGCTCGTTCGTCTCCGCAGCCACCAGAACCACCATGTCGCTCACCTTTTCGTCGGGCGGGTTTCCCCCGCTTCGGTACGACCAAAGGTAGGCGGCAACTAGGCCAGATCCTGTCCGCTATGCCCTCCGGCTAGGGTGAAACCCTGCTGCCGTTCCCGGGAGGCCCGCCGATGTACGCCCTGCACGCGCTCTGGCGGGCCGACGGCGCGCTGGCGCTCTGGGCCGAGGACGCCCGCGCCTACACGGCGGCCCGCCTGCACCGCCCGGGCGGTGCCCCGGTGGCCGCCACCGCGCACCCGTTCGCCGCCCCGGCCGCCGAGGTGGCCCGGCTGCTCGCCGCCCTCGGCCCCGGCCCCGGCTGGCTCGCCGAACAGGCCCCCGAACGGTGGAGCACCCTGCGGCTGCCCAGCCTCAGCGGCGCCCCCACCCCCTCCCCGCAGCTGCCGATCGGCGCCACCGGCCGGGGCGTCTCGCTGACCGCGTGGCGGGTGCCGGTGCTGCTCTTCCCGCAGGCCGAGGCGGCCCAGCTGCTGGGCGAGCTGTTCGACCCGTACTGGTCCGGCGCCAGCCTCGAACTCCCGGGCGTCGAAGGGTCGGTGGAGCTCGCGTACGGTGCCTCGCTGCGCTGGCTGACCGCCGTCCACGACCTGGCCTGGCGGCTGGCCGGCCGGGGCAGGGCACTGCCGGTGCTGCGCGAGCGGGACGGCATCCCGTACGCCACCTGGCAGCCCGCCCCCGAGCGGGCCGACCGGCGGGAGGCGGACGCGCTGGTCCGGGGCTGCCCGCCGGCCGTGCTGGCGGAGGGCCGGACCGGTGCGGCGGAGCTGGTCGCCGAGCTGCTCGACCGCTTCGTCGACCAGGAGATCAGGACCGCGCTGGACGGCGCGGCTCCTGGTGGTGACGGTGCGTCAGTGGCCTGGTGGGCCGCGCTCCACCGCGCCGACGGACGGTTCGAGGCGCCCGCGGCCGAGCTGGCCGAGCTGCGCGAACAGCTCGCGGTCTGGCTGGCGGGGTCGCCCCCGACGGACAGTCCGGTCCGGCTCTGCTTCCGGCTCTCCGAACCGCTCGGGCCCTCCGACAGCGACCCTGAAGGCCGGCCGAACGACGACGACTGGCAGCTCGACTTCCTGATCCAGGCGGTCGACCAGCCCTCCCTGCTGATCCCGGCCGCCGAACTCTGGGACGGTGGACCGGCGTTCGCCGCCCTGGCCCGGCAGCTCGCCGACCCGGTGGAGAGCTACCTGGCCGAGCTCGACCGCGCTGCCCTCCGCCGTCCCGAGCTGCGCCCCGGCCGGGGCCGCCGTCCGACCGGCCTGCGACTGGACCGGGCCGGGGCGCTCGACTTCCTGCGCAGTGCCGCACCCGCCCTGACCGAGGCCGGGTTCGGCGTCCTGCTGCCCGCCTGGTGGCAGCGCAGGCCCGGCCTCGGCCTCGCGCTGACCGCCACCCGGACCGCACCGCCCGGCACGGTGGAGCGGGCCGCCCAGGTCGACCGGGACGCCGTGGTGGACTTCCGCTGGCAGGCCGCGATCGGCGAAGTCAAGCTCACCCAGCAGGAGTTGACTGACCTCGGGGCCGCCCAGCAGGGCCTGGTCCGACTGCGTGGCCGCTGGGTCGAGGTGGATGCCGGGCAGATTGCCGCCGCCCTCGGCTTCCTTACCCGGCACGGCACCGGATCGCTTCCGACGGCCGAACTGCTCCGGCTCGCCCTCGACCCGACGGCCACCGCCGGCGGCCTCCCGATCACCGAGGTCACCGCCACCGGTCCGCTCGGCGAGCTGCTGGCGGGCCGGACCCAGGACACCGCCGCACCCGCCCTGCCGCCGGACTTCGGGGCCACCCTCCGCCCGTACCAGGAACGGGGGTTGGCCTGGCTGCACGGCCTCGCCCGGCTGGGTCTCGGCGGCGTGCTGGCCGACGACATGGGCCTCGGCAAGACCGTCCAGACGCTGGCCCTGCTGGCCGCCGAGCAGCACGCGGGCGCCGCGACCGGCCCCACCCTGCTGGTCTGCCCGATGTCGCTGGTCGGCAACTGGCAGCGCGAGGCGGCCCGGTTCGCGCCGATGCTCCGGGTGCACGTCCACCACGGCAGCGAGCGCGGCTCGGCGATCCCGCCCGCCGACCTGGTGATCACCACGTACGGGGTGCTCCAGCGGGACGCCCGGGCGCTCGCGGGCACGCAGTGGCGGCGGGTGGTCGCCGACGAGGCGCAGTACGTCAAGAACTCCGCCACCGCCCAGTCCAGGGCGCTGCGTTCGCTCCCGGTGACGGTGCACCGGATCGCGCTCACCGGCACGCCGGTGGAGAACCGGCTGGCCGAGCTGCACGCCATCCTGGACTTCGCGAACCCGGGCCTGTTCGGCAGTACGGAGTCGTTCCGGGAGCGGTTCGCCGTCCCGGTCGAGCAGCACGGCAGTGCTGACGCCGGGTCACAACTGCGCAGGCTCAGCGGCCCGTTCGTGCTCCGGCGGCTGAAGACCGACCCGGTGATCGCCGCCGAACTGCCCGCCAAGCAGGAGATCACCGTCTGGTGCAACCTCACCGCCGAACAGGCCGGGCTCTACCAGGCGGTGGTCGCCGACGTCCTGCACCGGGAGCAGGGCATCCGCGGTGTCGAGCGCAAGGCCACCGTGCTGGCGGCGATCGGCAAGCTCAAGCAGGTCTGCAACCACCCGGCCCAACTCCTGCACGACCGCTCGCCGTTGGGCGACCGCTCGGGCAAGGTCGCCCGGCTGGAGGAGCTGCTCACCGAGGCACTGGCCGAGGGCGACCGGGTGCTGGTCTTCACCCAGTACGCCGAGTTCGGCCGGCTGCTCCAGCCGCACCTGACCGAGCGGCTCGGCGAGGAGGTGCTCTACCTGCACGGCGGCGTCCCCAAGCACCGGCGGGAGGAACTGGTCACGCGCTTCCAGGCCCCCGACGGCCCCCGGGTCTTCCTGCTCTCGCTCCGGGCCGGCGGCACCGGGCTCAACCTCACCGCCGCCAACCAGGTCATCCACCTCGACCGCTGGTGGAACCCGGCGGTCGAGGACCAGGCCACCGACCGGGCCTTCCGGATCGGCCAGCGCCGTGACGTCCAGGTCCGCCGCCTGGTCTGCGTCGGCACCGTCGAGGAACGGATCGCCGAGCTGATCGAGGCCAAACGCGCCCTCGCGGAGGCCGCCGTCTCCACCGAGGAACAGTGGCTCACCGGCCTGGACCCCAGCACCCTACGGGAGTTGGTCACCCTCTCCGCCGACGCGATCGGAGCCGTCTGATGGAACACGACCCGCTGAAGCCCGACCCGCTGGCCCGCTTCTGGGACGGTGACGTCACCCTGCAAGCCGCTGCCCCTGCCCCCGCCCCCGTCGAGGGATTCCCGACCGACGGCCTCGGCCCGTCCGGCATCCGGATCGGCGGACGGGAGCTGAGCGTCCTGCTGGCCGAGACCTACCGCCGGCTGTCCAACCCGGACGGGAGCTGACCCCGGCTCAGCCCCGCTCTTTGGTAGGGTGCGGTCCCGGTAGTACACGACTCGACCCAGGAGGTGACACCCATGACCGCTCGACCCGTACGGGTGCCCTCCTCCGTCGCCCCGCCGCACTGACCGGCAGGCCACGAGGGCGCTCTTCGTCCGCTCGAAAGGCCGCTGTCATGTCGTACGCCACCATCGTCACCACCCTCCGCGCCGCCGGCTGCGTCTTCGCCGAGGACGAGGCAGAACTCCTCCTCGCCACCGCCACCACCCCCGCGCAGCTCGCCGCCATGGTCGAACGCCGGGTCGAGGGCCACCCGCTCGAACACGTCCTCGGCTGGGCCGGGTTCTGCGGCCTGAAGATCACCGTCACCACCGGGGTCTTCGTCCCGCGCCGCCGCACCGAATTCCTCGCCGAACAGGCCGCCGCCCTGCTCCGCCCGGACGGCGTCGCCCTCGACCTCTGCTGCGGCGCGGGCGCGGTGGCCGCGGTCCTGGCCGCCACCGTCCCCACGGCCGAACTCCACGCCGCCGACCTCGACCGGACCGCCACCGACTGCGCCCGGAGCAACCTCCCGGCCACCGCGACGGTCTACCAGGGCGACCTCTACACCCCGCTCCCCGCAAGCCTCCGGGGCCGGATCACCGTCCTGGTCGCCAACGCCCCGTACGTCCCCACCGACGCGATCCCCTTCCTCCCCTCCGAAGCCCGCGACCACGAACCGCACTTCACCCTCGACGGCGGCACCGACGGCCTCGCCATCCAACGCCGCGTCATCGCCGAAGCCCCCCACTGGCTCGCCCCCGGCGGCCACCTCCTGATCGAAACCAGCACCCACCAGGCCCCCGCCACCGCCGCCGCCATGACCGCCCACGGCCTCACCCCCGCCATCCGCAGCTCCGACAACCACGACGCCACCGTGGTGATCGCCACCCACCCGGCCTGACCGGCCCCGTCCCCGGGGCGGGTTGCTCTGGGGACGGGCTGCTGGCGTCACCCGGACGGAGTCCCGGCAGGCAGCCATGACGGACCCTCGGCAGCAGCTCGGCCCTCGACGGCATGGCGCCTAACCGGCCGTTCCACCCTCGCAGGGTGTTTCCACCGCTACGGCGAGGACGATTTCCGGATGTGCCAGGCCGGCTGGCAGACGTGGCCACTGCCCGAGCGGGCGGCCGTGACCGAGGTGTGGCGGACCTGGCTGGAGCTGACCCTGTATCAGTACCCGAGCCCGGTGCCCGTCACAGAAGTCCTGGGGGTGACGGCGGTGACTACCGGCACCCTGCGACCCTGGCTCGACATCTGTACCGACACCCGCACGCCGTCCGGCGACCGGCACCTGGCGGACCTGCTCGACTGCTGGCTGGTCTACGACGATCCGGCCGGGCTGAGACTGGGCTTTTACGGCGAACTGGCCGTCGGCCCCGAACTCCTGCCCTGGCTAAGGAGTCTGGACCCGGCTCGGCTGAGCGAAACCCATCGCTATGTGCGCGACCTGCACCTCGCCACCCAGGACGGGCTGCCGTCGGCCTGACCCCGTCGGCTCAGGCCAGCTCGGCCAGGAGCTCGCGCAGGCGGTGGGCGTAGGCGCGCGGGTGGGAGAGGTTGCCGTTGTGGCCGCCGGGGAACTCGCGGACCGGTTCGTCGACCAACTCGGCCAGGGCGTCGGCGCACTGGCGGTCGAAGACGTTCCGGGGAGTGGTGTGCCCGGCGGCCGGGATGATCCGGGTGGGGGTGGTGCGCAGGGTGTCGGGGTCGAGGGTGTCGTGCACGATCGCGCTGAAGTCGTGCCGGATGAAGTGGTCGAAGTTGGCGATCCGGCGCGCGTCCATCGGGTGCGGCGTCAGCCCGTCCTCGGTGGCCGCCTTGAGGTCGATGCCCAGCGCCCGGGCCATCTCGGGCAGCGTCGGGCCGAGGCCGTGCTGCTCGTAGTAGTGCTGAAGTTCCGTCAACTCACCTTCGTGCTTCGCCTGTTCGGCGGCAGGCAGCAGGCGCGGGGTGACCGGCTCGTGCGCGATCAGCGCCCGCAGCTGCCCCGGGTGGCGGACGGCCACGTGCAGCCCGATCGCGGCACCGAGGCTGCACCCGAGCATCAGCGCCGGCGCGTCGGTGACGGCGGCCAGCAGCCGGTGCACGTCCTCGGCGTGCTCGGCCAGGCTCGCGCCGCGCTCCGGTGCGTCCAGCCGGCTGCGGGACAGGCCCCGCCGGTCGTACGTCACCACGGTGTACGCGTCGGTGAGGCCCGCCACCAGGTCGGTGCTGCGCTCGGCGTCACCCTCGCCGCTCTGCGAGACGAGCAGGACCGGGCCGGTCCCGCGCACCTCGTAGTGCAGGGTCGCGCCGGGGACGGTGAGGCTGGCAGTGGGCATGGTGGTGTTCCCCCTCCGGGTGCTGACGGTCCGTCCGTCGCACTGCCTTCACCGTAGTGCATCCAAAGAGATGTATCAATATGGATGGATCACTATGGATGTATCTTGTCCTCATGAACGGAGTCGAGCTCTTCCTGCTGGGCCGGGCCCTGATGAAGATCGGCGAGAGCGCCATCCCGGAGCCCCCGGGCGGCGGCCAGTCCGGCAGCACCCGCGCGGTCCTGATCGTCGCCACCGACATCGCCGCCCACCCCGGCACCACCGCCAGCGAGATCGTGGCCCGTACCGGCATCCCGCAGAGCCAGGTATCCACCGCCGTCGCCCGCCTCCGGGAAGCCGGCTCGATCACCACCGCCCCCGACTCCGCCGACGGCCGCCGCACCCTGATCCACCCCGCCGCCGAACCGTCCCCCCGAGTCGCCGAGATCCGCGCGACCACCGTCGACGACGCCCTCGCCACCGCCCTCGACGGCAACTCCATCCAGCTGCGCGAGGTCACCGACGCCCTGGCGGTACTGGCCCGCCACCTGGCGCCCGGTCGGTCCTGAGCGGCCCATCGCCCATGTGACCCGGATCACATCAACTGATCGGCCGCGGAGCGATGAGTTCCGGACGGCGGGACGGTCTCCCCTCATGTACACCCGAAGTGAGAAAGAGGAGCGACTCCCCATGCGCATCGTGATCAGTGAGTTCATCAGCCTCGACGGCGTCGTGCAGGCCCCCGGCGGCCAGGAGGAGGACCGCGACGGCGGCTTCGCGCACGGCGGCTGGTCGCACCCGTTCTTCGACCCGGAGGTGGTGGGTGGCGCGTTCGCCGACGCGACCGCCAAGGCCGAGGCGCTGCTGTTCGGCCGCCGCACCTGGCAGACCATGGCCGGCGCCTGGCCGGAGCGGGCGGGCGACCCGTTCGCCGACCAGATGAACTCGCTGCCCAAGTACGTCGTCACCGACACCCTCGGCGACTCCGACCTGACCTGGGAGAACACCACCCGGATCCCCGCCGCTGAGGCCGTCGCCCGGCTCCGCGAGCTGCGCGAGACCCCCGGTGGCGACCTGGTCGTGATGGGCAGCCCCACCCTGGTCCGCACCCTGCTGAGCGAGGATCTGTTCGACGAGCTCCGCCTGATCGTCATGCCGGTGCTGGTCGGCGGCGGCAAGACGATCTTCCCCGCCGACGGCGGCCTGCACACCCTCGAACTGGTCTCCACCGTCACCAGCAAGGCCGGCGTGAACGTGTGCACCTACCGCCCGGCCGCCGACAAGTAGTCCACCCGGCGGGTATGTCCAGGGCTACTCCGCGCCCCGGCGTACCCGCCGGAGTTCGTGGTGGACCGCCCAGGCGTCCGCCGCCGGGCCCAGATGGCCGAGCTTGTCGGGGTTGAGCACCAGACGGATCGCCTGGATCTGCCCGTCGAGGAGATCGAGCGTCAGGGCCTGGAGCACCTTGCCGTCCCGGTCGCGGAAGACCGCGCCCGGCTGGCCGTTGACCTCGTGCGGTTCGAAGGTCACGTCGATCCGGGCCAGCCAGGGGAAGACGGCGGCGAGCAGTCGGGCCACGTTGTCGGCGCCCATGACTGCCCGGGCGAGCTGCGGGGTCTTGCCGCCGCCGTCGCCGACCATCGACACGTCGGCGGCGAGCAGGTCCCGCAGGCCGACCACGTCGCCCTCGCGGAGGGCGTCGAAGAACCGCGTCGCCAGCTCCTGCTGTTCCTGACGGTCCGCCTCGAACCGCGGCCGCCCGGCCTCCATGTGCCGCCGGGCCCGTACCAGCAGCTGCCGGCAGGCCGCCTCCGAGCGGCCCACCGCCGCGGCGACCTCCTCGAACCCGAAGCCGAACACCTCCCGCAGCAGGAAGACCGCCCGCTCCAGCGGGCTCAGTCGCTCGAGCAGCAGCAGCGCCGCCATCGACACCGAGTCGGCCAACTCCGCCGAACGGGCCGGGTCCTGGTACGGATCGTTCAGCAGCGGCTCGGGGAACCACGGCCCGACGTACGCTTCCCGCCGCACCCGGGCGGACCGCAGCACGTCGATCGAGAGCCGGGTCACCGCGGCCGACAGGAAGGCCCTGGTCGACGTCGGCTCGGTGGCCGAAGCGTCGTACCGCAGCCACGTCTCCTGCACCGCGTCCTCGGCCTCGCTCACGCTGCCGAGAATCCGGTAGGCGATCGAGAACAGCAGTGGCCGCAGCTCCTCGAACTCCTCGACCTTGCTCACGGCGAACCCCTTCCCCCTTGAAACCGACAGCTCCTGACGGATGATCATCAGAGTCGCCGGCCGGTCAGCGTACGGCACCGGCGACTGCCGGGCCGCTCAGTGGAACTTCCCGGCCTCGTAGTCGCCGGTGGCCGGCTGCCGGGTGATGATGTTCACCCGGTTGGCCATGTTCATGAACGAGATCAGGACCAGCAGGGCGGCGAGCTGCTCCTCGTCGTAGTGCTTCGCGGCGCGCTCCCACACCTCGTCCGGGACGCCGCCGGCCGCGTCCGCGACCCGGGTCCCCTCCTCCGCCAGCTCCAGCGCGGCCCGCTCGGCGTCGGTGAAGACCGTCGCCTCCCGCCACGCCGCGACCAGGTTCAGCCGCACCGGGGTCTCGCCGGCGGCGGTGGCGTCCTTGACGTGGATGTCGAGACAGACCGCGCAGCCGTTGATCTGACTCACCCGCAGCGCCACCAACTCCTGGGTGGCGACCGGCAGCGGGGAGTCCTTGAGCACCTTGCCCACCGCCATGAAGTGCTTGATTGCCTTGCCGACGGTCGGGCTGGCGAAGAGGTTCAGTCGAGCGTCCACGGTGTGCTCCTCGGTGGTGGTCGATGCCTGCACCACCTGAGACGAGAGGGCCCGCCGCCCTGTGACACGGACGAATGTGACCTGCGTCTCGGGCCCTCGGCCACGTGGCAGGATCGCCCTCATGAACTGCGCCGCCCTGCTCCTCGATGCGTTCGGCCGGGTCCGTGAGGCCGTCCACGAGTCGGTGGCCGGGCTCGGGCCCGACGAGCTGACGGTGCGTCTGGACGCGAAGGCCAACTCGGTCGCCTGGCTGATCTGGCACCTGACGCGGATTCAGGACGACCACGTGGCCGAGGCCGCGGGCACCGAACAGATCTGGACCGCACAGGGCTGGTACGCCCGCTTCGACCTCCCCTTCCCCGTGGGCGCCACCGGCTACGGGCACGCCACCCGCGAGGTCGCGGCGGTCCGGGTCGACTCCGCGCGACTGCTCACCGGCTACTACGACGCCGTGCACGAGCACACGCTGTCGTACGTGCGCGGGCTCAGCGGCCCGGCCCTCGACCGGATCGTGGACGAGAGCTGGACCCCGCCGGTGACCCTGGGCGTCCGGCTGATCAGCGTGATCTCCGACTGCCTCCAGCACGCCGGTCAGGCGGCCTTCATCCGCGGCGTACTCCGGCGACGCTAACTGTCCGATCGCGGCTCGGGCTTCGTGTGGAGGACCTCGCGGGCCTGCTCCGCGGCGCGGGCGATGCTTTCGCCGACGAAATCGACGAAGCGGGCGATGTTCTCCAGGCGGGTGGCGGCGGGGGTGTGGGGGCCGAGGACGCTGACGCCCTGTCGGGCGGTCTCGGCGAAGCGGGCGTTGGCGCGGGCGGTGGCCATCATCGACTGGTACCAGACGTCGTCGTCGACCAGGTAGCGCTCCCGGCGCCGTTCGTCGCGCTCCCGGCGGACCAGGCCCTGGCCCTCGAGGAACGCGATCGCCTTGGAGACGGACGCCGGGCTGACCTGCAGGCGCTGGACGAGCTCGGACGCCGTGACGCTGCCGGTGTCGGTGGTGTAGAGGCAGACCAGCACCCCAGCCGTCATCCTGGGCAGGCCCGACTGCATGAGTACGGTCGCGAACATCTCCTCGTACGCGCGCACCGCCTCGGCGTCCCGCCCGTCGGCCTGTGGGGGCGCCGGGAGATTCCGGGGGGCGGCCTGCCTGCGGCGGTGGGCGCGCTGTTCGGTGGCGCGGTGGGCGAGGTCGGCGCGGTAGGCGCTGGGGCCGCCGTTGCGCATCACCTCACGCGTGACCGTCGAGGTCGGACGGTCGAGGCGTCTGGCGATCTCCGCGTAGGCGAGGTCGTCGGCCAGCCCCGACGCGATCTGCTGACGTTCCTGCTGGGTGAGCCTGCCTCCCGGCATTGGGGTCTCCTTCGTGGTCCGTGGTGGCCCCACTGTAGCGTTCGCTCTCAATTCATTGCAACGAACGCAATGGGAGTCGTTGCTTTAGATTCAAAACCAGTGCAACGATTTCCCTGCTCTGGCCTGCAGTGATGCCGTTTCTGCGCAACGAATATGTTGCCAGATCTATGAACGCAACGTAGCTTTTCGTTCATCAGAAACGGCGCGCCGAAGAAAGCGCGACGACACGAAAGCAGGAGAGCACCGTGCAGAAGTACGACACCACCGCCCCGATCACCACCACCCTCGACATCCCCGCAGGCCGCATCCACCTCATCGCCGCCGACCGCACCGACACCACCGTCGAGATCCGCCCCGCCGACGCCACCAAGAGCAGCGACCTCAAGGCCGCCGAGCAGACCACCGCCGACTACCGCGACGGCATCCTGCACATCACCACCGCACCGGCCAAGAACCGCATCCTCGGCAACACCGGCGCCATCGAGGTGACCGTCCAACTGCCCACCGGCTCCCGCATCGAGGCAAAGGCCGCCACCGCCGAACTCCGCGGCGTCGGCCGCCTCGGCCCCGTCACCTTCGACGCCGCCCACGGCACCGTCAAGCTCGACGAAACCGCCACCGCCCACCTCGCCCTCCTGGCCGGCGACATCACCCTCGGCCGCCTCAACGGCCCCGCCCAGATCACCACCCACAAGGGCGACATCCACATCACCGAAGCCACCACCGGCACCGTCACCCTGCGCACCGAAGCCGGCAACCTCACCGTCGGCGCCGCCCGCGGCGTCAGCGCCACCCTCGACGCCGGCACCACCCACGGCCGCATCCACAACGCGCTCCAGAACACCGACGGCACCGCCGCCCTCACCATCCACGCCACCACCGCCTACGGCGACATCACCGCCCGCAGCCTCTGACCACCCCTCACCCCTGCTGACCTGGAGAGAAATTCAGATGAAGACCACCGAGCAGCACGCCGTCCGGACCACCATGGTGTCGACCGAGGACACCGCCCTGGCCGTGACCGACACCGGCGGCTCCGGCCGCCCCGTGCTCTACCTCAACGGCTCCTACGCCGACCAGTCGCACTGGCGCCGCGTCATCAGCGACCTCGGCGGCGACTTCCGCCACATCACCTACGACGAGCGCGCCCGCGGCAAGTCCGACCGCTCGGCCGACTACTCCTTCGAGGCCTGCCTGCGCGACATCGACGCCGTCCTGGCGGCGACCGGCGCCCAGCGGCCGATCCTGGTCGGCTGGTCCTACGGCGCGATGCTCGCCGTCCACTGGGCCGCGCGTAACCCCGACCGCACCGCAGGCGTGGTCTCCGTCGACGGCGCCCTGCCGCACGACTGGCTCGACGACGCCGCCCGCGCACAGATCCGTACGCTGTTCCGCCGGCTGAGCCCGATCTTCCCCGTCGCCCGCCGCCTCGGCATGGCCGCCCGGATGAGCGCCGCCCAGCACGCCGAGATCAACATCGAGATCAACGAGCTCTGCGCACCCGCCGAGCTCGACCCCGTCCTCGACCGCCTCGCCGTCCCCACCCGCTACGTGCTCGCCACCGGCGGCAACCTCGGCGGCGACCCCAAGCTGATGGAGCAGATCCGGGCCAACCTCGACCCGGTCCTCACCCGCAACCCCAACATCCAGCTCAGCGCCAAGGTCGCCAGCAACCACTCCAAGATCCTCCGCAACGACCACCTCGCCGTCGCGCAAGCCGTCCGCGGGCTGTCCGTTGCCTCAACTCCTGTTTCGCAGGCCTGAGATCAGCAGGTGCAGGCCGTACTCGAATTCGCGGTCGAAGTCGCGCCCCGCGGTGCGCAGGGTGACCCCGCGGGCCAGCAGGGGGAAGCGGGCCTCGTCGATGCGAAGCCCCCCGGGGGCCCCGGGCGCCTGGCTGGTCTGCTCGGCGATGACGGCGCCGAGGGTGTGGTTGCCCAGGGCGAAGATCGCGTACATGGCGTCCTCGATGGTGAAGCCCGCGCCCTCCATCATCTGCAGCAGCAGTTCGAGCCCCGGCCACTGCTCGGCCGTCGGCCTGGCGTACTCCTGCAGTCGCCCGCCGTCGCGGTAGGAGAGCAGCGCACGCCGGACGGCGCGGGAGCGGGCGGCGAGCCAGTCCGCCCAGTCGGCGCGGGGCGCGGGCCGGTCCAGGACGGACATGACGTCGACGAGCATCGAGTCGGCCATCGCCTGCAGCAGCTCCTGCTTGCTCGCGAAGTGCCGGTAGAGGGCCGGGGCCTGAACGCCCAGATCCTGGGCCAGGCGGCGCAGCGACAGCCCGTCCAGGCCGACCTCGTTGAGGAGCTTCAGCGCGACGTCCACCACGAGCGTGCGATCCAGTTTCATGTTGACATGTTAACACTGTTCCCTCAATGATTAACGGTGTTAGCGCATCCGATAACACCGTTAATGGAGTCCGCATGCCCCACCGCCGATGGCTCGCCCTGCTGGTGATCCTGGCCGCCGACGTCATGGATCTGCTCGACGGGTCGGTCCTGAACGTGGCCCTGCCGGCCATCCGCGCTGACCTCGGCGCGGGCAACACCGCACTGCAGTGGATCTCCGCCGGGTACACGCTGGCGTTCGCCGTCGTCCTGATCACCGGCGCCAGGCTCGGCGACATCCACGGCCGCAAACGGATCTTCCAGATCGGCCTGGCCGCCTTCGTGGTCGCCTCGCTGCTGTGCGCACTGGCGCCGTCGGCCGGCGCGCTGGTGGCCACCCGCCTCCTGCAGGGGGCGGCGGCCGCAATCATGATGCCCCAGGTGCTCGGCATCATCAGGACCTCCTTCCCGCCCAAGGAGATGGCCGCCGCCTTCGGCCTGGTCGGCCCGATCATGGGCCTGACCGCTGCCCTCGGCCCTGCGGTCGGCGGCATCCTCGTCGACGCCGACCTGTTCGGCACCGGCTGGCGGGCCGTCTTCCTGATCAACCTGCCGATCGGGCTGATCGCCCTGGCCTGCACCTCACGCCTGGTCCGCGAGTCCCGCGCCCCGCATCCCGTACGCCTGGACCTGGTCGGGATGCTCCTGCTCTCGGTGGCCGTGGCGCTGGTCTTCCACCCCTTGGTCCAGGGGACGGACTTCGTCCGGATGGCTGCCGCCCTGCCCGTCCTGGGGCTGTTCATCGCCCATCAGCGTCGGCGGAAGAGCTCACCGCTGATCGAGCTCACGCTCTTCCGCAAGCCCGCCTTCTCCGCCGGACTGCTGGTCTCCGTCCTCTTCTTCTGCGCGATGTCGGGCTTCATGCTGGTGCTCACCCTCTTCCTGCAGCTCGGCCTCGGCTACAGCGCGATGCGGGCCGGCCTGACCACCATCCCCTGGGCCCTGGGCATCACCCTCGGCGCCATCCTGGCCGCCGTCCTGGGTGAACGCGCCGGCCGCCCCGGACTCCAGGTTGCCCTGCTGACCTGCGCGGCGGGCGCCGTCGCTCTCCACTTCACCACCGCCCGGTACGGCACGAACGTCACCTCGTGGCAGCTCGTCCCCGCCCTGGTCCTGTTCGGCCTCGGGATGGGCTCGGTGATCGGTCCGCTGTTCGGCTTCATCCTGGCCGGAGTGGACGACCACGAGATCGGCTCGGCCTCCGGCGTACTGGAGGCCAACCAGCAACTGGCCGGAGCGGTGGGCGTCGCGGCCGTCGGCAGCCTGTTCTTCCACCGCATCGAGGTGGGCTCCTTCACCGCGGCGGTGCAGTACACGATGATCGTCATCGCCCTGCTGATGGCCGCCACCGCCACCCTGACCTTCCTGCTGCCCCGCAGCGCCCGCGACGAGGACCAGCTCGACGAACTCCGCGCCGCGCAGGCGGGGGTCTGAACGCAGTTGCAGGCTGGGCGGTCTCAGAATGCCGTGCGGACGTCGCTGCGGGGGTCGTCGACCGGGAGCCGCTCGTCGTAGAGTCCGGCCCGGGCCGAGCGGCGCCACGGACGGGCGTAGCGAACGGCCATGTCGATGTCCTCGTCCTGCGAGTCGAGGTCGATGTCCGCGACCGCCAGGGCGGGACGCCCGTCTGCGGGACAGCGCGCCAGCCACCGTCCGCCGGGCGCCACGATCCCGGACGGCACCGTGGCGCTGAACTGCGCCGGGACCGAGTAGCCGAGCCAGTAGTTGTGGAGCGTCCCGTACGCCTGGGCGACGCGGGCCCGGGGCGCGTCGTCGACCATCACCGACAGCAGGACGCAGTCGACGTCCAGGCGCTCGTACTCGGCGAACACCTCCGGGAAGTTGGCCTCGATGCACAGCGCGAAGCCGAACCGGATGCCGTCCACCTCGACGACGAGCGGCTGCTGCCCCGGGGAGTAGAGGAAGGACACCTCGGTGTGCGACAGGAACCGCTTGTCGTACCGTGCGACCAGCCGGCCCCGGTCGGAGACGACGTAGAGGCTGTTGTGCGGCCGGTTCGGCGGGGTGAGCGGGTGGATCGATCCGAACACCGTCCACAGCTCGAGCTCCCCCGCCAGCGCGGTGATCGACTCCGCTTCCTCGCGCAGGACGTCCCACGCGGCACGGCTCCAGTCGGCCGGTATCAGCTCTCCGATCGGGCCGGCCGCCATCACGTGCTTGCTCGGGTAGGTGACCGCCCCCTCGGGGAACTGCACCAGCCGCGCACCCGCCCCGGCGGCCTCGACCATCAGGGCCCGGATCTCCTGCCCGGTGGCCCGCAGCGCCCCTCGATCGGTGGGGTCCTCCGGCACCGTGCTCTGCGCGACCGCCATCCGCAATGTCCTTGCCACACCGTGGACGGTACGGCCTGCCCGGTTCCAGGACCAGCGCCTTGACGGTGCGATTCGCAGCCCGGTCGGCATGCTCCTGCTAGCACTCTGCTTGCAATTGCAAGCATGGTGGGGCAGAGTGCTGGCATGGCTTCACTGAAGGTCGGCTCGCTCGGGGAGTACATCCGGGAGCAGCGGCGGAACGCGCAGTACTCGTTGCGCCAGCTGGCGGAGGTGGCGGGGGTCTCGAACCCCTACCTGAGCCAGATCGAGCGCGGGCTGCGGAAGCCGAGCGCGGAGATCCTGCAGCAGATCGCCAAGGCGCTGCGGATCTCGGCGGAGACGCTGTACGTGCAGGCCGGAATGCTGGAGGAGCGGCAGGGCGAGGGGCTCGAACTGCGGGCCGCGATCCTGGCCGACCCGCTGATCAGTGAGCGGCAGAAGCAGGCGCTGCTCGCGGTCTACGACGCCTTCCTGAAAGAGAATCAGGAGAGCGTCGGGGAGCCCGAGGAAGCAGGAGAGGGACAGGCCGACCGCCGGACTGTCGAGGGATAGCAGGAGGACCGGTCATGCCGATCACCGACGAGATCAAGAAGACGCTGAGCGACCCGACCCCGCTGTACGCGATCGCGGGCGCCGGGGACCTGGCGTACGAGAAGCTGCGCGAGGTGCCCGCCAAGGTCGAGGCGCTCGCGGCGGACCGCAAGGGCGCCCAGGAGAAGGCCACCGCCAAGCTCCAGGAGGCGCAGACCCGGCTGGTCGAGGCGCAGGCGAAGGTGACCGAGACGGTCTCCACGCTGCCGGGTGACCTGAAGGGGCTGCAGGAGAAGGCACAGGGCTTCGCGCTCCAGCAGGTCGGACTGGCACTGGAGTTGGCCGTGAAGGCCAAGGAGGCGTACGAGGAGCTGGCGGTCCGGGGCAAGGCCGTGGTGGACGGTCAGCAGACCTCCCCGGCGGAGCAGCCGGCCGCCGAGGTCGAGATCGAGGCCGTGGTGGTCGACCTGGAGCCGGACGGGGAGCCGGAGGCCGAGCCGGAGCCCGCCGCCAAGCCGACGGCGCCGAAGCGCGCGCCCCGGGCCCGGAAGAGCACCGGCGACACCGGGAAGTAGCCGAGCAGGAGCCGAGGGACGGCCGGGACGTCGGGCGGGGCACAACCCGGCGTACCGGTTCGTTGTCCCGGGTACGGTCGTCCGGCCGTGCCAGGATGGGCGGCGGTGTCGCCGGAGCCGCAGTGAGGAGTCCGCAGTGTCCGAGATCCTGCAGTTGGATTACCTGGATCCGTTCTGGTGGCTGGCCGTGGCGATCGTGGGCTTCAAGGTGCTCGCCTTCGTGGACGCGGTGACGCGCCGGGAGGACGCCTTCCGGGCGGCCGACAAGAAGACCAAGTCGTTCTGGCTGATCATCCTCGGGCTGGCGCTCGGGCTGGATCTGCTGCTCGGTGCGGCGGTGTTCAGCATCCTGACCCTGGTCGGGCTGGTCGCCGCGATCGTCTACATGGTCGACGTCCGGCCCGCGATCAAGCAGCTGACGGACGGTCGGGGCAATGACAGCAAGCGGAACATGGGGCCGTACGGGCCCTGGTGACGAGACGTCACCAACGATTCACCACCGATGGGGAGCGGCCGAAGCGGCCGCTCCCCATCGGCGTGTCAGCCCATGATGACCGGGGCGGGGTTGCGCTCCAGCAGCAGCACCGCGACGTCGTCGGTGAGTGCGCCGCCGTTCAGCTCCTCGACCTCGGCGATCGCGCTGTCGACCAGCCGGCCCCTGGTCAGGCCGCCGGCCTGGTGGTCGCCGATCAGCTCGACCAGCCCGTCCTGGCCCAGTCGGCGGGAGCCCGCGCCGACCCGGCCCTCGACCAGGCCGTCGGTGTAGAGCAGCAGGCTCCAGCCCGGGTCGAGGGTCAGCTCCTCGGCGGGCCAGGCGGCTCCGGGGTCGTCGCAGTGCAGCAGGCCGAGGGCCGGGCCGGCCTGGTCGGCGGAGAGCAGGGTGGGCGTGCCGCCGGGGCCGAGCAGCAGCGGTGAGGGGTGCCCGGCCAGGTAGAGCCTGGCCTGCTCCGCCTGGCCGGGCGCGGCCGGGGAGTCACCGTCGGCGGGGGAGCCACCCTCGGTGGGGGAGAGCACCAGCATGCAGAGCGTCGCGAAGATCTCGTCGCTGCGCCGCTCGTGCTCCAGCACGTGCTGGAGGGTGGTGAGCAGGGCCTGCCCGGTCAGCCCGGCGAAGACCAGCGAGCGCCAGGCGATCCGGAGCGCGACGCCGAGGGCGGCTTCGTCCGGACCGTGGCCGCAGACGTCGCCGATCACCACGTGGACCGTGCCGTCGTCCGTCCGGACGGCGTCGTAGAAGTCGCCGCCGAGCAGCGCCCGGCTGCGGCCGGGGCGGTAGCGGCGGGTGAAGGAGAGCCCGGCGCCGTCGAGCAGCGGGGTGGGCAGCAGGTGGCGCTGGAGGCGGGCGTTCTCCTGGCCGCGCAGCTCGGCCTCGACCAGCCGGCGCTGGGACTCGTCGGCCCGCTTGCGCTCCACGGCGTAGCGCAGCGCGCGGGCCAGCAGCGGGCCGTCGGTCTCGTGCCGGATCAGGAAGTCCTGGGCACCGGCCGCCACGGCGGCGGCGCCCAGCTCGGCGCCGGCCGCGTCGGTGAGCACCACGACGGCGGTCTGCGGGGCGTGTCGGAGCAGCTCGCGCAGCCCCTCCAGGCCCTGCAGCGGGCCGCGCTGGTCGGCCGGGTCGGCGAGGTCGAGCAGGACGCAGCCGAACTCGACGTCGCGCGGTCGGCCGCGTCGGCTGCCGGGTCGGGCCAGCCGGGTGGTGGCGGAGGCCACGCCCTGGGCCCAGTGCAGCTCGATCGCCGAGCCGCTGTCGGTGACCAGCTGCTCCAGGAAGGCCGCGTCGGTGAAGTCGTTCTCGATCACCAGCAGCCGGAACGGGGCGTCGGGGGAGCCGGCGGTGGCCCGGGGGTGCGGTATCGGGTGGTGCCCAGCCTCGACCGCCTCCGCGCGCGCGTCGCGCACTTCGGTGAGGGCGCCCGGCCGGTACGCGGCACGAGGTGCCCGCCCGTCTCCCGTTGCGGGCATTGGTCGGTCCTCCCTTTCCCCGACTGGGCAACGGCTGAGGTCCGCGCGCAGTGCCCGCATGGCACTGTGTGTCGGGGAGCTTCCCGCGACCATAACGTGATCTCCGGAGTTTTCTCCGGCCGACCGGCGACTCTGTGGCTATCGCCACGCCGCCGGGGCCGGGCGGACGCTGACAGCGGGCACCGCGACCGCGGTGCTCGACAGGGGATGTGACGGAAGGTCGGTACGGTGACGCGGATCACGCTGGTCGAGGGTGACATCACGGAGCAGCGGGTGGACGTGGTGGTGAACGCCGCCAACACCTCGCTGCTGGGTGGCGGCGGGGTGGACGGCGCGATCCACCGCAAGGGCGGGCCGGAGATCCTGGCCGAGTGCCGCAGGCTGCGTGCCTCGCACTACGGCAAGGGCCTGCCGGTCGGCCGGGCCGTCGCCACGACGGCCGGCCGGCTGCCGGCCCGGTGGGTGGTGCACACGGTGGGGCCCGTCCACCTGCCGGAGGAGTACGAGGAGCGGGCCGGGCTGTTGGCGTCCTGCTATCGGGAGTCCCTTCGGGTCGCGGCGGAGCTGGGTGCGCGGACGGTGGCCTTCCCGGCGATCTCGACCGGGGTCTACCGGTGGCCGTTGGAGGACGCGGCGCGGATCGCCCTCGCGGCGGTGGCGGAGGTCACTGACGGCGGGTCGGAACTGGAGGAGGTGCGGTTCGTGCTGTTCGGCCGGGAGGCGTACGGGGCGTTCGAGCGCGCTGCGGAGCAGAGGAGCTGACCGGGGCACGGACACCACCGGCCGCTCATGCGGTGTTCCCATGGTGGCGTGACGGGGCGTCAGCACACCAGAGGTAATCGATAACTCGTTCGAGTGAATTGTGACGGGCGAGCGAACGGCTGACCGAAAAGACCCCGAAAGGCTCAGGGCGCCAGCGCACTCCACGGCACGGTGACCTCGCCCTGCCGCCACCGCCCGCGCGCGTCCACCAGCGGCCAGCTCCCGCCCAGCGACCGGCAGGCGGCCACCCAGCGCTGCCGGGCCCCGAACGCCCCGTACGGCGCGGCCGCCGACCAGGCCCGGTCGAAGTCGGCGAGGAAGGCGTGCACCGGACGCCCGGGCACGTTGTGGTGGATCAGCGCCTTCGGCAGCCGCTCGGCCAGGTCGGACGGCCGCTCCAGGCCGCCCAGCCGGGCCGCGAAGGTGACCGTCCGCGGCCCCTCGGGGCCGAGCGCGACCCAGACGTGCCGCCGCCCGATCTCGTCGCAGGTGCCCTCGACCAGCAGCCCGCCGGGCGCCAGCCGTCCGCACAGTCGCTCCCAGACCGCCGCCACCGCCGACTCCTCGTACTGCCGCAGCACGTTGGCGGCCCGGATCAGCAGTGCCCGCTCCCCGCCGTCCAGCGGGACCTCGAACCCGCCCCGGCGGAAGGTCAGCAGCGGCGGCTCGGCGTACGGCAGCGCAGCCGCGACCCGCTCCGGCTCGATCTCGATGCCGACCGTCCGGACGTCCGGCCGGACGGTGCGCAGCCGGCCCGACAGCTCGACGGCCGTCCACGGCGCCGCGCCGTAGCCGAGGTCCACCGCGACCGGCGGCCGGTCGGCGGAGCGCAGGGCGGGGCCGAGGGTGTGGGCGATCCAGCGGTCCATCCGCCGCAGCCGGTTGGTGTTGGTGGTGCCCCGGGTGACCGTGCCGACCGGTCGGTCCTTCCGCCCACGGGCGGCGGAGCTGGAGGGATCGAACGTGGCGGCCATGCCCAGCAGCCTACGGCGGGGCCGTCTGACGGTCCCAACAGGTGGCGTCTGACGGTCCCACCAGGTGGACGGGAATGCCGTCCGCACCTTCGGCGGTTGTCACACTGGACGAATGCCCGCGGCCAGTGGGCGGCAGACGGGGAGCAACAAAGGAGGCCTCCGCAGGTGACTCAGCACCCTGCTCGAACGGCTCTGCGTGCCCAGCTCCTGCCCCCCACCCGGGGCCGGTTGCAGGCCCTGATGGGCGGCCGTTCCCGTCGGCCGCGCCGGATCGCGATGCTGAGCGTGCACACCTCCCCGCTGCACCAGCCGGGCACCGGCGACGCGGGCGGGATGAACGTCTACATCGTCGAGCTGGCGAAGCGGCTGGCCGAGCTCGACATCGAGGTCGAGGTGTTCACCCGGGCGATCAGCTCCGACGACGCGCCGACGGTCGAGCTGGCGCCCGGGGTGCTGGTCCGGCACGTCACGGCCGGTCCGTTCGAGGGCCTGATCAAGGAGGACCTGCCGGCCCAGCTGTGCGCCTTCACACACGCGGTGCTGCGCACCGAGGCGGGTCACCGGCCTGGCCATTACGACCTGGTGCACTCGCACTACTGGCTCTCCGGCCAGGTCGGCTGGCTGGCCGCCCAGCGCTGGGGCGTCCCGCTGGTGCACACCATGCACACCATGGCCCGGGTGAAGAACGCGGCGCTGGCCGAGGGCGACACCCCCGAGCCGGCCGCCCGGGTGATCGGCGAGAGCCAGGTGGTCGAGGCCGCCGACCGGCTGATCGCCAACACCGCCGAGGAGGCCGGCGAGCTGGCCTTCCACTACGCGGCCCGGCCGGATCAGCTGGCCGTGGTGCACCCCGGCGTCAACCTCGAGGTCTTCCGCCCCGGCGACCGCCAGGCCGCCCGGGCCCGGCTCGGCCTGCCGCAGGACGCCGCCGTGCTGCTCTTCGCGGGCCGGATACAGCCACTCAAGGCACCGGACGTGCTGCTCCGGGCGGTCGCGGTGCTGCTGGAGCGCGAGCCCGAGCTGCGCCGTCGGCTGGTCGTGCCGGTGGTCGGCGGCCCGTCCGGCAGCGGTCTGGCCAAGCCGGAGAGCCTGGAGAAGCTGGCCGCCCAGCTCGGCATCTGCGACGTGGTCCGGTTCCACCCGCCGGTCGGCCAGGCCGAGCTGGCCCAGTGGTACCGGGCCGCCACGGCCCTGGTGATGCCCTCGTACAGCGAGTCCTTCGGGCTGGTCGCGCTGGAGGCGCAGGCCTGCGGCACCCCCGTGGTGGCAGCCGCCGTCGGCGGTCTCCCGGTCGCGGTCCGGGACGGGCGGACGGGCACCCTGGTGACCGGCCACGACCCGCACGACTGGGCCCGCGCGCTGCGCCCGTACGTGACCGACGCCGAGCTGGTGCACCGTCAGGGGGCGGCCGCCGCCGCCCACGCGGCGGCGTTCGGCTGGGAGACCGCCGCGGCGAGCACCGCCGAGGTGTACACCGCGGCGATGCACCGGTCCGGGCTGCGCGGCGGCCTGCGGCTGGCCTGACGGGGAGTCATCGCGTCGGGCGCGGTACCGCCGAGTAACGTCTCCCCCATGGCAATCCGTACCAAGGACGACGCCCTCGCGCTGCTCCGGACCGCGCTGGACGAGGCGGGCGTGGCCTGGGAGCCCGCCGCGACCGATCCGTACACGCTGGTCGCGACGCTGCCCGGGACGCGCAAGCTGGCCACCCCGTGCGCGCTCCGGGTCGGCGACCACACCCTCTCGGTGAACGCCTTCGTGGTCCGGCGCCCGGACGAGAACCACGAGGCGGTCTACCGCTGGCTGCTGGAGCGCAACACCAAGCTGTTCGGTGTCGGGTACGCGCTCGACGCGCTCGGCGACGTCTACCTGGCGGGACGGCTGCCGCTGGAGGGGTTGACCGCCGAGGTGGTGGACCGGCTGCTCGGCACCGTGCTGCAGGGGGCCGACGAGCCCTTCAACACCCTGCTGGAGCTCGGCTTCGCGACCGCGATCCGGCGCGAGTGGGCGTGGCGGGTCAAGCGCGGCGAGTCCACCCGCAACCTCGAGGCCTTCACCCACCTGGCCGGTCCCGCCGACGAACGGCCGGAGACCGACTGACCGTCAGACGGCGGCCCGGTCCGGCTCCGCCGCCGCGGGCACGCGCTCGACCGCCTGCCGCCGCCCGAGCAGCAGGAAGGCGGCCGCGGCGAGGGTGCCGAGGCCCGCGCAGGTGCCCCAGGCCGCCGCTCCGCCGCCGTACTGGAGCAGCACCGAGCCGCCCACCGGGCCGATGAACATGGCGAGCGACCAGGAGAGCGAGTACACGCCCTGGTAGCGGCCCCGGGCCTGCGCCGGGGCGAGTTCGGCGACCAGCGCCGTCATGGTCGGGGCGTTCATGATCTCGCCGATCGTCCAGACCGCGACCGTGAAGGCGAAGAACCAGACCGACGAACCCGCGAACATGGTCAGCCCGAAGCCCCACCCGATCAGCAGCGCGCTGGCCAGCAGCAGCGCGGTCCGGCTCCGGCCCTCCATCAGCCTGGTCAGGGGGAGCTGGAGCAGCACGATCAGCAGGCCGTTCAGGCTGATCACCCAGCCGTACTGGGCGGCGGTGATCCCGGCCTGCCCCATGTCGACGGCCAGCGTGGTGCTGCCCTGCTGGGCGACCAGGGCGAGCAGCAGGTTGATCCCGACCACGGCCATGAACCGGCGGTCGGCGAACACCGTGCCCAGGTGGACCGCGGGTTCGGAACGTTCGGTGGCGGTGACGGCGGGCTTGGTCTCCGGGATCTTCACGAAGACCACCACCGCGCAGAGCAGCGTGCTCAGCGCGTCCAACAGGAAGAGCGTCAGATAGCCGCCCGCCGCGATCACACCGGCCGCGGCGGTCGAGACGCCGAAGCCGATGTTGACGGCCCAGTAGTTCAGCGAGTACGCCCGCACCCGGTCCTCGGCGGGCACCACGTCGGCGATGATCGCCGAGATCGCCGGGCGGGAGGCGTTGCTGGCCAGACCGACCAGGAAGACCATCGAGGCGATCGCCACCGGCCCGTCGGTGAAGCCGAGCACCGCCACGCTGACGGCGGTGCCGAGCTGCGCCGCGAGCAGGGTCGGCCGCCGCCCGATCCGGTCGGTCAGCACACCGCCGCCGATCGCCGCGATCGCCGAGCCGAGACCGAACAGCGAGGCGACCAGACCCGCGTACGCCGCCGAGTAGCCCCGGTCGGCGGTCAGGTAGAGCGCCAGGAACGGCACCACGAACCCGCCGAGCTTGTTGACCAGGGTGGCCGTCCAGAGCCACCAGAACCGGCGGGGGAGTCCACGGCCCGTCTCCGATAGTGAGACGACCAGGCGCTGCAGGGCGGGCATGTGGGGGCTCCCGGTGGGCATGAGGTCGCGCTGAGCGGTGCAGGGAGGGGCAGGCTGACCGCTCAGCGCCAATGTAAGTGGCTCTTATCCGAGCCGAACATTACCGAGGGACCTCCGTCCCGACCAGCCGTTATTCACCTCTATTAAGCTGACCCCCATGGCTGACACGACCTACCGACTGATCCTGCTCCGTCACGGCGAGAGCCAGTGGAACCAGAAGAACCTCTTCACCGGCTGGGTCGACGTCGACCTCAACGAGAAGGGCGAGAAGGAGGCCGCACGCGGCGGTGAGCTGCTCGCCGCCGAGGGCTTCCTCCCCGACGTGCTGCACACCTCCCTGCTGCGCCGCGCGATCCGCACCTCGCAGATCGCCCTGGACAAGGCCGACCGGCACTGGATCCCGGTCAGCCGCAGCTGGCGGCTGAACGAGCGCCACTACGGCGCCCTCCAGGGCAAGGACAAGGCCCAGACCCTGGCCGAGTTCGGCGAGGAGCAGTTCCAGCTCTGGCGCCGCTCGTACGACACCCCGCCGCCCGCGCTCGAGGACGGCAACGAGTACTCGCAGGCCGGCGACGCCCGCTACGGCGACATCCCGAGCGAGCTGCGTCCGCGCACCGAGTGCCTCAAGGACGTCGTCGACCGGATGCTGCCGTACTGGTACGACGCGATCGTGCCCGACCTGGCGGCCGGCAAGACCGTCCTGGTCACCGCGCACGGCAACAGCCTGCGCGCCTTGGTCAAGCACCTCGACGGCATCTCCGACGAGGACATCGCGGGCCTGAACATCCCCACCGGCATCCCGCTCGTCTACGAGCTCGACGCCGACTTCAAGCCGGTCACCAAGGGCGGCCGCTACCTGGACGCGGACGCCGCCGCGGCCGCCATCGAGGCGGTCAAGAACCAGGGCAAGAAGTAAGCCCGACGCAGTCCCCGAGGGCCCCACCGGTGCGTTCGCGCCGGTGGGGCCCTTCTGTCTGCCGGGGTGTCAACTCGCCGTAGTGGGGCGGTGGTTCAGACCATTGACGGGTCGGTCGGGCGCTCCTACCGTATGGACCAGCGCTGGCGCGAGCACGCCAAGATCCCCCACCGGCGGCCGTTCGCCAGTCATGCACTCCATCCACCCCCACAGCTCGCTCCGGCCTGCCCGGGGACGAGTCCGGAAGGAGCACCATGCGTAAGCGCCATCTGTTCGCGGCCCTCGTCGGGGCCCTGGCCGTGCAGGTCGCCACCGCGATTCCGGCCTTCTCGCACGGCTACATCAGCGGGCCGCCCAGCCGGGCCGCGTACTGCGCGGCGGGCACCGTCACCGGCTGCGGCGACATCCAGTGGGAGCCGCAGAGCGTCGAGGGGCCCAAGGGCTTCCCGAGCGGTGGCCCGGCCGACGGCAAGCTCTGCGCGGGCGGCAACAGCCGGTTCGCCCAGCTGGACAACCCGCGGAACGGGGCCTGGCCGACCACCAAGGTGGCGGCGGGTCAGAAGCAGAACTTCACCTGGAAGTTCACCGCCAGGCACGCCACCGCCCAGTACCGGTACTTCCTCACCAAGCCGGGCTACAGCGCGTCCTCGGTGCTGAGCCGGAGCAACCTCAACCTCACCCCGCTGCTGACCGTCCCGGGCAACAACGCCCAGCCGCCCAGCACGCTCACCCACAGCGTGCCGCTGCCGGCCGGGCTGACCGGGCACCACGTGCTGCTCGCGGTGTGGGACGTCGCCGACACCACGAACGCCTTCTACTCCTGCGTCGACCTGCAGTTCTAGCAGCCGGGCGGACATACGTCGGCCGGGCGCCCCGCTCAGGACAGGGGCGCCCGGCCGACGGGCGGGACGGTGGGACCGGCCCGGGTCAGTGACCGCCGCAGCAGCCGCCGGAGGCGCCGCCGCACTGGCAGGGCGCACCCGACTGGCAGCCGCAGCCGCAGCCGCCACCGCAGCCGCACCCGGCGGCGAGGATCGGCAGCAGGGCGGGGCTGGTGGGCTCGACGAGGCTCGCCGGTGGACTGGTCGGAGCGGTGGTTGCCTTCATCGCGCTGGGCCCTCCTTGGCACTGGCACACTGCGGCGCACACGGAGGTGTGCCCACCCCCTGAGTGAAGCGCCGCCGGTGACGGGGCGTCAACGGGCGCGCAGGGGCGGTTCAGGACCGCCCCGTGCGCCCCCGCGCCGCTCGACCCGGGACCCGTACGACGACCCCTACTCCGCCGACTCGGCGTTGGCGACGAAGTCGGCCACGTGCTCGCCGGTCACCAGGAAGACCACGCGCTTGGCCACCGAGACCGCGTGGTCGGCGAAGCGCTCGTAGTAGCGGCCGACCAGGGTGACGTCCACCGCGGTCTCGATGCCGTGCTGCCAGCGGTCGTCCAGCAGGTGCGAGAACAGCTCGCGGTGCAGCGCGTCGATCGCGTCGTCGTCCTGCTCCAGCTCGAGCGCCTTCTCGACGTCCTTGGTGGCGATCACCTGGCCGGCCTTGGCCACCAGCCGCTGGGCGAGCTGCCCCATCTCCAGCACGATCGGGTGCAGGTCGTTCGGGACGGCGGTCTCCGGGAAGCGCAGCCGGGCCACCTTGGCCACGTGCCGGGCCAGGTCGCCGCAGCGCTCCAGGTCGGAGCTCATCCGCAGCGAGGTGACCACGATCCGCAGATCGGTGGCGACCGGCTGCTGACGGGCCAGCAGGTCGATGGCCCGGTTCTCCAGGTCGTGGTGCAGGGCGTTGACCTTGTCGTCGGCGGCGATCACGCTCTCCGCCAGCGCCAGGTCCGCGTCGAGCAGCGCGGTGGTGGCCCGACCCATGGCCGAACCGACCAGCCGGGCCATCTCGACCAGGCCGTCGCTGATCGAGTCCAGTTCCTCGTGGTACGCGTCGCGCATTGCTGCTCTCCTCAGTAGCTCTGTCGGTGGCGGTGCCGACCGGCCATCTCACATGACTAGCGAGCCCGTCTGACGATCGGGACGGCCGCTGCTGGTGGCGGCATCGTAGTGCCGTCACCGCCCGCGCGGGCTGCGCAACCCACCTTGGGCCGTTCGGGCGACCACGCACGGCCGGTGCAGTGAACCAGTGGCAGCGTGAAGGTGAATTCTCGGCAACGCGCGGCCGATGCCTTGATCTCACCCCGGGGGTGGGCCGCCGTCATGCGCTTACGCTGGCCACATGGACGTGAATGTGGCCCTCGCCGCAGCCTGCGCCATAGCCGGGCTCGGTGTCGGTCTCACAGCCGCGATCGCCTTCCGCTGGAGTGAGCGGGAGCAGGCCAGGGCAGGCAGCGGAACCAAGGGCGGAAAGACAGGTGTCGGCAGCGCGCCGACCCAGGAGCCATCGCTCCCGCCGGGCGTGGACACCGTGCTCTCGGTGCTGCGCTCCTGCGCGATCGTGCTCGGCGACGGCGACGAGGTGGTCAAGGCCAGCTCCGCCGCGTACGCGATGGGCCTGGTCAGGGGTGGTGCGATGGCCGTGGAGCAGATGCTCTCGCTGGCCCGGGCCACCCGCAGGGACGGCGAGATCCGACAGGTCGAGCTGGAGGTGCCCAGGCCGGGCGCGGCCCGGGCCACCGACCCGCTGGCGGTCTCCGTCCGGGTCGCCCCGCTCGGCTCCCGGCTGGTCCTGGTGCTGGTCGAGGACCTCACCGAGCGCCGCCGGATCGAGGCGGTCCGGCGGGACTTCGTGGCCAACGTCTCGCACGAGCTGAAGACCCCGGTCGGCGCGCTCTCACTGCTCTCCGAGGCGGTCGCGGACGCGTCCGACGACCCGGAGGCGGTGCAGCGCTTCGCCGGCCGGATGCAGATCGAGGCCACCAGGCTGGCCAGCCTGGTGCAGGAGATCATCGACCTGTCCCGGGTCCAGGACGACCAGCTGATGGTCGACCCGGAGCCGGTCCCGGTGGACACCCTGATCGCCGAGGCGATCGACCGCTGCCGCCAGCCCGCCGCCGCCAAGCAGATCCACATCGCGGCGGGCGGCATCGGCGGCCTCTACCTGCACGGCAACCGCGGCCAGCTGGCCGCCGCGCTGGGCAACCTGGTGGAGAACGCGGTCAACTACAGCCCGCCCCGAACCCGGGTGGCGATCGCCACCCGGCGGATCTCCAGCGCCGCCGCCCTCGGTGAGGCGGACGGCGAGCTGATCGAGATCTCGGTGACCGACCAGGGCATCGGCATCTCCGAGAAGGACCGCGAGCGGATCTTCGAACGCTTCTACCGCGTCGACCCGGCCCGCTCCCGCGCCACCGGCGGAACCGGCCTCGGCCTCTCCATCGTCAAGCACGTGGCGGCCTCCCACGGCGGCACCGTGTCGGTGTGGAGCGTCGAGGGCCAGGGTTCCACCTTCACCGTCCGACTTCCCGCCGGTCAGGCTCCGGCGGCGAGCCAGCAGAGCCCAACCACTCTCCCCAACCCCCTTCCTGCCCCGGAGGCCCGATCGTGACCCGAGTACTGGTGGTCGAGGACGAGGAGTCGTTCAGCGACGCCCTGTCGTACATGCTCCGCAAGGAGGGCTTCGAGGTGGCCATCGCCGCCACCGGCCCCGACGCGCTGGAGCAGTTCGAACGCAACGGCGCCGACCTGGTGCTGCTCGACCTGATGCTCCCCGGCCTGCCCGGTACGGAGGTCTGCCGTCAGCTCCGGGTCCGCTCCAACGTCCCGGTGATCATGGTCACCGCCAAGGACAGCGAGATCGACAAGGTGGTCGGCCTGGAGATAGGTGCCGACGACTACGTGACCAAGCCCTACTCCACCCGCGAGCTGGTCGCCCGGATCCGCGCGGTGCTCCGCCGCCGTGGTGAGGACGGCAACGGCGGTGCGGACGGCGGCGGCCCCGGCGCGCTGGAGGCCGGCCCGGTCCGGATGGACGTGGACCGGCACGTGGTCACGGTGGACGGCGCCAAGGTCGACCTGCCGCTCAAGGAGTTCGACCTGCTGGAGATGCTGCTCCGGAACGCCGGCCGGGTGCTCACCCGGATGCAGCTGATCGACCGGGTCTGGGGCGCCGACTACGTCGGTGACACCAAGACCCTGGACGTCCACGTGAAGCGCCTGCGGGCCAAGATCGAGCCGGACCCGGGTGCCCCGCGCTACCTGGTGACGGTCCGTGGCCTGGGCTACAAGTTCGAGCCGTAAACCGACGTACCGAAGGCCCCCGCTCGCACCGAGTGGGGGCCTTCGGCATGACGCGGTGTCAGTGCGAGGCAGCCGCGGTGGTCGACGCCGAGGCACCGGCGGACGGCGACGCCGAGCCGGAGGCGCCGGCCGAAGCCGAAGCCGAAGCCGAAGCGGAGGCCGAAGCGGAGGCCGAAGCGGACGGCGAGGCCGAGGCCGACCCGGAGGCGGACGGGGTCGCCCCGTGGTTGGCGGTCGGGCCGAAGTCCTCGTACAGGCCCTTGGCCGGGTGCACCTGGGCCTCGGTGGAGACCTTGCCGGCCTTCGCGAACGAGAACGAGGCGGGGGTGAAGCCACCCACCTCCAGCTTGGCCGAGGTGACCTTGGCGACCGGCTGGCCCTCGCCGCCGATCAGCACGGCACCGCCGGCCGGGATGACGATCTCGGACAGCGTGGCGCCCTTGGCGTCCGCGAAGGTCGCCGCGACGCCCTCGCCGACGGTGATCGACTGCAGGGTCTCGGCCTTGTCGCCGGCGTTGCTGATGTTCACCGTGAGCTGGGCCGGACCGGCGTGCTCGGAGCTGGACCCGGCCGCGGTCACCACCACGATGTTGTTGAGCTTGAGGTTCTCCCCGATCGACGTCGCGGCGTTGTCCGGCTTGATCTGCAGGGTGTCCGGGGAGTTCCCGGCGGCACAGGCGGACAGCGGGAGGATCGCGGCGAGGGCGATCGCGGCGATCGCGCCGCGTCGAAGGCTGCGGCTCACGGCGGCGGCATCTCCTTGGAATCTCGGGTCGGTGGTCAGGGTCAGATTACCGACCGCGATTGTCCGGTCCTCACGGGGTGGCCCCGTGTCGCGGGTGGAGTCCCGGCGAGGATGGTCGGCGAGGCCCGCCGGGGGCCGCGACCGCGTATACGGCAAAAACCCATGATCCAATCATGGTTTCGGGAGTGTTGCCAGAGGTTTCGTCAGGTGTGTATACCGCCTCCGACCTGCGGGAAGGCCCCGTCGAACACCGGTCGCAGCACGCCGGAGGGGCCCTTGTCAAGCCCCGAGACCGGCTCTGACCTGCGAAAACGCCCTTCGGGTGGGCCGAGAACCATGTTATTCTGGTAAGCCACGGAAGGGGCCCTGTCACATGACGTTCAAGGTTGGCGACACGGTGGTCTACCCCCATCACGGGGCTGCGCTGATCGAGGCCATCGAGATTCGCCAGATCAAAGGTGTGGACAAGACCTACCTGGTGCTGAAGGTGCAGCAGGGAGACTTGACGCTGCGCGTGCCCGCGGAGAACGCGGAGTTCGTCGGTGTGCGCGACGTAGTCGGTCAGGAAGGCCTGGACCGGGTGTTCGAGGTGCTGCGGGCACCGTACACCGAGGAGCCGACCAACTGGTCGCGCCGGTACAAGGCGAACCTCGAGAAGCTCGCCTCCGGCGATGTGATCAAGGTGGCCGAGGTCGTCCGCGACCTGTGGCGTCGCGAGCGTGAGCGCGGTCTCTCGGCCGGAGAGAAGCGGATGCTCGCCAAGGCGCGCCAGATCCTGGTCAGCGAGCTCGCACTCGCGGAGAACACCAACGAGGACAAGGCGGAGACGCTGCTCGACGAGGTCCTGGCCTCGTAGTACAGCCCCCCGCATGTCGAAGCGCCCGATGCCGGTGCGTCACCATGGTCACGTACGTGACCCGGGTGGTCACCCGGCACCTCGGGCGCTTCGGCGTACCCGGGCGCCGGTGGCGTACCCGGGCGGTGGTCCGAACGGCCTGACGGAGCCCGGTGCTTTCGGAAGGGACCGAGGCACCGCCGGGTGTTCGCCAGGGCCATACCCATCGCGCCGAAGGCGCGAAACCTGACCGCGAAACTTGGAAGAACCGGCACAGCGCCGAAGGAGCGAAACCCTGAACGGCACAGCAGCAGTCGCAGCAGCCGTGGTCCCCGCCGCCGGGCGGGGCGAGCGGCTCGGCCCCGGAGCCCCGAAGGCCCTGCGCGAGCTCGGCGGGGTGCCCCTGCTGGTGCACGCGGTCCGGGCGCTGGCGCGCAGCCGGGCGGTCGGCCTGGTGGTGGTGGCGGCCCCGGCGGAAGGGGTGGCCGAGGTGATCGCCCTGCTGGACAGCCACGGGCTGGACGGCAAGGACATCCGGGTGGTGGCCGGGGGTGACACCCGGCAGGAGTCGGTCCGGCTCGGCCTGGCCGCGATCCCGGCCGAGGTCGGCATCGTGCTGGTGCACGACGCCGCCCGGCCGCTGGTCCCGGTCGAGGTGGTGGACGCGGTCGCCGCGGCCGTCCGGGCCGGGGCCGAGGCGGTGGTGCCGGCGGTGCCGCTGGCCGACACCGTGAAGCTGGTCGAGCCGCAGAGCGGTGGCCGCCCGGAGCCGGTGCTGGACACGCCCGACCGTTCGGCGCTGCGGGCGGTTCAGACGCCGCAGGGCTTCCGTCGGGACGTGCTGGCCGCCGCGCACGAGCGCGCGCTCACCGAGCCGGTGGCGGTGACCGACGACGCCGGTCTGGTGGAGCGGTTCGGCGGCCGGGTGGTCGTGGTGCCGGGCCACGAGGAGGCGTTCAAGGTGACCCGCCCGCTGGACCTGGTGCTGGCCGAGGCCGTACTCGCCCGGAGGAGGGCCTCCGATGGCTTCTGACGCTCCGCTGATCCCGCTGGTCGGGATCGGCACCGACGTGCACGCCTTCGAGGTCGGCCGCCCGCTCCGGGTGGCCGGGCTTGACTGGCCGGACGCCGAGTTCGGGCTGGCCGGGCACTCCGACGCGGACGTGGCGGCGCACGCCGCCTGCGACGCGCTGTTCTCGGCGGCCGGGGTGGGCGACCTGGGCGCGCACTTCGGCACCGACCGCCCCGAGTGGTCAGGCGCCTCCGGCGTCACACTGCTCGCCGAGGCGGCCCGGATCGTCCGGGCGGCGGGCTTCGAGATCGGCAACGTCGCGGTCCAGGTGATCGGCGTCCGCCCGAAGATCGGCAAGCGCCGGGCCGAGGCGCAGGCCGCGCTCTCGGCGGCGGTCGGCGCGCCGGTCTCGGTCTCCGGCACCACCACCGACGGCCTGGGCCTGACCGGCCGGGCCGAGGGACTGGCGGCGATCGCCACCGCGCTGGTGTACCGGGCTTAGCCCGTTCGGTGGCCTGACGGGTGTTCAGTTCCCGTGGGTGACGCCCGGTTCACTAGCGTGGCCGGTGAAACCGGGCGTACCGACGGAAGGGGCCCCGCATGGCCGTCCAGCTCTCCGACCAGGCCAAGGCGCTGTTCGACGCCAAGTCCTTCGTCACCGTCTCGACCGTCCAGCCGGACGGCAGCCCGCAGTCCTCGGTGGTCTGGATCAAGCGGGACGGTGACGACGTGCTGTTCTCCACCGTCGAGGGCCGTCGCAAGCACCTCAACATGGTCCGGGACCCGCGGATCAGCCTGCTCGTCAACCCGCCGGACCACCCGTACCGCTACCTGGAACTGCGCGGCGAGGTGACCATGACCAGGGAGGGCGGCCGGGAGCTGATCGACGAGCTGTGCCGGAAGTACCTCGGCCACGACTACCGCAACGACGGCCCGGAGGACATCCGGGTGGTGGTCCGGCTGTCGCCCCGCAAGGCGGTCGGCAACGCCTGAACCCGGCGCAGTTGACGTCCGCGTGGGCGAAAGGTGGCGGGGCACCCCCCGCCGCCCACTACGCTTGACGCTGTGAGCCTTCGCCTGTACGACACCAGCACCCGCCAGGTACGCGACTTCGTCCCGCTTGTACCGGGCTGTGTCTCCATGTACCTGTGTGGCGCGACCGTCCAGGCGCCCCCGCACATCGGACACATCCGGTCCAACCTCAACTTCGACGTGATGCGCCGGTGGTTCGGCTACCGCGGCTACCAGGTCACCTTCGTCCGCAACGTCACGGACATCGACGACAAGGTGATCCAGAAGGAGCGCGAGCTCGGCACCCCGTGGTGGCAGATCGCGTACACCAACGAGCGTGCCTTCAACGAGGGTTACGCGGCCCTGGGCTGCCTGCCGCCGTCGGCGGAGCCGCGGGCCACCGGCCACGTGCCCGAGATGATCGAGATGATGCAGACGCTCATCACGAAGGGCCACGCCTACGAGTCCGAGGGCAACGTCTACTTCGCGGTGACCACGTACCCCGAGTACCTGGCGCTCTCCAACCAGGAGCTGGACAACCTCCGGCAGCCGGAGAGCACCGGCGAGACCGGCAAGCGGGACCCGCGCGACTTCGCGATGTGGAAGCGGTCCAAGGAGGGTGAGCCCAGCTGGGAGACCCCGTGGGGCCGCGGCCGTCCCGGCTGGCACCTGGAGTGCTCGGCGATGGCGCACAAGTACCTGGGCAAGGCCTTCGACATCCACGGCGGCGGGCTCGACCTGATCTTCCCGCACCACGAGAACGAGATCGCCCAGTCGAAGGCGTTCGGCGACGACTTCGCCAACTTCTGGGTGCACAACGCCTGGGTCACCATGAGCGGCGAGAAGATGTCGAAGTCGCTCGGCAACTCGGTGCTGATCTCCGAGATGCTCCAGCGCTGGCGTCCGATCGTGCTCCGGTACTACCTGGCCGGGCCGCACTACCGCTCGATGATCGAGTACAGCGAGGAGTCGATCCGGGAGGCCGAGACCGGTTTCGGCCGGATCGAGGGCTTCATCCAGCGGGTGATCGAGCGCTGCGGTCCGGTGGACGCGGCGCCCGAGGTGCCGCTGGCCTTCGCCGAGGCGATGGACGACGACCTCGGTGTGCCGCAGGCGCTGGCCGTCGTGCACACCGCCGTCCGCCAGGGCAACAGTGCCCTGACCGCGGACGACAAGGAGAACGCGGTGGCGCGGCTGGCCGAGGTCCGTGCGATGCTCGGTGTACTGGGTCTCGACCCGCTCGACGACCACTGGGCCGGCGCCGAACGCGGCGACGACCTGCACGGGGTGGTCGACTCGCTGGTCCAGCTGGTGCTGGAGCAGCGGCAGGCCGCCCGGGGCCGCAAGGACTTCGCGACCGCGGACGCGATCCGCGACCAGCTCGTGCTGGCGGGTCTGTCCATCGAGGACGGACCGACCGGCTCACGCTGGACGCTCAACAACCAGTAACCCCGCTCACCGGGGTGAGGGTGGGCCGTACCGGACCGGTACGGCCCATCCGCATGACGCAGAGCATGCCGTCGGCGGTCGCCGCCGGGGCGTGCGAGACAGACAAGGGAAGTACAGCCATGGCCGGCAACAGCCAGCGCAGGAACCGACGCAACCCCGACTCGAAGAAGGGCGCGAGTGTCGGCACCGGCGGGCACAGCCGGAAGGCGCTCCAGGGCAAGGGCCCGACCCCGCCCGCCTCGGCCCGCAAGGGTCACATCAAGCAGCGGCAGGCCAACGCCGCCGTGAAGCGCGAGATGGACGCCAAGTCGCGGGCCGGCATGCGCCGGGCCGGCGCGAGCGGCCGTGGCGGCCGTGGCGGTTCGGGCGCGGCCGAGCTGGTCTTCGGCCGTAACTCGGTGGTCGAGGCGCTGCGCGGCGGGGTGCCCGCCACCGCGCTGTACGTGCTGCAGTTCATCGACACCGACGACCGGGTGCGCGAGGCGCTGCAAGCCGCCACCGAGCGCGGTGTGCCGCTGATGGAGGCGCCGCGCGTCCAGCTCGACAACATGACCGGTGGGATGAACCACCAGGGCATGGTGCTCCAGGTCCCGCCGTACGAGTACGCGCACCCGGAGGACCTGCTGGCGGACGCCGCCGACAACGGCGAGGACCCGCTGGTGATCGCGCTGGACGGGGTCACCGACTCCCGCAACCTGGGCGCCGTGGTCCGTTCCGCCGCCGCCTTCGGGGCGCACGGCGTGGTGATCCCGGAGCGCCGGGCCGCCGGCATGACCGCCGGGGCGTGGAAGACCTCCTCGGGCGCCGCAGCGCGACTGCCCGTGGCGCGCGCCACCAACATGACCCGCGCGCTGGAGGCGTACCAGAAGGCCGGTCTGCTGGTGGTCGGCCTGGCGGCCGACGGCGAGGCTGAGATCGGCGATCTGGCGGCGCTCACCGGCCCGGTCGTGATCGTGGCCGGCAGCGAGGGCAAGGGCCTCTCCCGGCTGGTCTCGGAGACCTGTGACATCCGAGTGCGGATCCCGATGCCGGGTGCGACCGAGTCGCTGAACGCCGGTGTCGCGGCGGGCATCGTGCTCTACGAGGCGGCCCGGCTGCGGGCCAAGGGCGCCTGAAACACCGGAACCTGACGCTCATTTGTCGTAGTGAACCGATCGGGCCTGGTCAGGCCCGGTCGGTTTACTCATGATCACTTCAATCGGCGTCAGGAATCCACCCGGGAGAGTGTCCTAACCGGCCGTCACCCGGTTAGACGGGTGTGGACACCAGAACACCTCGGCGCCCTGCCCCGGGCGGCATGGCGGGAATAGATGCCGGCCCCGGCCTCAACACGGTCAAGGTGCCGTCCGACCCGGCTCGGCTCAGCAGTACCCAGGCCAGCTTCCGGGTCCGGCTGGCCGCCCCGGTGGCCCCGCTGATCGACGCCCCGGCGGGCGCGGCCTTCGGCGACCCGTACTCGATGGCGGCCTTCACCCCACGGCCGATGGTCACCCCCCAGGTCGTGGTCGGCGGCGTGCCGGTCCCGGCGCTGGCCGGTGCGGCCGGCGCGGTGGTGGCTGGTGCCGCCCCGGGCCGGCGCAAGGGGCGGGTCACCGCCGTCACCTGGACGGGCCAGGCGGCCCCCGGCGACCTGGCGGCCACCCAGCTGCTGGAGGCGGTCCGGCTCAACACCGTGCCGGCCCCGGCCGGGCCGGTCGGCGGCGAGGCCACCGAGCAGCTCCGGGCGTACCGGCAGAGCCCGGCCAGGCCGCCGGAGCCGGAGCCGGTGGAGAGCTGGGCCCCGGCGGGCGAACTGCCCGAGGTCTCGGCGACCGGCGCCGACTCCCGGCACGCCTGGTACCCGGGCCGCAAGGTCGACCTCGGCCTGGTGCTGCTGCCGCTGCGGATCGTGCTCGGCTCGCTCTCGGTCTACGCCGGGTTCAGCAAGCTCTGCGACCCGGTGTACTTCGACGGCGGCGACCGCGGCTCGATGATGCGCTGGCTCGCCTCGCTGCACCCGTGGGGGGTCGCGCAGCCGCTGCTGGACTTCGCGATGGCCCACCCGGTGGGCTCCGGGCTCGCGGTCGCGTTCATCCAGATCGTGGTCGGCGTGCTGTCGATCCTCGGGCTCTGGCAGCGGGCCGCGGCCGGCATGGCGATGGCGCTCTCGGCCGCGCTGCTGTTCACGGTCAGCTGGCGGGCGGTGCCGGTCTACGACACCCCCGACCTGATCTTCCTGGCCGCCTGGAGCCCGCTGCTGATCGCCGGGGCACCGTTCGGCTCGCTGGACGGCCGGATCGCGCTGGAGGCCTGGCGCCGGTACGGCTCCTCGGCCCCGGCCGCGCTGCGGCGGCGGATCCTGCGCCGCAGCGGCGTGGTGACCGCCGTGGTGGTCGGGCTGACCCTGCTGCTCGGCTCCATGCTCGGCGCGGCGGTCCGTACCGGCGGCCGTACCGACCCGGCCCCGGCCAAGCCGCCGACCGACTTCGGTTCGCCGATGTGGCCCGGCAACGGCCCCTCGCCGACGCCGGCCCCGGCCGGTCCGGCGCCGAAGACCCCCGCACCGACCCCGACCCCCTCGCCCAGCAAGAGCGGCAGCGGCAAGCCCCGCTCGACCAAGTCGGAGTCCGGGTCGGTCGCCCCGGTGCCGTCGGGCAAGGGCAGCACCGCCGGTACCGGTTCCGGCGGAAGCGCCGGCGCGGGCGGGACCGCGCCCAGGCCGGCCAGCAGCAGCAGTTCGAGCGGGCTGCTGGGCGGGGTGCTCGGCGCTCCGCTGCTGGTCGGGATGGGCTCGGGCTCGGGCTCGGGCCCGGCCGGGGTGGACGCCTGAGCTGAACACGCGGAAGCGCGGTGGGCCGGTTGGTACGGTCCACCGCGCTTCTGGTTTTCCTTCGTCAGGATGCCGTCGCCGCCAGCTCCTTGGCCGCCTCGGTGAGGTCCTTCGCGGTGTCGATCGCCCGCCAGTAGCACCCCTGCGGCAGCTGGTAGCCCGCCAGCCGCTTGCTGCGGGCGAGTTGGGGGAAAGTGGTGCGCTCGTGGTCGCCGACGTCCGGCAGCAGCTCCTGGAAGCCCGGCGCGAAGACGTACAGCCCGGCGTTGATCAGGAAGGGCGAGGGCGGCGCCTCGATGAAGTCCAGCACGTTGCCGAACTGGTCGGTCTCCACCGCGCCCCACGGGATCCGCGGCCGGGCCAGCGCGAGCGTCGCGACGGCGTCCCGCTCGTGGTGGAAGGCGGCCATGTCGCGCAGGCTGAACCTGGTCCAGATGTCGCCGTTGGTGGCGTACCAGGGTTCGGCGGGCCGGGGGAGCGCCTTGGCCGCGTGCTTCAGGCCGCCGCCGCGGCCGAGCGGGACGGTCTCCACCACGGTGCTGACGGCGAGCGGCAGGTCGGCCTGGTCGAGCCACTCCTGGAGCACCTCGGCGAGGTGCCCGCAGGAGATCACCACATCGGTCACCCCCTCGGCGGCGAGCCAGCCGAGCTGGTGGCCGAGGATGGGCATCCCGGTACCCGGGATCTCGACCAGCGGCTTGGGCCGGTCGTCGGTGTACGGGCGCAGCCGCGAACCCTGCCCGCCCGCCAGGATGACGGCCTGGGTCACGGCGGGGGAGTGCGGGTGCGATGCGGTCGAGTCAGCGGTCATGACAGCACTCTAGGGCGGCCGGCGTGACCGTACGGGCCGCGGGCCGCGCGGCCCGCGGTGGGGCTTAGCCGACCACGCCCGCCGCGAACGAGCCGTCGCAGACCGGGCGGGCGAACGAGCGGGCCCGCTGCGCGTCGCCCTGGTACTTGCGCACGGCGGCCTTGCCGAGGTCGGCGGCCAGCGTGCTGCAGTACGGGGTGAGCGCGGGCTTCTCCCGCATGGTGCGCTCCAGCAGGTCGAGCGCGGTGCCCGGGTTGTGGGTGCGCAGCTCGTCCATCAGGTCGACCCGGAGGGCGTCCTGCGGGGCCATGCCCTGCGTGTTGGTGGCGGTGGCGGTGCGGCCGATGGTGCCGTCTCCACTGGAGGCGGCCACCACCTGCTGGTCGAGGCCGGTCGGTGGCGCCCAGGGGACGCGGGTGACGGCGAGCGTCCCGGTGGTCACCAGGATCACGGGCAGGGTCAGGGCAACGGTCTGGCCGATGCGGCGCACGAGCTGCTTCACGGTCAGGAGCGTAGCGGTGTGTGGGGTCGAGGTCGCCCTCCGTTACCCCAATGAGTGACGCGTGTCCTGTTTCGTCCCGCCGTCCGGTTGACGCACGGCGCACGGACGACCGAACCCCCGACCGGTGAGGCCCCGGTCGGGGGTTCGTGATGTCGACAAGTCGTCAGACGCTCAATGGGCGCCGACGGGTCGTCAGACTGGTTGTCAGGCGCTCAGGCGGGCACCGGTGGTGGTGTTGAAGACGTGGGTCTCGCCGCCGGTCGGGACCACGTGGATGGTCTCGCCCTTCGCCGGGATCTGGCGGCCGTGCACGCGCACGACGATGTCCTTGTCGTCGCCACCGATCTTGGTGGTGCCGTAGACGAAGCCGTCCGCGCCGAGCTCCTCGACCACGTTCACGGTCACCGCGACGCCCTCGATGCCGCCCGCCGGGACGATCTCGAAGTGCTCCGGACGGATGCCGACGGTCACGCTCTTGTCGGTGCCGGCGCCGGCCAGCTCGTCACGGGAGATGTTGATGACCGAGCCGCCGAACTTCACGCCGCCGTCCACCAGCGGGACGTCGACCAGGTTCATCGCGGGCGAGCCGATGAAGCCGGCCACGAAGAGGTTGGCCGGGCGGTCGTACATGTTGCGCGGGCTGTCGACCTGCTGCAGCAGACCGTCCTTGAGCACCGCGACGCGGTCGCCCATGGTCATGGCCTCGACCTGGTCGTGGGTCACGTAGACGGTGGTGATGCCCAGGCGGCGCTGGAGCGACGCGATCTGGGTACGGGTCGAGACGCGGAGCTTGGCGTCCAGGTTCGAGAGCGGCTCGTCCATCAGGAAGACCTGCGGCTCGCGGACGATCGCGCGGCCCATCGCGACACGCTGACGCTGACCACCGGAGAGCGCCTTCGGCTTGCGGTCCAGGTAGTCGGTCAGGTCGAGGATCTTCGCGGCCTCCTCGACCTTGGCGCGGATCTCGGCCTTGTTCACGCCGGCGATCTTGAGCGCGAAGCCCATGTTGTCCGCGACGGTCATGTGCGGGTAGAGCGCGTAGTTCTGGAACACCATCGCGATGTCCCGGTCCTTCGGCGGCAGGTGGGTGACGTCGCGGTCGCCGATGCGGATCGCACCGCCGTTGACGTCCTCCAGGCCCGCGAGCATCCGGAGGCTGGTGGACTTGCCACAGCCGGAGGGGCCGACCAGGACGAGGAACTCGCCGTCCTCGACGTGCAGCTCCAGGGCGTCCACGGCGGGCTTGGTGCCGCCGGGGTACAGCCGGGTCGCCTTGTCGAACGTGACAGAAGCCATGGTTCTTGCACTCCTTCACCGGCAGGAACGTGCCGGACGATCCGAGTAAAGGTTGGGTTGTCGTCCGCCGCCCCGGTCAGTGGTCTGAACCACCACCGCGACGACTTCTCGCGACGGTACCCGGCGGATCGTCGGATTGTCAGCCCTCCGGGCGGCCGATTTCGGCATCAGTCCGATCACGGGCCTGTAGTTCGGTGATCGATATCCCTCCCCATCAGGGCACCCCCGCCCGGTACACTGCCCACTGGTGCCGCCGTGGCCTCGCCGCGGACGGTCACCGCGCCTCCTTAGCTCAGTTGGCCAGAGCACCGCTCTTGTAAAGCGGGGGTCGTCGGTTCGAACCCGACAGGGGGCTCCGGATTCGAAGCGTCGCGAGACGCCCGAAGGGCCAGCTCCCCGGGGTGACCCCGGGGAGCTGGCCCTTCGTCGTTGCTCGAGCGGTGATGGCTGTGACTATGGACGCTGGCGGGCCATCAGGGCTCGAAGCTCCTGTGGCGTAGGCCATGGCGCGCGGCGGTGGACCATGCGGTGGCAGTTCGCGCAGATCAGAGCCAGGTCTGAGAGCTTCGTACGCCCTTCTCCTGCTTCATGCAGGGGGACTACATGGTGGCACTCGATGTATCCCATGCCGCGGTCGCCGTATGCGCGTTGGAAGTCGAAGTCGCAGACTTCGCAGGCGAGTCGGGAACCCTGGCCAAGCACTGCGTTGATCTTCCGTTGGCGAAGCCCACGGTTGCGCTCACGGGCGAAGTGCTTGCGGACCAAGAGGCGGCCCTCTGGAGCGTCGAACTCGTCGGCTTCCTCGTCGGCTGGCGGCAGCTCTCGCAGTTCCCCGCTCAGGATGCCTGCTCGGACGAGTTCCGCGGCGGCGGCCATCTCGAGCGGGCTGTCCAGGAAGGCTTTGAGGACCGCAACGTCCCTCGCGCCGCCGTTGGTGGGCTTACCTGTGTAGTCCGGATGGTGAGTGGCGATGTCGAAGGTCTTGCGCGCTACGCCGTTGTTGTTGCGGAAGGTGTCGTTCCGGGAGGATAGATCGTGGATTGGCATGAGTTGAAGCAACTCAGAAACCTCGATCACGCGCGGGTCTGTCGCACCCAGCCCCTTCCAGCCGTTGTCTGCCGTGATGGCGCAAGCCAGCAGGATCTCGTCCCAGACCCAGTCGGGGTTTCGGATTGACTTCACCTCAAATCCGGCCCGCTTAAGCCACGCCACGGCTTCCTGGAGGCCGCCATGAAAGGCGTGCGGTCCTAGGGCCTGGCCGTACTCGTATCGGTGGGCTACCCCGGCAATCGCCTTCGAGTCATACTCCTTGGCGTCATGGACGAGAAGGTAGTCCCGAGCCGGACGGTAACCGTATGTGGTCAGGAAGGTCTCCTGGCCCACGCGGTCGTATTCATCGATGGCTTTGAGGACTGACTCGCGCGTGAACTCTCCCTTACGCATGTTGCCCAGCATAGGAGTTGGCCCGAAGGGCAGCGGCAGGCACTGCGCCAGAGGCGAGGCCGCGTCCTAGGCCGCGCCGCTCGCTCTCCACTCGGGGGCATCGGCCTCCTCGTGGAACTCCAGCAGGTGCTCGCCGGCGAAGCGTTCCAGGGCGGTGCGGACTTCGGCGGGGGTGACGTAGAAGAACTCTCGGCGCAGGTTGATGCGGTTCACCCTGCTGGCATCGAACTCCTGGTGCAGGCGGCGTTCTAGGCCCACGGCATCCGCGCTGAAGATCAGCGCGTGTACGTCGAAGCGGAACGGGACCGATGCGTCGCCCAGCTCGTTCACCCGGTCCATGGGTTCCAGCCGCCGGGTCATCCCGATCTTCACCATGTGCTCGCCGAAGGCGCCGATGTTGGAGATCACATAGACGTAGCCGGCCCGGATGTTCGCCTCCCGGTAGTCGACGGCCTGGAGGGCAGCGTCGATCTCGGCGAGTTTGGACTCTAGGTCGTCGATGGATGCCGGATTCGCCAGTGCACCGGAGGCACGTAGTCGCTGGAGGGCGCTCAGGTGGTGGCTGCGCTCCTTGTCCAGCCGGGCCCGCTCGCGTTCGATCTCGCGGTTCAGTGCCTCCTCCTCGCGCTGCTGTGCGCGCAACTCCCGGCGGTACTCTTTCTCCGCCTCCTGCTTGGCGAGGTAGTCAGCCGTCAGCTCCAACTCGCGTACCCGCAGGCGGTGGTACGGGTCGCTGATCCGGATCTGCATGGTCGCGCCGAGCCGGGCGATGGTCTGCCGGGACTTCTCCAGCCGGTCGACCAGGGACTCCAGCCGGTGCGGGCGCATGCTCCGTACTGCGTAGTCGACTTCAGCGTTGTATGCACGCAGCAGCAGCTTGGAGAAGTCCCGCACCATCTTGCGGCCCTCGGCGACGGACCCGTTGACCTGCCAGTTGGTGGCGGACAGCACGGCCTGTCCGCTCCGTGCCATCGTGCTGACGGAGTCCTTCAGGTCCGCGAGCACGGCTTTGTACGCGACCGCGTCCTCCAGCCGGTGCCGATACGCGTAGATCCCGACTTCCTGAAGCATCGCCACATCTTCCGTGAGGACGATGCCCTGCCGTGCGTGCCGGAGTTGTCGTTCGGCCTGTTCGGCCTCCCGCAGCGCCTCGTCCCGCTGGTGCCGTGCTGAGGCCAGTTCCGAACCGAGCTGCTCCGAGGCCCTTTCGGTCTTCTCCAGCAGCAGATCGTCCTGACAGGCTGCGTCGGCTGCCCATGCCGCTCGTTCCAGCGCGGTTTGCTCGCTCAGCCGCTGATGAACGGATCGGAGCCTCTCGGTCTCGGCTGCCAGCTGGACGGCGTCGAGTCCCCAGAGCCGGGTCAGTTGGGCCTGCAGGCTCTCCACCTCCGCCGTCAGCCGGGCGTTCTCGGTGCGCACCTGCTCGGCGTCGGCTTCGGCCTGCCTACGGCGCCGCCCGAACGGGTTGCCGGCTGCACCCGTCGCAGCTGGAGGCTCGCTGGGACGGGACGCAGATGCGGCCTCCGAGCCATCGGGGAGTTCCGTCCACCACTTCCAGCCAGGGGGTGCCGGAGGCAGTGCCGGGTCGGGTTGCCACCCCTGTGGAGGTACCCACCCGGGTGGTGGCTGCGGCCACGACGGCGGTGGATTGAAGCGGTAGGCCATGACACGCACCCTTCGGGAAGGGGCAGGGGATCGGAACATGTCCGCCACTTACATGATGCGTGTCCCGGGCAGATCCGGGCAGTTCGGAGGGGACTGTGGCCGGTCGGTCAGCCTTCCGCGGACGCGGCGCCGAGGATGACCCGGTCGTGGGCCAGGTCGTGGAGGAGGGCGTCGAGCTTGGGGCGGTCGACGGAGGACATCAGGAAGACGTGGGCGTAGCTGCGGCGGGTGGATTCGTCGCCGGGGGTGGTGAGGACGTCCTGGGAGGAGAGGGACCACTTCTCTACCAGGGCGGGGCTGGGGGTGCGGAAGCGGACGGTGATGGCGCCCGGGGTGCGGGCGGGCCAAAGGGTGAGGTTGTGGGAGAGCTCCAGGGCGTGGAGTTGGTGTTCCAGGTAGGCGGCGAGGTGTTGGGCTCGGCGGATGCGGTCTATCTGGTCCTGGTGGGAGTGGCGGGAGAGGTGGTCCCAGAGGATCAGGGGGGAGAAGCCGTTGCGTGAGCCGGCGAAGGTGGTGTCGGGGGCGCCGGTGTAGTCGGGTTGGGACGGCGGGGTGATCTGGTACTTGACCTTGGTCATGTAGATGCCGCAGGGCCAGGGGGCGCCGGGCCACTTGTGGCCGCTCATGGCGATGGAGGAGACCATGTCGAGGTCGCCGTGCTCGCGGGTGGGGAGGGTGAGGCCGAAGTCGAACTCGGGGAGGTCGGTGTCGGGGGTCCAGCCGTGGGTGGGGTCCGCGGTGGCCATCCGGACGAACGGGGCGTAGCCGGCGCCGAGGGCGCCGTCGACGTGGATCCAGAAGCGGCGGCGCAGGTCGGTCAGGGGTTCGCCGGTGTGCGGGTCGCGGCCGTGGGTGACCTGACCCTGGATCAGGCCGTGGCGTTCGAAGACCGGGAGCAGGCGTTCGCAGGCGGTGCGGACGTCGTCGTGGGCGCCCTTGAAGGTGCTGCCGAGGTTCAGGCTGATGAAGATCGGGTGGCCCTTGGCGGCGAAGAACTCGACCAGGACGACCAGGGCGTCGATGTCGATCTCGCCGGTGCCGTCCCAGGAGTGGCCGGAGGGGCCGCTGCGGGAGGGGACTTCGGTGGGCCAGTCCCGGTCGAGCGGGCACTCGCCGGGGTACTGCTCGGTGCCCACCGCGTGGAAGGTGTCGACGCCCAGGACGCGGACCGCCTTGGCGAAGGAATAGTGAGTGTCCTCGGAGTAGAACGCCACCGGGTGGCGGGAGTTGGGGTTGACGGGGGCAGGTGGGAGGGAGGAGGTGGAAGGCTGGATGAGTTCTTTGCCGGTCAGGTAGTCGCGGGCGTTCCAGAGCGCGTACATGTTGCCCTCGGTCGAGCCCATGGAGAGGACGTAGCCCCAGTACGACTCCGGGTCGGCCGGGTCGTGCGGTCCGTTCGCGTGCCAGAGGGCGGCGTAGTAGTCGAGCACCGCACGTTCGACGACCTTGGTGTTCGGCTTGTAGCCGCCGCTCTGGAACGGGTCGCCGAGGTTGTTGATGTTGTGCTGCATGAACCGGCCGAGGTCGAAGGCGCAGCCGCCCATCTCCTGGGTGGCCTGGTAGCCGAGCAGGTTGCGGCGCTTCCTGGTCAGGTAGCCGTCCAGCCGGTCGAGGGCGCGCAGGCGCTGTCCGTCGCTCAGGCCGGCGGTGGGCAGGGCGAAGTCGGCGGAGTCCGGCTCCTCGGTCGGGGCCTGGGCGGGGAGGAGGGCGGGTCCGTCGAGGAGGGTTCGGCTCATGGGAGCTCAGGATGGAACCTGTGACGGTGACGGGGGAAGCCGTCCGAACAAGATTCGGAATCAGCCGCCGAAACCTTGTGGATCGTCGGAACGGTGGGCGAACCTGTGCGCTGTGCCGAACTATTCTCACGCCCACCGGGCGCCCCTCGACGACGTGGACCGCGCCATCCTGCGGATCCTGGTCGACAACGCCCGCACGCCGAACAACGCGCTCGCCGAGGCGGTGGGGATAGCCCCGTCGACCTGTCTGGCCCGGGTGCGGGCGCTGCGCGAGCGTGGGGTGATCCGCGGGTTCCGGGCGGAGATCGCGCCCGCCGCGATCGGGCTGCCGTTGCAGGCGATGATCTCGGTCCGGCTCCGGGCGCACACCCGGGAGCAGAACGAGAGTTTCCGCGACACGGCTCCCGACATGCCGGGTGTGGTGGCGGTGTTCCACATGGCCGGTTCGGACGACTACCTGCTGCATGTCGCGCTCGCGCACCCCGACGCGCTGCGCGACTTCGTGGTGGACCACCTCACCACCCACCCGGCGGTGGCCCAGACCCGGACCAACCTGATCTTCGAGCAGATCGCCGGCCGCCGGCACCTGACGCCGGAGCTGTGAGGCGAGGGCCGGAAGGCGAGGGTCAGGAGGCGGCGGGCAGGGCGGCCGCCACCTGGCCCCAGACCGGGTCGAGGGCGAGGGCGGACAGCTGCGCCCCGGTCAGCAGCGGCGGGTTCGGGTAGGGCGTCTTCCGGTCGGACCCCGGGCCCGGGATGTTGCCGGCACTGATCAGCACCAGGGTCCCGTCGGGTCGTAGCAGGGTGGCCTGCCAGTCCTGTTCGCCACCTGCGGCTCGGGGGGGCAGGTAGAGCGTCAGGAAGGCACCGTCGGGCTGCGTGGTGACGGTGCATCCCGGGATGTCGCACGGGGCGGGACGTACCGTCCCGTCCGCTGACGGGCGCGTGCGGCCGACCTCGATCCTGACGGTGCCCGTGCCGGTGCCGTCCGACGCGGTGTAGGCGGCCGTCAACTGCTTGAAGGGGAACCCCGAAGTACGGTCGAGCTGCCAGGGGTTGCTCAGCTGCAGGTTGGTGGGCAGCTTCGAGCGGAGCAGTTCCAGGAGCTGGGCCGTACTCGCCGGCACCGGAGGTGTGGCGGTGGTCGCCACAACCGACGGCGCGGCCGACGGCGTGGCCGGTGCGCTCCGGGCGGCCGAGGGCGGGGGTGGCTGGACCGTGGTGCCGGGGACGAGGGCGAGGGTCGCCGCGCAGACCAGGGCGAGGCCGCCCGCTCCGGCGGCGGTGCCGGTGAGGGTCCGCAGGCGTCGGGCGCGTCGGCCGCGGCGCAGCAGCTGCGCCAACGGTACGGGCCCGGTGGGCACCTGACGGTCCGTCAGGGCGTGCAGGGCGTGCGACATCCGTCCGTCGTCCTCGGTCACGGCGTGGTCTCCTGGTTCGCTAGCAGGGTGGTGCGCAGCCGGGCCATCGCCCGGGCGTTCTGGCTCTTCACGGTGCCGACCGAGCAGCCCAGGGCGGCGGCGGTGGCCTTCTCCGACAGGTCCTCGAAGTGACGCAGGACGACCACGGCGCGCTGGCGTTCGGGCAGTGCGCGCAGGGCGAGCTGGAGTTCGTCCAGCTCGTCGATCCGGCCGCCGAGCGGGTCCACGGGCCGGGCGGCGCTCTCGGGCAGGTCGGCGGTGAGCAGTTCCCGCCGCCGCCGGCGCCACCAGCTGACGTGGTTGTTGGCCAGCATCCGCCGCAGGTAGGCGTGCGGATCGTCGGTGGCTGCCCGGCGCCAGCGGACGTAGAGCTTGACCAGGCAGTCCTGGAGCAGCTCTTCGGCGCGGTGCCGGTCGCCTGTCAGCAGTGTCGCGGTGCGCAGGTGTCGGTGCCAGGCGGCCTCGACGAAGTCCGCGTACGCGGCGTCCTCGGTTTCTCGACTCACGAGGGACAGACGCGCGAGCGGTGGTGAAAGGTTGTCGGGCTCACCTACGGCAGAATGCAGTCGTCTTTTTGCGAAATCCTGTCGACATCTTGTGGTCATCTGTCGAGCAGTGGTTAAGTGACGGAGCCGCCGGGAGAAGCACTCAGCACTGCGGCACCCAACCCACCCATGCCCGCAGAAGGGTTCCTCCGTCATGAGCAGAACTGGGCTCGTCCGTAGATCCGTCGTTGTCGCCGTGGCCGCCGGGATGAGCATGTCCCTTGCCGCCTGCGGCAGTTCGGGTGGTACGGGCGGAGGTGACGGGGCAGCGAAGGGCAGCGGGTCGGCGACGCTGGACCCGGCGGCGAAGGTGACCGTCAGCGTGGACTGCCAGCCGCCGGTGACCAAGGCGGCGGAGCGCAAGCAGTGGGACCAGGACGTCGCGGCGTTCGGCAAGCTGTACCCGAACGTGACGATCAAGAGCAAGGACGCCTCGCCCTGCGAGGAGGCGGCGCCGTTCACCGCCCAGCTCAAGGGCAAGACGCAGACCGACGTCTTCTACACCTACTTCACCGACCTCAACCAGGTGCTGGACGCGGACGGTGCCGAGGACATCAGCGCGTACGTCAACGAGACCACCGTCCCGGCGCTGAAGGACATCGACCCGTCGGTACTGGCCACCCTCAAGGACGGCGGCAAGCTCTACGGCCTGCCGACCTCGAACTACAAGATGGGCCTGCTGTACAACCGCAAGCTGTTCAAGCAGGCGGGCCTCGACCCGGAGAAGCCGCCGGCCACCTGGGCGGAGATCCGGGAGTCGGCGAAGAAGATCGCGGCGCTCGGCAACGGGGTGAACGGGTACGGCGAGTACAGCGCGACCAACCAGGGCGGCTGGCACTACACGGCCGAACTGTACGGCCTGGGCGGCAAGATGGTGAGCGACGACGGCAAGAAGGCCGCGTTCAACACGGCCGAGGGCAAGCAGGTCCTGCAGAACCTGTACGACATGCGCTGGACCGACAACACCATGGGCGCCGCGCAGAGCCTCAAGTGGCCCGACCTGATGACCCAGATGGCGGCCGACAAGCTCGGCATGTACGTCGGCGCGCCGGACGACATCACGTACATGGTGCAGACGCTCAAGGGCGACTACGAGGCGTACGGCATGGGGCCGATGCCCGGGGCCAAGGCGGCGCTGCTCGGCGGCAACGACTACATGTTCAAGAAGGGGTCCAGCCCGGACCAGATCAAGGCGGGCATCGCCTGGATCAACTTCAAGTACCTGACCCTCGGCAAGGGCCAGTTCGACTACGCGCGGACCAAGACCGACGGGCTGCCGGTCGGCCTGCCGCAGCCGTTCTTCTTCACCGGCGCGAGCCTGGCAGCGGACAACAAGGCGAAGGCAGCCAGCGCCACCGTGCCGGTGCAGAACTACGCGCCGTACCTGGCCGTCGCGGTGCCCGGCAAGACCGAGCCGGCCAACGCGCAGCAGATCTACAAGGTGCTGGACAACCCGGTCTCGGCGGTGCTGACGGACAGGAACGCCGACGTCGCCAAGCTGCTCGCCGACGCGGAGACCCAGGTCAACCAGGTGCTGGCCAGCCTCCAGTAGCGGACCCCGGGGGCCGGCCGCCGGGCCGGCCCCCGCCGGGGGAGTACCGACGATCCAGCGGGAGAACGAAGCGATGGCAGCGATCAGTGTCGCCGGGAAGGCGGCCAGACCCACCACCCACGAAGGAAGGCTGTGGCGGAAGGTCCGTCAGAACCTCACCGCGCACGGCTTCCTGTTCGGCGCCCTGCTCTGCTTCGGCTTCTTCACCTGGTACCCGATGGTCCGTGAAGTGGTGATGAGCTTCCAGAAGACCAAGCGGGGGAAGACCAGTTGGGTCGGGCTGGACAACATCGACCAGCTGCTCCAGGACCCGGCGTTCTGGCAGGCCTGGCGGAACACCCTGCTGTTCACGCTGCTGGCGCTGGTGCTCGGCTTCGCGGTGCCGTTCTTCGTCGCCGTGCTGCTGAACGAGCTCCGGCACGCCAAGTCGTACCTGCGGATCCTGGTGTACCTGCCGGTGATGATGCCGCCGGTCGCCTCGGTGCTGCTCTTCAAGTACTTCTACGACCCGGACTTCGGGCTGTTCAACAGCATCCTGCGCGCTCTGCACCTGCCCACCTCGGCCTGGCTCAACTCGCCGGACACCGCGATGCTCTCGGTGGTGATCGCGTCCACCTGGATGAACATGGGCGGCGCCACGCTGATCTACCTGGCGGCCCTGCAGGGCATCCCCGGTGAGCTGTACGAGGCGGCCGAGCTGGACGGGGCCGGCCTGTGGCGCCGGGTCTGGCACGTCACCATCCCGCAGACCCGGCTGATCCTCTCGCTGCTGTTGCTGCTCCAAGTGGTCGCCACCATGCAGGTGTTCGTCGAACCCTTCCTGCTGACCGGCGGCAACGGGCCGCAGGGGTCCACCACCACGGTGGTCTACCTCGTCTACCAGTACGCCTTCAACTTCAACAACTACGGCGCCGCCTCGGCGCTCGGCCTGATCATGCTCGTCGTGCTGGCCGGATTCTCCGCCCTGTACGTGCGCCTGTCCCGGAAGGCTGACTAGACCATGGACGAGCCGCTGACCCGGACGCTGATCTCGCAGACCCAACTCGACCGTCCGCGCGGCAGGTTGCTGTACCGGACCGTGCTGGTGCTGACCGTGGCCGGCTTCACCGTGGTCTTCCTCGGGCCGCTGTACTGGCTGGTGACCGGTGGGCTGAAGTCCACCGCCGAGGTGATCCAGAACCCGCCGACGTTGTTCCCGGCCGAGCTGCACCCCGACACCTACGCCACCGCCTGGCGCCAACTCGGCATGGGGCGGCTGCTGTTCAACACGCTGTACTACGCCTTCGGGGCGCTCGCCCTCCAGCTGTTGTTCGACGTGGCGGCGGCGTACGCGCTGTCCAAGCTGCGGCCGGTGCTGGGGAACCTGATCCTCGGCATGATGCTGGCGACCCTGATGATCCCGGCGGCGGTGCTGATCGTGCCGCAGTACCTGACCGTGCTCGATCTGCCGCTGCTGCACGTCAACCTGGTCAACACGCCGTGGGCGATCTGGCTGCCGACGGTGGCGAACGCCTTCAACATCTTCCTGCTGAAGCGGTTCTTCGACTCCATCCCGGAGGACCTGATGGCGGCGGCCGCGATCGACGGGGCCTCCCCGTTCCGGGCGCTGTGCTCGATCGTGCTGCCGATGTCGCGGCCGATCCTCGGGGTGGTGTCGATCTTCGCGGTGGTCAACGTCTGGAAGGACTTCCTCTGGCCGATGCTGGTCCAGCCGGATCCGGCCAACCAGACGCTCAACATCGGCATCAAGTCGCTCTCGATGGGCGTGCCGCAGAACGTGATCATCGCCGCGCTGGCGATCGCCTCGGTGCCGACCGTGGTCTTCTTCCTGATCTTCCAACGCAACATCATGTCCGGGCTCACCTCCGGCGGACTGAAGGGCTGAGCCCGACTGAAGGGCTGAGACCGCAGGGCCGACCGGAGCCGAGCACGGGCGCCGACCCGAAAGGACCCCCACCGTGGGACAGCAATCCCGGCTCCCCTCCGAGCACCCGGACTGGTGGCGCGACGCGGCGATCTACCAGGTGTACCCGCGCAGCTTCGCCGACGGCGACGGTGACGGCACCGGAGACCTGGCCGGGGTCCGCGCCCGACTGCCCTATCTGGCCGAACTCGGCATCGACGCGGTCTGGTTCAACCCCTGGTACCCCTCGCCGATGGCCGACGGCGGCTACGACGTGGCCGACTACCGGGGCGTCGACCCGCTGTTCGGCACCCTGGACGAGGCCGAGAAGCTGATCGCCGAGGCGCTCGGCCTCGGCATCCGTACCGTGGTGGACATCGTCCCCAACCACGTGTCGGACCAACATCCGTGGTTCCGGCGGGCGTTGGCGGCGGCGCCGGGCAGTCCGGAGCGCGAGCTGTTCCACTTCAGGCCCGGCCGGGGGGAGAGCGGCGAGCTGCCGCCGAACGACTGGGTGTCGGAGTTCGGCGGCTGCCCGTGGACCAGGCTGCCGGACGGCGAGTGGTACCTGCACCTGTTCGCCACCCAGCAGCCCGACCTCAACTGGGCGCACCCGCTGGTGCGTTCGGAGCACGAGGAGATCCTCCGGTTCTGGTTCGACCGGGGCGCGGCGGGGGTGCGGATCGACTCGGCCGCGCTGCTGGCCAAGGACCCGGCGCTGCCGGACTTCGTCAAGGGCCGCGACCCGCACCCGTTCACCGACCGGGAGGAGCTGCACGGCATCTACCGCTCCTGGCGGGCGATCGCGGACGAGTACCCGGGCGAGCGGATCCTGGTCGGCGAGGTCTGGCTGCCGGACGCCGAACGGTTCGCCCGCTACCTGCGGCCGGACGAGCTGCACACCGCGTTCAACTTCGACTTCCTGGCCCGCCCCTGGGAGGCCCGCGCCCTGCGCGAGTCGATCGACGGCACGCTCGCCCTGCACGCCCCGGTCGGCGCCCCGGCCACCTGGGTGCTGTGCAACCACGACGTGACCCGGACGGTGACCAGGTACGGCCGCCGGGACACCCGCTTCGACTTCGCCAGCAAGACCTTCGGCACCCCCACCGACCCCGGGCTCGGCCGCCGCCGGGCCCGCGCGGCGGCCCTGCTCTCACTGGCCCTGCCCGGTGCGGTCTACCTGTACCAGGGCGAGGAGCTCGGCCTGCCCGAGGTCGAGGACCTGCCGCTGGACCGGCTGCAGGACCCGATGCACCTGCGCTCCGGCGGCACCGACCCCGGCCGGGACGGCTGCCGGGTGCCGCTCCCCTGGTCGGGCGACCGACCCCCGTACGGGTTCAGCCAGGCTCCGGCCGAGCCCTGGCTCCCGCAGCCGGCCGACTGGGCCGACCTCACGGTCGAGGCCCAGTCGGCCCGGGCTGACTCGATGCTCACCCTCTACCGCACCGCGCTCGGGCTGCGCCGGGCCGAAGTGGCGCTGCGCGGCGACAAGTTCGAGTGGCTGCGCAGCCCGTCGGAGGTGCTCGCGTTCCGGCGCGGGACCGACTTCCGGTGCGTGGTCAACTTCGGGCCCGAGCCCGTCCTGCTGCCCCCGGGGCAGCCGGTCCTGCTGGCCAGCGGGCCGCTCACCGAAGGCGGGCTGCTGCCCGCCGACACCGCCGTCTGGCTGCGCAGCCACTGAGGGGACCGCTGATGGCCCGGTCGCCACCCGCCCGGCAAGGTTCCCCCACTCCTCACCCCCACTCCTCACCCCCACCCATCGTTCGGACGACGAGACAGAGGAAACCGTGAGAACCCGAGCTCCGATCCCCCGGCTGGTGGCCACCGCGGCCACCATCAGCCTGCTCGCCCTGGCGGGCCCGATGCTGCCCACCACCGCCTCGGCGGCCGGTGGCCCCAACCTGGCGGCCGGCAAGGCCGTCGCGGCCAGCAGCTCCACCGGCGGCCAGGCCGTCGGCAACATCAACGACGGCAACCAGTCCACCTACTGGGAGAGCAGCAACGGCAGCCTCCCGCAGTGGGTCCAGGTCGACCTGGGCACCGCCGCCAGCGTGGACGAGGTGGTGCTCAAGCTGCCCGCCGCCTGGGGCAGCCGCACCGAGACCCTGGCCGTCCAGGGCAGCGCGGACGGCACCAGTTTCAGCACCCTGACCAACTCGGCGGGCTACAGCTTCGATCCGGGTGCCGCGAACACCGTGAAGATCGGCTTCCCGGCCGCCACCACCCGGTTCGTCCGGCTGGCGATCAGCGCCAACACCGGCTGGCCCGCCGCCCAGATCTCCGAGCTCGAGGTGCACGGCGCGACCGGCACCAGCGCCAACCTGGCCCAGGGCCGCAACCTCACCGCGAGCAGCTACAGCCAGACCTACACCGCGAACAACGCCAACGACGGCTCCCAGTCGAGCTACTGGGAGAGCGCCAACAACGCGCTGCCGCAGTGGATCCAGCTCGACCTGGGCGCCTCGGTCGCGGTGAACAAGCTGGTGCTCAAGCTCCCGGCGGGCTGGGAGAAGCGCACCCAGACGCTCGCGGTCCAGGGCAGCTCCAACGGCACCGACTTCACCGACCTGGCCACCTCCACCGGCTACGTCTTCGATCCGGCCACCGGCAACGCCGTGACCGTCGACTTCGGCACCGCGACCACCCGGTACATCCGGCTGAACGTCACCGCCAACACGGCCTGGCCGGCCGCCCAGCTGGCCGAGCTGGAGGCGTACGGGCCGACCACCGGGGACACCCAGGCGCCGTCCGCGCCCGCCAACCTGGCATACGGTCAGCCGAGTTCGGGTCAGATCAAGCTGACCTGGGACGCCGCCACCGACAACACGGGTGTCACCGGCTACGACATCTTCGCCAACGGCGAGCTGCTCACCAGCGTCGGCGGCAACGTGCTGGCCTACACCGACACCCGGCCCGACAGTGCCACCGTGTCGTACTTCGTCCGGGCCAAGGACGCGGCGGGCAACCAGTCCGGGAACAGCAACACCGTCACCCGTACCGGCGCGACCGGGGACACCCAGGCGCCGTCCGTGCCCGCCAACCTGGCGTACGGTCAGCCGAGTTCGGGTCAGATCAAGCTGACCTGGAACGCCGCCACCGACAACGTGGGTGTCACCGGCTACGACGTGTACGCCAACGGGGTGCTGCGGACCAGTGTCGGCGGCAGTGTGCTGACGTACACCGACAGCCAGCCGGACAGCGCCACCGTCTCGTACTACGTCAAGGCAAAGGACGCGGCGGGCAACCAGTCGGCGAGCAGCAACACCGTGCTGCGCAGCGGCAGCACCGGCGGCACCAACCTGGCGGCGGGCAAGGCGATCACCGCCTCCTCCTCGGTCTTCACCTTCGTCGCGGCCAACGCCAACGACAACGACACCGCCACCTACTGGGAGGCCAACGGGCAGCCCGGCACGCTGACGGTGCAGCTCGGTTCGAACGCCGCGGTGGACTCCGTGGTGGTCAAGCTCAACCCGGCCGCGGCCTGGGGCGCGCGGACCCAGACCATCGAGGTGCTCGGCCGTGACCAGGGCGCGAGTGGGGTCTCCAGCCTGGTGGCCGCGAAGAGCTACTCGTTCGACCCGGCCTCCGGCAACACGGTGGCCATCCCGGTCGGTGCCACCGCGGCCGACGTCCAGCTGCGGATCACCGCCAACTCCGGTGCGGGCGGCGGCCAGGTGGCCGAGTTCCAGGTGATCGGCACCCCGGCGCCGAACCCGGACCTCACCGTCACCGGCACCACCGCCACCCCGGCCAACCCGGTGGAGACCGACGCCGTCACGCTGGCCGCCACCGTCAAGAACGTCGGCACGCTGCCCTCGGCCGCCACCGCCGTGGACCTGTTCCTCGGGTCGACCAAGGTCGGCACCGCGCAGGTCGGCGCGCTGGCCGCCGGTGCCACCGGCACCGTCTCGGTCAACGCCGGGGCGCAGAACGCCGGCAGCTACCAGGTGAGCGCCAAGGTCGACCCGGCCAACACCGTGGTCGAGCGGGACGAGACCAACAACAGCTACACCGCCCCGGCCGCCCTGGTGGTCAGTCAGGTCGCCAGCTCGGACCTGGTGGCGGCCCCGGTCAGCTGGTCGCCCGGCAACCCGGCCACTGGCAACGCCGTCACCTTCTCGGTGGCACTGAAGAACCAGGGCACGGTGGCCTCGGCCGCGGGTGCGCACGGCATCACGCTCACCGTGGCGGACCAGAGCGGTGCGGTGGTCAAGACACTGACCGGCTCCTACACCGGCGCGATCGCGGCCGGTGCCACCACCGCCCCGGTCGGCCTGGGCAGTTGGACGGCGGGCAACGGCAAGTACACCGTGCAGACGGTGATCGCCAACGACGCCAACGAACTGCCGGTCAAGCAGGCCAACAACACCAGCAGCCAGTCGCTGTTCGTCGGCCGCGGCGCCAACATGCCGTACGACACGTACGAGGCCGAGGACGGCGTGCTGGCCGTCGGCGCCTCGCTGGTCGGCCCGAACCGGACCGTCGGCGACCTGGCCGGCGAGGCCAGCGGCCGTCGTGCGGTGACGCTCAACTCCACCGGTGCCTCGGTCGAGTTCACCACCAAGGCGCCGACCAACACCCTGGTCACCCGGTTCTCCATCCCGGACGCGGCGGGCGGCGACGGGATCAACTCGACGCTGAGCGTGTACGTCAACGGCAGTTTCCTGAAGACCATCGACCTGACCTCCAAGTACGCCTGGCTGTACGGGAGTGAGACCGGTCCGGGCAACTCGCCCGGCGCGGGCGGCCCGCGGCACATCTACGACGAGGCGAACGTGCTGCTCGGCACCACCGTCCCGGCGGGCAGCAAGATCAAGCTGCAGAAGGACGCGGGCAACACCTCGCAGTACGCGATCGACTTCGTCAGCCTGGAGCAGGCCACCGCGACCCCGAACCCGGACCCGGCGCACTACACCGTCCCGGCCGGCTTCACCCACCAGGACGTGCAGAACGCCCTGGACAAGGTCCGGATGGACACCACCGGCACGCTGGTCGGCGTCTACCTGCCGACCGGTGACTACCAGACCGCCGGCAAGTTCCAGGTCTACGGCAAGGCCGTCAAGGTGATCGGTGCGGGCCCCTGGTTCACCCGGTTCCACGCCCCGGACACCCAGTCCAACACCGACGTCGGCTTCCGCTCCGAGGCCAGCGCCAACGGCTCGACCTTCGCGGGCTTCGCCTACTTCGGCAACTACACCTCGCGGATCGACGGCCCCGGCAAGGTCTTCGACTTCTCCAACGTGGCCAACACGGTGATCGACAACATCTGGGTCGAGCACATGGTCTGCCTGTACTGGGGCGCCAACACCGATTCGATGGTGATCAAGAACTCCCGGATCCGGGACACCTTCGCCGACGGCATCAACATGACCAACGGCAGCACGGACAACCTGATCAGCAACAACGAGGCCCGGGCCACCGGGGACGACTCCTTCGCGCTGTTCTCCGCGATCGACGCGGGCGGGGCGGACGAGAAGAACAACGTCTTCGAGAACCTGACCTCGATCCTCACCTGGCGGGCGGCCGGTGTGGCGGTGTACGGCGGGTACGCCAACACCTTCCGCAACATCCACATCGCCGACACCCTGGTCTACTCGGGCATCACCATCAGCTCACTGGACTTCGGGTACCCGATGAACGGCTTCGGGACCGACCCGACCAACCTGCAGAACATCTCCATCGTCCGGGCGGGTGGCCACTTCTGGGGCTCGCAGACCTTCCCCGGCATCTGGGTCTTCTCGGCCTCGAAGGTGTTCCAGGGCATCCGGGTGAGCGACGTGGACATCGTCGACCCGACCTACCACGGCATCATGTTCCAGACGAACTACGTGGGCGGTCAGCCGCAGTTCCCGGTCAAGGACACCGTGTTCACCAACGTCTCGATCAGCGGGGCGCAGAAGAGCGGTGACGCGTACGACGCCAAGTCGGGCTTCGGGATCTGGGTCAACGAGGCGGCCGAGGCCGGTCAGGGCCCGGCGGTCGGCAGCGCGGTCTTCAACAACCTGCGGCTGAGCGGGAACTTCCAGAACATCCGGAACACCACCTCCACCTTCACCCTGACCGTCAACCCGTAACCCCGTAACACCCACCGAGAGCGGTGCCGCCGGGAGTCCTGACCTCCCGGCGGCACTTTCGGCTGCCCGGGAAAGGACCGTGATGTCCGGAAAGAGCATGTCGCCCACCGCGCAAGAAAGCGCAAAAACCTTGCGTCCGAAGACGTACACTCGCGGCATGACACGACGACTTGCCCAGGTGGCGCAGAAGGTCGGGGTCAGCGAGGCCACGGTCAGCCGGGTGCTGAACGAGAAGCCCGGCGTCTCCGAGGCGACCAGGGCGGCGGTGCTGACGGCGCTGGACGTGCTCGGCTACGAGCGGCCCACCCAACTCCGCGGTGAGCGGGCCCGGTTGGTCGGCATGGTGATGCCGGAGCTGCAGAACCCGATCTTCCCGGCCTTCGCCGAGGTGGTCGGCGGCGCGCTGGCCGGCCAGGGGTTCACCCCGGTGCTCTGCACCCAGACCGCGGGCGGCGTCTCCGAGGCCGACTACGTGGACCTGCTGCTCTCCCAGCAGGTCTCCGGGGTGGTCTTCTTCGGCGGTCTCTACGCCCAGGCGGACGCGGCCCACGAGCACTACGAGCGGCTGGCCGAGCGCAGCCTGCCCACCGTGCTGCTGAACGCGGCCATCGACGGCCTGGACTTCGCCCGGGTCTCCTGCGACGACGCGGTGGCGGTGGAGCAGTCCATCGGCCACCTGCGGCAGTTGGGGCACCGGAAGATCGGCCTGGTGCTCGGCCCGAGCGACCACGTGCCGTCCCAGCGCAAGCTGGCGGCGGCCCGGGTGGCGGCCGCCAAGGCCGGCCTGGAGCTGCCGGACCAGCACGTGGAGCGGGCGCTGTTCACCCTGGAGGGCGGCCAGGCGGCCACCACCAGGCTGCTCCGGCAGGAGGTGACCGGCATCATCTGCGCGAGCGACCCGCTGGCGCTGGGGGCGGTCCGGGCGGTCCGCCGGGCCGGGCTCTCGGTGCCGGACGACGTGTCGGTGATCGGGTACGACGACTCGTCCTTCATGAACTGCACCGACCCGCCGCTGACCACCGTGCGGCAGCCGATCGAGGCGATGGGCCGGGCGGCGGTGGACCTGCTGGCCGGGGAGATCGGCGGCGCCAAGATCACCCACGACGAGCTGCTGTTCGAGCCCGAGCTGGTGGTGCGCGGCTCGACCGCGCCGCCGCGCTCGCGCGGCTGACCGCACGTCGGAAAGCCCTGACACCCGAGGGGGTGTCAGGGCTTTCGCGCTCGGTGGGTCAGGAGGCGTACGCCTGGAGGTCGGAGAGTTGGGCGGCGGGCCAGCCGGTGTTGCCGGTGAAGGTCAGCCGCAGGTGGCGGGCGGCGGCGCCGGGGAAGCTGACCGTGACGGTGTTGCCGGTGGCCGGGTCGAAGCCGTAGCCCGCCGAAGCCTTCACGGTGGTCCAGCTGCTGCCGTCGGTGCTGGTGAGCACCGAGAGCGTCTCGGTCCGCGCGCCCCACCCGGCCGGCAGTCGGAGCACCAGGCGGCCCACGGTGGACTGGCTGCCGAGGTCGGCGCTCAGCGACTGCGGGAAGGCGTTGTTGGCGCTCTCCCAGTAGCTGTTCGGGTCACCGTCGTTGGCCCGGGACGGGACGTAGACGTCCACGCTGCTGGTCGCGGTGAGGGTCCGGCCCGCGAGCAGGTTCGGGTTGGCGGGCGGGGTGCTCGGGGGAGTGGTGGTGGGCGGGGTGGTCGGGGTGCCGCCGGTGAGTACGGTCAGCTCGGAGAGCTGGGCGGCGGGCCAGCCGGTGTTGCCGGTGACCGTGACGCGGATCCAACGGGCGCTGGTGGAAGGGAAGTTGACGGTGGCGGTGTTGCCGGAGGCCGGGTCGAGCAGGACGCCCCGCGAGGAGGCCAGCTCGGTGAAGGTGGTGCCGTCGGTGGAGCCCGTGACGCTCAGGGTCTCGGTCCTGGCCTCCCAGCCGGCCGGCAGCCTGAGCTGGACGCCGTTCACGTTGGCGGCGGTGCAGCGGTCGACCGTGAGCGACTGCGGGAAGGCGTTGTTGGCGCTCTCCCAGTAGCTGGCCGCGTTGCCGTCGATCGCGTTGGCCGCGCCGTAGTTCTGGTTGCTGCTGGTCGCGGTCGCGCTCGGCGCGCAGACCGGCGGCGTGGAGGTCGAGGGGGACGGACTGGGCGACGGGGACGGGGAGTCGGAGGGTGAAGGGGAAGGCGAGGGCGAGGGCGGAGTGCCGTTGGACGGCCGCCCGCCGTAGGTGAACTTCGGGTCGGGCCAGACACCCGAGCAGGTCGAGCCCGACCAGCCGGAATTGCCGCCGCCGTCGGTGATCACGAAGCCGGTGCCGACGCAGTTGTGGGTCGGGGTGGCGGACTGCGCGATGTTCTTCGCCGTCACGTTGGTGAACTTCATGCTCGCGTTGGCCTGCGCCTGGATCGCGTAGGTGCCCGCGCCGTCGATGTTCACGTTGGTGAAGCTGATCCCGCCGGCCGCGCCCTCGATGGTCTGGATCGCCTCGTACGAGCTGTCCAGGATGTCGCTGTCGGTGATGTTGATGGCCGCGCCGCTGATCGCCTCGTTGAGGCCGCTGAACCAGACCGCGCCGACCCCGAAGTTCCAGTTGTAGTCGCTGTTTCCGGTCCGGATCAGGGTGTTCCGGGCGGCGGTGATGGTGCCCGCGACGGCGGTGCCGTAGCCCGAACTGACGCCCGGGTAGCGGTTGGCGATGTGCAGGCCGCCGCCGTTGCTGATGGTGTCCGCCATCACGTTGTCCGAGATGGTGAAGTCCTTGCCGCCGTACGTGACGACGTTGTTGGCCAGGATCGGCAGCACGACCGTGTTGTGGGTGAAGCTGTCGCCCACGTTCGGCACCCGCTCCGGCCAGGAGGCCAGGCCGTCGTCACCGGTGTTGCGGACGAAGGTGTTGGTGACGGACGAGTTGGTGACGCCGGTGTGGAAGTTCACGCCGTCGGCGGTCTGGTCCAGGATCCGGCTGTTGCGGATGGTGAAGCGGTCCATCGGGCCGTCCATCCAGGCGGCCACCTTGGTGTGCTGGATCCACAGGTTGTCGACCACCGAGTTGCTCATCGCGCCGCCGATGGCGTTCACCTGGTCGTCGTCGATCCGCTCCTGGATGTCCCCGATGATGGCGAAGTCTTTGAGCGTGACGTTCCGGCTCGGGCCGTTCGCCTCATGCGGTCGCACCGCGCCGCCGTAGCCGCCGCCGGGTACGTACTTGCCGTAGATGCCGGCCGCCCGGTTCCGGTTCACCGGGTCGCGCCCGCCGAGCACGCTGTACCAGGGCCCGGCCCCGGCCAGCGTGACGCCGTCCACCACCACGTGGTCGTAGAGGGTGAAGTTCCCCTGCGGGATGAAGACCGTCTTCCCCTGCGCCTGACCGGCGTTGACCGCCGCCTGGAACTTCGCGGTCGAGTCGGTGGCCCCGCTCGGGTCGGCGCCGAAGTCCGTCACCACGTCAAGTGCCCCGGCGGGCTTGGCTATCGGGGCGGCGACCTGCTCGAAGTCGGCCAGGTCGACGGTGAAGCTGGGCGACTGCGCGGTGGAGGAGACCTGAAGCCGGACCTTCGCCCCGGCGGGCAGGGTGGAGCCGAACATGGTCCGGGTCTCGTCGTAGAAGTGGTGCGGATTGGTGTCGCCGGGGTTGTTGTTGAACGGGTAACCCCCGTAGTACCAGCCGTACTTGGAGGTGACCGGCAGGTCCTTCAGCTTCGACCCGTTGACCAGCAGGTCGATCGAGGCGGTCCGCCCCTTGCCGTCGGCGGTGTCCGGCAGGCTGTACCGGAAGCTCATCGCGTTGGCGGGCGCGGTGAGGGTGAACTCCACGTACTGGCCGGTGGAGTTGAGCGTGACGGCCTGTCGACCGGAGGCCTCCGAGGGGAGGGTGCCGTAGCGCCGCTCGGGGCCGATCACGGTGCCGTTGGTGGCCGCGTACTCGGCCTCCTGCTCCTTGAACGGCACGGTGGCACCCCGGCCGGTGACGTCCAGCGGGGACAGGGTCGGTACGGCGGCGGCGTGTGCGGACTGGGCGGTCAGGCCGAGCAGGGCGGCGGAGCTCAGTGCGGCGGCCGTCAGCACGGCGAGCGGGGCGCGCAGGCGGCGGAGCGGGGGTGGCTGCATGGGGGGATGCACTTCCTTGCTGGTCGCGTGGGTGGAACGGCCGAGCGTTGGAGAGACTAGGCGCGACGGTGCATGAAGTCCATGTAAATGTGCAAAATTTCGACAGCTATCACGCAAGTACGTCGGATCGGGTCAGTGCTGCGGCAGGGTGACCGCGTCGACCACGTCCCGCAGGTCGTACCGGCGGCGGTAGGCCGTGCGCTGCCGCTCGGCGCCGCCGCCGTGCTTGCGCAGCTCCGTCCACAGCCTGTGGACGGTCGTGGTGTCCCCGGCGGCGGCCAGGCCGGGGGCGGTCCGGCGGAGCAGGCGGTCGACCAGCTCGTGGGCGGGGGCGGGGGCGCCGGTGGTCAGGTCGACCCCGGCGCCGGTCAGGCCGTCCCGGGCGGCCCGCCAGTGCGCGGCCCGGAGCAGCGAGTCGGGCACCTGCGGGGGCCGGACGCCCCGGACGGCCTCGGCCAGCAGGACGGTGGCCAGCGCCCGGGCCAGCCCGGCCAGCAGGACGACCACCCCGGGGTCGGTGCTCACGTCGCAGACCCGGATCTCCACGGTCGGGAAGCGCTCGGAGGGCCGGGCGTGCCAGTAGGCCATCCGCCGGTCGAGCAGCAGGCCGGAGTCGACCAGCCGGTCCAGCAGTGCGTCGTACTCGGCGGCGTCGGCGAGCAGCGGGGTCGGCCCGGCGCCCGGGAACTGCGCCCAGCGCAGGGTGCGCCAGCCCGCGTACCCGGTGTCCCGGCCGTCGTGGAAGGGCGAGTTGGCGGCGATCGCCTGCAAAATCGGCAGCCACGGCCGGAGGTGGTTGGTCAGCTGGACGGCGCTCTCCCGGTCCGGCACCCCGAGGTGGATGTGGCACCCGGCCACGCCCGCGCCCTGGTCACCGTGGACCAGCGGCCCGTACTCGGCGACCATCAGCCGGTACCGGTCCTGGTCGCTGACGTCGAGTCGGGTGGCGGAGGGGATCACCATGGTGCCGGAGGCCACCGCCCGGCAGTCCGCCTGGTCGGCCGCGGCGGCGACGCCCGCGCGCAGCCGGAGCAGCTCGTCGCGCAGCTGGTCCAGGGTGTGCACCGGTACGGTCCGGGTCTCCACCATGGTCGGGAACAGCTCGCAGCCGACCTGGTCGCCGAGCAGCTCGGTGGCGGTCTTCAGGACCGTCGGTGCCGCGCCGACGGCCGACCGGCTGTACCGGTCGGCGAGCAGGAACTCCTCCTCGACCCCGATGGTCGGCAGCTGGCCCGCACCGGACTCCGACATCGCCCACCGTCCCGTTCCCGTGGTTCCGCCTGTCGCTGGGCAGTCTGCCCGGCCGTCGGTGAACGAACCACGGGACACGCCTGCCCGATCGGGTGGAGCAACGACGGACAAGCCCGAGCTCAGTGGCGGTTGCCCAGCGCGAAGAGCAGGATCACGAACCCGGCGAAGAGGTGCGTGCCGGCGATGTAGATGGACGCCCGGACCAGCATCTGGCGGCGCCTGCTCTTCTCGTCCCGGACGGCGCTGCTCCGAACGGCTCCGGTCCCGGCATCGCTCCGAACGGCCTCGGTCATCGTCGGGCTCCTTCGGGTCGCGGCCGGGTCAGATCCCGAGTGTACGGGCGCGCGCGGCGGCCCGGTCGAGCACTCGGTGGACGTCCGCCTGCCGGGTGGCCGGGTCGTCGTTGTACTCGTCGGGGGAGCTGACGGGGTGTCCGCCCGCGTGCAGCACCTCCATCACCTGGATCCGGGCCCGGCGGGCGTCCGCCGGGGAGCCGAAGCCGTGGGCCAGTACGGCGGCCTGGGCGCCGAGCAGGCAGACCCGGCCCTCGGCGTCCCACATGGTGCCCTGCACCCAGCCGGCCGCGGCCAGGTACCGGGAGGTCAGGGTGAGGTGCCCGGCGATGCCGACCCGGGTGGGCGCGGGCGGCCTGCGCAGCAGGCGGTCCAGCAGGGTCGCGGCCGGCGGCCGGTACTCCGCGTACCAGGGCTGCCTGACGCTGCCGAGCGGGCAGACGTACGGCAGCTCGGGGCGGGCCGGGGAGGAGGCGAGGTAGGCCTCGATCTCGGCGACCAGGTCGGAGCTGTCGACGGTGAGCAGGGGCGGGAGAATTAACGGCTTATGGGGTGATTTCACCCTTTCTTGATACCGGACGTTCCGGCGGCGCGCCGGGGCCGACTCGCGGGGCGTTCCCGGCGCGGCGGAAATCGGGAATCCGGCGGTCGGCCGTGGGTGGGCGCGGGTAGCGTGCTGGTATGTCGATCTCCTGGGTGACCGTGCCGACGCCGCTGCCGAGCGGGCCGCTGCGGCTGGCCGTCACCGAGCAGGGAGTGGCGGCGGTCTCGTACCACGGGGACGCGATCGGGGGCGTGCCCGGCCGGGTGGGCATACCGGAGTGCGTGGACGAGAGCCGGGCCGGGCTGGTGCGGGCCCGGCTGGCGGAGTACTTCGAGGGCCGGCGGACCGAGCTGGGGCTGCCGATCGACTGGCGGTTCACCACCGGGCCGCACCGCACCGTGCTGCAGACCCTGACCGCCCAGGCCGGCTACGGGCAGACCCTCACCTACGGCGAACTCGGCGCCCGCAGCGGGGTGTTCGAGGACTTCACGGACGGCGGATGGACCGCCGCCCGGACGGTGGGGAAGATGATGGGCGCCAACCCACTCTGCCTGCTGGTGCCCTGCCACCGGGTGGTCGCCTCGGACGGTCTCGGCGGCTTCGGCGGCGGGCCGCGCGGCCTGGAGATCAAGCGCTGGCTGCTCACCCTGGAGGGCGTGCTGCCGCCCACGCTGGACTGGAACGGCCCCGGCTGACCCCGGGGCCCCGGCGTAGGACCGGTCAGACCAGGGCGGCCAGCGGCTTCGGCTGGTGCAGGGTCTCCGCCCGGTGCACGGCCACCACTGCCTGCTGCGGGGCCACCGGCTGGTGCAGCGCGGCCGCCAGCGGCGGCAGCACCGGCTGGATGCCGGCCACCAACGCGTAGTCCTCGCCGAGCAGTTCGTCGGCCGGCGGCAGTACGGGCAGCCGGCCGAGCGCCAGCTGCAGGGCGGCCAGCGGCAGGTTGAGCCCGCACAGCCGCAGCTGGTGCAGACCACCGGACGGCCGGGTGTTGATGTCCAGCAGCACCGGTACGCCCCGGTGGTGGCGGAACTGCACGTTGGAGAGGTACGCCATCCCGAAGGTCTCGATCAGCCGCCGGGTCGGCTCCAGGTACACCGGGTCGACGGTGAAGCTCCGGCGGCGGCTGCTCTTGGTGCGGCCGACGGCGGCCAGCAGCCGGCCGTCCGGGTCGGCCAGGCAGTCCACCGAGACCTCGGGGCCCTCCAGGTAGGGCATCACCAGCAGGTCGACCGGCCCGGGGGCGGCGGCGATCGCCTCGGCCAGCTGGCCGAGCTGCACGCTCCCGCTGGGCCAGCCGGCCAGCAGCCCCAGGTGGAACGGCTCCCGGGTGATGGTGCGGAAGCCCTCGCCGCCCGCGCCGCTGGCCGGCTTGAGGCAGGGCTGATCCCCGGCGTACTCCAACTCCTCCACCGCGCGCAGAAGTTCGTCGGCGGTCCGGACGTGGTGCCAGCTCGGCACCGGCAGTCCGGCGGCCGCCATCGCGACGTAGCCGTCCACCTTGCTCTCGAAGGTGGCGATCGCCTGGGCGGGCGGGCAGATCAGCGCGGTGCCGAGGGCGGCGAACTCGGCGCCGCGCCGGGCGATCGCGAGCTGGTGCAGCCGGGGGAGGAAGACGTCGATCCGGTGCCGGTCGCAGAAGTCGAGGGCGAACTCGACGTACGCCTCGGCGGACAGCCCGTCCGGCTCCAGCAGACCGTGGTCGGCGGCCGCCAGCACGGGGGAGTCGGCGTCCACGTGGGTGGCGTAGACCTCCACCGGCGCCGTCCGCAGCAGGTCGATGAAGAAGACGTTCTCGGCGTAGGTGCGGTTCAGCCAGACACGGGTGGGGGCGATCACGGGGGTCTCCCAGGGAAAAAGGGCAGCAAAAGGCGTGGGAGGGCGGCTGGCAGAGGATGGCCGACCGGCCTTGGCTGCGCCCTTGAAGTGGCACCTTAGCGCTCTCGGCCGAACGGATGAACGGGGGGTGGCGGCCGATCCGCGGCGCCGATCGGGGGGATCCCCGACGCTCCGTCAACTCACCTGAAAGGCCGCCAAGTTGACCTGGCGGTCGACAGGTTTCCGGGATGTGAATTCTTCGACGGCCGGAGTGCGACGGCGTACGCCATGCACAAAAACGGCGCCTTCGGAGCGCGAACGTCCGAACAGTCACTGATTCGGGTGAGCCCGGTGGCATTTGTCGATCAGCTGAGCCCGCCCGGCCGTCACCATGAACCACGCAACGCGATCAGTCCATCGTGCCCGCATCGTGCTCGCGGAGAGGCCCCCTCGATGTCCATCACCACCAATGTCGGTATCCCCCACCAGGGTGGGGAGCCACCGGCCGGGGTCGGCGTGCACCCGCACCCGGCGGCCCAGCGGCAGAGCCTCGGCACCGAGGCCGCCCGACAACTGGCGACCACCACCAAGTCCGCCCCGCAGATGCAGGAGATCACCGACCGCTGGCTGCTCAAGGCGCTGCCCTGGGTCGAGGTCGCGGGCGGTGCCTACCGGGTGAACCGGCGGCTGAGCCACGCCGTCGGTCAGGGCCGGGTGGCCTTCGAGCAGACCGGCTCCGAGGTCCGGGTGGTGGCGCCGACGCTCCGGGAGATCCCGCTGCTCCGCGACTTCCCGGACGACCGGCTGCTGGTCGAGCTGGCGGGCCGGTTCACCGCCCGTACGGTCGCCCCCGGCGAGCTGCTGGCGGAGGCCGGGCAGCCGGTCGACCAGGTCTTCCTGATCGCCCACGGCAAGCTCGACCGGCTGGGCACCGGCAAGTACGGCGAGACCACGCTGCTCGGGATGGTGGCCGACGGCGACCAGCTGGGCGACGAGGCCCTGCGGCAGCCCGATGCGCTCTGGCCGTACGCGGTCCGGGCCGCCACGGCGGGCACCGTGCTGGCGCTGCCTCGGGCGGCCTTCCAGGAGCTGACCGAGCGGTCCCCCGCGCTGCGCGAGCAGATCGAGCGGTACGCGGCGGGCACCCGGCACGCCGTCAACAAGTACGGCGAGGCGGAGATCGAGCTGTCCGCCGGGCACCGGGGCGAGGTCGGGCTGCCGGGCACCTTCGTGGACTACGAGCTCCGGCCGCGCGAGTACGAGCTGAGCCTGGCGCAGACCGTGCTCCGGGTGCACACCCGGGTCGCCGACCTCTACAACGAGCCGATGAACCAGACCGAGCACCAGCTCCGGCTGACCGTCGAGGCACTGCGCGAGCGCCAGGAGTACGAGCTCGTCAACAACCCCGAGTTCGGCCTGCTGGCGACCGCCGCGTACGAGCAGCGGATCTCCACCCACTCCGGGCCGCCGACCCCGGACGACATGGACGACCTGCTCAGCCGACGCAAGAGCACCCGGTACTACCTGGCGCACCCGAGGGCGATCGCCGCGATCGGCCGGGAGGCCGGCAAGCGCGGCCTCTACCCGGAGACGGTCGAGCTGGACGGTAAGCGGCTCACCGCCTGGCGTGGGGTGCCGATCCTGCCCTGCGACAAGATCCCGATCAGCAAGGGGCAGACCACCTCGATCCTGGCGATGCGCACCGGGGAGGACAACCAGGGGGTGATCGGGCTCCGGCAGACTGGTCTGCCGGACGAGTACGAGCCCGGGCTCTCGGTGCGGTTCATGGGGATCGACGAGAAGGCGATCACCTCCTACCTGGTGAGCACCTACTACTCCGCCGCGGTGCTGGTGCCGAACGCGGTCGGTGTGCTCGAGAACGTCGACATCGCGTCCTAGGGCCGCGGTACCGAGCTGCGGGCGGTCCGCGCGCAGCCACTTCTTCTGGGGGAGGACGTACATGGGGATCTTCGCGATCGAGCGGGAGAGCCGCGAGGGGGTCGAGGCCATCGAGGTGCTGGCCCGCTCCCGGGCGGTGGTGGATCCGGTGCTGCGGGCGGCCGTCGAGTCGCTGCCCGCCGCGATGCGGCGGGTCTCGGGGTACCACTTCGGCTGGTGGGAGGCGGACGGCACGGACTCGACCGCCGGTTCGGGCAAGGCGATCCGCCCGGCCCTGGTGCTGGCGGCGGCCCAGGCGGTCGGGGCCGCCCGGCCCGCCGTCGCGGTCCGGGCGGCGGCCGCCGTCGAGCTGGTGCACAACTTCACCCTGCTGCACGACGACGTGATCGACCGGGACGACACCCGGCGCCACCGCCCCACCGCCTGGCGGGTGTTCGGCGCCACCGAGGCGATCCTGGCGGGCGACGCGATGCACTCGCTGGCCCTGCGGGTGCTCGCGGAGGACGAGCACCCGGCCGCCGCGGTGGCGGTCCGTCGGCTGGCCGACTGCGTGGTCGAGCTCTGCGAGGGCCAGCAGGCGGACTGCGCCTTCGAGCGGCGCGACGACGTCTCGCTGGCCGAGTGCCTGGCGATGGCCGAGGCCAAGACCGGTGCCCTGCTCGGCGCCGCCTGCGCGATCGGCGCGCTCTACGGCGGTGCCGGGGAGCAGGCGGCGGACGCGCTGGACGCGTTCGGCCGGGAGATCGGGCTGGCCTTCCAGCTGATCGACGACCTGATCGGCATCTGGGGCGACCCGGCGGTCACCGGCAAGCCGGTCGGCGCCGACCTGGCCGCCAGGAAGAAGTCCCTGCCGGTGGTCTTCGCGCTCGCCGCCGACCGCCCAGGCAGTGCCCGATTGGCCGAACTCTACGCACTGGACCGCCCGTTGACCGCCACCGAGCTGCACGAGGCGGCCGCCGCGGTGGACCAGGCCGGCGGCCGGGCCTGGGCGCAGAGCGAGTCCTGCGAGCGGATGGCATCCGCGATCGCCCACCTCGCGGACGCCGTCCCCGACCCGTCGGCGGCCGACGACCTGCTGGCGCTGGCGGAGCTGGTCACCCGACGGGCGTACTGAGCACCTCTCGGGCGGCACCGCCGTGGTCTGGCGGTGCCGCCCGCTGTCGGCTCAGCCCAGCTTGGCCAGCAGCTGCTGCTCCTTCGCCCGGTCGATCCCGAGCGGGGTGGTGCCCTGCCGGTAGGGGTCGGCGGCCGGGCCGCGCTGCTGGATCCAGGCCCAGGTGTCGGCGACCGTCTCGGCCAGCGGGCGGGTACGCAGTCCGGCCGCCGCGGCTTTCGCGGAGTCGGTGGCCCAGATGCCCGACCACTCGGCCGAGGACGGACTCCAGAGCGGCAGTTCGACCCACGGCATCACCTCCGCCTCCGCGAGCAACTCGTCCGGCGCCCAGACCAGTTCGGCCCTGCTGCCGGTGACCGCCACGCAGGCTTCGAGCATCCCGCGCATGGTGCTGGTGCCGGGCAGCGCGGTGGTGACGTACCGTCCGGCGTCGCCCCGCTCCAGCAGGTCGAGCCCGAAGGCGGCGAAGTCCCGGGCGTCGATCAGCTGGAGCTTGCGCTCCGGGTCGCCGCCCGCGAGCACCCGGCCCCCCTCGGCGATCCGCTCCAGCCACCAGGGCAGCCGGCCCACGTTCTCGTACGGGCCGATCAGCAGGCCGCAGTTGAGGATCAGCGACCGCTCGGGCCCGAACGCCTCCAGCACCGCGCGCTCGCAGCCGGCCTTGAGGTGGTTGCCGGGCGGCTGGTCGGCCGGGGTGTCGGCGGGGCAGGGCTGGGTGGCGGAGTTCTCGTCGACCGGCAGCGCGGGCCAGTCGGTGAAGGCGTGCACGGAGGAGACGAAGGTGTAGTGGTCGGTGTGGTCGCGCAGCGTCCGGGCGGCCAGCGCGACCGCGTACGGCTGCTGCCCGGCGCTGTCCACCACGGCGTCCCAGCGGCGGCCCTCGACCAGCCGGGCCAGGTCCTCGGGGGAGTTGCGGTCGCCCCGGACGGCTTCGACGCCGGGCTGGTCGGGGCCGGAGAGGCCGCGGTTGAAGGTGGTGACCCGATGGCCACGCCGCAGGGCTTCGGACACGTAGGCGCGGCCGAGGAAGGAGGAGCCGCCGATCACGAGGAGGTTCATACCGTCAGCCTGCGCCCGTCGGGCGGTGGCCGGAAGCGGGGTTCGCCCTGGGCAAAGCCGGTTCGCCGAGAGCTGACGCTCCGTCCGACATGCCGGTCGGTCGTGGGCGGCATAGCATCCGTTCCGTACGGTTCATGACGGTATGTCCGACCTGGGGAGCGCGACGGCATGGGTAACCCGGCACTGGTGGATCCGGCGACGGTGCGCAGGACGGCGGCGGAGGGCTGGATCTGGGGATTCAGCCTGCTGGAGAACTACCGCACCATGTACCCGCAGGCCATCGACGAGGCGGACCCCCGGTACGTGGGCGGCTTCGGCGTCTTCCGGCACTACCCGAAGCCCTTCACCCCCGCCAACACCGACGTGGTGACCCCGAACAACGACACCCCCTACTCCTGGGCCTGGCTCGACCTGCGGGCCGAGCCGTGGGTGATCGAGGTCCCGGCGATGAACCGCTACTACGTGATCCCGGTGCACGAGCTGGACACCCCGTACGTCGGCTTCGTCGGCTCCCGGACCACCGGCCAGGAGGCCGGCCGTTACCTGGTCACCGGCCCCCGGCACCACGACGTCCCGGCGGACGGCTTCGACGGGGTGCTGCGCGCCGACACCGAGCTGGTCGGCATCCTCGGCCGCACCTACCTGGCCGGCCCGGAGGACGTACCCGAGCTGGAGCGGATCCAGGGCAGGTACCGGCTGCTGCCGCTCAGCGCGGACCGGGGCACCGAGCCGCCGCCGGCCCCGCACGAGCCGGTCTGGCCGGTCTGGCGGGAGGAGATCCGGGACACCCTGGAGTTCTTCGTCCTGCTGGACTTCCTGCTCGGCTTCTTCCCGCCCCGGCCGGCCGGCAGCGCCTTCCCCGCCGAACAGGACCTGCGCCGCCGACTGGCCGAACTCGGCATCGGTGTCGGCGACTTCGAGCCCGCCACGCTGACCGCCGAACTGCGCGAGTCGATCGCCCAGGGCATCGCGGACGGCCGGGCCGAGCTGGAGCGGGCCGCCGCCGGGACCGTAGGTTCTACCGGCCTGTTCGGCACCCGGGCCGAGCTGGGGGAGGACTTCCTCGCCCGCGCGGTCGGCGCCCACATGGGCCTGTACGGCCTGCCGTCCGCCGAGGCCTGGTACGGCGGCTGGGCGGCGGACAGCGAGGGCAACCGCCCGCCCGACGCCTCGGAACGCGACTACGTGCTGCGCTTCCCGCCCGGCAAGCTGCCGCCGGCCCGGTTCTTCTGGTCCGCCACCATGTACCGGCTGCCCGAGCGGCTGCTGGTGGACAACCCGCTGCAGCGGTACTCGATCGGTGACCGGACCCCCGGTCTGGTCTACGACCCGGACGGCGGCCTGACCCTGCACGTCCGGCACAAGCGCCCGGCCGACGCCGACCACAACGCCAACTGGCTGCCCGCTCCCGACGGCCCGTTCACCGTCGTGATCCGGCTCTACGGCCCCGATCAGGCCGTCCTGGACGGCAGTTGGACCCTCCCCGTCCTCGCCCTGCGCGGGCCGGAGGAGGAGGACCAGGCGTGACCGCGGCCGACCCGGAGGCCCTCGCCGCGGCGGCCTACGTCTACGGCTCACCGCTGGTCAGCGGCCTCACCACGGTCGACCGGTGCGCGCGGCAGGGCCTGGGCGGCCTGACCGGCACCGGGTACAACCGCTTCGGCCACGCCGACCGGGCCGTCGCGGCCGGTTCGGTGAACGCCGCCGCCGTCTGCTCGATCGCCCAACTCGACCTCTCCGGAGGCCCGTTGGTGCTCGACGTGCCGGACACCGGCGGTGCCTACCTGGTGCTCCAGTTCGTCGACGCCTGGACCAACAACTTCGCCTACCTGGGCCGCCGGGCCACCGGCACCGGCGCGCAGCGCCGCCTGCTGGTGCCCCCGCACTGGCACGGCACCCCCGAACCGGGCCTCCAGGTCATCGAGTGCCCGACCACGGTCGCCACCGTGATCGGCCGCACCGCCTGCGAAGGACCGGCCGACCTGCCCCGGGTCCGCGCCCTGCAGGCCGGGCTGACCCTCAGCCCGCTGGAGCCCGGCGGGGTGTACGCGGGCCTGCCCGAACCCGACCCCGAGGTGCCGGAGGAGTTCCACTTCCTGGAGCAACTCCGGCTCTGGGCAGCGCAGTTCCCGCCCGCCGTGCCCGACGTCGAGTATCAGCAGCGGTTCGCCCCGCTCGGTCTGCTGGACGCGGGCGTCTCGCCCTACCGCAACCCCGCCCCCACCTGGGCCGCCGCGCTGGCCGCCGGCCTGGCCGAAGGCCGCCGCCTGGTCGAGCAGGCCGGCCGCCCCGACCCCGACCGGCCGGGCGGCGAGTGGACGCTGAACCTGCATCTCTTCGACTACAACCTGGACCACCTCGGCCCCGGCACCCTCGACGACCCGCAGTGGCGGATCCCCGACCGCCGGGCCGCCCACCTGACCCGCGCGGTCGCCGCCCGCGCCGCACTCTGGGGCAGCCACGCCTACGAGGTGGTGCAGGCGACCACCTCCCAGGACGCCGACGGCAGGCCGCTCACCGGCGCCCGCTCGTACACGCTGCGCTTCGAGGAACCGCCACCGGTGGACGCCTGCTGGTCGCTCACCCTGGACGACGCCACCGGCCACCGCTCGATCGGCGACCGCACTCCGGGCCTGGTGTACGCACCGGACGGCTCGCTCACCCTGCTGCTCCAGTACGAGCGGCCGGACGACGCCGACCACAGCGCCAACTGGCTGCCCGTCCCGGCGGGGGAGTTCCGCGCGGTGATCCGGCTCCACCAGCCGGGCGCCGCCGTGCTGGACGGCACGTACCGGCTGCCGCCGCTGCGACCGCACTGAAAGGCCCCGCTGAAAGAAAGTGCTCCTGCGGCGCGACATCCTGGCAGCTCACGTAGTCATGAGGGGTATGCACGGGGATCGCGGAACAAGGGAACAGGCGGGCACCGAGTGAAATCAGCACAGGAGGATGAGTACCTGGAGTTCGTGGCTGAGCGGGCAAAGGCGCTGTACCGCTCGGCGTACGTCCTCGCGGCCGGTGATGTGCACCTCGCCGAGGACCTGGTCCAGGAGACCCTCAGCCGGGTGTACGTGCACTGGAACCGGGTGGCCGGTGCGGACAGCCCGGCGGCCTACGCCCAGACGGTGCTGGTCCGCACCTTCCTCAGCCTGCGGCGTCGGCGCAGCACCGGCGAGCGTCCGATCGGGAACCTGCCCGACGACGCGGCGTCCGGCCCGGACACCGCACTGCGGCTGACCCTGCTGGACGCGCTCGGCCAACTGCCGCCCCGCGACCGGGCGGTGCTGCTGCTGCGCTACTGGGAGGACCGCAGCATCGAGGAGACCGCCCGGATGCTCAAGCTGAGCAAGAGCGCGGTCCGCTCCCAGGGCACCCGGGCGCTCGCCAGGGTGCGCGCTCTGCTCGGTGACAGCCTGTCCGACCTGGTTCCGCACTGAGCATCCGTGCCCGCAGGTCAAACCGCTCACACGTCCTCATCAGCGACCGAAAAACCGAAAAGGTGACACCAGCATGCCGTTCGAAGCAGATTTCGCCCATGCCGTGAACCGCACGACCGACTCCCTCGAACCCGACCTCACCGCGCTCCTGGGCGGAGCCGTCCAGCGCGGACGGAGCCGTCGGCGTCGGCGCAGCGCCGGCGTCATCGCCGGGGTCGGCACCTGCGCCGCGGTCGCGGCGGCCGCCCTGGCGATCCCCGGCACGTCCGTCGGGACCCACCTTGGTGGCTCCGACATGGAGATGGTGGCGCTGGCGATGCCCCGGTCCGCGATCAGTGGCGACCAGATGACCGCGGCCCTGCAGAAGACGTTCCCCGGGGGCCGGTTCAGCCAGGTGACCGGGCAGAGCAACAACCCCTCGGATCCGCGCGGCGGGCTGGTCGCCAACGGCGGACTGGTCCTCGACGACGGTCAGGGCGCCGCGTTCGTCGGTGTCTCGACCGTGCGGCTCAAGCTGCCGCTCAAGGACGGCGACGGGCTGAACTGCGAGCGGACGCCCGCGCGTCCCGCAGGTGACACCTGCGCGATGAGCGAGCTGCCGAGCAGCGCCGCGATCCCGGGCGGTGCCGTCGTGATGTTCGAGCAGAGCGCGGCCAAGCAGCCGGCCACCGCCGACACCGCCCGCCGCTGGACGGTGACGGTGACGGTGAAGTCGACCGGCGGGCAGCTCCAGCTGGTGGAGTGGAACAGCACCGGCGGGGGCAGCGGCGCCGACACGCCGAAGCCGACCCGGGTCGCTCCGCCGCTCTCCGAGCAGCAGGTGGTGGCCGCGCTCACCGGCGAGGTCTGGGCGCCGATCCTCGGTGCCGTCGCCTGACGTGCCGTCGGGTGACGTGGCGTTGTCTGACGTGGCGTCGGGCGACCGACGGCGCTTCTAACGTGAGGGATGGTGCGGCGGCCGGGCCGCCGCGGTAGGCCGGTGCGGGGGCCGACGTGGCACCCCCCGCCGTCGGGCGCCGGGGCGACCGCCCGGGATGCCCGGGGTGCGGTACCTCATCGCGTACTCCCCGGGGCGTCGGCCCGCGATCGGCCCGTCACGGGGACGCGGGCGTGCTCGGCCCGGTGCTCGGCGTGGTGCTCGGCGTCGGGGAGTGGCCGGGGGTGTCGCCCGGCGTGGGCGTGGGGCTGCCGCTCGGCGGCGCGCTCGGTGTGGGAGAGCCCGTACCACTCGGAGTCGGTGACGGCCTCGAGGTCGGTGTCCGCTCCGGTTCCGGGGTGCCGGGACCGGTCGGTGCGGGCGAGGAGGCCGGCGGCTGGGTGGGGATGCCCCGGTCGGACGGGCCGCCCTCCAGGGTGACCACGGCCTGGGACGGGGGCAGCGCGATCCGGGCCCGCCACTGGTGGTCCGGCGCCCGGGACTGATCGACCGTCACGGTGACGGTGATCCGCTGGGCCGGGGCCAGGGTGCCGGAGTCGCGGCTCAGCCGGAGCCAGTCGACGTCCAGTTCGGCGTGCCAGCGGATCGTGGTGCCACCGGAGTTGACCAGGGTGATCACCGTGCGCTCGCCGAACTCCTGCGCCTCGACCGTCAGCTGTCCGGGGCCGGCCGGCGGCTGGGCGGGAGCCTCCGGCCGGGGCGTGGCGTTGCCCAGCCGGGTGGCCCCGTGCCCCGGAACCGGGACAGCCGGACCCAGGACGGACGGCAGCAACGTTTCTGCGCCCATGGTGACCGAACCGGCCAGCTCAAGACCGTGCTCCGAGCCGACCGGCGTCACCGGTACCTCCCGGACCGACGGCCCGGCGGACGGCCGCGCGGGTGTCTCCACCCGCACCGAGGAGACCGCCGCCGTCCCCGCCGTACCCTCGCCGCCCCGGTGCGCACCCCAGAGCGCCACCACCGGAGCCGTCAGCACCGCCGCCAGCACGCCCGTGGTCACCACCCGCTGACGCACCGCCAGACCACCCAGCCGACTCGGCGCCCGGTGGCGGGGGAAACCCCGCTGGTCGAACCGGAGCGCACCCTCCTCGGGACCGGCCGGCCGCCGGGACACCATCCGGGCCCGCAGCTCCTCCGGCGCGGGCAGCAACGGCAGCCCGGGCAGCGCCGCCAGGCCCCGGCCCAGCTCGCCGGAGACCCGCTCCGCCGTGCCCCGGCAGGTCGGGCAGTCCACCACGTGCCGCACCAGCTCGCGGCGCAGCGCCGGACCGAGCACCCACTCCCGCCAGCTCTCCGCCCCGGCCCCGCCCAGCTCGGCCAGCACCGGGCAGCTGCCCACCCCGAGCACCAGCAGCGCGACCCTGGTCCGCCACACCTCCGCCTCGGCGGCGGCCAGCAACTCGTCGCCCGCCGCCCTGGACAGCCCCAGCACGGCCGCCACCTCGTCCGGCCCGAGCCGGTGACGCACCGCCAGCTCCAACGCCTCGCGCTGCTCCGGCGGCGTCCCGGCCGCCTCCGGCCAGGCCAGCGACGCCAGCTCCGCCCGGTGCTCCGGCCCCGGCGCCACCAGGCCCTCGGCCAGCCGCCGCAGACAGCAGTGCCGCGCCAGCGAGTACAGCCAGGCCCGGCGCAGCGCGGGATCGGCCAGCCGCTCGCCGTGCCGCAGCGCGAGGTCGCGCACCTCGCGGACCGCCGCGACGGTGGCGTCGTGCTCGCACAGGACGGAGAGACAGTACGTGAACAGCCCGTCGGCGTACTGGTCGTAGGCCGCCGCCGTGGACGTGGGGGAAGTCGTCACCCGTCCGACGCTAGGCACCGCGCTGCGGCCCGGGGCCGATTCGGGCCCCTTGTACTTCTTTCGGGTAACAACACCACCCGACCGAGAACCTTTTGCAGAGGCCTCAGCCGGAGCTGACCAGGGGCTCGGGGAACTGCGACGCCGACCCTTGCAAGGTGATCGTGCGTAGGTGGTCAGGCACTTTCGTATGTGACCCCGGCGTCAGATCTCCTCGCAGTTCCCCGAGCCCCTGGATAGTGCAACCGGGCGCCCTGCAGAAGGCGCAGCCCTCACTGTCGGTGCCAGCCGCTACGGTGTGCCCCATGGCTGCCCGCACCAAGACCACCGCCAAGCCCCGCCCGGCATACCGTTGCACCGAGTGCGGCAACCAGCTGCCCAAGTGGGTCGGCCGCTGCCCCGAGTGCAACGCCTGGGGCACCGTGGAGGAGTACGGCGCCGTCCCGATCCGGACCACCGCCGCAGGCCCGGTCAGCACGCCGGCGAAGCCGATCGGCCAGATCGACGGCAAGGTCGCCACCGCCCGTACCACCGGTGTCCCCGAGCTCGACCGGGTGCTCGGCGGTGGCCTGGTGCCCGGCGCGGTGGTGCTGCTCGCGGGTGAGCCCGGTGTCGGCAAGTCGACCCTGCTGCTGGACGTGGCGGCCAAGGCGGCCAGCGACCAGCACCGCACCCTGTACGTGACCGGTGAGGAGTCGGCCAGCCAGGTCAGGCTGCGCGCCGACCGGATCAACGCGCTCTCCGACCACCTCTACCTGGCCGCCGAGTCGGACCTCGGTGCGGTGCTCGGGCACATCGAGGCCGTCAACCCCGGTCTGCTGATCCTGGACTCGGTGCAGACCATCGCCTCCGCCGAGCTGGACGGCGCGCCCGGCGGCCCGGCCCAGGTCCGCGAGGTGGCGGGTGCGCTGATCCGGGCGTCCAAGGACCGCGGCATGGCGACGCTGCTGGTCGGCCACGTCACCAAGGACGGTTCGATCGCCGGGCCCCGGCTGCTGGAGCACCTGGTCGACGTGGTGCTGAGCTTCGAGGGCGACCGGCACGCTCGGCTGCGGATCATCCGCGGCATCAAGAACCGCTACGGCGCCACCGACGAGGTCGGCTGCTTCGAGCTGCACGACGAGGGCATCGTCGGCCTGGCCGATCCGTCCGGGCTGTTCCTGACCCGGCGTGACAAGCCCGTCCCGGGGACGTGTCTGACGGTCACCCTGGAGGGCCGCCGTCCGCTGGTGGCCGAGGTGCAGGCGCTGATGGTGGATTCGCAGATCCCGTCCCCGCGCCGGACCACCTCCGGTCTGGAGTCGCCCCGGATCGCGATGATCCTGGCGGTGGTGGAGCGGCACGGCGGCGTGAAGCTCGGCAAGCAGGACATCTACACCGCGACGGTCGGCGGCGTGAAGCTCACCGAGCCGTCCGCCGACCTGGCGATCGCGCTCGCGGTGGCCAGCTCCTCCTCCGACACCCCGCTGCCGAACGGCCTGGTGGCGATCGGTGAGGTCGGCCTGGCGGGCGAGGTCCGCCGGGTGACGGGCGTTCAGCGGCGGCTCGCCGAGGCGCACCGGCTGGGCTTCACGCACGCCCTGGTCCCGCCGGATCCGGGCAAGGTCCCGCGCGGCATGAAGGTGGTCGAGGTGGCCGACATCGGGGAGGCACTGCGGGCCATCCCGGGCCGCCGCAAGGCCGCCGCGAAGCCCCGTACGGAGGCCGCCGGAGGGCCGCCCGCGCCCCGTCCCGCACCGGTCGCGGCACCCGTCGTGGCCTACCCGGAGGAGCTCATGGAGGGCTGGGAACCGGTCGACTCGGACGAACTCAACTGACCCAGACCTCCTTATTGCCGAACGCCGTTAGACTTTCCCCTGTTTAATCGGCATGAAGTGCAGTAATGAGAGACAGACCGTCGGGCACCACGCCACACGGTCCGGGTCGACCGGAGGAGTCACGTGGCAGCCAACGACCGGGCGGACAAGTCCTCCCGCGAGGAGGCCCTACTGCGGGCTTCCCTCACTGCCATCGCGCCGGGCACGGGTCTGCGCGACGGTCTGGAGCGGGTGCTCCGGGCCAACACCGGCGGACTGATCGTGCTCGGCTTCGACAAGACGGTGGACTCCATCTCCACCGGCGGCTTCGTGCTGGACGTCGAGTTCACCGCCACCCGCCTGCGCGAACTGTGCAAGCTGGACGGCGCGGTGGTCCTGGACAAGGACATCACCAAGATCCTCCGGGCCGGCGTGCACCTGATGCCCGACTCGACCATCCCCACCGACGAGACCGGCACCCGGCACCGCACCGCCGAGCGGGTCAACCGGCAGACCGGCTTCCCGGTGGTCGCGGTCTCGCACTCGATGCGGCTGATCGCGATGTACGTGAACGGGACCCGCCGGGTGCTGGAGGACTCCACCACCGTGCTCTCCCGGGCCAACCAGGCACTGGCCACCCTGGAGCGCTACAAGCTCCGCCTCGACGAGGTGGCCGGCACCCTCTCCGCGCTGGAGATCGAGGACCTGGTCACCGTCCGGGACGTCACCGCGGTCGCCCAGCGACTGGAGATGGTCCGGCTGATCGCGGCCGAGATCGCCGGCTACGTGCTCGAACTCGGTACCGACGGCCGCCTGCTCTCGCTCCAGCTGGACGAGCTGATCGCGGGCGTCGAACCCGAACGCGAACTGGTCGCCCGGGACTACTTCCCCGAGCGGGCCGCCAAGCGCGGCAAGACCGTCCCCGAGGTGCTGGCCGACCTGGAGGCGCTCACCCACGCCGAGCTGCTCGACCTGCAGACGGTCGCCAAGGCCTTCGGCTACCCCGGCACGCCGGAGTCGCTGGACTCGGCGGTCTCGCCGCGCGGCTACCGCCTGCTGGCCAAGGTGCCCCGACTGCCCAACACGGTGATCGAGCGGCTGGTCGAGCACTTCGGCGGCCTGCAGAAGCTGCTGGCCGCCAGCATCGACGACCTGCAGACGGTCGAGGGCGTCGGCGAGACCCGGGCCCGCTCGGTCCGGGAGGGGCTCTCCCGGCTCGCAGAATCGTCCATCCTGGAGCGCTACGTCTGACCCGGTGTCCGACCCGCGCGTGGCCGTTCCGCTGCCCGCCGGACCGACCCCGGGTTCAGCTCTCGGTGGGGTCGGCCGGCTTCACCGCGTAGAGCAGGCTGAGCAGCGTGACGTCCACGGCGTCCGGGTCGGTGCTGTCGCCCTCGGCTGCCAACTCGTCGAGGATGCCGCCGAGCTGGTTGCGCAGCCGGACCACCCGCTCGGGGCGCAGGCGCAGCGTGAAGTGGCTGAACATCGCGGGTGAGGCGGGCTTGCCGGGCGCGGTGCTCGGCAGGTCGAGCCGGTCCGCCAGGTAGTGGTTCCGGAAGTCGGCGCGGACCAGGTCGAGCGCGGCGAGCAGCGGGCCGATCGCCTCCTGCCGGTCGATGCTGCCGTCGGCGAAGACCGCGCCGGAGAGGCGCAGTGACTTCTGAGCCGGGCGGTAGCGGCTCTCGGTGATGCCGGAGACCACCCGGGTCCCGGCCACCATGATCAACTCGGTCTGCTCGAGCTGCTTGATGTGCCGGTAGAGCTTGGTCGGCGGTTCGTCGAGCGCGGCGGCGATCTCCTTGACCGTCAGCGGCTGCGGGTCGCGCTGCATCAGCGCGCCGATGATCGACAGCCGCATGGGGTCGGCCAGGGCCTTCAGCGTTGCCAGGTCGCTGACTTCACGCTCACTCAGTTGCTCATCCACTGGTTCATTAACCCATGAACGTCAACGCTTGCGCAAACAATCACCCTTCTGCAACCATTCACTCAAGCGTGAATGGTTGCAGAAGGGTGACCGTGCACGTTCGGGTGAACGGGGTGGGGCATGACCACGCAGCAGCTGGTGGACCAGGTCGAGGAGCACGAGGCGGCACCGGCCGCCGAGCGCCACGACGTCCCGCTGCGCCGCAACTGGCGCTACCAGGCGATGTGGAGCGGAGCCGCCGCCTCGATGCTCGGCACGATGGTCGCCGACACCGCCTACCCGCTCCTGCTGCTGGCGATGACCGGTTCCCCGCTGCTCGCCGGAGCGTTCGGCGCGGTCCAGTTCACGGCCTCGCTGCTGTTCGGCCTGCACGGCGGCGCCCTCGCCGACCGCCGCGACCGCCGGGTGATCCTGATCGCTGCCGACGCCGTCCGGGTGCTGGCCACCCTCTCCGTCCCGGCCGCGCTCTGGCTGGACTGCTTCACCGTCTGGCACGCCCTGCTGGTCGCCGCCTTGATCGGCGCCACCACCGCCTACGCGGGCCCGGTCCGGACGCTGGCGGTGCGTTCGCTGGTGCCGGGCCACCAGCTCCGGCAGGCGCTCACCCAGGACGAGGTGCGGGTCAACGGCGCGGTGCTGCTCGGCCCGCCGCTGGCCGGGCTGCTGCTCGGCCTCGGCCGGGCCGTCCCGTTCCTCGCCACCGCCCTCGCCTCGCTCTACTCGCTCGCCACCGCCTGCCTGGTCCGGTTCGACGGCCGCCCGGCCGCAGCGGCAGGCGACGGTGAGAAAAACGAGGCCCGGGAGAACGGCGGCGCACTCGAGGGCCTCCGTCAGCTGTGGGGCAACCCGGTGATGCGGGCGATCGTCGGCGTGGTCGGCGTGATCAACCTGATCGGCGCCGCGACGCTGCTGCCGCTTATGGTCCTGCTCCGGGACGGCGGCACCTCGACCACCGGTACCGGCCTGGTGCTGGCGGGCGAGGCGGTCGGCGGACTGCTCGGCGCCCTGCTGGTCCGTCCGCTGCACCGTCACCTGCGCCCCGGGCGGCTGCTGCTGGCCGTCGCCTGGGCCGTGGTCCCGCTGCTGCTGACCCCCGCCCTGGTCAGCGGTCCGGTCGCGCTCTTCCTGATGCTGCTGGTGGTCTCGCTCGGTGTGCCCGCGCTGCGGGTGATGGTGGACCTGCTGATCTTCCAGCAGGTTCCGGACGCCCTGCGCGGCCGGGTGATCGCCGCGACCATGACGCTGTTCATGCTCGGCGTGCCGCTGGGCAGCTTCGCCAGTGGGCTGCTGCTCGACCACCTCCGGCCGGTCGTCGTCCTCCAGCTGCTGACCGCCCTGCTCGCCGTCGCCCTGCTGCCCGCCACCTTCAACCGCCCCCTGCGGCAGGCACTCTGGCCCGCCCAGGCCACCGCCACCGCTCAGTAGAACCCCGACGCCCGCCCGCCCCTACGTAGGGGCGGGCGGGCGTCGGTACGGGCGCTGACGGTGGGTCAGTCCTCCAGGCGGATCGAGGTGCGGGCCGAGACCGGGCCGCCGGCCGGGCCGTTGAGGGTGGCCTGGACGAGGTAGCGGCCGATCGGCGCCGGGGTGGTGTCCGGGGTGGCGCACTGGGGCTTGCTGCGGCCGCGCTCCCAGGTGAAGGTCTCGGTCAGGCCGCTGCCCGCGCCGAGCTGGACCCAGGTGTCCTGACGGTCCGTCGGGCAGTCGCCGGAGGACCAGACCCGCTCGTTGGACTCGGCCAGCGTGACGGCCACCGTGGAGGCCGTCCGGCCGAGGTTGACCCTGCACGTGCCGGTTGAGGTGTTCCGTACGGTGAGCGAGAGCCGGGGCTTGTCCTTGGCCTTGTAGGCGTCCTGACTGCCCGCCAGCTCCAGCGAGACCTGGGACGCGGTGCAGACCGGGAGGGCCATCACCTCGGCGGTGTTCACCGGAGGGGGAGTGCTGCCGCCGCCGGTGGTGCCGCCCGCGCCGCCGGTCGTACCGCCGGCAGAGGTGCCGGCAGTGCCGGACGTGCCTGACGTGCCGGAGGCCCCCGTGCCGCCCGTGGTCAGGCTGACCTCGCCGCCGCCGGAGCCGGAGACCCCGCCGGTGGCGGTCGAGCCGCCGCTGCCGCCCGGGCGGGTGGTGATCGCCGGTCCGGTGGGGTCGGCGCCCGGGGTGATCGACTGGGCCGGGGCGGGCTGGGCCACCTTGCCCTGGCCGGATTTCCCGTCGCCGCCGGGGCCCGTGACCAGCCAGAGGACCAGCGCGAGGAGGGCTGCCACGGCTACGAGCACGACGACGCGCCGTCGCCAGTAGATCGAGGCCGGCAGCGGTCCCACGGGTTGACGCAGAGAAGGCACGCGCAAACTCTACGAGACCCGGCGGACCCGATGGTGCATCAACACCGCTGCTGCGCCGGTTCCTTCACATCATCCGTGTTTTGCTCCGGACGGGGGAGCGGCGGCGGAGCAGCGGGCGGGCGGCCGGGGAGCGGGGAGGCCCGCGGCACGGGCCACCCCCGGGAATCCCTGGCGGATGAAGTCCCTGAACTCGTCGTAGCTGATCTCCTGGTCATTGTCCGCGTCGGCGAACGCGAAGGTCTGCGCCGCGTTGGCGTCGCTCACCGCCGGGTTCTCCTGAAGGTGGGACTTCAGCTCGGAGGCGGTGATGAACCCGTCCCCATCAGCGTCGATCTCGTTGGACTGGCGGCGGGCGTGCTCTTCCGTGGCCATTCCTCGCTCCTTTGCGAGGTGCCGAATTCGGACAGGAGAAATCATGGAACCGGCCGGTATCCGTTTGTCCACGCTCCGCAAATTATCAATTTGTTGTTATTGATCAACTATTCCCCTGGACGGAGCAGGGCGGCCCGCATGGCAGGATGGACGCGCCATGGCTGCCACTCCCGTGACCCCCGCCCCGCTGCTGCACTCGACCGTGCTCGACTGGTACGAGTCCAACGCCCGTGACCTTCCCTGGCGCACCCCGGAGGCTTCGCCCTGGGCCGTGATGGTCAGTGAGTTCATGCTCCAGCAGACCCCGGTGAAGCGGGTGCTGCCCGCGTACGCCGCCTGGCTGGAGCGCTGGCCCACCCCGGCCGACCTGGCCGCGGACGCGCCGGGTGAGGCGGTCCGGATGTGGGGCAGGCTCGGTTATCCGCGCCGGGCGCTGCGGCTGCACGCCGCCGCCGTCGCGATCACCCGGGAGCACGGTGGCCGGGTCCCGGACGACCACGCCGCGCTGCTCGCGCTGCCGGGCGTCGGCGAGTACACCGCCGCCGCCGTGGCCTCGTTCGCCTTCCGCCAGCGCCACGTGGTGCTGGACACCAACGTCCGCCGGGTGTTCGCCCGCGCGGTCGACGGCGTGGAGTACCCGGCGCAGGCCACCACGGCCGCCGAGCGCCGGACCGCGACCGGCCTGCTGCCCGCCGACACCGGGACCGCCGCCGCCTGGGCGGTCGGCGTGATGGAGCTCGGCGCGCTGGTCTGCACCGCGCGCAGCCCCGACTGCGGCGGCTGCCCGCTGCGCCGGCACTGCGCCTGGCAGGCGGCGGGCTGCCCGCCGTACCAGGGCCCGCCCCGCCGGGGGCAGACGTACGAGGGGACGGACCGTCAGGTTCGGGGCAAGTTGCTCGCCGTCCTGCGGGACGCGCACGGCGAGGTGCCGCAGGCCCGGCTGGACGCGGTCTGGCCGGACCAGGTCCAGCGGGCCAGGGCGCTCGACGGCCTGGTCGCGGACGGGCTGGTGGAGCCGGTCGCCCAGGGCGTGTACCGGCTCCCGCAGTAGAAACGTCGGATGCCCGGGCCGCCCCACGAAAGGGGCGGCCCGGGCATCCGACGTGACGTCAGACCGCAGCGGCCTCGAGCGACTTCTCGGCGGGCTCGTCGCCCGCCCCGCGCAGCGGGGTCTCCCGCATGAACAGTGCGGCGGCCACGGCGACCAGGCTGATCACCGCGCCCCAGAGGAAGACGGTGTGCATGCCGTTGGAGACGGCGTGGTGGTACGCGTCCTGGAACTTCGCGGGCAGGGCGCGCAGCGCGTCCGGACCCAGCTGGCCGTGTCCGCCGGGGACCTGCGCACCGGAGGCGGCCATGGTCGAGGTGACCTGGTTGTTGAACAGGGCGCCGAACAGGGCGACGCCGAACGAGCCGCCGATGGTGCGGAACAGGGTGGCGGTGGAGCTGGCCACGCCCATGTCCTTGAGCTCGACGCTGTTCTGCGCGACCAGCATGGTGATCTGCATCAGGAAGCCCATGCCGGCGCCGAGCACCACCATGTAGCAGGCCGAGGTGAACTGGCTGGTGTCGGTGCCCAGGGTGGAGAGCAGCAGCGAGCCGCCGGCCATCACGGCGGTACCGATGATCGGGAAGACCCGGTACTTGCCGGTCTTGGTGACGATCCCGCCGACCACCAGCGAGACGACCAGCATGCCGAACATCATCGGCATCAGCAGCAGCCCGGAGTTGGTCGCCGAGGCGCCCTGCACGGTCTGCTGGTAGAGCGGCAGGAAGGTGACGGCGCCGAACATCGCGAAGCCGACGATGAAGCCGATCACCGAGACCAGCGCGAAGTTCCGGTTGCGGAATAGGCCGAGCGGCAGCATCGGCTCCTCGGCCTGCTGCTCGACGTAGCAGAAGCCGATCAGCGAGGCGGCCGCGAGCGCGGTCAGGCCGAGGATCTGCTTCGAGCCCCAGGCGTACTCCTGGCCGCCCCAGGTGGTGATCAGGACCAGCGAGGTGATGCCGACGGTGAGCAGGATCGCGCCGAGGTAGTCGATCTTCGCGGTGGAGCGGACCTTGGGCAGCTTGAGCGTCACCACGATGAAGGCGAGCGCGACGACACCGAGCGGCAGGTTGATGTAGAAGGTCCAGTGCCAGCTCAGGTGGTCGGTGATGAAGCCGCCGACCAGCGGGCCGCCGATGGTGGCCAGCGCCATCACAGCGGCGAACATGCCCTGGTACTTGCCGCGGTCCCGCGGCAGCACCAGCGCGCCCATGATCGACATCACGCCGACCATCAGACCGCCCGCGCCCAGGCCCTGGATCGCGCGGAAGGCGATCAGCTGGGTCATGGTCTGCGAGAGCCCGGAGAGCGCCGAGCCGAGCAGGAAGATCCCGATCGAGATCAGGAAGGTGCCCTTGCGGCCGTACAGGTCGCCGAGCTTGCCCCAGATCGGGGTGGAGGCGGCGGTGGCCAGGGTGTACGAGGTGACCACCCAGGAGAGGTGCTCGGCGCCGCCGAGGTCTCCGACGATGGTGGGCATCGCGGTGCCCACGATCAGGTTGTCCAGCATCGCCAGGAGCATGGCGACCACCAGACCGATCATCACCAGCCGGATCTCGCGCGGGCTGCGCGGCGTCGGATCGGCCTCCGGCACCTCGGCCGCCGCCGGGGTGTCGACCTGCTGTTTCGGCATGCTTCTGTCTCCCGCTGCGGGTACCGGTGGCTAACTTACTTGCCGACCGGCTAGTGAATGGACCAGTGGCACGGTAAGTTGTCCGTATGCTGGGCGTCAAGCCGATTACTCGCGTACGAGCCCGGCGGCAGGGAGAATGCGGGACCGGAGACCCGGGACACCGCAGTCTCACCCCCCGATCGCAGTCCTGAGGCAGGCCGCCAACCCATGAGCACCACGCAGACCCCCCGTACCGACACCAGGGCGCGGATCATCGACGTGGCGCTGACGCTGTTCGCCGAGCAGGGGTATGAGAAGACCTCGCTGCGCGAGATCGCGGACCGGCTCGGGGTCACCAAGGCCGCGCTGTACTACCACTTCAAGACCAAGGACGACATCGTCCACGGCATCGTGGAGAGCATGGCCGCGCCGATCGACGAGGCGATCGCCTGGGGCGAGGGCCGGTCCTGGTCGCCGGAGCTGCGGGACGAGCTGGTCCGCCGGTTCGCCGCCGGGATGGCCGAGCGGGCGCCGCTGCTGCGGTTCTTCCACGAGAACCAGCCCTCGCTGCGGGACTCCCCGGCCGGGCTGCAGTTCAAGGCCCGGATGTTCGCGATGATCCGGCTGGTGCACGGTCCGGACGCGAGCTTCCAGAACCGGCTGCGGGCCGCGATGTCGCTGTTCTCGATCAACACCGCGCTCTTCCTGCTCAAGCACGACCAGGAGGGCGGGCACGGCCCGGAGGACGGGCCCTGCGCGGGCCACGGCCCGGCCGCCACGCTGGCGGAGGCGACCGACGCGGCCCTGGAGGTCGCGCTGGAGATCGCCGGCCTGATCGACCCGGCCTGACCCCTGCTCCAGGGCGAAGCAGGGGTCCAGCCGTGGCGCTACCGCCGGCTGTGCCGGCCGCCCGCGCCCTCGGCGGGCGATCCGCCGACGCCGATCAGATCCGCGGTCTCCGGTTCGCCGAGGCCCTCGCCCGCGCGGAGCGGGGACGGCAGACCGGCCCCCTCCACGTCGACGTTCGGCAGCAGCCGCCCCAGCCAGCCGGGCAGCCACCAGGCCTTGTCGCCGAGCAGCGCGAGCACCGCCGGCACGATCGTCATGCGCACCAGGAAGGCGTCGAAGAAGACGGAGATGCCGAGCCCGAAGCCGATCATCTTCACCATCTGCTCGCTGGAGCCGATGAAGCCCGAGAAGACCGAGATCATGATGACGGCAGCCGCGGTGACCACCCTGGCGCCGTGCCGGAAGCCGGTGACGATCGCCTGCGCGGGGGCCTCCCCGCCGACGTACGCCTCGCGCATCCGGGTCACCAGGAAGACCTCGTAGTCCATCGCGAGGCCGAAGACCAGGCCCACCATGAAGATCGGCATCATCGACATGATCGGGCCCGGCTGCTCCACGCCGAAGACCGCGGCGAGCCAGCCCCACTGGAAGACCGCCACGACGGCGCCGAGCGCGGCGAGCACCGACAGCAGGAAGCCGAGCGCCGCCTTCAGTGGGACCAGGATCGAGCGGAAGACGATCACCAGGAGCAGGAACGCCAGCCCGACCACCAGGGCCAGGTACGGCACCAGCGCGTCGTTCAGCTTCTGCGAGAAGTCGATGTTCATGGCGGTGGCGCCGGAGATCATCAGCTCGGCACCGGTGTCGGCCTTGATGCCCTTGCCCTTGGCGCGGATCGCCTGGACGACCTCCTCGGTGTCCACCGAGCTCGGCTTGTACTGGGAGACGACGGTGAGCAGCGCCGTGTCACCGGCATCGTTGAACATCGCCGGGGAGACCTTCGCGACCCCGGCCGTGCTCCGCACCCGCTCCGCGACGCCGTCCACCGAGGCCTTCGGATCGGCTGCGTGGCTGACGTCCACAACCGCGATCAGCGGGCCGTTGAAACCCGGGCCGAAACCCTCCGAGAGCAGGTCGTAGGCCTTGCGCTGGGTGCTTCCGGCGGGCTGGGAGGCGCCGTCGGGCAGGCCGAGTTCGAGTGAGGCGACCGGGATGGCGGTCGCGCCGAGCCCGAGGACCGCGGCGAGCAGGACCGCCACCGGGTGGCGCAGCACGAACCCCGCCCAGCGGGTGCCCGCGTTCGGCTTCGTGGACCCGGCCGTCGCGCCGCCCGGCTGCGCGTTCTCCCGCCGGGCCCGGCGGCCGTACACGCGCTTGCCGACGTAGCCGAGCAGCGCCGGGATCATGGTGAGCGCGATCAGGACCGCGATCGCGACGGTGCCGGCCGCCGAGCCGCCCATCTTGGTGAGCATCGGCAGGTTGACGACGGCCAGGCCGGCCAGCGCGATCACCACGGTGAGGCCGGCGAAGACCACGGCCGACCCGGCGGCGCCGACGGCCCGGCCCATCGCCTCCTCCCGTTCCCAGCCGTCGGCGAGTTCGGAGCGGTAACGGGAGACGATGAACAGCGCGTAGTCGATGCCGACCGCCAGGCCGATCATCATGGCCAGCGTCGAGCTGTCGGTCCCCAGGTCGAGCGCCTTGGCGAGGGCGGTGACGGAGCAGACCCCGATGCCGACCCCGATGAGCGCGGTGAGCAGCGGCAGCCCGGCGGCCACCAGGGAACCGAAGGTGACGACGAGGACCACGGCCGCCATCGCGATGCCGATGAACTCGGTGCCCCCGGCCTCCGGATCCGCCTGGAGCGCGTCGCCGCCGAGCTCGACGGTGAGCCCGGAGGCCCGCGCCCGGGCGACCGTCTCCTGCAGGGCGTCGCGGTCGGCGTCCTTCAGCTCCGGCGGGGAGACCTTGTAGTCGACCGAGGTGTAGGCGATCGTGCCGTCCTCGCTGACGGTCTTCTCGGTGAACGGGTCGGAGGCCGAATCGACCTGCGGCGAGCTGGACTTGAGCTCGGCGACGGTCTTCTCGATCTTCTCCTTGGTGCCGGCGTCGCGCACCGTGCCGCCGGCCCCGGCCTTGAAGACGACCCGGGCGGTGGCACCGTCCGCGTTCATGCCGGGGAAGCGCTGGTCGAGCAGGTCGAACGCCTTCTGCGCTTCGGTGCCGGGGATCGAGAACGAACTGTCCACGGCGGTCGGTGCGTTGGCAGCCGCCACGCCCGCGAGGACGAGCAGCGCCACCCAGAGGAGAGTGACGAAGTGACGTCGTCGGTAGGAGAATTTGCCGAGTCGATAGAGGAATGTGGCCACGGAGGCGTACTTCCGTTCAGGTTGTGGGCTTGTTGGGAAGCCGGGCATCGCGGGGCACGGACGCGCGGCACGGTCGTGGCTCGCCCGGTATCTGGCGGGTGGTCAGTTCGCCTGGGGCCGATGGGCGTTCGGGACGCCCGGCAGCTGACGCGCGGCCCGGCGCAGTTCCCTGCTGGCGATGGCGTCGTCCGCGCTGTCGCCCGGTCGCCGCAGTGCCCGCCACTCGGCGGGGTGGAGCTCCGGCGCGTGGCGCAGCCGGTGGTGGTCGTGGTGGGGGGCCGAGGCCAGGCAGGAGCACCGGCCGTCCCCCGATGTGTAGACGGCGGCGAAGTCGTCGTCCCAGTCGCACCGGGCGAGCCGGCCCGCCCGGTCCGGGTGGAGGACGAGCCTGCCGTGCCCGTCCCGGTGGCGCAGTTCCACCCGGTCGGGCCGGTCCTCGGTGAGCCGGAGGCCGGGCACTCCGGCCAGCCGTTCGTCGGAGCCGGCGGTCAGCACCGCCGGGCACAGCCGGTGGAGCAGGTGGCCGAGCAGCGACGGCTCGACGACCAGGTGCAGGCAGGCGGGCCCGGCCGTCGCGGAGCGGAGCCCGAAGGCGCCGCCGCCCAGGGGCCCGAGGTCCGTGACGCATTCCAGCAGGCAGTCCATGAGGTGGCGCTCCAAGCGGAGTTGGCCTCGGCACTCGGCGGTCGCCGCTCCCCGGTCGTGCAGGAGCGCGGTGCGGTAGGCGCCGATGACACGCTGCTCGAACCAGATCGTCATCGGACCGCGGGCCCCCCGGTCACAGGCTGATGCCGCCGTCGATGGTGATGGTGGCGCCGGTGATGAACGCCGCCTCGTCGCTCGCCAGGAAGGCGATCAGCGCCGCCACCTCGGCCGGCTCGCCGTACCGGCCGAGGGCGGTCAGCGGCAGCAGGGGTACGTCCATCGGCCCCTCCTCGTCGAGCATCGCGGTTCTGATCGGACCGGGCGAGATCAGGTTGACCGTGGTGCCCTTGGGGCCGAAGTCGCGCGCGAGCCCCTTGGTCATGCCGATCAGCGCCGACTTCGTCATGCCGTACAGGGCGCCGCCGGGCTGCGGGTACCAGTGCGCCCCGACGCTGCCGATGTTGACGATCCGTCCGCCCTCGCCGAGATGCGGTTCCGCGGCGCGGGCGCCGAGGAAGGCGGCCCGCAGGTTCACGGCGAGGATGCGGTCCACCTCCTGCTCCGAGATGTCCTTCAGCGGACCGCCCAGCAGGATCCCGGCGTTGTTGACCAGGATGTCCAGCCGGCCGTACTCCGTGACGGTCCGTTCGACGGCGGCGGCGACGGCCACGGGGTCACCCGCGTCGGCGCGTACCGCCGTCGCCCTGCGCCCGGTGGCCTCGATCCGCCGCGCCACCTCCGCGGCGTCGTCGGCGGAGCTCGCGTAGGTCAGCACCACGTCGGCACCGTCCTGTGCGAGCCGTTCGGCGGTGGCGGCGCCGATGCCCCGGCTGGCCCCGGTGACCAGGGCCACCTTTCCGGTCAGGTCGGCCATTTCATTTCCCTTCGACGATTTCCCGTTTTCGCGAGCACGCTATCGACCCCGGGGCTTTCAGGTCCATTGTTTCGGTGCATGGTCCGCGAAATCCTTACGTGAATATCCGGAGTCGCCCGCAAGGGCGCGGCGGCCGGTCAGGCCATCATGAATCCGACCCCGCGTACGGTGATGATCCAGTCATTCCGGCCGAGTTTGGTCCGGATGCTGCTGACGTGGGTGTCGATGGTTCTTCTGGACCACGAGGCGCCCCAGACCTGCCGCATTATCGTCTCCCGGGAAAGCACGGTGCCGGGGTGGGAAGCCAGCAGATGCAGGAGTTCGAACTCCTTTTTGGTCGTCTTGATCGTCCGGTCCTTCAGCGTCACCTCGCGCCGGCCGGTGTCGATTCGCAGGCAGCCGTGTTCGATGACACGTTCCGCATTCCGGCCGACCCGGACCCGGCGCATCACCGCGTCGATCCGGGCGGCCAGCTCGTGGGATCCGCACGGCTTGACCACGTAGTCGTCCGCGCCGGCCCGCAGTCCGAGGACGGCGTCCCGTTCGGCCCCGCGGGCCGTGATGGCGATGATTGGTGTGTCCGAGGCGGCCCGGATCATCCGGCAGATCTCCAGTCCGTCCCGGTCGGCCAGATCGAGGCCGAGCAGGACCAGGTCGACCTCCCGGAAGGCGTCGAGCGCCTCCCGTCCGGTGGAGACGGCGCTCACCTTGCACCCGTAGAAGCTCAGACCCTGTTCGAAAATCTCCCTGTCCCGGCTGTCGCTCTCGACGACGAGCACGCGCCACGTGATGTCCGCGCCGATGTCATCGATCGTCTCTGTCATTGGCTGAATGAAGCCATTGCGCATGTTTATGGCACCCCCGATGCCTACATGTTCAACACTGTGACGGGCGCGAGCCGCGGCACAATGGTTTTAATCAGAAACTTCTCTGTGGTGCGCTCCTGTTTCGCGCGCGAGCCCCGTTGTTCGCGCGCGGTGGTCATTTTACTCGGCGTCGATTATTTCTTGATTCGACGTTTAAGGAGACTGTCTGCATCCTCACATACGCTCTGGCGGTGATCAACGTGCGCCAGTGGATTGGCCGGAAACAGACTCCCCTTCGCGGGCCCTTGCGTGCTTGCGGGATGATGTGGGTCACAGTCGGCGGGTCAAATGAATTTCTTTGGCGGGGTGGTCGCCAGGCGATGGAGGTGGGGCTCCGGCCGCCCGGTGGCCACCCCCGGGATCACGCCGCGGGCCGTCCCGGCGGCGCCGTCGCCGCCGTGGCCGGCGCCCCGGCCTGGGCGCCCACCGACGCCGCGCCGGCCGGGCCCGTGCCCGGACCTCCGCCCGGTGCCCCGCCGGGCTTCCCGCGCAGCGGGACCTCCTTGACGGCGAGCGCCGCGAGGAAGGCCGCGGCGCAGATGACGGCGGCGACCAGGAAGATGTGCTGGGTGCCCTCGGCGACCGCGCCCAGGTAGGCGTCCCGGGCGCCGGCCGGCAGGCCGGCCAGGGCGGAGGCGCTGAGCTCCAGGTCGGAGTTGCCCGTGCCGGAGCCGGGCAGGTGGTTCTCCAGGGCCCGGGTGAACAGGGAGCCGAACACGGCCACGCCCAGCGAGCCGCCGATGGTCCGGAAGAGGGTGACGCCCGCCGAGGCGACGCCCATGTCCTTCATCTCGACGCTGTTCTGCGCGATGGTCGTGGTCATCTGCATCAGGAAGCCCAGTCCGACGCCGACCAGGACCATGTAGAGGCTGGTCACCAGGCGGGAGGTGTCGGTGTCCATGGTCGACAGCAGGAACAGGCCGACGGCCAGGCAGGCCGACCCCACGATCGGGAAGATCTTGTACTTGCCGGTCCGGGACATCACCTTGCCGACGATGTTGGACACCAGGGCGATCGGCGCCACCATCGGCAGCAGCAGCAGACCGGAACTGGTCGCGTCCGCGCCCTGCACGCTCTGCTGGAACAGCGGCAGGTAGAGGGTCGCGCCGAACATGGCCGCGCCGGCGGCACAGACCATGACCGAGGCCATCTTGTAGTTGCCGGTCGCGAACACCCGCAGCGGCAGCACCGGTTCGGGTGCGCGCCGCTGTGAGGCGACGAAGGCGAACAGGCCGACGACCGCGGTCACGAACAGCCCGATGATCTGCCACGAGCCCCAGGCGTAGGTGGTGCCGGCCCAGGTCGCGGCCAGCACCACGGAGCTGATGGTGATGGTCATCAGGACGATGCCGAGCCAGTCGATCTTCGCCTTGCTCCGCTGCCGGGGCAGCTTCAGCATCACCTGGCACCAGACGAAGGTGACCAGGCCGAGGGGCAGGTTCACGTAGAACGCCCAGCGCCACCCGAGGTGACCGGTGATCAGACCGCCGAGCAGCGGCCCGCCGACCGTGCCCACGGCCATCACGGTGGCGGTCATGCCCTGGTAGCGGCCGCGCTCGCGCGGTGCGACCAGCGAACCGATCAGGGCGAAGGCCAGCGAGGCCAGGCCACCGGCGCCGAGGCCCTGGATCACCCGGAAGGCGATCAGCTGCGACATGGACTGGGCGGCGCCGGAGGCGACCGAACCGACCAGGAAGACCGCGATCGCCGTGAGGTAGGCGTGCTTGCGCCCGTACAGGTCACCACACTTGCCCCAGACGGGCGTGGAGACGGCGGTGGCGAGCGCGTACGCGGTGACCACCCAGGAGATGTGGTCCAGGCCGCCGAGGTCGCCGACGATCGTCAGCATCGAGGTGCTGACGATGGTGTTGTCGAGCATGGCCAGCAGCATGCCGAGCATCACGCCGAGCAGGGTCCAGCGGATGTTGGCCGGCGTGGCGGCCGGCTCCGAGGGGGGTGCGCCGACCGGAGGGGTCGGGGATGACGTAGACACGACAGACGTCCTTTCGGTGGCGCCGAAGGTGTGCGGAAGGGAGGGGAGCGCGATGAGGTGGGGAGTGGCGGTGTCCGGCCACTCGTGCCCCACCAGAACAGCACACTCGATTCAAAAGTGCAACGAGGCAATGTTTTGAGTGAGGCACCTAGGAGGTACGATCCAGTCATGACCGACACAGTGATGGGCCGCCGTGAGCGGAAGAAGGCAGCCACCCGCCAGGCGCTGGCCGATGCGGCGCTGGAGCTGTTCCTGGAGCGCGGGTACGACAAGGTCGGGGTGAAGGACATCGCGGACGCCGCCGACGTCTCCACCACGACCCTCTTCAAGCACTTCGCAGGCAAGGAGGCGCTGGTCTTCGACGAGGACGCCGCGAACGAGGCGGTGCTGGTGGGCGCGGTGCGCAACCGCGCGCCTGGTCAGTCGATCCCCGCGGCCCTGCACCAGGTGATCCTGCATCTCCGGAGCGATGCCGAGCCGGACGATCCGCGCGTCATCGCCTTCCTCGAACTGGTCAACTCCACCCAGGCGTTGCGCGAGTACGCGCACAAGATGTGGATGCGGCACCAGGTCGCGGTCGCGCACGCCATCGCCGAGGAGGTCGGCGCCCCCGCCGACGATCCGCGGTGCGCGGCGCTGGCGCTGTTCGCGCTGGAGGCGCCCAGCCTGCTGGAAGGGCGCGACGGCGACACCCAGGAGGTCCTGGGCGGTGCCTTCGAGCTGCTGGAGCGGGGCTGGTCCGGCCTGTTCGGCCCGGACGCCTGAGCTCCGAACCGGCTTTCCGAGCCGGGTGCCTGACGCCCCGTCGGCTACGGGACGGGTGACGTCATGAGGGCGCGCAGCCGCCGCGCCGCGCCCTCGGCGGCCGAGGCGGCGCGCGAGCGCATCTCGTACTCGTAGACCAGCACGGCCGTGTCGTCGCCGGCCGCGGCCGCCAGGACGGCCCGGGCCAGGTCCGCGCCGTCGCGCAGCGCCAGATCCGCTCCCCGGTCGAACGGCTGGATCGGATGGGCCGCCTCCCCGACCAGGGTCACCCCGGAGACGTGCCGCCACGCGGGCGGTCCCGGCAGGGCGTACACCGGACGGACCACCAGGCCCCCGTCGCTCTTCCGGAGGGCGTACAGCAGCCGCTCGTCCCAGCCGTCGAAGACCTCCAGCAGCCGGCTGCGCAACACGGCCTGGTTCCGGGCCGCCAGGCCGCAGGAGATCCACCAGCTCTCGGGGGCGCGGAAGACGGCGTGCAGGCCGACGCTGCCGGCGCCGTCCCGTTGGGCGAGCAGGACGCGGTCGGTGTCCCGTGCGACCAGGGTGCCGGCGCCCACCAGCCAGGCGAGGTCGACGTGGCGGGTGTCGACCGTGTCGTAGCCGGCCTCGACCGACATGACGCCCGTGTAGCCGGGCGTGGCGCGGCAGAGCAGTGCCCGCACCCGGGACCAGGCGCCGTCGGCGCCGACCACCAGGTCGTAGTCCTCCCGGCGGCCGTCGCCGAAGTGCAGCCGCCAGCGGCCGCCGCTGCGCTCGGTGAGGTCGACGACGAAGTGCCGCCAGGACACCGTCCGGACATCGAGGGACTCCAGCAGGAGCGCCCGGAGCCGCCCGCGGTCGATCACCGCGTCCCGGTCCGCCGACCACTCCTCGGCCGGTTGCGGGTCGGTGGGCGGCGGATCGTGGTGCAGTAACGCGGCGGTGTAGGGGTCGAAGACCCGCAACTCCCGTCCGGCGGGCCGGCAGGCCGCGCGGAACCGGCCGGTCAGCCGGGCCGCCGCGAGTGCGGCCTGCCCCAGGTCGGCGCGGAGCTGGACGCTGCCCCGGTGCGGCCGCGCGCCGTGTTCGGGGTCCCGTTCGAAGACCGACACGGACATCCCGTGCGCCTGCAGCACGCGTGCGCAGGCCAGCCCCCCCAAGCCCGAGCCGACGATCGCGATCCGCGGGTACCCGGCCGACTGCACGGGGCGTCCCCTTTCGAAGCTGGTAGTCCGACGGTCTCACAAAACCACACTCGCTACGCAAGTGCAATGACTCCACTTTCTGTTCCGCTGCACCGATGCGGCGGGAGAGCGGTGCCTGACGCGTTCTGCGCGAAGAGTTGACACTTCCTGGACACTCCGGCAGGGGTGCCACCCCTATGTTTTCGGTGACGCCCGATAACGAGCAGGTTCCCACCGAGAGGGACTATTCGTGAGCCAGACTCCCACTGTCGACAATGTGAACGACGCGCTCGGAAATGCCGCCGACGCGGTCGACCTTCCGACGTATCCGGTAACCCGGACATGCCCTTATTCGGCACCTCCCGTCTACGAGGAGGTCCGAAACGGCGAGCGCCCCAAGAAGGTGCGCATGCAGGACGGAAACCCGGCCTGGATGCTCACCCGCTACGAGGACGTCCGCTCGGTCCTCGCCGACCCCCGGTTCAGCGCGGACCGGCTCGCCCCCGGATTCCCGATCCTGGCCCCCGGCCAGCGCGAGGGCCTCTCCCGGCAGCCGAAGTTCATGCTGAGCATGGACGGCAAGGAGCACAACGACGCCCGGCGGCCGGTGATCAGCGAGTTCTCCGTGCGCAGGGTCGCCACCATGCGGCCGCGCATCCAGCAGATCGTCGACGAGGCGATCGACGAGCTGCTGAAGCAGCCGCAGCCCGCCGACCTGGTGAAGTGGATCGGCCACCCGGTGCCGGCCATGATGGTCGCGGAACTCGTCGGGGCCCCGCTGGAGCAGCAGCCCTATTTCCGTGACCTCACCTCCAGGATTCTGGCGAAGGGCGTCACCTGGGAAGAGCGCTTCGAGATTTCCAAGACGCTGCGGAAATTCATGGACGAGCTCATTCAGAGCAAGGCCGAGAATCCCGGTGACGACCTGCTGAGCCGTCAGATCATCCAGCAGCGGGAAGAGCACGGCGAGGTCAATTTCGAGGGCCTTTCCGCGCTCGCGCACCTGCTGCTGTTCGCCGGCCACGACTCCAGCGCAGGACTGATCTCGCTCGGCGTCTACACCTTCCTCACCAACCCCGAGCAGCGCGCGGCGGTCATGGCGGAGCCGAAGGAGCGCATCCCGCTGGCCATCGAGGAGATGCTGCGCTTCTACTCGATCACCGACATCGGCGCGGCCCGGGTGGCGCTGGAGGACGTCGAGATCGGCGGGGTGACGATCCGGGCCGGCGAGGGCGTGATCGCCTCCGTCTACGCCGCCAACCACGACCCCGAGGTCTTCGAGAACCCGGGCGAGCTGGACCTGCTGCGCGGCGACCGGCACCACGTCGCCTTCGGCTACGGCCCGCACCAGTGCCTGGCGCAGAACCTGTCACGCCTGGAGCTGGAGATCGTCTTCGAGACCCTCTTCCGCCGCATCCCCACGCTGCGGCTCGCGGTCGACGTGGACGAACTCCCGTTCAAGTACGACTCGGTGGTCTTCGGACTGCACGCGCTCCCCGTCACCTGGTGAGGGGCGGGTCATGCGGATAACGACACACGCCGAGCGCTGCGTCGGCTCCGGCCAGTGCGTGCTCACCGAACCCGCGGTGTTCTCGCAGGACGACGACGGCGTCGTCACGCTGCTCACCGACCGGCCCGAAGGCCCGGCCGCGGAGGGGGCGCGCAAGGCGGTGTTCGTCTGCCCCACCAGGTCCCTTTCCCTCATGGAGGATTGATGCGCACGACCGTGACTCTGACCAGGACGGCCCCCGAGTCGGAGCAGGACATCACGGGAGCGTTCGCCAGGTTCGACGCCTCTCCGGCGCCCGCCTCGCTGGGCACGCTGCGACGCCAACTGTTCGGCTACCACGACCTGTTGGTCCACATCCAGGACTTCGCGTCCGAGCAGCCGGCCGTACCGGGCATCGAGCTGAAGGCCGACCCCGACTTCGGCCGGCTGACCGAGGACCTCGCCCCGCTGCTCTCCGCGTACGAGGAGGGCGCCGAACTCGCGCCGCTGGACGCGATGGCGACCCGCTTCTACGCCTGGCAGGGCAAGCCGGTCGCGGCCGGGGAGGTGCTGCACAGCACGGTCATCGTGAACCGGATGGACCCGGTGGTGATCCCCGAGGTGTCGCGGCTGTTCGCCGAGCTCGACGCCACCGACTTCCCGCACCACATGGGCACCCGCCGCCGGCAGCTGTTCAACCTCGGCGGCGTCTACTTCCACATCCAGGACTTCGTGCTGGCCGACGGGTACGCGCTGATCGACCAGGCGTGGAAGGAGGCCGACCCCCGGTTCATCAAGATCTGCCGCGAGCTGGAGCCCCTGGTCAAGGTGTACGACCCGGCCACCTGGCGCTCCACCGCCGACCAGGTCGGCACCCGCTTCTACCGCTGGGAGGCATCGGCATGAGCGCCAGGCGCGTGGTCATCACCGGGATGGAGGTGCTCGCCCCCGGCGGTGTCGGCACCGAGGCCTTCTGGAGCCTGCTGAGCGAAGGCCGTACGGCCACCAGGACGATCACCTTCTTCGACCCCACCCAGTTCCGCTCCCGGGTCGCCGCGGAGATCGACTTCGATCCCTACGCGCACGGCCTGACCCCGCAGGAGGTCCGGCGGATGGACCGGGCCGCGCAGTTCGCCCTGGTCGCGGCGCGCGGGGCACTCGCCGACAGCGGCCTGGAGACCGGCGCGCTCGACCCGTACCGGATCGGCGTCACCATCGGCAGCGCCGTCGGCGCCACGATGAGCCTGGACCAGGACTACCGCACCGTCAGCGACGGCGGCCGGCTCGACCTGGTCGACCATGGCTACGCCGACCCGTTCTTCTACAACCACTTCGTGCCGAGCTCGTTCGCGGCCGAGGTGGCCCGCTCGGTAGGCGCCCAGGGCCCGGTCAGCGTGGTGTCGGCCGGCTGCACGTCCGGGCTCGACTCGGTCGGCTACGCCGTCGAGCTGATCCGCGAGGGCTCGGCCGACGTGGTGATCACCGGTGCGAGCGACGCACCGATCTCGCCGATCACGATGGCCTGCTTCGACGCGATCAAGGCGACCACGCCGCGGTACGACGACCCGGCGCACGCCTCCCGCCCGTTCGACGGCACCCGCAACGGGTTCGTGCTCGGCGAGGGCTCGGCGGTCTTCGTCCTGGAGGAGCTGGAGAGCGCACGGCGCCGCGGGGCCCGGATCTACGCCGAGATCGCGGGGTACGCGACCCGCAGCAACGCGTACCACATGACCGGTCTGCGCCCCGACGGCGCGGAGATGGCGCAGGCCATCACCGCGGCCCTGGACGAGGCCCGGATGGACCCCACGGCCATCGACTACATCAACGCGCACGGCTCGGGCACCAAGCAGAACGACCGGCACGAGACCGCCGCGTTCAAGCGCAGCCTGGGCGAGCACGCCTACCGCACGCCGGTGAGCTCCATCAAGTCCATGGTCGGGCACTCGCTGGGCGCGATCGGCTCGATCGAGATCGCCGCCTCCGTACTGGCGATCCGTCACAACACCGTCCCGCCGACGGCGAACCTGCACACCCCCGACCCCGAGTGCGACCTGGACTACGTGCCGCTGACCGCTCGCGAGCAGGTGGTCGACACCGTCCTCACGGTCGGCAGCGGCTTCGGCGGATTCCAGAGCGCCATGGTGCTGACCCAACCGGAAAGGAGCGTCGCGTGACGGCCTCAGTGGTGGTGACCGGACTGGGCGTGACCGCGCCCAACGGGCTCGGTGCGCGGGACTTCTGGAACGCGACGCTGGCCGGCAAGAGCGCCATCGGACCGCTCACCCACTTCGACGCCTCGCCCTACCCGGCGAAGCTCGCCGGGGAGATCACCGGCTTCACGGCCGAGGACCACCTGCCGAGCCGGCTGATGCCGCAGACGGACCGGGTGACCCGGCTCTCCCTGATCGCCGCGGACTGGGCGCTGGCGGACGCGCGGGTGCGGCCGGCCGAGCTGCCCGAGTTCGACATGGGTGTGATCACCGCCAGCTCGGCGGGCGGATTCGAGTTCAGCCAGCGCGAGTTGAAGAACCTCTGGAGCCAGGGCGGCCAGTACGTCAGCGCCTACCAGTCCTTCGCCTGGTTCTACGCGGTCAACACCGGCCAGATCTCGATCCGCAACGGCATGAAGGGCCCCAGCGGCGTGGTCGTCACCGACCAGTCCGGCGGCCTGGACGCGGTGGCCCAGGCCCGTCGCCAGATCCGCAAGGGCACCCGGCTGGTGGTGGCCGGCGCGGTGGACGCGCTGCTCTGCTCCTGGGGCTGGGTGGGTCTGCACACCAGCGGCCGGCTCAGCACCGCCACCGAGCCCACCAACGCCTACCTCCCGTTCGACGACCGGGCCGGCGGCCATGTGGCCGGTGAGGGCGGCGCGCTGCTCATCCTGGAGTCGGCGGAGTCGGCGCGGGCCCGCGACGCCAAGGTGTACGGCGAGATCGCCGGGTACGCCGCCACCTTCGACGGGCAGGAACCCGGGCTGCGCAAGGCCGTCGAACTCGCCCTGGCCGACGCCCGGTTGGCGCCTTCCGAGGTGGACGTGGTGTTCGCCGACGCGGCGGCCGATCCCGAGCTCGACCGGATCGAGGCCGAGACGCTGGTCGCGGTTTTCGGCGAGCGCGGCGTCCCGGTCACCGCCCCCAAGACCATGACCGGCCGCCTGTACGCGGGCGGCGCCGCACTGGACCTGGCCACCGCCTTCCTCGCCCTGGAGGACGGCGTGATCCCGCCGACCGTCCACGTCGAGGCGGCCGAGCGCTTCGGCCTCGACCTGGTCGTCTCCCAGCCGCGCCCGGCCGCCCTGCGCACCGCGCTGGTCCTGGCCCGGGGTCACGGCGGCTTCAACTCCGCCATGGTCGTGCGTGCCTGATCAGCCATCAGTCCCCGCCCCCACATCCCCTCAAGAAAGCGGAACCCCCATGTCCCAGACCTTCACGCTCGACGACCTCAAGCGGATCCTGCTCGAAGGCTCCGGCGCCCCCGAGGGCACCGGCCTCAGCGGGGACATCCTCGACACCGAGTTCAGCGACATCGGCTACGACTCGCTCGCCCTGCTGGAGACCGCAGGCCGGGTCGAGCGCGAGTACGGCATCGAGCTGGACGAGGCCGTCGTTGGCGACGCCAGCACCCCGCGCGCCTTCCTCGACGCCGTCTCCGCGCACCTGATGACCCCGGCCGCCTGAACCTCGGCCCACACCGCGGACATCCCGCAGAGAAGAGAAGTCATGACACAGCAGGAGCGTCGGGTCGTCCTGGTGACCGGTGCCACCAGCGGAATCGGTCTGGCCGTCACCCGGCTGCTGGCCGGCCAGGGCCACCAGGTCTTCATCGGGTCGCGCACCGAGGACAAGGTCCTCACCACCGTCAAGCAGCTCCGGGAGGAGGGGCTCGACGTCGACGGCGTCGTCCTCGACGTACGGTCCCGGGACTCGATCGGCGCGTACGTCCAGGCCGCCGTCGACCGGTTCGGCCCGGTGGACGTGCTCGTCAACAACGCGGGGATCAGCGGCGGCGGGGTGACCGCCGACATCACCGACGAGCTGTGGGACAACCTGATCGAGACCAACCTCAACAGCGTGTTCCGGCTGACCCGCGAGGTGCTGACCACCGGCGGGCTGCGGCACCGGAGTTGGGGCCGCATCATCAACATCGCCTCGACCGCGGGCAAGCAGGGCGTCGTGCTGGGCGCTCCGTACTCCGCCTCCAAGCACGGCGTCGTCGGCTTCACCAAGGCCCTCGGCAACGAGCTGGCGCCCACCGGCATCACGGTCAACGCCGTCTGCCCCGGCTACGTCGAGACGCCGATGGCCGAGCGCGTGCGGCAGAACTACAGCCGGCTGTCCGGTGCCACCGAGGAGGCGGTGCTGGAGAAGTTCCAGGCCAAGATCCCGCTGGGCCGCTACTCGACCCCCGAGGAGGTGGCCGGTCTGGTCGGCTACCTGGTCTCCGACACGGCGGCCGCCATCACCTCGCAGGCCCTGAACGTCTGCGGTGGCCTCGGCAACTTCTGAGCCGCCCAGACCCGTCCTTCCCCGAGCTCCGAGGAGTCCAACATGCCGTCCGAGCTGCACGAGTCCGGACACGAGATCAAGATCTCGGCTCCGGCCGAGACCGTCTACCGCCTGCTGGCGGAGGCGGACGACTGGCCCCGGGTGTTCCCCCCGAGCATCTACGTCGACCACCTGGAGCGCGGCGAGCGGGAGGAGCGGATCCGGATCTGGGCGACCGCGGGCGACACCGTCAAGAACTGGACGTCGCACCGCACCCTGGACCCGGAGCAGCTCCGGATCCGGTTCCGGCAGGAGGTCAGCACGCCCCCGGTGGCCGCGATGGGCGGTGCCTGGCACATCGAGGCGCTGCCGTCGGGGGAGACGCTGGTCCGGCTCGACCACGACTACCGGGCCGTCGACGCCGACAGCCTCGGCTGGCTCGACGACGTGGTGGACCGCAACTCCCGCACCGAGCTGGACTCGCTGAAGGCGATCGCCGAGGCGGCCGGCGCCGTGGACGAGCTGACCTGCTCGTTCGAGGACACCGTGCACATCGCCGGCGCCGCCCGGGACGTGTACGAGTTCATCTACCGGGCGGACCTGTGGACCGAGCGGCTGCCGCACGTCCTCGCGGTGCGCCTCGACGAGCCGGCGGAGCACCTGCAGACCCTGGAGATGGACACCCGCTCCAAGGACGGCGGCTTCCACACCACGAAGTCGCACCGGGTGGGGCTGCCGCCGTACCGGATCGCGTACAAGCAGGTCACCCTGCCCGCGCTGATCACCCTGCACACGGGGTACTGGACGATCACCCCGACCGACGACGGCGTCACGGCCTCCTCCCAGCACACCTTCACGGTCGACACCGGGAAGATCGCCGGGATCCTGGGAGCGGACAAGACCGTCCAGGACGCGATCGACTTCGTCCGCACCGCGCTCAGCACCAACAGCCTGGCGACGCTCGGCATCGCCAAGGCGTACGCGGAAGGGCTCGCCGGGGGCGACCGGCCGTGACAGTGGCGCAGCTGGCCGGCCCCGAGGCGGCGGCCGAGGCTCGGAGCATCACCCTGGACGCGGGCGGGATCACCCTCTCCGCCCTGCTCACCCGCCCCGCCCAGTCCCCGTGCCGGGCGATGGTGGTCGCCCTGCACGGGGCGGGGATGAGTGCGGCGTACTTCCGCGGACCGGCCCATCCGGAGACCTCGTTCCTCTCCCTCGCCGCGGACCTCGGCTTCGCGGCGGTGGCCGTGGACCGGCCCGGCTACGGGCACTCGGCCGGGCAGCTGCCCGAAGGTCAGGGGATCGCGGACCAGGCGGCCACCCTGGCGGCGGCCCTGCGCGGTCTGGCGGCCCGGTACGACACCGGTGCCGGGATCTTCCTGCTCGCCCACTCCTTCGGCGGCAAGGCGGCGCTGCGGATCGCGGCGGACGGGGCGGTGCCGGGGCTGCTGGGCCTCGACATCTCCGGCTGCGGCGAGGAGTACGCGGCGCCGCCCGTCGCGGAGACCCCGCGCGGCGGCCGGAACTGGCGCCTCAACTGGGGGCCGCTGCGCCTCTACCCGCCGGGGACCTTCCAGGCCGGCGGCGCGGTCGTGGCGCCCGTGCCGTCGCGCGAGCTCGCGGACGCCGTCCGCTGGCAGGAGGAGTTCGCCGGGCTGGCGGGGCGGATCCGGGTGCCGGTCCGGTTCACCTTCGCCGAGCACGAGTCGTGGTGGCGCCACGACCAGCAGGCCGTGGCCCGGCTGCGGTCCCGGCTGAGCGCGTCACCCCGGGTCGTGATCGACCACCAACCCGACGCGGGCCACAACATCAGCCTCGGCTGGACGGCCCGCGCGTACCACCTGAGGACGCTCGGCTTCGTGGAGGAGTGCGCGGCCCGCAGGGCAGCCGGAAAGGAGCACCGAACATGACACAGGACATCGTCGGGGTGTGGCACCTGGAGGCCTTCCACGACCTGGACGAGGCCGGGCGGCCCGTGGGCGAAGGCCCGCTGGGCCCCTCGCCCGAGGGAATGCTGGTTTACACGGCCGACGGCCACGTCTCGGTGAGCATGATGCCGACGACACCGGGGCCCGGCCCGTCCTACATGGGGTACGCGGGTGAGTGGTGGGTGGCCGACGGCGAGGTCGTGCACCGGATCCGGATCTCCTCGCGGGCCGACTGGGTCGGCGTCGAGCAGACCCGGGACGCCCGGCTCGACGGCGACCTGCTCACCGTCCGGGCCACCCGGGAGGTCGACGCGCGGCAGCAGCGTCGGGTGCTCGTGTGGCGCCGGGCCGGGCAGTCCGGAGCGGCTTGATGGGTACCCCGGTGCACACGGCGGTCCCGTCCGCCGAGGGTGACGAGCACCCGTTGGTGGCGGCCCTGAGCATCTTCGCCCCCGGTGCCCTGCGGGTGCTCGGCGGTGCCGGGTCCGCCCGCGAGCCGGCCGAGTGGCCGACTCCGCTGCCGGGGCGGCAGGTGGCCCGTCGGCGCACCCGGCTGAGGGCGACCAGGTGACACCGGGTCGGTCGCGGACCAGGTTCCTCGCCCACGACCTGGACACCCCCGGGGCCGAGGAGCTCGCAGCGGCGGTCTTCCGGGTGCTGCCCGCGGCCGAGCGCGAGCGGGTCCTGCGGCTGCACCTGCCGTCGGACCGGACCCGGTCGACGATCGCCCGGTGGCTGGCCCGCCGGGCCGCCGCCGACCTGGTCGGCGAGCCGTGGACGGCGCTGCGGCTGGCCCGCCACGCCGACGGACGCCCTCGGGTTGAGGACCGTCCCGAGCTGTCGCTGAGCATCGCGCACAGCGGCCGGTACGCGATGGCGGCCGTGGCGGTGGGCGCGCTGGTCGGGATCGACACCGAGCAGGTCTCGCGGGTGGCGGCGCTGCCCGACAGCTTCTTCCTCACCCCTGCCGAGTCGGCGGCACTGCCGCCGGCCGCGGAGGGGCCGGAGCACCGGGCGGCCCTGTGGGTGCTGAAGGAGGCGGCCGTGAAGCTCACGGGCGAGGGTCTGCGCGGCGGTCTGCGGCGGATCGGCTTCGAGCCGCGCGGGGAGTGCCTGCCCTACGTCGCCCGGACGACGTACACCACGGCGGAGTTCAGGGCTCTCCGGCTGCCCGGTGGATATGTTGCGGCGGTGGGGGTTTCCTCGGGCACCCCGCCCCACCGACCGGAGTTCGTCGGCGCCGCCCGTGGAACAGGCCCGGCGACAGAGAGGACCGACTGCCCGTGGACGACCGAGCCCACCAGCACAGCGAGGGAACACCCGAGGACGGCCCCGGTGACGGCCGGCCGGCGCTGACCGCCGAGGAGCGGGCGCAGGGCCACGACGAGGAGCTGGAGCCCCACATCTGGCTCAGCGTCAACTGACCGGTCCCTCCTCACCCCAGAGACCCCCGACGGCCGGCGTGCTGTCGCCTGCCGGACAACCTCCGCCGTGGCGACGCCCCCCGGCACGGACCAGGGAAGGCGCCGAAGCGCCGAGGCGGACCCCCGGCCTCCGCGCGGAGCGACACCCTGGGCACGGCGACGCACGCCGCCGTCGGGACGGAACGGATCAGGCGGATGGGCCGTCACCCGCCGCCGACTCCGCACACACGAGGGCCCCGTCCGGTCGGACGGGGCCCTCGTCGCGGTGACGCGGGATCAGAAGGTGACGCCGCGCGCCGAGAGGAAGGCGATCGGGTCGATCACGGCGCCGTACTTGTTGGCGCTGCGGATCTCGAAGTGCAGGTGCGGTCCGGTGGAGTTGCCGGTGGTGCCCGCCTTGCCGATCTGCTGACCCGCCGTCACGGTCTGCCCGGCGTGCACCGAGAGCGCGGACAGGTGGGCGTACTCGGCGAAGTGGCCGTCCGAGAGCCGGAGCACCACCTCGTTGCCGTACGCGCCGTCGTACCCGGCCGAGACCACGGTGGCGTCGCCGACCGCGAGCAGCGGGGTGCCGACGGACACCGCGAAGTCCACGCCGGTGTGATAGCCGGCGGCGTACTCGGGGTTCTTCACGCCGTACGGGTTGCTGATCCGCTCGCCGGGCGTCGGCGCGGACCAGGCCGGGGCGACGACGGGCGCCTGGGTGGGCGCGGGTGCGGCCTCCGGGGCCGGTGCGGGGGCGGGGGCCGGCTCCGGTGCCGGGGCGGGCGCCAGGTTGTCCGCGACGGCCACCGCGTCCTGCGAGGAGCCGGAGCCGGGCAGCTCGTACGGGGTCGGCGCGGCCACCTGCACTATGGCGGCCTGCTGGGGGCTGCCGAAGGCGGCGGAGGTGAAGGCCGAGCTGCCCGGGGTGGTCGGCAGCACGGTCTGCGCGGCGGCGGTCGCGGGGAGCAGCAGGGCGCCGCCCGCCAGCGTCAGGGCACCGCTCCAGGCCACTACCGTCCGGCGTTCCCGCACCCAGGCGGTGACGCGGTGAAGGGAAGACATCGGGCGACGACACCTCGTAGGTCGGGAACAGGGGGACCAGTCAGATGTAAACGGTCACCGCGGGTGCCCCAAAATGGTGTGACGTACTACGGCGTGTAGTCAGTACGGGCCAGGAACTTCCGGCGATCGGAGTAATGATCTTCCGACCGGCGCACCCAATCGGGCGAAACGGGCATTCCGCCCCGTCGACCGGGATCTACTACCCGGCCTCGTATCCGCCGCCGAGGGTGTGACGAGCCCCACCGGAGGGCCTGGTCTACCCGCCCTCGCCGGGCCGCAATCGTGAGCCGGGTCACACCCCGATCCCCACCCCTGTCCGCGGCGCTTCCGCTGTCCAGTTCGTGCGCCGCCGTGCCAGGCTGATCGGCGTCCGCAGTACGCCCTGCCCCGAGCCACCCCGTCCCCCCTACCGGAGGAACTCCGATGGCGGCACCACAGCTCAAGCCCGGCACGTCCTGGACCGAGACCTACGCCCGCTGCGTCCGGGCCGCGCCGGAGGCCTTCACCCCCGACCGGCTGCTCAACCTGGTGCGCGGCGAGTGGCGCGCCGTCGGCACGCCGGGCGAGCACAGCACGCCGCTGGACGGCACCGCGATCCCCGGCCCGCCCCGGATCGGCCCCGAGGAGGCCGAGGCCGCCGTCGCGTTCGCGATCGAGCAGCACGCCGCCTGGTCCCGGGTGCCGCTGGACGAGCGGAAGGCCCGGGTGGCCGCCGCCGTCGACGGCCTGGCCGAGCAGCGCGACCTGCTGGCCCTGCTGCTGGTCTGGGAGATCGGCAAGCCCTGGCGGCTGGCCTGCGCGGACGTGGACCGGGCGCTCGACGGGGTGCGCTGGTACCTGGAGCAGATCGACCGGCAGCTGGCCGGCCGTACCCCGCTGCCGGGCCCGGTCTCCAACATCGCCAGCTGGAACTACCCGATGAGCGTCCAGGTGCACGCCGAACTGGTGCAGCTGCTGGCGGGCAACGCGGTGGTGGCCAAAACCCCCTCCCAGGGTGGTTTCCACTGCCTCACCCTCGCGCACGCGGTGATGCACCGGGCCGGGCTACCGGTCACCCTGCTCTCTGGCATGGGCGGGCAGATCGGCGACGCGCTGATCCGCTCGGCCGGTCTGGGCGCGCTGGCCTTCGTCGGCGGCCGGGCCAACGGCCGCAAGGCCGCCACCACGCTGGCCGACCTGAACCGCCGTCACTTCCTGGAGCAGGAGGGCCTGAACGCCTGGGGCGTCTGGGACTACAGCGACTGGCCGGCGCTCGGCGCGCACCTGAAGAAGGGCTTCGAGTACGCCAAGCAGCGCTGTACCGCGTACCCGCGCTACGTGGTGCAGCGGTCGCTGTTCCCGGCCTTCCTGGAGACCTACCTCGGCGTGCTGGACGAGCTCCGGTTCGGCCACCCGCTGGCCGTCGCCGACCCGGCCGACCCGCTGCCCGACCTCGACTTCGGCCCGGTGATCCACGCCGCCAAGGCGGCCGAGCTGCGCGGCCACTTCGACGCCGCGGTGGCGGCCAGGGCGGTCCCGCTGCGCCGGGGCAGCCTGGCGGACGGCCTCTTCCTGCCCGGCCAGTCGCTGGACGCCTACCTGGCCCCGGCGGCCGTGCTCGACCCGCCCGCCAGCTGGGCGCTGCACCACTCCGAGCCGTTCGGCCCGCTGGACTCGATCGTGCTGGTCGACACCGAGGCCGAGCTGCTGGCCGCGATGAACGCGGGCAACGGCTCGCTGGTCGCCTCGCTGGCCACCGACGACCCCGCCTTCGCCGACCGGGTCGGGCCCGATCTGCTGGCCTTCAAGGTCGGCATCAACAAGCCGCGCAGCCGGGGCGACCGGGACGAGGTGTTCGGCGGGCTCGGCGCCTCCTGGAAGGGCGCCTTCGTCGGCGGCGACCTGCTGGTCCAGGCCGTGACGTACGGGAAGGAAGGGATCGACGAGAAGCTGTACGGCAACTTCCCGTCGTACTCGCTCTACCCGCCGCGCTAATAGGCTGGAGGGCGCGCCCGACGTGGGGCAGGATCGTTCGCATGACCGAATCTGAGCTCACCACACGCGAGCGACGCTTCAACGCCTTCCACCGCTGCGGTCGGCTGCTCTTCGGCAGCCGGCCGCAGTCGGTCCGCGACCGGCTGGCCACCCTGACCGCCGACGCGGAGCTGGCCGGCTACGACCTGGACCGGGCGCAGGACATCTACGGCGACGGGGTGATCCGGGCCCTGGAGGAGCAGGTGGCCGACCTGCTCGGCAAGCCGGACGCCGCCTTCTTCCCCACCGGCACGATGGCCCAGCAGGTCGCGCTCAGATACTGGGCCGACCGCAGCGGCAGCCGGACGGTGGCGATGCACCCGCTGTCGCACCCTGAGCAGTGGGAGCGCCGGGCCTACCAGCGCCTCGGCGGGCTCACCTCGGTCTGGCCGACCGAGCAGCCCCGGGTGCCCACCCCCGAGGAACTCCGGGACTGCGAGGAGAAGTTCGGCACCCTGATGCTCGAACTCCCGCTCCGGGACGCCGGGTTCATCCTGCCCAGCTGGGACGAGCTGGTCGCGGCGGTCTCCGCGGTGGAGGGTGTGTACGTCCACCTGGACGGGGCCCGGATCTGGGAGTCGGTCTACCACCTGGGCCACTCGCTGCCGGAGATCGCCGCCCTCGGCGACTCGATCTACGTCTCGTTCTACAAGACCCTGGAGGGCATCAGCGGGGCCGCGCTGGCCGGCTCGGCCGAGTTCGTCCGGGAGGCCAAGGTCTGGCGCCACCGGTACGGCGGCTCGCTCTTCCAGCAGTGGCCGGTCGCGCTCAGCGCGCTGGCCGGGCTGGAGCGGATCCTGCCCGAGCTGGAGTCGTACGTCGACCACGCCAAGGTGGTGGCCGAGACGCTGCGCAAGGTGCCCGGCGCGCGGGTGAACCCGGAGGTGCCGCACACCCACCAGTTCCAGCTCTGGCTGCCGTACGGCGCCGAGCAGTTGACCGAGGCCAACCTGCGGATGGCCGAGGAGCGAGGCGTCGGCCTGTTCGGCTGGTGGGACGAGCCGGGGCCGGTGCCCGGGCACTCGATGACCGAGGTCACGGTCTCGGCCGCCGCGCTGGAGTGGACGCCGGAGGAGATCGAGGAGGCGATGGCGGCCTTCCTGGAACTGCTGCGCTGACCGGCCCTTGGTCCGCTCCGGACGGTCCGCGCACCGGCGGTTAGGGTTCGCTACGTGCGTGTACTGCTGGTGGAGGACGACGGGCCGGTCGCCGAGTCGCTGCGGCGCGGCCTGATCAGGTACGGCTTCGAGGTGGAGTGGGTGACCACCGGGCAGGCGGCGCTGACCGTGTCGGTGCCGCCCGACCTGGTGCTGCTCGACCTCGGGCTGCCCGATACCGACGGGCTGGACGTGTGCCGGGCGCTGCGGGCCGGGGGCGACGTACCGATCATCGTGATCAGCGCCCGCAGCGACGAGACGGACCGGGTGGTCGGGCTGGAGATCGGCGCCGACGACTACGTCTCCAAGCCGTTCGGGGTGCGCGAGGTGATCGCCCGGATCAGGGCGGTGATGCGCCGGGTGCAGCCCAAGCAGGCCCCGAGCGGCCCCGACCGGTACGGGCCGCTGCTCACCGTCGACCGCAAGGCGGCCCGGGTCCGGCTGGCCGGGGCCGAGGTGGCGCTCACCCCGAAGGAGTACGACCTGCTGGCCTTCCTCACCGAGGAGCCCGGCGCGCTGATGTCCCGGGAGCAGATCATGGAGGCGGTCTGGGACGCCAACTGGTTCGGGCCGACCAAGACGCTGGACGTCCATGTGGCGGCGCTGCGCCGGAAGTTGGCCGAGGCGGTGCTGATCGAGGCGGTGCGCGGGGTCGGCTTCCGGCTGGTGGTCCGGGAGCAGCCTCCGCAGCCGGGACAGCCGGAGTGATCCGTCGGCTGATCGTCAGCTACGTGCTGCTGGTGGCGGTCGCGCTGGCCGCGTTCACCGTACCGGTGGCCTTCACCCTGACCGCCCAACTGCGCGGGGACACCGAGGAGTCGGTGCACCGGGAGGCCACCACGATGGCGCTGCTGCTGGGCGACGGCGAGGGGGACGCCCCGGCCCGGCAGGCGCTGGACCGGCTGGCGGGCGCGTACGCGGACGAGACCCCCGGCACGGTCGAGGTGGTCACCGCCGGGGCCGGGCGGCCGGCCGACCCGGCGCTGATCCTGGCCCTCGGGGAGGGCCGCAGCACCGTCGACTGGGGGTCGCGGCTGGTCTGGGGTCCCGAGCTGGTGGTCACCGTGCCCGCCCGCTCGCAGACCGTACCGGGCCGGATCGTCGGGGCGGTGCAGATCCGGTACGCGACGGCCGGCCTGACCGACCGGCTCTGGCGGATCTGGGGGTTCCGGGCCGTGCTGGCCGCCGGGGTGCTGGCGGTGGCGGCGGGGCTGGGCGCCATCGTGGCGCGCAGGCTGACCCGGCCGCTGCGCCAACTCAACGACATGGCCAGCCGGTTCAGCAACGGCGACCTGACGGCACGGTCCCCGGTCACCGGCCCCGAGGAGACCAGGACGCTGGCCCTGACGCTCAATCAGGGCGCCGAGCGGCTGGACACCCTGGTCGCCTCACAGCGGATCTTCGTCGCCGACGCCTCGCACCAACTGCGCACCCCGCTCACCGCGTTGCGGCTCTCGCTGGACAACATCGCGGACGGCGTGGACGACGAGTCGGTCCGCGAGGACGTCGAGTCGGCCACCGCCGAGGTGGTCCGGATGAGCCGGCTGGTGAGCGGCCTGCTGGTGCTGGCCCGGGCCGAGGCGAAGGTCTCCGCGCCCGAGCCGCTGGCGCTGCGCGAGCTGGTCGGCGAGCGGCTGGGCGTCTGGCGCCCGGCCGCCGAGGAGCGCGGGGTGACCATCGTGCTGACCGGGGACGCCGACGAGCGGCTGCGGGTGCTGGCGGGCCCGGGCAACCTCGACCAGGTGCTGGACAACGTGCTCTCCAACGCCCTGGAGGTCTCGCCGGACGGGGGCACCATCACCGTCCGGCTGGAGGCACCGGCCGGCGCGGGGGAGGAGGCGGTGCTGGAGATCCTGGACCGGGGCCCCGGGATGTCCGCCGCCGAGCAGGCCCGCGCGTTCGACCGGTTCTGGCGCGGCCAGGGCCTGACCGGCCGTTCCGGCTCGGGCCTCGGGCTCGCCATCGTCCGCCAGCTGGTGACGGACGACGGCGGCACGGTCGCCCTGCGGGACGCGCCCGGCGGCGGGCTGTGCGTCCGGATCGGCCTGCGGGTGGCGCTGCGGCTCAGCCCTCGGCCGGCAGCACCGAGGAGTGGTGGTTGACGATCAGCCACTTGCCGCCGCGCTTCTCGTACTCGTAGCTGTAGCGCGCCTCGACCGGCTTGGTCTCGCCGGTCTTCGGGTCGGTGAGGTGGAAGCGGTAGAGGCCGGCGTCGATCGCCGAGTCCTGGTCCAGGATGTTGATCACCGAGCGGATCTTCTCGCCCTTCGGCTTCTTCAGCAGGAAGTGCTCGAAGTAGTCGGCTATCTCCGCGTGGTTGGTGCGGATCCTCGGCGAGGCGGTGGGCAGCAGTACCGCGTCCTCCGCGTACCGGTCGGCGACCCGCTCCGGATCACCGGTCTGCAGGGCGGCGTTCCACTGGTCGAACAGGGCGGCGATCTCCCGCTCGGTGACCCTGCCGCGCTTGCCCTCGCCGGCCTGGGCGACCCCGACGGTGACTGTGCCGACCGCGGCCACGGCGACGGCGATGACGGCCAGGGTGGTGGTCCGACGCTTCATCAGAACTCCTGTTCGGCTTGGTGTTCGGTGTCTCCACCTTTCCGGTCGGTCGGTTAACGGCCGTACAACGGACGTCCAGGAGAGGGGCAAGGAGCTGCCAAGGCTGTTCTAGGCTCTTCGGACTGGTCATCTTCTTCAGGGGGCGCTGTGGACACGGGAATTGAGCTGGCCGACGCGATCGAGGTGGTCCGCGAACAGCTGGCCGAGGCGGTGGCCCGGGGCGAGGGGGAGGCGATCCGGTTCGGGGTCGACTCGGTGGTGGTGGAGTTCGGCGTCGAGCTCAAGCGGGACGCCAAGGTCAAGGGCGGCGTGAAGGCCTGGGTCTTCAGCGCCGACACCGAAGCGGGCATCGCCCGCCAGCGCACCCACCGGATCACCGTGACCCTCACCCCGAAGGGCCCTGACGGCTCCGTGGAGGTCGGCAACGACGACCTCGGCAGCCGGGGCGGGTTCTGACCGTGCCGAGCCGGGTGGCGGCCGTCCGCGGCCTCTCGCAGGGCACCGGGTATCTGCTCGGCCGGCGGCTGGTGCTGACGGCGGATCACGTGACCCGGGGCGCGGACGCCGAAGTGGCCGTGCCGGGCGGCGTGGGATGGGTCCGGTGTCCGGTGCTCTGGCGGAACCCCGAACTGGACGCGACGCTCCTGCTCGCCGAATCCGATCTGGTGAACGGTGAGTTGGAGCCGGTTCGGTGGGGACGGGTGGACCGGCACGAGCCGGTGGCCGGGTGCCACCTGGCCGGCTTCCCGGCGGCGGAACGCGACACCGAGGGGCGGCTGGAGAGCACCCAGGTGATCGGCTCGCTGCTGCCGGATGCCGGGCTGCTCAAGGGCAGCCAGGTGTTCGCTGCCCAGCAGGTCCCGCCGGTGGCCACCGCGGGCTCGCCATGGGCGGGGATGTCCGGGGCGGTGGTGCTATTCCAGGAGCGACTGCTCGGGCTGGTCCTGCGCGACCACAACCCCGGCGCCTGGGGCAGTTCGCAACTCGATGTGCTGCCCGCCGCCGCATTGCTGGCGGCGCCCGGCTTCGCCTTCCACCTGAGCGACCAACTCGGCGGACCGCCGAGGCTGGAGGGAATCTCGGCCCAGGAGATCGCCGACACCGACTTCGAGCGCGAGTACGCCGAGTCGATCCAGGCGGACTACGGCCGGATCCGGATCTTCGGCCTGAGCAAGGCCCACGGCCAGGGCCGCCGGGGCTGGGGGCTGGACGCGGGGTACCTGACGCTGCAGGCCATCGAGCTGGCGGAGCGCGGGCGGCGGCCGTCCGGTTCGCTCGACGGCCGGCAGGGGCCGCAGCAGGTGCCCGAGATGCTGCGCGGCAAGCGGCGGGTGCTGCTGCGCGGGCAGGCCGGCTCCGGGAAGACCACCCTGGTCCAGTGGCTGGCCACCGGCGCAGTCGCGGGCACGCTGGGGGAGGAGCTGGCGGAGCTGAACCACCGGGTGCCGCTGGTGCTGCAGGTACGGAAGCTCGCCCGGCAGGGAAACTTCAACCCAATGCCCGAGCAACTCGTCGCCCTGGACGGCCGGTTGTGTGCCGAGCAGAAGCCGATCGGCTGGGTCGGCCGGGTGCTGAGCGGCGACCGGGGGATGCTCCTGGTGGACGGACTGGACGAGGTGTCGGAGGCCCAACGGCGGCAGATCCTGGAGTGGTTGGAGCGACTACTGGACCGCTACCCGAAGGTCTGGACGCTGGCCACGGTCCGCCCCTCGGCGGTCGAGCCTGGCTGGCTGACCCACCTGGACTTCCAGGAGCTGGCGCTCAGCCCGATGGGGGAGGAGCACCGACGCCGGTTCATCGGACGCTGGCACGGGGCGATCCTCGCCGAGGTCACCGCGGGCACCCACACGCCCCAGGAACTGGCTCGCTGGCGCCAGGAGTTGACCGACCTGGAGAGCGGGCTGATGCGGACGCTGGAGCAGTCGGACGACCTGGCCCAGATCACCGACAGTCCGCTGCTGTGTGCGATGGTCTGCGCTCTGAACCGGGAGTCCGACGGTGCGCTGCCCAGCCACCGGATGGAGATCTACCGGGACGCGCTGTCGATGCTGCTGGTTAAGCGCGACGACGCCAAACAGGTCACCGCCATCGAGAAGTTGAAGCCGTCCGAGTCGGAGCAGCTGGCTCTGCTGCGGCGGATCGCGCACTGGTTGGTGCGCAACAACCAGGTGGAGGGCGAGCGCGCCACGGCGATCCGGCAGATCGACGCCGCACTGGCTAGCCTCCCGGCCCTGGCCAGGCAGGGCGACGCCGAGCAGGTGTACACCCATCTGCTGAACCGCAGCGGACTGCTGGCCGAGACCAGCACGGACACCTTCCAGTTCATCCACCGCACCTTCCAGGACTACCTGGCCGCCCTGGAGTTCCGCGAACAGGGCGACTTCGGCCTGCTCACGGCGATGGCCAGGGAGGAGAGCTGGCAGGACGTGATCCGGATGACGGTGGGTCACGCCGGCCCCCGGGAACGGGCCGAGCTGCTCCGTCGCCTGATCGAGGCGGGCGACCGAGCCGAGGAGCTGGGTGCACTGGGGAGCCATCTGACCGCCGGGCAATGCCTGCCCTATGCCCAGGAGCTCGACGGAGAGGTCAGGGCTGCTGTGCTGGGTCGACTGCACGGCCACCTGTCCCGTCAGCCGGGGCTGCTGGTGCCCGGGGTGTGGAGGCTGGTCGGTGAGGACCTGGTCGGGGTGTTGCGGCAGCTGCTCGCCGAAGGGGTCGGCCTGGACGAGGCCCAAGTGGTCCGCACGGTCGGACCGCTGGGGACCGCCGACGCACTGGCGCTGCTGGGCGAGCTGGTCACCGCCGGTGTGCCGGTCGTCGGTGAGGTCATGGACCAGTGGTCGAACTTCGACCACGCCGACTTCGTGAGCTCGGTGCTCGATCACATCGACCCGGCAGAAGAGGTGCTGCAGGCCGAAACGTCGGCCCAGCTCGTGACGCTCGCCGAGCGGCGGGCACCAAGGGTCCTCATTACGGGGGAGGGCGTCGATCTCACGCCGATCACCACGTGGCCGGAGTTGACGGAGCTTCAGATCGGCAGCACAGGCCACGACCTGAGCGTGATCGTCGGCACCTCGATCCGGACCCTCCACTGCTACAGCTGGGAGCCGGACCCAGGGATCTGGCAGGTCGTCGGTGGTATCACTCGGCTGTGCGTCGTCGCAGACCAGCTGACCCTCGTCCCGAGCGGGATGTCGTTCCCGCAGGTGAAAGAGCTGTGGTTGCTCGGCTATGTCGAGCAGCTGACCGACATCAAGACCTTCCCCTGGCTGCGCGAGTTGACTCTCTTCCCGGTCGGTCCGAGCCTGGACCTCCGGAAGCTCCGGCACCACGCCGAGCTCTTCGTGCATGTCCAGGCTGGCTCGGATGTGCAGATCCAAGGCCGCGAGTACTTCGAACCCGACCGGCTCTTCGTCAGCTGAACGCAATTCGGCCCCGCCGGGATCACTCCCGGCGGGGCCGAAGTCACGTACTCACCAAGTCAGTCGACGGCTCACTTGCCGGGGCTGACCAGGACCAGGGTCTCGAGCTTGTTCCAGCTCTCGTAGAGGACCGAGATCGCGGTGTTGGTGTTGGGCACCTGGACGCTGCTGTACTTGTTCTCCTCGGACCAGTACTTGTTCTTCGCGTCGTTGAACGAGCTGACGCCCCGCGAGGACGGGATGGTGGTCAGCACGTCGGCCTTGTGGAGCTTCAGGCCGTCGGTGCGCTCGAACCCGAAGGTCGAGTCGTAGCCCTGAAGGCGCGGGCGGAGCAGCGTGCCGTCGGCCCACTTGAGGGTCTCGGGGTGCGAGTCCACCGGCAGGATCAGGCCCTGGCCCGGGTGGTTGGTGACGTTGTTGTCGCTCTGCGACTTGTCCCACAGCCAGATCAGGAGGCCGTTCTGGTTGGCGTAGTGCTCCACCCAGTCGGGCTTGGCGGCCGAACCGAAGACGTACGGGCCGGTCTTGAGGGTCTCGTCGTACGAGACGTACTGACGGTTCTCGACCAGGTAGTGCTGGTCGTAGTCCTTCGAGAACTTGCCGCTGAACCGGGTGAAGCCGGCCGAGGCCCAGCCGTTGTCGCCGTTCTCCACGTTGTCGGTGAAGATCGGGGCACCGTTCGCGCTGACCACGATGTTGTCGAGGGCCAGGCCCTTGAGGTGCACGCCACCGTCGGTGGTGTAGTGGAAGCGGACCTTGACGGCCTTGCCGGCGTAGGCGTCCAGCGAGTAGGACAGGTCGCCCCACTTGCCGTCCGAGCTACCGGTCAGACCGGCCTTGCCGGCCGGGTCGGCCGGGATGGCGGTGCCGTTGAACGTGCCGTTGAGGGCGGTCCAGTTGGCGCCACCGTCGGTCGAGACCTCGGCGTAGCCGTAGTCGTAGTCCTGCTCGATGTCGTACCAGCCCTTGGCCGACAGGCTGGCCGAGGTCTTGCCGGTCAGGTCGACGTCGCGGGTCAGCGAGACGTTCAGGTCGTCGGCGCTGCCGCCCCACCACTCGCCGGCACCCTCGAACGGGGTGTTGATCTCGGTGGTGACGGTCTTCTTGGGCAGGTCGACCACCAGCGCCTGCGGGCGCTTGGTGTTGTACTCCGCCGGGCCGAGCAGGTGCGCGGAGTACTTGCCCGCGGCGCCCTTCTCGTACTTGAGCCAGCCGAGCTGCAGCTTGCTCCAGGCGTCGAGGTCGGCCGGCTTGTTGCCGATGCTTTCCTTGCCGGTGCCCAGCCAGGAACCCGACGACATCAGCGACCAGAAGCCGACCGAGTTGTCGATCCCGCTGCCCGAGGTGTCGTACAGGTCCGGCAGACCGAGGTCGTGGCCGTACTCGTGCGCGAACACACCGAGGCCACCGTTCTCGGCCTGCATGGTGTAGTCACCGGCCCAGATGCCGGTGCCGCCGACCGGGGTGCCACCCAGCTTGTTGGAAGCCGGGCCGGCCTGGCCGGCCAGGCTGCCGTAGACGTACGAGCGGTGGGCCCAGAGCGCGTCGGTGCCCTGGACGCCGCCACCGGCGGACTGGTCCTCACCGGCGTGCACGATCTGGAAGTGGTCGATGTAACCGTCGGGCTCGTTGAAGTTGCCGTCGTGGTCGTAGTCGTACCGGTCCCACTGGTCGTACTGGGCGATCTGCGCCTTGATCTGCTCGTCCGTCTGGCCCTTGGCCTTCTGGTCGGCGACCCAGGCGTTGATGCCGTCACGGATCAGGTCCTGGGCGTTGTTGCAGACGTGCTGCTTGCAGTAGTCCGAGCCGTAACGGGCCTCGTTCCACGGCACCTTGACCCAGTCGGTGACCTGACCGTCGACCGAGTAACGGCCGGAGGACTGACGCTCGTAGTAGGTCTTGAGCGAGTCCTTGGTGGTGCTGAAGTACATGTCCTGGTAGTGCTCGCGGTTGTAGTCCGCGCGCCAGTCCGTGGAGTTGTCCTTCGTCCGGTCCGGCTGCGCGATCTGGTTGCGCAGCGGGCCGGGCTGGCCACCGTACTTCACCGTGCCGTCGGGCAGCTTGGTGGTGTTGTCCACCTGGTCGCTGAACTCGACCAGGATGGTGAAGATCTTGTCCGTGCGCTCGCGGGCGAGCTCGACGAACTTGTCGCGGCCCAGCTTGATGCTGGTGCTGCCGCCGTGGGTCTCGACCTTCGCGTTACCGCTCAGCAGCTGCTCGACGGCGGCCTTCTGCTGGGCCTCCATCTTGCCGCTCAGCGGGCCCGGCAGGTTGTGGTCGTCGTGCGAGTTCAGCACGGCGTCGGCCGGGTCGTTCGTGACCGTGACCGGCGCGGCGGTAGCCGTAGCCGGCAGCATTCCCGCGCCGAGAGCGGCGATTACCGCAACGGCAGCGGTCGCCGCAGCGGCCTTCTTGGATATCTTCAACGTGGTGACGTCCTCCCCATACCGGCCGAGCTCTTGGCCCCGCCGGTGAACCAATGAAAGACAGGTGGACGACATTTGATCCAAGGGTGAGCAAAAAAGAAAGACCTTGACCATGACATGGCCACGGCGCTATGCTCCGCCGCTCCTATCGCCTGATCATCCGTCAAATGTCGGGACAGAACCGCGCGCTGGGCGCCTCCATCGCATCCGAACCACCATGACCATCCGTCGAACGGCGGGGAGTACCGTGCGGTTCATCACAGGAATTGTGACCTGGAGATGAACGGGGCGGGCACAGCGAAAGGGCCCCCGCCCTGGCGCTATGGCCAGTGCGGGGGCCCTTTTCGGAGCCGGCGTCGTTCTCCGGTGCTGTTACTTGGTCAGATCGGGACCGGCCGAGGCGACCGCCGCGGGAGAGTCCGCCACCGGCGACTTCTCCTCGCCGCGGAAGGTGAACTTGGCTTCCTTGCCCTCACCCTCGACCCCGACGACCACGATGTGGCCGGCCCGCAGCTCGCCGAAGAGGATCTTCTCCGACAGGTGGTCCTCGATCTCGCGCTGGATGGTGCGACGCAGCGGACGCGCACCCAGCAGCGGGTCGTAACCACGCTTGGCCAGCAGCTTCTTGGCGTCGATGCTGAGCTCGAGACCCATGTCGCGGTCCTTGAGCCGGCCGTCCACCTTGTCGATCATCAGGTCGACGATCTGGATGATGTCTTCCTCGGACAGCTGGTGGAAGACCACGATGTCGTCGACACGGTTCAGGAACTCGGGCCGGAAGTGCTGCTTGAGCTCCTCGCTGACCTTTGCCTTCATCCGCTCGTACCCGGTGGTGGCGTCACCCGTGGCCGCGAAGCCGAGGTTGAAGCCCTTGGAGATGTCCCGGGTGCCGAGGTTGGTCGTCATGATGATGACGGTGTTCTTGAAGTCGACAACTCGACCCTGGGAATCGGTCAGTCGACCGTCCTCCAGGATCTGCAGCAGCGAGTTGAAGATGTCCGGGTGGGCCTTCTCGACCTCGTCGAAGAGCACGACCGAGAACGGCTTGCGGCGCACCTTCTCGGTGAGCTGGCCGCCCTCCTCGTACCCGACGTAGCCGGGGGGCGAGCCGAACAGCCGCGAGACGGTGTGCTTCTCGCTGAACTCCGACATGTCGAGGGAGATCAGCGCGTCCTCGTCGCCGAACAGGAACTGCGCCAGCGTCTTGGAGAGCTCGGTCTTACCGACACCGGACGGACCGGCGAAGATGAACGAACCGCCGGGACGCTTCGGGTCCTTGAGGCCCGCACGGGTACGCCGGATCGCCTTCGAGAGCGCCTTGATGGCGTCCGTCTGGCCGATGACGCGCTTGTGCAGCTCGTCCTCCATGCGCAGCAGCCGCGAGGACTCCTCCTCGGTGAGCTTGAAGACCGGGATGCCGGTGGCGGTGGCCAGGACCTCCGCGATCAGCTCCTCGTCCACCTCGGCGACGACGTCCATGTCGCCGGCCTTCCACTCCTTCTCCCGCTTCGCCTTCGCGGTGAGGAGCTGCTTCTCGTCGTCGCGCAGCGAGGCGGCCTTCTCGAAGTCCTGCGCGTCGATCGCGCTCTCCTTCTCCCGGCGCACGTCGGCGATCTTCTCGTCGAACTCGCGCAGGTCCGGCGGCGCGGTCATCCGGCGGATGCGCATCCGGGAACCGGCCTCGTCGATCAGGTCGATCGCCTTGTCCGGCAGGAAGCGGTCCGAGATGTAGCGGTCGGCCAGGGTGGCGGCGGCGACCAGCGCGGCATCGGTGATGGACACCCGGTGGTGCGCCTCGTAGCGGTCGCGCAGACCCTTGAGGATCTCGATGGTGTGCGGCAGCGACGGCTCCGCGACCTGGATCGGCTGGAAGCGGCGCTCCAGCGCGGCGTCCTTCTCCAGGTGCTTGCGGTACTCGTCGAGCGTGGTGGCACCGATGGTCTGGAGCTCACCGCGGGCCAGCATCGGCTTCAGGATCGAGGCCGCGTCGATCGCACCCTCGGCGGCGCCCGCGCCGACCAGGGTGTGCAGCTCGTCGATGAACAGGATGATGTCGCCGCGGGTGCGGATCTCCTTGAGCACCTTCTTCAGGCGCTCCTCGAAGTCACCGCGGTAGCGGGAGCCCGCGACCAGCGCGCCGAGGTCGAGCGTGTAGAGCTGCTTGTCCTTCAGCGTCTCCGGGACCTCACCCTTGACGATCGCCTGGGCCAGGCCCTCGACCACGGCGGTCTTGCCGACGCCGGGCTCACCGATCAGCACGGGGTTGTTCTTGGTGCGGCGGGACAGCACCTGCATGACCCGCTCGATCTCCTTCTCGCGCCCGATCACCGGGTCGAGCTTGGCCTCGCGGGCGGCCTGGGTGAGGTTGCGCCCGAACTGGTCCAGGACCAGCGAGGTGGAGGGGGTGCCCTCGGCGGGGCCGCCGGCCGTGGCCGACTCCTTGCCGGTGCCCTGGTAACCGGAGAGCAGCTGGATGACCTGCTGACGCACCCGGTTGAGGTCGGCACCCAGCTTCACCAGGACCTGGGCGGCGACGCCCTCGCCCTCGCGGATGAGGCCGAGCAGGATGTGCTCGGTGCCGATGTAGTTGTGGCCGAGCTGAAGGGCCTCGCGGAGCGACAGCTCCAGGACCTTCTTCGCCCGAGGTGTGAAGGGAATGTGGCCGGACGGGGCCTGCTGGCCCTGACCGATGATCTCTTCGACCTGCTGGCGGACGGCCTCAAGAGAGATCCCGAGGCTCTCCAGGGCCTTGGCGGCGACACCCTCGCCCTCGTGGATCAGGCCCAGGAGGATGTGCTCGGTGCCGATGTAGTTGTGGTTGAGCATCCGGGCTTCTTCCTGAGCCAGGACGACAACCCGCCGCGCGCGGTCGGTGAACCTCTCGAACATCGTTTATCGCTCCTCAGAGCGGTCGGGCAGTTCGGGGACTGTCCCCGCCCTGTCCTTCCGCATGCTAGTCCCGCTCAGCGGCGCGGCTCACGGATCAACTCCACCTGCGTGGAGCCTTTCATGCTGCGCGACCAGCCGACACCATTCCCAACCTGATGCTGGGAGACGGTGTTCCCACAGCAGGGCCTGATGCACCCGATACCGCTACGCCATCGGCGAACAACGCCCACCGAGGACTCGGACAGCTGGTCTCGCGATCTGCTCGGCCGGGGCCTTCGGCCCCACCCACCTGCATTCATACCCGGTATTCCGGCGAGTTTCGCGCAGTTTCCCCGGTGGCGGTGTTCGCCTGGCGAGAAGTCCACCGTGGCTGACGGTGGATCAGACCGGGCGCGCGGCCGTTCAGGTGGTGGCCGCGTGACCGCTTCGCCCCTCCAGCGTTGCACAGCCCATGACGGTTCCGTCGAGCCGGACCGGGCTCCGCCCCGTCCCGCTCACCGCGCTGCTGGACTCCGACCGGGTCGAGGTGCGCCGCCCGGTCGGGCTGGCGTCGCTCGCCCGGCTGGACCGCCTGGGGCGGCCTTCGGGGCCGGTGGTGGCCCGGGGTGACCGGGTCGCCTTCCTGCTGGCGCCGGACACCGCGGAGGCGGTGCCGGAGCTGCTGCACTGGCTGGGCTGGGGCGCCGAGCTGAGGCTCGGCCTCACCGCCCGGGCGGCCGAACCGGCCCGGGTGCCACGGCCGCGGGGCGCGGAGGAGGCTCCTCCACGCCCCGATGACCGGTCGGCGGTCTGGCTGCGTCCGGCCGGTACCGGCACCGGACTGGACCTGCGCTCGCCCGATCTGCTGCGACTGCTCGACTGCCTGGCCGATGCCTGCGCCCGTGACCTGATGGGGCTGGCACCGGCCCGCTGACCCCGGGTCAGGACGGGTTGGCCGCCTCGTACGCCTCGCGCACGTTGCTCGGGACGCGGCCGCGGTCGTTGACCTCGAACCCGTTCTCCTTGGCCCACGCGCGGATCTTCGCGGTGTCCGGCGCACCCGCCGCCGGGCGGCCCGCGCCGCGGGCGGTGCCCCGACGGGCCCCGGCCAGCCGGCCGCTCTGCTTGCGGCCCTTGTCGACGTACGGGGCCAGCAGCCCGCGCAGCTTGTCCGCGTTCGCGCTCTTCAGGTCGATCTCGTAGGCCACGCCGTCCAGGGCGAACGTCACGGTCTCGTCCGCCGAGCCGCCGTCGAGATCGTCTTCAAGAATGACCTGCACCCTCTGTGCCACGGGCTTCCCTTTCCGCTAAACGACCCATTGCCTAGAGAAAGGAAAGCGTCTTTTCCGTGAAAACACAAACCCCTGGCTGCTCCGAAGGTGTCGGCCGAGGTGTTCCCCCGGTGTTCAGAGCCGCAGCAGCATCCTTGAGTTGCCCAGCGTGTTGGGCTTCACCCGCTCCAGGTCGAGGAACTCCGCGACACCTTCGTCGTACGAACGTAGAAGCTCCTCATAGACATCCGTAGCGATCGCCGCCGGGTCTGACGTATCATCATCGGTTTCGCCGATCTCGACGAAACCGTGTTTCGCGAAGAACGGGACCTCGAACGTCAAGCAGAAAATCCGACGGACACCCAGCCAGCGGGCGGTGTGCACCAGCTTGTCCAGCAGCAGGTGGCCGACGCCCAGGCCACGGCAGGACGGGTCGACGGCCAGCGTGCGGACCTCGGCCAGGTCTTCCCACATCACGTGCAGTGCGCCGCAGGCGACCACCAGGCCGGTGTCGTCGCGTTCGGCGACCCAGAACTCCTGTACGGATTCGAACAGTGTCACGGTGGGCTTGTCGAGCAGAATGCCGTCCCGCGAGTAGCCGTCGATGAGCCGCCGCACTGCACGCACATCGCTGGTCCGCGCCCGGCGGATGGTGACCTCCATGGCGGGACGCTATCGTGCTCAGGTGCTTCCGGTCTCCCCGGTATCGACTTCGCTATCGGCGGGCGCCGGCGCGGTGACCCGGAGGGCGTCCCGGAGTGCCTCGCGTTGCTCGGGGGACATCAGCCCGAAGAAGTGGACCAGTGCCGCGGCCGGATTGTCACTGGTGGCCCAGGCATCGTTCATGAGGGCCGCGGTGTATGCCTCGCGGGACGAGACCGGCTCATAAACATAGGCGCGACCGACCTGCTCGCGCCGGAGCCAGCCCTTTCTGAAGAGCTTGTCGAGCACCGTCATGACGGTGGTGTACGCGATTTCACGTTCCGACTGCAGATCCTGCAGAACCTCGCGAACCGTGACCGGGCGGTTCCACTGCCAGACCCTGGTCATGATGTCGTTCTCGAGTTCTCCGAGTTGGCGCACCATAGTCCGGCCAGGATAGGGAGTGTTCCGGACAAAATTTGCTGTTTCGGCGCAAACCGGCGCGCCGCCACCCCCAAGGAGTGACGGCGCGTCAGCGGGTTCGCGCTATTCGGCGTTCCGGGTCGCCAGCAGATCGGCCGCGGCGTCCTCCTTGGCGCGCTGGGCGCCGCCCTGGGAGCGGATGATCGCCCGCACCAGGAAGCCGAAGCCGATCGCCATCACCAGCGGGGGCACGATCGCACTGATGTAGTCCACCAGGTCACTCCTCTTCGGAATCTGCGGAATCTTCGGCACCGGCCTCGGCCTTGGCGGCCTTGACGGTCGGCTTCACGATCGGGAAGAGCACCGTCTCACGGATGTTCTTGCCGGTCAGCAGCATGATCAGGCGGTCCACCCCGAGGCCGAGGCCACCGGTCGGCGGCATCGCGTACTCCAGCGCGCGGAGGAAGTCCTCGTCCACCTGCATCGCCTCGACGTCGCCGCCGGCCGCCAGCAGCGACTGCGCGGTCAGCCGGGCCCGCTGCTCGACCGGGTCGACCAGCTCGGAGTAGGCGGTGCCGATCTCGGTGCCGAAGATGACCAGGTCCCACTTCTCGGCCACGCCCGGGAGCGAGCGGTGCTGACGGGTCAGCGGGGAGACCTCGGTCGGGTAGTCCTTGATGAAGGTCGGCTTGATCGCGTGGTGCTCGAGCAGCCGCTCGACCATCTCCAGCACGATCTGGCCGTGGCCCCACTCCTTCTCGTACGGGATGCCGGCCTTGTCGGCCAGCTCGCGCAGCTCGGCCACACCGGTCTCCGGGGTGACCTCGGTGCCCAGGTGCGCGGAGATGCCGGGGTAGACGCTGACCTCGGCCCACGGCTCGGCCAGGTCGATCTCGTGCTCCGCGCCGTCCGGGCCGATGCCGCGCACCACGGTGGTGCCGAGCGCGTCCCGGGCCGCGTTCACGATGGTGGCCCGGATCAGCTCGGCCTGGGTGTCGTAGTCGCCGTACGCCTCGTACGACTCCAGCGAGGTGAACTCCGGGTTGTGGGTGGAGTCCGCGCCCTCGTTCCGGAAGTTGCGGTTGATCTCGAAGACCTTCTCGGCGCCGCCGACCACCAGGCGCTTGAGGTACAGCTCCGGGGCGATCCGCAGGAAGAGGTCGATGTCGTACGCGTTGATGTGGGTGGTGAACGGGCGGGCGTTGGCGCCGCCGTGCACCGGCTGCAGCATCGGGGTCTCCACCTCGATGTAGCCGCGCTCCTCGTAGGTGCGGCGGATCGAGCGGACCACCTTGCTGCGCAGGTAGAGGATCTCCCGCGCCTCCGGGTTCACGATCAGGTCCACGTAGCGCTGGCGGACCCGGGCCTCCGGGTCGGTCAGGCCCTTGTGCTTGTCCGGCAGCGGGCGCAGGCACTTGGCGGTCAGCTCCCAGCGGTCCACCAGGACCGAGAGCTCGCCGCGCTTGGAGGTGATCACCTCGCCCTCGACGCCCACCTGGTCGCCGAGGTCGATGTCGGCCTTCCAGGCCGCCAGCCGCTCCGGGCCCAGCTTGTCCAGGGAGAACATCACCTGGAGGTCGCCCGAGCCGTCCCGCAGGGTGGCGAAGCAGAGCTTGCCGCCGGTCCGGGCCAGCACCACGCGCCCGGTCACGCCGGCCCGCTCGCCGGTGGTGACGTCCGGCTCCAGGTCGGGGTGCTTGGCCCGCAGGTCGGCGATGGTGGTGGTGCGCGGGAAGCCGACCGGGTACGGGTCGACGCCGGCCGCCCGGAGCCGGTCCAGCTTCTCGCGCCGGACGCGCATCTGCTCGGGAAGGTCGTCGGTCGCGGGGATGCTGTTCTGATCGCTCACCCCACCAGGGTATCGACCACTTACCACTGGATTTGGCAGTGGGCTCGGCGAAACGGCGGTGTGCCGTCGTTCGCCGAGCCCACGGTGGTGGCCGGTCAGCCGGTGGCGAGTTCCAGGTCCTCCTGGGACGGGGCCGGGGTGCTGGGCTCGGTGTGCGCGCGGCGGCCGAAGAGTTCGGCGGGCGTGGGCATCCGGCGGGGCTGCGGGCGGGCGTCGGCGGGGTTCTTCGGGGCCACGGCGGGGTCTGTCATCGGGAACCGTCCTCCAGCTGGATCGAGGGGGCCGCCGCTGGGGGGTGCGGCGGGGCTTGGTACGGCCGTCAGGTGCCGTTGGCCGGTGCTGAGGGCGAGGCGTTCGCGGACGTCGGCCTCGGCGATGGCGTGACAGCGGCCCGCCAGCCGGGACCTGCGGGAGCGTTCGCCGCTCCCGCAGGGCAGCCGGGTGAGGGCGCGGAGGGCGGTGAGGTCCTCGGCGTTCGGGAGGTAGCCGTCGGTGATGGCCTCCTCCAGACGTTCCAGGTAGCCGGAGACGCTGCCGGGCAGCGCGGCCCGGTAGCGGGACAGGTCGGCGAGCAGGAACGAGCGCAGCCGCCCGCCCTCCTGCACGGCCTCGTCCACGGCTTCGGCGAGGCGCAGGGCCTCCTGGACGTCCTCGGCCCACAACTCGCCCGACGGGGTCGGGTAGGGCATGTGGACCGGGTACAGCGCTTGGGCGAGGGCACGGCGCAGCACGCGGACTTCGTCGGCGCTGAAGGCCATGCCGCCGCGCGATCCGTGTGGCGTCGGCATGCCATGACAGTACGTGGCGTACGTCCGATTTATGGCGATTGGCGACGCACTTGTCCCGATTGGCGTATCTGCGGGTGAAATGACGACCCGTCCGGCGGGGTGCCGGGTCGGGGTCAGGCGGTGGCCGGCTTGTTGCGCTCGTAGACCAGCCGGAGGCCGATCAGGGTGAGCCAGGGCTCGTGCACGTCGATGCTGCCCGCCTCGCCCAGGACCAGCGGGGCCAGGCCGCCGGTGGCGATCACCTGGACGTCGTCCGGGTCCTTGGCGAGCTCCTTGGCCATCCGCTCGACCAGCCCGTCGACCTGCCCGGCGAAGCCGTACAGGATGCCGGACTGCATGCCCTCGACGGTGTTCTTGCCGATCACGTTCCGGGGCCGGGCCAGCTCGATCTTGCGCAGCTGGGCGCCCCGGACCCCGAGCGCCTCGACCGAGATCTCGATGCCGGGGGCGATCGCGCCGCCGACGTAGTCGCCGCGCTCGTTGATCGCGTCGAAGGTGGTCGCGGTGCCGAAGTCGACCACGATGCACGGGCCGCCGTAGAGGTGGTTGGCGGCCAGCGCGTTGACGATCCGGTCGGCGCCGACCTCCTTGGGGTTGTCCATCAGGACGTGCACCCCGGTCTTCACCCCCGGCTCCACGATCACCGCGGGCACGTCGCCGTAGTAACGGCGGGTCACCTCGCGGAGCTCGTGGAGCACGGCGGGCACGGAGGAGCAGATCGCCAGACCCTCGATCCGGTCCTCGGCCGAGACGATCGGGTGAGAGCCCATCAGGCCCTGCATCAGCACCGCGAGTTCGTCGGCGGTACGGCGCGGGTCGGTGGAGATCCGCCAGTGCTCCACGATCTCCTCGCCGTCGAACAGGCCGAGCGTGGTCTGGGTGTTGCCGACGTCGATGGTGAGGAGCACGGGGAGGGCCTTCTGCTAGGTGTGGTCAGGAAGAGCGGAGGTCCAGGCCGATGTCCAGGATCGGCGAGGAGTGGGTGAGCGCGCCGACGGCCAGGTAGTCGACCCCAGTCTGGGCGACCTCGTGCGCGGTGGCCAGGGTCAGCCCGCCCGAAGCCTCCAGCTTGGCCCGGCCGTTGACCAGTTCGACGGCCTGCTGCAGCTCGGCGACGGTGAAGTTGTCGAGCAGGATCAGGTCGGCGCCCGCCTCCAGCACCGGCGGGATCTGGTCGAGGCGGTCCACCTCGATCTCCACCGGCAGCTCCGGGTACGCGGCCCGGACGGCGCGGAACGCCTCGGCGACACCGCCCGCCGCGACCACGTGGTTGTCCTTCACCAGCGCGGCGTCCGAGAGCGACATCCGGTGGTTGCTGCCGCCGCCCGCGCGGACCGCGAACTTCTCCAGCGAGCGCAGGCCCGGCGTGGTCTTGCGGGTGTCCCTGACCTGCGCCTTGGTGCCCTCCAGGGCGTCCGCCCAGGCGCGGGTCGCGGTGGCGATCCCGGACAGCCGGCAGAGCAGGTTCAGCGCGCTGCGCTCGGCGGTGAGCAGGTCGCGGGTACGGCTGCGGACCGAGAGCAGCACCTGGCCGGCCTCCACCCGGTCGCCGTCCTCGACGTGCCGCTCGACCTCGAACTCCTCCTCGCAGACCAGCGAGACCACGGCCTCGGCGATCCGCAGACCGGCCACCACGCCGGCCTGACGGGCCGTGAAGTCCGCGGTGGCGACCGCGTCGGCCGGGACGGTGGCGACCGAGGTGACGTCCTCGCCGCCGGCCAGGTCCTCGGCCAGCGCGAGGGTCGCGATGTCTTCCACCTCGACCGGGTCGAGGCCGGCCGCCTCCAGCATCTCCGCGAGCGCCGGGTCCAGGCCGGTCTCGTACGCCTCGCCGTCGCCGCAGCCGCAGCCGTCGCCACAGCCGGCGACCTGGTCGGCGAGCGGGAGTTCCTCGTGGGTGTGGGACATCGTGGTGCTCCTATGGCAGGTGGTTCGGAAGGTAGGGGCTCGGGGAACGGCGAGGAGATCTGGCGTGCGGGTCAAACTGCAAAGTGCCTGACCACCTACGCACGATCACCCTTTTACGAGGTCGGCGTCGCCGTTCCCCGAGCCCCTGACGGGGCTGATGATGTGCCTCAGCCACACTGCGTCGTCGCGGTCGGGGAAGTCCTCGCGCCAGTGGCAGCCGCGGGTCTCCTCGCGTTGGGCCGCCGCGGCGACCAGGGCGGTGGCGACCGAGTGGAGGTTGGTGGCCTCCCAGCTCTCGACGGCCGGGTCGGCGGACTTCTCGTCGGCGGTGAGGCGGGCCAGGCCGGCGGTGGTGGCGGCCATCGAGGCGGCCGAGCGGAGCACGCCCGCGCCGGTGGACATCAGGTGCTGGATGTCCGCGCGGGCCTCGGGGGCGAGCAGCGGGACGGCCTTGGCGGCCCGGGCGCCGGCCACGTCGACCGAGCGCTCGGGGAGCTGCCCGGCCCTGTGACGGGCGGTCAGGTCGGCGGCGATCCGTTCGGCGAAGACCAGGCCCTCCAGCAGGGAGTTGGAGGCCAGCCGGTTGGCGCCGTGCACGCCGGTGCAGGCCACCTCGCCGCAGGCGTACAGGCCGGGCACGGTGGTGCGGCCGAGCAGGTCGGTGCGGACGCCGCCGGAGGCGTAGTGCGCGGCGGGGGCGACCGGGATCAGCTCGGTGACCGGGTCGATGCCGTGCGAGCGGCAGGAGGCCAGGATGGTCGGGAAGCGCTCGGCCCACATCTCGGCGCCGAAGTGCCGTCCGTCCAGGTACATGTGCTCGGTGCCGAGCTCCTGCATCCGCCGGGTGATCGCCTTGGCGACGATGTCCCGGGGGGCCAGCTCGGCCAGCTCGTGCTGCCCGACCATGAAGCGGACCCCGTCGGCGTCCACCAGGTGGGCGCCCTCGCCGCGGACCGCCTCGGAGACCAGCGGCTGCTGGCCCTCGGCCTCGGCGCCGAGCCAGAGCACGGTCGGGTGGAACTGGACGAACTCCAGGTCGGTCACCTCGGCCCCGGCGCGCAGCGCGAGCGCGACGCCGTCGCCGGTGGAGACCGCCGGGTTGGTGGTGGCCGAGAAGATCTGGCCCATGCCGCCGGTGGCCAGCACCACGGCGCGGGCCCGGATCGCGCCGACGCCGTCCCGCTGGCCCTCGCCCATCACGTGCAGGGTGAGCCCGGCGGCGTGGCCGTCGGCGTCGGTGAGCAGGTCCAACACCAGGGCGTGCTCGATGAGTTCGAGCCCGGGGTCGGAGCGGACGGCGGAGACCAGGGCGCGCGATATCTCCGCCCCGGTGGCGTCGCCGCCGGCGTGCGCGATCCGGCGGCGGTGGTGGCCGCCCTCCCGGGTGAGCAGGATCTCGCCCTCGGCGTCCAGGTCGAAGGCGGCGCCGGTGGCGATCAAGTGCCGTACGGCGTCCGGGCCTTCGGTGACCAGGGTGCGGACGGCCGCCTCGTCGCAGAGCCCGGCGCCGGCCACCAGGGTGTCGGCCAGGTGCTGTTCGGGGGTGTCGCCCTCGCCCAGGGCGGCGGCGATGCCGCCCTGGGCCCAGCGGGTCGAGCCGTCGTCGAGCATCGCCTTGGTGACCACCATGGCCCGCAGGCCGGCCTTGCGGACGTTGAGGGCGACGGTGAGCCCGGCCACCCCGGAGCCGACCACGACCACGTCCGTGGTGCTGGTCCAGCCGGGGGCCGGGGCGGTGAGGCGGTGCGAGACGGTCATGTCCTGTTGCTCCTTAGCGCGCGGCCGAGGGCGCCGCGTTGTGCCCGTCACCGTACGCCTGGTCCCCGCGCAGCAGCCCGCTGCCCTCGGGGGCCTCGGCGGCGTCGGTGCCGTAGCCGGTGATCCGGTTCTCGCCGTCCACGAAGACCACCCGGGGCACGTAGCCCTTGGCCTCGGCGGTCTCCATCTGGCCGTAGGCGATCAGGATGACCAGGTCGCCGGGGTGGACCAGCCGGGCGGCGGCGCCGTTGATGCCGATCACGCCGGAGCCGCGCGGGCCCGCGATCGTGTACGTCTCCAGCCGGGCGCCGTTGTTGATGTCGACTATGTGGACCAGCTCCCCGGGGAGCAGGTCGGCGGCGTCGAGCAGGTCCTCGTCCACCGTGACCGAGCCGACGTAGTGCAGGTCGGCCTGGGTCACGGTGGCCCGGTGGATCTTGGACTTGAGCATGGTGCGGAGCATTGGGTCACGCCTCCTGTGAGTGCATGCCTAGGAAACTGCTTGCCGGACTAGCGAACGATGATGCGGACGTTGTCGATCAGGCGGGTCGAGCCCACCTTCGCGGCGACGGCCAGCACCGCCTCACCCTGGAAGTCGTCGGCGGCCTCGGTGAAGTCGTCCGGGTCGATCAGGGCGAGGTAGTCAAGGGTGACACCCTCGGCGCCGTCCAGGGCGGCCGAGGCGGCGGCGCGGACGGCCTTCGGGCCCTGCGCGGCCACGTCGCGGCCGGCGAACAGCGCCTTGGAGAGGGCGAGGGCCTGCTCCCGCTCGGTCTCCGAGAGGAAGCGGTTGCGGGAGGAGAGCGCCAGGCCGTCGGCCTCGCGGACGGTCGGGACGCCGATCACCTCGACGTCGAAGTCCAGGTCGGCGACCATCCGCTGGATGACCGCGAGCTGCTGGGCGTCCTTCTCGCCGAAGAACGCGAAGTCCGGGTCGGTGATGTGCAGCAGCTTCGCCACCACGGTCAGCACCCCGTCGAAGTGGCCCGGGCGGGTGGCGCCCTCGAACCGCTCGCCCATCGGGCCGCCGGAGACCCGCACCTGCGGGGTCCCGTTCGGGTAGACCTCCTCGGGCAGCGGGGCGAACACCACGTCCGCGCCGTTCTCCTCGGCGAGGCGGACGTCGGCGGCCAGCGTGCGCGGGTAGCGGTCCAGGTCCTCGCCGGCGCCGAACTGGAGGGGGTTCACGAAGACCGTGACGGCGACCCGGCCGTCCTGGCCGACCTGCTTGCGGGCGGCCCGGATCAGCGCGGCGTGGCCTTCGTGCAGTGCGCCCATGGTCATCACCACCGCGTTGTCCACCGGCTGCTCGTCCGGCCAGAAGGCGGGCTCGAAGTCGGCGATCGTGTGGGTCAGCTCGGCCTTGCGCACCTTGGGCGCCTTGCTCGGCTGCTGCTTGCCACGGGCCATCAGATGTTCTCCTCGTTGAGTACGTCCAGCAGCGCAGCCGCCGACTCTTCGTCGAGCGATCCGGAGCGGACCGCCCGCTGCGCCGTGGCGCGGGCCATCGCGCGGTACGCCTGCCCGATGTCGGGGGCTACCGTACCGAGCTGGTGCAGGTGGCGCCGGAGCGTCCCGGCGTCGCCCCGGGCGACCGGTCCGGTGAGGGCCGCGTCGCCGGAGCGCAGGCTGTTGTCCAGGGCCGCGCCGAGCAGCGGACCGAGCAGCCGGCCCGGCTCGGCCACGCCCGCCGTCCGGAGCAGTTCACTGGCCTGGGCGACCAGGGTGACCAGGTGGTTCGCGCCGTGCGCGAGGGCCGTGTGGTAGAGCGGCCGCACCTCCTCGGGCACCCACTCGGGCTCGCCGCCCATCTCCACCACCAGCGCCTCGGCGACCGGCCGCAGCTCCTGAGGGGCCGTCACCCCGAAGGGGCAGCCCGCCAGTCGGGCCAGGTCGACGGAGGTGCCGGTGAAGGTCATCGCCGGGTGCAGCGCCAGCGGCAGCGCCCCGGCCCTGGTGGCGGGCGCCAGCACCGCCACGCCGTGCGCCCCCGAGGTGTGCACGATCAGCTGCCCGGGCCGGATCGCCCCGGTGCTCGCCAGCCCGGTCACCAGGTCGGCCAGCGCGTCGTCCGGGACGGTGAGCAGCACCAGGTCGGCCGCCGCCAGCACCTGCGGCGGGCTGACCAGCTTCACCCCGGGCAGCAGTGCCTCGGCCCGGCGCCGGGAGGTCGCCGACACCCCGGACGCGGCCACCACCCGGTGCCCGGCCAGCTGGAGCGCGGCCCCCAGCGCGGGGCCGACCCGGCCGGTGCCGACCACGCCGACCGCCAGCCGCGCGGGCCGGTTGCCGGGGTCGGCGGGATCACCGAACGGATCGGCCAGGGCCCCGAATTCGGCCTCGTCGAAGGTGCTCACGGCTCGCCGTCGTCCTTACTTCCGTTCCAGTCCTCTGCAGGTACCGGACGTACCGCGCCATTCTACGGCCGTGCGGTGTCGCGGCTACTCCCCGGCGCCCGCGCGGACCAGCCCGGCCTCGTAGGCGAGCACCACGGCCTGCACCCGGTCGCGGAGGTTGAGCTTGGCCAGGATGCGGCCGACGTGGGTCTTGACGGTGGCCTCGGAGAGCGTGAGCTTGCCCGCGATCTCGCCGTTCGACAGGCCCTGGGAGACCAGCAGGAAGACCTCGCGCTCGCGGTCGGTGAGCGGGGCCAGCACCGGGGAGCCCGGGGTGGAGCGCGGGACGGGCAGCACCTCGGCGAAGCGGTCGATCATCCGGCGGGTGGTGGTGGGGGCGACCACGGCGTCCCCGGCGTGCACCGAGCGGATCGCGGCGACCAGCTCGACCGGCGGGACGTCCTTGAGCAGGAAGCCGCTGGCGCCCGCCTTGAGCGCGGCGAAGGCGTACTCGTCCAGGTCGAAGGTGGTCAGGATGAGCACGTGCGGGGCGTCCGGGCGGGGGGAGCCGTCCTCGGTCAGGCAGATCCGGCGGGTGGCCTGGACGCCGTCCAGCCGGGGCATCCGGACGTCCATCAGGATCACGTCGACCTCGGTGTGCTCCAGCACCTGGAGGGCCTGCTGACCGTCCCCGGCCTCGGCGGTGATCTCGATGTCGCCCTGGGACTGGAGGATCATCCGGAAGCCGGTGCGGAGCAGTTCCTGATCGTCGACGAGCATCACCCTGATGGTCACGGAGCAGTCCTTACTTGATCGTCTTGAGGGGAAGTACCGCGCGGATCCGGAAGCCCCCGCCGGGCCGGGGCCCGATGTCGAGGCTCCCGCTGACCATGCCGACCCGCTCCCGCATGCCGATCAGACCATGCCCGGGGCCGTCGCTACCACCGACCACGAGCTGGTCGTCGGTGGAGCCCCGGCCGTCGTCCTCGATCAGCACCTCGAGCTCCCGGTCGCGGAAGTCCACCGCGACCCGGGCCCGGACGTCCGGGCCGCCGTGCTTGCGGACGTTGGTGAGCGCCTCCTGGACGATCCGGTACACCGTCAGTTCGACGCCGCGGGGCAGCTCCTGCGGGTCCCCCGCGCTGTCGAAGTCGACCGGCAGGCCGGCCGTGCGGACCTGGTCGAGCAGCTCGGGCAGCTCGGCGACGCCGGGCTGCGGGACGTACTCCTCGGCGGTGTCGGTGGTGCGCAGCACGCCGAGCAGCCGGCGCATCTCGACCAGCGCCTGACGCCCCGTCGAGGCGATGGTGCCGAGCGCCTCCTTGGCCTGCTGCGGGGAGTTGTCCAGCACGTAGGCGGCGCCGTCGGCCTGAACGATCATCACCGAGACGTTGTGCGCCACCACGTCGTGCAACTCACGGGCGATCCGGGCCCGCTCCGCCGCGACCGCGATCTTGGCCTGGGCGCCCCGCTCGCGCTCCAGCCGGGCGGCCCGGTCCTCCAGCTCGGTCAGGTACGCCCGGCGGACCCGGGTGAGCCGGCCCCAGGCCCAGCACAGCACGAAGGGGGTGGACATCAGCACGGAGAAGAAGATCACCTGCGGGGCACCCTGGGTCGCGGCGCCGACCTCGTGGAACCGCGCCAGCGTCAGCGGCCCGGCCGCCAGCCCGGCCACCAGGGCCAGCCGCGAGGTCCAGACCGCGCCGTAGGCCGCGCCGGTGTACGCGAACACCAGGTAGCCGATGCTCTCCACGCCGGGGTTGACGTGACCCGCCAGCTGGCCGAGGCCGAGCACCACCGCGGCGACCGTGGTCGCGTTCGGGTGCTGCCGGCGCCACACCATCATCCCGCCGACCAGACCGGCCAGGACGTAGGAGGCCTGCTCCCGCCAGCCCGACTGGTTGCCGGTGCTGAGCAGGGCGAAGGAGGCGAGCAGCAGCGCCCAGGCGGAGTCGACCACCATGGGGTGACGGCGGAACCAGGCGTTGAGTCGGTGCACAGCTCAAGCCTAGGCACCCCCGGACAGTGGAAAGGTCCGCCGGGAGAGCGATCCCTCCTACTCCGCAGGGTGGAGAGCCGACGTGACGCCGGTAACGTCCGGGGCATGAGTTGGATGCGGTGGCGGACCGCCATGGAGCAGGCGCTGTACGGGACCGACGGTGGGTTCTACCGCAGGCCGGAGGGCCCGGCGGGGCACTTCCGGACCTCGGTGCACGCCTCCCCGAGGTACGCCGGAGCGGTCACCCGCCTCCTGACGGAGGTGGATGTCGCGCTCGGCCACCCCGAGGAACTGGCCCTGGTGGACGTCGGGGCCGGCCGGGGCGAGCTGCTGGCCGGCGTGCTGGCGGCGGTCGGCCCGGAGCTGGCCGGGCGGCTGCGCCCGTACGCGGTGGAGCTGGCCGACCGGCCGGCCGGGCTGCCGGAGCCGGTGGTGTGGACGGACCGGCTGCCTGACGGGGTGTCGGGTCTGCTGTTCGCCAACGAGTGGCTGGACAACGTGCCGCTGGACAGCGCGGAGCGGGACGAGCAGGGGGACCTGCGGTACCTGGAGGTGGCGCCGGACGGGACGGAGCGGCTCGGCGGTCCGGTGGACGGGGCGGACGCCGACTGGGCCGCGCGGTGGTGGCCGGAGGGGCCCCGGGTCGAGCTCGGCGGTCCCCGGGACGCGGCCTGGGCGGCGGCGGTCGGGTCGCTGGAGCGCGGGCTCGCGGTGGCGGTGGACTACGCCCACACCCGCGCCGACCGGCCGCTGTTCGAGACCCTGACCGGCTTCCGGGACGGCCGGGAGGTCCGTCCGGTTCCTGACGGTTCGTGCGATCTCACCGCGCACGTGGCACTGGACGCGGTGGCCGTCCGCGGTGTCCACAGCCTGTGGACGACCCAGCGCGAGGCGCTCCGGGCGCTCGGGGTGGACGGCGCCCGGCCGCCGCTCGCGCTGGCGTCCAGCGACCCGGTGGCGTACCTGCGCGCGCTCGGCGGCGCGGGTGAGGGGGCGGAACTGACCGACCCGGCCGGGCTCGGCGGTTTCGGCTGGCTGGCCCAGGCTGTCCGGATGCCGGTACCGGAGAGCCTCGGGGGGCTGTCGGGATGGCAGACTCTCACCCCATGAGGGAGACCACGGTCGGCGTCGGCGCGGGTGCGGAGAATCTTGTCGGGGAGCTGGGCACCAGTGACATGGTGCTCAACATCGGCCCGCAGCACCCTTCCACGCACGGTGTGCTGCGGCTGAAGCTGGTGCTGGACGGCGAGCGGATCGTGGCCGCCGAGCCGGTGATCGGCTATATGCACCGCGGCGCCGAGAAGCTCTTCGAGGCCCGCGACTACCGCCAGATCATCATGCTGGCGAACCGGCACGACTGGCTGTCCGCCTTCTCCAACGAGCTGGGCGTGGTGCTCGCGGTCGAGCGGATGCTCGGCATGGAGGTGCCCGAGCGCGCGGTCTGGATCCGCACCATGCTGGCCGAGCTGAACCGGGTGCTCAACCACCTGATGTTCCTCGGCTCGTACCCGCTGGAGCTCGGCGGGATCACCCCGGTCTTCCACGCCTTCCACGGCCGCGAGGAGCTCCAGCACGTGCTGGAGGAGGCCAGCGGCGGCCGGATGCACTACATGTTCAACCGGGTCGGCGGCCTGAAGGAGGACCTGCCGGCCGGCTGGCTCGGCCGGGTCAGGGCGGCGGTCGCCTCGGTCCGCTCGCAGCTGCCGGTCTTCGAGAACCTGGTCCTCGGCAACGAGATCTTCCGGGCCAGGACCGCCGACGTCGGGGTGCTCTCCGCCGAGCAGGTGAAGGCGTACGGCGCCAGCGGCCCGATCGCCCGCGCCAGCGGCGTCGACTTCGACCTCCGCCGGGACGAGCCCTACCTGGCGTACGGCGAGCTGCAGGACGTGCTCCGGGTGGTCACCCGCCAGGAGGGCGACTGCCTGGCCCGCTTCGAGTGCCTGCTCGAACAGACCGTCAACTCGCTGGCCCTGGCGGACGCCTGCCTCGACCGGCTGGCCGAGCTGGCCCCCGGGCCGGTCAACCTGCGGCTGCCCAAGGTGCTCAAGGCCCCCGAGGGCACCACCTACGCCTGGACCGAGAACCCGCTCGGCATCAACGGCTACTACCTGGTCTCCCGCGGCGACAAGACCCCGTGGCGGCTCAAGCTCCGCTCGGCCTCGTACAACAACATCCAGACGCTGACCGAGCTGCTGCCCGGGACGCTGGTCGCGGACATGGTGGCGATCCTGGGCTCGATGTTCTTCGTGGTCGGCGACATCGACAAGTGACCGGCTCCGTCCCGGCATTGGGGCGGAGCCGGTCACGGCGTCAGTGCGCGGGCGGCGCGAAGTAGCCGTTGAGGTCGACGATCAGGTCGACCGGGGCCGAGCTGCCGTTGAAGAACGAATTCTCGGTGTCGGACACCCCGGCCACCACGTGGTTGGCGACGGTCTGCCCGGTCGTCCAGTTGAGGTTGGACGCGGTGGGCGGCTCGGTGCCGTACGGATGGACCGTCAGGAAGCCGCCGGCCCGGCCGTTGGTGACGGTGACGTTGAGCGAGACGGCGGTGGCGTCGATGTAGCCGACCGTCTGGGTGCGCAGCGCCGTCCGGCCGGCCACCGGCGCGGCCGGCTCCCAGTCGCCGGGGCCGCTCCTGAACCACGCGTACCGGGTGTCGAGCAGCCGGCCCGGCGTCAGCGCGTGGTACATCCCCTTGCCGGTGACGGTGTAGTAGCCGGTGACGTCGGCGATGACGTGGGCCGACCGGCCCGCCACGAAGAGCGAGACCTTGCCGTCCTTGACCGGGACGGTCACCAGGTTGGGCACGGTCTGGCCGGTCACCCAGTTGAGGTTGGAGGCGGTCGGGCGGGCCTGCCCGTGCGGATAGGCCGTCAGATACCCGCCGCTGGTGGGCTCGGTGACGGTGATGTTCAGGGTGACGGCGGAGAGCCCGTAGGACGGGATGCCGTTGACCCCGGCGATCGCCACCTCCCGGGTGGAGCCGTCGGTCATCGGTGCGCCGCCGCGGGTGTCCAGCAGCCGGGCCGGGGCGACCGGGGTGAAGCCGCTGCCGGTGGTGCTGTAGTAGCCGAGCAGGTCGGCCACCACCTGCACGGTGCCCGAACCGCCGTTGTGGAAGGCCACCTTGCCGTCCTTGACCTTGACGGTGACCAGGTTGGGCACGGTCTGGCCGGCCGTCCAGTTGAGGCTGGAGGTGGCGGGCAGGGCGTCACCGTTCGGATAGACCGTCAGGTGCCCGCCGCTGGTGGGCTCGGTGACCGTGACGTTCATTGTGACGGCGGTGACCCGGTCGGCCGGGACGTCGTTCGCGCCGGTCACCGGGAGCACCAGGGTGCCGCCGGGGGCGACCGCGCCGGCGGCCGCGCCTGTGCCGGTCCGGGTGTCCAACACCCGTACCGGGCCGACCGGTTGGTACTTGGTGCCGAAGTCGGTCAGCTCGCGGGCGCCCCGGTCGCGGCGCCGGGAGCCGGTGCCTTCGTCGGGCGCCCAGGGGTCGTCCACCGCAGGGCGACCGGACAGGTCGAGTGCGGTCGCCCCGCGAGCGGTCTCGTCCGCGGAGTCGGTCACCGGCGAGTTGAGCTCGCCCGAGTCGCTCGCCAGGTCGGTGACGCCGATCACGTCGTGGTCGCCCTGGCCGGCGTTGGCCGCCGCGAAGGCGGACACGCTGTCGTAGGCGGTGCCCGCCCACTGGTAGGCCGGGCTGCCGTCCCGGGAGTCCAGCACGTTGTACGAGACCTTGGTGCCCTGGGCCGCCGTCTGGCCCACCCGCAGGGTGGTCCGGGTGGCGGCCTGGTCGCAGATCGGGTTGAGGTGGTTGTCCGTCTCGTCGGTGGAGAGCACGTTGTTGGCGACCGTGCTGCCGGTGGACGCGCCGGTCAGTACGACGGCGTCCTGGCAGTGCGCCGAGACGGTGTTGCCGACGATGGCCGTCCCGGTGGCGCCGTCGGCGACGATGGCGGGCCAGTGCGCACCCCAGACGGAGTTGGTGGCGATCACGGTGTCCCGGACGCCGGGACTCAGCCGGATGAACGGCGAGAGATCGCTGGTCCAGTTGCGCGCGACCGTCACCCGGGTCGCCCCACCGGTGACGGTGACCGCCGAGGGCTGCTCGCCCTGCCAGCGGCCGCCGCTCAGCGAACTGCCGGTCACCGCAAGGTCGGAGCCGCCGTCGACCAGGACCGCGCCCTGCTCGCCGCCGATCTTCAGGCCGCTGACCCGGACGTACTGGACGCCGGAGAGGACCAGGCCGTGCTCTCCGGCCCCGCCGTACACCGAGGCCTCGGACGGGCCGTCCGGTCGGAACGGGGCTGTCGTCCCGGCGAAGGTGATCGGCGCCTGGGCCGTACCGGACCGGGTCAGCGTGACCTGCCCCGGGTAGTCGCCGGGCCCGATGTGGACGGTCTGCCCGGGCTCCACCGCCGCGGCGGCGGCCGAGACGGTGCAGTACGGCGTGGCCCGGGTGCCGCTGCCCGCGTCCGAACAGCCCGCCGTCGCGGCGTTGTCGACGTACAGGTCGGTGGGCGCCGCGAGGGCGGGCGCGGTGCCGAGGGCGGGCAGCCCGAGGGCGCCGAGAAGCAGGGCCCCGGACAGGGCCCGTATGCGGGTGCTGATGATGTCCTCCGAGTGATCGGCGCAGCCCCGACCGGGCTCGCACCGCTGGTGGTTCCCCCATGGGCGGCTGTCGGGCCCGCCCCTGACCACGGCGCGGGCCGCCCCAGTCGGCTCGAACCGCCCCGGCGGCCCGGTCACCCGGCCCGCTGGACGTCATCAACGTACCGTCGCGCGGGCGGAGGTGGAACCTATCGAATGCCGCCGGGGTCGGCCGGGTGCGGGGCCACCGTGAGGCCGCCCTTGATGCGCTGCTCGCAGAGTTCGGCGAGGACCGCGTAGCCCGCCGGGCCCATCAGCTCGGTGAGTTCGGGGCGGTAGCTGACGTAGACCGGGTCGGGGCCGTCGTGGGCGTCGGGGCTGCCGGTGCACCACCAGTGCAGGTCGTGGCCGCCCGGGCCCCAGCCGCGGCGGTCGTACTCGCCGATGGTGACCTGGAGGTAGCGGGTGTCGTCGGGGCGGTCGATCCAGTCGTAGGTGCGGCGGACCGGGAGCTGCCAGCAGACGTCCGGCTTGGTCTCCAGCGGCTCCTTGCCCTCCTTGAGGGCGAGGGTGTGCAGCGAGCAGCCCGCGCCGCCGGGGAAGCCGGGGCTGTTCAGGAAGAGGCAGGCGCCGTTGACCCGGCGGGTCTGGCGGTCGCCGTCCTCGTCGAGCATGGTGATGCCGCCGTCGACCTTGATCCGGCCCTTGGCGTCGGTGCCGTGCGCGTGGTTCTCCCAGATCTCCGGGGTCAGCCGGGCGGCGTGGCCGATCACCCGCTGCTCGTCGTCCTCGTCGGAGTAGTGCGCGCCGAGCGTGCAGCAGCCGTCCGACTCGCCCCGGCCCGGGCGGATGCCCTGGCAGCCGCGGCCGAAGATGCAGTTCCAGCGCGAGGTGAGCCAGGTCAGGTCGCAGCGGAAGACCTGCTCCTCGTCGCCGGGGTCGGCGAACTCGACCCAGGCGCGGGCGAAGTCCAACGGGACCTCGGGCCGCATGGTGGGCATCGCGAGATCGATCGTGCCGCTCTTCTTGTCCTTGGACTTCTTGCTGGTCTTCTTGCTGTCTGCTGCCACCGGTCAAGGGTATGGCCTGGCGCCGTGGTCCCCTGGTGACGGCCCCGGCGGTCGGTGAAGTTGCGGTGAGAAACCCGCACGGGCCCTGCGACGGCGGCCCGCCCTGGCCCTAGGATGGCGGCCAGGTATCTGCTGGGGGCGCTGGGGGAGTGGGCGGATGAGCAACGGTGGCGCGGGCGAGTTCCTGATCAAGCCATGGGAAGTACGCGGTGAGGGGCGGGAGTTCGAGAAGATCTCGAACGACTTCGCCCGGGCCGCGCAGGGCCTGGAGCAGGGCCTGACCGGACTCGGCACGCCCTGGGGCGGTGACGAGCCGGGCAGTGGCTTCGGCACGGAGTACACCGAGGCGCAGGGCATGCTGCTGGCCGGGCTGAACGGACTGGCCGACCGCCTCGGCAAGATCGGCACCGGACTGCACACGATGGCCGAGTCGGTCGACCGGGCCGACGGTGAGGTGAGCGCCGATCTGGCGAAGGTGGACGCGGGCAGACCGCCGGTCGTCTGACGCCCCGTCGGGAACCACGGCGGCCCGTCCGCACGTGTTGCTGTCCGTCGCCTTGCTGTCCGTCCCCGCAGAACCCGGAAGGAGGGGCCTGGTGTCCCGAAGCGTGCCCGAGGAACTCGTCCCCGTACTGGCCAGGTTGGGCCATGAGTGGCCGCAGGCCGACGAAGAGGGCCTGCGTCGCGCGGCCGGTGTGTGGCGGGAGTTCGGCTCCGAGGCGGAGCAGCTCAGCCGCCGGGGCGGGGACTCCGCGCAGCGCGTCACCGGCGAGAACTCCGGGAGTTCGGTGGAGGCGTTCGCCGCGCACTGGCGCGGCTTCGCTGGCGGTGGCCGGGGCAGCCTGGACGACGCGCAGACCGCGGCCGGGCTGGTCGCCGCGGCCTTCGACCGGGCGGCCGGCGCGGTGGACTCGTGCAAGGCCGAGATCATCTCCGCGCTGACCGAGCTGGCCGAGGAGATCAAGCTCGCCCAGAAAGTGGAGGCGGTGGCGCACGCCGCGCTCGGCGCGATCGGCGGAGCGGTGGCCGACGTGGTGGTCGGGGCCGGCGAGCTGGTCGCGGTCGAGCTGGCCAAGCACAAGGTCGGCAACCTGCTGGAGGAGCTCGGCCGGGAGATGAAGGAGGGCCTTCAGCAGGCGCTGAAGGAGCCCGCCGTCACCACGCTGGAGCGGATCGCGCAGGCCGACGGGTACGCACCCGCCCGCACCGCCGGAGCGGCCGGAGCGGCCGCCGGAGCGCTGCTCGGCGGCCGGGCGGTGGCCAAGGTCAGGGCGCTGTCGGCGGCCGTCGACCGGCAGGGCCGGCTGGTGACCGACGCCCAGGGCAAGCCGGTGCTGGTCGACGAGCAGGGCAAGCAGGTGCACGGCGTCGAGGGCGTCACGGTCGCCAAGGACGCACAGGGCCGGCCGGTGGTCGGCGAGGACGGCAAGGTCCTGGTGGTCGGCCAGGACGGCAAGCCGGTGGTCGGCCTGGCGGTCGGCGCGGACGGCAAGCCGCTGGGCGACGGCCACGGCGGGCTGGCGCTGGTCGGGGCGGGCGGCCTGATCGCCGCAGCCGGGGTCTCGGTCGCGCTCGGCCACGACGGCAAGCCGCTGCTCGGCACCGACGGCGAGGTCGTGGTGCTGGACCAGAGCGGCGCGCCGGTCCGGGGCACGGACGGCCACGTCGCCAAGGTGGACGCCAACGGCCAGCTGGTCACCGACGCCCAGGGGCGTCCGGTGATGGTGGACGATCACGGCGACACGGTCCGCGGCCCGGCGAAGCCGGCGGCGGGCGTCGGGGTGCACGTCGGCGGGGTCGGGCTCGACCTCCAGGTCGGCCCGGGCGGCGTGGACGCGGACATCGAGCTCAAGGAGCACAGCGCCAACCACAAGGGCTCGCACGGCCAGGTCGAGGTGCAGGCAGGGCCGCTGTCGGCCTCGGTGCAGGCCGAGACGCCGCTGAGCGGCAATGGTTACGACAGCGGCAATGGTTACGGCAACGGCAATGGTCACGGCGGCGGCAACGGTCACGGCGGCGGCAACGGTCACGCCAACGGCAATGGTTACGGCAACGGTAATGGTCATGGCCACAACGCCGGTTGGGGCAACAGCGAGTACGGCGGCGGGTCGTCGAACCGCTCGGAGCCCAGCCAGTCCGGCGGCTACGGCCCGCAGCGCCCGACCGTCTCGGTGGACTACGACTACGGCGGCTACGACCCGGCCCCGGCCGCTCCGGTGCACCACGGACCGGCCTCGGTCCGGACCGACTCGGTGGCGGTCGCCCCGTCGCCGGTGAACACCGGCCCGGTCTTCGGTGACGGTTCGTCGGCCCCGGTCGGCGTCGGCCGTGGGCACGGTGCCGAGGCGCCGATACCGGGTGGTGGAGGCGGTTCGTCCTCCGGGCTCGGCCCGGTCGCCGGCGGCGCTCCCGGCGCCCCGGCGGGTACGCCGCCGATGACGCCCCCGCCGGTGACCGCCACCCCGGGCGCCTCGGGTGGCCCGGTGGCCGCGGCGCCGTCGGCCCCGGTGGCGTCGGGTACGCCCGGTGCGGCCGGTACCCCCGGTGCCACGGGCGGTGCGGCGGGCGGCCAGGCGGGCGCGGTCGGTGCGGTCGGCGCCGTGGGTGCCCATCCGCAGACCGGTCCGGTCCGTTCGGTCGGTGCGCCGCCGGCGGTCGGCCTGGTGCCCAACCCGCTTCCCGTGCAGTCCGGTTCGGCCGGCGCGGTCGCGATCGGACCGGTGCCGCTGCGCGCCTTCGAGGTCCCGCCGGAGACCCGTCGCCGGGACGGCGAGAGCCTGGCCAGCCCGGAGCAGGCCGCCCCGATCGCCGCGATGTTCCTGATCGCCCACTCGTACCGCCGCACCGCCCCCGAGCAGCCGGCCGAGCGCCAGCGCGCCCGGATCATCGCGGACGGCCGCCCGTACGGGGCAGCCGGCGGCCTGGGCCCGGTCGACCCGGCGCACCAGGCCGAGGTCGAGCGCCGGGTGCCGCGGGACGCCGAGGGCCTGCCCTCGGTCCACCCGGACCCGCTCTTCGGCGACTGGCCGGAGGCGCTGAACGGCGGCGGCTTCCGCGAGCCGGGCCGGGCCAACAACGGGATCGACCTGGCGCTGTCCGCGCTGGACAGCTACCTCGGCAACACCACCTGCGGGGCGCCCCGGCTGCCCGACGGCCCGGCCGGCGAGTTCGGCGGACGGGACCGCGCCGAGCGCGAACTCGGCACCCAGTTCAAGGACTTGGGATACGGTTCGGACGCCCTCGGGCAGCTCGCCGAGGTGCTCAAGCGGGGTGGCTCCGGCACCCAGGCGGTGCTGCTCACCCTGGACGAGTACGGCCGCTCGCACACCTGGAACGCGTTCGTCTCCGGTGCCACCCTCACCTACCTGGACCCGCAGACCGGCTACCGTTCGGCCGCCCCGCTGCACCCGGCGGACCAGGGCCTGTGGGCGATCGCGCTGGAGGCCTCCGGGCGTCCGATGGACCTCTCGGCCCTGCAACCGTCCATCCCGGTGGTCGAGTTGACCCCGGCGCCGGCGCCCGACCCGCTGACCAAGCCGGAGCCGGAGCAGCCCGCCCCGCCGCGTTCGCGGCTGACCATCCACCGCACCGCCGCCAGGAGCTCCCGTCGATGACCACCCTCGCGCAGGCCCTCGACACCGCCCACCGCTGGGTCAACGGCGAGCTGGCCCAGGAGAGCCAACGGGCGCTCAGGGCCCATGAGTTCGAGCTCGGCTGGGTGGTCTGGCCGGAGCCCGCCCCGGTCCGGGTCGACCCGTTGACCGGTGACCGGCGGGCCCCGGAGGAGCTCGGCGCTGCCTGCGCGGTGGTCGACCGGACCACCGGCGAGCTCACCGTCTGGCCCTCGGTGCCCGTCCCACAGGTGGTCCAGCTCTACCGCGACCGGATCGGCGCGGGCGGCTACGACCCCGCCCTGCCGCCCACCACCGGACCGGGCTGCCGGGCCCAACTCGGCTACCGGGACGCCCTCGGCGAGGAACGCACCCTGGTGCTGCGCTCCGCCGCCGGCCGCCCGCACCCGGCCCTGCGGGCCTGGCAGCAGCTCGCCGAACAGGGCGTCCCGCCGGAGGACGTGCTCTCGGTGCACACCGACCTGCGGCCCGCCATGCTGCCCGGCGGATATGTCGCCGCCGCGCTGCTCGCCGCCCTCCCGACGGCCCGGCACAGCCACGACCTGGCCTACGGCCCGCGCTACGACGGCCGGGCCCGCGCGGTCCGCTCGGCGGGCCCGGCCAACCCCCGGCCGAACCGGGTGCCCTTCCCGGGCAACGTGCCGCCCGCCCAGCCGGAGGCCGAAGCGGCCCTGACCGCCCGGCTGGCCGCCCAGTTCGGCCCGCAGGGCGTCCGCCGCTTCGACCCGTCCCACACCGCGGCCGCCGACCTGCCCGAGGCGGTGGCCCGCCCGCTCCAGCAGACCGGCCTGCCGGTCGCGGTCGAGGGCTTCTTCACGCTGCACCACCCGGTCTCCGACGGCATCGCGGACGGCACCCCGGACGCCCCCGTCCTGCCGGACCTGGCCGGCCACCTCGCCGCCCACGGCCTGGGCGGCCGGGCCACCGAACAGGCCCGCCGCGAACTGCTCGGCCAGCTGCTGATCGGTACCGACGGCTGGGCCCTGCTCACCGTCGACACCGCCCAGGGCCGGATCCGCGCGGTCGACCCCGAGACGGCCGCCACCCGCTACGTGAACGCCGACCTGACCGCCTTCGTCCGCTCGCTGGCCCTGCTCGCCGACCGGCTGCCCAAGCTCCGCGACCTCCACCCGCTGGCGGCGGGCCAGGCCGTCGCCGAACTCCAGTGGTCCCTGGCGGGGCTGGACCGGACGGTCTTCAACGACCCCGAGAACTGGTGGTCCGTCATCATCGAGCAGCTCTGGCACGGGATTCTCTAGATCAGAGCTTCGGCAGACAGGGGCTCGGGGAACTGCGACGCCAACCTCTGGAGCGTTCAACGTGCGTGTGTGGTCAGGCACTTTCGCAGTGACCCGCACGCCGGATCTCCTCGCAGTTCCCCGAGCCCCTGGACAGTGCAACTCACTCCCGGAGGAACGCCTCCAGAGTGGTCGCCAGCGCGACCGGGATCTCGTACATCGGGTAGTGCCCCGAGTTGGGCAGCAGTTCGAGGTCGCCGTTCGGGTAGTGGGTGAGCCAGGTCGAGCGGTACAGCTCGGGGTTCAGGGCCAGGTCGTGTTCGCCGACGAAGACCCGGGCCGGGAGCGGGAGTCCGGCCACCTTGGGGGCGAGGTCGACGGTGGTCCAGTCGGTCAGGTAGGAGGCGAAGGCCTCCGGCCGGGAGTCGTTCACGGACTGGGCGGTCATCCGGTCCAGCCAGACCCCGGTGGCCCGGTTGCCGGTGACCAGGTCGAGGATGGCGCGACGGTTCTCGGGGTGCGCGGCCGCGCCGTGGAACAGGTCGAAGGCGTCCCCCAGCGGGTAGGGCCCGGCCGGTACGGGGGTCAGCCCGGCCAGCCGTTGCACCCGGTCGGGGGCGAGGGCCAGCACCTGCTGGGCCGCCTTGCCGCCCATCGAGTGCCCGACCAGCGAGAAGCGGTCCCAGCCCAGTTGGTCGGCGAGGGCGAGGGCGTCGCCGGCGATCTCGGCCAGGGTGTACTCGCCCGGGACGTCGGCCCGCTCGCCGTAGCCCCGGTAGTCCAGGAAGGCGTAGCTGAAGGTCTCGCCGTCCAGGTAGTCCAGGAACGGCCCCCACCCGGCACTGGTGCCGAACCAGTCGTGCAGCACGATGACCCGCTGCGCGCCTTCGCCGACCAGTCGATGAGTGATCGTCATATCTTGCTCCTCGAAACAGAGTTGGAGCAGGAAGCTACCCCGGGTGCTTCGGGTGATGCCCGGGGCGGCCGGGACGGAGTGGTGTTATCCGGCCACCCGCGGGGTCGGATCGCGTAGCGTGGCCCGTTATGCGACTCGGTGTACTCGACGTAGGTTCCAACACCGTCCACTTCCTCGTGGTGGACGCGCACCCCGGTGCTGCCCCGCTGCCCGCGTACTCGCACAAGGCGGAGCTGCGGCTCGCCGAGCTGCTGGACGAGGACGGGGCGATCACCGAGGCCGGCGTCGACAAGCTGGTCGGCATGGTGGCGTCCTCGCTCCGGGTGGCCGAGGACAAGGGCGTGGTCGACCTGCTGCCGTTCGCCACCTCGGCCGTCCGGGAGGCGGCCAACGGCGAGGCGGTGATCCGCCGGGTGGCCGAGGAGACCGGGGTCGAACTGCGGGTGCTGTCCGGGCAGGACGAGGCCCGGCTGACCTTCCTGGCGGTCCGCCGCTGGTACGGCTGGTCCGCCGGGCGCATCCTCGATCTGGACATCGGCGGCGGCTCGCTGGAGCTGGCGGCCGGTCTGGACGAGCAGCCCGACGTGGTCTGTTCGCTGCCGCTCGGCGCGGGCCGGCTGACCGCCCGGCTGCCCGGGGACATCGCGGACCCGGACGACGTCCGGGAGCTGCGCCGCTACATCAGGGCCGAGATCGCCCAGGTGGTCGGCGAGTTCGCCCGGCGGGGCGCGCCGGACCACGCGGTCGGCACCTCCAAGACCTTCAAGCAGCTGGCCCGGATGACCGGCGCCGCCCCCGCCGACGCGGGTCCGCTGGCGGTCCGCAAGCTCACCCGGGCTGGTCTGGCCGCCTGGGTGCCCCGGCTGGCCGGCATGACGGTGGCCGAGCGGGCGCAGATCCCCGGCGTCTCCGAGGGCCGGGCCAGACAGCTGCTGGCGGGTGCTCTGGTGGCCGACGCGGCGATGGACCTGTTCGGCCTGGACGAGCTGGACATCGGCCCGTGGGCGCTCCGCGAAGGAATCATCCTGCGCCGGCTCGACACCCTGGACAGCCCGTCCGACCGGCGGCCCGCGCTGACCGGGTGACCGGTGGCACGGCACCGGCACACACCAATACCGCGCGCGGCCGCATACGCTGTTCCCCGTGGCGGAACCAGCGGACGAGGACGGAACGCGGGCGGGCCGCGCGGCCGGTGACCCTGCCCGGCAGCCGCGGCCGGCCCGGCCGCGCCGCGCCAGGGCCGCGGCCGAGCGCATCCCGGACGGCGAGGGAAAGCGGACCCTGGGGGAGCGGGTCGCAAAGCCGGTGAAGCCCGCGAAGGCCGCCAAGGCGGCGAAGAAGGGCTCGGCGAAGAGCGGCGGAGCCACCACCACACCAGCTCCGCCCAAGCCCGCGCGGAAGCAGTCGCAGCTCGCGCTGGCCACCCAGGCGGTGAAGGCGGTCCGGGCCGCGAAGAAGCCGGCCGGCCGGGCCCCGCTGCTGCGCACCACCGACCGGCTGGTGCTGCCGCCGCACGGCGACGGTCTGCACGTACCGGACACCAAGGTGGTGCTCTCCACCGCCTCGGTCTACCCCGAGAACACCGTGACCGCCTTCGAGCTGGCCGCCAAGCTCGGCTACGACGGCGTCGAGGTGATGGTCTGGAACGACCCGGTCAGCCAGGACGTGGACGCGCTCCGCCGGCTCTCCGACGCGCACCGGATGCCGATCCTCGCGGTGCACGCGCCCTGCCTGCTGATCACCCAGCGGGTCTGGACCACCGACCCGTGGACCAAGCTGGTCCGGGCCAGGGCCGCGGCCGAGAAGCTCGGCGCGGACACCGTGGTGGTGCACCCGCCGTTCCGCTGGCAGCGGCAGTACGCCCGGGAGTTCGTCGAGGGCATCGACCGGATGTCGGGCATGACCGACGTCCGGTTCGCGGTGGAGAACATGTACCCGTGGCGCTACCGGGACCGCGAGATGCTGGCGTACGCGCCCGGCTGGGACGTCACCGAGGAGGCGTACCGGCACTTCACCATCGACCTCTCGCACGTCTCCACCTCGCGGATCGACGCCTTCGAGATGGTCGACCGGATGGGCGACCGGCTGGCCCACATCCACCTCGCCGACGGCGCGGGCTCCGGCAAGGACGAGCACCTGATCCCCGGCCGGGGGACCCAGCCCTGCGCCGCCCTGCTGGAGCGCCTGGCCAGGACCGGCTTCACCGGCCACGTGGTGCTGGAGGTCAACACCCGCCGCGCGCTGTCCCCCGCCGAACGCGAGGCCGATCTCGCCGAGGCCCTGGCCTTCACCCGCCTGCACCTGGCCACGGCCAAACGCCTCTAGGCACACGGTGCGGCACCAAAGCCCCGAGCCCCTGATGGCTGATGCCCGGAGGGCCTAGGCTGTCCGGGTGACGACCTATCAGCGGCAGGATCACGCGAACTCCTTCGGTGCGGTGGCCGCCGAGTACGACGCCGGGCGGCCCTCCTACCCCGCCGAGCTGTTCGACGAGCTGGAGCGGCTGACGGGGCGTCCGCTCAAGGACGCCGAGGTGCTGGACGTCGGCGCCGGCACCGGTATCGCCACCCGGCTGCTGGCCGCCCGGGGTGCCAGGGTGACCGCTGTGGAGCCGAGCCCGGGGATGGCCGCGGTGCTGCGGCGGGTCAGCCCGGAGCTGCCGCTGGTCAAGGGCACCGGTGACGAACTGCCGTTCCACGACGGCACCGCCGACCTGGTCACGTACGCCCAGGCGTTCCACTGGACCGACCCGGACCGCTCGGTCCCGGAGGCGCTCCGGGTGCTCCGCCCCGGCGGCTCGCTGGCCACCTGGTGGAACGTCAAGGACCAGCGGGCCCCGTGGATCAAGGCGATGGGCGAGCGGTTGGACGCCGGCATCCCCGGGGGCTACCACGGGTACGGCGCGGTCAACGAGATCGCCGAGGTGTTCGCCCCGTACGGCCTGCCGGTCGGCCGGGCGGTGCTGCACTGGGAGCGGGTGATCACCGTGGACGCCGTGATCACCGACCTGCGCTCGCGTTCCTACATCGCGGTGCTGCCGCCCGAGCGGCGGGAGCCGCTGCTCGCCGTGGAGCGGGCCGAGCTGCTGGCCGCGTTCCCGGACGGGCAGGTCACCGAGCCGTACGTGCTGGACCTCACGGTGCTCACCAAGGGGTGACCGGATGCCGGACAGAGTGTCCGTCCGCTGGTACCGGGGCGTAGGCTCGAAAGCCACGGCGACCCTGCACCCTTCCACCTTCAGCAGGGCCGCGAACGCGCCTGAGAAGGAGTGGACACAGTGCCCGAGCTGAAGTCCCGTACGGTCACCCACGGTCGCAACATGGCAGGCGCCCGGGCGCTTCTCCGGGCCGCCGGCGTAGCCCGCGAGGACTTCGGCAAGCCGATCATCGCGGTGGCCAACTCCTTCACCGAGTTCGTGCCCGGGCACACCCACCTGCAGCCGGTCGGCCGGATCGTCTCCGAGGCGATCCAGGCCGCGGGCGGCATCCCGCGCGAGTTCAACACCATCGCGGTGGACGACGGCATCGCGATGGGCCACCACGGCATGCTCTACTCGCTGCCCTCGCGCGACCTGATCGCCGACTCGGTCGAGTACATGGTGAGCGCGCACTGCGCCGACGCGCTGATCTGCATCTCCAACTGCGACAAGATCACCCCCGGCATGCTGATGGCCGCGCTGCGCCTCAACATCCCGACCGTCTTCGTCTCCGGCGGCCCGATGGAGGCCGGTCAGGCCGTCCTGGTGGACGGCACGGTGCGCAAGCTCGACCTGGTGAACGCGATCTCCGACGCCGTGAACGAGAACGTCTCGGACGCGGACATCGCGATCATCGAGGAGAACGCCTGCCCGACCTGCGGCTCCTGTTCGGGCATGTTCACCGCCAACTCGATGAACTGCCTGGCCGAGGCGATCGGCCTGGCCCTGCCGGGCAACGGCTCGGTGCTGGCCACCCACACCGCCCGCAAGGCGCTGTACGAGGACGCCGGCCGGACCATCGTGGAGATCACCAAGCGCCACTACGAGCAGGACGACTACTCGGTCCTGCCGCGCTCGGTCGCCTCCCGCGCCGCGTTCGAGAACGCGATGGCGCTGGACATCGCGATGGGTGGCTCGACCAACACGATCCTGCACCTGCTGGCCGCCGCCCAGGAGGCGGAGATCGAGTTCGACATGCGGGACATCGACGCGATCTCGCGCAAGGTGCCCTGTCTGTCCAAGGTCGCGCCGAACGGCAAGTACTACATGGAGGACGTGCACCGGGCCGGCGGCATCCCCGCCATCCTGGGCGAGCTCTACCGGGGCGGCCTGCTCAACGAGGACGTCACCACCGTGCACTCCACCTCGATGGAGCAGTGGTTCAAGGACTGGGACATCCGGGGCGGCGCCGCCACCGAGACGGCGGTCGAGCTGTTCCACGCGGCCCCCGGCTGCGTGCGGTCCGCCACCGCCTTCTCGCAGTCGGAGCGCTGGGACACCCTGGACACCGACGCGGCGAACGGCTGCATCCGCAGCATCGAGCACGCGTACTCGACCGAGGGCGGGCTCGCCGTGCTGTACGGCAACCTGGCCGAGGACGGCTGCGTGGTGAAGACCGCCGGTGTCGACGAGTCGATCTGGACCTTCAGCGGCCCGGCCGTGGTGCTGGAGTCCCAGGAGGACGCGGTGGACGCGATCCTCACCAAGCGGATCAAGGAGGGCGACGTCGTCGTCATCCGCTACGAGGGCCCCAAGGGCGGCCCCGGCATGCAGGAGATGCTCTACCCGACCTCGTTCCTCAAGGGCCGGGGCCTGGGCAAGGCCTGCGCGCTGATCACCGACGGCCGGTTCTCCGGCGGCACCTCCGGTCTGTCGATCGGTCACGCCTCGCCCGAGGCGGCCTCCGGCGGCACCATCGCACTGGTCGAGGACGGCGACGTCATCGCGATCGACATCCCGAACCGCTCGGTCGAGCTGAAGGTCTCCTTCGAGGAGCTGCACGAGCGCCGGCTCAAGCTGGAGGCCGGTACGGGCTACCGCCCGAAGAACCGGGTCCGCCCGGTCAGCGCGGCGCTGAAGGCGTACGCGGCGATGGCCACCTCCGCCGACAAGGGCGCGGTGCGCGACGTGAGCAAGCTGGGCTGACGCCCGGTCAGGCGGCCGCTTCCTGTTTTGGGAGGCGGCCGCCTTCGTCGTTCCGGTGGGTGGCCGGGCCATAATCGGTCCCGTGGACGAGCAGCTGAACCCCCAGGCCAAGCCGGTAGGCGCCCCCGAGCCCGAGCCGATCCGCTGGTTCGGCACCAGCTGGCTGGAGCGCGGCAGCGGTTACTGGGCCCGCCGGGTCGCGGTGCCGCTCGGCGCGCTGGTGGCGGTGGCGGCCGGGGCACTGCTGCTGCGCTTCGCGGTCGCCGGGGTGCAGGACTCCTCGGCCGGCGGCTTCGTCTACGGGCTGCTGGTCGCCGCGATTGGGCTCTGCTCGCTGCTCTCCGGCCTGCGGATGTGGAAGCTGCTGAGCGAGGGCAAGCCCGCCCTGACCGGCTGGATGACCGAGGAGAAGTCGCTCGGCGCGGTCTGGCTGATCGGGTTCGCCGGGGCCCTGTTCGCCTACTTCCTGCGCAGCCTCGCCGAGGCCCCGGGCGAGGCGGTCAAGCGCGCCGAGTACGACCGCGCGGTCGCCGCCTTCGACCGGCGGAAGACGGGACAGGCCGCCCGCAGCGGGAACCCGAAGCGGGCGAAGAAGCGTCGCTGAGCCGTCCTCCGACCCTGGGTCAGACCGGCTTGGGCACCTCGGTGACCGCCTTGAGCGTGAAGTCCGCGCTGGGCTGCGCGGGGGCCGGGCTGCTCGGGGCCGGGCGCGGGCTCGGCTGGACGCCGACCGTGTCGGTGGCGACCTTGAGGCTGAACAGCACGATCGCGATCACCGCCAGCACGATCAGCCAGGTCTGCCAGGACTTGCCGCCCTCACGCGCCGGCCTTCGCCGCGGCCCGTCGTTGACGGAGCGTCGGCCGCCCGGATCGACCGGCGGCTGGTGCTTCCAGCGCGCGGCGAGCATCCGGGTACGCCCGGACGGCTCCTTCACGGTGGCGGCCCGGACGAACTCCTCGTCCAGCACCAGCCCCTCGAACGGGTCGGGCTGCTCCGCCGGACGGGGCTCCGGCTCTTCGGCTATCGGCACGTCGTCAGTATGCCTCGCGGAGCCGTCCGGGGGCCGCCCGTTTCCGATCAACTCCGGCTGACCGTCCCGCATCCGCCGCCCTGACGGAGGTCCCCGCTGCGGTCGTACGGGTCGGTGGTCGGCCCGGTCCTGGACGGCTCCGGCGAGGTGCCGATGGCGAGCTGGGCGAACTGCGGGTGGTAGAAGCCGTCGTAGACGTCGCACGCGCTGTTGCCGGCTGAGCTGTTGGTGTCGTGGAAGTTGATCTTCTTCGGGTCCACCTGGAACGCCTTGGGGTTGGCGAACCGGACGGTGATCAGCCGCCGCACCACGGTGCGGGCGGTCCAGGTGGCGGGGGCCGCCGTACTGCCGGGGACCGGGGCGGCGCCGGTGCCCGGCCGCAGGGCGTAGACGAAGGTGTAGTCGGTGTGCACCAGCACACCCTTCTCGCCGTCACCCTCGAAGGTCATCCGGCCCTGCACCTTGACCGTGTCGGTGGCCGGAATCGCGTCGCGCAGGTTGAAGCGGCTGAACAGCGAGGTCCCCTCGTGCTCGACCGAAGGGTGGTCCAGTGCGGTCTCCGCCCGTTCCCGGGGCTTGCGGTCCAGCAGCGCGAGGGCTGCCTCGGGGCGGCCCGCCGCGATCACCGCCGGGTCGAGGTTGGCGGCCACCAGGAAGTCCTTGACCAGCTTGAGCTGGGCAGTCACGTCCTCCTCGTCGAAGACGCCGACGGCGGTGGCCGGCGGCAGCACGATCGCGTCCGGCCCGGCGGGCCAGCCCTCGGCGGGGGAGCCGGCCCAGGGGTGGGCCACGGTCGGCTGGTTGTCGTCCACCGGCGGCGGGGCGGCGGACGGCTTGGCGGTCTCCGGGCCGACGGTCGGCACGGCGCGGGCGGGGGCACCGGTCGAGTCGGTACCGCGCCGGGCGGCGTTCCAGTTGCGCAGGTCCTCGATGTTGATCGCGGCGATGGCCACCCCGACCGCGAGCACGACGAAGACCGGGGTCTGCCAGTTCCGCTTCGGCCGTCGCCGGACGTTGCCCCAGGGGTCGACCGGCTTCGGCTTCCGGCCGAACCGCCGCTTGGGCTTCGGCCCGTCGTTGACGGAGCGTCGGCCGCCCGGATCGACCGGCGGGCTGTCCTTCCAGCGGGCGGCGAGCATCCGGGTGCGCCCGGACGGTTCCTTCGTCCGGGCGGCGCGGATGAACTCCTCGTCCAGGACGAGTCCCTCGAACGGGTCGTCGGCGGGACGCTGCTGTGGATCTTCGGCGGTCGGCACGCGCACAGTATGCAGATCGGCTTTTCCCAATACCTCCACCGGGTCCGGGGTTTGACGGGCCGACCAGGGAGTTCCGTACCGGTACGACGTGTTTCGTCCGGTGCTGACCCGGTGTCAGCCCTGCTTCCGGGCCTTCTTCACCGAGCCGACCACGCCCGCGATCAGCAGCAGCACCCCGGCGGGCAGCAGTGAGCCGAACAGCGCCGCGAACAGCCCGGACCCGCCGAGCAGCATCATCGACACCGTGTTCAGCCCCCAGAGCGCACCCGCCGCCGGCAGGGCCGAGCGCCACGGGTGCTCGCTCGCCCAGCGGTGCAGCCGCCGGTCGGCGGTGTCCCGGCGGAGCTTGCCGCCGACGGTGCCCACCAGGAAGAAGAAGAACAACCCGAGCCCGACCGGCCCGGCCAGGATGTCCAAGGACCAGTGCCCGGTCACCACGTCCACCCCGAGCGCGGCCCCCCCGACCAGAGCCCCGACCCCGGCCGCCGTCCGCCACGGCCCCAGGCCCGCCGAGGCGACCGCCAGCTGCCGGTTCTCACTACGCGACAAATCTCCGTGTCCCATACCTCCAAGGTGCTCCGCCGACGGCCCGGAAGCCATAGGGGTAGCCCCGGAGTTTCCCCCTACGGGGTATCCGGCGCCGGGTGACCCGGCCGGAGTCGTCCGGCCGGGTCACGCCGGGGTCAGCTTCGGTACTCGACCGTGAGCGTGGCGTTCGCGCCGCGCTGGAGGAAGAGGTAGGCGGTCGAGGTCAGGGCGTGGTCGAAGCCGAGGCGGAGCTGGAGGGTGCCGCCCGGGGTGATGGCCGCGAGGCCGGCGGGGCTGAAGTCGGTCGAGGTCCGGGTGCCGGTGGTGAAGGCGGCGAGGGTGGCCACGGCGGGGGCGTCGGCCGTCGCCGCGTAGTCGTCGGTGCCGGTGGTGCAGGTGGTGCCGAAGCAGCCGGTCCGGGCGTCGACCGTCAACTGGCCCTCGTTCCACGGGTTTCCGCTGCCGCTGCCGTACGAGACGGTGAGCCGGGCGGCGGTGACCACGGCTCCGGCGGGGAGGGCGGTGGTGTCGAAGGAGAGCAGCGAACGGTTCTGCTTGCCGTCGGTGCCGCGGCCGACGGCCAGGCCGAGTGAGCCCGCGAGGGTGCCGACGGCGGGGGCGGAGCCGTCCGCGTTGGCCTTCACGTAGCCGTCCCGGGTGGTGTCGTCGGTCAGGGTGAGGGTGCCGCCGCCGCTACTGGGGGAGGGCGAGGGGGTGGGGGTGGGGGTGGGTGAACTCCCGTCCAGGCCCCAGAACTTGCCGATCCGGTAGGACGCGCAGATGTTGACGTCCAGCAGGTACGCCCCGGCCGTCCCGCACTGTTCGGGGCCGGTGCCCGGGTCGACCGGCTGGCCGTGACCCATGCCGGTGAGGGAGTAGGTCTCGACCCTGGCCTGTCCGCCGGCGTCGGTGTAGACGGCGTGCGGGTAGCCGCCGACGGTGTCGCTCACCGTCGGGGTCTGGCCGGTCCCGTTGGCGTCCGTCCACTGCTCCATCAGCTCGGTGAGGTTGGTGGACTTCACCACGTAGTCCGAACTGCCGTGCCAGATCGACACCTTGGGCCACGGTCCGGTCCAGGACGGGTAGGAGCCGCGGACCAGGTCGCCCCACTGGGCGGGGGTGAGGTTGCGGCCGGTGGTCATGCAGTCGACGCTGGCCTGGGTCTGGCTGGTGGCGCACCGCGCGGGCAGCCCGGCGACCACGCCGCCGCCCGCGAATACGTCGGGGTAGTCGGCCAGCAGCGCGGCGGTCATCGCACCGCCGGCCGAGAGCCCGGTGACGTACACCCGGGCGGCGTCGGTGCCGAGGTCGGCCTTGGTCCGGTCGATCATCTGACGGATCGACAGCGCCTCGCCCTGGTCCCGGGAGAAGTCGCCGGACTGGTACCAGTTGAAGCAGGACGAGGAGTTGTTGGCGGACTGCTGCTGCGGCAGCAGCAGCGCGAAGCCCCACTGCTCGGCCCACCTGGTCCAGCCGGTCTCGTCGTCGAAGGCGGCGGCGGACTGGGTGCAGCCGTGCAGCGCGACCACCAGCGGCCGGCCGCTCGCCAGCCCGGTCGGGACGTAGCGGTACATCAGCAGGTTGCCCGGGTTCGAGCCGAAGCCGGTGACCTGGGTGAGCGAGGCGGCGGCGGTGGCCCGGCCGGGCTGGAGGCCGAGCAGCCCGGCCAGGACGGCGAGCAGGGTCAGTGCGGCCCAGCAGAGTCTGGGGACGGAACGGACGTGCATGGTGGCGGCTCCTGGGTGGGGGTGGAGGCCATGGGTGGGGTGCCGCGACGGTACGGCGGAGCGGAACCGGTCGGGCACGGTCCGGGCGAACACCACCGGGACCACCGGGTATCGGCCACCCACATTGCCCACACCGTGGAACGTCGTCCCGGCCGCACCCGGCCTGGTGCGAGGATGGCCGCACACGTACGTAAGGAGCGGCCATGTCCGGACAGAAGATCGCCTTCCTCGGTACCGGCAAGATCGGGGAGGCGCTGCTCTCCGGCCTGCTGCGGGCGGGCACCGACCCCGCCGACGTGCTGGTCACCGCCCGCCGCCCGGAGCGGGCCGCCGAGTTGGCCGAGCGGTACGGCGTGACCGCAGTGACCAACGCGGAGGCGGCCAAGCTGGCCGACACCCTGATCCTGGCGGTCAAGCCGCAGGACATGGGCACCCTGCTGGAGGAGCTCTCCCCGCACGTCAGCCCGGACCGGCTGGTGATCTCGGCCGCCGCCGGTGTGCCGACCCGCTGGTTCGAGGCCAGGCTCGCCGCCGGTACGCCGGTGGTCCGGGTGATGCCCAACACCCCGGTGCTGGTGGACGAGGGGATGAGCGTGATCTCCGGCGGCTCGCACGCCGAGGAGCGGCACCTGCAGCGGGCCGAGGAGATCTTCCGCTCGGTCGGCAAGGCGCTCCGGCTGCCGGAGTCCCAGCAGGACGCGGCCACCGCGCTGTCCGGTTCGGGCCCGGCCTACTTCTACTTCCTGGTCGAGGCGATGACCGACGCGGGCATCCTGCTCGGCCTGCCCCGGCAGGTGGCGCACGACCTGATCGTGCAGTCGGCGATCGGCGCCTCGGTGATGCTGCGCGACTCGGGCGAGCACCCGGTCAAGCTGCGCGAGGCGGTCACCTCCCCGGCCGGCACCACCATCGCGGCCATCCGCGAGCTGGAGAACCACGGCGTGCGGGCCGCGCTGCTCGGCGCGCTGGAGGCGGCCCGGAACCGCTCGCAGGAGCTTGCCTCCGGCGGAATGTGACCCTCGCAGTAGGCTCGCCCGGGTGAGCTACGACTTGGTGATCTTCGACAACGACGGCGTCCTGGTGGACAGTGAGCCGATCTCCAACCGGGTGCTGGCCGAGTACCTGACCGAACTCGGGTACCCGACCACGGTCGAGGACTCCTACCGGGACTACATGGGCTGCGCCGCGCACACCGTGCACGACGTGATCGGCGAGCGGTACGGGGCGACCCTGCCGGAGGGCTTCGACGAGCTGTTCCACGCCCGGGTGTTCGCCGCCTTCGAGCGTGGACTCGTCGCGGTCCGGGGCGCGGAGCAGCTGCTGAAGAAGCTTCAGCAGCACGGTGTGCGGTACTGCCTGGCCTCCTCCGCGCACCACGAGTGGATCAGGACCGCGCTGGACCGCACCGGCCTGCGCGGCCACCACGCCGAGCAGCGGATCTTCAGCGCCCAGGACGTCGGCATCGGCAAGCCCGCGCCCGACCTGTTCCTGCACGCGGCCCGCACCATGGGCGTCGAGCCCGGCGCCTGCCTGGTGCTGGAGGACAGCCGCAACGGCGTGCTCGCCGCCCGGGCGGCCGGGATGGACGTGTACGGCTACGCCGCGCTGACCGATCCCGCGAAGCTCACCGGCGCGGGGGCCACCGGCCTGATCACCGCGCTGTCCGAGGTGCCGGCCCTGCTCGGGCTGCCGGACTGACCTCGGGGCTCACGAGCCGTCAGTTCTGGTCCTCGCCCGTCTTCTCCGGCCGTCTGCGGGTGCCCAGTTCGCCGAGCGGGCGGGGCCGGGGGACGGCCGGGCGGTTCTTGCCGCGCCGCCGCCGATGGGCCATCAGCTCCCGGCCGCGCTCCGTGTCGGACGCGCCGACCAGCGGGATCGGGTGCGGGAAGCGCAGCACGGTGCCCTGGTCGGTGGAGGGCTCCAGGGTGTCGGGGAGCTCACCGGCCAGTTCGAGCAGCTCGGCCACCAGGTCGGCGGTGACGGCCGGTTCGCCGACCGGGGCGGCGGGGGCGGGAGCGGCCGGGCCGGATTCGATCCGGGGGCTGCCGCCGACCGCCGCGCACTGGTAGGCCATCGAGTCCTGCCAGCCCATCGCGTAGGAGCGTTCCTCGGCCCGGCCGAGTTCCTCCCTGGTCATCACCACCAGGCCGTCCGGCACCGCGAGATGGGCCAGCCGGGCGAGCAGGCGGGCGACGGCCTCCGGGCCGAGCACCCGGGCGGCCTCGATGCCCGAGAGCTGGTCGGCCGAGCCGTCCTGACGGTCCGTCGGCCCCGGCCGGTGGTCAGTCCCCGGGCCCCGAGGCCCACCGTCCCGCTCCACCCCGCTGCACCTTCCTGTGTCCGACTACCCCGCGGCGCGCCTTCCCCCGACGTTGTCGTCGGTCTCCTCCAGGGCGAACTGTGCGGCGATCCGCAGGAACATCGCGCGGCGCTCGGCGGGGATGCCCAGGGCCTCTGCCGCCTCGTCAGTCGTCATCCGCCGCCGGGATTCTTCGTCCTGGGAAGAGTACTCGGTCGCCATCGGAAGATCATCAGCGGTCAGCTTTCCGGACCTGATCAGGACCTCTCTGACCGGCACCTGGAGTGCCCGGGCCAGCCCGCGCATGGTGTCCAGGTCGGGCATGCTCTGCCGGAGCAGCAGCCGGGTGACGGCGGCCCGGTGCACGCCGGCGTCCTCCGCCAGCTTCGACTTGCCGCCCCCGCGCGGGCTGTCGATGTCGTAGCCGCGATCCCGCATCAGGCCTTCGATCCAGGCCGCAAACGGTTCGAGGCCGCTGTCCTTGTTGTCCATTGGTCGCGCTCCCTCCATCCAAGGGCAAGGCTATCGCGCGCACGCGCACGTGACTTGACAGTGCGCGCATGCAACGGCGTCGATTTGGTCAAGAAACGCCGGAGATCCTGGGCGGGATCGGGTGCGACGGCCGACTCGGGTGGCGATAAGCCCTTGCGTGCGCGAGCGCAACAAGACAGGATCGGAGCGCGCCCGCAACATCCACCCCTCCCGTCCCGTCGCACGCAGGAGTACCACCGCCATGCCCGGACGCCCCGGCCCCTCGCTCCCCCCGCACCTGCTGCTCGACCAGGACCAGGACCTCGACGCCGGCCGTCCGGACACCCCGGTCGCCGCCTGTACCGGCCTGCCCGGCGGCACCGTCTTCGCGACCCGGTACGCCCAGGCCCTGCCCGCCCTGCTGGCCTGCGGCCGGTGCCCGCTCCGGGCCGAGTGCGAGGCCGCCGTCGACCCGGCCAACTCCTGGTTCGACGGGGTCTGCGGCGGCCGGCTCTGGCGGAACGGCCGCCCGATCGCCGACTCCCCGGAGCTCGCCGCCTCGACCGCCGCGCCCGCGGCCTGACGTCCCGTCGGCCCCGTACCCGTCCCACGCCCCGTCAGAGGAGCACTGCCATGCCCCGTACCGCCCCGTCCGCCGCCACCTCCTCGGTGCTCGCCGAGTCCGATGCCGCCCGGGCCCGGCTCTGGCTCGAGATCCTGGCCCGCCAGTTCCCCGAGCTGATCGAGGAGTTGGCGCCCGGTCGGCCGGGCGCCCGGCACACCCCGGCTCCGCTGGACCCGGCGGCGCTGGCCGCCCGTGCCGTCCGCGACCGGGAGGACCGGGCCGCCGCCCGCTGGAACGAGCAGCACGGCCACTCGACGGCGGGCAGCGGGGCGGCACCGATCCGGCTGCACGTCTCGGACGCGCTGCGCGACATCACCGACGGCGTGGTCGAGTTGGAGGAGGCGGTGCTGGACAAGCTCGGCGCGGGCCGGCCGCGCAAGGCGGGGGTCCCGGAGCGACTGGCCAGGCTCACCGCGCTGCTGGGCCGGATCGGCGAGCACCCGGTGCTGGCCTCGCACGTCCTGGACGAGTGCCGCCGGATGGCCCGCCGCTGCTCGTCGGCGCTCGGCGAGGCGGAGTCGCTGATCCGGGTCCGCGGCCGCTGCCCCTGGTGCGACTCGGTGTCGCTCCGGGCCTTCCCGGCCTGGCGGGCGGTGCTCTGCGTCAACCCGGGCTGCCGGTGCACCGAGCCGGACTGCGGCTGCGGCGAGAACCCCTCCCACCGGCACACCTGGCGGGAGACCTCCTGGACCCAACTCGCCCTGGACGCCGGGGTGGACGCAGAGGAGATCGCCACGCTGGTGGACGAGGCCGAGGCCACTCCGGCGGTGCGGGCATGAGCGCCGCCCTCGCGCTCGGCGCGGCCCTGGTGACCGGCCCGATCGCGGCCGAGGAGGTGATGGTGGCCCCGGCGACCATCCGCAAGTGGGTCCAGCTCGGGCACCTGACCCCGGCGGGGAACCGTGGGCGGGCCCTGCTGTTCCGGCTGGAGGACGTGTTCGCGGCCGAGCGGGCCACCCGGCGCCGGCCCAGATCTTGACGTCGTCTCAACTCATGGAACCCCCTTCGCACTTCCGTGCGGAGGGGGTTTTCTGCATTCGTGCTGCGAACCCGCTCGTACAAGTTGCGCGCTCGCACGCACATGGATCACAATGAGTGCAGCGGCGGAGCTGTGCCCGACACCGGGTCACGGTCCGCCGTTTCGCGTCGGACGGTCTTCCCGGTCCCGAGCGCACACGGCACCCCAACCTCCCTCCATCCAATCGGGCTGCCCTGTCGTGCACTTGGGACAGGGGAGCCGTCCGGCGCCCACTCCGCCCCTCCATGCAGAAGGGAGCAGCCCCTTGAGCGGTCCGGTGATCGCCTTCCCCGACGTCGAACGCGTCGTCGTGGACTCTCTGAAGAACCGCCCCGAGCTGACCGGGGTGACCGTCGACAACAAGCCTCCGGCCGGTTTCGACGGCACCCAGAAGGCCGTCCTGGTCTCCCGGGTCGGTGGCGCCTGGCTGGACGACCAGTTCCTCGACCGCCCGCTGGTCGACCTGGAGGTCTACGGCCCGGACAAGACCACCGCCCACGGCATCGCCCTGGCGGCCCGCTCGCTGGTGCTCCAGCTCGGCGGCACCGCGGCGGGCACCGGCACGGTGACCGACGTCGCCGAGGCCGACGGCCCGCGCTGGCTGCCGGACTTCAACCGCCCGGCGGCCAGCCGGTACATCAGCACGGTGCGGCTCACGCTCCGGCTGTCCTGAACGTCCGCTGACGGACGCTCACCCCTGATCGGGCCCCGCTCTCGGGCGGGGCCTTTGCCGTACCCGAGCCCGGGTCGGCGCTCCACCACCTCACCAAGGAGTACGCATGGCAGGCAACAACGCCGCTGAGATCCGCGTGGCCGGCACCGGTCGCATCCTCGTCGCCCCGGTCGGCACGCTCGCCCCGGTCGACACCTCCGTCGCCTGGGCGGCGGGTTGGAAGGACCTCGGCTACACCTCGCCGGACGGCATCAAGTTCACCAAGAAGGACAAGCTGGACCCGGTGGACACCTGGCAGTCCGTCAGCCCGGCGCGGTTCATCTACGCCGACCGCGACCTCACGGTGAAGTTCGCCCTGCTCCAGATGAACGAGGACACCCTCCCGTTCTTCATGGGCGGCGACTCCATCGCGGAGACCGCGGCCGGCTCGGGCATCTACAAGTACGACCTGTCCAGCAACCCGAAGTTCAACGAGAAGGCGCTGGGCGTCGAGTTCACCGACGGCAACGCGATCACCTACCGCTTCGTGATCCCGCGCGGCCAGGTGACCGAGAACGAGGAGATCTCCCTCACCCGCACCTCGGCCATCAAGCTCGGCGTCACCTTCACCGCCCTCGCGGTGGACGACACCAAGCCGCTGGCCACCTTCCTGATGAAGGACGGCGCGTACAACCCGGCCTCCTGACCGGGTAGTTCGCTCCACTCCTGGCCCGGTGCCGCCCCGGCACCGGGCCAGGCCCCTTTCCCCGTTTCTTTCAACTCCCCGGATGGAGAACAGCCATGGCCCGTTTCGACGTGAACGCCGCGCGTGCCCAGCGCCAGGAAGCGCTCGGCCGTATCTGGACCTTCGAGCTCGATGAGGACGTCTTCGAGCTGCCGACCGAGCTCACCCGCAAGGTGGCCCGCAAGCTCGGACAGCTGGAGGACGACGACGTCGACGGCCTGTTCAAGCTGCTGCTCGGCGAGAAGCAGTTCGCTCGCTTCGACGAGCACGACATCACGATGCAGGACATCAGCGCGATCCTCGAGGCCTACGGCAAGGAGACGGGGCTGGCCCTGGGGGAAGGCTGAGCCTCGTCGCGTTCGTCGATGAACACGCCGAGGCCCTCGAAGCCGACCTGCTGAAGCACTACGGCGTGGACCTGCTCGACTGGCACCGCGGCCGGCTCTCCTCCCGCCGACTGTCGGTGCTGCTCAAGCACCTTCCGCGCGACAGCAACACGGTCCGCGCCCTGCACGGCGAATCCGCCGAGTGGACCCTGACCGACCACCTCCTGGCCGCCGCCGTCGACCACCTCGCGGTGGCCAACTGGATGTTCCTCTCCGTCAACCGTGACGAGGACGGGGAGGCTCCGGAGCGACCGCAGCCGGTTCCCCGGCCGGGCGAGGACGTCGAGGACGAGGCGGAGGCCGTGACGGAGCGGGCCCAGACCACTCCGGAGGAACTGCGGCAGTTCTTCCGATGACCACCGGCCGGGCCGGCGGGGCGGCCGGACTGCTGTCGAACTGCATTCCGGAGAAAGGGAGTTGTGTCCATGGGTGAGATCGATCCGGCAGTTGCCGCCGAGCTGGCCAAAAAGGCCTCGGCGACCGATGTCGAGGACATCAAGAAGGACCTGAAGAAGAAGGAAGACGAGGAGAGCCAGTGGATCGCCGAGTGGAAGAACCGGCTCCCCACTGAAATCAACGGCTTCAAGAGCGAGTTCAACATTCTGAACGCCGCGGTCAACGTGATCAAGGCGGAGACCCCGGCGCTGATCAACACCGAAGAGTTGATCAAGAAGCAGCTGAACCTCGACTACAACAAGTGGGGAGTCCTCACCCGGGCCGCGCCCGACCCCGGCACCGGCCCGCGTGGCCCGGTCGGCCCTGCGGGCCCCGAAGGCCGGCAGGGCCGTAAGGGTGAGCGCGGCGACAAGGGCGAGCGTGGCAACAAGGGCGAGCGCGGCGACAAGGGACGCCAGGGCGACAACGGGCGCAAGGGCGAGCGCGGCGACAAGGGTCCTCGCGGCGATGCCGGTGCGGCCGGCACCCGGGGTGCCCAGGGTGAGGCCGCCGACTCGACCGAGATCCGCGAGGTCACCCGCCAGGCCCGAGAGGCCAAGTCGGCTCTGGAGGAGCTGATCCGCACGGCCGAGACCACCGGTCGGACGATAGCCAGTTAGTGCTCGCTGTCGGACTCCGACGAGTACAAGGGAGCGGAAATGAAGAAGGCAGTCAATGACGTCGCGGCGTCCCTCCGGAAACTGCAGCAGTCCGCCCGGCAGGCCGGCTCCGGGATCGAGCGGGTCAAGGGCACCGCGAAGTCCGCCGAGGGTGGACTGAAGAGCCTCAAGAGCTCTGCCGACGAGGCCGAGAAGGCCGTTTCGAAGACTGGGAAGACGGCCGGGTCCTCCGGCGGTCTGATGGGCAAGTTCAAGTCCGGGCTCGGTGCGGCGACCACCGGGGTCAAGGGGCTGAACACCGCGATGAAGGCCAACATCATCGGCCTGCTGCTCGCGCTCCTCGCCCCGCTGATCGCCAAGATCGTCGACATGGCGATGCAGTCGAAGACCATGCAGAAGGTGATGCAGAAGGTCTTCGCGGTGGTCCAGAAGGTCATCGACGTGGCGATGAAGATCGCCGTGAGCGTGATGAAGTGGGCGGCCCAGTGGATCGCCAAGATCTGGCCCGGCATCAAGAAGGTCATCGAGACGGTCGTCAAGGTCATCTCGACCGTCATCAAGTTCTACTTCAACCTGTACAAGACGATCATCACGACCGTCTTCAACGTGGTGAAGAACTTCATCAGCACGGTGTGGAACGGCATCAAGAAGGCGATCGAGGTGGTCGTCAAGGTCATCTCGACGGTCATCAAGTTCTACTTCAACGCCTACAAGACCGTCATCATGGCGGTCTTCAACGCCGTGAAGTCCTTCGTCTCGATGGTCTGGAACGGCATCACCGGCGCGATCCGGTCGGCCGTCAACACGATCAAGAGCGTGATCGAGGGCGTCCGGCGGGTCTACGAGGTGGTCCGGGACGCCTTCGGGCGGGCCAAGGACGCCGTCGCGGACAAGATCGGCGGGATGGTCGACTTCGTCCGCGAGCTGCCCGGGAAGATCACCAACGGGCTCGGCAACATGGGGCATCTGCTCTACGACAAGGGCAAGGACATCATCAACGGGCTGATCAACGGCCTGAAGGACATGATGGGCCGGGTCGGCGACGTGGTGAAGAGCATCGCGGACAAGATCACCGGCGGGCTGTCCAGTGCGCTGAAGATCTTCTCGCCGTCCCGCGTGATGATGGGCCTCGGCGGTCACGTCGGTGAGGGCCTGGCGATCGGTATCGAGCAGACCGGGGACCGGGTCAAGAAGACCATGGCCGAGCTGGTGCCGGTGCCGGACGGGCCGCAGACCCGGGCCGCGATGGCCAACGCCAGTAAGGCCAGCCTGTTCCAGAGCCGGACCGACATCCTGCGGGCCAGGGCGGCCGCGGTGCAGTCGACGGCGCACGGATACGCGTCGAACGCCGGGCTGGCGATCCAGAACTACTACGAGTCCAGCACGGGCGGCGCCCGGCAGACGGCCGAGGAACTGATGTTCCTGGTCAAGGCGCGAGGGTGAGGAGGAGTCAGTCATGCCCGACAACCCGACAGCACAGGGCGACCCAGGCTCGCTGATCACCCGGGACGGTCAACTGCAGTGGGGCGGGCTGCTGATGGGGCCCGGCACCCGCTACCAGCTCACCGCCGAGGGCCTGACCGGCTGGCACGACCTGCCGGGGATGGACCTGGGCGACTCGCCCCGGGCGGCCGACCACGGCAGCACCCCGGGCACCCGGCTGGCGCAGGCCCGTACGGTCGGCGCCACCGTGCTCGCCATGCCGGGGCGGTCGACCGACCCGGCGCAGGACTGGCAGTCGGTCGCCGACGACCCGGACCCGGCCACCGCGCTGACCGAACTGCGGTGCCACACCGGCCTGTTGGCCGGTGAGCAGTGGCTCGCCGTACGGCTGCACGGAGTGGTCAGGGCGGTCCGGGCCCGGGTCTCGGCCCGGGTGGTGCCGGCCAACCGGCAGTACGCCGTCTCCGGGCTGGCCCGGGTGGCGCTGCAGTGGGTCTGCACCGATCCGTACGTGTACTCGGCGGAGCAGTACCAGGCCCGCACCCCGGTCCGCCGTGGTGGCGGCCGGGTCGGCTACCCGCTGGTCTACCCGGTGGCGTACGGCACCGCCGGGATCAGCGGTGCGGTGGCGGTGGTCAACGTGGGCAACGCGGCGGCCCGGCCGGTGCTGAGCATCAACGGCCCGGTGGTCAATCCGCGGATCGCCAACGCCGCCACCGGCAAGGTGCTGGAGTACCGGATCACCCTGACCGAGGCCGACCGGCTCACGGTCGACACCGGGGACGGCACCGTCACCCTGAACGGCTCGGTCTCCCGGCTGGGCAGCGCCAGCCCGAGCAGCACCCACGAGCAGGACTGGACGCTGGTCCCGGGCGCCAACCAGGTGGAGTTCTCCGACGACGCGAGCGACGCGGCGGCCGCCCTGGTCATCGCCTGGCGGGACGCCAGCCTCTGACGATCGGTCAGCTCACCGCACAACATCCAGGCAGTCCAAGGGAATTGGGCTGCCCCAACCTCCGGAGCATCCCATGACAGTACGTGTCGGCCGACTGGCCAGCGGCATGTCCGCCGAGGACCACCGGCTCGCCGCCGCCATCTTCATGTCCCCCACCGGGCCGGTCACCACCCGGGGCGGCTGCGTCCCGGGCGGGTTCGTCCGGGACGTCGCGCTCGGCGACGGCATGCAGATGCGGATCCTCCCGGGTCAGGCCTGGGTGGACGGCAACAGCAAGAGCGCGCAGGGCGGTTACACCGTCACGGTGGACGCGCCCGAGACCGTCTCGTTCTCCCCGGGGCACCTCAGCTACGACCGGATCGACTCGGTCGTGCTCCAGGTCTTCGACGACGCGACCGACCAACTCGGCCAGGGCACCCGGGGGTTGGTCCGGGTGGTGGAGGGTGTGCCGGCCGCTTCGCCGGTGGCCCCGATCTCGCCGTTCAACAGCGAGAAGCTGTACGAGGTCCGGGTGCCGAGCAAGGCCTCCACCACCAACACCGGCATCCCGTTCACCACCGGCGCGGCCAGCGACCGGCGGCGCTACACCTCGGCCTTCGGCGGCATCATCGCCGAGGGCTGGGGGAGCGCCTTCAGCGGCGGCTACCCGGGCCAGTACCGGGACAACAAGGGCCGGTTGGAGCGCTGGGACGGCGCCGCCTGGCAGCCGCTGCCGGGCACCGTCGGCCCCTCCGACGCGCCCGGCGGCTACGTCGGCCAGTACCGCGACAACGGCACCCGGATGGAGCGCTGGAGCGGCTCCGCCTGGCTGCCGGCCGCCCCCGCGACCGCCTTCGCGTACAGCGCGGACTGGGGCGGCACCACCTCGATCACCTACGCGGAGACGCTGACCGACACCCCCGGTGTCGCGCTCGCCGCGACCTTCACCGCGCCGGCCTCCGGCCAGGTGCTGGTCACGGTCGGCTCGTACGCGGGCAACTCGCTGTCCACGGTGGCCTCGTACGTGTCGGCCAACATCCGCAAGGGCTCGACCATCGTCTCCGCCGCGATGGACGAGCACGCCGCGCTGACCTACAAGAACGCCGGCCAGAGCTCGGTCGTCTGCACCTACCAGGTGACCGGACTGACCGCCGGCGCGGTGCACACCGCGACCCTGGCGTACCGGACCGGCGCCGCCACCGGCACCGCCGGTTTCGACAACCGCTTCGTCCGCGTCGACCCGATGCTCTGACCGACCACCCGCCAGCAGCAGGAGGAGCAGCCATGCCCACTCCCAGCGCGGTACTCGACACCACCACACCCGGCTCACTGATCACCTGCGACGGACAGGTGCAGTGGGCCGGGCTGCTGATGGGCCCCGGTACCCCGTACCAGATCACCGCCGACGGCATCACCGGCTGGGAGGACCTGCCCGGCCTCTCCTCGTCCGACGTGCCCCGGCCGACCGCCCACGGCGCCTGGCCGGGCGCCCGCTGGGCCCAGCCCAGGACCGTCACCGCGACGGTCTGGGTGCTGCCGCCGAGCGGCGGCGCGCCCGACGACGCCCTGGCCACCCTGCTCGCCGTCACCGCCCCGGCGCCCGACGGCGACGGGGAACGCTGGCTGACGGTGCGTCTGCGCGGCGAGACCCTGGCCTGCCGGGCCCGGGTGGCCCAGCGGACCGTACCGGTGGACCGCACCTACGCCCGGCAGGGCGCCACCCGGGTCGTCCTGCAGTGGACGGCCAACGACCCGCGCCGGGTCGAACCGGCCCGGCTGACCGTGGTCAGCGGCCTCCCCGAGCCGGAGGCCGGGCTGGAGTGGAACCTCACCTGGGGCCAGCGCGACCCGGCCAACCCGAGCTGGGAGTCGCTGGACTGGGGCGTGCTGCCCGGCACCGGCGACCTGCTGGTCCGGAACGAGGGCAGCGCCCCCGCGCAGCCGGTCATCACCATCACCGGCCCGGTGGTCCGGCCCCGGCTGACGGTGGCCGCCACCGGTGCACGGCTGTCCTACAACGTCAACCTGGCGTACGGGCGGCGGCTGGTGATCGACACCGCCACCGGCAGCGTGCTGGACGGCAAGGAGGACCGGCGCTCCACCGCGACCGCGGGCAGCCTGCCGGAGACCCTGTTCACCGTCCCGCCCGGCGAGACGGTGCTGCGGTTCCGGGCCGACTGGGGCACCGGGGACGCCAAGGTCTCGGTCCGGCTGCGCAACACGCACTGGTGAGGCCGTCGGTCTGACCCGCCGTCAATTCGCCCGCGCGCCCGGCCGGCGCCACCACCGACCAGGAGTATCCACATGACCATTCGTACCGCCTGGCTGCCGCCGACCGGGCAGACCAGGGCCGACACCAGGCTGGCGCTCTCGGCGCTCACCACGCCGGGCAACGCGCTGGCCGTCAACCACGGGTGCACTCCCGGCGGTCTCACCCTGACCGGGCTGACCGGCGCGGACGGGATGAAGTGCCGGATCGGCACCGGCCGGGCCGTCGTCCAGGGGCTCAGCGAGCAGGGCAGCTACCCCGTCGCGGTGACCTCCGGCGAGACGCTGGAGTTCGAACCGGGCGACCCGACCATGGACCGGATCGACCTGATCGTCCTTCAGGTCTACGACGCCGACTACGACAACAGCGGCCGGACCGACGCGGTGCTGCGGGTGATCAAGGGCGCGCCCGCCGCCGCACCGGTGGCCCCGGCCACCCCCGGCTGCGCGCTCGCCCTCTACCGGGTGCTGGTCAAGGCCAACGCCTCGGTCGCGAACGGCGGCATCGCCTGGGCCGTGGACGGCGTCAAGGTGGACGTCCGGCACTACACCGCCGCGCTGGGCGGCATCCTGCCGCCGCGCGACCCGGCGTTCAGCGGCGTCTACGCCGGTCAGTACCGGGACAACGGCGGCCGGCTGGAGCGCTGGGACGGCACCGCCTGGCGGCCGAACCCGGGCGCGGTCGGCCTGCCGAGCGCCCCCGGGGTGTACGCGGGCCAGTACCGGGACACCGGTGACCGGATGGAGCGCTGGGACGGCTCGGCCTGGCGCCCGTACCCGATCCCGACCGCGCTGGCCTACACCGCGGACGCGGGGTACACCACCGGCGTCACCACCTTCGTGGAGTACCTCGCCGACACCCCGACCAACAGCACCCTGGCGGTGACCTTCCTGGCCCCGCCGTCCGGCCGGGTCGCGGTCAGCGTGGGCGCCAGGTTCGACCTGCTCGGCACCACCGCCACCACCTTCGCCGAGATGTCGGCGACGGTCCGGCAGGGCAGCACCGTGGCGTCCGCCCCGGCCGACGAGACGGTGGCCACCGTGCTGAGCACGGTCAGCCCGACCCGGGTCTCCGCCTCGACCACCTTCGTGGTCACCGGTCTGACCAAGTACTCCACGTACACCGCGACCACCTGTTACCGGATCTCCGAGGCCACCGGACGGGCCTGGTTCGACAACCGGTACGTCCGGGTCGACCCGCTCTAGTCCGCACCAACTTCACTGTCAGGAGGCAGAGATGGCCGAGTTGAACCCCGTCACCGCGTGGCTCCAGCCCACCGGTCAGACCCGCGCACACACCCGCGCCGCTCCGCTGGGAGCAATGGCTCCCGGCAGCGGCCACCGGATCAGCGTCAAGTCCGGCGTACTGCCCGGTGCCGACCCGTTCGGTCTGCTGGAGCCGTCCGGGATGCAGTTCAAGCTCCAGTCCGGCAAGGCGGTGCTCCAGGGTGGCGCCTACCAGGGTGCCTACCCGGTGATCTGGTACGGCGACGACCCACTGGTACTCGCCGACGGCGACGCGCAGTTCGACCGGATCGACTCGGTCGTGCTGCGGGTCTACGACACCGGTTACGAGGCGGCCGCGAGCGACCGGGCCACCATCGAGATCCTCAAGGGCACCCCGGCCGCCGCGCCGGTCGCACCGGCCCTGCCGGCCGCACCGGCGGTGGCGATCCGGCTCTGGGACATCCGGGTCCGCAAGGGCGCCTCGGCCGGCACCGCGATCGACTGGAACCTGGACGTCACCGACAAGCGTGCCTGGACCGTCGGCGTCGGCGGCATCCTGCCGAAGGACACCAGCGGCGTCGGCGGCGGCTATCCGGGCCAGTACCGGGACAACGGAAGCGGCCTGGACCGCTGGGACGGCACCGGCTGGGCGGAGGTCGGAGCCTGGAAGGCCTACACCCCGGTGTGGACCGCCGAGACCACCAACCCGACCCTCGGGGACGGCACCCTGGAGGCCAGGTACACCAGGATCGGCCGCACCGTGCACGTCCGCGGCTACCTGCTCACCGGTACCACCACCGGCTACGGCGCCGGGCGTTGGCAGTTCACCCTGCCGCTGACGGCCTCCGCCGTCCCCGGCTATCAGATCGGCCAGGTCCAGCTCAGCGGCCAGTTCCGCTACATCGGCCAGCTGATGGTCTCGCCCAACACCGGTGCGGTGACCGTCTACTCACCGGGCCCGACCGGCTCGGCCCTCCAACTGGTCACCTCCACTTACCCGTTCACCTGGGGCGGCGGCGGGCAGCTGCTCCGCTTCTCCATGACCTATGAGGCGATATGACCGGCGCGGACCCCGGCTACCGCGCGGTCTTCTGCGATCTGCGCACCGACCAGGTGATCGACGTACTCCCGCTCAGGGACGTCGAGTTCGACGACTACATCGGCAAACCGGGATCGCTGAGCGGGACCATCCCGGTGCCCAACCCCGACCTCGGCCGCCGGGTCCGCCGGGTGATCGAGGGCCGCACCTCGCTCTACCTGGAGCGGGCCGGCGAGGTCTGGTGGGGCGGCATCGTCTGGACCGTCACCCCGCAGTCGGACGAGAACGGCGTGCTCACCGTCCCGGTGCAGGCCGCCACCTTCGACTCCTACCCGGCCCGCCGGCGGATCCGCGACGACCTCCGGCTGAACACCCGGGACAGCGCCGACCTGGTCACCGACCTGTGGCGGTACGTCCAGTCCGCCGCCGGCGGCGACATCGGGGTGACCTACGGGGACGGACTGGCCGGGGTCGAGCAGGAGTTCTTCTGGAAGGGCAGCGACGACACCGTCGTCGAGGAGGCGATCGACCAGGTGCTGGCCGGAGCCGGCGGCCTGGAGTACCGGATCGCGGTCTACCGCGACCCGACCACCGGGGTCCGGCTGCGCCGGCTCCAGCTCGGCACCCCACAGATCGTCAGCACCGCCGCCGAACTGGTGCTGGACCGCCCCGGCGCGGTGCTCAGCTACTCCTTCCCCAGGGACGCCACCCGGGGCGGCACCACGCTCCGGGTCAAGGGCGCCGACGTGGCCGGCGGCGACCTGTCGAACGACGCCAAGCCGATGCTCTCGGCCGAGGCCGTCGCGCAGAACCTGATCGACGGCGGCCACCCCAGGATCGACCTGTCCGCCGAGTTCAGCACCGTCAGCAAGCAGGCCCAGCTCGACAAGATCGCCAAGGACCAACTCAAGGCCGCCACCGGGGCGGTGGTGATCCCGACGGTCCGGATCGCGCTCGGCCAGGGCGCCCCGTCCGCGCTGCTCGGGCGGACCGCCCGGCTGCGGATCGTGGACGAGTGGTTCGCCGAGGGCCTGGACGCCCGGTACCGGGTGGTCGGCCTGCGGGTCACCCCGCCGGAGCGTGGCCGGCCCGAGGCGGCCGACCTCTACCTGGAGGAACTGTGACCAGCACGTTCGAGGAGGGACCGTAGATGGCAGTGCTGCCCGAGAACATCGTGGACCGGCTGCGGGACATGCAGCGGAAGATCCAGCAGGTCGCCGTCGAGGCCCGCAACCGCCCGGCGCTCACCCGCATCCTCGGCGACCTCACGGTCTCCGGCGGCGGTCGGCTCACCGTCCGCGCACCCGACGACAAGACCCTGCTCCGGATCGGTGACATCACCGCGCCGAACGCCGCCCCGCAGCAGGGCATGCTGACCTACCGGGACGACGGCACGCTCGCGTTCAGCATCAGCGGCAGTGGCAGCGACCGGCAGTGGGTCGGCATCTGGGACCGCTTCGAGCACCTGGTGGTCTCCGACGACACCCTGACCGGCGGACTGGCCCGGCCGTACATCCCGATCCCGCTCTACCCCGCCCCGACGCCGATCACCTCCTCCGGCTGGACCCGGGTGCTGCAGGCCGGGATGTTCCTCCAGCACCCGAAGATCGCGGTCGGCGTCTGGGTCTCGGCGGCGGCCGCCACCACCGTCGAGGCACGCGTGATGTACCTCAACTCCTCCGGTGTATCGGTGCAGTTGGGCAGCAGCGTGACCGCCAACGGGACGGCGACCACCCAGCAGGTGATCGACTTCCACGGCCAGACCCCGTTCACCTGGAGCAACCTCTACATCGAGGCCCGCCGCACCGTCGGCACGGGCGCGGCCTCGGCGGGCGTGCTGTTCGCCGAGGGCCGCCAGACCTGACCAGCCGTCAACTCCCAGGAGGACCACATGTCCGTACCCGCGCCGGAGCAGCCGGCCGAGGAGGTCATCACCTTCCCCGGCGGCTTCATCCTGCTCCCGCCCGACCCCAATCCGCTGCCGCTGCCCGAGCTCCCGCAGGACGAGGTGCCGGCCGCACTGCCGGTGGACGTCGAACTCCCCTGACCCGTCCGCGTGTTCGGCCCCGTACCCGCCTCTCCGGCGGGTGCGGGGCCGCTTCGTTTCCCCGACTCCCCTGGAGGCACCGCCATGTCCGACTCCACCCGCCGCACCCTGCGCACCGCCGTACAGACCGTGCTCGGTCTGCTCGCCGCCCTTCCGCTGCTGGTCGACAGCGGCACCCTGCCCGCCACCCTGCCGGGACTGGCGCTGGCGGTCACCGTCTCCGGGACGGTCACCCGGCTGATGGCGCTGCCCGGCATCGAGCGGCTGCTGCCCGGCTGGCTGCACCGCGAGACCGCCGACGCGCCGTCGGGCGACCGGTGATCGCAGACGCCCTCGGCACGGCCCCCGTCGACACCGTCGTGGTCTGGTGCGGCGCGCTCACCGCCGTCACCGCGGCGACCGGAATGCTCTGGCGGCTGGGCCGGGTCGTCCGCCAGATCGCCCACCGGGTCGAGGAGTTCAGCGAGGACTGGCAGGGCACCGAGCCCCGCCCCGGCGTCCCGGGCCGCGAGGGCGTGATGACCCGGCTCGACGGCATCGAACGACGGCTCAGCGCCGTCGAGCACGAACTCCGCCCCAACAGCGGCTCCTCGATGCGCGACGCGATCGACCGGGTGGACCGCCGCACGCTCCGCTTCTCGCCCGACGCGGAGGCGTGAACTCCCTTGCCCATACACTGAATTCAGGAGGCAGCCATGCAGTTCGTCTCACGCGCCCAGTGGGGCGCCACCCCGCCCAGGAGTGACTGGCGGTACGTCGACGGCACCCGCGGCGTCAAGATCCACTACGAGGGCACCGCCGTCCCGTCCGACCTCCCCGCCGACCACTCCCGCTGCGCCGGCCGGGTCCGGGCCATCCAGGCCGCCCACCTGGCCGACCGGAACGAGGGCTGGATCGACATCGCGTACACGGCGGTGGTCTGCCCGCACGGCCACGTCTTCGAGGGCCGCGGCGCGCACCACCAGACCGGCGCCAACGGCGGGGCCTCGCTCAACCGGGACCACTACGCGGTCTGCGCGATGGTCGGCGACTCCGGCCTGACCGAGCCCACCGAGGCGATGCTGCACGGCCTGCGGGACGCGGTCGAGTGGCTCCAGCGCGACGGCGGCGCGGGCCCGGAGATCAAGGGCCACCGGGACGGCTACGCCACCAGCTGCCCCGGCGGCCCGCTCTACGCCTGGGTCCAGTCCGGCGCCCCCCGCCCCGGCGGGGCACCCGCCGTGCAGCCGCCCGCCCCCCAGCAGCCCACCGGCCCGGACTGGCCCGGCGTGTACCTGCGCGCCACCACCCACCACGAGGCCGCCCGGATCTGGCAGCAGCGGATGCGCGACCGCGGCTGGCCGATCGACGTGGACGGCTGGTTCGGCCCGGCCTCGGCCGAGGTGGCCCGCCGCTTCCAGGAGGATTGCACAACTCACGGTTGGCCACTGAGTGCTGACGGTATTGTTGGTCCGGCCACCTGGAAGGCTTCTTGGGAGCGGCCGGTCTCGTGAAGGTATGCACGCGATGCACTGTTGAAAAGTCGATGGACGCCTTCCACGCGCACGCCGGGCAGCCGGACGGCCGGCATCCTTGGTGCAAGGACTGCCGTAGTGTCCTTGGCAAGGCGGAACGTCTGGCCAAGAACCAGCATGCCCTGCGGGCAGCGGAGTTGGCGAAGGACGGCCTGAAAGCCTGCTCGAGTTGCGGGCAGGTCAAGGACTTCGAGGACTTCTACCGGCGTTCGGCCAGTCCGACGGGCCGGAAGTCCCAGTGCATCGCGTGCTACCGCGACGGGCAGCGGGAGTACAACGCGACCGAACAGGCCAAGCGGCGCAAGCACGCCGAGCGCGCCCGCCGCCGCGCCCAGGACCCTGAGCGCTACGACCGTTCGCTGCGGGCAGCGCAGTTCAAGAGCAAGTACGGGATCACGCTGGCGCGTTACGAGCAGATGCTCGCCGACCAGGGAAGTTGCTGTGCGGTGTGTGGCCTGCTTGCGGGGGACCGGGCCTTGCAGGTGGACCACTGTCACACGACCGGGAGAGTCCGAGGCCTGCTCTGCCGGAAGTGCAATAGCGGAATCGGGATGCTGGGCGACAGCCCGGAAGGCGTTCAGCGAGCTCTGAGTTATCTGCTGCGGACGTAGCCCGGCAGGGATTCGGTCCGACCCCTCCCGGAAACACGATCGAACGCCTACGCTCACGGCTCAACATCTCCGTACCGGCCGGTAGCGCCGTAGTGAGTGAGGCCGAGCCATGCCCGAGCAGCAGGTGGACGCGCGGTTGCGCCGGTCGCGGGCGGCGGTGGCGGTGAGCTTCGTGCTGCAGGGGGTCACCTTCGCGCTGCTGGTGACCTGCATCCCGGAGATCCAGCGCCGGTACGGGCTGAGCGACGGGCTGCTGCCGGTCTTCCTGGCGGCGGTGCCGATCCTGGCGGGTGTGGGTTCGGTGGCCTCCGAGTCGGTGGCCGGGCGGGTCGGGGCGAAGGTCGTGCTGCGGGTGGTGCAGCCCGCCGTGTGCGTCAGTCTGGCGCTGGTCGGGCTGGGCGGCGAACTGTGGGAACTCGCCATCGCGCTGGGCCTGTTCGGCCTGCTGGTCGGGGCTCTCGACGCGAGTATGAACATGCTCGGGGTCGGCCTTCAGCGCCGGTACGGCCGGAGCATCATGATCGGCTTCCATGCCGCGTTCAGCCTCGGCGGCATCCTCGGCGCCGCACTGGCCGGCCTCGGCTCGCACTACGAACTCGACCTGCCGCTGCTGTTCGGCGGCGCGGCCGCGCTGCTGATCCCGCTCGCGCTGGCGGCCGGCACCCGCTTCCCCGGACCGGCCGAACTCGGCGACGCCGTACGGGAGGCGGCCACCGCCGCGGCCGCCCGGATCCCCTGGCGTCCGCTGCTGCCGCTGTGCGCCGCGATGGCGTTCGCGTACATCGCCGACGCCTCGGTCTCCAACTACAGCGTCAAGTACCTGACCGACGTCCTCGGCAGCCCGGAGGACCTGGCCAAGCTCTCCTACCTCGGCTACATGGTGGCGATGCTGCTCGGCCGGGCGCTCGGCGACCGGGCGGTGGAGCGCTGGGGCGCGGTCCCGGTGGTGCGCGGCGGGGCGGCGCTGGCCGCGCTCGGCTTCGCGCTGGCCGCCGCCGCGCCGGGCGAGTGGGCCGGGGTGGCCGCGTTCACTGTGCTGGGCTTCGGCATCTGCGCGATCATCCCGCAGGTCTTCGCGGCGGGCGGCCGGCTCCTCCCGGACGCCTCCGACGCGGCGGTCGCCCGGCTCAACCTGTTCAACTACGTCGGCTTCCTGATCGGCTCCCCGCTGGTCGGCGCCCTGGCCGAGGCGGGATCGTTCCGGCTGGCGCTGCTGGCCCCGATGGTGCTGATCCTCGCCATCCTCCCGCTGGCCCGGCACTTCGGCGGAGCACCCGTCGCCCGATAACGTGTCACCCATGCCCGAGAACTGCGCCGGCCTGCACCTGTACTGGGACGAGGCCGTCACCTCGTACGACTTCGGGGCGGGGCACCCGATGGACCCGACCAGGCTGGCGTTGACCATGCGGCTGGTGGAGGCGTTCGGGCTGACCACTGCGCCCGGGGTGACCGTCCGGGCCGCGCCGCCGGCGGGGGAGTCGACGCTGCGGCTGGTGCACACCGCCGGGTACGTGGACGCCGTCCGCCGGATCGCCGCCGAACCGGAGCGCAGCGACCCCGCGCACGGCCTGGGCACCGCCGACAACTGGGCGTTCAAGGCCCAGCACACCGCCTCCGCGCTGATCGCCGGCCAGTCGGTGGCCGGCGCCGAGGCGGTCTGGCGCGGCGAGGAGGTCCGACACGCCGTCAACTTCGCGGGCGGCCTGCACCACGCGATGCCCGACAAGGCGGCCGGCTTCTGCGTCTACAACGACCCCGCGCTGGCGATCGCCCGGCTGCTGGAGCTCGGCGCCGAGCGGGTCGCGTACGTGGACGTGGACGTGCACCACGGCGACGGCGTGCAGGCGGCGTTCTGGAACGACCCCCGGGTGCTCACCGTCTCGCTGCACGAGAGCCCGGCCACCCTCTTCCCGGAGACCGGCTGGGCCACCGAGACCGGTGGCCCGGACGCCCCCGGCACCGCCGCCAACCTGCCGCTGCCCGCCGGGACGGGCGACGCGGGCTGGCTGCGCGCCTTCCACGCCTTCGTCCCCGAGCTGCTCTCCGCGTTCCGCCCGCAGGTGATCGTCAGTCAGCACGGCGCCGACACCCATCTGGCCGACCCGCTGGCCCACCTGACGGTCAGTCTGGACGCCCAGCGGCTGGTCGCCGAGGCGATGCACGAGCTGGCCCACCACTACGCGGACGGCCGCTGGCTGGCCCTGGGCGGCGGCGGGTACGCGGTGGTGGACGTGGTGCCGGCCGCCTGGACCCACCTGGTGGCGATCGCTGCCGGGCACCCGATCGACCCGGCCACCGAGCTCCCCGCCGAGTGGCGCGCCGAGGCCGAGCGGCTGACCGGCCGCCCGGGCCCGGCCCGGATGACCGACGGCGTCGAGCCGCACTGGCGGGACTTCCACGACCACGGCTACGACCCCGGCGACCGGCTGGACCAGGCGATCCTGGCCGCCCGCCGCGCCGTCCTCCCGCACCACGGCCTGCTGCCGTGACCCGGGCGGAGCTGACCCGGGCCGAACTGATCGCGCACCTGCTCCGGCACCGGCTGGCGGGCCCGGCCGTCCCGACGCCCCGGCAGAACAACCTGCGGCACTACCGCCTGTTCGGCCAGGCCGACCCGGCGGCCCTGATGGGCCTGGACCCGGAGCGCCGCTGGGGGCCGGGCGCGGTGCTCGAGCTGATGGCCGAGCGGGTCGGCGTGCACCCGGACTTCGGCTACGGCCAGGGCCCCGACACCATCGACCCCGAGCGCACCGTGGACGCGCTGGAGCGCCTCGCCGGGCTGCTGGCCGCCACCGCCCGCCGCCGGGGCAGCGTGCTGGCCGGGACGGGGCACCCGACCAAGCTGGCGGGCTTCCACGGCGCACTGGCCCGCGCCCTGGAGCGCGCGGGCTGCGCCCTGCGCACGCCGGCGCTCGGCACCCGGTTCCGCGAGCCCACCCCGGCCGGACAGCGGACCTGCGTGCTGGACGCGGTCGGCCCGGTCCTGGTGGTCCGCTCCGCGGACAGCGCGCGCGAGCTGCTGCACACCCACTCGCCGCAGCCCGTCCGACTGGCCCTGGCCGCGCTCACCGCGGCCGGGGAACCGCTGCCCGACCTGGTGCTGGGCGACCACGGCTGGCTCTGCGGGGCGGGCCGACTGGGCATCCCGGCCGGTGGACCGGCCGACTCCAACGACGTGGCCCCGTTCGTCGCCGAGGCCGAGGGCACCGTCGCGGTGGCCGTCCCGATGGACGACGGTGCGCACCCGGACTGCTACAGAGCGCTGAGCGACTACGTACTGCAACGGGCGGATCTCGCACCGTACAAGGACTGAGCTTCCCCCTCTTCCCACTGGTACCACCCTTAACTACTCTGGGGATACACGTGTGCCGGTGGAGTCACCGAAGGGGAAGTCGGTGCCTTGCACACGGGTAAGGGTCGGGTGAGGGTCATGAGTTCCGGCGAACGCCCATTGCAGGAGGTCGTCTTCCTGACCGTGGCGGAGGTTGCCTCGGTCATGCGGGTGTCCAAGATGACGGTGTACCGCTTGGTGCACAGTGGAGAGCTGCCCGCGATCAGGGTCGGCCGCTCCTTCCGAGTTCCCGAGCAGGCCGTCCACGAGTACCTCAGGGATTCCTACGTGCGGCTCGAAAGCGCGTAACGTAAGCCCCCATCAGGGCGCGATTACGGCTTATCCGAGGTGACGGGTAGGCTAGGCCCTCCGTCAGTCGTATGGACTCCGTCTCTCACGGACGAGAGTCTCAGTGAGCGAGGGTAGTTCCGTGGGCTCTGTCATCAAGAAGCGTCGCAAGCGTATGGCCAAGAAGAAGCACCGCAAGCTTCTGAAGCGCACTCGCGTTCAGCGTCGTAACAAGAAGTAGGCACCCACGGCCGCGCCCTGCGCGCCAGGTGTGCAGACGGCGCCCGTCCCGGCTCAGGCCGGGGCGGGCGCCGTCGTTTGTCCGGATCGAACCCCGGCGCGATACGGTGCGTGCAGGGCTTTCGAGAGGGGTGCGGCGCAGTGGGCAAGGTCGTGCTCGTCACCGGCGTCGCCCGGCACCTGGGGGCCAGGTTCGCGGCCCGGCTGGCCGGCCGGCCCGGCATCGACCGGGTGGTCGGCGTGGACAGCCGGGAGCCGTGGGGCGGGATGACCGCCGACGGCGTCGAGTACGTCCGGGTCGACCTGCGGCGCCCCGCCGTCGCCCGGGTGATCGCCGAGTACGACGTGGACACCGTGGTGCACCTGGACGTCAGCGCCGGGGTGCAGGGTGGCAGGGCCACCGCCAAGGAGACCAACGTCATCGGCACCATGCAGCTGCTCGGGGCCTGCCAGAAGGCACCGGGGCTGCGCCGACTGGTCGTCAAGTCCACCACCGCCGTCTACGGCTCCGCCCCGCGCGACCCGGCGGTGTTCGGCGAGCGGATGCAGCTCAAGGACCTGCCGCGCAGCGGCTTCGGCAAGGACGCCACCGAGGTCGAGGGGTACGTCCGGGGCTTCGCCCGGCGCCGTCCCGACGTCGCGGTCACCGTGCTGCGGTTCGCCAACATCGTCGGCCCGGCCGGGGACACCCCGCTCTGCGACTACTTCGCGCTGCCGGTGCTGCCCACCGTGCTCGGCCGCGACCCCCGGCTGCAGTTCGTGCACGAGGACGACGCCGTCGCGCTGCTGCACCTGGCCGCCACCGAACCCAGGCCCGGCACCTACAACGTGGCCGGGAACGGCGTGCTGCTGCTCTCCCAGTGCGCCCGCAGGCTGGGGCGGCCCACCGTCCCGCTGCTCGGCCCCGCGCTCGGCCTGGTGGCCGGTCTTGCCCGGCGGACCGGGCTCGCCGACATCTCGCCCGAGCAGCTCCAACTGCTCAGCCACGGGCGGGTGGTGGACACCACCGCGCTGCGCGAGGGTTTCGGCTGGACCCTGAGCATGACCACCCCCGAGGCGTTCGCGGACTTCGCCGCCGCCCAGTCCGGCGGGCTGCTGCCGCCCGAGCGGCTGGCCGCCGCCACCGACCGGCTGGCGGGGCTGCTGACCCGTCAGAACCCTCCGAGGAGCTGAGGCCGAGATGACCGCTGCGAGGAACGCCGAGCAGGCGAAGGTGATCCCGATCGAGTCCGCGCCGAGCTGGCAGCCGGAGCCGTCCGGGCCTGCCCTGGCGGACCGGATCGCCGACGCGGTCGGCGGCGCGCTGGCCGGTCCGCTCGGCGCGGCCGCCACCCGGGCGCTCGGCAAGGGCTGGGAGCAGCGGGCCGCGGGCGGCCTGTCCTTCCTGCGGCGGCGGATCACCGGCGACTACGAGGTGGACGAGTTCGGCTTCGACCGGGAGCTCACCGAGGAGGTGCTGCTCTCGATGCTCCGCCCGCTGGCGGAGAAGTACTTCCGGGTCGAGGTCCGGGGGATCGAGAACATCCCGGCCGAGGGCGGGGTGCTGATCGTCGCCAACCACTCCGGCACCATCCCGCTGGACGCGCTGATGACCCAGATCGCGATCCACGACCACCACCCCCGGCGGCGGCACCTGCGGATGCTCGCGGCCGACCTGGTCTTCGTCCTGCCGGTGGTGGGTGAGCTGGCCCGGAAGGCCGGGCACACGCTGGCCTGCGGCGAGGACGCCCAGGCGCTGCTGGAGCGCGGCGAGGTGGTCGGGGTCTGGCCGGAGGGCTTCAAGGGGATCGGCAAGCCGTTCGCCGAGCGGTACAAGCTGCAGCGCTTCGGCCGGGGCGGCTTCGTGGCCTCCGCGCTGCGGGCCGGGGTGCCGATCGTGCCGTGCTCGATCGTCGGCGCGGAGGAGACCTACCCGATGATCGGGAACGCCCGGACGCTGGCCCGCGCGCTCGGTCTGCCGTACCTGCCGATCACGCCGACCTTCCCCTGGCTCGGCCCGCTCGGCGCGATCCCGCTGCCGACCAAGTGGACCATCCAGTTCGGCGAACCGATCCCGACCGACAGCCACCCTCCGGAGGCGGCGGACGACCCGATGCTGGTCTTCGACCTGACCGACCAGGTCAGGGAGACCATCCAGCACACCCTGTACAAGCTGCTGGTGCAGCGGCGGTCGGTGTTCTTCTAGCTCGGTCCTCTTCCGGACGTGCCGGAGGCGGGGCCGGGGCAGCTGCCCCGGCCCCGCCTTTTTGGTGCGCTCAGCCCAGCGAGATCTCCGGCAGCAGGCCCGGGATCAGCGCGGGGATGCGCAGTTCCTGGGTCGGCGGCTGGTCCTGCGTGGTGGTGCCGGCGTCCGGGGCGGGTGCCTCGGCGGCGCGCTCCGGCGTACCGGCGGCCGGGGAGGCCGAGCCGCCACCGGTGAGGCCGCCAGGCAGCAGCTTGTCGAGCAGGCCGGGGCTGGCCTTGCCGCTCGGCGTGGCCGCGCCCTGTCCGGTGCCGGAGTTGGGCCGGCCCGGCTCGGTCCGCGGGCGGTCCGCGCTGCCCGTACCGGCGGCCGGGGAGGCCGCCGCACCACCGGCGGACTGGGGTGCGCCGCCGGGAGCGGCCGGGGTGTTGCCCTTGGCGGCCGGCGGAGCCAGCTGGAGCGGGGCGACGTCCTCGGTCATCTCGTCGAAGAGCTCGTTCACCTTGCTGGCCTGGCCGGTGAGTTGGGCCGGCAGCTGACCCTTGACGGCCGCCCACCGGTCGTCCTCGCCGTCGGCGAAGCCGGCCAGCTTGCGCATCGGGTCGAGCGATCCGTTGCTCCGGTAGACCGAGCGCAGCAGCTCCCGGCCCTTGACCGCCTCGGCGTGCATGTCGTCCAGTGCGCGGCGGACCTGCTCCACCGTGGCCGGGCTCAACGTCGTACCGGTGTCCGCCCGGCCGAGCAGGCCCTGGGCCTCCTCCAGCCGGGTGGAGGCCTGGTCCAGCAGCAGGGCGCCGACCTCGGTGTCGGAGCCGGCCCAGCTCAGCCGGAGATCCTCCAGACCGCGCTTCATGCCGTAGAGGGTGTCCCCCGGGAGGGCGTTGGAGCTGGCTGCGGCCGCGCCGGCGAAGCTGCCGACCGCGACGCCGGCCACCAGGCCGCCGATCGCCAGCCGGCGGCCCCAGCGCAGCCGGGCCCCGGACCTGACCGCCCGATGCCTGCGCTGCTGCGGCACCCTGGCGGCCGGGCTGCCCGTCCAGTCGCGCTCGAACGCGGCCATCAGCTGGGCGCGTTGGAGCGTCCTGGCCTCGGTGCTCAGCTCAGGCTCGGGCAGGGCGCCGAGGGCGTCCGCCATGCTCAGCAGCTCCGCCATCGCGGTGGAGCCGCCGGGCTGACCGCTGTCGGGTCTCCGGTCCCCCTGGTGGGGCTCTGTGCGGTGGGCCTCCAGCGCCTCGGCGAAGGCCCTCGCCCGCCGGTGTTCCAGCATGTTTGCCGTCACGGGCCACACCTCCCTTCGTCGTTGTCGACTCCCCGGCCTACCGGACGGTTGCCTCGGTGGGCCAAAACCACTCCATCGGGTGAGCGTGGCCGATCCTGCTTGACCGACGGCCCGGTGGGGGCTTGCAGGTTGGCCAACGAGCAGGGCGGGGCGTCGGTTACGCACGGCCCCTCTTCCGCATTAAGCAGAGCATGTGACCGCTCGTTCACCCGGCCGGGTAAGCCAGGCAGTTGATATGACGCACGGTCAGCTATTGCGCTCACCGGGCGTCGGGCGGCAGCAGCCGGGCCAGGGTGCGCACCGCGCGGTACTGGAGGGTCTTGATCGCGCCCTCGTTCTTGCCCATGATCCGGGCCGTCTCGGCCACCGAGAGCCCCTGCAGGAACCGGAGCGTGACGCACTCCTGCTGCTGCGGATTGAGCCGTCGCACCGCGTCGAGCAGGGCGGCGTTGGAGAGTGACTCCAGCACCGAGTCCTCGGGGCTGCGCTCGCACTCGTTGGAGTCGAGCATCTCGCCGGTGGTGACCTCGAGGCGGAACCGGCTGGACTTGAAGTGGTCCGCCACCAGGTTGCGCGCGATGGTCACCAGCCAGGCGCCGAAGTCCCGGCCCTGCCAGGTGAAGGTGCCGATCCGGCGCAGCGCGCGCAGGAAGGTCTCGCTGGTCAGGTCCTCGGCGGTGGCCCGCCCGCCGACCCGGTAGTAGATGTACCGGTAGACGGTGTCCGAGTAGTGGTCGTAGAGCCGGCCGAACGCCTCGCTCTCGCCGGCCTGGGCCCGCTCGACCAACTCCATGATCGGGTTGTGCTCGGACTCCAGCCCGGGGGTGGGCGTGGTTCTGGCCCGGCTCCGGGAGCCCGGGCCGGTACCCGCGCCGACTCGGCCGCGAGTGCCGGCACCGGCACCGGTGCCGCTGGTGGTGGTCGAGGAGCGCAGCGCTACCCCGGCGCCCAACGGGACACCGGCCAGGGCCGGTTGGGGCACGTACAGCTCGAACTCCCGGATCGCGGACCGGAGTCGGTCGAGGTGTGTACCGCGGCGCAGGTTGGTGGGCGACGGGCGGGAGGAGGCAGGCGCGTCGTTCCGGACGGGTGGGTACACGGGACTCCCAGAGGCAGAACTGTGGACGGATCACCTCCGCCTGCGCGGAGAGCACACTCCGACTGACCCCTCGTCACCGGGGACGTGTGGGTGGCGTGCATCCAGGAGAGAATAACGCTTTGTGCAATGACAGCTACACCCTGTGGCCGAAGTGGTCGTTTGAGATCCGCTTGGCGTGCATATGCGGCTGGAACTGACCGAACATGGCATCAGCCGCCCGGCTCAATGTGATCGCGCGTGTGCGCCGGGTGACAGTTTCCGGAGGTGGCGGGCCCGATTCCCGGGATCCGGGCTCAGCAACCCCCGACTTTCCCAAGTCTCCGAACGATCGCTTCCGGTCACGGTCGAACACGATCGGAACGCCCGGATCGGGTGGCCGAGTTCGCCCTTAAGAGTGAGTCGTGGCCGGTGCGTTGCTGACCAGCCGTCAGGCCAGCCGTCAGACCGGCCGTCAGGCCGCCCGCTGCCGCCGTCGGATCGCCACCGCGGCGGCGGTCGCACCGGCCAGAACTCCCAGGCCGGCCGCGGTCGGCAGCCCGATCCTGGCCGCCTTCCGGCCGGTCCTGAAGTCGCGCACCCGCCAGCCGTTGGCCCGGGCGTGCCGCCGCAGCGCCGAGTCCGGGTTCACCACGTACGGGTGGCCCACCAGCGCCAGCATCGGGATGTCGTTGGCCGAGTCGCTGAACGCGGCGCACCGGCTCAACTCCAGCCGCTCCCGCCGGGCCAGCGCCGTGACCGCCGCCGCCTTGGCCTCACCGTGCAGCAGCCCGCCGACCAGCCGGCCGGTGTAGACGCCGTCCACCTCCTCGGCCACCGTGCCCAGCGCACCGGTCATGCCGAGCCGCCGGGCGATGATCCTGGCCACCTCCTGCGGGGCCGCGGTGACCAGCCAGACCCGCTGCCCGGCGTCCAGGTGCAGCTGCACCAACGCCCGGGTGCCGGGCCAGATCTTCCGGGTGAGCACGTCCTCGAAGATCTCCTCGCAGATCTCCTCCAGCTCGGCGGTCCGCTTGCCCGCCACCAGGCCGAGCGCCTTGTCCTTGGCGTCCGCCATGTGCGCCGGGTCCTCGGCGCCGTGCACCCGGAACCACGCCTGCTGCCACGCGAACCTGACCATGTCGCGGCGGCTGAAGAACCTCCGCCGGTACAGGCCGATGCCCAGGTAGAAGATCGCCGCACCGCGCAGGATGGTGTTGTCGCAGTCGAAGAACGCGGCGGCCCTCGGGTCGTCCGGGGCCGGCGTGTGGTCCTCCGCGGCAGCGGCGGCGGCCTCACCCGCCAGGGCCGACTGCTCGTTCGGAGAGCGCCGTACGTGGGAGAGCCTTCTGAGGGCGACCATGGCCCCGAGCATAACCAGGCCGCGTGACGGGCACTTGAACGCAGGCGCAAGGTCAGGGCACATGGTTCGGAAAGCAGGGGCTCGGGGAACTGCGACGCCGACCTCGTGCAAGGTGATCGCTGCGTGGGTGGTCAGGCACTTTCGCCTGTGACCCCGGCGCCAGATCTCCTCGCAGTTCCCCGAGCCCCTGGGCCGTAGACGGCTGAGCAGTTGCAGAATGGTGCGGTGAGCCCACTGTTGCGACGTGACACCAGCAAGAAGCCCGCCGAGCGGACGGTGACCCTGATCGGGAAGCCCGGCTGCCATCTGTGCGACGACGCCCGGGCGGTGATCGTGCGGGTGACCGGGGAGCTGGGGAGTGCCTTCGAGGAGCGGGACATCACCCAGGACGAGGAGCTGTACCGGAAGTACTGGGAGCAGATCCCGGTGACGTTGATCGACGGGAAGCAGCACGATTTCTGGCGGGTCGACGAACGGCGGCTGCGCGCGGCGCTCGGCGCCTGACGACACGGCAGCCCCTCCGTTCGGCGGGGGTGCTTCGCCAAATCGTTGTCTGCAAAAGTGAAGATCGGCTTAGGAAACGTCAATTGGTCGGCTTACGATCTAAAACGTTTCTGTCCGCCGGGGGCTGGATGACGGAGGAGAGCGTTCATGCTTCCCGGCCGACAACTTCCGCCCGCGTCGGGCGGTTTCGCCGTGGTCGATGTCGAGGCCACCGGCCGCAGTCCGTGGCGGCACCGGGTGGTCGAGGTCGCCGTGGTGCTGTTGGACGGTCAACTGCGGGCCGAGGGTGAGTTCTCCACCCTGATCGACCCGGTCGGGCCGGTCGGGCCGACCCATGTGCACCGGATCAGCCAGTCCGACGTGGTCGGTGCGCCGAGGTTCCGCGAGGTCGCCCCGACCCTGCTGGAGCTGCTGGCCGGTCGGGTGCTGGTCGGTCACCACGTCAGCTGCGACCAGGCGTTCCTGGAGCGCGAGTTCGCCCGGATCGGGGTGCCGCTGCCGCCGATACCGACGCTCTGCACGCTCCGGCTGGCCCGGGCCCACCTGGCCGAGGCCGGCGGGTACGGCCTGACGGCCTGCGTCGAGGCGGCCGGGCTCGGCTGGTACCCGGCGCACACCGCGCTCGGCGACGCCCGCGCCACCGCCGACCTGCTCCGGTACGTCACGGGGGCGCGCCCGGACTGGTCCCCGCCGCTGCGCGAGGCCGCCGGGCTGTCCTGGCCCCGACTGGGCCGGGCGCTGTCCCAGCGCCAGGCGGGCGCACTGCCGCTGATCCGCCGGGAGGCCCCGTTCGGGCCGTGGCCGCAGGGCGTCGAACCGCCGGCTCTGGTGCTCACCGCTCTGGGCGCCGAGCGATGAGTGGCGCACACTGTCGCAAGGGCGACCTGACATACGGCGTGATGCGCGTCACTGTGCCCGGACAAATCGGACACCATCTTTGTGCACACGTTCACAAACGCATAGCCTGGCTGCCAAAGCCCAGCTTCACCCACAGGAGCACCGTGGCAATCGGCCGATCCACCCAGAGCACTTCGCAGACGCCCGAGCCGGGCGCCGCGCGCCGACCCTCGCGTGCCCGGGGCATCCCGGAGGCGACCGTCGCCCGCCTTCCCCTCTACCTGAGGGCACTCACCGCGCTCTCCGAGCGCTCCGTACCCACCGTCTCATCCGAAGAACTGGCCACCGCGGCCGGGGTCAACTCGGCGAAGCTCCGCAAGGACTTCTCCTACCTCGGCTCCTACGGGACCCGTGGCGTCGGTTACGACGTGGAGTACCTGGTCTACCAGATCTCCCGCGAGCTGGGCCTGACCCAGGACTGGCCCGTGGTCATCGTCGGAATCGGTAACCTCGGCCACGCGCTCGCCAACTACGGCGGCTTCGCCTCCCGCGGTTTCCGGGTCGCCGCCCTGCTGGACGCCGACCCGACCGTGGTCGGCAACAGCGCCGCCGGTCTCCCGGTGCGGCACATGGACGAGTTGGAGGCGATCGTGGAGAGCCAGCACGTCTCCATCGGCGTCATCACCACCCCGCCCGGTGCCGCCCAGCAGGTCTGCGACCGCCTGGTCGAGGCCGGGGTGACCAGCATCCTGAACTTCGCCCCGACCGTGCTGACCGTCCCGGACGGCGTGGACGTGCGCAAGGTGGACCTCTCGATAGAGCTCCAGATCCTCGCCTTCCACGAGCAGCGCAAGGCCGGCGAGGAGTCCGGCCAGGGCGACTCGATGCTCGACCGCGCCCCCGGCCCGGTCCGGGCCGCCGCCGCCAAGCTCCGCCGCGCGGCCGGTGCCAAGGCCGAGCCGGTCAAGGGCAAGCCCGCCAAGGGCACCGAGGGCGACCTCTCCGCGGTGATGCCCGCGTGAGCCGCCAGCAGATCCGCAACTCCAGGGGGCGGGCATGAGTCTTCTCGTCGTCGGTCTGAGCCACCGCAGCGCCCCCGTCGGCCTGTTGGAACGCGCCGCGCTGACCGGTCAGGTGCCCACCCGGCTGCTGCACGACACCGCCGCCTCGCCGGCCGTCGGTGAAGCCGCCCTGCTCAACACCTGCAACCGGATCGAGCTCTACGCCGACGTGGACAAGTTCCACGCCGGGGTGGCCGAGCTCTCCCTGCTGCTCGCCCACCACAGCGGCGTGGACCTGGAGGAGCTCACCTCGCACCTCTACGTGCACTACGAGGACCGGGCCGTGCACCACCTCTTCTCGGTGGCCTGCGGGCTGGACTCGATGGTGGTCGGCGAGGGCCAGATCCTCGGCCAGCTGCGCGACGCGCTGGCCCGCGCCCAGGAGGAGCACACCGCCGGGCGCGGTCTGAACGAGCTGTTCCAGCAGGCCCTGCGGGTCGGCAAGCGGGCGCACAGTGAGACCGGCATCGACAAGGCCGGCCAGTCCCTGGTCACCTTCGGCCTGGAGCAGGTCGCCGTCGGGGCCGGGGAGATCGCGGGCAAGCGCGCCCTGGTGGTCGGCGCGGGCTCGATGAGCTCGCTGGCCGCCGCCACCCTGGTCCGCGCCGGGGTCGCCGACCTGCTGATCGCCAACCGGACGGCCGAGCGGGCCGAGCGGCTGGCCGCCAACCTGGGCGCCCGTACGGTCGACTTCGGCAAGGTCCGCGAGACGCTCGCCGACGTGGACCTGGTGATCTCCTGCACCGGCGCGGCCGGTGTGGTGATCAGCGCCGAGGACGTCGCCGCCGCAGTGGCGGTCCGGACCGCCGAGGCGCCGCTGGCCTTCCTCGACCTGGCCATGCCGCGCGACGTGGACCACGCCGTGCACGGCCTGGCCGGTGCGCTGCTGGTCGACCTGGAGAGCCTCTCCCAGGCGCACGCCGCCACCCCCGGGGCCGGGGACGTGGACGCCGTGGTCGGCATCGTCGCGGACGAGGTGGACGCCTTCGGCGCCGCCCAGCGCGCGGCCCGGATCGCGCCCACCGTGGTGGCGCTCCGTCAGATGGCCTCCGAGGTGGTGCTGAGCGAGCTCGGCCGCCTCAACACCCGGCTGCCCGACCTGGACGAGCGCACCAGGGCCGAGGTCTCGCAGACCGTCAAGCGCGTGGTGGACAAGCTGCTGCACGCCCCGACCGTCCGGGTGAAGCAGCTCGCGGCCGAGCCCGGCGGGGCCGGGTACGCCGACGCCCTCCGCGAACTGTTCGACCTGGACCCGGCGGCAGTGCAGGCTGTCTCCGGCACACCCATCGGCGCGCAGGCCAAGGCCGATGCCACTCTCGCGGGGGGAAACCCCCGATGAACCACCAGCCAGCCCACGAGCATGACCGGGACGATCACCTCATGAATGGTCAACTGAGCAGCAGCGACGGCCAGTCGCAGCCGCTGCGCCTCGGCACCCGCCGGAGCGCCCTTGCGATGGCCCAGTCGGGCATGGTCGCCCGCACGGTCGAGCGGGTCACCGGGCGCCCCGTCGAGCTGGTGGAGATCACCACCTACGGCGACACCTCCCGGGAGGCGCTGGCGCAGATCGGCGGCACCGGGGTCTTCGTCTCCGCGCTGCGCGACGCGCTGCTGGAGGGCCGGATCGACCTGGCCGTGCACTCGCTCAAGGACCTGCCCACCGCGGCCCCCGAGGGCCTGCTGCTGGCGGTCGTCCCCGAGCGCGAGGACAGCAGGGACGCCCTGATCGCCCGGGACGGCCTGAGCCTGACCGAGCTGGTCGAGAAGCTGGCCGGGCACACCGCCCGGATCGGCACCGGCTCGCCGCGCCGGATGGCCCAGTTGAACGCCTGGGCGAAAGCCCGCGGCGTCGAGCTGGAGACCGTCCCGATCCGCGGCAACGTGGACACCCGGATCGGGTACGTCGGCTCGGGTGAGCTGGACGCCGTGGTGCTGGCCGCCGCCGGGCTGAACCGGCTCGGCCGGAGCGCCGAGATCACCGAGCTCCTGGACCCGGAGCTGATGCTCCCCGCCCCCGGCCAGGGCGCCCTGGCCGTGGAGTGCGTGAGCCCCGAACTCGCCGCCGTACTCGGCGAGTTGGACCACCTGCCGACCCGGGTTGCGGTGGCCGCCGAGCGCGCCCTGCTGGCCCGCCTGGAGGCCGGCTGCTCCGCCCCGGTTGCCGCCCTTGCCACCTGGCAGGGCACCGAACTGCGGCTGGAGGGCGTGGTCGGCACCGTCGACGGCGCCACCCTGCTGAAGAAGACCGCCAACGGTCCGCTCGTCCTCGACGAGACCGCCGAGCGGCAGGCGGTGGCCCTCGGCCACGCGCTCGCCGAGCGGCTGCTCGACGCGGGAGCGGCCAACCTGATGGGGGAGCGAGCCCGATGAGCGCCGCCGCCAACCTCGCGCACACCCCGGCCGTTCCGGCCGGCCGCTGCACCTTCCTGGGTGCGGGCCCCGGTGACCCGGGCCTGCTCACCCTGCGGGCCGTGGACGTGCTGGCCTCCGCCGACGTGCTGATCGCCGACCCGCTCACCGCGGCCGCCGTCCGCACCCACTGCCCGGTCGGGGTCGTGGTGCACAGCACCGTCGGCGAGGACTGCCCGGACGTGGCGGCCCTGGTCGCCGAGGCCGTCCGGTCCGGCAAGCACGTGGTCCGCACCGTGGACGGCGACCCCGGCCTGGACGGTGGCGCCGCCGAGGAGATGCTCGGCTGCGCGCAGGCCGCGATCCCGTTCGAGGTGATCCCGGGCGTCGCCCAGTCGGTCGGCGTGCCGGCCTACGCCGGGGTGCCGCTGCGCGGCAGCCGGGGCGCGGACGTCCGGTTCGTGGACGGAGCCGGCCTGCTGGCCGGTCAGACCGTCGACCTCGGCGCCCCCGAGACCACCCTGGTGGTCCGCACCACGCTGGGCCAGCTGCCCGCCACCGCCGCCGCGCTGGTGGCCAACGGCCGCAAGCCGGAGTCGCCGCTGTCGGCCACGCTCTCCGGCACCACCACCCGGCAGCGCACCTTCACCGCCACCCTGACCACCATCGCGGCCGACCTGAAGGCCGCCCGGGTGCTGCCCTCGCCGGTCTCGGCGCCGGTCGACCCGGCCACCTCGGTGATAGCCGTGGTGGGCGAGCAGGTCGCCCACCGCTCCTCGCACTCGTGGTTCGAGACCAAGCCGCTGTTCGGCTGGAACGTCCTCGTGCCGCGGACCAAGGAGCAGGCGCACGGCCTCTCCGACCAGCTGCGCTCGTACGGCGCGGTGCCGCAGGAGGTGCCGACCATCGCGGTCGAGCCGCCGCGCACCCCGCAGCAGATGGAGCGCGCGATCAAGGGCCTGGTGACGGGTCGTTACGAGTGGATCGCCTTCACCTCGGTGAACGCGGTCCGCGCGGTCCGGGAGAAGTTCGAGGAGTACGGTCTCGACGCCCGTGCCTTCGCCGGGATCAAGGTCGCGGCGGTCGGCGAGACCACCGCGCAGGCGCTGGTCGACTTCGGCGTGAAGCCGGACCTGGTGCCCAGTGGCGAGCAGTCCGCCGCCGGTCTGCTGGAAGACTGGCCGCCGTACGACCCGGTCTTCGACCCGATCGACCGGGTGCTGCTGCCGCGCGCCGACATCGCCACCGAGACCCTGGTGGCCGGCCTGGTCGAACTCGGCTGGGAGGTGGACGACGTGACGGCCTACCGCACCGTCCGCGCCTCGCCGCCGCCGGCCGAGACCCGGGAGGCGATCAAGGGCGGCGGCTTCGACGCGGTGCTCTTCACCTCGTCCTCGACCGTCCGCAACCTGGTCGGCATCGCGGGCAAGCCGCACAACGTCACGATCATCGCCTGCATCGGCCCGGCCACCGCGAAGACCGCGGAGGAGCACGGCCTGCGGGTGGACGTGATGGCCCCGGCCCCGTCGGCCGCCGCACTGGCCCAGGCCCTGGCAGACTTCGGCGCGGGGCGCCGGGACACCGCCACGGCGGCCGGTGAGCCGGTCTACCGCCCGAGCGAGCGTCGTCCGGGCTCCCGCCGCAAGGCTCGCTGAGGCACACGCTTCGGCAGACAGGGGCTCGGGGAACGGCGACGAGATCCGGCGTGCGGGTCACGGCGAAAGTGCCTGACCATGCACGCGGAGGTGACCTTTTCCGAGGTCGGCGTCGCAGTTCCCCGAGCCCCTGATGGTTCCCATCGTCGTTCGGAGAGAGAAGCTCGTGTCCGCTGAGTTCCCGTACGTTCGTCCGCGTCGTCTGCGTTCCACTCCGGCGATGCGGCGGCTGGTCGCCGAGACCAGGTTGCATCCGGCCGAGCTGATCCTGCCCGCGTTCGTGCGGGAGGGGATCAGTGAGCCGCGTCCGATCGGGTCGATGCCGGGTGTGGTGCAGCACACCAGGGACACGCTGCGGCGGGCGGCCGTGGAGGCGGCCGAGGCGGGGCTGGGGGGCATCATGCTGTTCGGGGTGCCCGAGGTGCAGGACGCGATCGGGAGTGAGGGCACCAACCCGGACGGGATCCTGCAGCAGGCGATCCGGGACGTGGTCTCCGAGGTCGGGGACCAGCTGGTGGTGATGTCCGACCTGTGCCTGGACGAGTACACCGACCACGGGCACTGCGGGGTGCTGGCCGAGGACGGCAGCGTGGACAACGACGCCACCCTGGAGCGGTACAAGGAGATGGCGCTGGTGCAGGCCGAGGCCGGGGTCCACCTGGTCGGCCCGTCCGGGATGATGGACGGTCAGGTCGGGGTGGTCCGGCGGGCGCTGGACGAGGCCGGGTTCCAGGACACCGGCATCCTGGCCTACACGGCCAAGTACGCCTCGGCCTTCTTCGGCCCGTTCCGGGAGGCCGTCGGCTCCTCGCTCAAGGGCGACCGGAAGGCGTACCAGCAGGACCCGGCGAACGCCCGTGAGTCGCTGCGCGAGCTGGAGCAGGACATCGCCGAGGGGGCCGACCTGGTGATGGTCAAGCCGGCCATGGCGTACCTGGACGTGCTGCGGCAGGTCGCCGACGCCTCCCCGGTGCCGGTGGCGGCCTACCAGGTGTCGGGCGAGTACTCGATGGTCGAGGCCGCCGCCGCGAACGGCTGGGTGGACCGGGAGCGGCTGATCCTGGAGACGCTCACCTCGATCCGCCGGGCCGGTGCCGAGCAGATCCTCACCTACTGGGCGACCGAGGCAGCCGGGATGCTGCGCTGAGCAAGCGGTAGCCGAGCATGCGGAAGGGGTGGTGGGGAACCAGGTTCCCCACCACCCCTTCCTGCTGACCGGACGTCAGTCGATCGTGGCGCCGCCCTCGGCGCCGCCGGCCGCCCAGTCGTCGCCCGCCACGAACCAGTCGTGGAAGCAGGCCTCGATGTGGCTGGTCTCGGCGTGACCCCAGCGCTCGACGGCCAGGAAGGGCTCGTCGGCGGTGGCGGCGAACTGGGCGCCACCGCTCGCGCTGACATGGGCGTAGGCGGGGGCCGAGATGCCGGCCAGGGCCAGGGTGGCAACCGCGGTGATCGCGGCCTTGCCCAGGATGCTCTTCATCAGATGTTCCTCTCTGCGTGACAGCAGTGTGACTACACGTGACCACAGTTCGGGCCGCCCGGCGCGCAGCACGCGCCGCTTGATCGACGGGCCACCCGAAAGCAGCAGAAAACCGCCGGGCCCGAGGGGAGTTGCTCCCCCTCGGGCCCGGCGGCCTGGTGCATCGGGCTTGATCAGCCGATCAGGTGGGAGACGCCACCGTCGCCGCTGCCCAGGGTGTTCTGGCCCACGTTGCAGATCTGCTTCGGCTCGTTGTTCAGAACGTCGGCCTCGATCGGCACCGCGACACCGATGACCGCGACGGCGATGTTGTGAACCTCGGGCAGGCAGATGTTCGGGTTGTCCAGGGTGTGGAAGTTGTTGCTGTGGTCACCGTGGGTGCCGGTGGCGTTGGTGCCGCCGTTGCCCGAGATGGAGGTGGCAGCACCGTCGGAGTCACCGATCGCCATGGCGGGAGCGGCGGTCATGGCCAGACCAGCGGTGGCAACGCCCACGGCGGCGAGAGCCTTCTTGATCATTGTTCTGTTCCTTTTCGGATCTGATGGGAGAGATGGAGCAGGGTGGATCAGTCGGCCCTTACGGGCCAGGCCGGCGAGAGGTCAGCCGACCAGGTGGGAGACACCACCGTCACCGCTGCCGAGCGTGCCCTCGCCGACCACACAGGTCTGCTTGGGCTGGTTGCTCAGAGCCGCGACCTCGACCGGCACCGCGACACCGAGCACGCCCACGCCGATGTTGTGCACCTCGGGCAGGCAGATGTTGGGGTTGTCGAGCACGTGGTAGTTCGGGCTGTGGTTGCCCCAGGTACCCGTGGCGTTGGTCCCGCCATTGCCCTGGATGGAGCCGGCCGCACCGTCCGCGTTGCCGATCGCGGAGGCCGGGGCGGCGGTGGCGGCCAGGGCGGCAGCGGCCAGTCCGACAGCCGCGAAAGTCTTCTGGAGCATGGTGGAGCTACCTCTCTGGATGAATCACATCGGTTGCCGGCCTGTCCGGGGGGATTACCTCCGACACCGTCCTGGCTGCGACATTTAGATCAAAGAATGACGGGCGCGAAGGTTACGCGGAATCTTCGGAAATCGATGACGGATCGCCAAAGTCCTTGCCGTGCGGTCGGATTATTAGGCCATACCGGTTAACCCGTGCTATCCCGAGCGCCGCTTACTCGTTTAGGCAGATTGCTTTCGGCCGCGCGGCGGCCGTCATCCAGGCTCCACAGGCAAGCTCCACAGACAGAACGGTGAACAGCATGAAGCTCTCCAAGCGGGCGACCGGCGCGTTGTTGCTGGCGGTCGGGTCCGGCGTACTCGCGGGCCAGTCGGCCGCGATGGCCGCCCCCGGCAACGCTCCGGTGACGCCCGGTCAGGTCGCGACGATCGAGGAGGAGTGGGGCACCGAGGAGGTCCCGTTCACCATCCCGCTGGAGACCGTCAGCGAGCACCTGCCGCTGCTGCCGAAGGGCGGTCAGGTGTCGGGCGGGGTGCCGACCTCGCTGCTGATGCCGCCGGTGCCGGACGCGAAGCCGGGCGCCCAGCTGATCCCGGACCGGGTCGTCCCCGGGGTCGAGGTCGGCAAGGTCGGCCCCCGGCTGCAGGCCGCGCTGCCGCTGCCCACGGCCGATCACAGCACCGAGCTGGGTGACCTGGCGCTGGACGCGCCGGCCGCCCCGTTGAACGCCAAGGGGCCCGGTCTGACCCTCGGTCAGCCGTTCTCCGTGGTCGAGGGCGGCACCGGTTCGGCCGCCGACGACGTGCTGACCGCCGGCGAGCTGGACCCCCAGCTGATCACGGCGCCGGTGCAGGCGATCCCGGGCGCCAAGGCGAGCCTGGGCAAGGGCGACGAGAAGATCGCGGTCACCGACTCGCTGGCCGACCTCACCTCGACCACCACCGGCACCATGCGTGAGGTGCTCGACCAGGCCTGACGCACCGTCTGACGCGCCGTACACCTGACGCACCGTACGGAAGAGCCCGGCATCCACCGTCCAGGAGGTGCCGGGCTCCGCTGTACGCGTGGGGGAGCGGGGTCAGCCGGGCAGCAGGTCGGTGACCTCACCGACCAGCAGCAGGTCCTCCGGGCCGCCGCCGCCGCTCAGCGGGGCGGTCAACGGGGCGGTGGAGACCGGCTGGAGGCCGTTGTCCGGTTCGAGCGCGAGGCCGTTGTTCAGCACGTCGGCCGAGGACTGGGCGAACGGGTCGAGCCGGAGCGTCTTGGCCGGCCGGACGCCGTGGCCGAGCGCGCCGGTCACCGCGCCGAGTCCCGCGCCGGCGTCCACCGGCTGCAACTGGCCGCCGGGCGCGGGCAGATCGACCGCCTGGGCGGCGGTGGGGGCGCCGAGCAGGGCGACGGCGGTGAGCAGGCCGAGCGACAGGTTCTTCCTGAGCGTCATGGGTGCAACTCCTGGATGGTGCCTGGGCGGACGCCGAAGCCCCTCGGTCGGCGGACCAAGGGGCTTCGCACGGATGTGCTGCCGATCAGGGGAGATCAGCAGTCCTCGTCGACCACCGGCGCCTCGACGTTGGCGCAGGAGTTGCCGAACGCCGGGTTCAGCAGGCCGACCAGGTTGGCGCTGTTGCCGCACAGGTTGACCGGGATGTGCACCGGAACCTGGATCGAGTTGCCGGAGCCGACGCCGGGGGAACCGGCGGTGACGCCCTCGGCGGAGGAGCTCGCCAGCGCGGTGCCCGCACCGGCCGCGACGATGCCGACAACGGCGGCGCCGACGGCGGCGGCCTTCTTCACGTTCTGCATGGGGGTTGATCTCCTAGATCACACAGGTGGGGTGGGTGGTGCCCCCGTACGGGTACGGGGGCACCACCCGGTGAGGCGTGGCTCAGCCGGGGCCGAGTCAGCCGACGTTGGCGCAGGAGTTGCCGAACGCCGGGTTGAGCAGCGCGATGACGTTGACGGTGTTGCCGCAGACGTTCACCGGGATGTGGATCGGGACCTGGACGTTGTTGCCCGAGAGCACGCCCGGGGAGCCCGCCACGACGGCCTCGGCCTCGGAGCTGGCGGTGGCGGCACCGGCCGAGCCGAGCAGCAGGCCGGCGGCGGCGAGGGAGAGGACAGCAGCCTTCTTGATGTTGCGCATGGGGATTCCTCCGTTTGGGCGGGCGAACCGAAATGTCGCCCGAGTTCTGGGGGGTACCGTGTGTGGTGTTTCAATCGAGCGGCCCAAGTGCCTTGTTGCGCCCGTGGCTTGGACGGTCTCGCTCGGCCGCTTCGTTCACGCGCCCCGTCGTTCAGTTCTCGCACGGTCGAGATCCGGACGCAATCGCGGCGCGCCCAGGCGGGTGTCGAAATACTCCACCTGGAAGTCTTCGGTCTGACGGATCGTCAGAGTCAGGCGTTGACGCAGGAGTTGCCGAACGCCGGGTTCAGCAGGCCGATCACGTCGACGGTGTTGCCGCACAGGTTGATCGGCACGTGCACCGGGACCTGCACGGAGTTGCCGGAGAGCACACCGGGCGAGCCGGCCGTGACGGCCTCGGCGGAGGCGCCACTGCTGTGGTGGCCGTGGGCGGCGGCAGCAGCGGCGCCGCTCAGCAGCAGGGCCGCGGTGGCGGCGGTACCGAGGGTGCCGTAGGCGAGCTTGCGCATGGTGCGAACTCATTTCTTGCGTGTGGATCAGTGGACTGGGTGGAGCTGGGTTCGCCAGTAAGAACGACGCAGTGCGCGGAGGGAAACGGGCGGCTTCCGCGATCACCCAAATGCCCGGATTGCTGCATCCGGGTGATTGTCGGAGGGTCGGCGCAACCCCGCCGGTCGGCCCTCGTTGGACTCGACGCACGCCTGTGCGCTTCCTTGCTCGTCCGCTGTTGGTACGGCAACTGGAAGAACTGATCTACGAGGAGACTCAAATGAGCGTCAAGAAGGCCGCCGCTGTCGGCGCCGCTGTTGTCGGCATCGTTGCCGCCGGTGCGGGCACCGCGATGGCGAGTGCCGAGGCCGAGGGCGTCACCGCCGGCTCCCCGGGTGTCATCTCCGGCAACTCCGTCCAGGTTCCGGTGCACGTTCCGGTCAACCTCTGCGGCAACAGCGTCAACGTGATCGGCGCGCTGAACCCGTCGTTCGGCAACTCCTGCGCGAACGTCGGCTGAATTCAGCCGCGTAACACCTGAGTTGTACCCGAACAGCGTCTGACGCCCGGCGTCGGACCGCCTCTCGGTCGATTCCGCCGTACCCGAGCCGCCGCTCCACGCCTCCCCTCCTGAGGCGCGGGGCGGCGGTTCCGCGCTGTCCGGCAGGTGTCAACTCCCTTGTCCTGAACGCGTCCTGACTCTTGTTGCGTTACTTGTCAGTACCTAGCATGTGAGTCGGGCTCATCTTTGCGCCCGCCGTTCCACGCCCGATACTCCGCCCCCACCCTCAAGGAGTCACGCGTGATCAGGACAGCTCTGCCCGGTGCGCGGCGACCACGCCGTGCCGCCCTGACGGCCGCCGTCGGCCTGCTCGCCGCCCTCACCCTGGCGGGCACCCCCACCGCCTCGGCCGCCCCCACGGCCACCGTGAAGCCCGCCGCCGTCGTCGCGCTCGGCGACAGCGCCATCTCCGGGGAGGGCGCCGGCACCGACACCAACGACGCCTACGTGCCCGGCACCGACACCCCCACCAACTACTGTCACCGGCACGCGAAGTCGGAGATCTTCGTCACCGACCTGCCCGGTGTCACCCCGGTCGACCTGGCCTGTTCCGGCGCCCAGACCGGCGACCTGGTCAGCGACCCGGAGCTGGCGAAGATCACCGGCCCCGGCAGCGGCGACTTCGGCGAGGTCAAGCAGGACGTCCAACTCGCCCGCACGGCCGCCGAGTACGACGTCAAGATGGTGGTCGTCACGATCGGCGCCAACGACGACTTCGACTTCAGCGGCATCATGATGAGCTGCCTGACCCAGTACTTCCCGGTCCCCAAGGACCAGGGCTGCCGGGACACCATCGGCAGCGCCGCGATCACCCAGCGGGCCGAGCGGGTGATCCCCAAGGTGGTCGCGGCCCTCACCAACGTGCGCAACACCATGCGGACCGCCGGGTACGCCGACTCCTCGTACCAGCTGGTCTACCAGTCCTACTTCACCCCGATCACCCCGGACATCCGGCGCAACGACTACGTCGGCAAGGTCGCGGACGGCTGCCCGGCCTTCCCCGAGGACCTGGCCTGGGGGCACAACTGGGTGGTCCCGACGCTCAGCGACGCGCTCCGCACGGCGGCGGCGCGGGTGCCGGGGGTCCGGTACCTGGACCAGCGGCGGGTGTCCTACGGCCACGAGGTCTGCGCGGGCTGGACCAGTTCGCCGTACGAGTACACCAACGGTGACGTGATCGACCTGTCCGAGAAGACCAGGAACGGCTGCGACCACGAGATCGGCATCCCGGGCGTCTGCATGAACATGGTGCGGCAGTCCTACCACCTGCGGGTGGCCGGGTACCGGGGCGAGGGGGTCTGCCTCAACCAGTTCTACCGGCAGCCCGAGCTCAAGGAGGCGTTCTGCACGCTCAATCCGCAGAACACCACCTCGATCCAGCCGCTGACGCCCGGTCAGCCGTTCCCGGACAAGCCGGAGGCGGGCGCCTGGTACCAGCTCACCAACCTCGCCACCGGCCAGGTGCTGGACTTCGCGGGCGGTGGCACGTACGGCGACAGCACCAACGGCCGGGCCGCGATCGGCTACCGGGCGACCGGCGGGCTGAACCAGTCCTTCGTGCTCAACTCCCGCTCGGCGGGCGGCTTCTCGCTCAACTTCAGCGGCAACAGGTCGATGTGCCTGGACGCCACCGGCGCGGCCACCGCACCCGGCACCCGGCTGGTCCAGTGGGCCTGCCACAGCGGTGACAACCAGCGCTGGATCTTCAAGCCCGCCGCGGCCGGCGGCTACCAACTGGCCGCCGCGATGGACCAGTCCAAGGTGATGGGCCTGTCGGCCCAGCTGGACGGCCAGGGCAACCGGGTGGCCGAGCTGGCCGTCGACACCGGTGCGGCGGACCAGCGTTGGCAGATCACCAAGCTCGGCATCGCGTACCTGCCGTGATAACGCCCCCCAATCGCCGGAGGGCCTGAGCTGCAGCCGTACGGGAGACCGTGGTGGGCTCCCGTACGGCTGCGGCGGACCGGCTACGGCAGCCAGTGGTTCCCGGTGATCGCGATCATCACCTGGAGCTGGATGCTGGCGCCGTAGTAGCCGCTCGGGTCCAGCGGGGTGGCGTTCAGCTTGTTCCAGATCGCGTCCAGCCAGGCCTGGCTGGACGCGTCGGTGGCGGCGGCCACCGCGAACGGTGCGATGAAGGCGACCGAGGAACCGGCCTCCGCCACCGAGCCGTTCAGCTTGTAACCCTGGGCGATCTTGCTCGGGTCGCCGCCGGTGGCGGACTTCACCCAGGTGTTCATCTTCCGCACCGCCGCCAGCGACTTGGCGTCGCCGGTGGTGAGCGCGTCCACGCCCAGCCGCCAGGGGTCACGACAGGCGTTCCAGGAGTAGGCGCCGTCCAGCGTGGACTCCAGCACCTTGCCCGGGGCGGGCTTGAGGTCGCTGGTGTTGGTGTTGACCACGAAGTCGGGGAGCAGCCCGGTGCTGGGGGAGTAGGAGCTCTGCAGGTGGGCGACCGCGTTCTGGTGGGCGGTCAGGATGCCGTCCCAGGCCGCGTCGCCGGTCGCCTTCCGGAAGGCTTTGAAGTGGCCCGGCAGCCAGTCCGATGTGCGGCTCATGGTGTTGTAGTTGCCGTCGGACCAGTCGCCGAAGTTGGTCAGCTTGGTGCCGGCCACCACCTCGCTCGCCTTGATCGCGTTGATCCGCTTCACCGCGAGGGACTTGTAGTTGTAGCTCCCGGTGCTGCCCCACTGCCGGTCGGCCAGCAGCAGCGCGTACGCGATCTCCAGGTCCCCGTCGGTGGCGGAGTCGCTGCCGTCGACGCTCTTGCAGCTCGCGTCCTGCTCGGCGGCGTGCAGCGCGGAGTTGTTGACCGAGGGGTGGTCGAGGACGAACTTGAGCACCTTGTCGAAGGAGGTCCTGGCGTCCGGGTCGGCCCCGGCCATGGTGGCCAGGATGGTCAGGCCGTAGCCCTGGCCCTCGGCGACGTACGGGTGGTCCGCGTCGGTGGAGGCGATCGCCGACCAGCCGTTGCCGCACTTGGAGGTGACGAAGGCGGCCTTCCACTTCTTGTAGTAGTCCACCACCTTGGCGTCGTTGACGGCCTGGCTGCCGGACACCTTGATGGTCCCGGCGGCGTACGGGAACGCGTGGCTGCCGAAGGGCACGTTCGCGCCGCCGCCGGGGGTCGGGGTGGGAGTGGGTGTCGGGGTGGGCGTCGGGGTGGGCGTGCCGCCGCCGTACGCCTCCAGCTCGAACAGCGAGTAGCCGTAGGCCGTGCCGCGCGCGGTGCCGAAGACCCGCAGGTAGCGGCCGGTGCCACTGACCGTCAGGTCGTCGGTGCCGCCGTCGCCGGTGCTGGTGGCGTACACCTGACGCCAGCTGCTGCCGTCGTCGGACAGCTCCACCCGGTACGCCTTGGCGTACGCGGCCTCCCAGTTGAGGACGACCCGGTTGACCGAGGTGCCGGCTCCGAGGTCGACCTGGATCCACTGGTTGTCCACGCCCTCGACGCTGGCCCAGCGGGTGGTGCCGCTGCCGTCGACGGCCTTGGCACCGCCGTAGGTGCTGGTCTCGGAGGAGGAGACGGTGACCGGCCGGTTGAGCGCGAGGTTGCCCGGGGCGGCGTTGGCGGGGCTCAGGGCGAGCAGGCTGGTGAGCAGCGCTCCGGCTGCCGTGGCCGCGCAGAGCGCGACCGAAGTCTTGCTTCTGGTAAGGGACATGGCGGGAGCATGTTGGCTCGGGAGGGTGGGGGTCAACAGGTAGGTTAGTAAAGTTTCCTAATGGAGACCGGTGTTCAGCGGGCTGTAATGCTCCGTGCCCGGACGGGTCGGCTCCGGTTGGCGGGACTGTCCAGCGGGCCGACCACCAGGCGGACAGCTCAGCGGATTCCGGGCCGGATCCAGCAGGATCGACGTACCACCTGCCTGCTCTGGAGCCCGTGATGACCACCGCAATACCCGGCCCCCGGATCGCCGCCGTCGCCGAGGAGTTCGGCACCCCGGTCTGGATCTACGACGCGGAGCGCATCCGGCGTCAGATCGCCAGGCTCCGGCAGTTCGACACCATCAGGTTCGCCCAGAAGGCCTGCTCCAACACCCACCTGCTCCGGCTGATGCGCGAGCAGGGCGTCGCGGTGGACTCGGTCTCGCTCGGCGAGATCGAGCGGGCGCTCAAGGCCGGCTACCGGCCGGACGGCGCCGACGAGCCGATCGTCTTCACCGCCGACCTGCTGGACCGGGCCACCCTGGCCCGGGTGGTCGAGCTCGGCATCCCGGTCAACGCGGGCTCCCCGCAGATGCTCGAACAGCTCGGCGAGGCGGCCCCGGGCCACCCGGTCTGGATCCGGATCAACCCCGGGTTCGGCCACGGCCACAGCCGCAAGACCAACACCGGCGGCGAGCAGAGCAAGCACGGCATCTGGCACGAGCACCTGGCCTCGGCGCTCGCGCTGGTCGACCGGTACCGCCTCGACCTGACCGGCTTCCACATGCACATCGGCTCCGGGGTGGACTACGGCCACCTGGAGGCGGTCTGCGAGACCATGGTCAAGCAGGTCAGGCTCTCCGGCCACGACGTCCGCGCCATCTCGGCCGGCGGCGGCCTCTCCGTCCCGTACGCCGCCGGGCAGCCCGAGGTGGACACCGACCGCTACTTCCGGATCTGGGACGCCGCCCGCCGCGAACTGGCCGGTGAACTCGGCCACCCCGTCCGGCTGGAGATCGAGCCCGGCCGCTTCCTGGTCGCCGACTCGGGCGTGCTGGCCGCCGAGGTGCGGGCCCAGAAGCCGGTCGGCAGCAACCACTTCGTGCTGGTCGACGCGGGCTTCAACGACCTGATGCGCCCCGCCATGTACGGCAGCGCGCACCGGGTCACCGTGCTCCGCGACGGCGCCGAGGTCGGCGCCCCGCTGATCGACACCGTGCTGGCCGGGCCGCTCTGCGAGTCCGGCGACGTGTTCACCCAGGAGCCCGGCGGCGACGTGCTCCCCGTCCCGCTGCCCCGGGTCGAGATCGGCGACCTCGCGGTCTTCCACGACACCGGCGCCTACGGCGCGAGCATGTCCTCGACCTACAACACCCGCCCGCTGATCCCCGAGGTGCTGGTCGACGGCCCGGAGACCCGGCTGATCCGCCGCCGCCAGACCGTCGAGGACCTGCTCGCCCTCGAGGACTGACGGAGCGTCGCCCGGTGGTGCTGCGGCTACTCGTGCCGCAGCCCGCTGGGCCGCATCAGCCGGAGCACCAGCGGCAGCCCGGCCGTGGTGACCAGCAGGACCGAGGCGGCCGCCACGCCCGACAGGGTCAGCATCGAGCCCCAGTCGAAGGCGAAGTCCAGCCCGGCCGTGTACTGGAGCACCGCGCCCATCAGCACCCCGCCCGCCGCGGCCAGCGCCAGCCCGAGGGCCATCGGGATCGCGGTCTGCCACAGCACGGACAGCGCCAGCACCCGGCGCCGGGTGCCGAAGGCGTACAGCACGCCCAGGATCCGGCGCTGCTCCCGGAGCCGTTCCAACTGGCCGACCAGCAGGCTCAGGCTGACCAGCAGCAGGGTCAGCCCGGCTCCGGCGGTGAGCACCCGCTTGACGGCGAGATAGGTGTGGTCCGCCTCGAAGGTGAGCGGGAAGCCGGTCCGGGCCTGCGGGGAGATCACCATGGCGTCCGTGATCAGCTGCTCGGCTTGCTCGGCCTGGTCGGCCTGGTCGGCCTGGTCGGCTTGCTCGGCCGTCCCGGCGGACATCGTCACCAGGACGGTCGCGGGCTGTCCGCGCAGCACGCCGGCCGGGACCGCGCCCGGGGTCAGCAGCAGCTGACCGCCCGTCCGCGGCGTCCCGAACGGCGAGACGCCGAGCCGGGACGGCACGGTGGCGGTGATCGCGGGCACCGTCCAGGCCGGTGCCTCGCCCTCGCCCTGGAAGTACTGGGCCCGGACCTGACTGCCCGCCACCACCACCGGCTCGGCCTGGCCGCTCCCGCCGGTCGGCCCGGTCAGATAGGCGTCGCCGTCCCGGCAGCCGGACAGGGTCGCCAGCTCGGCCAGCGCCGCGCAGTCGGCGACCCGCACCACGGTGCCGTCCCACTCCCGCCCCGCCGGACCGGCCAGGTAGAACTCGGCGTAGCCGAGCGTCCCGGCCACCCCGGGCGAGCGGCCGAGCCGGGCGGCCAGCGCGGCCGCGTCGGCTCCGGCGCCGGGAAAGTCCACGCTCTGCTGGTAGCGGTAGGCCGCCGGGGGCGTCCGCTGCGAGGTGAAGTGGTCGCTGACGCTGAGGAACAGCGTCTGCAGCGCGATCGCCCCGGCCACCGTCACCACCACCCCGCTCACGGCGGTGGCGGCCGGACCGGCGCCGAGCTGGAGCCGGCGGACCGCCAGCTGCCAGGACAGCGAACCGCCCCCGGCCCGCCGGATCACCGCCTCGACCAGCCAGGGCAGCAGGGTGCAGACCGCCGCCAGCATCAGCAGCACACCGAACGAGACCAGCAGCGAACCCCTGGTGTCCTGCACCGGGTTGAACAGGTCGTCGCGGGCGTCACCGGCCGGGTTGTACCCGCTGGGCAGCGCCATCGCCGCGCCGACCACCAGCAGCCCGAGCAGCAGCAGGGCCAGCCGCCACCACAGCCGGCGCTTGTCCGCACCGCTGCGCCGCACCACCCCGAGCGGGTCCACCGTGACCCGGCGCATCGCCAGCAGCGTGACCAGGACGGCCAGCGCGGGCACCACCAGCGCCACCGCGACCGCGATCAGCGGCTCGGGCGAGATGTCGGAGGCGTAGAAGCTGAACCCCGCCACGGTCAGCCGCTCGATCAGCTGACGCCCGATCAGGAACAGCGCCGCCCCGGCGACGAGCCCGAGCACCGAGCCGACCAGTGACTCGCCCGCGGCCAGCCGGGCGGTCATCCGCCGGTCCGCCCCGGCCAGCCGGAGCGCGGCCAGCCGCCGGTCCCGGCGCTCGCCGCCGAACCGCGCGGCCGCCGCCAGGAACACCCCGACCGGCGCCAGCATCACCATCAGCCCGACCACGTTGAGCAGCACCAGCCGGGGGTCCATCGGCTTGGGCGGCGAGAAGTGCCCGTACTCGGTGATCCGGTGCGCCCCACCGTCCACCGACAGGCCCGAGCCGCCCAGCACGAAGGCGTACTGGCCGGGGCCGAGCAGCCCGTCCGGGCCGATCGTGCCGGTCACCGGGTACGGCAGCCGCTCCCTGAGCAGTCGGCTCCCTGGCTCGTTCAGCAGGTCCGCGAGCGCGGGCGAGACGGCCATCCGCCCCGGCCCCGGGAAGGCGGCCAGGCCCGGTGGGAGGGCGGCCCGCTGCCCCTCGGGCTGCACCACCCGTCCCCGGATCGGGCGGTCCCGGTACGTGGTGTCCGCACCGGCGACCAGCACGCTGTGGTCGCTCGGGGCGGCCCGCTCGTCCTCGAAGGTGTCGTTCTGCACGTAGAGCCGGTGGTTGCGCTGCTGGACGATGCCGGGAAAGGAGGCGGTGAACAGCAGCAGCGCCACCCCGAGGCCGACCCCGGCGGCGGTCAGCAGCAGCCGGCCCCAGCCCTCCCGTCCGCTGCCCAGCGCGAGCCGGGCGCCGAGCGCGAACTGCGCCAGCAGCCGGGACCTGACCCGGTCGCCGGGCGGCGGCGCGGGCCTCTCCAGAGTCGGGGCGCTCATGCGGCCGCCGCCAGGGCCTGGGTGCGACCGTCCCTGACCACGACCTCGCGGTCCGCGTACGCGGCCACCCGGGGCTCGTGGGTGACCAGCACGATCGCCGCGCCGGTGTCCTTCGCGGCGCTCGCCAGCAGCGCCATCACCCGCTCACCGTTCAGCGAGTCCAGCGCGCCGGTCGGCTCGTCCGCGAACACCACCGACGGTTCGGTGATCAACGCCCGTGCCACGCCCACCCGTTGGCCCTGCCCACCGGACACCTCGCCCGGCCGCTGCGCCGCCACGTCCCCGACCTCCAGCCGCTCCAGCCAATCCCGCGCCCTGGCCTCGGCGGCCGGCCGCCGCATCCCGTTCAGCCGCAGCGGCAGCGCCACGTTCTCCAGGCAGCTCAACTCCGGTACCAGCTGCCCGAACTGGAACAGGAAGCCGAACTCGGTCCGCCGCAGCGCACTCAGCTCGGCATCCGTGCACCCGGTCAACTCCCGCCCCCGGTACGCCACACTCCCGCCGTCCGGCCGACTGATCCCCGCCAGACAGTGCAGCAACGTGGACTTCCCCGACCCAGACGGCCCCATCACGGCGACGAGTTCACCCGCCGCCACCGAGACCGAGGCGTCCTCCAGCGCGGGCGTCAGCCCGAAGTTCTTGCGCAGCCCTCGGGCCGAGAGCAGCGTGGCAGGTGCGGTCATCGCACGGCTCCGTGTCATGTCGGTCGTTCACAGTACGGCCACCACCACCCCGGGCAGCCCGTCGGGGCCGACTATACACACGGGGTATACATCAGGTGTATACGGCCCTGGCCTCGGGGAATCGCAGTGACCCCCGACCGGGCGCGGGATTGGAAGGGGGCAGGCAGAACGACAGCCGAGCGGTTCGGCCGCTCAGGCGCTGACGAAGCAGAACTCGTTGCCCTCCGGGTCGCGCATGGTCTGGAACGCCCCCTGGTCGTCCCGCAGCAGCTCCCCGGCCCGGGTGGCGCCGAGGCCGACCGCCAGCCGGGCGGCCGCGTCGACGTCGTCCACCGCGAGGTCGAGGTGCAGCCGGTTCTTCCCGGCCTTGCCCTCGGGCACCGGCTGGAACGCGAGCCGCCCGAAGCCGGGCGCCTCGACGTGCGACCACCCCCGCTCCCGGTCCACCGGCTCCCCGCCGATCACCCCGGCCCAGAACCGCACCAGCACCCTCGGCTCCCGGCAGTCCACCACGATCTGACGCAGGCTCACTCGCATGGCCGCGAGCCTACGACGTCCGGAGGCGACGCGGCTGACGGGCGGTCATCCCGGGACGCCGCCGCGACACGTGGCCGGGAGGGGCGCGGCTTCGGGGCGGGGCCGGTGTCCGCAGGTAGCGTTCGACGGGGATCACCGGGTGGTCGCGAAGGCGCTGCCTGCCGTCGTCCGCCCGCCGTTCGGGAGGGAGCGTTACGGGTGGCCGAGCCGCAGTTGGCGCCGGAGATCTTCGACCGGGCGATCGTCGCGATCGCCCTGACCGCGGGGCCCGAGCACCGTCTCGCGTACCGGAACGAGGCTTTCGAGGAGCTCTTCGGGCCCCGGTCGCCGGGGGTGCCGGTGGGGGAGCTGTTCGCCGGGCCCGAACAGGAGGGCTTCGCGCGCACCCTCGACCTGGTCCTCGCGGACGGCACCGCCCGGCAGGTCACCACGCCCCGCACCCTGGACGGCGCGGGCGAGGCCGGCCACCGGCACTGCGTCTACAGCTGTTCGCCGGTCTCCTCCCGGTACGGCCCCGGGGTGCTGATCGCCGCCATCGACACCACCGCGCAGGTGCACTCCACCCAGGACGCCGAGCGGCTCTCCGTCGAACGCCTGCACGCGGTCGAGCGGTACGAGGCCCTGATGACGGCGGTCTCCCAGCTGGTGTGGGTCGCCCGCCCCGACGGGTCGATGACCGAACTGGTGCCCGGCTGGGAGCGACTGACCGGACACCCCTGGCGGGACACCATGGACGAGACCTGGCTGGAGCTCGTCCACCCCCGCGACCGCGAGGGCCTGGTGGAGCAGTGGATGCGCGCGTCGGCGGGCGAGCCCTCGAAGTTCGAGTACACCTACCGGCTGCGGTTCGCCTCCGGGACGTACCGGCACATCACCGCCCGCATCGTGCCGGTGGTGCGCGACGGCGAGCTGGTGGAGTGGATCGGCGCGACCGCCGACGTCGAGGACCGCTGGCGCACCCGGCAGCGCGAACGGCTGCTGGCCGCCACCGTCGCGGTGACCGGGAGTGCCCGGCCCGAGGACGCCTTCGCGGCCGTCGCCGAGCTGGTGGTACCCGATCTCACCGACGCCTGCACGGTGTTCCTGCTCTCCACCCGGCAGAGCACCGGCAGACCCGACCAGACCATCGGTACCCGGATCGCCTCCGCCGCCCGGTCCGGCCTGCCACCGCTGCCCCCGCTGCGCGAACAGACCTTCCGGCTCGGACCGGCCGCCCTCCGGGCCGTCCTCGAACGGACCCCGGTGCTGCTCACCTTCCCGCCCGGGGAGGTGCCGCCCGGCGTGGTGCCCGAGGAGTCCGCCCGCTGGCTGGCCGAGGCCCACGCCACCAGCCTGACCCTGCTGCCGCTGGTCATCGACGGCACCACCGCGGTCCTCGCGGCGGCCGCCACCTGCCAGGACGGTCCGCCGCCGGGCCCCGGCGACATCGAACTCCTCCGCGACGTCCTGCAGCGCACCCAGAGCACCCTGGGCCAGACCCTGGAGCTGCAGCGGACCCGGCAGGTCGCGCTGGTCCTGCAACGCGCGCTGCTCACCGACCCGCCCACCGTCCCCGGCACCGGGATCACCGCCCGCTACCAGCCCGGCAACCGGGCCGCCGAGGTCGGCGGCGACTGGTACGACGCCTTCCTGCTGCCCGGCGGACCGCTCGCGCTGACCATCGGCGACGTGTCGGGCCACGACCTCACCGCGGCCACCACCATGGGCCAACTCCGCGCCATGCTCCGCTCCCTGGCCTACAACCTGACGCCGGACCAGACCCCCGCCGACGTGCTGGCCGCGCTCGACCGGGCCGCCGACGGGCTCGGCGTGGGCACCTTCGCCACCGCCGTCCACCTGCACCTCACCCGCACCGGCCCGGGCTGGCGGGTCGCCTGGTCCAACGCCGGCCACCCGCCGCCCCTGCTGCTGCCCGCCACCGGCGAACCCCGCTTCCTCGCCGCGGCCGAGGCGGACGTCCCGCTCTGCGTGGCCCCGGCCGAGCGGCGCCGTACCCACCACGCCGACATCGCCCCCGGCGACACCCTGCTGCTCTACACCGACGGCCTGGTCGAAGTCCCCGGCGAGGACCTCGACACCGGCCTCGACCGCCTGCTGGCCGCGGCCCGCCGGGCCCGGGCCGGATCCCTGGACGACCTCTGCGACCATCTGCTCGCCCAGGTCCCCGACACCCGCGACGACATCGCCCTGCTCGCCTTCCGGGCTCTCCCCCACAGTCAGTGACGCCGGTCGGTACCACAGTCGGACCGCGAACTGGTGAGACACCGTCAACTTTCCACCGGTCCGGCTGAACTCCGGACTGGGCCGTTCCGGGTCGGGAAGGATCACGGTCGCCCGCGCGTGCCGCGCCGCCGCCCGGCGGACGCCGGTCGGCGCCGGGTCACCGGGAAGGACGGGACGCCGTGTCGGCACGGGACAGCGCGGGGCAGCACACCGATCGGGGGGCCGATGCGGTCCAACTCCTGGCCGGGGTGGTCGATCTCGGGCTCGAACAGGCGGAGGGGCTGCTGCGGCGGGCGCGCGGGGTGCTGGGCCGGGCCGATCTGCACGAGGTGGTGGCGGACGGGCAGGAGGAGCTGAGGGTCCGCGGCGAACTCCTGCTGGGCCGGCTCGCGCCCGCGTCCGAGTCGCACATGGAGGCGGTGGCCCGCCGGGTGGCGGCCGCCCGGCGGGCCTCGCCCGATGGCTGAACCGGTGCGGGACTCGGAGCTCAAGGCGCGGATCGACCAGGTGCTGTCCGCCTTCGTCGAGCAGGAGGCCGGGCTGCTGGTCGCCATCGACGCCCAACTCAAGCCGGTGGCAGACCAGTTGCGGACGGCGGTGGCGGACGGCAAGCGGCTGCGGGCGGCGTTCGCCTACTGGGGCTGGCGGGCGGCGGGGCAGCCGGACAGTGAGGCGATGGTGCGGGCCGCGGCGGCGATGGAGCTGGTGCACGCGGCGGCCGTGGTGCACGACGACCTGATCGACGAGAGCCCGATCCGCCGGGGTGCGCCCACCGCGCACCTGGCCCTGCGGTACGCCGTGGCCGAGGGGCCGGGCCAGGACGCCGCGGGCCGGGCGCTGGCGATGCTGACCGGCGATCTGCTGATGTCCTGGGCGGGGCAGCTGTTCGCCGGCTGCGGGCTGCCCGCCGCCTACCTGGCGCGGGCCCGTCCGCTCTGGGCGACGCTGGCCCGCGAACTGGTCGCGGGGGAGTGCCTGGAGATCCTGCGCACCCGCGCGGCGCCGTCCGAGGCGAGCTCGCTGGAGATCGTCCGCTACAAGACCGCCAAGTACACCGTCGAACACCCGCTGCACCTCGGCGGGCTGCTCGCCGGGGCGCCGCCCGCGCTGCTGGACACCTTCACCGCGTACGGGGTGCCGCTGGGCGAGGCGTTCCAGCTCCGGGACGACCTGCTCGGCGTCTTCGGCGACCCGCGACGCACCGGCAAGTCCAACCTGGACGACCTGGCGGGCGCCAAGCCCACGGCGCTGCTCGCCCTCACCCTGGCCGGCGCGACCGGGCCGGACCGGGCGCGGCTGCGGGCCCTGCTGGGCCGGGACGACCTCGGTCCGGCCGAGTTGGACGGGCTGCGCGGGATCATGATCCGCTCCGGCGCCCGCACCCGGGTCGAGGAGCTGATCGCCGAGCGGGCCACCGCCGCCCGCGGCGCACTCGGACGGGCCGCACTGCCGTCCCAAGCCGCCACCGCCCTGGCCGAGTTGGTCACGGCCGCCACCGCCCGTACCTCCTGACCCCTCAGAAACCGGAGACGACCGTGACACCCGAAGCGATGGACGCCCTGCGTCTGCAGGGCGACCCGATGGCCGACGCCGTGGTCACCGCCCTGTTCGAGCGCGGCGAGATCGGCAAGTTCAACACCGTGATGCGCTGGTTCGCCCAGACCGGCCAGCCGCTGCCCGACGACACACCGGCCGAGGCACGCGCCTACCTGGAGGCCACCGCCACCCCGCCCGACTGGGTGGACTGGGACCAGATGGAGCGGGCCCGGCTGTTCTTCATCGACAACAACGTCCACATCTCCACCGCGCTGTCCTTCGCCTCGATGCCCGCCTGCTACGTCGTCCCGCACATCGCCCAACTGCTCAGCGCGACGCACTCGCTGGCGTACCCGTCCAAACGGATGGCGGAGACCGGGCAGTTCACCCTCTACCTGATGCGGCCGGACGCCTTCGAGGCCGGCGGCCGGTTCATCCCCGCCGCGCAGAAGGTCCGCCTGCTGCACGCCTCGATCCGCCACCACCTGCGCCGGGAGAACCGCTGGGACGAGGCCGCCCTCGGGGTGCCGATCTGCCAGGAGGACATGATCGGGGGTCAGATGATGTTCTCCATCCAGGTGCTGGACGCCCTGCACCGGATGGGCATCCACATCTCCAACGAGGGCGCCGAGGCGTACTTCTACGCCTGGCGGGTGGTCGGCGCGATCCTCGGCATCGACACCGCCGCCGCTCCCGCCGACCTGGAGCAGGCCCGCGACTTCTCCGACCTCTACATGGCCCGGCACATGGGCCCCTCCGAGGAGGGCGTCGCCCTCACCCGCCAGCTCATCGACCTCTACGAGGAGGTGGTCCCGGGCACGCTGCTCGACCCGGTGGTGGCCGCCCTGATCCGCTACCTGATCGGCGACACCTGCGCCGACTGGCTCCAGGTGCCACGCTCCGCCTGGGACAAGGCCATCGGCCTCACCCCGACCCTGCTCGGCGTCCTCGAACGCATCGAGGACGTCTCCCCCCTGGGCGCCTGGGCCCTGGACCGACTCGGCGACCTCACCGCCCGCCTCGAGCTCAGCTCCCTCACCCGCGGCCGGGTCATGCAGTACGCCATCCCCGAACACCTCAAGAACGACTACGGCATCACCTCGGCCAAGCCCCGCACCGACCCCTGGACCCCACCACCGCTCTCCACCAGGCTCCCGGCCTGACGGACGGTCAGGCACCCGTCCGAGCGCCTGGGTGTGCAGGGCCGAGTCCGGGTCGTCGGGCGGTGTCCCGACGGGAACGACCGCAGGAGGCGGAGCGCTCCACGCCTCCTGCGGTTGCCCGTCAGCCGCAGTGCGACCAGCCGGAGGACCAGCTGATGCCCTCCGCGTAGCCGCCCCACGAGATGCACGTGTTCGGGGCGTAGAGCTCGACCGCGCCGGCGTAGTAGAGGTAATAGCCGGCATCGGGGGCCGTCTGGAGGTCGCTCTGCCGCTCGATGTGCACCCGCAGGTCGTACCTGGTGGTCCCGTTCGGGTTTCGCTTCCAGGTGACGGCACAGTTGCTCGACCCGTTGTAGAACAGGTAGATGTCGGCCACCGTGCCGAGGGCGTGGTGGTCGATCTGGTAGTAGCCGCTGCCGCAGGCCCCGCTCGGCGTGCTGGCCGCCTCGGCCGGAGCGGCCACGAACATCGTTCCCGCGGCCATGCCCAGAATGCTGAGCGCGAGGGCCGCCGTCCGCTGTATCTTGCGCACGAATCTCCGTTTCATACATCCATGCCCGGATCTGCCGCAGGCACGATAGCAGCGACCAAGATCGTCTGACTATGGGTCAGTACGCACGATGACCGGAGGTTCGCAGAGCCTGCGGCGATTGCCTCCCGGGCACGGGAGATCACCGAAGCAGGTCAGGGCCAGACCAGGCAGTACAGCTGGTGGCCCGCGTCGTGGAGCCGGTTCGCGAAGTCCTGCCATTCGTGGAGCATCGTGTAGATCACGAAGGCGTCCCGGGGGCCCCGGCGGTCGGGGACGGTGGACCAGATGAAGGCGGCGGCGCCGAGTTCGGTCTCGTCGGCCTTGCGGAGGGGTTCGACGACCGTGTGGGGGAGCTGGACCACGGCGTAGTCGGGGTGCAGGACGACCAGCTCCAGGGGCGGGACCTGGTGCAGGGGGACGCCCTGAATGCCCGTCAGGACCATGGCGGACATGGTCTCGGGCTTGATCTTGGTGGAGAGGTGGCCGTTGGGGGAGCCGCTGGTCTCCATCAGGTCGCCGAGGCGGCCGAGCGAGCCGAGCTCGCCGGCGTCGAGGCCGAGGCCGCCGGGGCCGAGGGCGGTGGGGACTCTGGCGGCGGTGGCGCGGTCGGGTGCGCCGAAGTACTTGTAGGTGACCCCCACTCTGCCTTCGCCCCGCCTTCCCCTGCCGCCCGCACCGGTACCCCCGCCCGCCGCTCCGGCACGCCGACGTGAGCCACCCACGGCCTCGTCGGGGCCGTCCTGCGCCTCGGACACTCGGACCATCCTCACCGGAATTCGCCGCAACCGACAGACCCCCGCACGCTCGGTGTCCCTCCGAACGTGCCCACTACCCGTTCCGCGCTGCCGTACACGGACCGGTCGGTCACAGTCTGACCCATCGGAGTGGGCCGCCGAACGCGGTAGTACGGATAACCGTACCCACGACGCTACAGACCGTACAGTCCGTTCGGGTCACATCGGGCCGCACCCGTCCGGTACCAGGATCATCGTTCCAGATGATCGGGTCCGACATGCGGAGGTGCAGGACACGATTTGAGACCATGTCCGGGTGACCATCCCGAAGAGCTACCCCTACGAGGCCCCGCAGAGCCAGTCGCTGTTCGACCGCGCGTCGGTCGTGACCCCCGGCGGCGTCAACTCCCCGGTGCGCGCCTTCCGCGCGGTCGGCGGCACCCCGCGCTTCATGGTGTCAGGCACCGGCCCCTATCTCACCGACGCCGACGGCCGTGAGTACGTCGACCTGGTCTGCTCCTGGGGTCCGATGATCCTGGGCCACGCGCACCCGGCGGTGATCGAGGCGGTGCAGCAGGCGGTCAGCCGCGGCACCTCCTTCGGTACGCCCGGCGAGGGCGAGGTGCTGCTCGGCGAGGAGATCGTCTCCCGGGTCGCACCGGTGGAGCAGGTCCGGCTGGTGTCCAGCGGCACCGAGGCGACCATGTCGGCGATCCGGCTGGCCCGCGGTTTCACCGGCCGGGCGAAGATCATCAAGTTCGCGGGCTGCTACCACGGCCACGTGGACGCCCTGCTGGTGGCGGCCGGCTCCGGCGTCGCCACCTTCGGCCTGCCGGACACCCCCGGGGTGACGGGGGCTCAGGCGGGCGACACCATCGTGCTGCCCTACAACGACCTGGACGCGGTCGAGGCCGCCTTCGCGGCCAACCCGGGCCAGATCGCCTGCGTGATCACCGAGGCGTCCCCCGGCAACATGGGCGTGGTCCCGCCGCTGCCCGGCTTCAACAAGGGGCTCTCGGAGCTCTGCCGCGACAACGGCGCGCTGTTCATCTCGGACGAGGTGATGACCGGCTTCCGCACCTCCAAGTCCGGCTGGTACGGCGTCGAGGCGGCCGTCGAGGGCTGGGCGCCCGACCTGCTGACCTTCGGCAAGGTGATGGGCGGCGGCTTCCCGGCCGCCGCGTTCGGTGGCCGGGCCGACGTGATGGCGTACCTGGCCCCGGCCGGCCCGGTCTACCAGGCGGGCACGCTGTCCGGTAACCCGATCGCCACCGCCGCCGGTCTGGCGCAGCTGCAGCACTGCACCGACGAGGTGTACGAGAAGGTGGACATGGTCGCCGCCGAGATCTCCGCCCTGGTGAGCCTCGAGCTGACCAAGGAGGGGGTGGCGCACCGGCTGCAGAACGCGAGCAACATGTTCTCGGTGTTCTTCACCGACCAGGCCGTCACCAACTACGACGAGGCGAAGCAGCAGGAGTCGTTCCGCTTCACCGCGTTCTTCCAGAGCATGCTGGCCCAGGGCGTCTACCTGCCGCCGTCGGCCTTCGAGTCCTGGTTCGTCTCGGCCGCGCACGACGAGCGCGCGATCGAGTGGATCGCCGCCGCCCTGCCCGCCGCCGCCCGCGCGGCGGCCGAGGCCCGGCCCGCGTAAGTCCCCGCGTCAGTCATCGCGTCAGTCTTCGAGGAGCGAGCACAGTGAGTGCGAAAGAGATCACCGTCGTCCACCTGATGCGGCACGGTGAGGTGCACAACCCGGAGGGCGTGCTCTACGGCCGGCTGCCGGACTACCACCTCTCCGACCTGGGGCGGCAGATGGCGGACCGGGTGGCCGAGCACCTCGCGGACCGGGACGTCACGTACGTGGTGGCCTCCCCGCTGGAGCGGGCGCAGGAGACCGCCGAGCCGATCGGGAAGGCGCACGGCCTGGAGATCGCGGTCGACGACCGGCTGATCGAGGCGGACAACATCTTCCAGGGCAAGACCTTCGGCGTCGGTGACGGTTCGTTGAAGAACCCGGCCTACTGGCGGTACCTCACCAACCCGCTGCGGCCGTCCTGGGGCGAGCCGTACGTCGAGCAGGCGGTCCGGATGATGGGCGCGCTGGCGGCGGCCCGGGACGCGGCGCGCGGGCACGAGGCGGTCTGCGTCAGCCACCAGCTGCCGATCTGGATCGCCCGCAGCTTCGCCGAGCGGCGCCGGCTCTGGCACGACCCGCGCAAGCGGCAGTGCTCGCTGGCCTCGCTGACCAGCTTCACCTACGAGGGCGACCGGATCGTCTCGATCGGCTACCGCGAGCCGGCCAGGGACCTGCTGCCGGCCCACCTGGTGGGCAAGGGGAAGAAGGGCGACGCGCCGGTCGGCAAGAGCTTCGGCGCCTGACCGGGAGCCGCTCGCGACCGCTCCGGACTGACGGCATGTCAACGCCGATTTGTCTGAATTAAGTGGATCGTAAGCATAAGAACCGCAGGTCAAGGGGGGTCCGATGGCTAACGTCGGACCCCCCTAAATCTGCCCAAAGTCTCATGCGAAACTTTTCACATGTCTGGGACGACCCGCCGTTACCTCCGCCCGGCCGCCGCGCTCGCCGCCGCCGCCGCGCTGACCCTCACCGGTTGCACCGCGGACTCCAGCAGTTCCGACGGTCAGACCGGGTTCATCTCGGGCACGGGCGGTCTGGACACGGCTCCGGCCGGCTCCCGGCAGGCCGCGCCCGCGATCTCCGGCACCACGCTGCACGGTGACAAGGCGGCCCTCGCCGACTACCGCGGCAAGGTCGTGGTGCTCAACGTCTGGGGCTCCTGGTGCAACCCGTGCCGGGCCGAGGCGAAGGGGCTGCAGGAGGTCTGGGTGAAGCACCAGGACCAGGGCGTCCAGTTCCTCGGGATCAACACCCGGGACCCCGACGTCAACAACGCCACCCGGTTCGAGGACAGCTTCGGGATCACCTACCCGAGCCTGTTCGACCCGGACGGCACCGAGATCCTCAAGTTCCCCAAGGGCAGCCTCAACCCGCAGTCCATCCCGACCACGATCGTGGTGGACCGTCAGGGCAGGCTGGCTGCCCGCTCGATGCGGCCGATCTCGGCGGAGGACCTGGAGAAGCTGATCCAGCCCGTCCTGGCCGAGCCGAAGTGAGCGCCGCCCTCCTCCTCGCGGCGGGCCAGAACGAGACCGTCGCGAGCGGCGCGATCCTGCTGGCCGTGCCGATCGCGCTGGCGGCCGGGCTGGTCTCGTTCTTCTCGCCCTGCGTGCTCCCGCTGGTGCCCGGGTACCTGAGCTACGTCACCGGGTTCTCCGCCGCCGACCTGGCCGACGCCACGGGCGCCAAGCGGGGCCGGATGCTGCTCGGCTCGGTGCTGTTCATCCTGGGCTTCACCGCCGTCTTCGTCTCCGGCGGCGCGCTGTTCGGCTACTTCGGGCAGACCCTGCAGGCGAACCAACGCACCATCAGCATCGTGATGGGCTCCCTCACCGTCGTGATGGGGCTCGCCTTCATGGGCCTGCTGCCGGGCCTGTCGATGCGTGAGGTGCGTTCGCACCACCGCCCGGTGATCGGCCTGGCCGGGGCCCCGCTGCTCGGCATCGTCTTCGGCGTGGGCTGGACCCCGTGCGTCGGCCCGACCCTGGCGAGCATCCAGGGGCTGGCCTGGAACCAGGCCTCGCCCTGGCGCGGCGCGCTGCTGATGGCCGTGTACTGCATCGGCCTCGGCGTACCGTTCGTGGTGGCCGCGCTGGCCTTCCGCCGGGCGCTCGGCGCCTTCGGCTGGGTCAAGCGGCACTACCAGTGGGTGATGCGGATCGGCGGCGGCATGCTCGTCGTGGTCGGTCTGCTGCTCGTCACCGGTGCCTGGGACTCGATGGTCCGTGAGATGCAGTCCTTCGCCGCCGACTTCTCGATCGGAATCTGACCCGTGAGCACCCAGACAGACCTCGAGACCGAGGCGGAGCGTCTCAGCAGCGCGCCGACCGAGCAGGACGGACCGTCCGGCATCGGCCTGCTCGGCTGGCTGCGCTGGACGTGGCGTCAGCTGACCTCGATGCGGGTCGCGCTGATCCTGCTGTTCCTGCTCTCGCTGGCCGCGATCCCCGGTTCGCTGATCCCGCAGAACAGCCAGAACAGCTTCAAGGTACAGACCTGGAAGGCGGCGCACCCCGGCGTCAGCCCGGTCTACCAGAAGCTCCAGCTGTTCGACGTGTACAGCTCGGTCTGGTTCTCGGCGATCTACATCCTGCTGTTCGTCTCGCTGGCGGGCTGCATCATCCCGCGCACCTGGCAGTTCGTCGGCGTGCTGCGGGCCAAGCCGCCGGCCGCGCCGAAGAACCTGACCCGGATGCCGGTCTACGCGGCCTGGCACACCGGCGCGGGCCACCAGGCGGTGAACGCCGCCGCGTACGCGCAGTTGAAGCGCCGCGGCTTCCGCACCCACCTGTCCGACGGTGCGGTGGCGGCCGAGAAGGGGTACCTGCGCGAGGTCGGCAACCTGGCCTTCCACCTCTCGCTGTTCGCCCTGCTGACCGGCTTCGCCTGGGCCAGCGTGGCCAGCGGCGAGGGCGGCAAGCTGGTGATCGAGAAGCAGGGTTACTCCAACACCGCGACCCAGCTGGACGACTTCAAGGGCTCCCAGTTCTACGGCCTGAACGACCTGGACCCGTTCGGCTTCAAGCTGGACGGCTTCACCGCCAAGTACGCCACCAGCGGCCCGCAGGTGGGCAGCGCCCGGCAGTTCACCGCGCACGTCCGGTACTGGACCGGCAGCGACACCGGGAAGCTGACCAAGGGTGAGATCGAGGTCAACCACCCGCTGGAGATCGGCGGCAGCAAGGTCTTCCTGATCGGCCACGGCTACGCGCCCGTGGTGACCGTGAAGAACGCCAAGGGCGAGAAGGTCTACTCGGGCCCGACCGCCTTCCTGCCGCAGGACGCCAACCTCACCTCGACCGGCGTGCTCAAGGTCAACGACTACGGCGAGAAGGACGGCAAGAAGACCCAACTGGGCTTCAACGGCTACTTCCTGCCGACCGCCCCGGAGAGCTTCGAGAAGACCGGCCCGGTCTCGCTCTTCCCGGACGCGGCCGACCCGATGCTGGTGCTGACCGCGTACGCGGGCGACCTCGGCACCGACTCCGGCCTGCCGCAGAACGTCTACCAGCTGGACACCAAGCACCTCACCCAGCTCACCCAGGACGGCAACCCGGCCCGCGCCCGGCTCAAGCCCGGCCAGGCCTGGACCCTGCCGGACGGCTACGGGACCCTCACCTTCGAGGGCTACCAGCAGTGGGCGAGCTTCACCGTCTCGCACCGGCCGGGCAACTCGGTCGCCCTGATCGGCGCGGTGGCCGCGATCCTCGGCCTGATCGGCTCGCTGTTCGTCCAGCGCCGCCGGGTCTGGGTGCGCGCCACCGCGGGCCCCGACGGCCGCACCCTGGTCGAGGTCGCCGGACTGGCCAGGAGCGAGTCCGCGAAGATCGCCGAGGAGCTGGCCGAGATCGCCGTCGACCTCCAGGACCACGCCCCGGCCATCGACGACGATGACCCACCCTCAGAAACCGCCGCCCCTGCCGCCCCCGCTGTCCCGGACTCCAAGGAGTAGACGGTGAATCTCGCCTCGTCGGTCGACCCAAGCCTGGCCGCCCTGTCCAACAAACTGATCTACTCGGCGATGGCCGTGTACGTCATCGCGATGTTCGCCCACATCTTCGAGTGGACGTTCGGCAGCAAGGGCGCCGTCGCGGTCCGCTCGGTCGAGCAGGCCGGACTCGCCGCCGCCGTCGCGGCCGCCCAGGCCCCCGCCAAGGGCGCCAAGAAGGTCACCGTCACGGTCGCCTCGGCCGACGGCGGCACCACCACGCTGACCCGCACCGCACTCGCCGACGCCGGCGCCACCGTGGTCACCAGCGGCCGTGACACGGTCGTCGACGTGGACGGCCCCGGCGCGGCCGGCACCAGCGAGAAGGGCGACCTGGCGGGCCGGATCGCGATCTCGCTGGCCGGCCTCGGCGTGGTGCTGCACGCCGGCGCGGTGCTCACCCGGGGCCTCTCGGTGGTGCGCTGGCCGTGGGGCAACATGTACGAGTTCTCCTGCGCCTTCGCGCTCGCCATGGTGGTCGCCTACCTCGGCCTGCTGGCCGCCAAGAAGCAGGTCCGCTGGCTCGGCCTGCCGGTGATGGTCGCCGTGGTGCTCACGCTCGGCCTCGCGGTCACCGTGCTCTACACCGAGTCCGAGCAGCTCGTCCCGGCCCTGCACTCGTACTGGCTGGCGATCCACGTCTCCATGGCGATCTTCTGCGGCGGCGCCTTCTACGCGGCCTTCATCGCCACCGCCCTCTACCTGGGCAAGGACTCCTACGACCGCCGGATCGCCGCCGGGAAGACCACAGGACCGCTCGGCACCCCCGCCTCGATCTGGCAGCGGCTGCCCGCCGCCGCCACCTTCGACAAGCTCTCGTACCGGATCAACGCGATCGTCTTCCCGCTCTGGACCTTCACCATCGTGGCCGGGGCGATCTGGGCCGAGGCGGCCTGGGGCAAGTACTGGGAGTGGGACCCGAAGGAGACCTGGTCCTTCATCACCTGGGTCTTCTACGCCTGCTACCTGCACGCCCGGGCGACCGCCGGCTGGAAGGGCCGCAAGGCCGCCTACCTGGCGCTGCTGGCCTTCGCCTGCTTCTTGTTCAACTACTACGGCGTCAACATCTTCGTCACGGGTAAGCACTCGTACGCCGGAGTCTGACGACCCGTCCGTTCCGCCAAATCCGCGAGGAGGGCCGCACCATGCTGGAGTGCGACGAGGTCATGCTGACCGTCCGAATCACCGCTGCGGAGAGAGCGCTGCTCCGCCGGCTCGCCCAGAGCCATCGGAGCGACGTGTCGGAAGTGATGGCGGACGGACTGCTCGACGTCCTGCCGATGCTGCACCGGCAGGCGGACGCCTACCGGCTGCTGGCGGCGCTCGCGCCGCCGGCGCCGTGCGCGCAGACCGTCTGGCTGCCCGCGGCCCTGGCCGACCTGCTCGTGCTGGCCGCCGCCCGGGTGGCCCAGCTGACGGGGGTCCGGCTCGGCTCGGCCAGCGCGATCCTCGGCGCGGCCGTCCGGCTGTGGCTCTGCCAGGACCCCACCCGCCTGGAGGCCAACCTCAGCGTCATGCACGCGGGGCGGAAAACGTTGGCAGCAGCGTAAGTTGCACTATCCAGGGGCTCGGGGAACTGCGAGGAGATCTGGCGCCGGGGTCACTGCGAAAGTGCCTGACCCCGTAAGCACGTCGAACGCTCCTGAGGTCGGCGTCGCCCACGCGGCGGAGCCGCACATCAGCAGAGCCCCGAGCCCCTGGTGGCTGAGCGCAGCGGTTAGGCGGCCTGCTGCCAGCTGACGGGGGAGTAGTAGGCCGGGCGGCGCTCGATGCGCGACCAGGTGGCGATGGGCTCGACGGGGGCCGCGGTGGCGGTGTGGGCCGCGGCTGCACGGGCCATCAGGACGGCGGTCAGGGCGGCGAGTTCCTCGTCCGACAGGGTGCCACGGACGATGCGGAGCAGCGGTTCGGCGTTGGCGGTCATGAGGTCAGTTCTCCCGCGTCTTGAAGTCTGAAGGGTTCCGAGCAGCGCAACGGCGCGTTACATCGGCGGGTTGCCGTGCTTACGGCTCGGCAGGTCGGCGTGCTTGGTGCGGAGCATGGCGAGCGAGGAGGCCAGCACGGCGCGGGTCTCGGCCGGGTCGATGACGTCGTCCACCAGGCCGCGTTCGGCGGCGTAGTAGGGGTGCATCAGCTCGGTCTTGTACTCCTTGATCTTCTGCGCGCGCATCGCCTCGGGGTCCTCGGCGCCGTTGATGTCCCGGCGGAAGATCACGTTGGCGGCACCCTCGGCGCCCATCACGGCGATCTCGTTGGTGGGCCAGGCGAAGGACAGGTCGGCGCCGATCGAGCGCGAGTCCATCACGATGTACGCGCCGCCGTACGCCTTGCGCAGGATCAGCTGGATGCGCGGCACGGTGGCGTTGCAGTAGGCGTACAGCAGTTTGGCGCCGTGCCGGATGATGCCGTCGTGCTCCTGGTCGACGCCGGGCAGGAAGCCGGGGACGTCGAGCATGGTGACGAGCGGGATGTTGAAGGCGTCGCACATCTGGACGAAGCGCGCGGCCTTCTCGGAGGCGTTGATGTCGAGCACGCCGGCCAGCGACTGCGGCTGGTTGGCGATGATGCCGGTGACGTGGCCGTCGATCCGGGCCAGCACGCACAGCACGTTGGTGGCCCAGCGCTCGTGGATCTCCAGGAACTCGCCGTGGTCGACGATCTCCTCGATCACCTTGCGCATGTCGTACGGGCGGTTGCCGTCGGCCGGGACCAGGTCGAGCAGGGAGTCGTTGCGGCGGTCCACCGGGTCGTCGGTCGGCGCGGCCGGCGGCATCTCGCGGTTGTTCTGCGGGAGCAGCGAGAGGAGGTAGCGGACCTCCTCGATGCAGCTCTGCTCGTCGTCGTAGGCGAAGTGCGAGACGCCGGAGACGCCGGAGTGCACGTCGGCGCCGCCGAGGCCGTTCTGGCTGATCTTCTCGCCGGTGACGGCCTGGACCACGTCGGGACCGGTGATGAACATCTGCGAGGTCTCGCGGACCATGAAGATGAAGTCGGTCAGCGCGGGGGAGTACGCGGCGCCACCGGCGCACGGGCCGAGCATCACCGAGATCTGCGGGATGACGCCGGAGGCGCGGGTGTTGCGCTGGAAGATGCCGCCGTAGCCCGCGAGGGCGGTGACGCCCTCCTGGATGCGGGCGCCGGCGCCGTCGTTGAGGGAGACCAGCGGGGCACCGGCCGCGATGGCCATGTCCATGATCTTGTGGATCTTCTGCGCGTGGGCCTCGCCCAGCGCGCCGCCGAAGATCCGGAAGTCGTGGGCGTAGGTGAAGACGGTGCGGCCGTGCACGGTGCCCCAGCCGACGATCACGCCGTCGGTGTGCGGCTTCTTGGCCTCCAGGCCGAAGCCGGTGGCGCGGTGCCGGCGCAGCGGCTCGACCTCGCGGAAGGAGCCTTCGTCCAGCAGCAGGTCGATCCGCTCACGGGCCGTCAGCTTGCCCTTGGCGTGCTGGGCCTCGGTGGCCTTGTCGCTGGGGCCGCGCAGCACCTGGGCGCGGAGTTCGTGCAGTTCGGCCACTCGCCCCCGGGCGTCGGCCGGGGACCCCGGGATCTCGCCACCGGCGGGCGCCTCGTGCAGAACCGTCATCTCGAACCACTCCAAGTCTGAGGGAACTGTCCGGCGGCGGGCCGCTGTGGCGGGCCGGTCGCTGCGAACACTTCTTCACCTACGACAGTACGAGGGATCATGGCCTCGGCTCGGCGTCGATTCCGTACAAGGTCGGGCGCCAGAAGCTGTCAGGGCTGCACAGAAAGCGGCCCGGCCGAAAGGTCGGCCGGGCCGCGATACTGGGTCCCAGGGGTGCCTGCCGCAGGGGGAAACGCGCAGGTCAGGTGGAGTATTCGGGAGCTTCGGAGGGGCGGTCGCACCGGCTACCGAGGGGTATCCCGGCTCGTAGGGATGCGCCAAAGCAGGTCAGCGCTTGTCGGGGTTCCCCTCGTCGCCCTTGTCGCGCAGTTCCTCCTCGCGGCGGCGCAGGTCGGCCTCCCACTGCTTGAGCAGCTCGGCGTCCCGGTCGCGCTGGTCCTTCTTCAGCGAGGCGAGGAACTCGGGGTTGTCGTCCGGTGCCACCTGGCGGCCGGCCGAGCGGCTCGCGCTCCGGGCCGAGGCCAGGCCGTCGCGCCGCTTGCCGATGGCCAGCCAGGCGATCGAGCCGACCAGCGGGAAGAGCAGCACGACGATCACCCAGATCACCTTGGGCATGTGCTTCACCTCCTGCTCCGGAGTGGTCAGGCAGTCGATGAACGCCCAGATCCAGAGGGCGAGCAGGAGCAGTGGCGGCAGAATCCTCAACACGGTGCGATCTCCCCCGGAGTTACGACAGGTGGGGCCCTCTTGGCGTGGCCAGAGTAGTCCGTATCGGATACTGGCCTGCATGGCATACGACGATCTCCGTTCGTTTCTCCGGGCCCTGGAGCGTGAGGGCGACCTCAAGCGGATCAAGACCGAAGTCGATCCGCACCTGGAGATCGGCGAGATCGTCGACCGGGTGCAGAAGGCCAAGGGCCCCGCGCTGCTGTTCGAGAACGTCAAGGGCTGCTCGATGCCGCTGGCGATGAACGTCTTCGGCACCGAGCGCAGGCTCGCCAAGTCGCTCGGCCTGAAGGGCCCGGAGGAGATCTCGGAGAAGATCGCCGGGCTGCTCAAGCCGGAACTGCCGCAGGGTTTCACCGGTTTCCGGGACGCGTTCGGCAAGCTGGCCTCGATGGCGCACGTGCCGCCGAAGAACGTGAAGTCCTCGGACGCGCCGGTCCAGGAGGTGGTGCTGACGGGCGATCAGGTCGACCTCGACCAGCTCCCGGCGCTGTTCACCTGGCCGCTGGACGGCGGCTCGTTCTTCAACCTGGGCCTGACCCACACCAAGGACCCGGACTCCGGCATCCGCAACCTCGGTCTGTACCGCCTGCAGCGGCACGACAAGCGGACCATCGGGATGCACTGGCAGATCCACAAGGACAGCCGCAACCACTACGCGGTGGCCGCCAAGCGCGGCGAGCGGCTGCCGGTCGCGATCGCCTTCGGCTGTCCGCCCGCCGTGACGTACGCGGCCACCGCGCCGCTGCCCGGTGACATCGACGAGTACCTGTTCGCGGGCTTCGTGGCCGGCGAGCGGGTGCGGATGGTGGACTGCAAGACCGTCCCGCTCCAGGTGCCGGCCGACGCCGAGGTGGTGCTGGAGGGGTGGCTGGAGCCCGGGGAGATGCTGCCCGAGGGTCCGTTCGGCGACCACACCGGGTTCTACACGCCGCAGGAGCCGTTCCCGGCGCTGACCATCGACTGCGTGACGATGCGGAAGCGGCCGATCCTGCAGTCGATCGTGGTCGGCCGGCCGCCGACCGAGGACGGGCCGCTGGGGAAGTTCACCGAGCGGTTCTTCCTCCCGCTGCTCAAGATCATCATCCCGGACATCGTGGACTACGACCTCCCCGAGGCGGGCGGCTTCCACAACTGCGTGATCGTCTCGATCGACAAGAAGTACCCCAAGCACGCCCAGAAGACCATGCACGCGATCTGGGGCGCCCACATGATGTCGCTGACCAAGCTGATCATCGTGGTGGACGCCGACTGCGACGTGCACGACTACCAGGAGGTCGCCTGGCGGGCCCTGGGCAACACCGACTACAGCCGCGACCTGACCGTGGTCGAGGGCCCGGTGGACCACCTGGACCACGCCTCCTACCAGCAGTTCTGGGGTGGCAAGGCGGGCATCGACGCCACCCGCAAGCTGCCCGAGGAGGGCTACACCCGGGACGGCGGCTGGCCCGAGATGGTCAGCTCCGACCCGGAGACCGCCGCCCTGGTCACCGCACGCTGGAAGGAGTACGGGCTGTGAGCGCGATCGCCGCCGTCCCGCCGAACAAGGTCCGGGCCTTCCTCAACCTGGTCCTGATCGAGCACTCGATCTTCGCCCTGCCGTTCGCCTACATCGCCGCCTTCACCGCGATGTACCTGACGGACGGTCGGATGCACTGGGGCACGCTGGCCCTGGTCACCGTCTGCATGGTCGGCCTGCGCACCTTCGCGATGGCCGCCAACCGGATCATCGACCGCGAGATCGACGCCCGGAACCCGCGCACCGCCAACCGCGAACTGGTCACCGGCGCCGTCTCGATGCGCACCGCGTACGTCGGCTCGGGCGTCGCGCTGCTGGTCTTCCTCGGCTCCGCGGCACTGCTCAACCCGCTCTGCCTGGTCCTCGCCCCGGTCGCCGTCGTCCCGATGGTGGTCTACCCGTACGGCAAGCGGTTCACCGACTTCCCGCACGCGATCCTCGGCCTGGCCCAGGCGATGGGCCCGATCGGCGCCTGGCTCGCCGTCACCGGCAGCTGGTCCTGGGACGCGGTCGTGCTCGGCCTCGCCGTCGGCATCTGGATCGGCGGCTTCGACCTGATCTTCGCCACCCAGGACGTCACCGCCGACCGCGCCGAGGGCGTCCGCTCCTTCCCCGCCCGCTTCGGCGTCCCCGCCGCCCTGTACGGCGCCCGCGCCTGCCACGCGGTGACGCTGGCCCTGCTCGTCTGGTACGCCCTCCTCTCCGACGCGGGCCCGGCCTTCTGGGTCGGCCTGGCCGTGGTCGCGGCGGCCTTCGTCTACGAGCACACCATCGTCAAGCCGCACGACCTCTCGAAGCTGAACCGCGCCTTCTTCACCACCAACGGCTTCGTCGGCATGTCCCTCTTCGCCTTCGCCCTGCTGGACCTGATCCTGCGGGGGCTCAGCCTCTGAGCCTCAGAGGTCGAGCGGGAGCAGCCGGAACGCGGGGTGCGCGGTGAGGGGCCGGACCAACCGGAAATGCTTGACGTCGAGGGTGAGCAGGCAGGACGTACGGAACTCCCGCGCCAGGACGACGTTCATGGCGTCGGTGAGCCCGATGTCGGGATAGGTCTGCATGACCGCCCGTGCGGCCGGGAGGTGCGCGCCGACCTCGGGCACCTCGAAGCGCGAGCGGAGCACGCCCTGTGAGATGTAGCCGAGGGCGCTGAGCGCCGCCGGGCTGCCGGCTCGCGCGGTCAGCAGGTAGTCCAGCTCGGCCAGCACGAAGGGCGGAACGACCAGGTGGCCGAGCTGACGGAGCGCCAGGCGGCACTGGCCGTGGTGCGGGTCGCGCGGGTTGAAGAACGCCAGCAGGCCGGAGGTGTCGGCGACGGCGACCGCGAGGTCGGGGCGGTCAGTCAAGGCCGAACCCCTGCCGCATCAGGTCATCCTGCTCGTCCACGTCCATCGGTTCGAACTCGATGGTCGGCGGTTCCTGGAAGTACGGGTCCTCGCCCATCGGGTCGGTGCGGAACCCGTAGGAGGGCGGGTCGTCCAGGCCGTACGGCCGCAGTATGGCGACTGGGCGGCCATTCTTGGTGACCGTGACCGTCTCGCCGGCCTCCACCCGGGCGAGGATCTGGGCGGTCTGCTGGTTGAGCTCACGCGCCGGCACTTCGCTGGAGGTAGCCATGGGACCAGCGTACTACTCGTAGTACATCGTCCCCTTGGGCGTCCGGGCTGAACGTCACCGTGTCCTCGGCCGGTCCGGCCCGGTCGGCGGGATGCTGGAGGGGCACAGGTCCCCGTCTGCTCCAGGAGTGGTCCCGATGATCGGCAAGCTGCAGTGCGTGGTGCTCGACTGTCACTACCCCGCCGGGTTGGCGCACTTCTACGCCGCCCTGCTCGGCGGCGAGGTGGACCGCCCCGACCCGCGCTGGTCGCTGGACGAGTACTGGTCGACGGTGCACGCGCCCGGTGGGATGGTGCTCGGCTTCCAGCGGGTGGAGGACTACCGCCCGCCGATGTGGCCGGACCCGGCCCACCCGCAGCAGCTCCACCTGGACCTCGAGGTCGCGGACCTGGACGCGGCCGAGGCCCGGGTGCTGGAGCTGGGCGCGGTCCGCAAGGACGCCGAGACCGGCTGGCGGGTGTACGTGGACCCGGCGGGTCACCCGTTCTGCCTGGTGCAGGAGCAGGCGGGCTGACGGCCTATCATGTCGCCATGGCTGCCGCTGAGTTGATCAGGATCGTGTCCCGCTCCTCGCCGATGGCGCTCGCCCAGGTGGAGCGGGTCCGGGCCGAGCTCGCCGTGCTGCACCCGGGGGTCGTGACCGAGGTGGTGCCGGTGGTCACCTCCGGCGACCGGTGGATGGGCGACCTGGCCAAGCTGGGCGGGAAGGGCGCGTTCACCAAGGAGGTCGACCAGGCGCTGCTGGCCGGCGAGGCCGACCTCGCGGTGCACTGCCTCAAGGACGTGCCCGCCGACCGGCCGCTGCCGGCCGGCACGGTCTTCGCCGGCTACCTGCGGCGCGACGACATCCGCGACGCGGTGATCCACCCCGAGGGCCTGACGCTGGACCAGCTCCCGCCCGGCAGCCGGATCGGCACCTCCTCGGTACGCCGGATCGCCCAGCTCGCCGCCTCGCACCCGCACCTGGTGTGCGTACCGATCCGGGGCAACGCCAACAGCCGGCTGGCGAAGCTGGCGGCCGGCGAGGCCGACGCCCTGCTGCTGGCGGCCTCCGGCCTCGAGCGGATCGGCGAGAGCGACCGGATCAGCGAGATCCTCCCGCTGGACTCCATGTGCCCGCCGATCGGCGCGGGCGTGCTCGCCCTGCAGTGCCGGGAGGACGACCACGCCGCCATCGAGACCGTGGCCGGCCTCGGGCATCACGACACCTGGCGGGAGGCGACGGCCGAGCGGATGTTCCTGCACGTCCTGCAGGGCCACTGCAACAGCCCGATCGCCGGCTACGCGACCGCCGAACCGGACGGCCGGCTCGCCCTGCGCGGCCGGGTCTTCTCCCCGGACGGCAAGCGGATCCTGGACGCCCACGAGTGGGCGGGCGCGCTCAGCCCCGAGGACCTCGGGACCTCGGTCGCCCTCGCCCTCAAGCGGCAGGGCGCGCACGAGCTGATCGCCGCCATCCCGCACTGATCCGCCGTCAGACGGTCGTGGCCTCCGCGCGGGGCCGGATCGGGGCGCTGAGCACCCGCCGGGCCAGGCGCTCGGCCACGGCCGTGACGAAGGTGCGCGGGCGGCGCGGCGAGAGGTGTGCGGTCACGGCGTTGGTGAGGCCCGGCGTGACGTACGCGCGGTCGCGGTCGAGCGCGCGCAGAGCGGCCCGGACGACCGGCTCCGGGGTGGTGAAGGAGCCCGTCACGGCGGCCTCCCGGGTGCCGATCACGTCGAAGAAGCCGGTCTCCACCGGGCCCGGGCAGAGGGTGAGCACCCGGATGCCCCGGCGGCGGTACTCCTGGCGGAGCGCGAGGCCGAAGTTGAGCACGAAGGTCTTGGACGCGCTGTAGACGGCGAAGTAGGGCGAGGGCTGGAAGGCCGCCACCGAGGCGACGTTGACCACCGCGCCGGAGCCGCGGGCCAGCATGCCAGGCAGCAGCTCGTGGGTGAGGTCGACCAGGGCGACCACGTTGACCATCAGCTGGTCGTGGTCGCGCTGCCCGTCGGTCTCCTCGAACCGGCCGCAGGTGCCGAACCCGGCGTTGTTCACCAACAGGTCCACGGTCAGGCCGCGTTCGGCCAGCTCGGCGGCGATCCGCCGGGCGGCGTCGGGCTGCGCGAGGTCCTGGACCACCACCTCGGCCCGGACGCCGTGGGCGGTGCGCAGCCGCTCGGCGAGCGCCGTCAGCCGGTCGGCGGAGCGGGCGGTGAGGATCACGTCGTGCCCGCGGGCGGCGAGCTGGGCGGCGAACTCGGCACCGAGGCCGGAGGAGGCGCCGGTGACCAGGGCGGTGGGGCTCATGGGGTGCTCCTGCGATCGTCCGATATCTGCAACATGAGAGTAGCTGTTATCCGTAGAACTGCAACAGCAATGATGCAGATATCCGTGTGTATCGTTCCCGGGGAGGGTGCACAGGAGGAGGAGCGCATGAGCAGCAGTACGACGGGTCGCCCGCTGCGGGCCGACGCGGAGCGCAGCGTGCGCGCGATCCTGGAGGCCGCCGAGCGGGTGCTGACCGAGAATCCGGCCGCCTCGATGGAGCAGATCGCGGAGGCCTCCGGCCTGGCCAGGACCACGGTGCACCGGCGCTTCGCCAGTCGCCAGGCGCTGATCGAGGCGCTGGCCGCCTCGGCCGCCCGGCAGCTCTTCCAGGCCATCGAGGACGCCTACCCCGAGGACGCCCCGCCGCTGGTCGCCCTGCACCGCGCCACCGCCAACGTCCTTCGGGTGAAGGGCGCCTGGGGCTTCGCGCTCGGCCCGGCCGCCGCCCAGAGCGCGCAGGCCGCCGAGCTGCACGAGCAGATCGACCGCCGCTGCCTCGAACTCCTCGGCCGGGCCCGCGCCGAGGGCGTGTTCGCCCCCGACGCGGACCTGGGATGGATCTGCCGGGTCCTCTACGCCCTGATCGGCGAGAGCCTGCACGGCACCGGCCCGGCGGGCCGGGACGTGGCCGGCCAGGACCCGGAGGCGCTCGCCACCCGGATCGTCGACACCCTGCTGCACGGCCTCGGCGCCTGACGGTCCGGCAGCCGGGGGCCGGGTTCTACGGTGCGGTGCGGGTGATGGTCAGGATGGTGGAGGAGGTACGGGCCACCAGCCGCAGGTCGAAGCCGCTGTCGGCCAGGGTGCCGACCGACTCGTGCGGACCGTCCGGCTTTGCGGCGAGGGCGAGTTGCTCGGCGATCCAGGTCCTCGGTCGCGGGGTCGCGGTGCCGTCGAAGGTGATCTCCGCACACTCGGCCAGGGTGGCCGCGACCTGGGGCGAGACGGAGTTCTCCGCCATGCACTCCACCCGGTGCGGATGCCCGCCGGCGTCGCGGTTCAGCCGTACCCAGAGCGTGAAGCCCTCCGGCAGCACCTTCTTCGCCTCCAGCCGGCCCGGGATGCCCTCCCTCGCCGGGTGCCGCTCGACCGACAGGCCCCACCGGGTGGCGATCCGCCCCATGATCTCGTCGGTCCCGATCCCCGGGAAGGCCGGCGAGCCCCAGGACACCGTGGGGGAGGGTGTGGGCGAGGCCGAAGTGGGTGGTGGCGGCGGTGCGGGAGCCGGTGCTGACGTACAGCCCGTCAGGGCGAGCGCCGCGCACGCCATCAGCCCCCGGAGGCCGAGAGCGGTGCGCCGCCGCGGCCCTGATGTGTGATCAGTCATGGCCGAGACCTTAGCGAGCGTCAGCCGAGCGTGAGGTGGTCGCCGACCCGCAGGTGCCCGGGATGGGTGACGGTCGCCAGGGCGTCCAGGCGGGCGTCGTGGGCCTGGGTGAGGGCCTTGAGGATCTCGGGGGCGTGCGGCAGGCCGGGTTGGGCCGTACCGGACATGACGCACCGTTCGCTGGCCTGGACGAAGGCGAGGGCCAAGCCGCCGGGGGTGGTGGCCGAGTGGCCGAACCAGCCGTCCTCGACGAACGGGGCGGTGCCCGGCGGGGTGCGGAGCAGGATGTTGGGGCGGAACCGGCGTTCGTCCACCACGGTGCCCGGCAGGGCCGCCCGGATCCAGTCCAGGGTGGCGGTGGTGAGCACGCTGACGGGCAGCTGGTCGAAGTGCGAAACCGTGTCCTCGCGGGCGAGTTCGACGTCGTCCCGCTGGAGGTAGGCGCACAGGAAGGCGTTCGGGTCCGCCACGGGGCGGCCCAGCGGGTCGAGCAGTTCGGGGGCGGTCAGCCGGTTGCCGAGCCGGGAGCCGAGGCGGAGCAGGCCGTCCATCCGGCGGAACCGCCGGGTGTTCTTCCCGGAGCCGAGTCTGCCGGTGCTGTCCCGGACCGCGTACAGCCGGTCTCCGGCGAGCCCGCGCTCGTCCACCTCCACGGAGCCGAGTCGCTCGCCCCCGGTCGACTTGACCGGGTAGCGCCACAGCCGCTCGATCACCCCGATGATCTCTGCCATGGCGGGAGCCTAGCGCCGCCGCCGGGGGATGGTCTAGACCAAGAGGGGGCCGCGGCCGGGATGCCCCGGTCGCGGCCCTCCGGTGGTGGAAGGTCGATGCGTCAGCCGACGGAGTTGCCGCAGATGTTGATCGGGATGCTGATCGGGATCTGGATGTTGTTGCCGGAGAGCACGCCGGGCGAGCCCACCACGATCGCGGAGGCGCTGGCCCCGCCGGTGTTCACGCAGGTGGTGCCGCCGCCGGCGAAGTCGGGGGCGTACTGCTCCTCCTGCTGCGCCGGGCCGTGGCCGTCGCAGTCGTCGGCCAGGGCCGGGGCGGCGCAGCTGAGGGTGAGGGCGAGGCCGAGACCGACGGTCGCCGCGAACTTCTTGGTTCGGTTCATGCCGGGAGGAGTATCCCGATCCGGCCCGGGCCAGCCGCTCGGGGCGGTCCGGTCACCCGGTCGACAGATCGGGATCACACCTGACACATGTTCGACTGAGGCAAGTGGACGACCCGGGAGGCGAGACGCCGGAACCAGGGGCTGTCTCTTGGATCGGGCCGGGCGGCCGCCGCCGGGGCACGCGCCCTCCTGCCCGGCATCGGGCAGGAGGGGCCCTTCGCCGGCTTCTCGTCGGTCGCCGATGCGCTGCATCAGGCTCCCTCCTCGGCACCGCCGAGCCACGCACCCCAACGCCGCCCGCTGATCCGGCCCGATCCAAGAGACAGCCCCTACCCCAGCCGGGCGACGGCCCGGACCGGGGCGCCGTCGGCGGCGGTGAGCCGGAGCGGGAAGAAGGAGACCGTGACCGCGAGACCGGCGGCCGAGGCGTCGAGCAGCGGCGTCAGGTCGGTCAGGTTCTCGCACAGGACGGCGCCGCCCGGGCTGCCGAGCAGCGCCCGGTGGGCGGCCAGGGTGGGTACGTCCGGGGCGGGGTCGTGCTCGTCGGTCAGGTCGGCGAGCAGCGCGGCCACCGCCGGGTCGGCCGGGCCCGGATCGGGGGTCGGGTCGATGCTCAGCGCGTCCACGCCCACGCTGCGCACCCCGGCGGCGGCGATCGCCTCGGCGGCGCCTGGGGTGAGCCAGGGGTGCGCGTAGTAGTGGTCGGTGGCCCAGTACCGGTGCCACCCAGTGGCCAGCAGCAGGACGGCGCCGGGCGTCACGGCGGCCAGCGCGGGGGCGAGCTGACCGGCCGTCACCCCGGTGCGCGGGGCCAGCCCGCGCAGGTCGGCGAGCACGGCTCGGCCGGTGAACAGGCCCAGCGGCAGCCCGTCCAGGGTCGGCCAGGTCACGTCCACGTGGTACGGCGCGTCCACGTGTGTGCCGGACTGCGAACCCAGGTGCAGCGAAAGCACGTTGACCCCGTCGGCGGCCGTGGTGAGCGCGGGTCGCAGCGACACGGCCGGGTCGCCCGGGTACACCGGCATCCCGGTGGTGACCGGGTGGGTGAGGTCGATCAGCGTCGGCGGCATGACGCCCATCTTGCCCGCCACAGCGGCGAACTGTAGGTTCCCTGGCACCGCCGGGCGTGCTGGGCCCGGCTCCTCCTCACCCTCCCGGTCGGCAGCCCGGCTTGTCCGCTGCCTTTAGGACGCGAGGGAGTTCGGGTGAAGACCGAAGTCACGACGTTGCGGGTCTCCTGCACGGCAGCACGGAGCGGGGAAGGCCCCGTGACCTGGGGTCAGCACGCCATCTGGAATGCGCTGCAGAAGCTGAGACCGGGTGACCACGCGTACAACGTGCCGCTCGACGGACCGGTCCCGGGCGGTATGCCGCTGGAGGTGATCGAGCGGGCGTTCAGCGGGCTGCTGTACGTCCACGACGCCCTGCGCACCCGGGTGGTGGCCGGGCCGGACGGCGAGCTGCGCCAGCAGCTGGACGGGGACGGCTCCGCACCACTGCACCTGCGCCACGGCACGCCGGAGCAGGCGGCCGGGATCGGGGCCGCGCTGCGGGACGAGCTCTGGGGGCGGGCCTTCGACTACGCCGGGGAGTGGCCGGTGCGGTTCGGCGCGGTGGTCGCCGAGGGGCTGGTCCACCACGTGGTGGTGATCTTCTCCCACACGGCGGCCGACGCCTGGGGCCTGCCGCGGCTCCAGGGCGATCTGCAGGCGCTGAGCCTCGGGGCGGACCCGGCCGAGGTCCGGGCCGGGGCCGAGGAGGCCGGGGTGCTCCAGCCGCTGGAGCAGGCGGCCGAGCAGACCTCCCCCCGAGGACGGCGGCTGGACGCGGCGGCCCGGCGGCAGTGGCGCTCGGCGGCGGCCGGCGCCCGCGCCCCGCAGGTCACCCCGGCCGCCGCCGTGCCCGGGGCACCCCGTTACCGCCGGGCCCACCTGCTCTCGCCCGCGCTGCCGGGCGCACTCGCCCGGGTCTGCGAGACCCACCGGGCCGGCTCGGCGACCGTCCTGCTCGCGGCCACCGCCGAGACCATGGCCGACTGGGCCGGCACCGGCCGGTGCGGACTCCAGCTGATGGTCAACAACCGCTTCCACAGCGGCCTCGGCCAGGCCAGCGGACCACTCGCGATGGAGGGCTACCTCGCGGTCCGCACCGAGGACGCCGCCGACTTCGGGGAGCTGCTGGCCCGGACCAGGAGCGCCTCGCTGGCCACCTACCGCAGCGCCTACTACGACAAGCGCGCCCTGGAGGCCGACCTCGCCCCGTACGCCGAGGACGCGGGCGTCGTCTTCGAACGGTCCTGCTGGTACAACGACCAGCGGGTGGCCACCCTCGAACCGGCCGCGGCCGACTGGTCCCCCGTTACCGCCGGGGAGTCGACCCTCAGCTGGGAGCCCGCGACCGACCACGGCGGCACCGTCAGCTACGTCCTGCACATGGCCGACAAGCCGGACGGGATCGAGATCGCGATGACCGCCGACACCCACCTGTTCACCCCGGCCGAGATGGAGCGGCTGCTGCGCGCCATCGAGGCGACCGTGCTCACCCAGGCGGGCTGACGCCCTTTACCGGGACGGGACACCCTTTCCGGTACGGTGCCGCGAGCGTGATCCGGATGATCAAGGGGGCGATCGTGTCACGGCGGCGTTGGGTACGAGGGCTGCTCGGGGTGGTGGCGGCGACGGTGACGGTCGAGCTGATCGGCTGGCTGAACCGGCAGGACGGCGGGTTCGTGCTGCTGCGCGGACTGCACCAGCCGGGGCTCGTGTTCCCGGTGGTCCTGCTGGCGCTGCTGTCAGCTGTGCTGCTCGGGTGCGAGGACACCTGGATCAAGGTGGGCACGTCGCTCGTGGCGGCCCTGCTGCTGTTCGTCTCGATGCCGTTCTACCTGATGGACGGCTTCGAGGACCCCGAGCGGACCAAGACCTTGGCCGCCCCCGACGGCAGCGGCCGCCGCCTGGTGGTCGAGGAAGGGGCAGCGATGATTGACCCGCTCTGGTGGGTCTCGGTGGAGTCCGGCAGCGGGGTGACCGCCCGGCGCTGGAAGGTCGGTTACTTCAACGGGGACGACTACGTGAACGGTCTGAACGAGGTGGCCTGGGACGGCCCGGACCGGGTCCGGCTGGTCACCGGTGACAGCCGGGTCCACCTGATCGACGTGGGCGCCGACGGCCGTCCGGACCGGACGCTGTCGCTCGGTCGGTAACCGCTCGGCCGGACTATCGTGCCCGGTATGAGCAGTGATCAGCAGCAGACGCCACGTCAGCCCTGGGTGGTCGGAGTCTCCGGGGCGTCCGGGACGCCGTACGCCGCCTCGGTGATCCGCGCGCTGCTGGCGGCCGGGGAGACGGTCGATCTGGTGGTCAGCCGGGCGGCCCGGCTGACCATCCTGGACGAGACCGGGATCTCGTTCCGGGACGCGCACTGGCGGGCCGATCTGGCCGAGTGGCTGGGGACCGAGGAGCTGGACGGTGTCCGGTACTGGGCGGCCGGGGACTTCGCGGCGGGGCCGTCCAGCGGCTCGTACCCGGCGAAGGGGATGCTGGTGGTGCCGGCCACCACCGGGGCGGTGGCCGGGATCGCGCTGGGGCTGAGCAAGGACCTGCTCCAGCGGGCGGCCAGCGTCACCCTGAAGGAGCGTCGGCCGCTGGTGCTCTGCCTGCGCGAGACACCCCTCAACGGGGTGACGTTGAAGCACTTGGTGGAGCTGGACGCGCAGGGCGCGGTGGTGCTGCCGGCCGCGCCGGGCTTCTACGCCGGGGGCTCCACGGCCCGGGAACTGGTGGACTTCGTGGCCGGCCGGGTGCTCGACGCGGTGGGTGTGACACACACGCTGTACCGGCGCTGGGCAGGCGAGTTGGGCGACGGGGGGAAGGTCGCGTAAGCGGAGCGGCCCGGGGAAGGTATGTTCATTGCGATATCCGGGTCGATCCAGGTGTGACACCTTCGAATCCGGATAATGATCTGTGGGTCTGGAGAGGTTCGGAAGGACGCGGGCGGATACATGGACACGGTGGACAGACAGCTCATCCAGGCGCTCCGGGAGAACGGCCGCGCGTCCTACGCCGAACTGGGCCGCCTGGTCGGCCTGTCGGGCCCGAGCGTGACGGACCGGATCAACCGGCTGGAGCAGGCCGGGGTGATCACCGGCTACCGCGCCACCGTCAACCCGGCCTCGCTGGGCTTCGGGGTCACCGCCCTGATCGGCCTTCAGCTCACCGACGCCGCCGACCACGAGGACGTGGCGCACCGGCTGAAGGACCTCGGCGAGGTCGAGGACTGCTGGTTCATCGCGGGCGACGACTCGTACATGCTCAAGGTCCGGGTCTCCGACGTGGAGGGCCTGGAGTCGGTGGTCAAGCGGCTGTCCGGCACCAAGGGCGTGGCCCGGACCAGGACCACCGTCGTTCTCTCCACCAAGTGGGAGAACCGGGTCAGTGAACTGCCTTTGGAACCAGGGGAGTAGCGGACGATGGCACTGATCGGCCTGGAGGAGCTGCGCGCGGCGCAGCAGCGGATCGCGGGAGTGGCGGTCAGGACCCCGCTGATGCCCTGCCCGTGGGCGGCGCAGGGGGACCGGGCGCTCTGGCTCAAGCCGGAGGGCCTGCAGCCGACCGGCGCGTTCAAGATCCGCGGGGCGTACAACCGGCTCGCCGCGCTCACCGAGGCCGAGCGGGCCCGTGGGGTCGTCGCGCAGTCCAGCGGCAACCACGCCCAGGCCGTCGCGTACGCCGCCCAGCTGCTCGGCATCAAGGCCGTCATCGTGATGCCGGACGTCTCACCCACCGTCAAGGTCGAGAACACCCGCGCCTTCGGCGCCGAGGTGATCCTGGTCGGGGCCGGCGAGCGGGACACCCTGCCCGCCGAACTGGCCGAGCGGCACGGCTACGTCTGGGTGCCGCCGTACGACGACCCGTACATCATCGCGGGCCAGGGCACGGTCGGCCTGGAGATCGCCGAGGACGCCCCCGACGAGCTGGACACCGTGCTGGTGCCGGTCAGCGGCGGCGGCCTGATCAGCGGCACCGCCGCGGCGCTCAAGCTGGCCTGCCCGGGCGTCCGGGTGATCGGCGTCGAGCCCGAGCTGGCCGCCGACGCCCAGGCCAGCTTCCGGGCCGGCGAGCGGCTGAGCTGGCCCACCAAGGACACCTACCGGACCATCGCCGACGGGCTGCGCACGCCCAGCGTCGGGGTGCTCCCGTTCGACCACATCCAGGCGTACGTGGACGACATCGTCACCGTCTCCGAGCAGGAGATCAGGGACACCGTGGCGCTGCTGGCCCGGCGCGGCCGGCTGGTCGCCGAGCCCTCGGGCGCGGTCGCCCCGGCGGCGTACTTCCACCGCGCGGCCGAGCTGGAGGGGCGGGTGTTCGGCGCCGTCGTGAGCGGTGGGAACATCGATCCGAGCCTGCTCGCGGAGCTGCTCTCCGTGTAGGCGTAGGCTCGGCGAAGGTCAATTTCGACGGTACGAGGAGGCAGGTCACCGCATGGACGCAGGGCTGAAGCGTGAGCTGGAGGCGAAGGTCTACGCGGGCGAGCGGCTGACCCGCGAGGACGGGATCGCGCTCTACGAGAGCGACGACCTGGCCTGGCTCGGCGGTCTGGCGCACCACGTGCGGACCGAGAAGAACGGCGACGTGGTCCACTTCAACGTCAACCGTCACCTCAACATGACCAACGTCTGCGCCGCCTCCTGCGCGTACTGCTCGTTCCAGCGCAAGCCGGGCGAGAAGGACGCGTACACCATGCGGATCGAGGAGGCCGTCCGGCTGGCGAAGGCGATGGAGGTCGACTCGCTGACCGAGCTGCACATTGTCAACGGTCTGCACCCGACCCTGCCGTGGCGCTACTACCCGCGCAGCCTGCGGGAGTTGAAGGCCGCGCTGCCGAACGTCTCGCTGAAGGCGTTCACCGCCACCGAGATCCACTGGTTCGAGCGGATCAGCGGTCTGACGGCCAGCGAGATCCTGGACGAGCTGATCGACGCCGGTCTGGAGTCGCTCACCGGCGGCGGCGCGGAGATCTTCGACTGGGAGGTCCGCCAGCACATCGTCGACCACGAGACCCACTGGGAGGACTGGTCGCGCATTCACCGCCTGGCGCACGAGAAGGGTCTGAAGACCCCCTCGACCATGCTCTACGGGCACATCGAGGAGCCCCGGCACCGGGTCGACCACGTGCTCCGGCTGCGCGAGCTGCAGGACGAGACCGGCGGCTTCCAGGTCTTCATCCCGCTGCGCTACCAGCACGACTTCCACGACTCCAAGGACGGCGTGGTCCGCAATAAGCTGATGGCCCGCACCGAGATGGCCACCGGCGCCGAGGCGCTGAAGACCTTCGCGGTCTCCCGGCTGCTGTTCGACAACGTCCCGCACGTCAAGGTGTTCTGGGTGATGCACGGCGTCACCACCGCGCAGCTGGCGCTCAGTCACGGTGCGGACGACATGGACGGTTCGGTGGTCGAGTACAAGATCACCCACGACGCGGACAACTTCGGCACCCCGAACAAGCTGGGCCGCGACGACCTGCTCGACCTGATCCGGGACGCCGGCTTCCGCCCGGTCGAGCGGAACACCCGGTACGAGATCATCCGCGAGTACGAGGGCCCGGACCTCGGCCGCCGGGAGATCCCGCAGGCCATGCGCCTCTGACTGCTCCGTCACACTGCCCTCCGAGCCCGAACCGGCTCGGAGGGCAGTGGCGTGTTCCGGGTGCGCGTATGCTCACAGGCTCACCACACGCCAGGGGTTCCGTTTCGGCCCACGGCTTTGGAAGGATCGTCCGTATGTCCGGTTCCCATCGTGCCAAGCCCCGCAGTCGGGCCGACGAGCCCGCCGCTGCGGCGGCCAGGCCCCGTGGGCACCGCCGGAAGGCGAAGAAGAAACGTGGTGGCCGTGCCCTGATGGGCAGTACGGCGATGCTGCTGGCCGCCGTCTCGGGCTGGTTCACCGTCGGCCCCGGCCGCTCCGTCACCGAGGTCGCCGCCGCCGGGATGCCGGACCGGCCGCTCCCTGACACCTCGTCGGCCACCCCCACCCCGGACGCCGCAGCGGCCCAGGCCGGCCAGCGGACCGAACAGCCCGCCGCCGACCGCTCCGACCGGAGCGACGGCAGCGTGGCGGTGATCCCCGGCCTCGGCCCCAAGTTCACCGCGCAGATCCCCGCCGACACCCGGCAGCTGGTGGTCGCCACCGGCAAGGACAAGAACGCCTCGGAGACCGGCGTCACGCTCTGGAGCCGGACCGCCGACAACCGCTGGAAGCCCGGCGCGGCCTGGGCCGGCCACAACGCGTACAAGGGCTGGACCACCGACCACCGCCAGGGCGACCTGCGCAGCCCGATCGGCATCTACGCGCTGACCGATGCGGGCGGCCGCAAGGCCGACCCCGGCAGCAGGCTCCCGTACGACCAGGACAGCGACTTCGTGATCGACGGCGACGGCTTCAACGGCGAACCGCTGGCCGGCTCCTTCGACTACGTGGTGGCGATCAACTACAACCGGGTGGCCGGCACCTCGCCGCTCAGCACCAAGTACCCCGAGGGCGTCGCCAAGGGCACCGGCATCTGGCTGCACGTCGACCACGGCGGCCCCACCCACGGCTGCGTCTCGCTGCCGGAGGCGCAGATGGTCGAACTGATCAAGGCGCTCGACCCGGCCGCCAAGCCCATGATCGTCATGGGGGACGCCGCCTCATTGGCGGCCTGACGCCTTTTCGGGCGGCTCGGAGGGCCATGCCCCGCAAGGGCTATTGTCCGGCCCCTACAGGTTCCGACCTTGGACGTTGTACCCGGGCGTCACCCACGGACCGGTCGGTAACGTTGTTGAGTGGCGGTATGACCGCCTCCCGTATCGTGTCGCTCGGCCACTTCCAGCCGCCGAAGGTCCTCACCAACGACGACCTCGCCCTGCTGGTCGACACCGACGACGAGTGGATCCGCTCCCGGGTCGGCATCAGGTCCCGGCACCTCGCCGAGGACGAGACGCTGGTCGACATGGCCACCGAGGCAGCTCAGAAGGCCCTCGCCAACAGCGGCCTGCTGCCCGAGCAGATCGACCTGGTGGTGGTCGCCACCTGCACCGCGGTCGAGCGCAGCCCCAACACCGCCGCCGCCGTCGCCGCCCGGCTGGGCATCCGCTCGCCCGCCGCGTACGACATCAACACCGTCTGCTCCGGCTTCTCCTACGCGCTCGCCACCGCCGACCACGCGATCCGGGCCGGTTCGGCCACCAGGGCGCTGGTGATCGGCGCCGAGCGGATGTCCGACACCATCGACTGGAGCGACCGGACCACCTGCGTGATCTTCGCGGACGGGGCCGGCGCCGCCGTGGTGGAGGCGGTTCCTGACGAGCAGTCCGGGATCGGTCCGGTGCTCTGGGGTTCCGAGCCCGACAAGGGCGACGCCGTGGTGATCACCGGCTGGGACCCGACGATCAGTCAGCAGGGCCAGACCGTGTTCCGCTGGGCCACCACCCAGCTCGCCCCGCTGGCCCGGGAGACCTGCCGCAAGGCCGGCATCGAGCCGTCCGAGCTGCGCGGCTTCGTCGCGCACCAGGCCAACCTGCGGATCATCGACGCGATCGCGAACAAGCTCGGGCTGGCCGAGGACGCGGTGGTCGCCCGCGACGTGGTGGAGTCCGGCAACACCTCGGCCGCCTCGATCCCGCTGGCGCTGAGCAAGCTGGTCGAACGGGGCGAGCTGCGGACCGGTGACCCGGTCCTGCTCTTCGGCTTCGGCGGCGGGCTCGCGTACGCGGGGCAGGTCGTCCGCTGCCCGTAGCCGGCTGAGCACGTGCGGAAGGGGCGGCCCGGGTGGGCCGCCCCTTCGTGGGGTTTGTGCGTGCTGCGCGGTCAACGTCGGCGAACCTCCCCCGAGGACACGGCCGCCGTCCGACGCGTCCCGGACAGGAAACCGGGACGGAGCACGCGGGGTGGACGGGGTGGGTTACTTGGGCGGCTTCTTGCCCGTCACACCCAGGTAGACCTGGAGGGCGAGGTTGGGTTTGAGGTCCTTGACCTTCACGCCCCAGGCGGTGAAGGCCTTGGAATGCTCCGCCGCCGAGGCGAGGAGCGAGACCAGGGACCCGGAGAGAGCGGCCGGATCGACCGACTTGTCGGTCTTGGCCTGGTTGGCCTTGATGGCTTCACCGAGCGGTCCGGCCACCGAGTTGAGGACCTTCATGCGGATCTTGAAGAACCGCTTGTCCCCTTCGGCTGCACCGAGAGTGACCACTCGGAGAATGGCATCGTTCTTGCGCCAGAAGGCGAGAAATCCGTCCACCAGGTCTTCCGACGTGGTGAAGCCGGTCTTTCCCGCCCAGGACTTTCCATCGAGGAGCTCCTTGAGCTCCACGCTGTCCTCGGCCATTTCCTCGGCGATTTCGAGGACAGCGCCCTCGACATCCGGGAAGTACTGGTAGAAGGTCGCGGGGGAGGTACCCGCCATACGGGCGACGTCGATGACCTTGACGTCCCGGTAAGGCGACGTGCTGAGCATCTCGCGGAGGCAGTCGAGCAGCTTCTGCCGCGTCTCCTGTCCGCGTCGCCCGGCGACGCGACCGTCGACGGTGCGAACTTGTCCTGTCATGCCGTCAGCTTACCGTGGCACGATCTTGGCGCGATTCGGTGATGTGACTATTACTCCAGCCGGGGTGTGATCAGCCGACGGATATTCAGCTGCGGTCCCGGCGAACGATGCCCCCCCGTGTTCTGACGGAGCCCCAGCGTGACGGGGTGTCGGCTGAGGGGTGGTCGGGTCGCGCAGAGTGACCGGGCGGGCCGGGAGCCGTCGGTCCGTCAGTTCCGGTCCGGCGCGGCCCGGCCGGGGGCCCCGAGCAGCACCGATCCGCCCGGCGGCGGGGGAGATTGGATCAGGCGGCGCGGGCATTGGAGAATCGGGGGCGGCGCACCCCGACGGGGTGGCCGCAGGACGGGGAGGTGGCAGCGGAGTGGACCAGCTTTCAGCGCACGATCCGAGGCGGATCGGGCCCTTCGAGGTGCTCGGGCGGCTCGGTGCGGGCGGGATGGGACTGGTCTACCTGGCGCGCTCCGCGTCCGGCCGACGGGTCGCGATCAAGACCGTCCGGGGGGAGCTGGCCGAGGACGAGCTGTTCCGGGTCCGGTTCGCCCGGGAGATCGCGGCGGCCAAGACGGTGGGCGGCTTCTACACCGCCGCCGTGGTGGACGCCGACGCGGACGCCCCGGTGCCGTGGCTGGCCACCGCGTACGTGCCCGCGCCCTCGCTGGAGGAGCTGATCGGCCACTGCGGGCCGCTCCCGGTGGACGCCGTCCGCTGGCTGATCGCGGGCATCGCCGAGGCCCTGCAGTCCATCCACGCGGCCGGGTTGGTGCACCGCGACCTCAAGCCGTCCAACGTCCTGGTGGTCGAGGACGGCCCCCGGGTGATCGACTTCGGGATCGCCGCCGGGGTCTCCAGCTCCCGGCTCACCATGACCAACGTCGCGGTCGGCACCCCCGCCTACATGTCGCCGGAGCAGGCCAAGGACAGCCGCAGCGTGACCGGCGCCAGCGACGTCTACTCGCTCGGCTCGCTGCTGGTCTTCTGCGCCACCGGCCACGCCCCCTACCGGGGCGCCAACCCGGTGGAGACGGTCTTTCAGCTGCTCCGCGACCAGGCCGACCTGTCCGGTCTGCCGGTCGAACTGGCCGACCTGGTCCACGCCTGCATGCGGCCCGCGGCCGAGAACCGGCCGACGCCCGCGCAGATCCAGGCCGAGCTGGCCCCGCACCTGTTCTCCCGGGACGACGCGGCCGGCGAGGCCGGGGACTGGCTGCCGCCCAACGCGCTGGACCTGATCGAGCGCAAGCGCACCCGCCGGACCGTCGCCCCGCCCCCGCCGGTCCTGCCGCCGCCGGTGCCTCAGCAGGCGCCGGGCCCCGCCTCGGTGGTCACCGAGAAGATCGCCGAGCGCCGGGCCCCGGCCGCCGGAGAGATCCGGCTGGCGGGCGCCGCTGTGCCGATAGGGCCCGGGCCGCGGGCGGAGGCCGCCGTCGTGACCGGGGCCGCCGCACCCGGCACGGACTGGGTCAGGCGGGCCGCCCCGGCCGCCCCGCCCGCGCCCCGCTGGCGGCCGTGGCGGTTCCGGATGTCCAACGACGTCTGGGGGACGCCCGTGGTCGCCGGAGGCACCCTGTTCGTCTCCAGCTTCGAGGTGCACGCCCTGGACATCGGCTCCGGGCAGCGCCGCTACAAGACCCGGGACGTGGCCTGGGCGCTGGCCGTGGACGCCGGACGGGTGCACGCCGCCGATGGCCCGCACCTCTACACCGTCGACGTGGCCGACGGCACCGAGCGCTGGCGCAACTCGCTGGACGGCTGGATCTACTCGCTGGACGCCGCCGACGGCGTCCTCTGCTGCGGCATCAGGGGCGGTGGCGTACAGCTCCGTTCGGCCGCCAGCGGCGCCGAACTGTGGCGGGCCGACGACGCCCAGCAGGACTACGAGAACCCGCAGTCCGGGCCCGCGCTGGTGGCTGGTGCGGCGTACTACTACGGCGGGGGACGGCTGCGCTGCGTCGACCCGCGCGGCGGGCGGCTGCGGTGGGCCTTCCAGCTCGGCGAGGAGGTGCCGTCCCGGCCGGTCGAGCTGGGCGGGACGCTCTATCTGACCTCCGGTACCCGGGTCTACGCGCTGGACGCCGCGACCGGGGCCGAGCGGTGGCGGTTCGAGGCGGCCGTGGTGCTCTTCACCCCACCGGCGGTCGACGGCGGGGCGGTGTACGTCGCGGACTACCTCGGGACGGTGTACTCGCTGGACGCCGCGACCGGGCGCGACCGCTGGCGGGGCCGGACCGGCAGCCGGCAGGGGGCCGAGCCCGTGGTCGTCGCGGGCGGCACCGTCCTGGTCGGGGCCGGGGACACCCTGCACGCCTTCGACACCGGCTCCGGGCGGGAGCGCTGGCGCTACAGCGCGCGCGGCGAACTGGTCGGCTCCCCGGCCGTCGCGGACGGCCTGGTCCACCTCGGCAGCCGGGACCACTCGCTGCACACCCTCGACCTGACCACGGGTCAGCTCCGCTGGGAGCTCGGCACCAAGGGCGAGCTCACCGGCTCCCCGGTGGCGGTCGGCGGACGGGTCTTCGTCGGCAGCAAGGACCGCTGCGTCTACGCCCTCGACGCCTTCTACGGCACGGCCGTGCCCGGGTAGGCACCACCAGGGGCTCGGGGAACTGCGACGCCGACCTCGGAAAAGGTGATCCATGCGTAGGTGGTCAGGCACTTTCGCAGTGATACCCGCCAGCCACGAACCGTCGCCGTTCCCCGAGCCCCCGGTGGCTGATGCTCAGCGCGAGAAGCTCAGCGCAGCTGCCAGGCGTTCCAGGCGGAGGTGACCATGGCGTCGATGTCGTACCGGGCTTTCCAGTCGAGCTCGTGGTGGATCAGGTCGGCGGCAGCCACCACGCGGGCGGGGTCGCCGGGGCGGCGGGGGGTCACCTCGGGTGCGGTGGGGTTGCCGGTGACGCGGGCGATGACGGCGAGCATCTCGGCGACCGAGACGCCTTCGCCGCGGCCGATGTTGAGGGTGAGCGAGAGCGGTTCGGTGGCGGTGTCCAGGCGGTGGACGGCGGCGACGTGGGCGGCGGCGATGTCGGCGACGTGGATGTAGTCGCGGACGCAGGTGCCGTCGGGGGTGTCGTAGTCGTCGCCGAAGATCAGCGGGGCCTGACCGTCGGTCAGGCGCTGGAAGGCCATCGGGACCAGGTTGGAGACGCCGTCGTCGGCCAGGCGGGGTGACGAGGTGCCGGCCACGTTGAAGTAGCGGAGCGAGACGGTGGAGAGGCCGTGCGCCCGGCCGACGGAGTTGACCAGCCATTCGCCCGCGAGTTTGGTCTCGCCGTACGGGTTGATCGGGGCGCAGGGGGTTGACTCGGTGACCAGATCGACGTCCGGCATGCCGTAGACCGCGGCGGAGGAGGAGAAGACCACGTTCCGGACCCCGCCCGCGACGGCGGCGGCGAGGACGGTCTGCAGGCCGGTGAGGTTCTCCCGGTAGTAGAGCAGGGGTTCGGCGACCGACTCGCCGACCTGCTTCTTGGCGGCGATGTGCACCACGCCGGTGATCCCGTGCTCGCGGACGGTGCGGTCGAGCAGGGCCCGGTCCAGGGTGGAGCCGACGACCAGCGGGACGCCGTCCGGGAGCCGGTCGGGCGAGCCGCTGCTGAGGTCGTCGAGGACGACCACCGGCCGGCCCGCCTCGGCCAGCTGGTGCACGGTGTGTCCGCCGATGTAGCCGGCTCCGCCGGTGATCAACCAGGTCATAGCGGAAATCCTATGCCGCGGGGGAGTGCGGCCCGTGGCGTGCGGCGGGCCGGGGGAGCTGACGGCGCGCCGGTTCCGTTGAAACGGACATTTCGGTGCAATGCTGCCCAATGCTGTCCGCGTACGGATCCGGAGGAAGCTCAGGTGCACCCCAAGAAGGAACCCACCCGCCCGATCCCGGCGGGGCCCCGCCCGACCGGTCCCCGCCTGCTGTTCTCCGGGGCGGCCCTGGTGCTGGCCGCCGCCCTGGTCACCGGCTGCAGCAGCAGTGGCGGCTCCTCCTCTTCCTCGCCCGGTGCCTCCGGCAGTCCCTCCGCGCCGGCGCCGTCCAGTGGGAACCAGCTCCAGGACGACTACCAGAAGGTGATCGCCAACGTGCTGCCCTCGGTGGTGCAGATCACCACCGCCACCGGTCTCGGCTCGGGCATCGTCTACGACACCAAGGGCAACATCGTCACCAACGCCCACGTGGTCGGCAGCGCCAAGACCTTCACCGTCACGCTGGCCAACAGCAGCAAGGCCCTGGAGGCCACCCTGGTCGCCAGCTACCCCGAGTCCGACCTCGCGGTGGTCAAGCTGAACAGCCCGCCCAGCGGACTCAAGCCGGCCACCTTCGGTGACTCCGGCAAGGTCGAGGTCGGCCAGATCACGCTGGCCATGGGCAGCCCGCTCGGTCTCTCCTCCAGCGTCACCCAGGGCATCGTCTCGGCCACCGGCCGGACCGTCTCCGAGCCCAAGGGCGGCGACTCGCCGGGCGCCACCATCGGCAACATGGTGCAGACCTCGGCCGCGATCAACCCGGGCAACAGCGGTGGCGCGCTGGTCAACCTCTCCAGCCAGGTGATCGGCATCAACACCCTGGCCGCCACCGACCCGGACATGAACGGCAGCGCCGCCCCCGGCATCGGCTTCGCCATCCCGGCCGCCACCATCACCAACATCGCGGACCAGCTGATCAAGGACGGCAAGGTCGGCAACTCCGGCCGGGCCGCGCTCGGCATCTCCGCCCGTACCTACTTCAACGCCGACTTCCAGCCGTCCGGCGCGGTGGTCGTGTCGGTCACCGCGGGCGGCCCCGCCGCCAGTGCCGGGATCCAGCCCGGCGACGTGATCACCAAGGTCGGCGACACCACCGTCACCACCCTGAACGGCCTGACCACCGCCCTGGCCGCACTACAGCCCGGCGCCAAGGTCACCGTGACCTATCAGCGCGACGGCGCCACCAAGACGGCCGAGGTCACGCTCGGCAGTCTCTGAACCAGACCCCACGACAGCCGGGCCCGGCAGGCCACCCACCGCGCAAGGGGGGTGCGGCCTGCCGGGCCCGGTGCTGTCGTACCGTCAGCGCGACACCCTGGTCCGCCAGGGGAGTTCGACGGTGACGGCGGTCGGGCCGCCGGCGGGGCTGTCGACCAGCAGCAGGCCGTCCACCGCGCCGATCCGTTCGGTCAGGCCGGCCAGGCCGCTGCCGGGGTAGGAGGCGGCGCCGCCCTTGCCGTCGTCCTTGACCAGGAGCATCAGGCGGTCGGCGGCCTGCCAGACCTCGACCGAGGCGGACCGGGCGCCGGCGTGCTTGGAGATGTTGGTGAGCAGCTCGCTGACGGTGAAGTAGGCGATGCCCTCCACCGCCGAGTCCGGCCGGCCCGGCAGGTCGACGTGGACGGTGACGCCCTCGGGGACGGTGCAGCGGGCGGCGATCGCGGAGAGGGCGGCGTCCAGCCCACGGTCCGTCAGGACCGCCGGGTGGATGCCCCGGGCCAGGTCGCGCAGCTCCTGCAGGGCGAGCTTCACCTCGCCGTGCGCGGCGCCGACCATCTCGGCGGCCGCCTCGGGGTCTTCGGTGAGCTTCTCCTTGGCCAGGCCGAGGTCCATCGCCAGCGCCACCAGCCGGGCCTGGGCGCCGTCGTGCAGATCGCGCTCGATCCGGCGCAGGTCGGCGGCGGCGGTGTCGACCACCGCGCCCCGGTCGTCCTCCAGTTCGCGGACCCGCGCGGAGAGCGGGTTCGGGCTGAGCAGGCTGTCCACCAGGATCCGGTCCACGGCGGAGAGGAAGCGGGCCGCCCACGGCAGCAGGGGCCAGCCGACCAGGACCAGCACCACGGTGAGGGTGAAACTGATGATCCCCCAGGGCAGCAGCAGCACCGCGTAGAGCGCCGAGCGCCAGCCCAGCGCGTCCGTCAGGGCGGCCGAGACCCGGCCGGCGATACCCGGACGGGTGGCCCGGACCGGCGGTGCCTCGGTCATCTCCAGATCCAGCGCCAGCGCGCAGCGCCGGCGGGCGAACTGGCCGAACAGGCGGCAGCCGGCCAGGCCCGCGGCCAGCAGCGGCAGACCGACCACCGTCACGGCGAGGGCGAGCCCGACGCTCAACAGCGTGACCGTGAAGGTGAATCCGGCCAGCCCGAGCGGCAGGTTGAGCAGTAGGTGCTGTACCTGGCGCCAGAGCTTCGCCCCGTAGAGCGGGGGACGGTCCGGGGTCTCCTTCATCATGCACCAAGCCTCTCGTAGAACCTCTGCGACCAGCATCGCGGTTCGGGACGGACCGGGACCATGGGGGCAGTTGGCATTCAGGGGGTGGGGATATCCCCACCACGCGCCGTCTTGCGCGGCGTCTTACGGGTCGGGCAGGGGGTAAGGCGACGAGGGCGCTGCACTTAGACTCACGCCTTGACGGTTTTGGCGTGTGGGATCAGTGGTGCACGGGAGGCGAACGCATGGAGGGGCAGTTGGCCGCTGCCGACCCTGCCGTGGGTGGTGGCTACTTCGACGCGTACGCGGCGGTGGGCCTGCTCGCGGTCGTCGGCGTGGTGTTCATCGCGGTGTCCTTCACCGCCAACCGCCTGCTCCGGCCGGTGGTCGACTCGCCGGAGAAGCGGCTCGCCTACGAGTGCGGCGTGGACCCGGTCGGTGAGGGCTGGGCGCACACCCAGATCCGCTACTACGTCTACGCCTTCCTCTATGTGATCTTCGCGGTCGACGCGATCTACCTCTTCCCGTGGGCGACCGTGTTCGCCGCCGCCGGGTTCGGGGCGGCCACGCTGGTGGAGATGTTCGTCTTCATCGGCTTCCTCGCGGTCGGGCTGCTCTACGCCTGGAAGAAGGGCGTTCTGGAATGGACGTGACGCACTCGCACGGTGCCGGGGGCCCGATCCTGCTGGGCATCCCCGACCCGGCCACCCCCGGCGCGGTGGAGCCCGCCCGGCTCGGCCCGCTGGCCCGGCTGGCGCCGGACCCGGTCAAGGTGGTGCTCAACTGGGGCCGCCGGTACAGCCTCTGGTGCTTCAACTTCGGGCTGGCCTGCTGCGCGATCGAGTTCATCGCCGCCTCGATGGCCAAGCACGACTTCATCCGGATGGGTGTGATCCCGTTCGCGCCCGGCCCCCGGCAGGCCGACCTGATGATCGTCTCGGGCACCGTGACGGACAAGATGGCGCCCGCCGTGAAGCGGCTGTACGAGCAGATGCCCGAGCCCAAGTACGTCATCTCGTTCGGCGCCTGCGCCAACTCCGGTGGCCCGTACTGGGATTCGTACTCCGTCACGAAGGGCGTCGACCAGATCATCCCGGTCGACGTCTACGTGCCCGGCTGCCCGCCGCGCCCCGAGGCGCTGCTGCAGGGCATCCTCAAGCTGCAGGAGAAGATCGCGGCCGAGTCGCTGCCGCAGCGGTACGCGGCGCCCGCCGCCGCACTGCGCAGACCGCTGGTGGCCGGGCCGGAGGCAGAGCAGAAGTGACCGACCCGCAGACACCCGCCGACGCCACCCCCGCCGACGAGTTGATCACGGCCGCCGAGGCCGCCGTCGCCGCGATCGGTGACTGGGCCATCGCCACCGAGGCGTACCAGCTGCTCACCGTGGACGTGCCCGCCGAGCACTGGATCGAGGCGCTCACCGCCGCCCGGGACACCCTCGGCCTCAGCTACTTCGACTGGCTGAGCGCCGTCGACGAGCTGGCCGACGGCTTCTCGGTCGCCGCGCACCTGGCCGACGCGGGCGCAGGCCCCGTGCGCCACCTGCTGCTGCGCACCAAGGTGGCCAGGAACGCCGCCGCGCTGCCCACCGCCGTCGGCCTGTACGCCGGGGCCGGCTGGCACGAGCGGGAGACCGCCGAGATGTTCGGCATCGACTTCACCGGCCACCCGCACCTGATCACCCTGCTGCTGCCGGACGGCTTCGAGGGCCACCCGCTGCGCAAGGAGTTCGTGCTCGCGGCCCGGGTCGCCAAGGCCTGGCCCGGCGCCAAGGAGCCCGGCGAGAGCGAGGGCGACGGCCCGGCCCGCCGCAAGATGCAGCCGGCCGGTGTGCCCGACCCGAACGAGTGGGGTCCGCTCAAGGGCACCCTGCCGCCGATCGCCGAGCGCCCGGCCCGCGCCGCCCGTACGCCGCGTGCGGCTGCTGGTGCCGCCGCCGGTGCCGCCGCCGCTCCTGCGGCCGAGGGGGCGGAGGGCGCGCCCGCGCCCCGGCCGCGCCGGACCCGCAGCATCAGCGACGGCTCGGTCAGCCAGAGCGAATCCGCTCCGGCGCCCGAGCGCCCGCGCCCGGCGCGCACCCAGTCCACGGACGCCCCCTGGCACAACCCGGTCCCGGCCACCGCTGACGAACCGTCGGCTCCGGCCGCCCCGCCCGCTCCGCCGGTGAGTGGCGGCCCGGGCGCCCCGGCGGTACCGCCGACCGCCACCGAGCCCGAGCCGAAGGACGGAGACAGCGCATGAGCTTCCTCGAAATGCTGCTGCGCTGCGTCGCGGTGCTGGTGGTCTTCCTGGTGTTCCCGCTGGTGATCGGTCAGACCGAGCACAAGGTGATGGCGCACATGCAGGGCCGGCTCGGCCCGATGTACGCGGGCGGCTTCCACGGCTGGGCCCAACTGGTGGCCGACGGCGTGAAGTTCGTCCAGAAGGAGGACATCGTCCCGGCCGAGGCCGACCGCCGGGTCTTCCAGCTGGCGCCCGCCGTCGCGCTGCTGCCGTACCTGGTGGTGCTGCTGGCGATCCCGGTCGGGCCCGGCGGCTTCGTCGGGCAGGCGATCGACGCGGGGATCTTCTTCGTGCTCGCCGTGATGGGCATCGGGGTGCTCGGTTCGCTGATGGCGGGCTGGGCCTCGGCCAACAAGTTCTCGCTGCTCGGCGGTCTGCGCACGGCCGCCCAGCTGATGGCGTACGAGCTGCCGATGCTGCTGGCCGCCGCCTCGGTGGCGATGGCGGCCGGCACCCTCTCGCTGCCCGGCATCCTGGAGCAGTTCGAGTGGTGGTGGGTGCCGTGGCAGATCGTCGGCGCCTTCGTGTTCTTCGTGGCCGGCCTGGCCGAGCTGCAGCGCCCGCCGTTCGACATGCCGGTGGCCGACTCCGAGATCATCTTCGGCGCGTACACCGAGTACACCGGCATCCGGTTCGCGTTCTTCCTGCTCTCCGAGTACGCGGGCATCCTGGTGATCTCCGCGCTCACCACGGTGCTGTTCCTGGGCGGCTGGCACGGTCCGCTGCCGGACCAGCTCGGCTGGCTCTGGACGGTCCTGAAGACCTTCGCCCTCGCCCTGGTGGTGATCTGGCTCCGGGTCACCTTCCCCCGCCTGCGCGAGGACCAGCTGATGCGGTTCGCCTGGACCACGCTGATCCCGCTCGCTCTGGCGCAGCTCGCGCTGACCGGCATCGTGAAGGTGGCGATCGCATGAAGCTCCCCGGCAGCGGCCTGGCCAAGGGCCTGGCCGTCACCCTCCGCACCATGACCAAGAAGACGGTCACCGCGCAGTACCCCGAGGTGCAGCCCGACCTCGCCCCGCGTACCCGGGGTGTGATCGCGCTGCTGGAGGAGAACTGCACGGTCTGCATGCTCTGCGCCCGGGAGTGCCCGGACTGGTGCATCTACATCGACTCCCACAAGGAGACGCTGCCCGCCGCCGACCCGAACGCCCGGGCCCGTACCCGCAACGTGCTGGACCGGTTCGCGATCGACTTCTCGCTCTGCATGTACTGCGGGATCTGCATCGAGGTCTGCCCGTTCGACGCGCTGTTCTGGTCCCCGGAGTTCGAGTACGCCGAGACCGACATCCTGGAGCTGACCCACGAGCGGGACCGGCTCCGGGAGTGGATGTGGACGGTGCCCGCACCGCCCGCGCTCGACCCGGCGGCCGAGGAGCCCAAGGAGATCGCGATGGCCCGCAAGGCCGCCGACAAGGCGCACGCGGCCCTGCAGAAGGGTGACGAGTCGTGAGCCTGCTGGCCGCCGCCGGTCCGCTGGAACCGGCCGCCCGTTCCTTCCTCTCCCCGACCGGGGTGGAGATCGTCTTCCTGCTGGTCGGCGTCGCCGTGCTGGGCGCCGCCCTGCTCACCGTGACCACCCGTCAGCTGGTGCACGCCGCGCTCTGGCTGGTGGTCGCGCTCGGCGGCCTGGCGGTGGAGTTCCTGCTGCTCACCGCCGAGTTCATCGCCTGGGTGCAGGTGCTGATCTACCTCGGCTCGGTGGTCGTGCTGGTGCTGTTCGGCCTGATGCTCACCAAGGCCCCGATCGGCCGCTCCCCGGACGCCGACTCCGGCAACCGGTGGGCCGCGCTGGCGGTCGGCCTGGCCGCCGCCGCCACCCTGGTGACCCTGGTGGTGGACGCCTTCCGCACCTCCTGGATCGACCTCGGCGCGGGCGCCGGCAGCACCAGGGCCACCGGCGAGTACCTGTTCCGGCACTGGGTGCTGCCCTTCGAGGCGCTCTCCGTGCTGCTGCTGGCCGCGCTGGTCGGCGCGATCGTGCTGTCCCGCCGGGACGGCGAGAACAAGCCGAAGCCCCGCCCCGGCAAGCTCCGCGCGGGCAAGCCCGTCGGCACCACCCGGGAGCGCTGACGATGCATCTCGCCTACCCCGCCGTCCTGGCCGCCCTGCTCTTCGCGATCGGCGTCTACGGCGTGCTCGCCCGGCGCAACACGGTGCTGGTGCTGATGTCCGTCGAGCTGATGCTCAACGCCGTCAACCTCAACCTGGTCGCCTTCGACGTCTGGCTGCGCGACGCGCTGCACGGCGGCCAGGCGCTCACGCTCTTCACCATCACGCTGGCCGCCGCCGAGATCGGCCTCGGCCTGGCCATCGTGCTGCTGGTCTTCCGCACCCGCCGCACCGCCGACATCGACCGGCTCACCGCGCTCGGCGACCCGGCGGAAGACGACGCCACGTCGGACGACACGTCAGCAGAGGCCGTCGCATGAACCTCGCCCTCCCCGTCCTGGTCCCGGTGCTGCCCGCACTCGGCGCCGCCGCCACGCTGGCCACCGGCCGGCGCGCCCCGGGCCTGACCCGGCCGCTGGCGATCCTGCCGGTCGCCGCCTCCGCCGTGCTCGCGGTGCTGGTCGCGCTCCAGCTCGGCACCGGCCAGAGCCTGGACGCCGCCACCCGGCTGGCCCCGACCGGCGGCCCCGAGCTCTCGCTCGCCCTGCACCTGGACGGCTTCAGCTCGCTGATCTCGATCCTGGTCGGCCTGGTCGCCACCTGCGTGCAGGTGTACTCGACCGCCTACCTCAAGGACGACCCGCGCTACCCCTCGTACGCGGCACTGGTCTCGCTCTTCACGGCGGCGATGTTCCTGGTCGTCTACTCGGGCGACCTGGTGGTGCTGCTGGTCGGCTGGGAGGTGATGGGCATCTGCTCGTACTTCCTGATCGGCCATCACTGGGAGACCGCCGACGCCCGCTCCGCCTCGCTCAAGGCCTTCCTGGTCACCAAGCTCGGCGACGTGCCGTTCCTGATCGGCATCTTCCTGCTCGGCGCGGACGCGGGCACGTTCCGGATCGAGGGTGTGCTGAAGGCCGCCACCGACGGGCAGCTCTCGCACCCGACGCTGACCGCGCTGCTGCTGCTCGCCGGTGTCGCGGGCAAGAGCGCCCAGTTCCCGCTGCACACCTGGCTGCCCGACGCGATGGCCGGCCCGACGCCGGTCTCCGCGCTGATCCACGCCGCCACCATGGTCGCCGCCGGCATCTACCTGGTGGCCCGGCTGCTGCCGGTCTTCCTGGCCTCCGGCGCCGCGCTGCTGGTGCTGTCGGTGATGGCGGCCGTCACCATGGTCGGGTCCGCCCTCTGCGCGCTGGCCCAGGACGACCTCAAGCGGGTGCTGGCGTACTCGACGGTCGGTCAGCTCGGCTACATGGCGGGTGCGCTGGCCGCCGGTGACCGGCAGGCCGCGGTCTTCCACCTGGTCAGCCACGGTGCCTTCAAGGCGCTGCTGTTCCTGGCCGCCGGTGTGATCATCCACGCCGCGCACACCAACTCGCTGAGCGCGATGGCCCGGATGCCCGAGCTGCGCAAGAAGGTGCCGGACGCCTACTGGACGACCGGCATCGCGCTGATCGCGCTGATCGGCCTGCCGCCGTTCTCGGGCTTCTTCAGCAAGGAGGCGGTGCTCACCGCCGCCGAGCACGCCGCCACCGGCGAGGCGCTGACCAACGGCCTCGGCCCGGCCTCCGCCGTGCCGGCCACGGCTGGCTGGATCGTGCTGATCGCCGCCGGGCTGACCGCGCTGCTCACCGCCGCGTACGCCGCCCGGCTCTGGCTGCTGGCCTTCCACAGCGCGCCGGTCGCGCTGACCGCCGCCGCCGACGCCCCGTACTCCGCCGAGATCGACGAGGCCGACCCGGCGCACGCCGAGCCGCACGCGATGCGCTGGCCGCTCTGGGTGCTGGCGATCCCGACCATGGGCTTCGGCGTCCTCGGCCTGCGCTCCGACTGGCTGCCCGCGCTGCTGGACGGCGGCTCGCTCCGCCCGTCCACGGTGACCGCCGTGATCGGCACCGGCTGCGCCCTGGCCGGCGTCCTGATCGGGTACGGCGCCTGGCGCTCCGTCACCGCCCGGGCCGCCGCCGCCGCGCAGCGGGTACCGGAGCAGGCGGGCCCGCCCGCCGCCGAGACGCTCACCCCGGCCGCCCTGCCCAAGCCGTTGGCCGACCCAGGACGGCTGCTGCTCGGGCCGCTGTTCGGCCCGGCGCTGCACGGCTTCCACGTGGACCGGCTGTACAGCGCGCTGTTCGTCCGCCCGACCCTGGCCGCCGCGCGGCTGGTCCGCTTCCTGGACCGCGAGGTCGTCGAGACCTACGTCCGGGGCACCGGCACCGGTGCCAACCTGCTCGGCTGGGCGGTCCGCCGGAGCCAGACCGGCAACGCCCAGACCTACCTGAGCGTGCTGCTCGGCGCCGTCGTGGTGCTCACCGTGCTGGTGGCGGTCGGCTCATGACCCTCTCTCACCGCTTCGGAGGCAGGGCCTCGTGAACGTGCTCCTCATCGCTCTCCTGGCCCTGCCGCTGCTGGGCGCCGCGCTGACCCTGGCCCCGCTCGGCGAGCGCGCCGCGCTCCGCCTCGGCGTCGGGGTCACCGGCGCTGTGCTGGCGGGCACCATCGCGCTGGCCGCCTGGTTCGACCACTCCGCGCCGGGCCGGATGCAGGCCGTCACCGACGCGAGCTGGATCCCCGCCATCGGCGTCCGGTTCCACCTCGGGGTGGACGGCATCTCGCTGCCGCTGCTGGTGCTGACCGCGCTGCTCACCTTCCTCTGCGCGGTGTACTCGACCCGGAAGCTCCCGGCCGGGCCCGGCGCGCGGGCCTTCACCGGCCTGGTGCTGCTGCTCGAGGTCGGCATGCTCGCCACCTTCGTGGTGCTCGACCTGGTGCTGTTCTTCCTGGCCTTCGAGATCGTGCTGATCCCGATGTACTTCCTGATCGCCCGTTGGGGCAGCGGCGCCAAGGTGCCCGCCGCCAACCGGTTCATCCTGTACACGCTGCTCGGCTCCGCCGTGATGCTGCTCGGCTTCCTGCTGATCGGCAGTCAGGCCGGCACCTTCGACCTGACGCAGCTGGCCACCGCGCACGGCAGCGGCCTCACCCACGCCACCCAGGTGACCGCCGCGCTGGCGATCATGCTCGGCCTGGCGGTGAAGGCCCCGGCCTTCCCGCTGCACAGCTGGCTGCCGGACGCGCACACCGCCGCGCCCACCGTCGGCTCGGTGCTGCTGGCCGGCGTGCTGCTCAAGATGGGCACCTACGGCCTGGTCCGGGTGCTGCTCCCGGTGGTCCCGGACGGCACCGCCACGCTGGCCCCGTACCTCGGCGCGCTGGCCGCCGTCGGCATCGTCTACGGCTCGCTGGCCTGCCTGGCGCTCGCCAGGCCCGGCGCCAAGGGCGACCTCAAGCGGCTGATCGCGTACTCCTCGGTCGGCCACATGGGCTTCGTGCTGCTCGGCATCGCCTCGCTCACCCCGAGCGGGGTGAACGGCGCGCTGTTCGCCAACATCGGCCACGGCCTGATCACCGGCCTGCTGTTCTTCCTGGTCGGCGCGGTCAAGGACCGCTACGGCACCGCCGACCTGGACACCCTCGCCGGTGCCACCGGCGCCGCCCTCTACGGCCGGGCACCGCGGATCGGCGGGCTGCTCGCCTTCGCCGCCGTGGCCAGCCTCGGCCTGCCGGGCCTGGCCGGCTTCTGGGGCGAACTGCTCGCCATGTACGGCGCCTTCGACCCGGCCGCCGGGCTCTCCCGTCCGGCCTTCCTCACCTACCTGGTGCTGGCCGGCCTCGGCACCCTGCTCACCGCCGGCTACCTGCTGGTGGTGGTCAAGCGGGTCTGCATGGGTGACCCTCGGCAGACCGGACCCGAGCTGACCGACCTTCAGGCGTACGAGGCCGTCAGCTGGACCCCGCTCGCCGCGCTCACCGTGGTCGCCGGGCTCTGGCCCGCACTGCTGCTCGGCCTCTCCGACCCGGCCGTCAAGCACCTGCTCGGAGGTGGCTGACCTTGCTCGCCTCCACTCCACTCCTTCTGGGGCAGCCCGCCATGACTCCTCTCGCCGTCGCCGACCCGGGCGGCCTGGTCCAGTCCGTCGACTGGGTGGCCATCGCGCCGCCGCTGATCGCCGCGCTGGCCGGTCTGGTGGTGCTGGTTGCCGACCTGTTCCTGAAGGGGAGTCAGAAGAAGGCGCTGTCCTGGCTCGCGATCGGCGGCCTGACCCTGGCGCTCGCTTCGCTGCTTCCGCTCGCGCTCGGCGACCCGCGCTCGACCTTCTGCGTCTCCGGCGCGGGCTGCTCGTACGTGGTGGACCACTTCACGCTCGCGTTCCAGCTGCTCGCGCTCGGCGGCGCGCTGATCGCCGCGCTGCTCTCGGTGCACACCGTGGCCGAGGACCGGTTGCCCGGCGGTGAGTTCTGGTTCCTGCTGCTCAGCAGCGCCGCCGGGGCCGCCCTGCTGCCCGCCTCGCGGGACCTGGCCACCCTGGTGGTCGCGCTGGAGGTGGCCTCGCTGCCCGCCTTCGCGCTGGTCGCGCTGCGCCGGGACGGCCGGGGCGCGGAGGCCGCGCTCAAGTTCTTCCTCTCCTCGGTCACCGCCACCGCCGTGATGCTGCTCGGCGTCAGCTTCGTCTACGCCGCGACCGGCACCCTGCACCTGTCGGCGATCGCCGACGCGCTCACCACGGCCCCCGCGCAGCTGCGCCACCTGGCCGAGGCCGGGGCGGTGCTGACCCTGGTCGGGTTCGCCTTCAAGACCGCCGCCGTCCCGTTCCACTTCTGGGTGCCGGACACCTACGTCGGCGCCCCGGTGCCGGTCGCGGGCTACCTCTCGGTGGTTGGAAAGGCGGCCGGCCTGGCCGGGCTCGCGCTGGTCACCACCGTGGCGTTCCGCCCGTACGGGCACACCTGGGGCCTGGTGCTCGCGGTGCTCGCCGCCGTCACCATGACCGCCGGGAACGTCGCCGCGCTGCGCCAGCGGGCCGCCGCCCCCAACAGCGCGGTGCGCCTGCTCGCCTGGTCCTCCGTCAGCCAGGCCGGCTACCTGCTGGTGCCGCTGGCCGCCGCCGGGTACGCCGACTCCGGCCGCCCGGTCGGGGCCACCGTGGCGTACGCGCTGGTCTACGGCGTGGTGAACCTCGGCGCCTTCGCGGCGGTCGCCGCCACCGGGCACTCCCGGCTGGACGACTACCAGGGCCTGTTCGCCCGGAACCGCTGGACCGCGCTGGCGCTGGCCTTCTTCCTGCTCTGCCTGGCCGGGCTGCCGCCGGGCGTGGTCGGCCTGTTCGGCAAGGTGGTGGTCTTCCGCGCGGCGGTGGACGCCGGTCTCGGCTGGCTGGCGGTGGTGATGGCGGCCAACGTGGTGGTCGCGCTCTACTACTACCTGGCCTGGACGGCGAAGCTCTTCGCCCCCGCCGAGGACGCCGTCCGGACCCGGATCCCGGGCCCGCTGACGGCCACCCTGGGGCTCACCGCCGGGGTCGCCGCGGTGCTCTCGGTGGCCCCGCAGCTGGTGCTCCAGGTGGTCTCGGGCTCGCTCTTCTGACCCCACTCCCGCCGGTGCCGGGAACGAAGCCGCCTCGTCCTGCCGTTGATCCTGGCAGAGGGACGAGCTCAGAAGGCTTCCCACCGCACCACTTGGAGGGCCTGCGTGCACCGGCAGCACAACGGGTTGAGGACGGCTGCACTGCTCGGCGGGCTGTCGGCGCTGATCCTGGTGATCGGCAGCTTCTTCGGCCGGACGGGCTTCGTGCTCGCGCTGCTCGTCGCCCTCGGCACCAACGCCTACGCGTACTGGAACAGCGACAAGCTCGCCCTGCGGGCGATGCGGGCCCGCCCGGTCAGCGAGATCGAGCAACCCCGGCTGTACCGGATCGTCCGCGAGCTCTCCACCTCGGCCCGGCAGCCGATGCCCCGGCTGTACATCTCGCCCACCCCGGCCCCGAACGCCTTCGCCACCGGGCGGAACCCGCGGAACGCGGCGGTCTGCTGCACCGACGGCATCCTGCGGCTGCTCGACGAGCGGGAGCTGCGCGGGGTGCTCGGCCACGAGCTCAGCCACGTGTACAACCGGGACATCCTGATCTCCTCGGTGGCCGGGGCGCTGGCCACGGTGGTGATGTTCCTGGTGAACTTCGCCTGGCTGGTCCCGTTCGGCCGGAGCGAGGACGACGACGGGCCCGGCCTGTTCGGGATGCTCGCGATCATGATCCTCGGCCCGCTCGCCGCCACCCTGATCCAACTGGCCGTCAGCCGCTCCCGGGAGTACCAGGCCGACGCCGACGGAGCCCGGATCACCGGCGACCCGCTCGCCCTGGCCAGCGCCCTGCGCAAACTCGAGACCGGCACCCAACGCCTCCCGCTGCCCCCCGAGCCCCGCCTCAAGACCGCCAGCCACATGATGATCGCCAGCCCGTTCCGCACCGGCGAGAGCGGCACCCGCCTCTTCACCACCCACCCGCCGATGGCCGAACGCATCGCCCGCCTGGAGCGGATGGCCGGCCACCGGCTGCCGTGACGGCTTAGACCGACCGGCAATTGGTGGGCGGCGTCGCGGCGCCGGGGCACGCACCTCGCCGGCTTCTCGTCGGTCGCCGATGCTCCGCATGGACTTCCTCCTCGGCGCCGCCGAGGCACGCACCCCACCGCCGCTCCTTCCCCCGCCCACCAATTGCCGGTCGGTCTTAGTCCCGGTAGGTGCAGAGGGCCCAGATGACGAAGGCGTTCAGGGCGATCGCGATCAGGGACCAGAGCGGGTAGTAGGGCAGGAAGAGGAAGTTCAGCAGCAGATTGACCGAGACCAGCGCGATGCCGATCACCCGGGCCCAGGCGGCGCCCGTGAGCACGCCGAAGCCGACCACCGCGAGCACGATGCCCATCGCCAGGTGGATCCAGCCCCAGGTGGTCAGGCTGAACTGGAAGACGTAGTTCGGGGTGGTCAGGTAGACGTCGTCCTTGGCGATCGCGACGATGCCCTGGAAGATCCCCAGCACGCCGTCGATCAGCATCATCACCCCGGCGAACAGCACCAGGCCGGTGACGGCGCCGCTGTTCCGGCGGCCCCCGCCCGAGACCGGGACGGGACCTGACGGGTCGTAGAGCGGGCCGGATGCCTGGGCCATGACTGCCTCCTGTGGACCAACTGACGGTGTACCAGTTTGTCCAAGTATGTGAGGCAGGTCAGTATCCGGCATTTCGGACGGAGCGGCAGATGGACGGCCGACCGGCGCGGGGAGACGATGAGGGTGGCATGGAGAGGGGTCAGCATGAACGAGCACCGTTTCCACCGGGACCACGGCAACCACTCGGTCACCGTCAACCTCCGGCGCGGTCTGCACACCGAGATCGAGCTGCTGGTGGACGGCAAGGAGGTCGGCCTGCAGCGCGTCCACGGCGGCGGCCCGTGGACGGTACGGGACGCGCTGCCGGACGACCCGCCCCGGCCGTTCTCGGTCCGGGTCGGCCCTGAGGGCCCGGCCTGCGTGCTGGAGATCGACGGCGCCGAGTGGCCGATGCCGGTCAGCTGAAGCGCAGCTCGGCTCCGGTCGGCGGGTTGGCCCCGGCCCGGGAGACGGTGATCGCGGCGGCCCGGCCGGCGTGCCGGAGCAGCTCGGCCAGGACGTCCGGGGCGAGCGCGGCGAGGGCCGGGCGGGCGCCCGCGCCGAGCAGGCCGCAGGTGGCCAGCGCGTCCAGGACGGCCGCCATGAAGGAGTCACCCGCGCCGACGGTGTCGACCACGGCCGCCGGTACGGCGGGTTCCTGGGCGGTGCCGTACCGGGTGAAGGCGGCTGCCCCGGCGCCGCCCCGGGTGATCAGGACCAGCCCGGGGCCGAGACCGAGCCAGTGCTCCGCCACCCGCTGCTCCGACCACCCCGGGTAGAGCCAGGCCACGTCCTCGTCGCTGGCCTTCACCAGATCGCTGAGCGCCACGCAGCGCTCGACCCGGGCCGGCGCCCCGTCCGGCGCGCCGAACAGGGCGGGCCGGACGTTCGGGTCGTAGCTGACCGAGGCACCCGGCCGGAGCCGCTGCACCAGCCCGAGCGCGGCCTCCGCGCCGGGCGGCAGGACGGCCGCGATCGAGCCCAGGTGCACGTGATCGGCCGGGACCGGCGGCTCCACCGGCCGCAGCGACCAGTGGATGTCGAACGCGTACCCGGCCTTGCCGTCCGGATCGAGCGTGACGATCGCGGTCGGCGTCCGCACCCCGGTCTGACCGTCGGTCAGCAGCTCCACCCCGGCCGACCGCAGGTGCGCGGTGATCAACCCGCCCACCTCGTCCGCCCCGAGCTGGGTGAGTAGCGCGACCCGGCGGCCCAGCCGGGCCAGCCCGTACGCCACGTTGGCCGGGCTGCCGCCCGGGTGCGGGACGTCCGGCTGCCCGGGGGTGCGGACGATGTCGGCCACGCTCTCGCCGACGACGAGGAAGGACGGGGTGGACGGGGTGGAGGTCATGGACCGTCAGGCTCCGGTGCGGGTGAGGAGGGTCGCGGACGACCTTCACCGTACCGATCGCGCTGGTTGCCGGGGAGTGCGGCGGCTACGCTGGCCGCTCCTGGGGCGGGAGGTGGGTGTGGTGGGGGAGGGCGAGCTGCTGGCCGAGCTGCTGGCGGCGGTACGGGAGCTGGCCGGCCGGTCGGCGGCCCGGCCGTGGCTGGTGCGGCTGGCCTGTGGAGCGGTGTCCGCTGAGGCGCTGCGGGCGGCGGCCGAGGCGGCCGGACTCGACCCGGACGAGGGCTTTCAGGGCTGGGCCGCGCCGTACGCGGCGGAGGCGCAGGAGCGGCTGGACCGGCTGCCGGGGCGTTGTGCGGTGGGGGAGGGCCCCGAGGGGCTGCTGATCCTCACCCAGGGGGTCCCGGAGTCGGAGGTCGCGGCGGCCCTCGGGGCGGACTGCCTGGCGGCCGGGCTGCTCCGGATCGGTCCGGACGCCGCGCGGGAGACGCTGCGGGATGCCCGGGCGGCGGCCGCGCTGGCGGGTGGCCGGGCCGGGCTGTGGCGCTATCAGGACCTCTGGCCGCTGACCACGACCGCGGCCGGGGACGGCCGGCTCGACCCGCTGCTCGCCCCCGCCGTCGCCACCGCCCGGACCTTCCCCCATCTGGCCGACGCGGTACGGGCGTTCGCCGATCACGGCTTCGCGGTGGACACCGCCGCCCGCGCCCTGCGGCTGCACCCCGACCTCCTGGGCCGCCGCCTCGACCGCTGGCAGCAGCTGACCGGCGCCGACCTGCGTACGCTGCCGGGGCTGACCGCCTCGCGCACGGCGGTGGAGCTGGCGGCGCGCGGGCGCTGAGGTCAGCTGGACTCGGGCGGCAGGCCGACGCCGGTGCGGAACGCCGTGAGGGCGAGGGCGAGTTCGACGATATGGGCGGGCTCGCCCAGGGTGCGGTGGGTGAGCTGCTCCAGGCGGCGGATCCGGTTCAGCACGGTGTTGCGGTGGCAGTAGAGGCGGTCGGCGGCGGTGGTGGCCGAGCCGCCGGAGTCCAGCCAGGCGGCCAGGGTGTCGAGCAGCGAGTGCCGCTCGGCGTGCGGGAGCGCGAGCACCGGGGCGAGCAGCCGGGTCAGCCGCTGGGCCAGGTCGGGCTGCGCGACCAGCAGGGCGGCGGGCAACCGGTCGTCCAGGTGGGCCAGTTCGGGACCGTCGCCGGTGCAGGTCTGCAGCGCGATCTCGGCCAGCCAGCGGGCCCGTCCGACGTCGGCCAGCGAGCCGACCACCGGGCTGATCCCGACCCGGGCCGGCTGGTGGGCCAACTGCCGCCCCAGCTCGGCCGGTTCGTGGCTGAGCAGCTGGACCAGCGCCACCTCGCGGTCGGCGTGGATCCGCCAGAGCAGCCGGGGCCCGTTCTGCTCGGCAGTCAACTGCCCCTGCCCTGCTCGTGGTTGATGGAACCCACCAGGCAGCGGGCGCAGCACGGCCACCGCGTAGCGGCCGCGCTCGGGCAGGCCGAGCCGGGAGACCGCCTCCGGGATCGAGCCGGTGGCCACGCCGGAGCCGTCCAGCAGGGTGTCGAGCAGCGCGTTGCGCCGGTCCTGGTCCCGGGCCGCCCGAGCAGCCGCGGCGCTGCGGTACGACTCGGTGACGGCGTCGCAGATCTGGTCCAGTACGTCCCACAGGTCGGCCGCCAGCGGCAGCAGTTCGGGCAGCGCCCCGGGGTGGTCGGCCTTGACCAGCTCGGTCACCCGCAGCCACATCAGCCGGCCGCCCCGGCGGTAGGCGTGCAGCAACGAGGCCAGCGGCAGCCCCTGTTCGGCCCGGCGGCGGCCGGTCAGGGTGGCGTCGGCCAGGTCGATGGCCCGCCCCTGGGCGTGGTCGAGCAGCGCGGCGAGCGCCTGGCAGAGGTTGTGCTGGATCCGGGCCCGCAGCTCGGCGGGCGGCACCAGCTCCGCGTACGCGGTGTCCTGGCGCAGGATCTCGGCGGTCAACTGGTGCGCCACGGCCGGGAACCCGGCGGTCAGCGGCCCCTGCACCAGGCCGACGATCCGGATCGCCTCGGAGCGGCCGGGGTCGGCGGTTGTGGCCCGAGCATCCATCCCGCTCTCCTTCGCTGTCGTCCGCGGCGCGTCCGCCGAGGGCTGCGCGGCAGGTCAGCGTGGCACGGAAGGCTCGGCGCCGATACCCCTCCGCAGTGAACCGTCCGCCGGACTGTGCGGGTGCCCAACCGGGCCGGGCGCGAGTTGGGGAGGTGCAGCGGATTGCCGCCGGACGCTTCTCCGGCCGGGCGGCCGGGTGCTGTGATGCCTGACCACCCCACCCTTCGGACAGGAGACCCGCGTGCTCAGCACCATGCAGCGGCACCAGCTGAACGTCACCACCCTGCTGCGGCACGGCGCCACCGTGCACGGCCGCAGCGAGGCGGTCACCTGGACCGGGGCCACGGCCCGGCGCACCAGCTACGCCGCGACCGCCGCCCGGGCCGCCCGGCTGGCCGGGGCGCTGCGCGCGCTCGGCGTGGACGGTGACCAGCGGGTCGCCACCTTGATGTGGAACCAGCAGGAGCACCTGGAGGCGTACCTGGCCGTCCCGGCGATGGGCGCCGTCCTGCACACCCTCAACCTCCGGCTGCCCGCCGACCAGCTCGCGCACATCGCCCGGCACGCCGAGGACCGGGTGGTGATCGTCTCCGCCGACCTGCTCCCGGTGCTGCCGGCCGCCCCCTCGATCGAGCACGTCGTGGTGGTCGGCGCGGCCGAACTCCCCTCCCTGCCCGGCGTGCTGGTGCACGACTACGAAGCGCTGCTGGCCACGGCCCCGGAGCGGTTCGACTGGCCCGAGCCGGACGAGGACTCGGCGGCGGCGCTCTGCTACACCTCCGGCACCACCGGCGACCCCAAGGGCGTGGTCTACTCGCACCGCTCGGTCTACCTGCACTCGATGCAGGTCTGCCTGCCCGAGGCGCTCGGCCTGTCCGACGCCGACCGGGCGCTGGTGGTGGTCCCGATGTTCCACGCGATGGCCTGGGGCCTGCCGTACGCGGCCTTCCTGGCGGGCAGTTCGCTGCTGCTGCCCGGCCGGTACCTGCAGGCCGCTCCGCTGGCCGCGTTCATCGCGGCCGAACGCCCGACCACGGCCGGGGCCGTCCCGACCGTCTGGGCCGCGCTGCTCGCCCACCTGGACGCCGAGGGCGGGGACGTCTCCTCGCTGCGCGAGGTGCTGGTCGGCGGCGCGGCCTGCCCGCCCGCGCTGATGACCGGCTTCGAGGAGCGGCACGGCGTCCGGGTGCTCGCCGCCTGGGGGATGACCGAGACCTCCCCGCTGGGCACGGTGGCCCGGCCGCCGCAGTACGCCAGGACCGCCGAGCAGCAGTGGCCGTACCGGAACTCGGCGGGCCGCCCGCCGGCCGGGGTACGGCTGCGGCTGACCGCCGAGGACGGCACCGTGCTGCCCCAGGACGGCGTCACGGTGGGCGAGTTGGAGGTCAGCGGCCCGTGGGTGACCGGCTCGTACCACCTGGTGGAGGCGCCCGACAGCTTCCGGGACGGCTGGCTGCGCACCGGCGACCTCGGCACCCTGACCGCCGACGGTTTCCTGCGGCTCACCGACCGGGCCAAGGACGTGATCAAGTCCGGCGGGGAGTGGATCTCCTCGGTCGAGCTGGAGAACCAGCTGATGGCCCACCCCGCTGTCCGGGAGGCCGCCGTGATCGGCGTACCGGACCGGCGTTGGGACGAACGCCCGCTGGCCGCCGTGGTGTTGACCGAGCCGGTGGCACCGGCCGAGCTGGCGGTCTTCCTCGGCGAGCGGATCGCCCGCTGGCAACTGCCGGAGCGCTGGGCGGTGCTGGCCGAGATCCCGAAGACCGGGGTGGGCAAGTTCGACAAGAAGGAGCTGCGGGCCCGCTACCGGGCGGGCGAACTGGACGTCACCGTGCTCGACGGCCGCTGACCGAGGGGTCCTCGGTCAGCGGCCGTCGGCAGCGGTCAGGTGAGCAGCTTCTCCTTGGCCTTCCGGTACTCCTCCTCGGTGAGGGCGCCCTGCTCCTTGAGCGCGGCGAGCTTGGCGAGCTCGTCGACCCCGCCGCTGCCGCCCGGGGCCGAGGCCGCGTTCCGGATGTACTCCTTGAAGGCGGCGTCGGCCTGCTGGGCCTGTTCGGTGTCCCGGCGGGTCATCGACTTGCCCCGGGCGATCAGATAGACCAGGACACCCAGATAGGGCAGCACGATCACGAAGAGCAGCCAGCCCGCCTTGCCCCAGCCGCCCATGTCGTGACTGCGGAAGATATCCGTGATGATCTTGAAGAGCAGGAAGAACCAGAGGACCCAGAGGAAGATCCACATCATGGTCCAGAACAGATTGAGCAGCGGATAGTCGTCCATGCCAACCACACTGGTGACTGCGCGGGCGCCCCGCGCGCGGAGCCGTGGCAGGTTGGGCCGTCCGGGGGCGTTCCCGGCCTGACGGTGCGTGCGATGATCGATGGCCGACGGCGTCTGACGGTCGGTCGATTCGCCGACGGTGGCCGGTGACTGGTGAGGGAAGAGGGGCGAGCGCGTGCGGCACAACCTCATACCGGACCCCCGGGTGCCGCTGCCCAGCGATCTGCACCCGCGCGGCGTGGTCGACCTGCGGGGCACCGGCCCGCTGCCCGCCGCCCTCCGCTACCCGCCGGGCGCGGTGGTCGTCGTCTCCGGCCTGCCCGGCAGCGGCAAGAGCACCGCCCTGCACCACTGGGCCGACGCGGCCCCGGTCATCGACCCCCGCACCACCCACCTCGCCTGCGAGGCAGTCATGCCGGACTGGCTCCCGTACGCGGTCTACCGCCCGTGGTCCCGCCTGCGGCACTTCCGCCGGCTGCACATCGCCGCGCGCGACGGCGGCCACCTGCTCGTCCACGACTGCGGCAGCCGCTCCTGGCTGCGCCGCCACCTGGCCCGCCTGCTCCGGGCCCGGGGCCGCGAACTGCACCTGATCGTCCTCGACGTCGGCACCACCGAAGCCCTGGCAGGCCAACGCGCCCGCGGCCGCTGGGCCCCGCCCCGCACCTTCACCCGGCACGACCGCGGCCTCGCCCACCTCCTGCGGACCCTCGACGACCTCGGCCCCGCCGCCGCCCCCGAAGCCGCCTCGGTCACCCTCTTCGACCGCTCCTCCCGCGGCCGCCTGCCCCGGCTCGCCTTCGAGCCGTTCGGGACACCTGACGTGCCCAGCCGACTGAGCGAGTCGGACCTGCACTCCTGAAGCACCGCCGGCCCACGGGTCGAGCGGGCGCCGGCCGAAATCGCAAACGGCCCATCGCCGCGGGGCAGTTGCCGCAGCGATGGGCCGAGGAGCGGTGGCTACCAGGTCTGGTAGCCGAGGACGTCGACGACGAAGTCGGCGTCGCCCCCGCCGCCGTTGTAGAGCGAGATCTTGCCGTTCTTGATCGGCACGATGACCTGGTTCGGGATGGTCTGGCCGGTCACCCAGTTCAGGTTCGAGGCGAGCGGCCGGTCGGTGCCGTACGGGTAGACCGTCAGGAAGCCCGGAGCGGACGGGTTGGTGACCGTCACGTTCAGGATGGCGGCGCCCGGCCGGCGCGGGTCGCCGAGCTGCGGCCTGTTGCCGACGACGAGATCCAGCGTGCCGCCCGCGGCGACCTTCGCGGCCTTCCGGATGGGGTACTCGGACCCGTCCTGCCGGGTGTCGGCCAGCCGACGGGGGGTGACCGCCCGGTAGGTGCCGAAGCTGTCGGGGCTGTAGTAGCCGGCCACGTCGGCGACGACGTGGACGCCGCCCTGGCCGCTGCCCGCGTAGATGCTGACCTTGCCGTCGGTCACCGGCACGGTGACCAGGTTGGCGATGGTCTGGCCGGGCGCCCAGTTGAGGTTGGAGGCGGTGGGCCGCTGGGTGCCGTGCGGGAAGACGGTGAGGTAGCCCGCAGCGGCGGACTGGGTGGCCGTCATGTTCAACGTCACCGCGGTGGCGTTGGCCGGGACGCCCTTGATGCCCGCGATCGGGAGGTCGAGGACCTGGCCCGGCTGCAACGCGGCGCCACCGCCGTCCCGGGTGTCGAGTACCCGAGCCGGGCCGGCCGAGGTGAAGGCGGTGCCGTGCTCGCCGTAATAGCCCTGCAGGTCCGCGACGAGCTGCACGCTGCCGGGGTCCCCGGCGGTGCCGCCGACGTGGAACCAGACCGTGTCGTCGGTCACCGGCACGGTGACCAGGTTGGCGATCGTGGTGCCCGGCGTCCAGTTCAGGTTGGAGATACCGGTGGTGTCGGCGCCGTCCGGATGGACCGTCAGGTACCCGGCGGAGGTCGGGTCGGTCACCGTGACGTTCATGGTGACGGCCTTGGCACCCTTGAGCTCGGCGGGCAGCTTCAGGTGTACGTTCCCGCCTGCGCCGACCGCACCCGGGTGGCCGCCGATGTCGGTGCGGGTGTCCAGCAGCCGCCGGGGCGCGAGCGGGGTGTAGAGGCTGCCGAACTCCCGGAACTCGTTCGAACCGCGATCGCGGAAGCCCGAGCCGGTACCGGTGTTGGCGACGAACGGGTAGTCCACGGGGGGCAACCCGCCGCCGTCGACCGGCAGCATGCCGGGTGCGTTCTCGTCCGCCGAGTCGATGACCGGGCTGACCGGGCGTCCGTTGTACGGGACGGCGGGGTCGGCCACGAAGTCGTGCGTGCCCTGGCCGGTGGCCGAGGTGAAGCCGGCCTGCGTGGTGTAGGCGGTGCCGGCCCAGTTGTAGGCGGGGCCGCCGCTGAGCGGGCTGACCACGTTGTAGTCGACCTTGGTGCCGGCCGTCGATCCCGGGCTCACGGTGATGCCGGTGTCGGTGGCGTCGGCGGGGCAGGGCTTGGCCTGGCCGGTGTAGCTGTCGAGGTCGGCCGCCTCGACCTCGTTGTTCTCGACGGTCGAGCCCGGGGAGGCACCGGCCAGCACGATCCCCTGGTGGCACTCGCTGCGGATGGTGTTGGCGACCACCACGGTGCCGGGCGCGTCGGTGGCCAGGATCGACGTGGCGTCGTTGTGGAAGTAGTTGCTGGTCACCACGGCGCCCCGCACGCCCGGGTCGATCTGCACCGTCGGGCCCGGGCCGTTGAGGAACCGGTACCGGCCCACCGTGACCTTGCTGGAGTCGCCGGTGACCTGGACCACCGGACCCTGCGCATTGCCGATCAGGCCGCGCAGCAGGGTGACGTCCGAGGAGTTCTCGATCACCACGGCCTGCTTCGTGCTGCCGACTATCGAGAAGCCGTTCAGCACCAGGTGCCGGGCACCGGAGACGGACACGGCGGGCTCGGACGTTCCGGTCGGGTTGAGTACGGCCTCGAAGTCGAAGTTGCCCGGGGTGTCTTCCCCTGCCAGGAACGTGATGGGTGCATCGGCGGTACCCGAGTGGGTGAGCTTCAGCCCGCCCGGGTAGTCGCCTCGGGCGACGTGCACGGTCTGGCCCGGCAGCACGACGTCGGCGGCTGCCTGGATGGTGCAGTACGGCGCGTCCTGAGTGCCGCTGCCGCGGTCGGTGCAGCGGGAGTCGGACTTCTTGACGTACAGATCGGTCGCTGCCGCGCTCGCCGGGCCGGAGACGGCCGGTAGTGCGAGCGAACCGAGCAGCGCGGCGCCGACGACGGCGCCTATGCGGAGCTTGATGATTCCCCCAGAGCAATGAAACGGGGATCACCCGATCCCGGGGACATCCTGGCACAGGGAAATCACGCCCCACCAAGAGGTATTCGCTCAGTGGAGCAGCACTTCCCGAATCGGTGGCGTCATTGCCCGCGCTTTCCGGGACTCGCCCGTGACGGTTGTGAACACATTGCGGGGCAGCTCGTGGGAGGGTGGGGGTCATGAAGGTGATCGACTTCGTCCTGAACGTGCTCTGGCTGATCTTCTGCGGCATCTGGATGGCCCTCGGTTACGCCATCGCCGGGATCGTCTGCTGCGTCCTCATCGTCACGATCCCGTTCGGCATCGCGTCGTTCCGGATCGCCGGGTACATCCTGTGGCCGTTCGGGCGGACCACGGTGGAGAAGCCGGGGGCCGGGGCGCCGTCCTGCGTCGGGAACGTGATCTGGCTGGTGTTCGCCGGGTGGTGGCTGGCGCTGGCTCACATCGCGACCAGCATCCCGCTGTTCCTGTCGATCATCGGGATCCCGTTCGGCTGGGCGAACCTCAAGATGATCCCGATCTCGCTGATGCCGCTCGGGCGCGAGGTGGTCTCCACGGACGAGAAGTTCGGCGGCCGCTGAAGTCTCAGCCGGTCGGCTGCTGCTCGTTCCCGCGTCGCAGCAGGCCGTACGCCCAGCGTTCGTTGAGCCCGGCGAGGAAGCCGACGCTGCTCCAGAAGAACCAGCCCTTGATCACTGCCTGGTGCCCGGCCGCGGTCAGCGGAGTGGCGCCGCAGAGGTCGTCCGGGACGGCGGGCGGTGTGAGCAGCGTGAGAACCCCGCCGTTGATCAGCAGGAAGAGCGAGGTGGCCAGGAACCAGCCGACCACCACCCGGTACCAGCCCTCCTGACGCATGGTCTGGGCCAGCTGCACGGGGTTGGCGGGCAGGCCGGGAGTCGCGCCGCGGAGCGGGCCGCGCTGGATCAGCTGGTAGGCGTCGCGGAGCCGGATGACGACGCTGAGGACCGAGCCCATCGCCCCGCCCGAGAAGCAGACCAGGGCGTACACCAGGCTGAGCTCCTCGGGGCAGCCGAGGCTGCCGCCCAGCAGCGGTGGCACCGCCCGGGCCACGGCGAGGGCCAGGACCAGGACGACCGGGCTGAGCAGGATGCCGAAGGCCAGGCCCGTGTTGAGACCGCGTCCGCCGGCCAGCGCCGCGTCCGCTTCGAGTTGGCGGGCGGCGGCGTCGGCCTCCTCCTTCAGGTGGTCGGGGTCGGTGGCGTCCCGGAGGGCGACCCGCACCGCTCGCTCCAGGGCCCGGCACACGTCGACGCGCGTACGCCGCTCGAAGGCGTGCTGGGCAGCCGTGTGCAGGTGCTCGATCCGGACCAGCTGCGATCCCTCCGCCTGCCGCAGGCCCTGCAGCTCGGGAGTGTCCTCGGCCAGGCCGAGCGCGTCGGCCAGCGTCCCGGGCTCGGCCGGGCCGGCTCCCAGCAGCCACTCCTTGACCCGTTGGGCCCGGCCCGCTCGCTGTCCACTCATGTGTGTCCCCGCCCCCTTGCTCCGAGAGGCAGTTGTACCGTCATGCGCCCGTCGAGCGGAACCCTCGACCGGACCCGGCCCGGGCGCGGAGGATGGTGGCGGTGGCCTCGTCGGCCGGCAGGAACGCCTCCAGGTGCAGTTCGGCCAGGGTGACGTCGAGTGCGGTGGCGAACGAGGTGATCGTGGTGATCAGCCGCAACTCGCCCTCGGGGGTGGCCAGTCGGAGCGGGACGGCGAAGCCGAGGTGCTCCGGGTCGGGGGTGGTGGGCGGCAGGTAGCCCTCCAGCTCGGCGATGAAGGCGGCCAGGCGCGGATCGTGGCCGCCGTTCGCCAGCGCCCGGCGCATGTTCTCGGTGACGTGCCGGCCCCACTCGGGGAGGTTCAGCACGCGGCGGGCCATGCCGTCGGGGTGCAGCAGCAGCCGGATCATGTTGACCGGGGGTTCGAGGAGTTCGGCCGAGCAGCCCTCGGTGATCAGGTCCACGGCGCTGTTCGCGGCGACCAGTTCGCCGTACGGGCGGAGCACCAGCGCGGGGTAGGGCAGGTGGCCGCGCAGGATGACCTCCAGCGCCTCCCGCACCGGGCCGAGCAGTGGGGTGTCCAGCCGGGACTCGGGGTACACGGGCGCGTAACCGGCCGCGTGCAGCAGGGAGTTGCGGTCGCGCAGCGGCAGGTCGAGGGATTCCGCGATCCGGATCACCATCGTCCGGCCGGGGCGGGAGCGGCCGCGTTCCATGAAGCTCAGGTGCCGCTGGGTGGTCCCCGCCCGCAGGGCGAGGTCGAGTTGGCTGAGCCTGCGTTCGGTCCGGCGGCGCCGTAACTCGGCGGGGAAGGGGCTTGGTTCGGCAACGGTGCTCACTGCACGGTTATAGCCCGCGCGCTCGCTCCCCGCACGGTCATTCCCTGCGCGGAATTGTGACGCCCCGTCGGCTCGCGCAGGATCGTTCCTGTCACCCCGTCGAGGAAGACAGCAGAGGAGCGGAAACCATGAAGAGCTACCACGTGACCGGCGCCGGTACCGGATCCGCGGGCCTGACGCTGCGTGAGCACGCCGTGCCGGAGCCCGGCCCCGGCCAGGTGCTGGTGCGGATGCGCGCCAACGCCGTCAGCTTCCGGGACGCGCTGATCCTGGCCGACGACTACCCGCTGCCGGTCGTACCGGACGTGGTCGCCGGGTGCGAGGGGGCCGGCGAGGTGGTCGCGCTCGGGCCGGCCGTCAGGACCTTCGGGCTCGGCGACCGGGTCGCGCTGACGGTCTTCCCGGACTGGCTGGACGGCCCGTTCGGGCTGGACCGGGCGGCCCAGCTGGGATCCTCGCTGGACGGCGCGCTCACCGAGTACCGGGTGGTCGCGGAACAGGCGTTGGTACGGATCCCCGGTCACCTGTCGTACGAGGAGGCCACCGCACTGCCGCTCACCGCGCTGACGGCGTGGAACGCTCTCACCGGCGGCCGCCCGCTGCTCCCCGGCGAGACCGTGCTCACCCTCGGCACCGGCGCGGTCAGCCTGGCCGCGGTGCAGCTGGCCCTGCTGGCCGGCGTGCGGGTGATCGCCACCACCTCGGGCGGGCCGAAGGCCGTACGGCTCAAGGAACTCGGCGCCCACGAGGTGATCGACCGGACCGCCGAGCCGGACTGGCACCAGCGGGTCCGCGAGCTCACCGGCGGCCGGGGCGTGGAGCAGGTGGTGCACGTCGCGGGGCCGCTGGACCAGTCGCTGCGCTCGGCCGGGATCGGTGCCGAGCTGGCGTACGTCGGCTACCGGGTCGGCGCGGCCCCCGTCGCTCCGCCGGTGGACGCCCGGCTGCTGTTCGCCTCGGGGGTGCAGGTGCGCAGCGTCGCGGTCGGCAGCCGGGCCCAGTTCACGGCGCTGAACCGGGCGTTGGAGGTGCACGGGGTGCGGCCGGTGCTGGACCGGGTGTTCCCGTTCGCCCAGGCCCCGGAGGCCTTCCGGTACCAGCAGGAGGGCGGCGCCTTCGGCCGGGTGGTGATCAGCCACGGGTGACGTCCGCCCGAACTCCGTTCCGGCGGACGGTGGTTCGTTGTTTCCGATGGCCCCACGTGAATTCGGTGTGTCCAGTCCGGGATGCCGTTGCGGGCCGCCGAGGAGAGCCCCTATGGTCGCCTGCATGGCAGCCGGAGAGTTCCTCGCTGCCCGCCGCCACGTCGATCTCGGCCGACTGGCCAGCGGGCTCTGTAGCGCCGCCGCGTGATCTCCGCGGCTCGTCGCCGCTGATCGCGGCGCCGACGACGCCCTTGCCGTGAATCCCGGGGAGTGCCTTTCCCCCCTCCCGGGGATCACGCGTTCTCCTCCGACTCCGGTGCTGATTTCGGCATGCCCTGTCGTGCACACCGGAGTTCACCGACGCCGAAAGGAATTCCGTGGTGCCCGAGAACACCCGTCCCGAATTCGGCCGGCGGGGCTTCCTCGCCGGAGCCGCCGCCGTGGCCGCCGCCGGAGCGGTCCCGCTGGCCGCCGGAACCGCGGCCGCCGCCGCACCGGCCGCCGCCCGCCCGAACGTCCTGCTGATCGTCACCGACGACCAGCCCAAGCACACCGACTGGGCGATCCAGAACACCATCGCCTGGCTCGGCGGCCAGGGCGTGACGTACCCCAACGGCCATGTCGCGACGCCGCTCTGCGCGCCGTCCAGGTCCTCGATCTTCTCCGGCCGGTACGCCCACAACCACGGGGTGCGCAACAACGGCGCCTCGGCCGCGCTGGACCAGCACACCACCGTGCAGCGCTACCTGAGCCAGGCGGGCTACCGGACGGGCCTGTTCGGCAAGTACCTCAACTCCTGGGCGCTGGCGGACAATCCGCCGCACTTCGAGGACTGGCTGCTGCTCCAGCCGTCCTACCAGGACGCCAACTACAACGACAACGGCACCGTCCGCACCATCAGCGGCTACGCCACCAACGTGATCAAGAACCACACGCTGGCCTTCCTCGACAAGGCGGCCACCGACACCCGCCCGTGGTTCGCCTACGTCACCCCGTACGCCTCGCACGAGCCCAACAAGCCGGCCGCCAAGTACGCCGACACCCCCGTACCGGCCTGGAACGGCCGCCCCTCGGTGCCCGAGGCCGACCGGAGCGACAAGCCCGCGTACATCCGCAACGCCACCGCCACGCTGGCCGACGCCCAGGCGCTGCGGCAGCGTCAGCTCCGCACGCTGCTCTCGGTGGACGACGCGGTGCAGGCGTTCCACGACAAGCTGGCCGCGCTCGGCCAGCTCGACAACACCCTGGTCATCTACCTCGGCGACAACGGCTACACCTGGGCCGACCACGGCTGGCTGAAGAAGTCCGTGCCGTACTCCCCGTCCCACCAGGTGCCGTTCTACCTCTCCTGGCCCGCCGGCGGTCTCGGCGCGGGCACCACCGACAGCCGGATCGCCGCCAACATCGACATCGCCCCGACCATCCTGGACGCGGCCGGCATCGTCCCGGACACCCCGCAGGACGGCCGCTCGCTGCTCACCGGCTACCGCCGCGACCACCTGCTGGTCGAGTGGTGGAAGCAGGGCGCCGGGGCCGGCACGCCGGACACCTGGGCCTCGTACGTCGGCACCGACCGGCAGTACACCGAGTACTACGACCTGAAGACCGACGCCAACGGGACGGTCACCGGCACCGGGCAGGTGCTGTTCCGGGAGTACTACGACCTGGTGAGCGACCCGTACCAGCTGCAGAACCTGCTGCACCAGGCCACCCCGCAGCAGGAGCAGGCGCTCGGAATCCCGGCGCTGGCAGCCCAGTTGGCGGCCGACCGCGCGCTCTGACCGACCACCGTCCCCCGGGCCGCGCCGCCCGGGGGACACCTTCGAGAGGACGACCAGCCGTGAGCACCGAGCCGACCAAGTCCTGCTGCACGCCGGGCCGGACCGAGCCGGGACCGGCTGTGCTCACCCTGACCGCCGCTCCGGGGCGGACCGCTCGGGGGCTGCTCGCGCTGCCCGGCGGACGGTTCCTGATGGGCACCGACGACCCGGTGGGCTTCCCGGCCGACGGCGAGGGGCCGGTCCGTGAGGTCGAGGTCGGCCCGTTCCGGATCTCGCCGACCGCCGTCACCAACGCGCAGTTCGGCAGCTTCGTGAAGGCCACCGGGTACGTCACGGAGGCCGAGCGGTTCGGGTTCAGCTTCGTCTTCGAGGGCTTCCTCGCCTCGGCCGTGGCGGCCACCGCACAGTCGGTGGCGGGCGTCCCGTGGTGGCGGGCGGTGCCGGGCGCGGACTGGCGACGCCCCGAGGGCCCCGGCTCCACAGCCGGTGACCGACAGAACCACCCCGTGGTGCACGTCTCCTGGCACGACGCCCGGGCGTACTGCGCCTGGTCCGGCACCCGGCTGCCCACCGAGGCCGAGTGGGAGTACGCCGCGCGGGGCGGGCTGGAGCAGAAGCGCTACCCGTGGGGCGACGAACTCACCCCCGGCGGACGGCACATGTGCAACATCTGGCAGGGCGTCTTCCCGACCCTGAACACCGCCGCCGACGGCCACCGGAGCACCGCCCCCGTGAAGTCCTTCCGCCCCAACGGGCACGGCCTGTACAACGTGGCGGGCAACGTCTGGGAGTGGTGCGCCGACTGGTTCAGCCCCGACTTCCACCGCACCGGCCCGCACCACCACCCGGCCGGCCCGCCGGACGGCACCCGCCGGGTGATGCGGGGCGGCTCGCACATGTGCCACGACTCGTACTGCAACCGCTACCGGGTCGCCGCGCGCAGCTCCAACACCCCCGACAGCTCGGCGGGCAACATCGGCTTCCGGGTCGCCGCCTGAACAGGCTGGCGCGGCCGTCCGGCAGCGGGTAGACAGTTCGTCATGAGCGCTGACGGTTCCCTGAACTTCCTGCCGACCTTCACCCCCGTCGACCTGCCCGGGGACGGTTTCGCGCTCCGCCCGTGGAGCCGGGTCGGCGAACCGGAGCGCCGGGCCCGGGAGTTGTCCGCACTCGCCGACGACCCCGCGATATCCCTCTGGAACCCGCTCCTGGTCACCACCGTGCTGCACGCCGAACGCTGGCTGAACGGCCGGACGGCCGCCTGGGAGCGCGGCGAGGTGGCCTCCTTCGCACTGCTCGACCCCGACTTCGACCAACTCCTCGGCACCGTCACCACCCGCTGGGCGGACCGGGGCGACGGCCTCGCGATGATCGGCTACTGGCTGGTCCCGGCCGCCCGCGGCCGCGGCCTCGCCACCCGCGCCGTCGAAACCGTCACCCGCTGGGCCTTCACCACCGCCGACGTCCGCCGCATCGAACTCGCCCACGCCGTCGGCAACACCGCCTCCTGCCACGTCGCCACCCGAACCGGCTACCTCCTGGAGGGCACCCTCCGCCAAAGCCACTGCTTCGGCGACGGCAACTACCACGACGAACACCTCCACGCCCGCCTCGCCACCGACGCATAGGCAGACGCTTCGGCAGACAGGGGCTCGGGGAACTGCGACGCCGACCTCAGAAAAGGTCACCCGTGCGTAGCTGGTCAGGCACTTTGCCTTTTGACCCGCACACCAGACCTCCTCGCAGTTCCCCGAGCCCCTGGACCGTAAGACTGAGCGCCCTGCCTTACCCGACCACCGTCACCGCCCGCTCCCGCAACGCCCAAGCTGCCGCAACCACCGTGCACGGCACAGCAATCACCGCACAAACGCCCGCCACCCCACCGACCGCCAGCCACGGCACCACCAACGGCGGATCCACCCCCAACACCCGCAGCGCAACCTGCATGCCCCCCAAGTTGACCCCTGTGACCAGCGCGCCGAGCACCGCCCCCGCTGCCACCGCGAGCAGCGACTCCGCCGTCACCACCCGGATCACCTGCGTACGGGTCGCCCCGGCCAGCCGCAGCTGCGCCAGCTCCCGCTTCCGGTCCGCCGTCGCCAGGACCAGCGTGTTGGCCAGCCCGATCGCCGTGTAGACCAGCGCGAGCCCGAGCACCAGCACCGCCCGCAGCCAGGACACCCGGTTCGGCGCAACCGGATACGCGGTCGCCAACCACCGTTCCCCGGTGACCAGTTCGGCGCGGTACCGCTCCGCCACCACCGCCAACTGACGCTCCGTCCCCGGCCCGGACCCGCTCACCTCGATCCGGTCGACCCGGGCACCGGGTGCGTTCCGCGCCGTCAGGTACAGCCCGTTGTTCCCGGTCCCGTCCCGCAGCACGCCCGCCACCCGGAGCGTCCGCCTGCTCCCGTCCGCGAGCACCAGCTCCACCGGCGCGCCCACCGTGTGCTGCTCCCACTCCTCGGGCAGGATCACCGAGTCGTCGTCCAGCCCCGCCAACGACCCGGCCACCAACGGCAGTCGCGACACCTTCCCGTACGTCGCCGGATCGACCGCCCTGGCCTCCGTCCGCACCTGCACCCCGTCGCTCTCCACCACCGCGACCACGGTCGGCGCACTCGGCGCGACCACCACACCCGGCACCGTCCGCAGCTCACGTACCAACTCCTCCACCCGGGTGCCTCGTTGCGGTGTCACCACATGATCCGGCGCGCTCTGCGACCGCGCCTCCGCGGCCCGCCCCGCCGCCACGGTGTTCATCCCGCCGAGCAGCGAGCCCGCCAGCGCCACCGAGACCAGCACCGGCGCGGCCACCGCACCCGTACGCCGGACCCCGCCCAGCGCGTTCGCCCGGACCAGCCGTCCGGCGTACGAGGTCAGCCGAGCCGGCAGCGCCCCGAGGCCGTGCAGCAACGGCCGGGCCAGCACCGGGGTCAGCAGCCCGCAGGCGGAGATCAGCACCATCGGCTGCACGGTGTAGTTCTTCCGTCGCAGCAGCGTGCCCGGGGCGTCGACCAGGGCCGTGCCGGTCAGCACCAGCGCCGTGAGCAGCAGGCCGAGGCCGCAGAGCCAGCGTCCGCCGGTCATCACTCGGGAGTTGACGTCCGCCTCGCGCAGCGCGTCCAGCGGACCGAGCCGACCGGCCCGGTGGGCCGCCGCCGCGACACCCGCGACGGCGACCAGCAGGCCGGTCCAGAACGCGGCGTACAGCGGCCAGCCCTCCGCCCCGAACCCGCCTGTCCCGATGGTGAATCCCTCCGGCGCGGTGCCGACCCGGACCAGTTCCCGCCCCAGCCGGGGTGCACCGGCCGCCCCCAGCGCGCAGCCCGCCGCCGAGGCCACCACCCCGAGCGCCAGCGCCTCGAACAGCACCATCCGCCGGACCTGCCCCCGGCTCGCCCCGGTCAGCCGGAGCAGCCCCAACTCCCGCTGCCGCTGCGCCACCACGTACGAGAAGGTGGAGGAGATCACGAATCCCGCGACGAAGGTGCTCACCCCGCCCGCCGTCCCGAACGCGGAGTTCAGCCCGATCGCTGCCTCGCCCCACGGCAGCCGGGCGGTGGCGGCCAGCCCGAGCAGCATCACCGTCATCAGCGCCACCCCGAGCGACAACGCGACGAACGCCCCCGTCAACGAGACCCAGCGCACCCGCAGCGACTTCCACGCGATCCTCGACATCCTCATGCCCCGAGCCAACCGCGCCGGGCCCGCCCGATCACCAGCCCGAGCCCCACCCTCAGAGGTAGAGCCAGCCCTACCGCCCGCCCCCAACCCGCCGCCTAGGGTGGCCCGGTACGAGTCCCCAACTCTCCGGAGGTGGCGCAGATGGCGGCGCCCTGGCTGGCCCTGACCGGACCCGGCTTCCTGCGGTCGGCCCGCCCCTGGCGGTCGGCCGGCTACCTGCTGGCCACCGGGCTGTCCGGGCTGCTGCTCTGCGTCGTCCTGCTGGTCAGCGCGATCGTCTCGGGCGTGCTGGTGATGGTCCTGGTCGGGCTGCCGATGCTGGCCGCGCTCGCTCTCGCCGGGCTGCCGTACGCGGCGCTGGAGCGCCGGCTGCTGCGCCTGCTCCCTGGCCGGCCTCCGGCGGAGTCGCCGCACCGGGAGCCCGACCGCCCCGGCCTGGTGGCGTGGCTGCGCACCCGCTACCGCGAGCAGTCCACCTGGCGCGAACTCGGCTGCACCGCGCTGGCCGCCCTGGTGCTCTGGGTGATCGACCTGACCGCCGTCGGCGGCGCGGTCCTCCTCCCGGTCTGGCTGCTGGCGACCCCGGCCCTGCTGGCCCTGGACGGTGAGCAGGTGAACGTCCTGAAGGTCTGGCAGATCCACGACCAGCCGACCGCGTTCGCTCTCTCCCTGATCGGCGCGCTCCTGCTGGCGGCCCTGAGCTACCCCCTGACGGCCGTCGCGATGGGCCGGGCCGCGCTGGTCCGCCGCCTCACGGGCCGGACCGAGCAGGACCGCCGGATCGGCGAACTGGTCAGCTCCCGGGCCCGGTTGGTGGACGCCTTCGAGGCCGAACGCCGCCGGATCGAACGCGACCTGCACGACGGCGCCCAACAGCGCCTGGTGGCCCTGGCGATGAACCTCGGCCTGGCCCGGCTGGACGCCCCGACCGGCAGCCCACTGGCCGGACGGCTGGCCGACGCCCACCGCGAGGTCGGTCAAGTGCTGTCCGAACTAAGGGAGTTGATCAACGGCATCCACCCGCAGGTGCTGGCCGACCGGGGCCTGCCGGAGGCGGTGGCCGACCTGGCCGACCGGTCCCCCGTCCCGGTCGACCTGGCCTTCGAGCTGCCCGGGCGGCCACCGCCCGCCGTCGAGGCGGCCGGGTACTTCGCGGTCGCCGAGGCGCTGGCCAACATCGCCAAGCACAGCGGCGCGAACCGGGCCCGGCTGACCGGCCGTTACGCTGACGGTCGGCTCGCCGTCGAGGTGTCGGACGACGGCCACGGCGGCGCCGATCCGGCCCGGGGCACCGGCCTGACCGGCCTGGCCGACCGGCTCGCGGTGGTGGACGGCACCCTGACGGTGAGCAGCCCGCCCGGAGGACCGACCCTGCTGCGCCTGGAGATCCCATGCACCCTGACCAGCCGACCGCCGCACCGCTCCGGGTAGTGCTGGCCGAGGACAGCGTGCTGCTGCGGGAGGGACTGGTCGGCCTGTTGGAGCGGTTCGGCCACCGGGTGGTGGCCGCGGTCGGCGACGCCGGGGCGCTCCGCGCGGCGGTGGCCGAACACGCCCCGGACCTGGTGGTCACCGACGTCCGGATGCCGCCCGGCCAGGCCGACGAGGGTCTGCGGGCCGCCGTCGAACTCCGCGAGGCCCGTCCGGGGCTGCCGGTTCTGGTGCTCAGTCAGTACGTCCAACGGTCCTACGCCGCCGACCTGTTGGACTCCGGGGACGGCTCCGGGGTGGGCTACCTGCTGAAGGACCGGGTCGGTCAGATCGAGGACTTCCTGACCGCCGTCGCCACCGTGGCGGACGGCGGCACGGTGGTCGACCCGGAGGTGGTCCGGCAGCTGATCGGCCGTCGGCGCGACCCGCTGGCCCGGCTGACGCCGCGTGAGCGCGAGGTGCTGGCGCTGATGGCCGAGGGCCGCTCCAACGCGGCGATCTGCCGGGAACTGGTGGTCACCGAGGCCGCCGTCTCCAAGCACATCGGCAACATCCTGGCCAAACTCGACCTGCCGCCGGCCGAGCAGAGCCACCGCCGGGTGCTCGCGGTGCTCACCTTCCTCCGGGGCTGACTCGGTCACACCTCCCCGACCTGCACGATCGCCTTGCCGGTGTTCGCCCCGGCCAGCATCCCGAGGAAGGCGTCCACCGCCCGGTCGAAGCCGACCGTCACGGTCTCGTCCGGCACCAGTGCGCCCGAGCGCAGGTAGGGGGCGAGGTACGCCTCCAACTCGCCCTGGACCTCCCGGTAGTTGCGTACCAGGAAGCCCTCCAGCCGCAGGCTCTTGCTCACCACGTCGTAGAGGTTGTACGGCGCGGCGGGCGGGTTCGCCGGATCGTCGTACTGGGCCACCGCGCCGCACCAGGCGATCCGGCCGCCGTCCCGCAGCACGTCGATGGCCCCCGCGAGGTGGTCCCCGCCGACGTTGTCGAAGTACACGTCCAGGCCGTCGGGGGCGGCCTTGCGCAGCTGCTCGCCGACCGGTCCCTCGTGGTGGTCGAAGGCGGCGTCGAAGCCGAGCCGTTCGGTCAGGTGCCGGACCTTGGCGGCCGAGCCCGTGCTGCCGACCAGCCGGCCGACGCCCATCAGCCGGGCGAGCTGCCCGACCGCCGTGCCCACCCCGCCCGCCGCCGCGCTCACATACAGGCTCTCGCCGGGCTGCAGCCGGGCGATCCGGGTCAGGCCGACGTACGCCGTCAGGCCGGTGCCGCCGAGCAGGCTCAGGTACGTGCGGAGCGGCACCCCGTCCGGCGGGCTGATCACCCGGACCCCGGCCGACTGGAGCGTCGGCACCCCGGGCCGGCGCAGCCGGACCTGGACGCCGCCCGGGTCGGGTGCCGCGCCGCGCGGCGGGATCTGATCCGGGCTCAGCAGGGCGTGGGTCCGCCAGCCCAGCCGGTGCGCGACCAGATCGCCGACCTTCAGATGATCCGACCGGGACTCCACCACCCGGCCGAGCGCGCGGCCCTCCATGGGGGCGTGCAGGTCACCGAAGTCCATCACTTCGCGCATGTACGGATCGACCGAGAAGTACAGGTTCTCGATCAGCGCACCGCCCGGCTCGACCGGCGGGAGCGCGGCCTCGACGAAGGCGAAGTCGGTGGGGGAGGGGCGGCCCTGCGGGCGGGCGACCTGGTGGACGAAGCGGGCGGTGCGGGTCATGGTGGGGCTCCCTGTTCGGTGTGATGATCACGCTAGGGAGGCCAGGCGCGGCCGGGCAGGGGGTCGCGTCGATGGTTGGGGCCGTTCCATGAGCGCTCTTCATGGAAGCCGCCGGCCCGGGGTAGGTTGCCCGGATGACCGACCTCGCCCCGCACGAGCTGCGCATCCTCGTCGCCGTCGACCGCGATCGCAGCTTCACCGCCGCCGCCACGGCGCTCGGCATGTCGCAGTCCGCCGTCTCGCACGCCGTGCGCGGGTGCGAACGCAAGCTGGGCGCGGTGCTGTTCGAGCGGGGTCGGCACGGGGCGCGCCCCACCCCGGCCGGCGCGCAGGCCGTCGCCCACGCCCGCCAGATCCTGCACCTGCTCGCCACCCTGGCCACCGAGACCCGGGCCGCCGCCCAGCAGACCGCCGAACTCACCGGACCGCTCCGCATCGTCGCCTTCCGCAGCGCCGCCGCCCACCTGCTGCCCGGCGTGCTGGCCCGGCTGACGGCGCGTCACCCCGGTCTCGCGCCGGAGCTGCGGATCGTCCGCGAGATCGGCCGCGGCACGGCCGGCGAAGTCGCCGACGGCCACGCCGAACTGGGCATCGCCACCCTGGACGCGGCCACCGGCCAGACCCCGTCCCCGGCCCTGCCCGGCCTCCTCGCGGGCCGCCTGTTCACCGAGCCGTACGCGCTGGCGCACCCCGTCGGCCACCCGCTGCCGCGCACCCTGCCGCTGGTCGACTGGGACGAGAACTGCGGCTCGTACACCCGCGACTGGTGGCGCAGCCAGGACTGGATCCCGGCCGCCACGGTGAACGTCGAGGACGACACCGTCACGCTCTCCCTGGTCGCCCAGGGCCTCGGCATGTCGATCATGCCCGCACTCACCCTGCTCGGCGCCCCGCCCGGCGTGGCCGTCACCGCCCTCGGCCCGCAGCCGCCCACCCGTACGGTCGGCTACGTCACCACCCCCGCCCTGGCCCGCACCGCCGCCGTCCGCGAACTGATCCGCGAACTCCGGTCCGCCCCGGCCCCGGCTCTGGTGGCCTCCGTCTAACGGCCGGGCAGCGCCTCACGCAGGCGCCGGAACTCCTCGGCGATCCCGTCCAGCGTGTAATGAGCGTTCAAACCACTCGGATTGGGCAGCACCCACACCTCGGTCCCGCCGATCCCCTCCGGCTGCCGCCCGACCACCGCGCCCCGCCGCCCGAACGCGGTCCGGTACGCCCCGATCCCCAGCACCGCCAGCACCTCGGGCCGCAGCCGCGCCACCCGCTCCACCAGGGCCTGCCCGCCCACCCGGTACTCCTCGGCGGTGAGTTCGTCCGCCTTGGCCGTGGTCCTGGCCACCACGTTGGTGATGCCGAGACCGTAGCCGAGCAACTCCCGCTGCTCGTTCGGCCGGAGCTGACGGGGCGTGAAACCCGAGCGGTGCAGCGCGGGCCAGAACCGGTTGCCCGGCCGGGCGAAGTGCTGCCCGGTGGCCCCCGACCAGAGCCCGGGGTTGATGCCGCAGAACAGCACCCGCAGGCCGGGCGCCACCACGTCCGGGACGGTCCGGCCCCGAGCCGCCGCCAGTTCCTCGGCCCCGGGCCGGAGCTGACGGACCGTCGACTCGCTCTCCTCGTTCATCCGCCCAGTCTGCCCGTTCCCACCACGACCCCGGCCGCCGAGTCCGTTCGAACACACGACGAGTTCGATAATCCGCTCCCGCACCGTTGTCGGAAGGCGCAGAATGGCTGGATGTCCTACGAACTGAAGGCGCTGATCGCATCACGGGAACTGCTCGACGTGGTGGCGGCCGAAGTGCCCGTCGCCCGGGTCGCCGGACTCGAACAGAAACTGGCGCTGATCCCGATGACGGACCTTCTCTTCGACACCGTCACCGAGCACGGCGGCGCCCTCCAGCCCGGCTTCGCCTCCTTCCCCGGCGGCTTCGGCCGCCGGATGGCGGCCTGGTCCAAGGCCGGTCCGATCGGCTACGTCGAGGCGGACTTCTTCGGCGGCGAGGGCACCCAGCACGCGGCGGTCTGGTTCGACGCCAAGGTGGTGCTCGGCCCGCTCGCCTCGGTCACCGGCCAGCCGTTCCCCGCCGAGGGCAGCCCGATCTCCCAGGCGCTGCGCCGGGTCGGGGCCCAACACACCCACGGACAGGACGAGTTCGAGGCGGTCGGGCTCGGCCGGCACCGGCGCCTGGTCGACTGGTGCTCCGGCTGACCGGGCCAAAACCCGTCCGGCGCCCGGGGTCCTGACCATTCGGCGTACAACCGGTGGCCGGGGCAGGTGAGGTGGCCCAACGTGAAGCTCAGGCGATTCCGCCTGTACTTCACTGAGAGGAAGCGCATCCCATGCGTGCCACCTGGACGGCCGTCGTGCTGACCGCAACCCTTGGCCTCGCCACGGTCACCACCACATCCGTCACCGTCGCCAACGCTGCCGACACCGCCGCGGCGACCACCATCCGCCCCCTCGTCCAGCTCCCCCTGCCCCCGATCGTCCCGCCGGCTCCCGACCTGCCGGTCAAGCCCCCGGTCGACCTGCCCGTGAAGCCCCCGGGCGGCGCGGACCTCCCGGCCCTCCCGGACCCGTCGAAGAACCTCGCGGTGCTCGGCTCGCTCGGCGACGTCCTCGGCCAGATCACCAAGCTGGTGACCTCCGCGACCTCCGCCGCCCCCGATCCGGCCGCGCTGCAGAAGCAACTGGCCGACCTGCAGGCCGCGGTGAAGTCCCTGCTGGCCCTGCTGCCGGCCCCGCCGGTCCCCGACCTGCCGGTGAAGCCCCCGATCAACGACACCCGGATCGTCCCGCCGCTGCCGGTCAACCCGGCGGACGCCCTCGCCCAGGTCCAGAAGACCGCGGCCGACCTGGTCGCCAAGGCCACCGCCACCAAACCGGACCCGACGGCCGTCAAGGACGCGGTCCCCCCGCTGTCCACCAGCACCGTCACCGCCACCGTGGCCACCGCGACCGCCCTGGTCACGGGCTGACCCACCCGCTGATCCACCCGCACACCCGTCGGGGCCCGGACCGTGCACGGTCCGGGCCCCGACGGCGGCGCTGTCGCAGCGTCAGCGGTAGTTCACGAACTGGATCGCGAACTCCAGGTCCTTGCCCTTGAGCAGCGCCTGAATGGTCTGCAGGTCGTCCCGGCTCTTCGAGCTGACCCGCAGCTCGTCGCCCTGCACCTGCGCCTTGACGCCCTTCGGGCCCTCATCGCGGATGATCTTCGCGACCTTCTTCGCGTCGTCCTGGGAGATGCCCTCCTTCACGTCCGCGGTGATCCGGTACTCCTTGCCGGAGAGCTGCGGCTCACCCGCGTCGAGCGCCTTCAGCGACAGGCCACGCTTGATGAACTTGTCCTTCAGCACGTCCAGGATCGCCTTGACGCGCTCCTCGCCGTTGGCCTTCATCTCGATCTTCTCGCCCGACCGCTTGACCTCGCCGCCGACGTTCTTGAAGTCGAACCGGGTGGCGATCTCGCGGGAGGTCTGGTTGATCGCGTTGTCGACCTCCTGCCACTCGACCTTCGAGACGATGTCGAAACTGGAGTCGGCCATGGTGTCTTGGTCTCCTTGATGCTCTGGCTTCACTGTCCGCCCCCACCCCAACGGAGCAGGCGCCGCCCAAGCCTATCCACCCCCACCCCCGCCCGCCCCCGCCAGCCACGCCCCACTCCCTTGATCATCACGTGACCAACCAAGTGGCGAAGCACCCCCATCCATCAGGTATCGTTTACGAGGTCGAACGGGGCAGCGCCCCGCAAGACACCATCCTGGCTGGTTGCCCGAGCGGCCAAAGGGAGCAGACTGTAAATCTGCCGCGCAAGCTACGCAGGTTCGAACCCTGCACCAGCCACAGGATAAAGAAGGGCCCCTGACCAGCGGAAACGCCGGTCAGGGGCCCTTCTGTTGTGCCCGAGTGCTCATCTCAAAAGTCACCCGTTTTGTGCGGCTTGTCTCACCCTGTCTCGCCCGGATCGCAGGTCCGACCAGCACTTCCGGACCAGTCACGGACCAGACTCAGGGGCCGGCCGAGCGCGGCCGTCGAGCCACTGGCCGATCAGCTGATTGGCCCGCTCCTCATCCCCGTGGATGCACTTCGCATAGACCCGGTGGAGCACGGCGATGCTGTGCCCGGCCCGGCGAGCGCACTCGGCCGGCGCGACACCGGAAGCCAGCCAGCCCGAGATCCCGGCGTGCCGCCAGTCGTACGGGCGGTCGCCCAACGGCGTCTCCTGCTGCTCGGCGGTCAGCACCTCGGCACGGGCCTTCGACCAGACGACGCCGTACGAGCTCTCCTGGACCAGGCCGCCCCGGAAGGTCTGGAACAGCCGCCCGTCCGGGGCCGTGCCGTACTTCTCGATGTGCTCGCGGAGCAGCTGCACCAGCACGGGAGGGATCGGGACCGGCCGAGTGGCCTTGTCGGCCCGGTGCTTGAGACTCCGGGGATCGTGGGAGGTCCCGCTGTCGGTCCAGGCCGACCCGACCCGAGGGCTGCTGCCGTTCAGGTTCAGCTTGCCCCAGCCCTCCTCAGGCAGGACGCACCGGTTCTTCCGCAGGTGGACTACCTCGGCCGGTCGCATCCCGGCGTAGTAGAGGCAGGCGAAGAACGCCACCATCCGGGGCCCGCGCCGACCCTGACGACCGATCTCGGCGAGAGACGCGGTGATCTGTTCAGGGCTGAGCACGTACTCGGGATCGACCTCTTCTTCGATCTTCGGCGGCTGCCACTGGACCAGCGGGATCGGATTGACCGTCAGCAGTTTCTCTTCCACGGCCCGGCCCAGGACGTGATGCAGAATCCGCCGTTTCCGGAGGACCGACGAAGCCGCGGCCTTCTTGCCGTCCAGCTTCACCGAGGCGGCGTCGAGCAGCTGCCGGGCCACAGTGAGCTCGGCCAGAGCCGACACGTTGATGGACTGCCGCTCGACCCAGGCCAGTGCCTTCGCCCACTCGGCCCGGGGCTCCTGGACCCACTGCGTCGGGTTGAACGCCCAGCTGTAGAGCGCCCGCCGCAGTACCCGCTTGTCCGGCCGACCGACCTTCGTGCGGACCAGCTCGAAGGTCACCGTCGCCAGCGCGTCTGCCCAGGTCGTCCGGGTCTTGGCCGGAGCGCCGTCCCATCGCGCCTTCACGTACTTGCGGCCGAACTCGTAGAAGGTGACTTCGCTCTGGGCCCGCAGCTCCGAGAGGGGGAGACCGCTCTCGGTGTCGAACGGCTCCAGCGAGCGGGCAGCGGTGATCAGCTCGGCCTTGCGGCCGTCGGCCTGAGTCTTGGTCAGGAACGACTCCGAGAACTCCCGCCCGTTGACGGTCCAGCGGACCATGTACGGCTTGCGCCGGTCGGGCCGGTGCCGGTGCTCCCAGAACTGCACCTTGAAGGAGGAGCCCATCAGGCAGCCACCTCACAGGAGGACAGCCAGGCATCCAGTTCCACGCGGTCCACCCGGATCTGCCCGTTCGGCAGCTTCATGACGCGTGGCCCCTTGCCCCGGGCTTGCATCCGGTAGAAGGCGGCGCGGGACATGTCGATCTCGTCCAGGACGGCCGGCAGCTTGAGCAGTTCACGCTTGGGCACGAGTCGGTTCCCCCTCCGTGCCGGGGGCGGGCTGGACTGCGGCGGCGAGCCACCGTTCACCCCTGGTGAGTCCGGTACCGGCGAAGACCCAGTGGGCGAGGACGAGGGTCGTCTCGTCGGCGGCCGGTGCGTCCGGGCCGTGGAGACGTTCGAGGGTCTGGGCCCGCCGCCAGGCGGTGCGGGCGGCGCGGAGTTCGCCGAGGGTGGTCGAGTACCGGCGGGTCTTGGTGGAGAAGTGCCCCCGGAAGCCGAGCATGTGGGCCCAGGCCCGGAGCCGCAGCTCGGCCAGCTCGGGACGACGGCCGAGGGTCCAGCACGTACGGATGAGGCGGCGAGCGTGCTCGGGTACGTCGAGGTAGGCGATGTCGGAGAGGAACTTGACCGGGCGGTCGAGAGCACCGGTCGCGGTCTCGGCGCCCTTGGTGGCGTACTTGGCGATGTAGGCCGCCACGGCACGCTCGGTGATCTGGACAGGGCCGGAGAAGTCCGCACTGCGGATCGTGCGGATGTCGAACTGCCTGCCGAAGCCGAAGACGTACGCGCGGCCGTCGAGATCGGGGCCCGGGATGCTGGTCCGCTGTGCGGCGGCGCGGATCGCGTCGGTGAGCAGTTCGGCCGTGGCCCAGCTCGGCGGGAGATCTGAGCCGCCCTCGGGGCCGTCGAGGCGGATGACCGCGTGGAAGTGGATGGCACCGCGCTTCTGGTACTCGGCGACCTTGCCGAAGGAGATCCGGGCGAAGTCACGGAACTCACGCTGCGTCAGCCCGGCCCGCTTGGCGACCTCCCGGCGGAGCTGGATCGAGAAGCGGGCCCAGATCTTGCCCGCGTGGGCGTTCCAGAGCACCGCGGCTTCGTAGTCGTAGCGCTCGGGATCAAGCGGCGAGCCGAGCACGGGGTCGTCCGCCAGGTGGGCGATGCCGCAGCGGCAGCGACCGGAGGCAGGCCGGTTGTGGACCGGGCCGAAGCTCGGGGCGGTGAAGGTGGCGAAGACCCGGGGGTGGGTGGCCACGGTCTCCGGGGTGCCCTTACCGCCCGTGAGCCCGGCGGTGATCAGGTGGAAGGTGTCGCGGCGGTAGGTCTCGGCACAGGATGGGCAACGGGTGGTGCGGCGGTTGCCGCAGCGTACGAGCAAGTGGCCGGCGGGGAGTGCGGCGGACTCCAGGTGGTGCAGCACCTGGCCGGTGCTCTCGTTGATCTCGGTACGCCAGCCGTGAAGGCGGATGGGGGTGGTGCATCCGGCGAGGCCGGAGAGCTGACGGGCCAGGGCGGGCATGGTGCCGAGTTGGGCCAGGCCGACGAGGTCGGCGACGGGCGGTGCGGTTGTGGCGGTCATGGTGGTCCACCTCCAGCAGGGAAGGGCCCCGGGGCCGTGCCGGTTCGAGTCCGGCCCCGGGGCAGGCGTGTTCAGGCGCGGGAGGTGGCCAGGCGGAGCGGGCTGGTGCCGAGGCCCTGGCAGGACTGGCAGTTGACCGGGAGGGTGTCGCGGGTGCCGTCGGACCGAGTCGAGCCGGTGGCGATGTGGGCGCGGCCGAAGCCGTGGCAGTCGCGGCAGATCCGACGCGGGTTGAGCGGGTGCTGCTGGGGCATCATGAGCTGGTCTCCTTCATCGGGCTTCGGTTCGTGAGGAGGTGCGGCCCCGGGGCGGTGGGATGCTTGGCGGCTTTTGCCGCCCCGGGGCTCTGTGCTGTCTCAGCGACGGCGAGCGGTACGGCCGTCGGGCTTGCGGGTGTACATGTCCCGGTCGGCGGCGGAGAGCGCTTCGGTCAGCAGCAACGCGGCCGGGTGCGACGCTCCCGTGGACGCGCCGACGTCCAGCAACTGGCCCTTGAACGGCACGGGTTCGTGCAGGGCGGCGTGCAGATCGGCGAGGCGCTCGTCCGAGTCCACGACGATGGCGGCGAACTCGTCACCGCCCAGGCGAGCAGCCACACCGGCAGAGCCGCACCACGCGGCGAGCCGGTCCGCGGTTGCCGCCAGGACGGCATCACCGGCGGCGTGACCGTAGGTGTCGTTGACGTGCTTGAAGTCGTCCAGGTCGATCAGCAGCACCGTCGTTCGGCCGGCGCGGGAGCGGATGAGCCGTTCGGCGCGGGAGGTGAAGCCGTCGCGGGTGAGCAAGCCGGTCAGCGGGTCGCGGCGGGCGGTGGCCAGGCGGCGCGTCAGCCACGTGGTGTGAGCGCTCCAGCCGAGGAGCGGGACGCCGACGGCGGCCAGGTACGGGGCGAGGTCCATCGTTGCGGGTCCTTCCAGGAGGTGCGGACCGGGGGCGGTGGGATGCTTGGCGGCTTGGCCGCCCCGGGACCGAGGTCAGATACCGAGCGACAGTGCGCGGGCAGCAGCCCGGTCGAGCAGGTGGTGCACGTCGGCCTGACGGGTCGTCGGCGCGTCGTTGAACATGTCCGGCGAGCTGACGAACCGGCCGGTGGCGTGCAGGGTCTCCATCACCTGGTTCCGGGCACGGCTGACGGTCGCCGGGGTGCCATAGCCATGGGCCAGGACGGCGGCTTGGGCACCGAGGAGGCAGACCCGGCCCGCCTCGTCCCACAGCGCGCCCTGCAGCCAGCCCGCGTGGTGCAGGTAGCGAGAGGTCAGCCGCAGGTGATCGGCGACGCTCACCGAGACCGGCCTGGCCGGACGGCGGGCGATCCGGTCGAGCAGCGTCACCCGGGGCAGCGGGTGGCCAACGTTCCAGAGCTGCACCGTGGAGCCGTACGGGCAGACGTACGGCACCAGCGGCAGAGCTGCGGTCGGGAGGGAAGCGAGGTACGCCTCGATCTCGGCGACCAGCCCGGAGCTGTCCCAGGTGACGAGGGGCGGTGCAGTGATCAGAGTGCTCGGCATTGCTAACTCCCCTTTCTGGGAGGTCACTTGGCGCCGGTCTGGTTGATGATCTTCACGCCGTCGCGGGTGGTCTTGTCGATGACCGGGGCGGCCGAGGTGTCGGCCAGGTAGAAGCCGAGGAGGACGAAGGCGATCACGACCCACCAGCGGAGCCGCAGTTGGCGGAAGAGCAGCCAGGCGACGATCAGCAGGATGACGGTGAACGGGAGAGTGACGTCCATCTGTGGTGCCTCTCAGGCGAGTTCGGCGATGAGTGCCGAAGCGAGCGGGTCCTTGATGCCGAGCCGAGCGCGCAGGGTGGCCGGGTCGATCGGGCTGCCGGTCCGGGCGCGGTGGTCGTCGGCGACCTTGCGGGCATGCGTGAGCAGGGAGGCCGGGAGTACCGGGGCCGGGGTCGCGCTGATAGCGGGCGGAGCAGGGGGCGCCGGAGGTCGGACCAGCTCGGGTACGGGCGGCGGTGACGGGTCCGGCTCCTGGACGTACAGGGCCGGGACTTCCTCCTCGGCCTCGACCGGTTCCGCCGGCGCTTCATCAGCGGCAGGAGTGTGGGCGAGCAGCGTGCCGCCGAGGAAGGCAGCGGCAGGCCACCCGGCAACGATGATCCGAAGCCAGGCCGGGGTGTCGGCGAGGTTGAGCAGTCCGGCGGTGCCGATGTTCGCGCCGAGCGAGGCGGTCAGCGCGATGACGAACCAGCACCAGGCGAGCCGTACGGAGATCCGGGCCCGGAGTCGGCGCCAGGCGGCGACCAGGAGCAGATCGACCGAGATCGGGTAGGCCCACGCCTTCCAGCCGCTCTGCCCGGCGGCTTCGGCCAGGTCGTGCAGATGGGCGAAGGACAGCGCGGCGGCGATGAGGGCCTGCACCAGGACGGCGTCCAGAACGGGCAGACGGCGCATGCTGGTTCACCTCCAAGAAGTCGGGACGGGGTCGGGCGGGAAGGCCTCGGCGGTCACCGACGGTGGTGGTCGGCGGCGGCGCGGGCCTCGCGGGCAACCTGGGCCACCTCACGGTCGTGCGGGTTCTGGGCGGCGATGCGCTCCAGTAGGTCGGCCTTGTCGGCGAGGAGCGGACCGGGGCCGCCCTTGGACTCGGCGGAGGCCCGGACGTTGGCGAGGAAGGCGCCGATCTCGGCGATGGTGGGCTGCTTGCGGTTCATGGCAGTGCTCCTTCGGGATTTGGGCATGGGCGTGGCAGGGACTTGGCGCGAGGCGGTCACGCCGACCGTCGGGTGGAGGGACCTACTTGGTGAGCTGGCTCGGGAGGTGCACCGGGGTCGGCGGCGCGGGAGCAGCCGGTGCCGAGCTCGGCCGGAAGGCGGCGAGCCGAAACAGGGTGGGCGTCATGTACGCGAACTCGGCGCAGCGGGAGGCCACTTCGGCCAGCGAGCGATACGGAGTGCGGATCTGCGACCAGTAGCCGGAGGTGTCACCGGTGACGGCCATTCCGGGCATGTCGGGGCTGATTCGGGTGGCGGCGAGCATCGCGGCTTCGGACACGTCGCCGAGCCCCATCTTGGCGCTCTCCAGGTCGTTGACTCGGTGGACCGTCCGGCCGGTGAGCTGAGACCGGAGCATGGTTGCCCCCTTGCCCAGGTCGGAGCCGAAACGCTGGCCCGAGATCTCCAGGAAGATGCCTGCGGCGCGGGCGAGTTGGGCGAGCCGAATCAGCGCCGTGACGATCTGGTTCCGCCGCTGTTCGTCTGCCTTGCTTCCGACGAGGAACAGCTCGGCGATCTCGTCCACCAGGACCACGATCGGCAGCGGCCGGACATTCTCCGGGAGCCCCCAGATATCGGCGGTCACGTCTTCGGCGGCGACCGAGCCGGGTACACCCTGGTAGGCCCGGATCAGGTCGTACCGGTCGTCCATTTCCACCAGCAGGGCCAGGAGCAGGCCGAGCGCTTCACTCTGGTCGGTCGCCAGGGCCGACAGCCGCCGGGCGAAGGGCAGTTGCTCGATGCCGCCCTTGCAGTCGATGCCGACCAGGGCGACCGGTTGCGGGGCGAGGCCGTACACCAGGTTGCGGGTGTACATGGATTTCCCGGACTGGCTGGCACCGAGGTTCAGCCCGTGCGCGATCTCCCGGAAGTCCCGCATGTGCGCGGTGCCGTCGGAACGGAGCGCAACCGGCACCCGCAGCAGACCGGCCGACTTCGCCGCACGCGGCATCCGGACCTCACGGAGCACGTCGAAGCCGACGATCCGCAGGTCCACCACACCGGGCTTGACCTCGGCGACGTGCACCGCGTGGACGCCCCAGGCGTGGCGAAGGCGCTCGGTGGCGTTGACCACGTCGGCGGTCTCCTGGCCGCTGGCGAGACGGAGCCGCAGCCGGAGGCCGGTCGAGGAGCCCTGGACGCCCCGGATCTTCGGAGCGGCGGGCTTGGTCTCGCGGTTGGTGGCCTGAGCCGCCATGGCCCGCCAGAACGACGGCTCCACGGTCAGGCCGCACGACTCCATCACGGTGTCGTAGTCGCGCCGGATCCGGCCGAGCGTCAGCGGCAGGCCGAACGAGACCCAGTAGGCGCGGGGGTGCCGGGCCTTGGCGTAGAGAGCGGCCCCGGTGACACCGGCCGTCGGGAGGCCCAGCTCCAGGAGCATGGTGCTCAGAGCGGACACCGGGGTCAGCCGTTCGCGCTGGCGAACGCGGGCATGGAGGCGGTGACCGCGTCGGCGCGGAAGGCGATGCCGGAGCGCTTCTGGCCGTTGAACTCGTTCTCCCACGGCCGGGCGATGAGCTTGGTCAGGGCGACCAGGGTCCCGGGAGTCAGGTCGTCGGGCACCCCGGGCTGCGGCACGGTCAGGGACAGGATGTCGGCTTGGCCGTTGGCCACGAAGGTCACGTCGAGGGTCATCAGCGGGGCGCCGGTCTCGGTGTCGAAGGCCAGCTCACCGGTCTGCCGGTTCTTCAGCTTCGGGCGGGGCTCCTGGGCCACCATCACCAGCGCGCCGGTCGTGTCGACGGGGATGAACTTCATGGTCCGACTCCTTCGCACAGCACCAGGAGCAGTTCCGCTCCCGGAGCAGCCAACTCGTAGCGAACGCCACAAGTTCTCAACTCCTCTAGTTCTCAAGTCCTCTTGAGGAGTTGCTAGAACTATGACGGGCCATCAGCTAGTCGTCAACACCTCTTTAGGACTTAGGATGAGCGGGAGAACACGACAGGACGGTGACCCAGCACCATGGCCAACCAGTACGAGCGGATTTCGACCGATCTCCGACGGAAGATCACCAGCGGCGAACTGACCGAGGGCGACCGGCTTCCGTCGGAGGCAGCGCTCGCCGATCAGTACGGCGTGAGCGTGCCGACCCTTCGGCAGGGTGTCGGGGTGCTCCAGGCGGAGGGGCTGGTGGAGAAGCAGCACGGCCGCGGCACCTTCGTCCGCCGGCAGCCGAAGAAGGTCACCCGCTACAACGACCGCCACCAGTGGGAGAAGGACCGGGCCCGCGAGCCGGAGACCGAACGCCGAAAGACCGGGGCGACCGAGCACGACACCGGGCTGCAGGTGGACGACCTCGTCTTCCACGCCGAGTACGAGCAGGTGCCGGCCCCCGCCGAGCTGGCCGAGCTGTTCGGCGTGCCGGAGGGGACGACCCTGCTGGAGCGGAAGTACCGCACGAGCTACCGCGAGGAGCGCGCGCCGTTCAACACCGTGCGGTCGTACTTGGTGCTCGACGTGATCTCCAAGAACCCCGACCTGCTCCGTGACGACCTGGAGCCGTGGCCCGGCGGCACGCAGAACCAGCTCTTCACCGTCGGCATCGAGCTCGACCGCATCGTGGAGACCTTCAAGGCCCGGCCGCCCACGCCGGATGAAACCGAAGAACTCGGTCTGCCGGTGGGTGTGTCCGTGGTGATCCTCCGCAAGACTTCGTACGACACCGCCGACCGCGTGGTGGAGGTCTCCGACGTAGTACTCCCCGGCGACCGAACCGAGATGGTCTACACGACCAAGCTGAGCAGGTGGTGAGCATGACCAACGTCGTGAGCGTGATCACGGCCGTGCACGGCCCGAGCGCCAAGTACCTGGCCGACGCCTACAAGTCGCTCAACGAGCAGGAGATGCCCGCCGGTTGGGACTGGCAGTGGGTGATCCAGGAGGACGGCGAGACGGACGACGTAGCGCCCCACGTCCCGGACGACGCCCGGATCAGCTTCGGCCAGGGCCGCCACGGCCGAGCCGGGATGGCCCGGACGATGGGCATGTCCCGGGCGGTCGGGCAGTTCGTGCGGGTGCTGGACGCCGACGACATGCTCACCCCGGGAGCTCTGGCCCGCGATATCGCGGCGCTGACCGGCCGGCCGGACGTCGCGTGGACCACCTCGCGGGTACTCGACCTGCTGCCGGACGGGAGCACGGTCGGCTTCGACCAGGACCCGCCGGAAGGCCCGATCGAGCGCGGCGAGGTGCTGTCCCACTGGCAGGCCCACGATTACCGGGCGCAGGTCCACCCGGCGACGCTGTGCGCGCGGCGGGACCTGGTGCTCGCGCTCGGCGGGTGGATGGCACTCCCGGCTTCGGAGGACACCGGACTGCTCCTGGCGCTCAACGCGGTAAGCCGCGGCTGGTTCACGGCGGAGACCGGACTCCTCTACCGGAAGTGGCCCGGACAGAGCACCAGCCAGGCCGCCCACAGCGAGCAGGAAGAGCGGGCGGCTCGGATGGCAGTCGTCGAGGCACGGGCCGAGGCACTGCTCGCGCTGGAGAACTGGCGGATCGACGCAGCCTGAGCAGGACACAGCACGGAGCAGCCCCGGCGGGATCTACTGCCGGGGCTGCTCTGTTTCCTCGGAGCTGCGAGTGGCCGGCAGGATCAGGCCGCGAGCCGAGTGCTGGTCACCGGCGAAGCCGCCGCGCACGCCGAGGTCAGCTCGAGCCACCTCATGGAAGACGTTGACCGCCCGGAAGAACTCGGAGTGGAGGGCACGCCAGTCGGCGAGGGTTCCCTCCACCAGGCGGCGGGCTTGCCAGTCGATCGCCAGGGTTGCGGTGTTGACCGCGTGGGCGGCTTCGATCACGTCGTCCCCGGCGAGCATCATCAGCCGCTCGAACGCGAGGGCCCGGCGCCCCTCAGCCTCGGTGAGGTCCATCAGCAGCTCATGCTCGGTGCGCGGCATCGCCCGAATGTCGTGGGTCACCTCGTACGCCAGCACGGCCGCGTAGACACAGGACCGGACCCCGCCGACGTACTCCACGTAGGTGTCGAGCTTCTTCTCGTCCCAGCGGACCCGCAGGCCGTCCTTGCGCCTGCTCCGCTCCATCAGTTGGTTCGTCACGTACGTGGTCAGCGCCCCGAGCACCACGGCGGCGATCGTCACGAGCTGGGTGATGGTATCCACGGGCCCCCGCACAGGATGTGAAACACAGTCAGATCAAGCTGCCGAGCCTAGCGGCGGGCGGGCCGGAAGTGCAGGGGAGGGTGAGGAAGGGGGAGTGGTGAGAGGGGGTGCGTAAAAATCTTCTCTACGGGTTCAAGGCGCGCGCGGCGCGCCGCGCGCGGCCTCAGCCGCTCGCCGTCGCTCCTGTCTTCGCCCCGCTTCGGCGGCGGCCGGCCGCGCCAGGCGGGGGAACGGTCAGAGGGTGGTCCAACCCGCCGTGGCTGGCGGCGGGCGGTTCCACGGTTTTACCCACCTGTCAGGACCGGGACCCGCACCGAGCAAGACCGGGGGGCCACTCGGCCAAATTGCGGTCAGGCCCAGAAGCCCTGACCGAGACGCGATGAGCTTACGGCCCCCCGATCATGCTCGGACCCAGACCAGACAGGACACCGGCCAAAACCGCTCCACCACCCTGAGCGGTCGGGCGGACCTGCAGCAAGGCTCAGTTGGTCTATCAATTCGCTAGGTTGCCAGATATCCGCGATGCTCCAGATACTCAACCCATGTGGCAGTGAGGTGAACGGCGAATTCTCCGATGTCGTTCACGTAGCGTTCGACATCTGCAACCGATCGACCGGCCTGTTGAAAGATCTCCACATAGGGAATGTTTCCGTGTGCAACATCGTTTCTCAGCATTGACATTTTAATCAAGGAAGCACCCCAGGTGGAATGAGGAAATGCGTCTCCGGGGAGACCGTATATCTCCCAGATGCGATTGAAATGTTCAGGCTTTAGTGTTCTGCCGTCAAGTGGCGGTTGAGCCTGCTTGTGGTTGACCGGAAGTGCTGCGGGGTCACCGCAGAACTCGAGGGTCGTGGCGTACTTACGTCTCTCCCAAAGCTTGCTGTGGTCATTCAACTCACGAAGGCTTTCGAATGCCGTATGAGCCGCAAGTTGGCGTAGGCTTGGGCGGAGTTTATTCACGGAAAGTCTTGAATCATTAATCTCCTTGTGTGTCTCTTGGATGATGAACTTGGTGAAGCTTTCCAGTTCGGCCATCGTGCAAACCACGGCCAATGCCCGGGCGTCTCGTGCCTCGGACTCCCACCGTGGGCTTGCCGAAGAGTCGGCACTGTGGCTTGCGAGTGCTAGGAACTTCTTCAGGTCGTCGCTTCGACGTAATAGCTGGTCGCCATGGGATTCAACTTCGCCAATAAGTGCGTCATGCGTCGCCACGAAGCAGATCCTTCGCGCGCGTGAGCCGCCGCCTCAGCATCGACTTCGTGTTAGTGCCGGCGCCTGTGGAAGCTCGCAGCTCGGTGTCCTCGAGCCAGCCCGGCGCTACTGCCCTCGGCTCGACCCCCTCGGCGGCAAGATCGCCTGCTGCGACCAAGCAGGCCTCAAACTGCACAAGGGGAGTGACGGGGGTCTGCCTGCGGAGGAACGGCTTCCCATTGCAGACACTGTGGAGAGTCCCAAGGGCTCGATCGAAGATATCGCGCTCCGTTGGGTAGTCGAATGACTCGGATGCGGCTTCCATGTAACTATTTAGAAACCGTTCGACTTTGCCATCGAACTGGTCGCGGTAATTCTTGTAGGCAAAGAACTTCAGGACCTGCTCTACTTGAGTCCCATCGTTCTCTCGTGCTTTCTGGAGCTTCAGGAGGTCGCTAAGGCGCGGGTCCTTTGACAGCTCTTCGATGAAGTCATTAAAGGGGCCCATGTAGACACAAGCGCGTACTTCTTGGGCTGTCAGGCTAATGCCGCCGCGATTTAGTCGTTCAAATACATCAAACCGAACTTGACGGTCGCTCTTGTCGGTCAGGGAGATGACCTGCAAGGGCTGGCGGCCAAAATACACCTGCAGATTCTTTGGCAGGTCAATGTATGTGTTTCCGTTGAGGGCGGTAAGCTTCTCGAGGCCATCGAGTCGAAGTGGTTTAGGTCGTCCAATTTCAATCGCAGCCTCTTCGTCTCGGGCCAGAAAATGGGCCAGAGTGGAAAGTCGCTGTAGTCCATCTACAACTTCCCACTGGAATCCGACGTTTGTTGCAACGAAGACTGGAGGAATTGGCAAACCGAGGAATACTGATTCGATAAACAGTGACTCATCGGCTTCCTCCCAGCGAAACTTCCTCTGGTAGCTTGGTGACGCATTTAGCTCTTCATCGGAAATCATCCGAACGAGCTCGCGAACTGAAAAGTTATGAACTGCAACATCGACTCTGCCGCGTTCTCCGCGAAGCTGTTCTTCTAGGTTTTCAAGGGATGCGTTAGCAGTCATGGGCGCAGTTTAGACGGCCGACGCAGTGCTTCGCCGGGGTATGGCAGCTTCATAGCTCTCAGATTGAGCTGCCGATCCTGGGCGCTCGAGCCACCAAGGTGTCAACGGCCATGGCTGCCCTGATCCGGACCAGTGGCGGACCAGGGAGGGACATCGCCTAGGGGGCGGGCTTCCAGCCGCAGGTCGAGGCGGGCGGCCAGATCGGCCACGCGGCAGACTGTAAATCTGCCGCGCAAGCTACGCAGGTTCGAACCCTGCACCAGCCACAGGATAAAGAAGGGCCCCTGACCAGCGGAAACGCCGGCCAGGGGCCCTTCTGCTGTGCGCGCGGGCGGCGCCCCGGCCGACGGCGGAGCCCCGCGCTTCCCCATGGGGCAGGCGGGGCTCCGGTTCGACGGCGGTCCGGCCGGTCAGGCCCCCGTGGCGGCGGTGAAGCGGGCGGCGACGTCGTTCCAGTTGACGACGTCCCAGAGGCGGGTGACGTAGTCCGGGCGGACGTTGCGGTACTGCAGGTAGTAGGCGTGCTCCCAGGCGTCGAAGGCGAGCAGCGGGGTGGTGCCCTGGCCGACGTTGCCGTGGTGGTCGTAGACCTGCTCGACGATCAGGCGCCGGCCGAGCGGCTCCCAGGAGAGGATGCCCCAGCCGGAGCCCTGGACGCCGACGGTGGCGGTGGTGAGCTGCTTCTTGAAGGCGTCGAAGCCGCCGAAGTGCTCCTCGATGGCGGTGCCGAGGGCGCCGTCGGGGCGGTCGCCGCCGTCGGGGGAGAGGTTCTCCCAGAAGAGGGAGTGCAGGACGTGGCCGGAGAGGTGGAAGGCCAGCGTCTTCTGCAGGCCGACCAGGCCGCCGAACTGCTCCTTGTCGCGGGCCTCGGCGAGCTGCTCGATGGTGCTGTTGGCGCCGGCCACGTAGGCGGCGTGGTGCTTGGAGTGGTGCAGCTCGAGGATCTCGGCGGACATCGCCTTCTCCAGAGCCGAGTAGTCGTACGGGAGGTCGGGGAGCGTGTACTGACCCATGAGTGGAGAACTCCTAGTGGGTAGGGGTCTGTGGCGTGCCGGCCCAACACTATTGCGTATAGCTTGCAATTACATACTGATGGCATCAGAGTGTCTCGCGGGGGTGGCCGGCCCGTGTCCAGCCGCCTGCTGACGTACGTCCCGGCCCTCGCGCCGGGGGTCCCTCCGCCCGTGCTGATCGTCTTCCCAACCGGCGCCCGCCGGGACGTCCGGTCCGCCACCCCCATCACGAGCCAAGCTGGGTGAGCGACCGTCAGGTACGAATCGGGACACGCCGGACATTCGACGGCCCCGGGAACCTGACGCCCCGGCACATACGCTCACCAGTGTGTTCAACGTGCCCCAGGCGCTGAAGCGCCTCGTGATCGGCCGGGCCATGCGCAGCGAGGAGCTGGGCGAGACGCTGCTGCCCAAACGCCTGGCGCTGCCGATCTTCGCTTCCGACCCGCTCTCCTCCGTCGCGTACGCGACCCAGGAGATCCTGCTGGTGCTCACCGTCGGCGGCACGGCGTTCCTCTACCTCACCCCGTGGGTCGCGGCGGGCGTGGTGGCGCTGATGGTGGTCGTGGTGCTGTCGTACCGTCAGGTGGTGCACGCCTACCCGAGCGGTGGCGGCTCCTACGAGGTGGTGTCCAGGAACCTCGGGCCGAACTCCGGCCTGGTGGTGGCCGCCTCACTCCTGGTCGACTACGTGATGACGGTCGCCGTCTCGGTCGCCTCCGGGGTGGCGAACGTCATCTCCGCGCTGCCGAGCCTGGTGGACTACCGGGTGCTGATGGCGGTCGGCTTCGTGGCGTTGCTGACGGCGATGAACCTGCGCGGCGTACGGGAGTCCGGCAACGCCTTCGCCGCGCCGACCTACCTCTTCATCGGCGCCATCCTGATCATGGTGGGCACCGGGCTGATCCGGTACCTGCTCGGGGACGCGCCGGTGGCCGAGAGCGCCAAGTACGGGATCACACCGGAGCCGGGGGACGAGACCTTCGCCGGGTTCGCGCTGCTGATGCTGGCGCTGCGGGCGTTCGCCTCCGGCTGTACGGCGCTGACCGGCGTGGAGGCGATCTCGAACGGGGTGCCCGCGTTCCGGAAGCCGAAGTCGAAGAACGCCGCCACCACGATGGCGGTGATGGGCATCACCGCGATCGTGATGTTCTCCGGCATCACCACGCTCGCGATGGTCGCCAAGGTGCACATCACCGACGACACCTGCCAGCTGGCCGGCTTCACCGGCGACTGCGGAACACCGCAGCAGACCGTGATCGCCCAGCTGGCGGCGGCGATCTTCGGCGGCAGCGACAGCATCCTGTTCTACGTGGTCCAGGCCGCGACCGCGCTGGTGCTGATCCTGGCTGCGAACACCGCGTTCAACGGCTTCCCGCTGCTCGCCTCGATCCTGGCCGAACACCGCTACCTGCCACGACAGTTGCACACCCGCGGCGACCGACTCGCGTTCTCCAACGGCATCATCGCCCTCGCCCTGGTGGCCGGCGGCCTGCTCTGGCTGTACGACGCCGACGTCACCAGCCTGATCCACCTCTACATCCTGGGCGTCTTCACCTCCTTCACGCTGTCCCAGATCGGCATGGTCCGGCACTGGAACCGCACCCTGGGCGAGCAGCCCACCCCGCAGGTGCGCCGCGACGCGCACCGGGCCCGGGTGATCAACGCGCTGGGCGCGGTGGTCACCGGACTGGTGCTGGTGATCGTGCTGGCCACCAAGTTCACCCAGGGCGCCTGGCTGGCGGTCCTCGCCGCGGTGGTGCTGTGGCTGATGATGCGCGGCATCCGGCGCCACTACGACCGGACGGCGGAGGAACTGGCGGTCCACGACCCGCACGAGGAGTCCGTCCGCCCGGCCAAGGTGCACGGCATCGTGCTGGTCTCCAAACTGCACAAGCCGACCCTGCGCGCGCTCGGCTACGCGCAGGCGTTCAAGCCGGACACCCTGGAGGCGCTGACGGTCGCGGTCGAGCGCGACAGTACCGACGAACTCCGGCTGAAGTGGGACGAGTTCGACATCCAGGTGCCGCTGAAGGTGCTCGACTCGCCGTTCCGGGAGATCACCCGGCCGGTGGTCGGGTACGTCCGCGGTGTCCGCCGGAGCAGCCCGCGCGACGTCGTGGCGGTGTTCATCCCGGAGTACGTGGTCGGCCACTGGTGGGAGAACCTACTGCACAACCAGTCAGCCCTCTGGCTCAAGAGCCGACTGCTGTTCACCCCCGGCGTGATGGTGATCAGCGTCCCCTGGCAGCTCAACTCCTCGGCGGCGGCGAACCACCCGACCGGGCGCGCGCCGGGCGCGGTCCGCCGGGGCGAGCCCGCCAGCCCCGGCGCACGCAACGACCTCAGCGCCAAGCAGTAACCCGAGCGCCTACCCCGGCGTGCTCTGCCGCGGCAGCGCCAGCGCCACCGTGTCGGCGAACTCCCGGACGGCGCTGGTCCGGCTCACCACCCGGCCGCTGTGGATCACCAGCCGGCTGTGCCCGCCGGCCAGCGCCCCGGCCAGTGAGTCACCCCGGACGGCCAGCAGTTCGGCCGGGAAACCGGCGTCGACCCGGACGGGCTGCAGCCCGAGGGCGATCCTGGCCTGGTTGGAGACCGCCTCGTACGCCGCCTCGGGGCTCAGCCCACCGCCCGCCGCGAGCAGGTACGCGGCCTCCAGCGGGTCGGCCCGGCCGACCGGATTGGCGAGGTCCCGCAGACCGCCCGCCCCGGCCGCCAACGGAACTCCGGCCTCGGTCAACTCCCGCACCAGGGAGGGGCGCAGGGGCGCGGCGAGGCCCTCCAGGCCGACGCAGCCGCCGTTCTGCGGCAGGCAGACCACCCGCAGCCCGGCGCCGGTCAGCACCGCCGCCCCGCCGTCCGCCAGCGCGCTCACCGGGCCGACCGTGACCCGGGGCCGCAGCGGCGCCAACACGGCGGCCAGTCGGGCGAGTTGGGACGGATCGACGCCCAGGGTGTGCAGGTCCACCGGGCAGTCCGCCTCGCGGGCCGCCTCCAGCAGGACCTGGACGTAGCCCACCGGGTCCGGGTCGAGGTCCGGGCAGCCGCCGGCCGCCGCCGCGCCGAGCTTGAGCGCGTCCCGCAGCTGGGCCCGGCCGTCCGCGCCGGCCCGGCCGGTGAGCAGCCGGGGCATCGCCACCGCCTGCAGTTCGGCCAGGCCGCGCAGCGCCTGGCGGGCCGTCAGGACGGCCTCCAGCCGGCGCAGGCCGTGCACGTCGCCGATCCGGACGTGGGTGCGCTGGGCGGTGGCCCCGTACCCGAGCGCGGTGAGCGCGCCCTCGGTGACCCGGCGGATCAGGTCGGCCGGGGTCTCCGGCGGGGGAGTGGGCAGGGCGGCGGAGAAGGCGACGTCGTAGTGCGCGTGCGGCTCGGCGGGGGCGGGCAGCAGCAGGTAGCCGCCGAGGTCGATCCGGGCGCCGGTGGTGCTGGTGGGACTGCCGGGCATGGCGGGCAGCGGGCCGAGGCTCCCGGTGGTGCCGACGGCCTGGATGCGGTCGCCGCTGATCCGGACGTCCACCACCCGGCCGTCGGTGAGCCGGGCGTTGACCAGCAGCAGGACCGGGCCGTGGCCGAGCGGATTGGGGTTCTTCGACGATCCCTCGCCCGGGTGCGGCCCCTCGGCGGGTGCGCTGTCCGCGGTCATCGGCCGGCTCCTCGCTGCCCGGCGGCCTCGGGGCGCCCCGGGAGCCGCAAGATCACTGGGGGCCGAGCCTATGGGGAGTCGGGGCGGGGCGCTCGGAGGCTCGCAGCAGTCGTACCGGGTCGGGCCGTGACCGGCCGTCGGTTCGGAGGCGCCGTCGAACGCGGGTGCTGCACAGGAGCGTCCGTACGGGCCGCCCACCTGCGATCTTCCGGGCCGGATACGGATTTCACCTCTGGCCGGGAAACGTGTAATCTCTTCCTCGTTCGCCCCTATAGCTCAGTCGGTAGAGCGTCTCCATGGTAAGGAGAAGGTCTGCGGTTCGATTCCGCATGGGGGCTCTGGTGAGAAGGAGTCAGACCTCGGTCTGACGACCGATCATCAAAGCGGTGTAGCTCAGTTGGTAGAGCAAGCGGCTCATAATCGCTGTGTCACCGGTTCAAGTCCGGTCACCGCTACCCCGCGTAGTCGGTCGGGAGATCGAACTCCCGATCGGCTACTCTTGTTGTGTCATCACCCATTTTTTAGGAAGGCACTCCCGTGGCTGCCACCGACGTCCGCCCGAAGATCACGCTGGCCTGCGTGGAGTGCAAGGAGCGGAACTACATCACCAAGAAGAACCGGCGTAACGACCCGGACCGTCTTGAGATGAAGAAGCACTGCCCCCGTTGCAACTCGCACACCGCGCACCGCGAGACCCGCTGACCCCGCAAGGCGTCGTCGGGCCTGGTGTGTTCAGGCTCTTGGCTCCAGGCCGTGTCCCGCAAGGGGCACGGCCTGGAGCTTTTTCTCGTGTCCAGGCAAGTCCGCACCAGCTGCGTGACCCACCGTCAGAGGAGTAGCCCATGGCCCTCGACCCCTCGTTCATCGGGCGGACCTACCCGCCCACCGAGCCGTACGAGGTAGGCCGGGAGAAGATCCGCGAGTTCGCGACCGCGATCGGCGACGCCAACCCGGCGTACACCGACCTGGAGACCGCGAAGGCGCTCGGGTACCCGGAAGTGATCGCGCCGCCGACCTTCCCGTTCGTGATCACCTACGGAGCCGCGGCCCAGGTGGTGAACGACCCCGAGCTGGGTCTGGACTACACCCGCGTGGTGCACGGCGACCAGAAGTTCAGCTACAGCCGCCCGGTGCACGCCGGGGACCGGCTGACCGTCACCGTCGCGATCGACGCGATCAAGTCGCTGGCCGGCAACGACGTCCTGACCGTCAGCGGCCAGGTGCACGACGAGAGCGGCGAGCACGTGGTGACCTCGATCATGACGCTGGTGGCCCGGGCCGCCGACCAGGCGGGGGAGTGACCAGGATGACCATCAGCTTCGACCAGGTCGAGGTCGGCACCGAGCTGCCCGCCCAGTCCTTCCCGGTGACCCGCGCCGCGCTGGTCCAGTACGCGGGCGCCTCCGGTGACTTCAACCCGATCCACTGGAACGAGAAGTTCGCGCTCGAGGTCGGCCTGCCCGACGTCATCGCGCACGGCATGTTCACCATGGCCGAGGCGATCCGGGTGGTCACCGACTGGGTCGGCGACCCGGGCGCGGTGGTCGACTACGGGGTCCGCTTCACCAAGCCCGTGCCCGTCCCGAACGACGGCGTCGGCACCGTGATCGAGGTCACCGGCAAGGTCGCCGCCCTGCTGGACGACCGCCGGGTCCGGGTCGACCTGGTGGTGAAGAACGGCGAGAACAAGGTGCTCAACATGTCCCGCGCGGTGGTCCAGCTCGGCTGACGCCGTGGACGGGGGTCGGTCCGCCCACCGGGCCGGTCGACCCCCGTACGCTGGGGGCGTGCTTGTTGAACTGGACGCCCCCCTCGCCCCGCTGACCACCCTCCGGCTCGGTGGTCCGGCCCGTCGGCTGGTGACCGCCGCCACGGACGAAGAGGTCATCGCGACCGTCCGGGCCGCGGACCTGGCCGCCGAACCGCTGCTGGTGATCGGCGGCGGCTCCAACCTGGTGATCGGCGACCAGGGCTTCGACGGGACGGTGCTGCGGATCGCCACCACCGGCTTCGCCCTGGACGGTGTCGACCTGGAGCTGGCCGCCGGCGAGGTCTGGTCCGACGCGGTGGCCCGGGCGGTGGACGCCGGACTGGCCGGCATCGAGTTCCTGGCCGGCATCCCCGGCTCGGCCGGCGCCACTCCGGTGCAGAACGTCGGCGCGTACGGCCAGGAGGTGGCGAGCGGGATCACCGAGGTGGTCGCCTACGACCGCCGGGCCGACGAGGTGGTCACGCTGACCAACGCGGAGTGCGGCTTCTCCTACCGGCACAGCCGCTTCAAGGCCGACCCCGAGCGGTACGTGGTGCTGCGGGTCCGCTTCCGCCTGGAGGACGCCGACGGGCAGTCCACCCCGGTCCGCTACGCGGAGGTCGCCCGCACCCTGGGCGTCGAGGCCGGGGAGCGGGTCGCCCTGCGGACCGCGTACAAGACGGTGCTCGGCCTGAGGGCGGGCAAGGGCATGGTGCTCGACCCGGCGGACCACGACACCTGGTCGGCGGGCTCCTTCTTCACCAACCCGGTGCTGACGGCCGATCAGTACGCCGACTTCCTCACCCGACTGGGGGAGCGCACGGCGCCCGCCTACCCCGCGCCGGACGGATGCACCAAGACCTCCGCCGCCTGGCTGATCGACCAGGCCGGCTTCGGCAAGGGCTACGGAACGGGCGCCGCGACCCTCTCCACCAAGCACACCCTCGCCCTCACCAACCGGGGCACCGCGAGCACGGCCGACCTGCTCGGGCTGGCCCGCGAGATCCGCGACGGCGTTCGCACGGCGTTCGGCGTCGACCTCGTCAACGAACCCGTCATGATCGGCGTCGCACTCTAGGCACACACCTTCGGCAGACAGGGGCTCGGGGAACTGCGACGGTTCGTGGCTGGCGGGTATCACTGCGAAAGTGCCTGACCATCCACACAGGTGCAACGCTCCTGAGGTCGGCGCCGCCGTTCCCCGGGCCCCTGGCGGTTCAGCCGTTGAGCCAGCCGTCGATGTCCGCCAGGAGCTGCTTGCGGACGTCCTCCGGGGCGCGGGTGGCGCGGACGGACTGCCGGGCGAGCTCGGCCAGTTCGGCGTCGCTGAAGCCGTGCACGTCGCGGACCAGCTCGTACTGCGCGGCCAGCCGGGAACCGAACAGCAGCGGGTCGTCGGCGCCGAGCGCCATCGGCACGCCCGCCTCGAACAGCTTCCGCAACGGCACCTCCTCCGCGCGCTCGTAGACCCCGAGCGAGACGTTGGAGGACGGGCAGACCTCGCAGGTGATCTGACGATCCGCCAGCCGCTGCATCAGCCGCGGGTCCTCCGCGGCCCGGACGCCGTGGCCGATCCGGCCCGCGCCGAGATCGTCCAGGCAGTCCCGGACCGACTCGGGCCCGGAGAGCTCGCCGCCGTGCGGGGCGGCCAGCAGCCCGCCGTTCCGGGCGATCGCGAAGGCGCGGTCGAAGTCCCGGGCCAGGCCCCGCCGTTCGTCGTTGGAGAGGCCGAAGCCGACCACGCCCTGATCGGCGTACCGGACCGCGAGCCGGGCCAGCGTCCGGGCGTCCATCGGGGACTTCATCCGGTTGGCCGCGACCAGCACCCGGATCCCCACGCCGGTGGCGGCGGAGGCCTCCCGGACGGCGTCCAGGATCAGCTCCAGGGCGGGGATCAGCCCGCCGAGCCGGGGCGCGTACGAGGTGGGGTCGACCTGGATCTCCAGCCAGCGGGAGCCGTCGGTGGCCTCGTCCTGGGCGGTCTCCAGCACCAGGCGCCGGATGTCGGACTCGTCCCGCAGCACCGACCGCGCGGTGTCGTACAGCCGCTGGAACCGGAACCAGCCCCGCTCGTCGGTGGCCCGCAGCTTGGGCGGCTCGCCGGAGCTGAGCGCCTCGGGCAGCCGGACCCGGTGCTTGTCGGCCAGCTCCAGCAGGGTGGCGGGCCGCATCGAACCGGTGAAGTGCAGGTGCAGGTGGGCCTTCGGCAGGCTCCGGACATCACGCTGGCGTTCCATTCACCGATACTGCCGTATCAGGGCCCCGAACGGGAACCGCCCCTTTCACATCCCTCGATGGGGTGAAAGGGGCGGCCGCCTGAAAAGCCGTCAGGCGCGGGCCTCGCCCAGCAGCTTCTGCATCCGGCCGATGCCCTCGGCCAGGTCGGCGTCGCCGAGCGCGTACGAGAGCCGCAGGTAGCCGGGAGTGCCGAAGGCCTCGCCGGGCACGACCGCGACCTCGGCCTCGTCCAGGATCAGGGTGGCCAGCTCGGCGGAGGTCGCCGGGCGCTTGCCGCGGATCTCCTTGCCCAGCAGGTCCTTGACCGCGGGGTAGACGTAGAACGCGCCCTCGGGCTCGGGGCAGAACACGCCGTCGATCTCGTTCAGCATCCGCACGATGGTCTGCCGGCGGCGGTCGAAGGCGGTCTTCATCTCGTCCACCGCGGCCAGGTCACCGGAGACGGCGGCCAGCGCGGCGCGCTGCGCCACGTTGGAGACGTTGGAGGTGGCGTGCGACTGCAGGTTGGCGGCCGCGTTCACCACGTCCTTCGGGCCGATCATCCAGCCGACCCGCCAGCCGGTCATCGCGTAGGTCTTGGCCACGCCGTTGACCACGATGCACTTGTCGGCCAGCTCGGGCAGCAGCGCGGGCAGCGAGGTGAAGGTGGCGTCGCCGTAGACCAGGTGCTCGTAGATCTCGTCGGTGAGCACCCAGAGGCCGTGCTCCAGCGCCCAGCGGCCGATCGCCTCGGCCTCGGCCTCGGTGTAGACCGAGCCGGTCGGGTTGGACGGCGAGACGAAGAGCACCACCTTGGTGTTCTCGGTGCGGGCGGCCTCCAGCTGCTCGACCGAGACCTTGTAGCCGGTGGTCTCGTCCGCGACCACCTCGACCGGGACACCGCCGGCCAGCTTCACGGCCTCCGGGTAGGTGGTCCAGTACGGCGCCGGGATGATCACCTCGTCGGCCGGGTCCAGGATCGCGGCGAAGGCCTCGTAGATGGCCTGCTTGCCACCGTTGGTGACCAGCACCTGGGAGGCGTCCACCTGGTAGCCGGAGTCGCGCAGGGTCTTCGCGGCGATCGCGGCCTTCAGCTCCGGCAGGCCGCCGGCCGGGGTGTAGCGGTGGTTCTTCGGGTCCTGGCAGGCGGCGACGGCGGCGTCGACGATGTAGCCGGGGGTCGGGAAGTCCGGCTCACCGGCGCCGAAGCCGATCACGGGGCGGCCGGCCGCCTTGAGGGCCTTCGCCTTGGCGTCCACCGCGAGGGTGGCGGACTCGGCGATGGCACCGACACGGGCGGAGACGCGGCGGTCTGCGGGGCGGGGGGTGGGAGCGCTCATGCCGCAATCGTTGCAGAGTCCTCCGTGGGCGGGTACGGCGGTTTCAGCATGCGTACGGATCCGTCCACGATCCGTACCCGTAGGTGGGCGGTCGGTGAATGGGGTTCGACCAAACGCCCAGGAACACGTACACTCACTGCTCGATGGCTCCCGAAGTGCGGCTCCACCGGTGCGTAACTCACGCAGCGACTCGGATGCGGTAGGTTGGTGGTCATCTCCGGAGCCGCAAAGCTCCGTAGGGCAATAGCTCAATTGGTAGAGCACCGGTCTCCAAAACCGGCGGTTGGGGGTTCAAGTCCCTCTTGCCCTGCTGCTTGATCCGTATCCAGCCCGTTCGCTCCACAGGAGTGAGCGGGCTTGATGCGGAGATGGCTCCATCGCACTGCATTCGCCGGATCGCCCGCACCAACGCGAAGCGACGCTCGGCAGGACCCGGATTCAGGTGAGGACGAGTGACGGAGACCACGGGCTCCACCGCAACGCCTGAGAGCGGCAACCCCGAGGGTGCCGACGGCGCGGAGACGACGAGCGCCGACGTCAACGACAAGGTGCCCTCGCGCCGCGACCGCAAGCGTGCCCAGAAGGCCGAGGGCGGTGACGGCGAGAAGAAGTCCGGCAAGCGGGCCAAGAAGAGCATCTTCGCCCGGACGGCGCTGTTCTACCGTCAGATCATTGCCGAGCTCCGCAAGGTCGTCTGGCCGACCCGCAGCGAGCTGACCCAGTACACCACCGTCGTGGTGGTCTTCGTGGTCGTGGTCATGGGCCTGGTGGCCAGCATGGACTACGGCTTCTCCAAGCTCAGCCTGTGGGTGTTCGGCTGATCGGCCGTCACCTCCCAGCTCCATCCCGACCCGGGCCGTGCAAACGGTCCGGGTCGAGCTGTCGGCGCACTCAGGGCGATCCCGCTACCGTTGACTCGGTACTGTGGAGGTATCCGAGTTGTCCCCGCAACGTGCCCGTGAGGGTGCCGGACAGTCCGGAGCCGTTCCAACTCACATCCCAGGAAAGAAGCAGCCACCGTGTCTGAGTCCCCCCTGTACGACGCCGACGAGACCGTCCGCGAGGCGGATGTCGCGGCCGAGGCTGCTGACGTCGAGGACGCCGAGCAGATCCTGGACGCGGTCGACGCCGACCAGGACGAGGTCGAGGCTGCGGACGAGGCCGAGGCGGGCGTGCCGGCCGAGCAGGACGCGGTGCACGAGCTGACCGAGGACGAGGCCTTCGCGGAGGACGAGACCGAGGACGCCGACGAGACCGAGACCGCCGAGGACGAGGACGAGGTCGAGGCGGAGGACGCCGAGGTCGAGGCCGAGGACGAGGAAGAGATCGACCCGGTCGTCGCCTTCCGGGAGCAGCTGCGCACCGCGCCGGGCGAGTGGTACGTGATCCACACCTACGCCGGCTACGAGAACCGGGTGAAGCAGAACCTGGAGCAGCGCGCCGTCTCGCTGAACGTCGAGGACTACATCTTCGAGTCCGCCGTTCCGCAGGAGGAGGTCGTCCAGATCAAGAACGGCGACCGCAAGACCGTCCGGCAGAACAAGCTCCCCGGCTACGTGCTGGTCCGGATGGACCTCACCCCCGAGTCCTGGGGCGTCGTGCGCAACACCCCGGGTGTCACCGGCTTCGTCGGCAACGCCTACGACCCGTACCCGCTGACCCTGGACGAGGTCGTCAAGATGCTCGCCCCCGACGTCGAGCGCGACGCGGCCAAGGCCGCCGGCAAGGCGTCCCCGCACCGTCCGGTCGAGGTCCAGGTGCTCGACTTCGAGGTCGGCGACTCGGTCACCGTCACCGACGGTCCGTTCGCCACCCTGCAGGCGACCATCAACGAGATCAACCCGGACTCGAAGAAGGTCAAGGGCCTGGTCGAGATCTTCGGCCGGGAGACCCCGGTCGAGCTGTCGTTCGACCAGATCCAGAAGAACTAGTTCAGAGCTTCGGGTTCGGGGGCGGGGCTTCGGCCTCGCCCCCGAACCCGTTTTGGTCCAGGCCGCATCAGCGGTTAGCCTGGTCCGATGTGTGTTCTGCCCGGCCGGGTGTCGCCCCGGCCGCGGACGCACCAGTAATCCACTCTCGGAAGGACCCGGAGAGCATGCCTCCCAAGAAGAAGAAGGTCACGGGGCTTATCAAGCTCCAGATCAAGGCCGGCGCGGCCAACCCGGCTCCGCCGGTCGGCCCCGCGCTGGGTCAGCACGGCGTCAACATCATGGAGTTCTGCAAGGCCTACAACGCTGCGACCGAGTCGCAGCGCGGCATGATCGTGCCGGTGGAGATCACGGTCTACGAGGACCGTTCCTTCACCTTCATCACGAAGACGCCGCCGGCCGCGCGCCTCATCCTGAAGGCCGCCGGCGTGGAGAAGGGCTCGGCCGAGCCGCACAAGACCAAGGTCGCGAAGCTCACCAGCGCCCAGGTCCGCGACATCGCCACCACCAAGCTCCCCGACCTGAACGCCAACGACCTGGACGCGGCGGAGAAGATCATCGCCGGCACCGCCCGGTCGATGGGCATCACCGTCGAGGGCTGAAAAGCCCCCTAGTCCACCGTGGTAGGGCCTGCGCGGCCCGTCCCACGAACTCCATTCACCTTCAGGAGAAGCAGTGAAGCGCAGCAAGGCTCTCAAGGCCGCGGACGCCAAGGTCGACCGCGCCAAGATCTACGCTCCCCTCGAGGCCATCCGCCTCGCCAAGGAGACCTCCACCGCCAAGTTCGACGCGACCGTCGAGGTTGCCATGCGCCTGGGTGTCGACCCGCGCAAGGCCGACCAGATGGTCCGCAGCACCGTGATCCTTCCGCACGGCACCGGTAAGACCGCTCGGGTCCTGGTCTTCGCGACCGGCGAGCGTGCCGAGGCCGCGCGTGCTGCGGGCGCCGACATCGTGGGCTCGGACGAGCTCATCGACGAGGTCGCCAAGGGCCGCCTGGACTTCGACGCCGTCGTCGCCACCCCGGACCTCATGGGCAAGGTCGGCCGCCTCGGCCGCGTGCTCGGCCCGCGTGGTCTGATGCCGAACCCGAAGACCGGCACCGTCACCCCCGATGTCGCCAAGGCTGTCAACGACATCAAGGGCGGCAAGATCGAGTTCCGCGTCGACAAGCACTCGAACCTGCACTTCATCATCGGTAAGGCCTCCTTCACCGACGAGCAGCTGGTCGAGAACTACGGCGCCGCGCTGGACGAGGTCCTCCGGGCCAAGCCGTCCGCCGCCAAGGGCCGTTACATCAAGAAGACCGCGGTCTCCACCACGATCGGCCCCGGCATCCAGGTCGACCCGAACCGCACCCGGAACCTCCTCGTCGAGGAGGACCCGGCCGCCGTCTGAGCCTTCGAGCTGCAGCGGTAACCGCGTTCAACGGGCCCGCACTCCCCTTCGAGGGGGGTGCGGGCCCGTCGCCGTATGTACATCAATTAGAGTCCGCATGCCGAGATCCGAACGACGAGGGGGAGACTTCCATGCGGGACCTGCGGACCATTGCCGTCACGGCACTGCTGGTGGGCGGCCTGACCGCCTGCGGTTCGAGCGGATCGGGAACGGGCGAGGCGGCCAAGCCCCCGGTGACGGCCACCCCGTCGGCCGGCGCGACGGACTCCGGTACGGCGGCGCCCCAGCCGGGCGCCTCCTCCTCGGCCGCCGCCACCCCCGCCGCGGGCCAGGCCCCGGCGCCCACCGGGGCGCCGAAGGACGTCCTGCTGGCGGCCGCCGCGGTGATGGCCAAGGCGGGCAACGCCGGCCTGGTGGTCAGCACCGGGGGAGCGGACACCGGCAGCGGCCCGCTGCGCTGGGGCCAGCCGGCCGCCGCCGACCTGACCTTCAAGGTCGACGGGCAGGACGGCAAGCTGCGCTCGGCCGCCGGGGTCAGCTACGTCGGCGCCTCGCCGGACACCTCCGCGCTGGCCGGCGGCCGGCACTGGATGAAGGTGAACGCCGCGGCGCCCGCCAACGGCGCGGGCCTGTCGGCCGGCGGCGAGGACGCCCGGACGCTGGCCATCCTGATGAAGGCCCTCGACCCGGCGGTGCCGCTGGCGGTCGGCGCGGCCAGCGCCGGGCTGGCCAAGGTCGGGGTCGAGCAGGTGAACGGCGCCGAGGCGGTGCACTTCCGCACCACCGGGGTGGCCCAGGCGCTGGTCGGCGCGATGGCCGGGCTGACGGAGGACCAGAAGGGGCAGGCGCTGGCCGAGCTGGGCAAGGGCGGCGGCGCGCTGGACCTGTGGATCAACGGCCGGAACGAGCTGGTCCAGCTCCGCAGCGCGGACCTCACCCCGACCCGGGCCGGCGACATGACGGTCCGTTACACCGAGCTCGGCAAGGCCCCCGAGGTGGCCGCCCCGCCCGCCGCGGATGTGTTCGAGGTCGCAGATCTGCTCAAGGGCTTCGGCGGCTGAGCTCCGCATGACAGGGTGGCGGAGGGAGCGACGGCGGCAGGGGGACAGGGTGACGGCAGGTCAGCGGTCGGCGGCCGCGGCGATCGCCGTGCTGCTGCTCACGGGCGTGGCGGGCTGCGGCAGCGGGTCGGAGCCCCGGCCCACCCCGACCCCGACCCCCAGCGCCACACCGACCGGCCTGCCCAGCCCCACCGACCGGTCGCCGCAGGGCGTGCTGCTCTCCGCCCAGCTGGCGATGAGCACCGCCCGCCGGGCCGAGTTCAGCTACCGGCTCGCCGGTGACCAGGCCGGCGGAGTGCTGTTCTGGGCGCCGAAGACGGTGCTGAAGGTCAAGTACCCGGACACCGCCGAGCAGCTGATCGTGCTGGACACCACCGCCTACCGGGGCGGCGACCCGGCCACCGCCGAGCGCACCGGCGGCCGGCACTGGGAGAAGTTCACCGCGCCGGGCGGCCAGCGGGAGATCCCGTACGCCGGGCTGGTCGACCGGATCAACCCGATGGTGGCGCTGACCGCCGCGGTCGCCGCCGAGAGCCCGCAGCTGGTCGGCGAGGAGGAGCTGGGCGAGGCCACCGTCCAGCACTACCGGGTGACCGTCGGGGTGGACCGGTACGTGGTGGCGCAGACCCAGCTGTCCGCCACCCGGCAGCAGGCCCTGCAGGCCGCGCTCGGCGCTGGCGGGGTGCACCAGCTCACCCTGGACCTGTGGCTGAACGACAAGGACCAGCTGGTCCAGCTCCGCCGCAGCGGTGGGGGCGGCCCCGACGACACGGTGACCTACAAGGGCTTCGGTGGCCCGCTCTCGGTGCAGGCCCCGGCCGAGAGCGACACCGTGGACACGGCCGGCCGGAGTCTGCCGCCGCTCGCCTCCTGACGGATTTGGCCGATTCGCACCGGGTCGAGTACGGTGGGGGCTGCCAAAGACCGCTGGTTGTCGGCTGCGCCCGTGAGGGTGCTGACGGCCGAAGGTTCCGCGATTCGTCGCGGACAGCCTGCGCAGGAGTGTTTGGAGCTTGGACTTCCGGTCCGTGCGGCTTGCCGCCTGGATCGTTGAGGTCATTCAGAGCCCCGTGCGCCTGCGCACCGGGGCTCTCACTGTTTCTGCAGAGCTTCCTGGCCGGTGGTTTGAGGCGTTGGATGGTCGACTGTTCGAAGGTCGGCCTGACTTCGACATCACGGAAGGAGGCGTAAGCCTATGGCAAGGCCCGACAAGGCTGCTGCCGTCGCCGAGCTCACGGACAAGTTCCGTGCCTCGAACGCGACGCTGCTCACCGAGTACCGCGGTCTCACGGTGAAGCAGGTCAAGACCCTGCGTCGCTCGCTGGGGGACAACGCCCAGTACGCCGTGGTGAAGAACACGCTGACCAAGATTGCGGCCAATGAGGCCGGGATCTCCGAGCTGGACGACCTGTTCTCGGGTCCGACGGCTGTTGCCTTCGTCACCGGTGACCCGGTGGAGTCGGCGAAGGCTCTGCGTGACTTCGCCAAGGACAACCCCGCACTCATCATCAAGGGCGGTGTCCTTGACGGTAAGGCGCTGTCCGCCGATGACATCAAGAAGCTCGCGGACCTCGAGTCCCGCGAGGTGCTGCTCGCCAAGTTCGCGGGTGCCATGAAGGCCAAGCAGTCCCAGGCTGTTGCGCTCTTCCAGGCTCTCCCGTCGAAGCTCGTCCGCACCGTGGACGCGCTTCGCGACAAGGTCGAGCAGGGCGGTGCCGGTGCGCCGGCTCCCGCCGCCGAGGACGAGGCCGCCGAATAATTCGGCAGGCTCACGCCTCGCTGCGGGCCAGTGCCCGCCCAATCCGTACATCCGGCACCTACCTGCCGATTTAGTGGAAGGACGCCAATCATGGCGAAGCTGACCCAGGACGAGCTGCTCGCGCAGTTCGAGGAGCTCACCCTCATCGAGCTCGCTGCCTTCGTGAAGGCCTTCGAGGAGAAGTTCGACGTCACCGCGGCCGCCGCCGTCGTCGCCGGCCCGGCCGGCCCGGCCGTCGTCGCCGAGGCCGCTGAGGAGCAGGACGAGTTCGACGTCATCCTCGACTCGGCCGGCGACAAGAAGATCCAGGTCATCAAGGAGGTGCGCGCCCTCACCTCCCTCGGCCTGAAGGAGGCGAAGGACCTCGTTGACGGCACCCCCGCCACCGTCCTGGAGAAGGTTGCCAAGGACGCTGCCGAGAAGGCCAAGGCCCAGCTCGAGGGCGCCGGCGCCAAGGTCACCGTCAAGTGACCCAGTGCCCCCTCTGAGGGGGCGCGAGGCCGGGCCGATCACCCTTGCGGGTGGTCGGCCCGGCCTTTTTGCGTACCCGGGCCGGGGCCCGGACCACCCGTACGCCGCGCCAGGTCCACCCGGTCGGCGGACGGGCGTCACCGGCCTGGCCGACTGTGTACTCGGCCACTGTCGGCCGCTCCCGGTAAGGTGAGCGCAGTCACGGGGGAGGCTCCCACCACGGGTTCTGTAACGCGGTGGCCTGCCCGGACGATGAACGGTTCGAGGTCCGCACTCCGGTGAGGGCCTTGACGAACTCCAGCGGGCGCGCGATTCTCAAGGCGCGCCCCATGGGAGGCGAGTCCAACCGGTCGATGTGGTTCCGGATGCATATTCGGCGGCCCCGACGGGAACTGACTCTTCGTGAGGTGCGGTGGCTCGGAGCGTCCGAGCCGCGGCGGAGCGGTATGAGGGGAGTCTCCGATTCGGTCTCCGAATCAGAGCTTGTCAGCAGTGTGCCTTTTGGCTACACTGTCCCTTTGCGCTGCCTGTTAGCTGCTCCGTGACTCGTCGCCCGGAGTGTGCGTTGCCCTGAGTGGGCCTGGCACCGCCTCCGCAAAGCGGCTCTGACCTGGGGTTCGAACCCCGGCTGAGACCCACGGCGCCGGGGGTGGGGTCAGCCCGTCGAGGCCGGCCGGTATGCGCGCAGTGAGCTCCGAGCCCTCGGAAGGACCCCCCTCTTGGCCGCGCCGCGCAACGCCTCGAACAACGCCAATTCCACCGCCCCGCTCCGCGTTTCCTTCGCGAAGATCAAGGAGCCCCTCGAGGTCCCGAACCTCCTGGCCCTGCAGACCGAGAGCTTTGACTGGCTCCTCGGCAATGCGGCCTGGAAGTCTCGCGTCGAGGCGGCCCTGGAGAGCGGTCAGGACGTCCCCACCAAGTCCGGTCTGGAGGAGATCTTCGAAGAGATCTCCCCGATCGAGGACTTCAGTGGGTCGATGTCGCTGACCTTCCGCGATCACCGATTCGAGCCGCCGAAGAACTCGATCGACGAGTGCAAGGACCGCGACTTCACCTTCGCGGCCCCGCTCTTCGTCACGGCCGAGTTCACCAACAACGAGACCGGTGAGATCAAGTCTCAGACGGTCTTCATGGGCGACTTCCCGCTCATGACCCACAAGGGCACCTTCGTGATCAACGGCACCGAGCGTGTCGTGGTCTCGCAGCTGGTTCGTTCGCCGGGCGTGTACTTCGACTCCACCCTGGACAAGGTGTCCGACAAGGACATCTACTCCTGCAAGGTCATCCCCTCGCGTGGTGCCTGGCTGGAGATGGAGATCGACAAGCGCGACATGGTCGGTGTCCGCATCGACCGCAAGCGCAAGCAGTCGGTCACCGTGCTGCTGAAGGCCCTCGGCTGGACCAACGAGATGATTCTCGAGGAGTTCGGCGAGTACGAGTCGATGCGCGCCACCCTGGAGAAGGACCACACCCAGGGCCAGGACGACGCGCTGCTCGACATCTACCGCAAGCTGCGCCCGGGCGAGCCGCCGACCCGCGAGGCCGCGCAGACGCTTCTGGAGAACCTCTACTTCAACCCGAAGCGCTACGACCTCGCCAAGGTCGGCCGTTACAAGGTCAACCGCAAGCTGGGCAACGCCGAGTCGCTGGACTCCGGCGTGCTCACCGAGCCCGACATCATCGGTGCGATCAAGTACCTGGTGAAGCTGCACGCCGGTGAGACCGACTGGCGTGACGACGAGGGCCGCGACATCGTCGTGGAGGTCGATGACATCGACCACTTCGGCAACCGTCGTCTGCGCAACGTCGGCGAGCTGATCCAGAACCAGGTCCGTACGGGTCTCGCCCGTATGGAGCGCGTCGTGCGTGAGCGCATGACCACCCAGGACGTCGAGGCGATCACGCCGCAGACCCTGATCAACATCCGGCCGGTCGTCGCCTCCATCAAGGAGTTCTTCGGCACCAGCCAGCTGTCGCAGTTCATGGACCAGACGAACCCGCTCTCGGGTCTGACCCACAAGCGTCGTCTGTCCGCGCTCGGCCCCGGTGGTCTGTCCCGTGAGCGGGCCGGCTTCGAGGTCCGTGACGTGCACCCCTCGCACTACGGCCGCATGTGTCCGATCGAGACCCCCGAAGGCCCGAACATCGGTCTGATCGGCTCGCTCGCGTCCTACGGCCGGGTGAACGCCTTCGGCTTCATCGAGACCCCGTACCGGAAGGTCATCGACGGTGTCGTGACCGAGGCGGTCGACTACCTCACGGCTGACGAGGAGGACCGCTACGTCATCGCGCAGGCCAACGCCCCGCTGACCGACGAGCTGACCTTCGCCGAGCCGCGTGTCCTGGTCCGCCGCCGTGGTGGCGAGATCGACTACATCCCGGGCACCGAGATCGACTACATGGACGTCTCGCCGCGCCAGATGGTGTCGGTCGCGACCGCCATGATCCCGTTCCTCGAGCACGACGACGCCAACCGCGCGCTCATGGGCTCGAACATGATGCGCCAGGCCGTTCCGCTGCTCCGCAGCGAGGCGCCCGTGGTCGGTACCGGCATGGAGTACCGCTGCGCGGTCGACGCCGCCGACGTGATCGTGGCCGAGAAGGCGGGTGTCGTCCAGGAGGTCTCGGCCGACTACGTCACCGTGGCCAACGACGACGGCACGTACACCACGTACCGCGCCGCCAAGTTCACCCGCTCCAACCAGGGCACCGCCTTCAACCAGAAGGTGCTCGTGGACGAGGGCGCCCGGGTCGAGCTCAACCAGGTGCTGGCCGACGGCCCGTGCACCGACCAGGGTGAGATGGCGCTCGGCAAGAACCTGCTCGTGGCGTTCATGTCCTGGGAGGGTCACAACTACGAGGACGCGATCATCCTGTCGCAGCGCCTCGTGCAGGACGACGTCCTCTCCTCGATCCACATCGAGGAGCACGAGGTCGACGCCCGTGACACCAAGCTGGGCCCCGAGGAGATCACCCGGGACATCCCGAACGTCTCCGAGGAGGTCCTCGCCGACCTCGACGAGCGCGGCATCATCCGGATCGGTGCGGACGTCGTCACCGGCGACATCCTGGTCGGCAAGGTCACGCCCAAGGGTGAGACCGAGCTGACCCCGGAGGAGCGCCTGCTCCGCGCGATCTTCGGCGAGAAGGCCCGTGAGGTCCGCGACACCTCGCTGAAGGTGCCGCACGGTGAGTCCGGCAAGGTCATCGGCGTCCGCGTCTTCGACCGCGAAGAGGGCGACGAGCTGCCCCCGGGCGTGAACCAGCTGGTCCGCGTCTACGTGGCGCAGAAGCGCAAGATCACCAACGGTGACAAGCTGGCCGGCCGTCACGGCAACAAGGGTGTCATCTCCAAGATCCTCCCCGTCGAGGACATGCCGTTCCTCGAGGACGGCACCCCGGTCGACATCATCCTCAACCCGCTGGGTGTCCCGTCCCGAATGAACCCGGGCCAGGTCCTGGAGATCCACCTCGGGTGGCTCGCCAAGCAGGGCTGGGACGTCTCCGGTCTCGCCGAGGAGTGGGCCCAGCGCCTGCAGGCGATCGGCGCCGACAAGGTCGAGGGCGGCACCAACCTCGCCACCCCGGTCTTCGACGGCGCCCGCGAGGACGAGATCACCGGCCTGCTGGACCACACCACCCTCACCCGTGACGGTGAGCGCCTGGTGAACTCCACCGGTAAGGCCCGGCTGTACGACGGCCGCTCCGGCGAGCCGTTCCCGATGCCGGTCTCGGTCGGCTACATGTACATCCTCAAGCTGCACCACCTGGTCGACGACAAGCTGCACGCCCGTTCGACCGGTCCGTACTCGATGATCACCCAGCAGCCGCTCGGTGGTAAGGCGCAGTTCGGTGGTCAGCGATTCGGTGAGATGGAGGTGTGGGCCCTCGAGGCGTACGGCGCGGCCTACGCACTGCAGGAACTCCTCACCATCAAGTCCGACGACGTCCTGGGCCGCGTGAAGGTCTACGAGGCGATCGTCAAGGGCGAGAACATCCCCGAGCCGGGCATTCCCGAGTCCTTCAAGGTACTCATCAAGGAAATGCAGTCGCTCTGCCTCAACGTGGAGGTGCTGTCCTCGGACGGCCAGTCCATCGAGATGCGGGACTCCGACGAGGATGTCTTCCGTGCCGCCGAGGAGCTCGGCATTGACCTGTCCCGGCGCGAGCCGAGCAGCGTCGAAGAGGTCTGACGGAGGTTGGGCCGGCCACCCCGTGTGGCCGGCCCGCCCCCAGGCCCCCTCAGACCAGATGAACACCTTTCGACTTACGAAAGAGGGCTTGACGACCAGTGCTTGACGTCAACTTCTTCGACGAGCTCCGCATCGGCCTCGCGACCGCCGACGACATCCGCCAGTGGTCCCACGGCGAGGTCAAGAAGCCGGAGACCATCAACTACCGCACCCTGAAGCCGGAAAAGGACGGGCTCTTCTGCGAGAAGATCTTCGGCCCCACCCGGGACTGGGAGTGCTACTGCGGCAAGTACAAGCGCGTCCGCTTCAAGGGCATCATCTGTGAGCGCTGTGGCGTCGAGGTCACTCGCGCCAAGGTGCGTCGTGAGCGGATGGGCCACATCGAGCTGGCCGCGCCGGTCACCCACATCTGGTACTTCAAGGGTGTCCCCAGCCGCCTCGGCTACCTGCTCGACCTGGCGCCGAAGGACCTCGAGAAGGTCATCTACTTCGCCGCCTACATGATCACCTGGGTGGACGACGAGCGTCGCCAGCGCGACCTCCCGTCCCTGGAGGCGCACGTCTCGGTCGAGCGTCAGCAGATCGAGAACCGCCGCGACTCCGACCTCGAGGCCCGTGCCAAGAAGGCCGAGACCGACCTGGCCGAGCTCGAGGCCGAGGGCGCCAAGGCCGACGTGCGCCGCAAGGTGCGCGAGGGTGCCGAGCGTGAGATGAAGCAGCTGCGCGACCGTGCGCAGCGCGAGCTGGACCGTCTGGACGAGGTCTGGGCCCGCTTCAAGAACCTCAAGGTCCAGGACCTCGAGGGCGACGAGCTGCTCTACCGCGAGCTGCGCGACCGCTTCGGCACGTACTTCTCCGGCTCGATGGGCGCCGCGGCGCTCAAGGACCGCCTGGAGACGTTCGACCTCGCCGAGGAGTCCGAGCGCCTGCGCGAGATCATCCGGACCGGCAAGGGCCAGAAGAAGACCCGGGCGCTCAAGCGCCTCAAGGTCGTCTCCGCCTTCCTGCAGACCACCAACAAGCCCAACGGCATGGTGCTGGACTGCGTCCCGGTCATCCCGCCGGACCTTCGCCCGATGGTGCAGCTGGACGGTGGCCGCTTCGCGACCTCCGACCTGAACGACCTGTACCGCCGCGTGATCAACCGCAACAACCGTCTGAAGCGTCTGCTCGACCTCGGTGCCCCCGAGATCATCGTGAACAACGAGAAGCGGATGCTCCAGGAGGCGGTCGACGCCCTCTTCGACAACGGCCGTCGTGGTCGCCCGGTCACGGGCCCCGGCAACCGTCCGCTGAAGTCCCTCAGCGACATGCTGAAGGGCAAGCAGGGTCGTTTCCGCCAGAACCTGCTCGGCAAGCGAGTCGACTACTCGGCCCGTTCGGTCATCGTCGTCGGCCCGCAGCTGAAGCTGCACCAGTGTGGTCTGCCGAAGGCCATGGCGCTGGAGCTCTTCAAGCCGTTCGTGATGAAGCGCCTGGTGGACCTCAACCACGCGCAGAACATCAAGTCGGCGAAGCGCATGGTCGAGCGCGCCCGCCCGGTGGTCTGGGACGTCCTCGAAGAGGTCATCGCCGAGCACCCGGTGCTGCTGAACCGTGCACCCACCCTGCACCGCCTCGGCATCCAGGCCTTCGAGCCCCAGCTGGTCGAGGGCAAGGCCATCCAGATCCACCCGCTCGTCTGTACCGCGTTCAACGCGGACTTCGACGGTGACCAGATGGCCGTCCACCTGCCGCTCTCCGCGGAGGCGCAGGCCGAGGCCCGCATCCTGATGCTGTCCTCGAACAACATCCTGAAGCCGGCCGACGGTCGCCCCGTCACCATGCCGACCCAGGACATGGTGCTCGGTCTGTTCTTCCTGACCTCGGACCGGGAGAAGGTGAAGGGCGGTGGCCGTTCCTTCACCTCCGCCGCCGAGGCCGTGATGGCCTTCGACGCCAAGCAGATCGACGTCCAGGCCGTGATCGACATCCGCCTGCCGATCGGCACCGTCCCGCCCCGTGGCTGGACCCCGCCGGTCGACGAGGACGGTCAGTCGACCTGGTTCGAGGGCGAGTCCTTCCGCCTGAAGACCACCCTGGGCCGCGCGCTCTTCAACGAGCTGCTGCCCGAGGACTACCCGTTCGTCGACTACGAGGTGGGCAAGAAGCAGCTCTCCGCGATCGTCAACGACCTGGCCGAGCGGTACCCCAAGGTCGTCGTGGCGGCGACCCTGGACAACCTGAAGGCGGCCGGTTTCCACTGGGCCACCCGCTCGGGTGTCACGGTGTCGATCTCCGACGTCGTGGTGCCGCCGAACAAGCCGCAGATCCTCGAGGGCTACGAGGCCCAGGCCGAGAAGGTGCAGCGTCAGTACGAGCGCGGCCTGATCACCAACGAGGAGCGCAAGAGCGAGCTCATCGGCATCTGGACCCGGGCGACCAACGAGGTCGCCGAGGCGATGAACGCCAACTTCGAGAAGACGAACCCCATCTTCATGATGGTGGACTCGGGCGCTCGAGGAAACATGATGCAGATGCGTCAGATCGCCGGTATGCGTGGTCTGGTGTCGAACGCAAAGAACGAGACCATCCCGCGGCCGATTAAGGCGTCGTTCCGTGAGGGCCTCACCGTTCTTGAGTACTTCATCTCCACCCACGGTGCCCGTAAGGGTCTGGCCGACACCGCGCTGCGTACCGCCGACTCCGGTTACCTGACTCGTCGTCTGGTCGACGTCTCCCAGGACGTCATCATCCGCGAGGAGGACTGCGGCACCGAGCGTGGCCTCAAGCTGGCGATCGGCGTGGTCGAGAACGGCGTCCTGCGCAAGACGGACGACGTCGAGACCAGCGTCTACGCCCGCATGCTGGCCGAGGACATCACGGTGGACGGCAAGCTTCTTGCCACCGCCAACACCGACCTCGGTGACGTCCTGATCGACGAGCTGATCCGCCACGGCATCAGCGAGGTCAAGACCCGCTCGATCCTGACCTGTGAGTCGGCAGTCGGCACCTGTGCCTTCTGCTACGGCCGTTCGCTGGCCACCGGCAAGCTGGTCGACATCGGTGAGGCGGTCGGCATCATCGCCGCCCAGTCCATCGGTGAGCCCGGTACCCAGCTGACGATGCGTACCTTCCACACCGGTGGTGTGGCCGGTGACGACATCACGCAGGGTCTGCCTCGTGTCGTCGAGCTCTTCGAGGCCCGTACCCCCAAGGGTGTGGCCCCGGTCTCGGAGGCCCAGGGCCGGGTCCGGATCGAGGACACCGAGAAGACCCGCAAGCTCGTCGTCACCCCCGACGACGGCAGCGACGAGATCGCCTACCCGATCTCCAAGCGCATCAAGCTGCTGGTCTCCGAGGGCGAGGCGGTCGCGGTCGGCCAGAAGCTGACCGCCGGCACGATGAACCCGCACGACGTCCTGCGGATCATGGGTCAGCGCGCCGTCCAGATCCACCTGGTGGCCGAGGTCCAGAAGGTCTACAACTCGCAGGGTGTGTCGATCCACGACAAGCACATCGAGATCATCATCCGGCAGATGCTCCGCCGCGTGACGATCATCGAGTCGGGCGACGCCGAGCTGCTCCCGGGCGAGCTCGTCGAGCGCGGCCGCTTCGAGACCGAGAACCGTCGCGTGGTCTCCGAGGGCGGTCACCCCGCCTCCGGCCGTCCGCAGCTGATGGGTATCACCAAGGCCTCGCTGGCGACCGAGTCCTGGCTGTCGGCCGCCTCCTTCCAGGAGACGACCCGAGTGCTGACCGACGCGGCGATCCACGCCAAGTCGGACCCGCTCCTTGGCCTCAAGGAGAACGTCATCCTCGGTAAGCTCATCCCGGCCGGTACGGGTCTCCCCCGCTACCGCAACATCCGGGTCGAGCCGACCGAGGAGGCCAAGGCCGCGATGTACTCGGCCGTCGGCTACGACGACTACGACCTGTCGCCCTTCAGCGCCGGCTCCGGCCAGGCAGTGCCGCTGGACGACTACGACTACGGCCCGTACACCGGCTGAGTCACGGTCACCTGATCGCAGGGCGGTCACCCCACACGGGGTGGCCGCCCTGCGGCGTTTCCTCCCCGGGCTCCCTCGGGCGGGGGAGGGGCCAGGACCGCTCCGGGGAGGGATCCGTGGGCGGGGGGTGGGGCGGCAGGATTCTCGGGGTCAGCAGGTGTGCAGCGAGGGGAGCTTGTCGTGAAGCGGGTACTGGCGGGGTTCGGGGTGGCGGTGGCCGTGGTGGCGGGGGTCACCGGGTGTGCGGCGCAGGAGGAGCGGGAGGTCGCGTACGGGGTGACCGAGGCGGTGCGGGTGCTGGTGGTGGACGGCGGGACCGGGGACGTCGAGGTGGTCGGGGAAGGCTCGGAGGTGCGGGTGACGGAGCATCAGTCGTACCGGGGGACGGCGCCGGAGGCGAAGCACCAGGTGGCGGACGGGACGCTGACGCTGTCGTACCGGTGCCCGGAGGACGACTGTGCGGTGGGCTACCGGGTGCGGGTGCCGGCCGGGACGGTGGTGAAGGTGAAGGCGGGGACCGGGAGCGTACGGCTGACGGGTCTGACCGCCGAGGTGGAGGCGTCGGCCGGGACCGGCACGATCACGGCGGAGCGGCTGGGCGGGCAGAAGGTGCAGCTGACCGCGGGGACGGGGGACGTGAAGGCGGGCTTCGCGGTGGCCCCGGCCGACGTCCGGGTGAAGGCGGGGACGGGCAGCGTGCGGGTGACGGTGCCGAAGGGCGAGGAGTACGCGGTGGAGGCGGCCACCGGCACCGGCAGCGTGGACGTCCAGGTGCCGGTGCGGACCGTGTCGGAGCGGAGGATCGTGGCCCGGGCGGCGACCGGTGACGTCACGGTCAGTGGTGGCTGATCGGGGCCCGGTGCGGCATGATCGACTTCACGGGGGTGGGACGGACGTGGAGCGGATGTCGCGGTGGCAGGCCCGGGCGGCCGGCCTGGGGGAGCGGGTGCAGGCGCGGTTCGCCGGGGTGAACCCGTACGTGCTGGACGTGCTGCTGGCGCTGGCCGCGATGGCGGTCTCGCTCTGGACGGTCTGGCACGACGAACCGGCGTGGTCCTGGTGGGTGTACGTGCTCGCGGTCGCCACGGCGCTGCCGCTGCCGTGGCGGCGGAAGGTGCCGTTCACGGTGTTCTGCCTCAGTGCGCTGCCCTCGCTGGCGATCGGGCTGTGGGCCCACTCGGCGATGCCGCAACTGCCGCTGGGCATGGTGGTGGTGATCTACACGGTGGCGGACTTCGGCCGGGAGTGGCAGCGCTGGCTGACCCTGGTCGCGCTGATCGTCGGCAACGTGCTCGGCACCCACTCGGTGAACGGGATGCTGTTCAGTCTGCTCAGCTCGGTCGGCCCGTTCGTCTTCGGCTCGCTGGTACGGGAGTTGCGCCGGCTGGCCCGGGTGGAGGCGGGCCGGGCGACCGAGGCGGGCCGCCGGGCGGCGGCCGACGCGGCGCGCGCGGTGGCGGAGGAGCGGGCCCGGATCGCCCGGGAGATGCACGACATCCTGGCGCACGCGGTCTCGTTGATGGTGATCCAGGCCGAGGCCGGCCCGGTGGTGGTCCGCAGCGATCCGGACCGGGCGATCCGCACCTTCGACACCATCGCCGACTCCGGACGCGACGCGATGGTCCAACTCCGGCGGGTGCTGGGTGTGTTGAAGGAGCAGGGGGCGGGCCCCGAGCTGGCCCCGCAGCCGACCCTGGCCGAGCTGCCGGCGGTGGTGGAGCGGGTGCGCGAGGCCGGGCTGCGGGTGGAGCTGACGGTGCAGGAGCTGGGCCCGGCCGACGTCCAGGCGGCCGCGTACCGGATCGTGCAGGAGGCGCTCACCAACACGGTGAAGCACTCCGGCGCCGACCGGGTCGTGGTGCGGGTGGCGAAGGTGCGGGAGGCGTTGGAGGTCGTGGTCGAGGACAACGGCGCGGGTGTGCCGGTCGCGGTGACGGGGGCCTGGTCCGGTGGCCGCGGTCTGGTCGGCATCCGGGAGCGGGCCGCCGCCTGCGGTGGCCGGGCGGAGGCCGGGCCGGGTCCCGGTGGCCGCGGTTTCGTGGTCACGGCCACGCTGCCATGGGGAAGTTGAGAGGGAGCGCATGACGATTCGGGTGGTGGTCGCGGACGACCAGGAGCTGGTCAGGGCCGGGTTCGGGATGATCCTGGACGCGCAGCCGGACATCGAGGTGGTGGCCGAGGCGGCGAACGGCGCCGAGGCGGTCGAGGCCGTCCGGGAACACGCCCCGGACGTCCTGCTGCTGGACGTCCGGATGCCCGTGATGGACGGCCTGGAGGCGGCCCGCCGGGTCTGCGCGGACCACCCGGACACCAAGGTGATCATGCTGACCACCTTCGACGTGGACGACTATGTCTACGACGCGCTGTACGCGGGCGCGAGCGGCTTCCTGCTCAAGGACGTCCGCCGGGACGATCTCGCCCACGGGGTACGGATGGTGGCCTCCGGGGAGGCGCTGCTGGCGCCCTCGGTGACCCGTCGGTTGATCGCCGAGTTCGCCGCCCGCAAGAGCACCGGCCCGCAGGCGGTGCGGGCGCCGTCCCGGCTGCTGGAGCAGCTCACCGGCCGGGAGGCGGAGACCCTGCGGCTGCTGGCCAGGGGGCACTCCAACGCGGAGATCGCGGCCGAACTGGTGGTCAGCGAGCACACCGTGAAGACGCACGTCTCCAACGTGCTGGCCAAGCTCCGGCTCCGGGACCGGGTGCACGCGGTGGTGTTCGCGTACGAGTCCGGCGCGGTGGTGGCCGGCGAGGACTGAGTCCCGTAGGGGTTCAGCCCTGACAGGTCCCTTCCCCCGCACGGGGGAGGGGACCTTTTCGCCGGTACGGGCGATCCGGACGGAGGGCGGCCGGAGCAGGATTCGGGTGTCGAACCGAGCTGCTCCGAAAGGGACTTGAGATGAAGAAGTACCAGCCCGCCCTGGCCGCCCCGCTGCTGATCGGCCTCTACGGCGCGATCCGGCTGCTGCCCGGCAGCAAGGAGCCCGCCGAGGGCTGGCTGCTCGGGCACGCCGCCCTGCTGGCCGGGCTGCTGCTGTTCGTCCCGGTGCTGCTGGAGCTGCGCCGCCGGGCGGCCTCGCGGCTGCTGGGCACGGTCGCGCTGGTGGTGGCGGGCACCGGGCTCGCGGCCTCGGTGGGGCAGACGCTGATCGACCTCTGGGTGGGCGTGGTCGCGGTGGACAAGGCCGACCAGCAGCGGCTGTTCGGGGACATCCAGGACGTGCCCGGGGTGCTGCCGGTCTTCTACACGGCGCTGCCGACCCTGTTCTACCTCGGCCTGCTGGTGCTGCTGTGCGCGGCGTTCCGGCAGATCCCGCTGTGGAGCCCGCTGCTGGTGCTGGCCGCCACCGTGCTGATGGCGACGAACCTGGACCTGATGACGCCGGGCGCGCTGCTCTTCGCCCTGGCGCTCCGTCCGCTGACCGTCCCGGCGGCCGCTCCGGCCCGGGCGGTGACGCCTCGACGGATCGTCAGCCCGCGCTGAGCGGCGCCGCGTCGACCAACGCCGCGTTGAGCAGTGCCGCCGCGAGCGCGGCGGCACTGTCGGCGCTCTCGGCCGGGGGCCGGTCCACCGGGGCGGGAGCCCGTTCGACGGTGACCGTCCCGCCGGGCGTCTCGGGTACGGGGGCGTAGCCCGCCTGCCGGAGCGTGGCCAGGGTGGTGTCGGCGTCGGCCGTGGCGGTCAGCACAGTGGGGGCGATCCGGCGCAGTCCGAGGCCGAACAGCGCCCGGGCGTGGGCGAGTTCGAGCACCAGGGCCTCGTCGTCCGAGCGCAGCACGCAGCCGACCCGGGCCACGGTGACCCGGCCGTGGGTGCGGGCGGTGTCCTCGACCAGGTACGCCAGGGGCTGCGGCAGTTCGCCCGCCGCGCGCAGCCGCCGCAGCAGCTCGGTGGCGTCCAGGCCGGTGTCGAGGGCGCGGCGGACGGCGGCGGGGGTGAAGCGCCAGACGGTGGCGTGGCCGTCGGACTCCCGGTCGGCGGTGCAGTCCAGCAGCCGGGCCAGCTCCGGGGTGGGTGGTCCGGTGACCACGGCGGTCAGGTCGGCCTGGAATCGGGCGGTGCCGACCGGCGGCGGCATCAACTCGGCCAGTGCGTCCCGGAGTTGGCGACTGGGCGGCACGGCCGGGAAGCAGTGCGCGGCCCCGGCGTCGAGCAGCTCGCGTACGGCGCGTCCCACGGGGGTGGGCACGCCGTGCGCGAGCACCCCGAGCAGTTCGGCCTCGGCCAGGGTGGCGGTGGCGGCGGCCGGATCCGCCGCGGCGCCGAGTGGACGGTGCCAGGCCGCCGTGGCGAGCAGGTCCGCCGTCGGTGGCAGGCCGTGGCCGGGCGGGAGGTCGGCGAGCGCGTGCAGCAGGGCTTGGCGCAGCGGTACGGCGGTCGGGTCGTTCGGGGTGGACAGCACGGCCGCGGCGGTACTGAACACCGCCGGGGTGACCGCCCAGGCGGCCAGCAGCGGCGCGAGCCGTTCGGCGGGCGGCGTGGCCAGCCAGTCGTCGTACCGGGCGGTGGGCAGCAGCCGGAGCGGCGCGGGGGAGGGAGCGAGCAGCCCGGCGTTGGCGGCCAGGTCCAGCCAGAGGGCCGCGTGCGGCTCGGTGAGCCCGGCCGCCTTGGCGAGCTGCCGGACCTCCCGGACGGTGGGCCCGCCGGCCCGGCGGAGCGCGGGCGGCCGCGCGGCGGTGGCCCGCAGCAGCAGCTCGACCCGGGCGGCGGCCTCGGTGACGGCGGCCTGCGCGGCCCCGGCGGCGTGGGCGGGCAGCGGGGTGGCCGGCAGTCGCGGCGGGTCCGGCGTGAAGTCCAGGGAGCGGTACGGGGGTTGCTGGTGCAGTGCGGCCGGGACGGTGAGCAGGTCACCGTGCGGGGGCAGCAGCAGGGCGCGTTCGGCCAGCCCGGTCAGCAGGGGAGCGGCCCGGTCGCCGAGCAGCTCCAGCAGCTCGGCCCGGGGGACCGGGCGGGACGAGGGGTCGAGGGCGGGCCCGGCGGCGCCGGAGATCCGGCGCCCGGCGAACCCGGCCGGGGCGTTCAGGGCGGCCGCCGGGGCGGGCCCGTACCGGCGCTCCGCCAGCACGGCCACGGCGGACAGCACCTGCAGCTCGGCCAGGTTCAGCGTGGTCAGCGCGAGCCGGACGGACGGGTTGCCGAGCAGGAAGGCCGCCAGCCGGGCGGGTTCGGCCAGCCCCGGCACGCCCGCGTACGGCAGCTGCCGCCGCTCCAGCAGGACGGTCAGCTGCTCGGCGGTCCGGCTGGTCAGCCAACGGGTCAGGTCCTCGGCGCTGCTCACCGCCCCACGGTACGGGAATTGACTGGCCCGGCCGCGGCGCGGGCCGTAGCGTCGGTGCGCATGAACGCCAAGCGACCGCTGATCGCCGTCCTGACCGGAGCCGGGGTGTCCACCGACTCGGGGATCCCCGACTACCGGGGCCCGAAGGGCCTCTGGCAGCGCGATCCGAGCGCGCAGGAGCTGGTCACCATCGGCCCGTACCTGGCCGACCCGGAGGTGCGGCGGCGGGCCTGGCTGATGCGCCGGGACGCGGGGGCGCTGGCCGCCGAGCCGAACGCGGCGCACCGCGCGCTGGTCGAGCTGGAGCGGGCCGGGTTCCCGGTCCGGGTGCTCACCCAGAACGTGGACGGGCTGCACCAGGCGGCCGGCCAGTCACCCCGCAAGGTGCTCGAACTGCACGGCACCGCCCGGCAGGTGGAGTGTGTGCGGTGCCACCGGCGGACGGAGATGAGCGCCGCCCTGGCCCGGGTCGAGGCGGGTGAGCCCGACCCGCCGTGCCTGGACTGCGGGGCCGTCCTCAAGCCCGCGACGGTGATGTTCGGCGAGCAGCTGGACCGGTCGGTGATCTCGCAGGCCGAGGCCATCGCCGCCAACTGCGACCACTTCCTCGCGGTCGGCACCAGCCTCCAGGTGCACCCGGCGGCCGGGCTGGTCGAGGTCGCGGTCGAGCACGGCGCCCGACTGACCGTCATGAACGGCGAGCCGACCCCGTACGACCCGCTCGCCGACGAGCTGATCCGCGAGCCGATCGGCACCGCCCTGCCCGCCCTGGTGGCCCGGCTGCTGGTCGGTTGACCGGCTGCGTACGATGGCGCTCCCGACGAGCTGGGAGTGGACGATGACCGAGTACGACCCGTGGTCGCCGGAGTTCGTGGCGCATCCGTACGGAGCCTACGAGCGGCTGCGGAAGGAGGCGCCGGTCAGCTTCCACGAGCCGACCGGGCAGTGGCTGGTGGCGCGGTACGCCGACGTCAGCGCGCTGCTGAGGGACCGTCGGCTGGGCCGCACGTACACCCACCGGTTCAGTCACCAGGAGTTCGGCCGGCCGGAGCCCGATCCGGCGTACGAGCCGTTCAACACCCTCAACGAGCAGGGGCTGCTCGACCTGGAGGGGGCGGACCACGGGCGGATCAGGCGGCTGGTGTCGAAGGCGTTCACGCCCAGGACGGTCGAGGAGCTGCGGCCCACGGTGGCCCGGCTGGCCGGGGAGCTGGTGGACGGGCTGGTCCGGGACGGCGGCGGCGACCTGATCACCGCCGTGGCCGAGCCACTGCCGGTCGCGGTGATCGCCGAGCTGCTCGGGGTGCCCGAGGCGGACCGGGGGCTGCTGCGCCCCTGGTCGGCCGACATCACCGCGATGTTCGAGCTCAACCCGGCGCCCGAGGTGGCCCGGCGGGCGGTGGCAGCCAGCGTCGAGTTCTCCGACTACCTGCGGGAGTTGATCCGGCAGCGGCGGGCCGAGCCCGGCACCGACCTGATCAGCGGGCTGGTCCGGGCGGCGGACGGCGACGACGCGCTGACCGAGCAGGAGATGGTCTCCACCTGCGTGCTGCTGCTCAACGCGGGCCACGAGGCGACCGTGAACACCACCGGCAACGGCTGGTGGTCGCTGTTCCGGAACGAGGGCGAACTCGCCCGGCTGCGCGGCTCGGTGGACGAGTTGCTGCCCACCGCCGTCGAGGAGCTGATGCGCTACGACACCCCGCTGCAGATGTTCGAGCGCTGGGTGCTGGACGACATCGAGGTCGGCGGGGTGACCGTCCCGCGCGGCGCCGAGGTGGCCCTGCTGTTCGGCTCGGCCAACCGCGACCCCGAGCGCTTCACCGACCCCGACCGGCTGGACGTCGGCCGGGTCGACAACCCGCACATCACCTTCGGCGCGGGAATTCACTTCTGCCTGGGCGCCCCGCTCGCCAGACTGGAGCTCATCGAGTCGTACGGGGCGCTGCTGCGGCGGGCGCCCGGGCTGCGGCTGGTCCGCGAGCCGAACTGGCAGCCGGGGTACGTGATCCGGGGGCTGACGGAGCTGGTGGTCGAGGTCTGAGGAGACGGTCATGAAGCGCGCGACGGGCACGCTGCTGGGTCTGGCGATCGGCGACGCGTTGGGCAAGCCGACCGAGTTCCAGGAGTACGACGAGCTGCTGCAGTGGGGTGCCCAGTGGCGTGAACTCCCGCTGCCGAAGCCCGCGTTGGTGACCGACGACACCCAGATGACGCTGGCGCTGGCCCGGGGCCTGCGGACCGCCCAGGAGCGCGGCCCGCTGGCCCCGCTGCGGCTGACCCGCCCGGTCCGGGAGGAGTTCGTGCACTGGTACTTCGACCCGGACAACAACCGGGCGCCGGGCATGACCTGCCTGAAGGCGTGCCTGCGGCTGAGCAAGCCCGAGCGCCGCTGGCAGCAGGCCAGCGACGTCGGCTCCAAGGGCTGCGGCGCCAACATGCGGGTCGCCCCGGTCGGCCTGCTCCCCGGCCTGACCGACCGGGCCAGGTCCGGGGCGGCGCAGCTCCAGTCGGCGCTGACCCACGGCCACCCGACCGCGCTGGCGGCCAGCGACCTCACGGCGTACACGGTGCGGCTGCTGGCGGACGGCGTCGAGCCGGCCGAACTGCCCGCCCGGCTGCGGGAGTACGCGCTGGCGGCCAAGGTGCGGGGCTACGACGACTTCTGGCTCGGCGACCTGGCCGCACACGCGCAGGACCCCTCCCCGAAGGCGTTCAGCGACCGGGGCTGGGACGACTGCCTGCTCGAACTCGACCGGCTGGACGCCGCCTTGGCCCGCCCCGAGCCGGAGGGCGACCCGTGTTCGGTGACCGGCGAGGGCTGGGTGGCGGAGGAGGCGTTCGGCACCGCGCTGCTCTGCTTCCTGCTGTTCCCGGACGACCCGGTCACGGCGGTGCGGCGCGGCGCGTTCTCCTCCGGCGACTCGGACTCGATCGCCTGCCTGGCCGGCGCCTTCGCGGGCGCCCGGCACGGCGCGGCGGCCTGGCCGGCCGACTGGGTGGAGCGGATCGAGTACCGGGACGAGCTGCTGGAGCTGGGCGCACTCTGGGACTGAGAGCCAGCCCCTAAGCAGTGATCGTCTTCCCGTCGTACGCGGCGAAGCCCCGCTCGACCAGCTCGCGCAGCACCGCCTGGTCGAGCGCGGCCAGCCGCTTGACGTACAGACACCCCTTGCCGGTGGTGTGCGGCCCGAGCCGCGCCAGCAGATCCCGGTGCGGCTCGAAGCCCTCGGCGACGTACAGCGTCAGCGCCTGCTTACGGGGCGAGAACCCGACCGGCGGCCAGTCGCCACCCCGACCGCTCGCGTACCGGTAGTGGTACCTCCCGAACCCGACGATCGAGCCACCCCACATCACCGCCGGTACCCCCGTCACCTCCGCCATCAGCGCATAGAGCGCCTCGGCATCGGCCCGCCGCTCGTCCGGCACGGCCGCCAGGAACGCGGCGGGGTCGGTCGCGGTCGGCTTGGTCTTCGGTTCGGCCATAGGGGTCAGGCTAGGCGGGTGCTCAGCCACGCACTACCCAGGCCGAACGTGCCTGACCGCCTACGCACGGATCACCTCTACCGGTCGATCGCCCCCGTGCCGTGGTGGAGGGCGGCCCGGTCGGCGGCGGCGCGGCCCTCGTGCCAGCCGTCGGCGTTGCTGATCCGGACCCGCTGGGTGGTGAGCTTGGGGAACATCTCGTCGACGGCGTGGTCGACCGCCTGTTCGCGGGCGGCCAGCGCGGGCAGCAGCCGCTCGTCGGGGACGAGCTGCTCGCTGCTGCCGTCGGGGTTGAGGTGGCGGCCGGCGGCGGCTTCGCGGGTGGTCTCCTCGGTGGCGGTGGTCAGCCGTTCGCGGATCCGGGCGGCGTACGCGATCAGGAAGGACTGTCGGAACGACTTGGTCCTGGCGGCGCCCTCCTTGTGGTGCCGGCTGCCGGCCCGGTGCATGGTGGCGGTGGCCTGCACCAGCAGCGAGGTGTAGAGCAGCTCGACCGCGTCCAGGTCGGAGTCGAAGCCGATGATGGTGCAGAAGCCGAACTCCTTGGCCCAGACCGTGCGGCAGCGGTTCGCGGTGGCCACCGCGTCGAGCAGCATCGCCTTCGGGCTCTCGTACGGGTTGTCCACCCCGATCCGGAGCGCGCCGGGGGTGTCCCGGGACGGCTGACCGGCCGTCAGCAGGGCTTCGTCGATGGAGTGCTGGGCCACCAGCTGCTGGGCCTTGGCGGTGAGCGCCTCGGCCTCCTCGGGGTACTCGGTGGACTCGGCCTTGGCGAGCAGCGCCCGGATCCGGGACAGCATCCGGGGCTCGCCGGGCATCGGCCCGTTCGGCCGGTACACGGTGGCCCGGCCGGGGGTGGGGCCGACCGGGGTGACCGACGGGAGCTGCGCCCAGAGCCGGTTCAGCTCCAGCACGGCGGTGGCCAGCGCGAACCGGTCCAGCCGGTGCCGGGCCGCGAACTCGGAGAGGTACACCTCGTCCCCGGGCCACCAGACCTCGACGGCCAGCTCGCGCAGCTGCTCGTGCCAGCGCCGGTCCAGGGTGGCCGCCGGGTGGCGGCGGTTCTCGGCGGCGATCAGGTCGACCGCCAGCGGCTGGTGCACGGTGCCGAGCTCGCGCCGGACCAGCCGGGCCAGGTCGGCGGGCCGCCAGCCGATCGCCCAGGCCCGGGTGACGGTGCGCTCGACGTGGGCCAGCAGGGCCCGGCTGACCTCGGGCCAGTCGGCGGCCGCGAGCCGCGAGGCCGCGGTGTCGAGCGCCAGGTCGAGGGTGTCGGGGGAGGCGGCGACGACCTGGGTGGCGGCCTGGGTGACCAGGGCTTCGGCGGCGGACGGCTGGGCCACGGGTGATCGCCTCAAGAAGTTGGGGGTTGAACTGGCAATGATGCCCGAGCCCGGAGCACTCCGGGCCCGGGCATCCGCCTCAGCAGCTGCGACGAGCGTTCAGCCAGGAGCGTTCAGCGCTCGATCGCGGTGGCCAGGATCTCCGGCAGCCGCTCCAGCAGCCGGCCGGCGGCGAGCCGGGTGCCGCCGACCGCCAGCAGCGCCCCGAAGCCGATCCCGATCGGCAGCAGCGCCCAGCCCGGCAGGGCGAACAGCAGCAGCGCCACCGGACCGGTGATCACCAGCACCCCGAGCATCGAGCCGAAGGTGTTCAGCAGCACCACCCCGCCCTGACCCGGTGCGGCGTTCCGCATCGGGTTGGAGTCGGCCGGCATCGCGTACGGCGCCAGCACGCTGAGCAGCGCGCCGAGGCCGACCCCGCCGCCCAGCGCGGCGTAGCTCAGGCCGAGCGCGGGGGGCAGCTCGGCCCACTGCCCGGTCGCGGCGGCCAGCACCAGGCCGAGCAGGGTGCTGATCGGGACGGCGTACGAGAGCACCGCGTAGGCCCGGCCGCGCAGCTCGTCCCGGGCGTCGGCCGGGGTGGCCAGTGTGCTGGAGACCATCCAGAACGCGGAGCCGTCCATGCCGAACAGGTTGACCATCTGCAGGCCGAGCATCAGACCGGCCATCGCCACCATGTACACCGAGCCCCAGCCCTGGACCACCGAGAGCACGCACATCACCAGGGTCATCCCGATGCTGGTGAAGACGGCCGCCTTGGCCCGGGGCTCGCGCCAGGCGTACCTGAGGTGACGCTGCATCACCGCGCCGACCCGGCCGTCCGGGAACAGGTTCCGGGAGGCGCGGCCGACCGACTGGGTGGCGATCAGGGTGGACGAGTCGGCGGTCACCATCAGGTCCTGCAGGCTCCGCTGCCACCAGCGCAGCAGCAGCGCCAGCAGCGCGCCGGTGGCGGCGAGCTGGAGCAGCGCGAGCGGGACGGAGTCCCCGGCGGTACGGGCCGAGTCCAGGGCGCTGACCGGCGGGATCCACCGCAGCACCGAGGCGAACGGCTTCAGCGGCGACAGGTCGAGGCCGCCCTCACCGGACCGGCCGAGGATGCTCTGCGAGGCCAGGTTGCCGACCTGCACCAGGATCGCGAACAGCAGGCCGCCGAAGATGGCGAAGTCCTTGCCGCGGCGGCTGGAGAGCAGCTTGGCGTTCCCGGCCGCGACCGCGCGGGACAGGGTGACCAGGCAGACCACCGTCAGCGGCACCCCGAGCACCGCGAACGGGACCGCCACCGCCCCCGCGGCGGCGGCGATCACGGCGCCGGTCAGCAGCACCAGCGCGATCACCGGTCCTGGGCCGATCAGCGCGGCCAGCAGCGTGCCGCGCAGCAGCGGGCCGGGACGCAGCGGCAGCATGGTGAGCCGGGTGGGGTCGGAGCTCTCGTCGCTGCTGAACAGGAAGAGCGGCAGCGCGGCCCAGCCGATCGCCAGCGAGGTGGTGAGCATCACACTCGCGTCGGCGGCGCCGGCGTGCCCGTTCAGGAAGGCGAAGCCGGTCGCGATCAAGGCGGTGAACAGCAGCCCGACCGCCGAGCCGACCAGGTAGAGCGCCCGCCGGCCGGGGCTGCGGCGCAGGCCGTTGGCGAGCAGCCGGAGCTTGAGCGAGACCAGGGTCCGGACCACCACGCGGTCCGCGGGGACGTTCATCGGGCCTCGCCCAGCCAGTCCAGGCTCTGCTCGTCCTGCTCGCGGACCCCGATCAGGTCCAGGAAGGCGGTGTGCAGCGAGCGGTCGCCCCGGACGGAGTCCAGCGTGCCCTGGGCGATCACCTGGCCGGCGTTTATCACCGCGACCCAGTCGCAGAGCTGCTCGACCAGCTCCATCACGTGGCTGGAGAAGACCACGGTCGAGCCGCTGGCGGCGTACCGCTTGAGCACGCCCCGGATGGTCTGCGCGGAGACCGGGTCGACGCCCTCGAACGGCTCGTCCAGGAACAGCACGTCCGGGTTGTGCAGCAGTGCGGCGGCCAGGCCGATCTTCTTCCGCATGCCGGTGGAGTAGTCGGCGACCAGCTTGTCCGCGGCGGCGGACAGGTCGAGGACGGTCAGCAGCTCCTCGGCCCGGCGGTCCACCTCGGCCCCGGGCAGGCCGCGCAGCCGGCCGTTGTACTGGAGCAGCTCGCGCCCGCTCAGCCGCTCGAACATCCGCAGCCCCTCGGGCAGGATGCCGATCCGCGCCTTCACCCCGACCGGGTCGGTCCAGACGTCGGCGCCGTGCACCAGCACGGTGCCCTGGTCAGGCCGGAGCAGGCCGGTGACCATCGAGAGGGTGGTGGTCTTGCCCGCCCCGTTGGGGCCGACCAGGCCGATGAAGGAGCCGGCGGGCAGGTCCAGGGTGAGTCCTGCGACCGCGGCGTGGTCGCCGAAGCGCTTCCACAGGTTGTGGATGCTGACGGCAGGTGTCATGTGGGTACTCCTGTTGGTACGGATGTACGGCCACCCTTTCAGAGGCGGGCCCGGCAGCGGCACCCCGCGAACGACGGGCGTGTCTGCTCCGATCGGGTGAACGTGAAACCACGCAGGTGTGTTGTTCGTCATGCACCATGAGAGTCCGTCAGGAGGTGGGTCGGGATGAGCATGCAGCCATGGGGACAGCCGCAGCCGTACGGCGCCGGTGCCGGCCAGGCGGCGATGCGCGCCGGGCACACCGACCGCGAGCGGGCAGTGGACGTGATCAAGGCCGCGTACGCCGAGGGACGGCTGTCGGCGAACGAGTACAGCGCCCGCTTCGACGCGGTGCAGCGGGCCAAGACGTACGGCCAGCTCGCCTACCTGGTCTCGGACCTGCCGGTCGGCCCGGTGGCATTGCCGCTGGTCGGGGCGCCGATGATGATGCAGCCGGTGTACGCGCCCCGGCGGCAGACCAACGGCCTGGCGATCGCCTCGCTGGTGTTCGGCCTGCTCTGTCTGCCGGGCGGGCTCTTCGCCATCCCCGCGGTGGTGACGGGGCATCTGGCGAAGAAGCAGCTGCGGGAGAGCGGCGAAGAGGGCGACGGGATGGCCACCGCCGGGCTGGTGCTCGGCTGGCTGTCCGTGGGTGGCTGGGCCTTGTTCATCCTGTTCGTGTTGCTGGCTGCCGTGCACTGAGGTATGGCCGGAAGGGTGTCCACTTCGGGGCCGAGCTGCGGCGTTGCATTTGTTTTGACCGGCGCCGATGCGCTAGGTACGCTCTGACCTTGTGCCTGGGGTGTCCCCGGGTCCTTGTGCGTGCCAGCAGACCGGCCGCCGTACCGGAGTGGTCACCACTCCGTGAGCGCCGCCGCTGCACATCGGCTCATGGATTCCGCCCTCGAAAGAGGCTCAACACACCCGACCGCGTGGGTCGGAACGTTGGGGTCACCGCAGGTTAGTTTTACGCAGCCTTGGCACACAGAAAACGGAGAAACGGTGCCTACGATCCAGCAGCTGGTCCGAAAGGGCCGGCAGGACAAGGTCGAGAAGAACAAGACGCCCGCGCTGAAGGGTTCCCCTCAGCGCCGCGGTGTTTGCACGCGTGTGTACACCACCACCCCGAAGAAGCCGAACTCCGCGCTTCGCAAGGTGGCCCGTGTGCGCCTCACCAGCGGGATCGAGGTCACCGCCTACATTCCGGGTGAGGGCCACAACCTGCAGGAGCACTCCATCGTGCTGGTGCGCGGTGGCCGTGTGAAGGACCTTCCTGGTGTCCGCTACAAGATCATCCGCGGCTCGCTTGACACCCAGGGTGTCAAGAACCGCAAGCAGGCTCGTAGCCGCTACGGCGCCAAGAAGGAGAAGTAAGAATGCCTCGTAAGGGTCCTGCCCCGAAGCGCCCGGTCATCATTGACCCGGTCTACGGCTCGCCGCTTGTGACCTCGCTGGTCAACAAGATCCTGCTCCACGGCAAGCGCTCCACCGCCGAGCGGATCGTCTACGGCGCCCTCGAGGGCGTTCGTGAGAAGACCGGTGCCGACCCCGTGGTCGCCCTCAAGCGCGCGCTTGAGAACGTCAAGCCCACCCTTGAGGTGAAGTCCCGCCGCGTCGGTGGCGCCACCTACCAGGTGCCGGTCGAGGTCCGTCCGGGCCGCGCCAACACCCTGGCGCTGCGCTGGCTGGTCGGCTACTCCCGCGCCCGTCGCGAGAAGACCATGACCGAGCGTCTGCTCAACGAGATCCTCGACGCCTCCAACGGCCTCGGTGCTTCCGTGAAGCGTCGCGAGGACACCCACAAGATGGCCGAGTCCAACAAGGCCTTCGCGCACTACCGCTGGTAGTCCGAGCCCCGTCACTAGACAGAGAGAGAACGAGCCACCATGGCTGCAACCTCCCTTGACCTGGCCAAGACCCGGAACATCGGGATCATGGCCCACATCGACGCGGGTAAGACCACCACCACCGAGCGGATCCTGTTCTACACCGGTGTGTCGTACAAGATCGGCGAGGTCCACGATGGCGCTGCCACCATGGACTGGATGGAGCAGGAGCAGGAGCGCGGCATCACGATCACGTCGGCCGCGACGACCTGTCACTGGACCCTCGACGGTGTCGACAACACCATCAACATCATCGACACCCCGGGTCACGTCGACTTCACCGTCGAGGTGGAGCGTTCGCTCCGCGTCCTCGACGGTGGCGTGACGGTCTTCGACGGCGTCGCCGGTGTCGAGCCGCAGTCCGAGACGGTGTGGCGTCAGGCCGACCGTTACGGCGTCCCGCGCATCTGCTTCATCAACAAGCTGGACCGCACGGGCGCGGACTTCTACTTCTGCGTGCAGACCATCGTGGACCGCCTCGGCGCCACCCCGCTGGTCATGCAGCTCCCGATCGGCGCCGAGGGTGACTTCACCGGTGTCGTCGACCTGGTGAAGATGAAGGCCCTGGTCTGGTCCGCGGACGCCCCCAAGGGCGAGATGTACGACACCGTCGACATCCCGGCCGACCTGGCGGAGAAGGCTGCGGAGTACCGCGAGGCGCTGCTCGACACCGTCTCGAACGTCAGCGACGAGGTGATGGAGCTCGCCCTCGAGGGCGAGGACATCCCCGAGGAGCTGCTGGTCGCGGCGATCCGTAAGGGCACGCTGAACTCGGACTTCACGCCGATCTTCTGCGGTTCCGCGTTCAAGAACAAGGGCGTTCAGCCCCTGCTCGACGCGGTCGTGAAGTACCTGCCGTCGCCGATCGACATCGAGGGCATCGAGGGCACCAAGCCCGGCGACGACTCGGTGAAGATCACCCGCAAGCCTTCGGACGACGAGCCGCTGGCCGCGCTGGCGTTCAAGATCATGTCCGACCCGCACCTCGGCAAGCTCACCTTCGTCCGGGTTTACTCGGGCCGCCTCGAGGCCGGCACCGCCGTCCTCAACGCGGTGAAGGGGCGCAAGGAGCGCATCGGCAAGATCTACCGGATGCACGCGAACAAGCGTGAAGAGATCGAGTCGGTGGGCGCCGGCGACATCGTCGCCGTCATGGGTCTCAAGCAGACCACCACCGGTGAGACGCTGTCCGACGAGAAGCACCCGGTCATCCTGGAGTCCATGGACTTCCCGGCCCCGGTTATTCGCGTCGCGATCGAGCCGAAGTCGAAGGGTGACCAGGAGCGTCTGGGCACCGCGATTCAGCGGCTGGCCGAGGAGGACCCGTCCTTCCAGGTCAACACCGACGAAGAGACCGGCCAGACCATCATCGCGGGTATGGGCGAGCTGCACCTCGAGGTGCTGGTCGACCGTATGAAGCGTGAGTTCAAGGTCGAGGCCAACGTCGGCAAGCCGCAGGTCGCGTACCGCGAGACGATCCGCAAGGCCGTCGAGCGCATCGACTACACGCACAAGAAGCAGACCGGTGGCTCCGGCCAGTTCGCGAAGATCCAGATCGCGATCGAGCCGATCGAGTCCGGCGAGGGCTACGAGTTCGTGAACAAGGTCACCGGTGGCCGCGTTCCGCGCGAGTACATCCCGTCGGTCGACGCCGGTTGCCAGGAGGCCATGGAGTTCGGCGTTCTCGCCGGCTACCCGCTCCAGGGCGTCCGCGTCACCCTGCTCGACGGTGCCTCGCACGACGTCGACTCGTCCGAGCTCGCCTTCAAGATCGCCGGTTCCATGGCGTTCAAGGAGGGTGCTCGCAAGGCCAGCCCGGCCCTGCTCGAGCCGATGATGGCCGTCGAGGTCACCACGCCCGAGGACTACATGGGCGACGTGATCGGTGACATCAACTCTCGCCGTGGCCAGATCCGGTCCATGGACGAGCGTCACGGTGCCCGCGTCGTTTCGGCGCTGGTGCCGCTCTCCGAGATGTTCGGCTACGTCGGTGACCTGCGCAGCAAGACCTCTGGTCGCGCAAGCTACTCGATGCAGTTCGACTCGTACGCCGAGGTTCCGCGGAACGTGGCGGACGACATCATCGCCAAGGCCAAGGGTGAGTGACGTCCCGCAATCGGGATGTTCGTAAACCCTTAGGCTATTAGGAGGCGAACCTGGGGGATCCTTCCCGGATCCCCCAGGCTTCCTCCGCCCCCACCCGCGGGACGGCACGCTCCGTGCCAAACCCGATCAAAGACCAACTGACGTCAGCACGGCGTACAGAACTGTCCTCAGGAGGACTGCAGTGGCGAAGGCGAAGTTCGAGCGGACGAAGCCCCACGTCAACATCGGCACCATTGGTCACATTGACCACGGTAAGACGACCCTTACCGCGGCCATCACCAAGGTGCTGCACGACGCGTACCCGGACATCAACCCCTTCACGCCTTTCGACCAGATCGACAAGGCCCCGGAGGAGCGTCAGCGCGGTATCACCATCTCGATCGCGCACGTCGAGTACCAGACCGAGGCGCGTCACTACGCCCACGTCGACTGCCCGGGTCACGCGGACTACATCAAGAACATGATCACCGGTGCGGCCCAGATGGACGGTGCGATCCTCGTCGTCGCCGCCACCGACGGCCCGATGCCGCAGACCAAGGAGCACGTGCTCCTGGCCCGCCAGGTCGGCGTCCCCTACATCGTTGTCGCGCTGAACAAGTCCGACATGGTTGAGGACGAGGAGATCCTGGAGCTCGTCGAGCTCGAGGTCCGTGAGCTGCTCTCCGAGTACGACTTCCCGGGCGACGACCTGCCGGTCGTCCGCGTCTCGGCGCTCAAGGCGCTCGAGGGCGACGCCGAGTGGGGCCAGAAGCTCCTCGGCCTGATGGCCGCGGTGGACGAGTCCATCCCGACTCCGGCGCGCGAGGTCGACCTCCCGTTCCTGATGCCGATCGAGGACGTCTTCACGATCACCGGTCGTGGCACCGTCGTCACCGGCCGCATCGAGCGTGGTGTCCTCAAGGTCAACGAGACTGTCGACATCATCGGCATCAAGGAGACCAAGACCACCACCACGGTCACCGGCATCGAGATGTTCCGCAAGCTGCTCGACGAGGGCCAGGCGGGCGAGAACGTCGGTCTGCTCCTCCGTGGCATCAAGCGCGAGGATGTCGAGCGCGGCCAGGTCATCATCAAGCCGGGTTCGGTCACGCCGCACACCGACTTCGAGGCCCAGGCCTACATCCTGTCGAAGGACGAGGGTGGCCGTCACACCCCCTTCTTCAACAACTACCGCCCGCAGTTCTACTTCCGTACCACGGACGTGACCGGCGTCGTGACCCTCCCCGAGGGCACCGAGATGGTCATGCCGGGCGACAACACCGCCATGTCGGTCGTGCTGATCCAGCCGATCGCCATGGAGGAGGGCCTGAAGTTCGCCATCCGTGAGGGTGGCCGCACCGTCGGCGCCGGCCAGGTCACCAAGATCGTCAAGTAATTCTGACGCTCTGACCTGCCTGCCCACAGGCGACCGGAGGGGCTCCGCGACACCGCAAGGTGTCCGGGGCCCCTCCGGCTTTTCCGGTTGTCCGGCTTTTCCGGGCCGACGCGCTGGCGGGTGTCCTGCGTGCTTCCGCGCGCCGGGCGCGGGAGACTCGCCGGTATGGACCACGCCGAGCCGGCCGGGACCGGCACCTCGGAGACCGAGCCGGAGACCGGGCGGCCCGCCGGTCCGACCCACGCGGCGCCGGACCGCCGCCCCGGCGCCTGGCGCTGGCCCGCCGTCCTGACGGCCTGTTACCTGGCCCAGGTGCTGTTCCGGTGGATCCTGGCCCGGGACCAGAGCTTCCCCTCGGTGAACGCCGACGAGGGCACCTACCTGGTGCTGTCCCGGGTACTGGCCGGCCACTCGCCCACCGAGATCCCGGTCGGCTCGGTGATCCCCGGCGGCTACCCGCTGCTGATCGCCCCGATGCTCTGGCCGGCCGACGACGCGGTCACCGCGTACCGGCTGGTGATGGTCGAGAACGCCTTCCTGAACGCCCTGGTGCTGCCCGGCGGCTACCTGCTGCTGCGCCGGCTGCGGCTGCCGCGCGGCCTGGCGCTGGCCTACGCGAGCGGGGTGGCGCTGCTCGCCCCGGTGGTCTTCTACTCGCAGTTCGCGCTCTCCGACACCGTGCTGCCGGTGCTGGTCCTGCTCTGGGTGCTCACCCTGCACGGGCTCGTGACCCCGGGGCCCGCCCGGCGCAGGCTCTGGTACGGCCTCGGTCTCGGGCTGGTGGCCGGGGCGACCATGGCGGTGCACGACCGGGGCGGGGTGATCGTGGCGATCACCGGGGCCGCACTGCTGCTGACCCTGCTGTGCCGCTGGGCGCCCTGGCGGGCGGTGCTGGTGGCCGGGGCCGGGCTCGGGGTCTCGGTGCTCGGGGCCGAGCTGCTCCAGCGCTACCTGCGGGCCCGCTTCGACGTCGCGGCCAGCACGGTGGGGGAGTCGGTGCTGGACGGGATCACCGACCCCGAACTGATCGGCCGGACGCTGACCCGGACGGCCGGTCAGATCTGGTACTTCGTCATCTCCAGCTGGGGCCTGGCCGGGCTCGGCGTGGTGTGCTGCGCGGCCCTGGTGCTGCGCCGCCGGAGCACGCCCGCCGAGCGGCTGGTGTCGCTCGCGCTGCTGGCGGCGCTGTTCGGCATCGCGCTGGCCGCCTCGGCCGGGCTGCCGGAGGACCACCGGATCGACGACTACGTCTACGCCCGCTACGTCTCGTTGCTGCTGCCCGCGCTGAGCCTGATCGGCCTGGCCGCGCTGCACCGACTGAGCCGCCGGGGCGTCCTGTGGGCGGCCGCGGGCGCGGTGGCGCTGACCCTGGCGTGCGGCGGGGCGGTGCTGCTGTCGGTCCGTCAGGAGCTGGCCACCGAGGCGTTCGTGCTCTGGGGCTTGCCGGACGCCTCGCTGCTGGCCGACGACTGGGACTCGTTCCACCTGGTCGACAGCACCGTGACGGCGCTGGCGATCTTCGCGGTGCTGCTGGCCACGGTGGTCTTCCGGCGGTACTCCTGGCTGCTCGCGGCCCTGCTGGTGGCGGGCGCGGTGTTCGCCACCACGGTGGTCACGCTGGAGGTGACCAGGCCCTGGTCGCAGGCCAGGGAGTGGACCGCGACCGGCTTCGCCAGGACGGCCGGGATCGGCCGGACGGACCAGCTGGCGATGGACCGTCAGCTCAACTGGGACGTCCTGATGGTGCAGCCCTTCGAGGTGTACTGGGGCCGGACCTGGACCCTCGACCTGCACGGCAGCCTGCCGCCCGCCGACGCCACGGTGGCCGCGCTGCCGCTCTACGGCGGCCAGGCGCCCGAGGCGACCTGGCCGCAGGCCCCGGCGGGCTGGTACCTCTCGGCGGTCGACCAGGTGCACGGCTACACGGTCTGGCGCCGACGCTGAAGGCCCCGGCCGCGCGGTGCGGTCGGGGCCCTCGGCGGGTGGATCAGACGGTGCGCAGGCTCTCGGTGTAGGCCTTGACCGCCGCGTGCTGCGGCAGCAGCCCGGAGGAGATCGCGTCGGCCAGCGAAGGCGCGGCCTCGTCCCGGGCGGACAGCAGCGGCACCTCGGCGGGCCACTCGATGCCCAGGTCCGGGTCGAGCGGGTGCACCGAGTGCTCGCCGGTCGGGTTGTAGGTCTCCGAGCAGAGGTACGACAGCGTGGCGTCGTCGGTCAGCGCGCAGAAGCCGTGGCCCATGCCCTCGGGGATGTACACCCCGCGCCGGTCCACGTCGTCCAGCCGGACGCCCTCCCAGCGGCCGAAGGTGGGCGAGCCCACCCGCAGGTCGACGATCACGTCGAGCACCGCACCGCGTACACAGGTCACGTACTTGGCCTGGCCGGGCGGCACGTCGGCGAAGTGGATGCCGCGCACCACGCCCCGGGACGAGACCGACAGGTTGGCCTGGGCCAGCCGGAGCGGGTGGCCGACCACCTCGGCCAGCCGGTCGAAGCGGTACCACTCGGTGAACAGGCCGCGCGGGTCGCCGTGCAGCTGCGGGGAGACCTCGAAGACGCCTTCGATGCCCAGCTCGCGGAACTTCACTTCGCGTCCTCCTCGTCCAGCAGACCCAGCAGGTACTGGCCGTAGCCGCTCTTGGTGAGCGGCTCGGCGAGCTCGCGCAGCTGCGCGGAGTCGATCAGGTCGGCCCGCCAGGCCGCCTCCTCGATGCAGCCGATCTTGAAGCCCTGACGCTCCTCGATCACCCGGACGAACTCGGAGGCCTGCACCATCGAGACGAAGGTGCCGGTGTCCAGCCAGGCGGTGCCGCGATCCAGGATGGTGACGTTCAACTCACCCTTCTGCAGGTAGGCGTCGTTCACCGCGGTGATCTCCAGCTCGCCGCGGGCGCTGGGCTTCAGCCCGCGGGCGATCTCGACCACCTGGTTGTCGTAGAAGTACAGACCGGGCACCGCGTAGCGGGACTTCGGCTTCTCCGGCTTCTCCTCGATCGAGATGGCCTGGCCGTGCTCGTCGAACTCCACCACGCCGTACGCGGTCGGGTCGGCCACCGGGTACGCGAAGACCCGGCCGCCGGCCGCGTCGGTGTGGGCGGCGAGCCGGGTGCCCAGGCCGCTGCCGTGGAAGATGTTGTCGCCCAGGATCAGGGCCACCGAGTCGTCACCGATGAAGTCCGCGCCCAGCACGAACGCCTGGGCGATGCCCTCGGGCCGCTCCTGCACCGCGTACTCCAGCCGCAGGCCCCACTGCGAGCCGTCGCCGAGCAGCCGCTCGAACTGGTCGCGGTCGGCCGGGGTGGTGATGATCAGGATCTCGCTGATCCCGGCCATCACCAGGGTGGAGAGGGGGTAGTAGATCATCGGCTTGTCGAAGACCGGGAGAAGCTGCTTCGAGACTGCTCGGGTCAGCGGCCACAGTCGTGATCCGGTGCCGCCCGCCAGGAGAATTCCACGCATGGGAGCACCTTAGCCCGACCGGCAATTGCCCCGTACGGGTCAGGGTGGGAGCTGTTCACGAGGCGAAGGTAGACTGCGCGCACTATGCGCATCCTTGTGACCGGCGGCGCCGGCTTCATCGGTTCAGAATTCGTCCGCCAGCTGCTGGGTGCTGACGCAGCGGCCACCATCACGGTGTTCGACAAGCTCACCTACTCCGGTGTCGAGGCCAACCTCGACCCGGTGGCCGGCCACGCCGGCTACCGCTTCGTGAAGGGCGACATCTGCGACGCGGAGGCCGTCGACCAGGTGATGGCCGGTCACGACGTGGTCGTGCACTTCGCCGCCGAGTCGCACGTGGACCGCTCGATCGCGGGCGCCGGCCCGTTCGTGATGACCAACGTGGTCGGCACCCAGGTGCTGCTGGACGCCGCGCGCAAGCACGGCGTCGGCCGCTTCGTGCACGTCTCCACCGACGAGGTCTACGGCTCGATCAGCGAGGGCTCCTGGACCGAGGAGTGGCCGCTCGCGCCGAACAGCCCGTACTCGTCCTCCAAGGCCGGTTCCGACCTGCTGGCGCTGTCGTACCACCGCACCCACAAGATGGACGTGGTGGTCACCCGCTGCTCCAACAACTACGGGTACTACCAGTTCCCGGAGAAGGTCATCCCGCTGTTCACCACCAACCTGATCGACGGCAAGAAGGTGCCGCTGTACGGGAACGGTGGCAACATCCGCGACTGGCTGCACGTCTCCGACCACTGCCGGGGCATCGAGCTGGTCATGCGCGGCGGCCGCGCGGGCGAGGTCTACAACATCGGCGGCGGCACCGAGGTCACCAACAAGGAGCTCACCGGCCTGCTGCTGGACGCGGCCGGCGCCGGCTGGGACATGGTCGAGCACGTCGAGGACCGCAAGGGCCACGACCTGCGCTACTCGCTCGACATCAGCAAGATCCGCAACGAGCTCGGCTACGAGCCCCAGGTGCGCTTCGAGGACGGCCTGGCGGCCACCATCGCCTGGTACCGCGAGAACCGCGCCTGGTGGGAGCCGCTGAAGACGAAGGCGGAGCTCGAGAAGTGACCTCGGACACCGCTCGCTGGCTGGTCACCGGCTCCGCCGGGATGCTCGGCCAGGACGTGCTGACCGTCCTGAAGGACGCCGGGATCGAGGCCACCGGCCTCGGCCGGGCCGACCTGGACATCACCGACGCCGAGGCCGTGCTGGCCGCCGTCACCGGCCACGCCGTGGTGGTCAACTGCGCCGCCTGGACGGACGTGGACGGCGCCGAGACCGCCGAGGCCGCGGCCACCGCGGTGAACGGCACCGGCGTGCGCAACCTCGCCGCCGCCTGCGCCGCGACCGGCGCCCGGCTGCTGCACGTGTCCACCGACTACGTGCTGCCCGGCGACGCCACCGAGCCGTACGCCGAGTCGGCCCCGACCGCCCCGGTGAACGCCTACGGGCGCTCCAAGCTGGTCGGCGAGCAGGCCGTGCTGGAGCTGCTGCCGGAGTCCGGCTACATCGTCAGGACCGCCTGGCTGTACGGCGAGCACGGTCCGAACTTCGTCGCCACCATGCTCAAGCTGGCCGCCCAGCGGGACACCCTGGACGTGGTCGACGACCAGCACGGCCAGCCCACCTGGTCGTCCGCGCTGGCCGAGCGGCTGGTCGCCCTCGGCCTGGCCGAGCAGGCGCCGGCCGGGGTCTACCACGGCACCGCGAGCGGCCGGACCACCTGGTTCGGCCTGGCCCGCGAGGCGTACCGGCTCAGCGGGCTCGACCCGGAGCGGATCCGGCCGACCACCTCGGCCGCCTTCACCCGCCCGGCGGTCCGGCCGGCCTTCAGTGTGCTCGGTCACGACCGCTGGAGCGAGGCCGGCCTCGCGCCGCTCGCCGACTGGCGGGACCAGCTGGCCGAGGCGGTCCGCCGCCCGGCGTTCGCGGGCCTGGTCGCCGTCCCGGGCAAGGACTGACGGCGCGTCACGACCGGTACCGGAAGCGGGCGGATGACGGCCAACCCCACATCATCCGCCCGCTCCCGACGGTGACCACCCCTGACACGCCGGTGTCCACAGGTGCCATATGCTGTCCCACAATGACGCTGGCCCCTGCGCGCGAAAGGCGCCATCCGCTGTGCAACTCTCCATTCTGACCTCGATCACCGGTCTCCTGGTGCTCGGGTACATCCTCGAGCTGCTCCGTAGGCAGCAGCTCCGGGAGAAGTACGCCGCGATCTGGCTCGCCATCGGTCTGCTGGTCGCGCCGCTCGGGTTCGTCCCCGACCTGCTGGACTCCACCGCCAGGCGGCTGGGTGTCGCGTCGGGCGCGAGCCTGGTGCTGTTCGCCGGCTTCGTGCTGATCCTGCTGGTGAGCCTGCACCTCAGCTGGGAGACCAGCCGCCTCGAGGCGGAGACCAGGACCCTGGCCGAGGACGTTGCACTGATCCGCGCGCACCTCGTCCAGCAGGGCAACTACCCCATGGCCGACCGCGCCGCGGACGCGTCCGCTGCCGACGCCACCGAGGCACAGGTGAACTCATGAGCGGTGACCGGCGGGTACTGATCATTCTTCCGGCCTGGAACGAGGAGGACGGCCTGCCGTCCGTCCTGCGGGAGATCCAGGAGCAGCTGCCGTACGTCGACACCCTGGTGGTGGACGACGGCTCGGCGGACAGCACCGCCGCGGTCGCCAAGGCCGCCGGCTCGGCCGTCGCCCAGCTGCCGTTCAACCTCGGGGTCGGCGGCGCGATGCGCCTCGGCTACCGGTACGCCCAGCAGCACGGCTACGACGTGGCGATCCAGGTCGACGCGGACGGCCAGCACGACCCGGCGTACATCCCGGCGCTGCTGGAGCGGCTCGCCACCGGCGAGGCCGATCTGGTGATCGGCGCCCGGTTCGCCGGCGACGGCAACTACAAGGTGGGCGGCCCGCGCAAGTGGGCGATGAAGCTGCTCTCGGTGGTCCTGTCCCGGATCACCAAGACCAAGCTGACCGACACCACCTCGGGCTTCCGGGCCTGCAACCGGCCGCTGATCGAGTTCTTCGCCCGCTGGTACCCGGTCGAGTACCTCGGCGACACCATCGAGAGCATGGTCGGCGCCGCCCGCTCCGGCTTCACGGTCCGTCAGGTCCCGGTCTCCATGCGGGCCAGGACCACCGGCACCCCGAGCGCCTCGCCGTTCCGCGCGATGGTCTACCTGTCCCGGGCCGGCCTGGTGCTGCTGCTCGCGATGATCCGCCGGATGCCCAAGGAGCTCAAGGAGTTCGCGCCCGGCTCCCGGTACTACGCCGCGTTCACGCAGCGGGCCGCGGAGCGGCGCCGCCGTGAGCTGACCAAGGCATAGGCGGAAGAGAGAGCATGTCGCGTTTCGAGATCCTGCTGCCGTACTACGGCGACGTCGCCCTGATGCAGGACGCTGTCCGCAGCATCCTCGCCCAGGACGGCGACGACTGGCGGCTGACCGTGGTGGACGACGGCCGCGAGGCCGGCGTCCCCGAGTGGTTCGACGGCCTGGCCGACAGCCGGGTCAGGTACTACCGCAACGAACAGAACCTCGGCGTCACCGGGAACTTCAACCGGTGCGTCGAGCTGGCGGAGTACGAGTACCTGGTCCTGATGGGCTGCGACGACCTGATGCACCCGAACTACCTCCAGGTGGTCCGGGCGGCGGCGGACCGGGAGCCCGGCGCGGCGATGATCCAGCCGGGCGTCGTGGTGATCGGCAGCGACGGCCAGCCGTTCGACACCCTGGTCGACCGGACGAAGCGCAAGCTGTACGCCCCCAAGGGCCCGGGCCGGGCCCTGCTCGGCGGGGAGGAGCTGGCGGCCAGCCTGCTCCGGGGCAACTGGCTCTACTTCCCGTCGATCTGCTGGCGGACCGAGGCCGTGAAGCGGTTCGGTTTCCGGCAGGACCTCGGGGTGATCCAGGACCTCGCCCTGGTGATCGACCTGCTGGTGGCGGGGGAGTCCCTCGCCACCACGCCGGAGGTCTGCTTCAGCTACCGCCGGCACGCCGAGAGCGAGTCCTCGGCCAAGGCCTACACCGGGCACCGCTTCGAGGAGGCCAAGCGCTTCTTCACGGAGACCGCCGACCGCCTCGACCGGCACGGCTGGCCGAACGCCGCCAAGGTCTCCCGGCTGCACCTCTCCTCGCGGCTGCACGCGCTGACCCTGCTCCCGGGTGCGGTCAAGCACGCCGGCCGTCCGGGCGTCAGCGCGATGCTCCGCCACGCCACCCGCTGAGCGCGCGGCCGTCGAAAGCTCCTGAATGAACCCGATAGCAAAACTGCTCAAGGCCCTGCCCCCCGGTACCCAGTTGGTCGCGGGGGGCACGGTCGTGCTCGGAGCGGCCTCCTACCTGCACCTCGCGGTGGCCGGGCACAGCCTGTCCAAGGACGACATGGCCGGGGTGTCGGTGCTCTGGACCCTGGTGATGTCGGTCGGGATCGGGCTGTTCTTCCCGATCGAGCAGGAGCTGACCCGGATCGTCGCGACCCGGGTGGTCAACGGTGAGGGCGCGGGCCCGGTGCTCCGCCGGGCCGGACTGGTCACGGTGGCCATCCTGGCCGCGGTGCTCGGCCTGCTGGCCGGGTTCGCCCGGCCGGTCGCCGACCTGCTGTTCCGGGGCGACCTCCAGCTGGTCGGCGCCCTCGGTGGCGCGTTCGTCGGCATGGCGCTCTGCTACCTGACCAGGGGGATACTGGCCGGCACCGGCCACTTCAACGCGTACGGCAGCCAGCTCGCCATCGACGGCGGGCTGCGGATCGTGCTGGCCTTCGGCTGCGCGGCGGCCGGTCTGCACACGGCCCTGGCGTTCAGCCTGATCCTCTCGGTGGCCCCGGTGGTGGCCCTGCTGGCCACCCTGCCGGTCACCCTGCGGGCGGCCCGCCCCGGTGCGCCGATCGCCACCCGGGAGATCGTCGGCGGCCTCGGCCTGCTGATCGCCTCCACCTCGCTGGCCCAGGTGGTGGTGAACGCCGCGGTGATGAGCACCCAGCTGCTCGAACCCGACCGCACCGACCTGATCGCCGCCCTGCTCAGCGCCCTGGTGCTGGCCCGGGTGCCGCTGTTCGTGTTCGGCTCGCTGCAGGCCTCGCTGCTCTCCGGCCTGTCCACCGCGGTCAGCTCCGGCGACCACCAGGGCTTCGCCCGGATGCTCCGCAAGACCTGCCTGGTGGTGCTCGGCCTGGGCGTGGCCGGCGGCGTCCCGGCCGTCCTGATCGGCCCCTGGCTGATCGAGACGCTGTTCGGCGCCACCCCCGGCCAGCTCGGCCACCTCGACTTCCTCTGGTACTCCGTCGGTACCACCTTCTACATGCTCGCCATGGTGCTCGGCCAGGCCCAGATGGTGCTCCGCAAGCACCGCGCCCAGCTGGCCTGCTGGGCGCTCGGCACCGCCGTCCTGTTCGGCATCACCCTGCTCCCCGGCGACATCGCCCTCCGGGTCGGCCTGGCCTACGCGGTCGGCTCCCTGGCCACCGCCGCCGCCATGACCCTGACCCTCCGCCGGGCCGTGCCCCAGCGGCCCGGCCCCGAGACCCACGGGCAGACCAGGCAACGCGCGTCCGTCTGACCCAGGGGTGGCCCCCGACGCCCCGACAGAACAGCACATCACCGCAGATCTGATCGAGCGTCGGAAAAACCTCACGAAAGCGTGTGACAGCGATGACACGACTGGCCCCTGAGCCTCCCTACGGCTCGGAGACCGCGCAACCCGCCGTGGCAGCGCCGGAGGCGGCCGTCGGCCGGCCCGCCCGGTGGACCTCCGCCTGGGCGGTCCCGCTGGCCCTGGTGGCGGGGTACGTCGCCCAGGTGCTGTTCCGGCTCTCGCTGGTGCGGGGCCAGGACTACCCGGTGGTCAACCCGGACGAGCACATGTACCTGGTGATCGCCCGGATGCTGGCCGGCCGCTCGACCACCGAGATACCCGGCAACGAGGTGATCCCGGCCGGGTACTCGCTGCTGATCTCCCCGGCGCTCCGGATCACCGACGACCCGGAGCTCGCCTACCACCTGATCATGGGCATCAACGCCCTGCTCAGCTGTCTGGTCCTGCCGCTCGGGTATCTGGCGATGCGCCGGCTGGCGATGCCCAGACCGCTCGCCTACCTGTTCGCCACCGCCGCGGTGCTGATGCCGCCGGTGGTCTTCTACTCCCAGTACGCGATGGCCGACACCCCGCTGCCCGCCCTGGTGCTGGCCTGGCTGATCGGCGTGCACGGACTGCTCTCGGAGGGCTCGACCCGGCGCCGGATCGGCTACGGCCTGCTGGCCGGCACGGCGGCCGGGTACTGCCTGCTGACGCACGACCGGGGCGGCGTGATCGTCGCGCTCACCGCGCTGGTGCTGCTGGTGGTGCTGGTCCTCGGCTGGGCGCCGCGGGTCGCCACCGCGCTGGCCCTGGTGATGATGGGGGCGCTGTTCTACAGCAAGCAGCTGATGACCAGTTGGCTGCTCGCGAACATCGACGGCGCGCACCCGAGCAAGGTCGGCAACGCGGTCTTCGACTCGCTCGGCGACTCCGCACTGCTGCGGCGCACCGTGATGCGGATGCTCGGCCACCTCTGGTACTTCGTCACCTCCAGCTGGGGCCTGGGCGCGCTGGCCGCGGTGGTCTGCGTCCTCGCGGTCTTCACCTCCCGCTTCAGCAAGGCCGACCGGGTGGTCGCATTCCTGATGGTCTCGCTGATGTGCGGCATCGCGCTGGCCGCCGCGGCCGGCCTGCCGGACGACCACCGGATCGACACCATCGTGTACGCGCGCTACCTGTCGCCGCTGGTTCCGGTCTTCTTCCTGGTCGGCGCCGTGGTGCTGTACCGGACCAGGAAGCGCAAGCACCTGGTCCTGCTGGCCGGTTCGGCGGCGCTGCTGATGGTGACGCTCGCGCTGCTGGTGAACCGGCTGGCGGGCCGGGAGTTCAAGAAGTCCTGGTTCATCCTCTGGGGCATGCCGGACTCGACCTTCCTCGGCAGCCTCTGGGGCGACGACTGGGACGGTTTCCACCTGATGGACACCACCGCCGTCGCGCTGCTGGTGTTCGGCCTGGTGGTCGCGGTCAGGCTGCTGGCCGGCTCCCGGCGGGCGCTGCCGGTCACCGGTGCGATCGGGGTGGTGCTGGCCTGCTTCGCGGCCTTCGCCACCGTCAGCGTCACCGACCACATCACCAAGCCGAACACGGCCGGCCGCTACGGCGACGCCACCGGTTTCCTGGAGGACGCCGGGATCAAGCCCGGCGACAAGGTGGTGATGGACAATCAGGTCCGCTGGGAGATCCAGGTCACCCTGCCCTCGCAGCAGATCGAGGGCCGGGTCTGGAACCGCGACCTGGTGCGCAAGGACACCCCGCCCGCCGACGCGACCGTCGCGGTGCTGGCGCTGTGGGTCAAGGGCGAGACGCCGGACAAGAGTTGGCGCAACGCTCCGGCCGGCTGGCACGTCGACCGGCACGTGGCGGAGAAGAACTACGTGGTCTGGCGGCGTGGCTGACCACTGACCGCCGAGCACCGGATCGGGGCCTGTGAGGGAGACCTCACCGGCCCCGATTCGCGTTCGCGCAGCGTGCTGTGGCAGGATAGCCAAGTTGCTCGGTTGAGTGCCGATGCTGCGCGCCTCCCACCGGGAGGACTGGAAGCGAGTCCCAGGTACTCGTCGTTCCCGTGATGGCCGTTCATGTGATCCGCCTTCGCCCTTGGGTGAGTCGGTGTGGATCGCAGTGGTGTGTAGTCGACACCGCGGCAGCTGCGGGGCGGACGTACGGGAATCTTCCGGGAAGCGTGGGCGGGGCCTCGATCCGGCGCCTGGTGGGTGCAAGGCTCACCGATTCCGCAGGCCGAGAAGGGAAACCTTCCCGGTTCTTTGCAAGCGTCAGGGCGACACGCCCGAGCGCGGGGGTCGGAAGTAATCACCCAAAGGTGCCACCGGCCAAGCCACCCGGCCGAATCCGGCAGAAGAAGCAGCAGACGAGACAAAGGACTACTGAGTAGCCATGGCGGGACAGAAGATCCGCATCCGGCTCAAGGCCTACGACCACGAGGTGATTGACTCCTCGGCGAAGAAGATCGTCGAGACCGTCATTCGCACTGGTGCGCAGGTCGCGGGCCCGGTGCCGCTGCCCACTGAGAAGAACGTGTACTGCGTCATCCGCTCGCCGCACAAGTACAAGGACTCGCGCGAGCACTTCGAGATGCGCACTCACAAGCGTCTGATCGACATCCTCGACCCGACCCCGAAGACCGTTGACTCGCTGATGCGCCTCGACCTTCCGGCCGGCGTCGACATCGAGATCAAGCTCTGAGAGGCGCGACGAAGATGGCAAAGCAGATTAAGGGAATCCTGGGCGAGAAGCTCGGCATGACCCAGGTCTGGGACGAGAACAACCGGATCGTTCCGGTGACCGTCGTCAAGGCCGGGCCCAATGTCGTTACCCAGATCCACACCGCTGACGCTGCCGGCTACGACGCCGTGCAGATCGGCTTCGGCGAGATCGACCCCCGCAAGGTGAACAAGCCCCTCGCGGGTCACTTCGCCAAGGCCGGTGTCACCCCGCGTCGTTTCCTGGTCGAGCTCCGCACCGCGGACGCGTCCGAGTACGCCCTCGGCCAGGAGATCACCGCTGAGCTGTTCGAGGCTGGTGTCAAGGTCGATGTGACCGGCACCTCCAAGGGCAAGGGCTTCGCCGGTGTCATGAAGCGTCACAACTTCAAGGGCCTCGGCGCCGGTCACGGCGTGCAGCGCAAGCACCGTTCGCCCGGCTCGATCGGTGGCTGCGCCACCCCGGGTCGCGTGTTCAAGGGCATGAAGATGGCCGGCCGGATGGGCCACGAGCGCGTGACCACCCAGAACCTGACCGTCCATGCCGTTGACGCGGAGAAGGGGCTGCTCCTCATCAAGGGCGCAATCCCGGGCCCGAACGGCGGCCTCGTCCTCGTCCGCACCGCGGCGAAGGGGCTGTGAGGATATGAGCACCATTGACATCCTGTCGCCCTCGGGCGACAAGGCCGGCAGCATCGAGCTGCCCGCCGAGATCTTCGACGCCAAGGTCAGCGTTCCGCTGATGCACCAGGTCGTTGTGGCGCAGCTCGCTGCCGCCCGTCAGGGCACCCACAAGGTCAAGTCCCGTGGCGAGGTCCGAGGCGGCGGCCGCAAGCCGTACCGCCAGAAGGGCACCGGCCGCGCCCGTCAGGGCTCGACCCGCGCCCCGCAGTTCGTCGGCGGTGGCGTTGTCCACGGCCCGAAGCCGCGTGACTACTCGCAGCGGACGCCCAAGAAGATGATCGTCGCCGCTCTGCGTGGCGCGCTCACCGACCGGGCCCGCCACAACCGCATCCACGTCATCACCGACGTGATCGCGGCCGAGGCGCCGTCGACCAAGGCCGCCAAGGGCCTGTTCGGCAAGATCTCCGAGCGCAAGAACGTCCTCCTGGTCGTCGAGCGCGCGGACGAGCTGGGCATCAAGTCCGCTCGCAACCTGCCGAACGTGCACATCCTGGACGCCGGTCAGCTGAACACCTACGACGTGCTCGTCTCCGACGATGTGGTCTTCACCCAGGCTGCTTTCGAGCGTTTCGTGGCCGGTCCGGCCGCGTCCGCCAAGGCTGTGGCTGCTGAGGGCGAGCTCGAAGGGAGCGCCGCCTGATGGCTGCAGAGATCACGAGCAAGACGTTCACGGACCCCCGTGACGTCCTGGTGAAGCCGGTCATCTCCGAGAAGAGCTACTCGCTCCTCGACGAGAACAAGTACACGTTCGTCGTGTCGCCGGGTGCCAACAAGACCCAGATCAAGCAGGCCGTCGAGGCGGTCTTCTCGGTCAAGGTCGAGTCCGTCAACACGCTCAACCGTCAGGGCAAGCGCAAGCGCTCCAAGACGGGCTTTGGCAAGCGCAAGGACACCAAGCGCGCCATCGTGACGCTGGCTGAGGGCAACCGCATCGACATCTTCGGTGGTCCGACCTCCTAACGGGGTCCGGATCGTCGATAAGGACGAGGACGAGAGAGCCAAATGGGCATCCGCAAGTACAAGCCGACTACGCCGGGCCGTCGTGGCTCCAGCGTGGCCGACTTCGTAGAGATCACGCGGTCCACGCCGGAGAAGTCGCTGGTTCGCCCCCTGCACAGCAAGGGCGGCCGTAACAACGCCGGTCGTATCACCGCTCGCCACCAGGGTGGCGGACACAAGCGCGCCTACCGCGTGATCGACTTCCGTCGTCACGACAAGGACGGCGTGCCGGCCAAGGTCGCGCACATCGAGTACGACCCCAACCGCACCGCTCGCATCGCGCTGCTGCACTACGCGGACGGCGAGAAGCGCTACATCATCGCGCCGCGCGGCATCGGCCAGGGCGACCGGATTGAGAACGGCCCGACGGCCGACATCAAGCCCGGCAACAACCTGCCGCTGCGCAACATCCCGGTCGGTACCACCATCCACGCGGTGGAGCTGCGTCCCGGTGGCGGTGCCAAGATGGCCCGCTCCGCCGGTTCGGGCATCCAGCTGCTCGCCCGTGAGGGTCGCATGGCGCACCTGCGCATGCCCTCCGGTGAGATCCGCCTGGTTGACGCGCGCTGCCGCGCGACCGTCGGCGAGGTCGGCAACGCCGAGCAGTCGAACATCAACTGGGGCAAGGCCGGCCGTATGCGCTGGAAGGGCGTTCGCCCGACCGTGCGTGGTGTCGCGATGAACCCGATCGACCACCCGCACGGTGGTGGTGAGGGTAAGACCTCCGGTGGTCGCCACCCGGTCTCGCCGTGGGGCAAGAAGGAGGGTCGTACCCGTAAGGCCAACAAGGCTTCGGACGCTCTCATCGTGCGCCGCCGCAAGTCCAACAAGAAGCGCTAGGAGCAGGTCAGATGCCGCGCAGTCTCAAGAAGGGCCCCTTCATCGACGGCCACCTTCTCAAGAAGGTGGACGCGCAGAACGAGGCGGGTACCCAGAACGTCATCAAGACCTGGTCCCGTCGCTCCGTGATCAGCCCGAGCATGCTCGGTCACACGATCGCGGTCCACGATGGCCGCAAGCACGTCCCGGTGTTCGTCACCGAGTCGATGGTCGGCCACAAGCTCGGCGAGTTCGCGCCGACGCGCACCTTCCGCGGGCACGTCAAGGACGACCGCAAGTCGAAGCGTCGCTAGTCGCCAGCGAAGTACCGACTCAATGACTTACACCAGCAAGGGGACAACCATGGAAGCCAGGGCCCAGGCGCGGTACATCCGCGTCACGCCCATGAAGGCCCGCCGCGTGGTGGACCTCATCCGTGGCATGAGTGCCACGGAGGCCCAGGCCGTCCTGCGTTTCGCTCCGCAGGCAGCCACCGTGCCGGTCGGCAAGGTGCTCAACAGCGCCATTGCCAACGCCGCGCACAACTACAACCACTCCAACGTGGACGACCTCGTTATCAGCGAGGCGTACGTTGACGAGGGCCCGACCCTGAAGCGGTTCCGTCCGCGTGCCCAGGGCCGTGCCTACCGGATCCGCAAGCGGACCAGCCACATCACCGTGGTCGTCAGCAGCAAGGAAGGGACCCGGTAATGGGCCAGAAGGTTAACCCGCACGGGTTCCGCCTCGGCATCAGCACGGACTTCAAGTCCCGCTGGTACGCCGACAAGCTGTACAAGGACTACGTCAAGGAAGACGTTGCCATTCGTCGCATGATGACGAAGGGCATGGAGCGAGCCGGCATCTCGAAGGTTGAGATCGAGCGCACCCGCGACCGCGTCCGCGTTGACATCCACACCGCTCGCCCCGGCATCGTCATCGGTCGCCGTGGCACCGAGGCCGACCGCATCCGCGGCGACCTCGAGAAGCTGACCGGCAAGCAGGTCCAGCTGAACATCCTCGAGGTCAAGAACCCCGAGCTGGACGCCCAGCTCGTGGCTCAGGGCGTCGCGGAGCAGCTGTCCTCCCGCGTGTCGTTCCGCCGTGCCATGCGTAAGAGCATGCAGGGCACCATGAAGTCCGGCGCCAAGGGCATCAAGGTCCAGTGCTCCGGTCGTCTCGGCGGCGCCGAGATGAGCCGTTCGGAGTTCTACCGCGAGGGTCGTGTGCCGCTGCACACGCTGCGCGCGAACGTCGACTACGGCTTCTTCGAGGCCAAGACGACCTTCGGTCGCATCGGCGTGAAGGTCTGGATCTACAAGGGTGATGTCAAGAACATCGCCGAGGTCCGCGCTGAGAACGCTGCTGCCCGCTCGGGCAACCGCCCGGCCCGCACCGACGCCCGCCCCGCGCGTGGCGGCGAGCGCGGTGGCCGTGGTGGCGAGCGTGGCGGCGCCCGTGGTGGCGCCCGTCGTCCCCAGAACACCGAGGCTCCGGCCGCGGCTGTGACGGAGACGCCGGCTGCCGAGAGCACCGGAACGGAGGCCTGACCGTCATGCTGATCCCCCGTCGGGTCAAGCACCGCAAGCAGCACCACCCGAAGCGCCGTGGCGCTGCCAAGGGTGGCACCGAGCTCGCGTTCGGCGAGTACGGCATCCAGGCGGTCACCCCCGCCTACGTGACGAACCGGCAGATCGAGTCCGCTCGTATCGCCGTCACCCGTCACATCAAGCGTGGTGGCAAGGTCTGGATCAACATCTACCCGGACCGTCCGCTCACCAAGAAGCCTGCCGAGACCCGCATGGGTTCCGGTAAGGGTTCCCCCGAGTGGTGGATCGCCAACGTTCACCCGGGTCGGATCATGTTCGAGTTGTCCTACCCGAACGAGAAGATTGCTCGTGAGGCGCTCACCCGCGCTGCTCACAAGCTCCCGATGAAGTGCCGGATTGTCCGGCGCGAGGCAGGTGAGAGCTGATGTCGGCCGGTACCAAGGCTGCTGAGCTGCGCGAGCTGGACAACGAGGGTCTCGTTGCCAAGCTCCGCGAGGCCAAGGAGGAGCTGTTCAACCTCCGCTTCCAGGCGGCGACCGGGCAGCTCGACAACCACGGACGGCTCAAGCTCGTCCGTAAGGACATCGCGCGGATCTACACCCTGATGCGCGAGCGCGAGCTGGGCATCGAGACGGTGGAGAACGCCTGATGACTGAGAACACCACCAACGAGACGCGCGGTTTCCGCAAGACCCGTGAGGGTCTCGTCGTCAGCGACAAGATGGACAAGACCGTCGTCGTCGCCGTCGAGGACCGCGTCAAGCACGCTCTGTACGGCAAGGTCATCCGCCGTACGAACAAGCTGAAGGCGCACGACGAGGCCAACGCCTGCGGCATCGGCGACCGGGTTCTCCTGATGGAGACCCGTCCGCTGTCCGCGACGAAGCGCTGGCGCGTCGTCGAGATCCTCGAGAAGGCCAAGTAACGAAGCCGATGTGGTACGGCCGTATGTGCACCAGGTCCCCCAGGGGCGCTGGTGTGAGCAGCGGCCGGCCCGTCGACTCTCGTTGACGATCAGGAGAAAGCTGTGATCCAGCAGGAGTCGCGACTGCGTGTCGCCGACAACACTGGTGCCAAGGAGATCCTTTGCATCCGTGTTCTCGGTGGCTCCGGTCGCCGCTACGCCGGTATCGGGGACGTCATCGTCGCCACCGTCAAGGACGCGATCCCCGGTGGTTCGGTGAAGAAGGGTGACGTCGTCAAGTGCGTCATCGTTCGTACCGTCAAGGAGCGTCGTCGTCCGGATGGCTCGTACATCCGCTTCGACGAGAACGCCGCGGTCGTTCTCAAGAACACCGATGGTGACCCCCGTGGCACCCGCATCTTCGGCCCGGTGGGCCGCGAGCTGCGTGACAAGAAGTTCATGAAGATCATCTCGCTTGCGCCGGAGGTGCTCTAACCCATGGCGAACAGCATGAAGATCAAGAAGGGTGACCTGGTCCAGGTCATCACCGGCAAGGACCGCGGTAAGCAGGGCAAGGTCATCCAGGCCATCCCCGCCACCAACAAGGTCCTGGTCGAGGGTGTCAACCGGGTCAAGAAGCACACCAAGCCGGGTCCGGGCACCCAGGGCGGCATCATCACCGTCGAGGCCCCGGTTCACGTCTCCAACGTCCAGCTGGTCGTGGAGAAGGACGGCAAGAAGGTCGTCACCCGCGTTGGCTACCGCTTCGACGACGAGGGCAACAAGATCCGCGTTGCCAAGCGAACCGGTGAGGACATCTGATGTCTGAGACGACTGTTGAGAAGGTGACCCCCCGTCTCAAGGAGCGTTACAACTCCGAGATCAAGGGTCAGCTGCAGGAGGAGTTCTCGTTCGAGAACGTCATGCTGATCCCCGGCCTGGTCAAGGTCGTGGTCAACATGGGTGTCGGCGAGGCCGCTCGTGACAGCAAGCTGATCGAGGGCGCGATCCGCGACCTCACCGCCATCACCGGCCAGAAGCCGGCGGTGACGAAGGCTCGCAAGTCCATCGCGCAGTTCAAGCTGCGTGAGGGCCAGCCGATCGGCACCCACGTCACCCTCCGTGGTGACCGCATGTGGGAGTTCCTGGACCGTCTGGTGTCGCTGGCCCTGCCGCGTATCCGTGACTTCCGTGGTCTCTCCCCGAAGCAGTTCGACGGCCGTGGCAACTACACCTTCGGTCTGACCGAGCAGGTCATGTTCCACGAGATCGACCAGGACAAGGTCGACCGTCAGCGCGGTATGGACATCACCGTCGTGACCACCGCTCAGAACGACGACGAGGGCCGGGCGCTCCTGCGCGCACTGGGCTTCCCGTTCAAGGAGGCGTAACTCATGGCGAAGAAGTCCCTCATCGCGAAGTCCGAGCGCAAGCCGAAGTTCGCTGTCCGCGGTTACACCCGCTGCCAGCGCTGCGGCCGCCCGCACTCGGTGTACCGCAAGTTCGGCCTCTGCCGTGTCTGCCTCCGTGAGATGGCGCACCGCGGCGAGCTGCCGGGCGTGACCAAGAGCTCCTGGTAACCCAGGCTCCGTCACACAGCGAATCAGCAGGTGTGCCCGATCCCACGTGGCCCATTTTTGGGCTGCCGTACGGAATCCCGTAAGGTAGTGGGGTCGGGCCCCCTGTCGCGGCAGCCAGAGCTGTCCGCGACCCTCTTATGAGGGCTCGCACCCAGTCTTACTAACGCCGCAGGTCCCCTGCGTCTGTGCCCCTGCCGCACTCCTCGGAGTGCGGCGGGGGGACCTGGCGCGGAGAAACCACGGCGAGAGAGGCCTGAGGCCATCATGACCATGACCGACCCCATCGCAGACATGCTCACGCGTCTGCGTAACGCGAACTCGGCGTACCACGACACCGTGGCGATGCCGGCTAGCAAGATCAAGGCGCACGTCGCCGAGATCCTGCAGCAGGAGGGGTACATCTCCTCCTGGAAGGTTGAGGAGCCGGTTGAGGGCGAGGTCGGCAAGAAGCTGACCATCGACCTCAAGTTCGGCCCCAACCGTGAGCGCTCCATCGCCGGCATCAAGCGCATCAGCAAGCCGGGTCTGCGCGTTTACGCAAAGTCCACCAACCTGCCGAAGGTGCTCGGCGGCCTGGGCGTGGCGATCATCTCCACGTCTTCCGGTCTCCTCACCGACAAGCAGGCCGCCAAGAAGGGCGTAGGCGGAGAAGTTCTCGCCTACGTCTGGTAATTCGGGAAACGGAGGTACAGCAATGTCTCGCATTGGACGGCTGCCCATCCCGGTTCCCGCCGGCGTGGACGTCACCATCGATGGCCAGACGGTCTCGGTGAAGGGCCCCAAGGGCTCCCTCACCCACACCGTTGCCGCGCCCATCGAGATCAGCAAGGGCGAGGACGGCACTCTGCTCGTCACCCGCCCTAACGACGAGCGTCTGTCGAAGGCCCTGCACGGCCTTTCCCGCACGCTGGTGGCGAACATGATCACCGGCGTGACCGCGGGATACCGCAAGTCGCTGGAGATCAGCGGTGTTGGTTACCGAGTCGCAGCGAAGGGCTCCGCGCTGGAGTTCCAGCTCGGCTACAGCCACCCGATCCTGATCGAGGCCAAGGAGGGCATCTCCTTCGTGGTCGAGTCGCCCACCAAGTTCCACGTGGACGGGATCGACAAGCAGCTGGTCGGCGAAGAGTCGGCCAAGATCCGCAAGCTGCGTAAGCCCGACCCGTACAAGGCCAAGGGCGTCAAGTACGCGGGCGAGGTCATCCGCCGCAAGGTCGGAAAGAGCGGTAAGTAAGCCATGAGTCTTTCTGTGAAGATCGGCAAGGGCAACGGCTACAAGAACGCTGCCCGCAAGCGTCGCGCCATCCGCGTTCGCAAGCGCGTCACCGGCACCGAGGCTCGTCCTCGTCTGGTCGTGACCCGCTCGAACCGTCACATGGTCGCCCAGGTCATCGACGACGCCAAGGGTCACACCCTCGCGTCGGCGTCCACCCTCGATGTGTCCATCCGTGGCAACGAGGGCGACAAGACCGAGCTGGCCAAGAAGGTCGGAGCCCTGGTCGCCGAGCGCGCCAAGGCCGCCGGCATCGAGTCGGTCGTCTTCGACCGCGCGGGCAACCGTTACGCGGGGCGCATCGCCGCCCTGGCGGACGCTGCCCGTGAGGCCGGGCTCGACTTCTAAGCCGCTCGTCGGCTCAGTCGACGGACGTAATCGAGAGAGGTAATTCCAATGGCTGGACCCCAGCGCCGCGGTAGCGGCGCCGGCGGCGGCACCGGCGGTGGCGGCGAGCGACGTGATCGTAAGCGCGACGACCGGGGCAACGCCCCCGCCGTCGAGAAGACTGCTTACGTTGAGCGTGTCGTTGCGATCAACCGTGTCGCCAAGGTTGTCAAGGGTGGTCGTCGTTTCAGCTTCACCGCGCTGGTCGTGGTGGGCGACGGTGACGGCACCGTAGGTGTCGGCTACGGGAAGGCGAAGGAGGTTCCGGCCGCCATCGCCAAGGGTGTTGAGGAGGCCAAGAAGAACTTCTTCAAGGTCCCCCGTATCCAGGGCACCATCCCGCACCCGATCCAGGGCGAGAAGGCCGCCGGCGTCGTGCTCCTGAAGCCGGCGTCCCCCGGTACCGGCGTTATCGCCGGTGGCCCGGTGCGTGCTGTCCTGGAGTGCGCCGGCGTTCACGACATCCTGTCGAAGTCGCTCGGCTCGGACAACGCGATCAACATCGTGCACGCCACCGTGGCTGCTCTGAAGGGCCTCGTGCGCCCCGAGGAGATCGCGGCCCGCCGTGGCCTGCCGCTGGAGGACGTGGCCCCCGCTGCTCTGCTCCGCGCTCGCGCGGCCGGGACCGCGGCGGTGAGTGCCTGATGGCTCGCCTGAAGGTCACTCAGACCAAGTCGTACATCGGCAGCAAGCAGAACCACCGTGACACGCTCCGTTCGCTCGGCCTGAAGCGGCTGAACGACACCGTGGTGAAGGAGGACCGCCCGGAGATCCGCGGCATGGTCCACACCGTTCGTCACCTCGTCACGGTCGAGGAGGTGGACTGAAATGGCAGACAACTCGCCGATCAAGATCCACAACCTGCGCCCGGCCCCCGGCGCCAAGACCGACAAGATCCGTGTCGGTCGTGGTGAGGGTTCCAAGGGTAAGACCGCAGGTCGTGGTACCAAGGGCACCAAGGCCCGCTACCAGGTTCCGCAGCGCTTCGAGGGTGGGCAGATGCCCCTCCACATGCGTCTGCCGAAGCTCAAGGGCTTCAAGAACCCGGCGCACAAGCAGTTCCAGGTCGTGAACCTGGAGAAGCTGGCCGAGCTCTACCCGCAGGGTGGCGAGGTCACCGTGGCCGACCTGATCGCGAAGGGCGCCGTTCGCAAGAACGAGCTCGTCAAGGTCCTCGGCACCGGCGACATCGCGGTTGCGCTGCAGGTGACGGTTGACGCCGTCTCCGGCTCCGCGATCGAGAAGATCACCGCTGCCGGCGGTACGGTCACCGAGCTCCTCTGAGCAAGTTGACATCCACGAACCCCGTATCTCCCTCCTGGGAGGTACGGGGTTCGTGCTTTTCGGGTGGCTTTTGTGGTTGAAAACGGGCATCCCGTCCCCCGTGCGTGGGGGAGGGGCCGCGCACGCTTCTTTCGGGTGGCCACACACTGTTAGAGTCCGTGGAGTTCCCTTGTAGGCTGCGCCCAGGCTCGCCTGTGCCGTCCGGTTGACCGGACTCCTCCGAGGGCCGCACACCCCACTCCCCATTCAGGACCGACCCTCCCGCCGACGACGTGCGGGAGGCGCAGGAGGCACCGTGCTCAGTGCGTTCGCGCGGGCGTTCCAGACGCCCGACCTGCGCAAGAAGCTGCTGTTCACGCTGGGCATCATGGTGCTGTTCCGGCTGGGCGCTCACATCCCCGTGCCGGGCGTCGACTTCGTCGCGGTGAACCAGTGCCTGAAGGACACCCCCAGCGGGCTGTTCGGCCTGGTGAACCTCTTCAGTGGTGGCGCGTTGCTGCAGCTGACGATCTTCGCGCTCGGCATCATGCCGTACATCACGGCCAGCATCATCCTCCAGCTCCTCACCGTCGTGATCCCGCGACTCGAGGCGCTGAAGAAGGAGGGCCAGGCCGGTACGGCCAAGATCACCCAGTACACCCGCTACCTGACCATCGCGCTCGCCGTGCTCCAGGGCACCGGCATCGTCGCGACGGCCTCCAGTGGCGCGCTGTTCTCGGGCTGTGTCTACGCCAACCAGGTCGTGCCGGACCAGTCGGTCTTCCGGATCGCCACCATGGTGATCACGATGACCGCCGGCACCACGATGGTCATGTGGCTCGGTGAGCTGATCACCGACCGCGGCATCGGCAACGGCATGTCCATCCTGATCTTCACCTCGATCGCGTCGGGCTTCCCCGGCTCGATGTGGGCGATCAAGCTCTCGGGCAAGATCGGTGACGGCTGGGTCGAGTTCTTCAGCGTCATCGCGATCGGCGTCATCGTCGTGGTCCTGGTCATCTTCGTCGAGCAGGCGCAGCGCCGGATCCCGGTCCAGTACGCGAAGCGCATGATCGGCCGCAAGGCGTTCGGCGGGACGTCGACCTACATCCCGCTGAAGGTCAACCAGGCCGGTGTGATCCCGGTCATCTTCGCCTCGTCGCTGCTGTACATCCCGGCGCTGGTCGCCCAGCTGACGAACAGCCAGGCCGGCTGGGCCACCTGGATCCGCGACAACTTCGTCCGCGGTGACCACCCGATCTACATGGCCACGTACTTCGTGCTGATCGTGTTCTTCGCCTTCTTCTACGTCGCGATCTCCTTCAACCCCGAAGAAGTTGCGGACAACATGAAGAAGTATGGTGGGTTCATCCCGGGCATCCGGGCCGGCCGACCGACGGCCGAGTACCTCAACTACGTGCTTACCCGTATCACGTGGCCGGGGTCGCTCTACCTGGGCCTGATCGCGTTGATCCCGATGATCGCCCTGGTCGCCTTCAACGCGGACCAAAACTTCCCGTTCGGTGGCACCAGCGTGCTCATCGTCGTCGGTGTCGGACTCGAAACTGTGAAGCAGATCGAGAGCCAGCTCCAGCAGCGTAATTACGAAGGGTTCCTCCGCTGATGCGTATCGTCCTCGTCGGACCTCCCGGGGCCGGGAAGGGTACTCAGGCGCACGTCCTGGCCAAGACCCTGTCCATTCCCCACATCTCCACCGGAGACCTGTTCCGCGCCAACATCAGCCAGGGCACCCAGTTGGGGCTCGAGGCCAAGGCGTACATGGACGCGGGTCGACTGGTACCGGATGAGGTCACCATCGGGATGGCCAAGGACCGGATGTCGCAGCCGGATGCCGCCAACGGCTTCCTGCTGGACGGGTTCCCCCGGAACCTCGGTCAGGCCAAGGCCCTGGACGAGATCCTGGCCGAGTTCGGCATCGCCCTCGACGGCGTGCTGGACCTCGAGGTCCCCGAGGACGAGGTCGTCAAGCGGATCGCCGGCCGTCGGCTCTGCCGGGTCAACGGTGGCCACGTGTTCCACGTGGTCTACAACCCGCCGAAGACCGAGGGCGTCTGCGACGAGTGCGGCGGCGAGCTGTACCAGCGCTCGGACGACACCGAGGAGAAGGTGCGGACGCGGCTGGAGGTCTACCACACGGAGACCGAGCCGATCATCGAGTACTACAACCAGCAGGGCCTGCTGGTCACCATCTCGGCGCTGGGCAAGGTCGACGAAGTGACCGAGCGCGCGGTGGCCGCGCTGGAGAGCAAGAAGAGCTGAGACCGACCAGACGGCCGGGACGCCCCCGCACGGGGGAGTCCCGGCCGTTCTGTCGTCGTACGGTGGTAACGGCAGCACGGCCCCCCGGCAAGGACCGGACGGGCTTTCGACAGTGGAAGGCGTGGACCAGATGGTGGAGATCAAGACCCCCGAGCAGATCGCCAAGATGCGGGTGGCCGGACTGGTCGTCGCCGAGGCGCTGAAGGCGGCCCGCGAGGCCGTCCGTCCGGGTGTCACCACCCAGGAGCTCAACGACATCGCGGCGAAGGTGATCGCCGACCACGGCGCCACCTCCAACTTCCGCGCGGACCACGGCGGCCTGTGGTTCCCGGGTGTGATCTGCGCCTCCGTCAACAACGAGGTGGTGCACGGCATCCCGGGCGACCGGGTGCTGGTCGAGGGTGACGTCATCTCGATCGACTGCGGTGCGATCGTGGACGGCTGGCACGGCGACGCCGCGATCACCGTGGCGGTCGGCGAGGTCGCGCCCGAGGTGGAGATGCTCAGCCGGGTGACCGAGGGCTCGATGTGGGCCGGCATCGCCCAGATGAAGAAGAACAACCGCCTGGTCGAGGTCTCCAAGGCGATCGAGGGCTTCATCCGCCGCCAGCCGCTGCCCCCCAAGGGCAAGTGGGGCATCACCGAGGGGTACGGCGGCCACGGCATCGGCACCGCGATGCACATGGAGCCGCACGTGCTGAACTACGTCGAGCGCGGCCGCGGCAAGGGCCCGAAGCTCGTCCCCGGCACCGTGCTGGCGATCGAGCCGATGGTCTCGCTGGGCACCCCGCACACCACCGTGCTGGAGGACGACTGGACGGTCGTCACCAACGACGGCACCTGGGCCTCGCACTGGGAGCACTCGGTGGCCATCACCGAGCAGGGCCCGCTGGTGCTGACCGCCTTCGACGGCGGCAAGGCCGAGCTGGCCAAGCTGGGCGTCGTGGCGGCTCCGGATCCGCTGGGTTAGGACTGACGGATCGTCAAGGGCTCGGTGGGTTTCGCCCACCGGGCCCTTTGTCCTATTTTTAGGAGCTGACAACTCCGAAGGGACCAGTAAGTGCTCAAGGGATTCCGCGACTTCATGATGCGCGGCAACGTGATCGACATGGCGGTCGGTGTCGTCATCGGCTCGGCCTTCACCGCGGTGGTGACCGGCTTCGTCGTGGCCTTCCTCACCCCGCTGGTCGGTGTGGTGGTCGGCGCGGCCGGTGACTTCCGTGCGTACAGCTTCACCCTGGCCGGCGTGACCTTCCCGTACGGCCAGTTCCTGAACGTGCTGATCGCGTTCCTGCTGACCGCCGCGGTGCTGTACTTCTTCGTGGTGCTGCCGGTCACCAAGGCGACCGCGCGCTACCTGCCGAAGAAGCCGAAGACCCCCAAGCGCCCGTGCCCCGAGTGCCTGACCGAGATACCGGAGGCCGCCCGGCGCTGCTCGGCCTGCACCGCGCACGTGGAACCGCTGGTCAAGGTCGGGGTCTGAACCGTTTTGGTCCGGGAGCGGGCGGTGGCGTACGATGGACCGTCGGCTCACTCGTAGCGTGCTTCAGCACGCCCTCCGCCCGGTAGGGCAGGGGTGAACCCAGGTTCGCACGAGCGTGCCGCATACGGTAGCCGTCCCCGGAAGGTGGATCTCGCAGTTCATGGCAAAGAAGCAAGGCGCCATTGAGATCGAGGGCACCGTGATCGAGTCTCTCCCGAACGCCATGTTCAAGGTTGAGCTGCAGAACGGTCACAAGGTCCTCGCGCACATCAGCGGCAAGATGCGGATGCACTACATCCGTATCCTCCCGGACGACCGCGTGGTCGTTGAGCTCAGCCCTTACGACCTGACTCGCGGCCGGATCGTCTACCGGTACAAGTAAGCAACTGTCAGATCTAGACCCGGAGTACCTGAAGCATGAAGGTCAAGCCGAGCGTCAAGAAGATCTGCGACAAGTGCAAGGTGATCCGCCGTCACGGCCGGGTCATGGTGATCTGCGACAACCTGCGCCACAAGCAGCGCCAGGGCTGATCAGCTTCACCCAGCATTTTTCGTACGTCTTTGCGTGAGCACAGCTTCGCGCGACGCGACAAAACGTCATAAGCGGGCTACCCGATCCGTCCCCAGGACGGACTGCCACCCCCGGTCAGAGGCCGGGGCTCCCACACCGAGAGGTGTCGGAGTAGGTAGCACGTCAGACCTCTGAAGAAACACAGGAGCCTTGAATGGCACGCCTCGCAGGCGTTGATCTCCCGCGTGAGAAGCGCATCGAGATCGCCCTCACCTACGTCTACGGCATCGGTCGCACCCGCGCGCAGCTCGCGCTCGCGGAGACCGGCGTGAACCCGGACATCCGCGTTCGCGACATCTCCGAGGACGACCTGGTCAAGCTCGGCCAGTACATCGACGCCAACTTCGAGGTCGAGGGTGACCTCCGCCGTGCGGTTGCCGCTGACATCCGCCGCAAGGTCGAGATCGGCTGCTACGAGGGTCTGCGTCACCGCCGGGGTCTCCCCGTCCGCGGTCAGCGCACCCACACCAACGCGCGTACCCGTAAGGGCCCGCGTCGCGCGATTGCCGGCAAGAAGAAGCCGGGCAAGAAGTAGTCCGCCCGTAACCGGACTTCCCTCCGGCCCGCGGGTTAGCGGACCGACCACCTCAGTAGGAGAACAGACTTATGCCCCCCAAGGGTCGTCAGGCTGCCGGCGCCAAGAAGGTGCGCCGCAAGGAGAAGAAGAACGTCGCTCACGGGCACGCCCACATCAAGAGCACGTTCAACAACACCATCGTTTCGATCACCGACCCCTCGGGCAACGTGATCTCTTGGGCCTCTGCCGGCCACGTCGGCTTCAAGGGCTCGCGCAAGTCCACCCCGTTCGCCGCGCAGATGGCCGCCGAGTCGGCTGCCCGTCGGGCGCAGGAGCACGGCATGCGCAAGGTCGACGTCTTCGTCAAGGGTCCGGGCTCCGGCCGCGAGACCGCGATCCGCTCGCTCCAGGCCACCGGCCTGGAGGTGGGTTCGATCCAGGACGTCACCCCCACCCCGCACAACGGCTGCCGTCCGCCGAAGCGCCGCCGCGTCTGACGCAGCGCCTTCGGGCAGCTTGATGTTTTAAACCGCGTACGGGGTCCCGTTTTTAGTGGGACCCCGTACGCTGGTTCTGTTCGGCATCAAATAGTGGGTGCCGAGTTCCAACTGGAGGATCTGAAAACATGCTGATCGCTCAGCGCCCCTCGCTGACCGAAGAGGTCGTCGACGAGTTCCGCTCGCGGTTCGTGATCGAGCCGCTCGAGCCGGGCTTCGGCTACACCCTCGGCAACTCGCTCCGCCGCACGCTCCTCTCCTCGATCCCCGGTGCCGCTGTCACCAGCATCCGGGTCGACGGTGTCCTGCACGAGTTCACCACCGTGCCGGGCGTCAAGGAGGACGTGACCGACCTCATCCTCAACATCAAGCAGCTGGTCGTCTCCTCGGAGCACGACGAGCCGGTCGTGATGTACCTGCGCAAGCAGGGTCCGGGTGTGGTCACCGCCGCCGACATCGCGCCCCCGGCCGGTGTCGAGGTGCACAACCCCGAGCTGATCCTCGCCACGCTCAACGGCAAGGGCAAGCTGGAGATGGAGCTGACCGTCGAGCGCGGTCGCGGCTACGTCTCCGCCGTGCAGAACAAGGCTTCCGGCCAGGAGATCGGCCGGATCCCGGTCGACTCGATCTACAGCCCCGTGCTGAAGGTCACCTACAAGGTCGAGGCCACCCGTGTCGAGCAGCGGACCGACTTCGACAAGCTCATCGTCGACGTCGAGACCAAGCCCGCCATGCGCCCGCGTGACGCCATGGCGTCGGCCGGTAAGACCCTGGTGGAGCTGTTCGGTCTCGCTCGCGAGCTGAACATCGACGCCGAGGGCATCGACATGGGCCCGTCCCCGACGGACGCCGCCCTGGCCGCTGATCTCGCCCTGCCGATCGAGGAGCTCGAGCTCACCGTTCGGTCGTACAACTGCCTCAAGCGCGAGGGCATCCACACCGTGGGTGAGCTCGTGGCCCGCTCCGAGGCCGACCTGCTCGACATCCGCAACTTCGGTGCGAAGTCGATCGACGAGGTCAAGGCGAAGCTGGCCGGCATGGGCCTGGCGCTCAAGGACAGCCCGCCCGGGTTCGACCCGACCGCCGCCGCCGACGCCTTCGGCGCCGACGACCTGGACGACGCGGGTTACGCGGAGACCGAGCAGTACTAAGGATTTGGACGGGGGCGACCCTCGGGTCGCCCCCTGTTCGATGCAAGAAAGCCGTCCGGGCAACAGTGCCCGGGCGCCCGTCCCGGTACCTGATACGGCCGGGTTCGGAGATTTGAGGAGCAATCATGCCCCGTCCCACGAAGGGTGCCCGCCTCGGCGGTGGCCCGCACCACGAGCCGCTGCTGCTCGCCGGCCTGTGCCGCGAGCTGTTCACCTACGGCCGCATCACCACGACCGAGGCCAAGGCCCGTCGGATGCGCCCGCTGGCCGAGCGCCTCATCACCAAGGCGAAGGTCGGCGACATCCACAACCGTCGCATCGTCCGCAAGACGATCACCGACGTCTCCGTGCTGCACACCCTCTTCACCGAGATCGCGCCGCGCTACGAGAACCGCCCGGGTGGTTACACCCGTATCACCAAGATCGGTCCCCGTCGTGGCGACAACGCCCCGATGGCCGTGATCGAGCTGGTCGAGGCGCTGACCGTCGCGCAGACCGCTGTCGGCGAGGCCGAGGGCGCCACCAAGCGCGCCGTCAAGGAGGCCGACGCCAAGGTCGAGGCCACCGAGGCCGCCGAGACCGAGGTCGTCGCCGACGAGGTCGAGGCCGACAAGGCCTGACACCTTTAGGTGTTCGTTCGGGCCCGCCTCCCTTCGGGGGGCGGGCCCGTTCCTTCTTTTCTGGAGTGGATGTGCTGAACGACTGCGCCGAGCAGCCCCCGGTCAAGGACGGTCCGGCGGACGGCCACGTCCGGATCCGGCTCGACCTCGCCTACCAGGGCGCCGAGTTCTCCGGCTGGGCCCGCCAGCGCGGCCGGCGCACGGTGCAGGAGGAGCTGGAGAGCGCGCTGCAGATCGTCACCCGCAGCCCCGAGCTCTTCCCGCTCACGGTGGCGGGCCGGACCGACGCCGGGGTGCACGCCCGGGGCCAGGTGGCGCACGTCGACCTGCCGGCCGAGCTGTGGGCCGAGCACGGCGAGAAGCTGCTCCGCCGGCTGGCCGGGCGGCTGCCCGCCGACGTCCGGGTGTACCGGCTGGCCGAGGCACCGGCAGGTTTCGACGCCCGGTTCGCCGCGATCTGGCGCCGGTACGCCTACCGGGTCGCCGACCACCAGGGCGGGGTGGACCCGCTGCTGCGGGGTCATGTGCTGTGGCACGACCGGCCGTTGGACGTCGAGAAGATGAACGAGGCGGCCCGGCTGCTGCTCGGCGAGCACGACTTCGCCGCGTACTGCAAGAAGCGCGAGGGCGCGACCACCATCCGCACCCTGCTGGAGCTCCGCTGGGACCGGGTGCCGGTGGACCCGTACGCGGCCCAGGAGGGCTCGCTGGCGATCGCCACGGTGCGGGCGGACGCGTTCTGCCACAACATGGTGCGGGCGCTGGTGGGGGCGATGCTGCTGGTCGGCGACGGGCACCGGCCGGTGGAGTTCCCGGGCGAGGTGCTGGCCGGCGGGGTCCGCAACTCCGCGGTGAACGTGATCCGCCCGCACGGGCTGACGCTGGAGGAGGTCGGCTACCCGGCCGACGACCAGCTCGCCGAACGGAACCGGCTGGCGCGGCGGCTGCGCACGCTCCCGGCCTCAACCATCTGAGGTCAGGGGCTCGGGGAACTGCGACGCCGACCCTTGCAAGGTGATCCGTGCGTAGGTGGGCAGGCACTTTCGCAGTGACCCGAACGCCAGATCTCCTCGCAGTTCCCCGAGCCCCTGACCGTAAAGGGTTTTGGTCAGTGGGTACGTGCTTGGCACAATTCCAGGCATGGGACACGTCGAGATTTCGCACCTGGAGTACTACCTGCCGGACGGGCGGGTGCTGTTCGACGACGCGTCCTTCCGGGTCGGCGAGGGGTCGGCCGTCGCGTTGGTGGGGGCCAACGGGGCCGGTAAGACCACGTTGCTGCGCATGATCGCGGGGGACACCCAGCCGCACGGCGGGTCGGTGACGGTGAGCGGCGGGCTGGGCGTGATGCGGCAGTTCGTCGGGACCACCGGGCGGGAGGACCAGCGGGAGACGCCGGGGGCGCTGGCCGCCGACGCGTCGGTGCGGGACCTGCTGGTGTCGGTGGCGCCGCCGCGGATCGCGGTGGCCGCGAAGGCGGTGGACGCGGCCGAGCTGGCGATGATGGCGCAGGACGACGAGAAGTCGCAGATGGCGTACGCCCAGGCGCTCTCGGACTGGGCCGACGCGGACGGCTACGACTACGAGACGGTGTGGGACGTCTGCACCATGGCCGCGCTGGGGATGCCGTTCGACCGGGCCCAGTTCCGCGGGCTGAACACGCTCTCCGGCGGTGAGCAGAAGCGGCTGGTGCTGGAGGCGCTGCTGCGCGGCCCCGAGGAGGTGCTGCTGCTCGACGAGCCGGACAACTACCTCGACGTGCCGGGCAAGCGCTGGCTGGAGGAGGCGATCCGGGCCACTCCGAAGACGGTGTTGTTCATCTCACACGACCGCGAGCTGCTGTCCCGGGCCGCCGACAAGATCATCAGCGTCGAGACCGGTTTCGGCGGCGGTGGCAGCAGCGTCTGGGTGCACGGTGGCGGCTTCGAGTCGTTCCACGACGCCCGCAAGGAGCGCTTCGAGCGCTTCGAGGAGCTGGGCCGCCGGTGGGACGAGGAGCACGCCAAGCTGAAGAAGCTGGTGGTGAACCTCCGTCAGGCCGCCTCGGTCAGCCATGCGCTGGCGACCCGGTACGCGGCCGCGCAGACCCGGCTGAAGAAGTTCGAGGAGGCGGGCCGGCCGGAGGAGCCGCCGCGCGAGCAGAACATCACCATGCGGCTCAAGGGCGGCCGGACGGGCGTCCGCGCGCTGACCATCGAGCAGCTCGAACTGACCGGCCTGATGAAGCCCTTCGACCTGGAGGTCTTCTACGGCGAGCGGGTCGGCGTGCTGGGCTCGAACGGCTCCGGCAAGTCGCATTTCCTGCGGCTGCTGGCGGGCGACGACACGGTGAAGCACAACGGCGCGTTCCGGCTCGGCGCCCGGGTGGTGCCGGGCCACTTCCGGCAGACCCACGCCCATCCCGAACTGCTCGGACGGACCGTCAGGTCGATCGTCGAGGAGGAGCACGCGCTCAGCCGCGGCGCCGCGATGGGCGCGCTGCGCCGGTACGAGCTGGACCGGCAGGAGGAGCAGAAGTTCGAGTCGCTCTCCGGCGGCCAGCAGGCCCGGCTGATGATCCTCAAGCTGGAGCTCACCGGCGTCACCGCGCTGCTGCTGGACGAGCCGACGGACAACCTGGACCTGGAGAGCGCCGAGGCGCTCCAGCAGGGCCTGGAGGCGTTCGACGGCACTGTGCTGTGTGTCACGCACGACCGCTGGTTCGCCAAGACCTTCGACCGATTCCTGGTGTTCGGGGCCGACGGACGGGTCTACGAGTCCCTCGAACCGGTCTGGGACGAGACCCGAGTGCAGCGCGACCGGTGAGCGTTTTTGACCCGTACGGAGCTGCCCGGTAGGCTGGGCCCTTGTTGTGCGTATTGGCTCGCTCCATCTCACGTGAGAGGTCGGTACGCCGGAGATACCCAGGCCGATGACCAGCGGCTCCCCCTTGAATTGCGTCCAAGCGGGACCAGGCTGATCTCTCGTCCGGGTGCTCCTGTCAGGACTCACTCACTGAAAAGCGAAGGCTACGACCGTGCGTACGTACAGCCCCAAGCCCGGCGACGTCCAGCGTCAGTGGCACGTCATCGACGCGCAAGACGTCGTGCTCGGCCGCCTGGCCTCCCAGGCCGCCAACCTCCTCCGGGGCAAGCACAAGGCGATCTACGCGCCGCACGTTGACACTGGTGACTTCGTCATCATCATCAACGCGGACAAGGTGCACCTGTCGGGTAACAAGAAGACCCAGAAGATGGCGTACCGCCACAGCGGCTTCCCGGGCGGTCTCCGCTCGGTCCGCTACGACGACCTCCTGGACAAGAACCCGGAGAAGGCCGTCGAGAAGGCCATCAAGGGCATGATCCCCAAGAACAGCCTGGGCCGCCAGATGCTCTCCAAGCTGAAGGTCTACTCGGGCGACCAGCACCCGCACGCTGCGCAGCAGCCGGTGCCGTTCGAGATCACCCAGGTCGCGCAGTAATTCCGGCCACCAAGCCCCATCACTGAGAAGCTGAGGAACACCGTGGCCGAGACTGCCATCGAGAACACCCTTGAGGTCGACTTCGACGAGACCGTCGAAGAGTTCACCTCCGAGGAGAGCTACACCTCCGAGTCGCTGGCCGGCCGCTTCGGCGAGGCCATCCCCGGCGCCGGCCTCGGCCGTCGCAAGGAGGCCATTGCCCGCGTCCGGATCGTTCCGGGCACCGGCAAGTGGAAGATCAACGGTCGCACCCTGGAGAACTACTTCCCCAACAAGGTGCACCAGCAGACCGTGAACGAGCCCTTCAAGCTCCTTGAGCTCGACGGCCGTTACGACGTTGTCGCCCGCATCTCGGGTGGCGGCGTCTCCGGTCAGGCCTACGCGCTGCGCCTCGGCGTCGCCCGTGCGCTGAACGAGGCGGACGTGGACAACAACCGCGCCGCGCTCAAGAAGGCCGGCTTCCTCATGCGTGACGCGCGTGCCGTCGAGCGCAAGAAGGCCGGTCTCAAGAAGGCCCGTAAGGCCCCGCAGTACAGCAAGCGCTAAGCACCTCCACCGGGGGGCGTACCATCTCGATGGTTCGCACCCCCGGGGTGTGCTTGGACACCCCGGAGCACCCCGTGTGCTCCGGGGTGTCTTGTTTTTCTCTCCCCGTACGCCTGTGCGGAGACCGGGGAGTCGCGAGAGATTTCTTGCCTGTGGAACGGCGACGGAGGACGGAAACAGTGGGACGACTCTTCGGTACGGACGGCGTGCGCGGTGTGGCCAACCAGACCCTGACGGCCGAGCTGGCGCTCGGGCTGTCGGTGGCCGCGGCCCATGTGCTCGGTGACGCGGGGGCCTTCGACGGCCACCGACCGGTCGCCGTGGTCGGGCGCGACCCCCGGGCCTCCGGGGAGTTCCTGGAGGCCGCCGTGATCGCCGGCCTGGCCAGCGCGGGCGTGGACGTACTGCGGGTCGGCGTGCTGCCCACCCCCGCTGTGGCGTACCTCACCGGTGCGCTCGGCGCGGACTTCGGCGTGATGCTGTCGGCCAGTCACAACGCGATGCCCGACAACGGCATCAAGTTCCTGGCCCGCGGCGGGCACAAGCTGGACGACGCGATCGAGGACGCGATCGAGGCGCACTACCACCGCTACGGCGTCGGCTCGGACGAGAACTGGCAGCGCCCGACGGGTGCCGCGGTCGGCCGGGTCCGGCAGTACACCGAGGGCTTCGACAAGTACGTCGCGCACCTGATCGCCGTGCTGCCGAACCGCCTCGACGGCGTGAAGGTCGTCATCGACGGCGCGCACGGCGCGGCCGCCCGGGTCGCCCCCGAGGCGTTCGCCCGGGCCGGGGCCGAGGTGGTCTACACGCTCGGCGCCGAGCCGAACGGCCTGAACATCAACGACGGCGTCGGCTCGACCCACCTGGACAAGCTCCAGGTCGCGATGCGCGAGCACAAGGCCGACCTGGGCATCGCCCTGGACGGCGACGCCGACCGCTGCCTGGCCGCCGACGCGGACGGCAACGAGGTGGACGGCGACCAGATCCTGGCCATCCTGGCCGTCGCCATGAAGGAGGCCGGCACGCTGCGCCGGGGGACCGCGGTGGCCACCGTGATGTCCAACCTCGGCTTCAAGCTGGCGATGGAGCGCGAGGGCATCGAGCTGGTGCAGACCGCGGTCGGCGACCGGTACGTGCTGGAGGAGATGAAGCAGCACGGCTTCGCGCTCGGCGGCGAGCAGTCGGGGCACGTGATCCTGCTGGACCACGCGACCACCGGCGACGGCACGCTGACCGGCCTGATGCTCGGTGCCCGGCTGGCCGCCACCAAGCAGCCGCTGGCCGACCTGGCCTCGGTGATGACCCGGCTGCCGCAGCTGCTGATCAACGTCAAGGGCGTCGACAAGAGCCGGGTGAACACCTCGCCCGAGCTGGCCGCCGCCGTCGCCGAGGCCGAGGCCGAACTCGGCGCCACCGGCCGGGTGCTGCTGCGCTCCTCGGGCACCGAGCCGCTGGTCCGGGTGATGGTCGAGGCCGCCGACCAGGTGCAGGCGCAGGCCGTCTGCGAGCGGCTGGCCACGGCCGTCCGTACGCACCTGGGCTGAGCGCGCGGGCCGAGCACACGGGCTTGAATACACGTCAGGCGTCCCTCGTCGAGGGGCGCCTGACGTGTATTCAGAGCTTGCGCAGCAGTGCCCGGCGGACCTTGTGGTCGGCGCCCTTCTGCAGCACCAGGGTGGCCCGGCCCCGGGTGGGGAGCACGTTCTCCACCAGGTTGGGCTTGTTGATGGTGCGCCAGACCTGGCGGCCGTACTCCATCGCCTCCTCCTCCGGCACCTCGGTGAACCGGCGGAAGTAGGAGTTCGGGTCCTGGAAGGCGGTGTCCCGGAGCTTCTTGAACCGGGACAGGTACCAGCTCTCGATGTCGTCGGTGCGGGCGTCGACGTAGATCGAGAAGTCGAAGTAGTCGGCGACCGCGAGCCGGGTGCGGCCGTCGGTGCCGGGCAGCGCGGGCTGCAGCACGTTCAGGCCCTCGACGATCAGGATGTCGGGGCGCTCCACGGTGAGGCGCTCGTCCGGCACGATGTCGTAGACCAGGTGCGAGTAGACCGGGGCGGTGACCCGGTCCTTGCCCGCCTTCACGTCCGCCACGAAGCGCATCAGCGCCCGGCGGTCGTACGACTCGGGGAAGCCCTTGCGGGCCATCAGGCCCCGGCGGCGCAGTTCGGCGTTGGGGAGCAGGAAACCGTCGGTGGTGACCAGCTCGACCCGGGGGTGTTCCGGCCAGCGGGCCAGCAGGGCCTTCAGCAGGCGGGCGGTGGTGGACTTGCCGACCGCCACCGAGCCGGCCACGCCGATCACGAACGGGGTGCGGGTGCGCTCGGTGTCGGGGGTGTCCAGGAACGTCCCGACGGTGCTGCGCAGCTCGTGGGTGGCGTGGATGTAGAGGTTCAGCAGCCGGGACAGCGGCAGGTAGACGTCCCGCACCTCGTCCAGGTCGAGGGCGGTGCCCAGGCCGCGCAGCTTCTCCACCTCCTCGGCGGTCAGCGGCATCGGGGTGCGCTCGCGCAGCGCACTCCACTCGGCCCGGTCCAGATCCACGTACGGGGAGGGGGTGGGCGTCGCGGGGGCGCCCCTCGTACAGAGTTCGGTCAGCACATGGTCCATTGTGGGCCGTTCCGGGGGTTCGGGGTGCTGTGGTGTCGGTCACCAGGGGGTGGCGAGGGGTCCGGGGGTGCGCCGTTATCCTGGCGCGATGTGCGGAATCGTAGGTTATGTGGGCTCTCTTGAGGCCCAGAATGTAGTGATCGAAGGTCTGCGACGGCTTGAGTACCGGGGTTACGACTCCGCCGGTGTGGCCGTCCAGACGCGAGGCGCCGACGGGCAGTGGAGCCTCGCCACGGACAAGCGCGCGGGCAAGCTGGTCAACCTGGAGAAGGCCCTCGCGGAAACCCCTCTTCCCGGTGGCACCAGCGGCATCGGGCACACCCGTTGGGCCACCCACGGTGGTCCGACCGACGCGAACGCCCACCCTCACCTGGACGACGCGCGGCGGGTCGCGGTGGTGCACAACGGCATCATCGAGAACTTCGCGCAGCTGCGGGCCGAGCTCGCCGAGCGGGGCCACACGCTCCGTTCGGAGACCGACACCGAGGTGGTCGCCCACCTGCTGGGCGAGGCGTTCGACGGTGACCTGGCCGAGGCGATGCGGGTGGTGTGCCGTCAGCTGGACGGGGCGTTCACCCTGGTCGCGGTGCACGCGGACCAGCCCGGTGTGGTGGTCGGCGCGCGGCGGAACTCGCCGCTGGTGGTCGGGCGCGGCGAGGGCGAGAACTTCCTCGCCTCGGACGTGGCGGCGTTCATCGCCCACACCCGGGAGGCGGTCGAGCTCGGCCAGGACCAGGTGGTCGAGCTGCGGGCGGAGTCGGTGACCGTCACCGACTTCGACGGGCGGCCCGCCGAGGTCCGCGAGTACCACGTGGACTGGGACGCGTCGGCTGCCGAGAAGGGTGGTTACGACTACTTCATGCTGAAGGAGATCGCCGAGCAGCCGAAGGCGGTGGCGGACACGCTGCTGGGGCGGATCGGCGCGGACGGTCAGCTGACGCTGGATGAGCTGCGGATCTCGGACGCGCAGTTGCGGCAGGTGGACAAGGTGGTGATCGTCGCGTGCGGCACCGCGTTCCACGCGGGGATGATCGCGAAGTACGCGATCGAGCACTGGACGCGGATCCCGTGCGAGGTGGAGGTGGCGTCGGAGTTCCGTTACCGGGACCCGATCCTGGACGACCGGACGCTGGTGATCGCGATCTCGCAGTCCGGCGAGACCATGGACACCCTGATGGCGCTGCGGCACGCGCGGGAGCAGGGCGCGAAGGTGCTGGCGATCTGCAACACCAACGGGTCGACGATTCCTCGTGAGTCCGACGCGGTGCTGTACACGCACGCCGGGCCTGAGGTCGCGGTCGCCTCGACCAAGGCGTTCCTGACCCAGCTGGTGGCCTGCTACCTGGTCGCGCTGTACCTGGGCCAGGTGCGCGGCACCAAGTGGGGCGACGAGATCCAGAGCGTGATCCAGGAGCTCCGCGAGGCCCCCAAGCAGGTCGAGCAGGTGCTGCTGACCATGGAGCCAGTCCGTGAGCTGGCCCGTTCGCTGGCGGACGCCAAGTCGGTGCTGTTCCTCGGCCGGCACGTCGGTTACCCGGTGGCCCTGGAGGGTGCGCTCAAGCTCAAGGAGCTGGCGTACATGCACGCCGAGGGCTTCGCGGCGGGCGAGCTCAAGCACGGCCCGATCGCGCTGATCGAGGAGGGCCTGCCGGTGGTCGTGGTGGTGCCTTCGCCGCGCGGCCGGTCGATCCTGCACGACAAGATCGTCTCCAACATCCAGGAGATCCGCGCCCGTGGCGCCCGGACCATCGTGATCGCGGAGGAGGGTGACGAGGCGGTCGCCCCGTACGCCGACCACCTGATCCGGATCCCGGTCACGCCGGTGCTGCTGCAGCCGCTGGTGTCGACGGTGCCGCTGCAGGTCTTCGCCTGCGAGCTGGCCACCGCCAAGGGCCACGAGGTGGACCAGCCGCGGAACCTGGCGAAGTCCGTGACGGTGGAGTAGTCGGAAGATGCTTTGCTGCTCCCCTGCGGTGTGTGCCTGCCGCAGGGGAGCAGTGCTGTTTCGGGAGAGGAGCAGGTCGCGGTGATTGTCGGGGTCGGGATCGACGTGGCGGAGATCGAGCGGTTCGGGGCGGCGTTGGAGCGGACGCCCGGGATGGCGGAGCGGTTGTTCACGGCGGGGGAGTTGCTGTTGCCCAGTGGGGAGCGGCGGGGGGTGGCTTCGTTGGCGGCGCGGTTCGCGGCGAAGGAGGCGCTGGCCAAGGCGCTCGGGGCACCCGGGGGGATGCACTGGACGGATGCCGAGGTGGAGGTCGGGGAGTCCGGGCGGCCGTTGCTGACGGTGCGTGGGACGGTGGCGGCGCGGGCGGCCGAACTGGGCGTCCGGTCGTGGCATGTGTCGCTGAGTCATGATGCGGGCGTAGCGTCGGCCGTGGTGATCGCGGAAGGCTGAGCCCGGAGGTTGTCGCATGCGGTACGCCCATACGGTGGAACAGGTACGTGCGGCGGAGGCCGCGGCGATGGCCCGGCTGCCCGAGGGGACGTTGATGCAGCGGGCGGCCCACGGTCTGGCCGCCGTCTGCGGGCGGCTGCTGGGCCGGGTGTACGGCAGCCGGGTGCTGGTGCTGGCCGGGAGCGGCGACAACGGGGGCGACGCGCTGTACGCGGGTGCGCTGCTGGCCCGGCGGGGGGCCCGGGTGCGGGCGTTGCTGCTGTCGCCGGAGCGGGTGCACGCGGGCGGACTGGCGGCGCTGCGGGCGGCCGGCGGGCGGGTGACGGACGATCAGCGCGAGTTCGCTGCCGCCGACCTGGTGCTGGACGGGATCGTCGGGATCGGCGGCCGGGGCGGGCTGCGGCCCGAGGCAGCCGGGTTCGCCGGGATGGCGCGGCGGGGCACGGTGGTCGCGGTGGACGTCCCGAGCGGGGTGGTCGCCGGGACGGGCGAGGTCGCCGGGGCGGCGTTGCGGGCCGATGTGACGGTCTGTTTCGGTACGTACAAGCCGGGGCTGCTGGTCGATCCGGGCGCCTCGTACGCCGGGGTGGTGCACCTGGTGGAGATCGGGATCGAGCTGCCGGAGGCGGCGGTGACGGCCCTTCAGGAGGCCGACGTACGGCGGCTGCTGCCGGTGCCGGACGTGGAGAGCGACAAGTACCGGCGGGGTGTGGTCGGCATCGCGGCCGGGTCGGCGAAGTACCCCGGTGCGGCGGTGCTCTCGGTGGCGGGGGCGCTGCGGGGTGGGGCCGGGCTGATCCGGTACGTCGGGTCGGCGGCGGCCGAGGTGGTGCGACGGTTCCCCGAGGTGGTGGTCAGCGACGCGGGGTTGGCGGCGGCCGGGCGGGTGCAGTCCTGGGTGGTCGGGCCCGGCGGCGGGGACGGCGTGGGTGAGGTGCTGGACCAGGCCCTCGGGGCGGGCGTGCCAGTGCTGGTCGACGCGGACGGGCTGACGGAGCTGGCGCGGCGGGGGCCGGTGGCCGGCGCTTCGCTGGTGCTCACGCCGCACACGGGGGAGGCGGCCCGGCTGCTCGCCGGGGCGACCGGGCAGGCGCCGCCGGACGCGGCCGGGCTCGCGGCCTCGCGGCTGGCCACGGCGCGGCGGCTGGCGGAGCTGTACGGGGCGACGGTCCTGCTCAAGGGTTCCACCACGGTGGTCGCCGACCCCGACGGCCGCTGCCGGGTCAACCCGACCGGCACCCCGTGGCTGGCCACGGCGGGCAGCGGCGACGTGCTGGCCGGGCTGCTCGGGTCCCTGCTGGCGGCTGGGCTCGCGCCGTTCGACGCCGCCTCGGTCGCTGCGTATCTGCACGGTCTCGCGGGGCGGCACGCCGCGGAGCGGGGGACCCCGATCACGGCCATGGACGTGGCGACGGCGGTGAACCACCAGGGGCTCGGGGAACTGCGACGCCCGCCCCGGGACGGGAGCTAAGTGCGGGAGTGGTCAACCCCGGGCGTGGCTGAGGGTGCCTGGTGTGCGGGTTCAGGCGAAAGTGCCTGGCCATTTACGCGGTGATCACGTTTTCTGAGGTTGGCGTCGCCGTTCCCCGAGCCCCTGTCTTCCTAACCATGTGCCGAATGCAGAGGCTTATGGGCTGGTCTGGGAGACTGATACGCGATGACGACTGCGAACACGACCGGGACGGCCCTGCTCACCGACGGGGTCCGCGCCGAGGCGACCATCGATCTGGCCGCCCTGCGCGGGAACCTTGCTGCGCTGCGCGAGCGCACCCGCGGCCCCGAGCTGATGGCAGTGGTCAAGGCGGACGCCTACGGCCACGGTGCGGTCAGTTGTGCCCGGGAGGCGGTTGCGGCCGGTGCCCGGTGGCTGGGGACGGCGACGCCGGAGGAGGCGCTCGGGTTGCGGGCGGCGGGGATCGGGGCGGAGCAGGCCCGGATTCTCTGCTGGCTCTGGACTCCCGGCGGGCCGTGGGCGCAGGCGCTGCGCGCGGAGATCGACATTTCGGTGAGCGGGCAGTGGGCGATGGACGAGTTGCTCGCCGCCGTCCGGGAGACCGGCGTCCAGGGCCGGGTGCACCTGAAGGCCGACACCGGTCTGGGCCGGAACGGCTGCCAGCCCCGGGACTGGCCCGCGCTGGTGGCGGCGGCCAGGGCCGCCGAGGCGGAGGGGCTGATCAAGGTGGCCGGTCTCTGGTCGCACTTCGCCGCCGCCGACGAGCCGGGCCACCCCTCGATCCGGCTGCAGCTGGACGGTTTCGCCGAGGCGGTGGCCACCGCCGAGCGGGCCGGGCTGCGCCCGGAGGTTCGGCACCTGGCGAACTCGCCCGCGACCCTGCTGCTCCCGGAGTCGTACTACGACCTGGTCCGCCCCGGTCTGGCGATGTACGGGCTCTCGCCGGTGCCCGAGGTCGGCGGCCCGGCGGACTTCGGGCTCCGTCCGGTGATGGCGCTGACCGCCCGGCTGGCCCTGGTGAAGCACGTGCCGGGCGGACACGGCGTCAGCTACGGGCACCACTACACGACTTCGGGCGAGACCACGCTCGGCCTGGTGCCGATCGGCTACGCGGACGGCATCCCCCGGCACGCCAGCGGCACCGGCCCGGTGCAGGTCGGCGGCAAGTGGTACACGGTGGCCGGCCGGGTGGCGATGGACCAGTTCGTGATCGACCTGGGCGGGGAGACCGCCCAGGTCGGTGACGAGGTGCGGCTGTTCGGCAATGGTGAGCACGGTGAGCCGACCGCCGAGGACTGGGGCCGGGCCTGCGGCACCATCTCGTACGAGATCGTCACCCGGATCGGCGGCCGGGTGCCGCGCCGCTACCTGGGGGCGTCGTCGTGACCGAGAAGACGCCGGGGGTGGGCCGGGCCGCCGGGCTGATCGGGATCTCGGTCGGTCTGCTGGCCGCGGGTGCGGCGGCGGGCGTGGCGGTGGAGCGGCTGACGGTGGGCCGGGCCACCCGGCGCCGGGCGCGCGAGGAGCTGGACGCCGCCGCCCCGTACGGGTCGCTGCGCGGCCGTCCGGTGACGGTGGCGGCGGCCGACGGGACGGAGCTGTACGTCGAGCTGGACGGGGTCGAGGACGCGCCGGTCACGGTGGTGTTCAGCCACGGGTACTGCCTGAACCAGGACAGCTGGCACTTCCAGCGGGCGGCGCTGCGCGGCAGCGCCCGGCTGGTGTTCTGGGACCAGCGCAGCCACGGCCGGTCCGAGCGCTCGCGCTCGTACCTGGCGGGGGAGGCGGCCGGCATCGACCTGCTCGGCGCCGACCTGAAGGCGGTGCTGGACGCCGTCGCGCCGACCGGGCCGCTGGTGCTGGCCGGGCACTCGATGGGCGGGATGACCGTGATGGCGCTGGCCGAGCGGGAGCCGGAGCTGTTCCGGGACCGGGTGGCCGGGGTGGCGCTGGTCGGCACCCTGGCGGCGGGCTGGGACGCGGTCCCGCTGGGTCTGCCCACCGCCCTGGTGAAGCCGGTGAAGTGGATGGCGCCCGGAGTGGTGAAGCTGCTGGGTCGTCAGGCCGGCCTGGTGGAGGCGACCCGGAAGCTCGGCGCGGACGTGACGGCGGTGCTGTACCGGCGCTACTCGTTCGGGAGCGCGGACATCGACCCCGGGGTGTCCCGGTTCGTCGAACAGATGCTGGACGCCACCCCGTTCGACGTGGTGGCCGAGTTCTACCCGGTGTTCGGCGCGCACGACAAGCTGGCCGCGCTGGCGGCGATGGCCGGGCGGCCCGCCCTGGTGCTGGCCGGGACGAAGGACCTGCTGGCCCCGCCCGAGTACAGCGAGGCGATCGCCGCCGCGCTGCCCGGCTCGGACCTGGTGCTGGTGCCGGACGCGGGGCACCTGGTGATGTTGGAGCGGCCGGAGCTGGTGGACCGTCACCTGACGGAGCTGCTGGCCGCCGCCGGAGCGAAGGAGTGACCGCGGTGATCACAGTGGAGACCCCCGAACGGATGAACCGGCTCGGGCGGGCGCTGGCGGGCGTGCTGCGCCCCGGCGACCTGGTGCTGCTCTCCGGCGAGCTGGGCGCGGGCAAGACCACGCTGACCCGGGGGCTCGGCGAGGGCCTCGGGGTGCGCGGCGCGGTCACCTCGCCGACCTTCGTGATCGCCCGGGTGCACCCCTCGCTGACCGGGGGGCCGGCGCTGGTGCACGTGGACGCGTACCGGCTGGGCGGCGGCCTGGACGAGATGGAGGACCTCGATCTCGACGTCTCGCTGCCGGAGTCGGTGGTGGTGGTCGAGTGGGGTGAAGGCAAGGTCGAGCAGTTGACGGACGATCGGCTGGAGGTCCGGATCGAACGGGCGATCGGCGCCGAGGCCGAGGACGACGCGGACCCGCGCCAGGTCCGGCTGACCGGGATCGGCCCGCGCTGGGCCGGAGTCGACCTGGCGGGGCTCGGTACGGTCTGAGTTTCCGACGGAGTGTCGGCAAGGTGTTGTCGGTGGGCCGTCGGATGTGGTGGGATGGGCTCTGCGGTTAGGTGTGCCTAACTAGGGAGACACATCATGTCCAGCACGAAGCCAGCTCCGACGCCGGATCCGCAGGCCCCGATGCGGGCGCTGCTCGCCGCCGCCGCGGCCGCCCGCGCGGTCTCCACGCCGCCGAAGGCCCCGGCCATTGAGCCCGAGGCCAAGAAGGCCGCTTAGGGGATCACCACGACCTTGGTCCCGTTCGGCGCGAAGTCCCAGAGGGTCTGGCTGTCGGCCCGGCCGGAGCGGATGCCGCCGGTCTTGGTCTTCGGATCGGCCGGCGGGGTGGCCCCGTCCAGGGCGGCGCTGAAGCCGAAGACCACGGTGTTCTGCTGGGTGAACCGGACCACGTGCTCGATCTGGCGGCCGTCGGTGCCCATGCCGGTGGCCGTCCGGCTGTAGACCGTGTAGCTGCCGGGCGCGGGCTCGACCGAGCCCGGGGTGACCGGGAAGGCGGACTGGGTCGGTGGGGTCTTCTTCGGGTCGACCAGCCAGACGTAGTGGCTGCCCGCCGAGTAGACCACCCGTCGGCCGGTGCCGGAGGAGGCGGGCAGGGCGGGCGCCGTGGGGGTGGCGGAGACGCTCGGGGTCGGGGTGGCGGAGGCGCTCGCGGAGGGCTTGGCCTCGGTGGTCCTGGTGGCCGCGCCGTTGGCCTGGAAGGCCAGCAGGCCGACCGCCGCCAGCGCCGCCAGGGTCAGACCGGTGACCACCACTCCAGGACGTGACACGTCTGCTCCTGCCAGGCTCGTACCCGCTCGTGCTGTCCGCCCATGGTGCCAGGTCCGGTGCGCCCGTCCGGACCGTCGTGGCCGTGTGTTCCGGCCCGGTATGAAATACCGACCCCGGCGCACCCCTTAACCTTGACCCCGTGCTGCTGCTTGCGTTCGACACCGCCACCCCCGCCGTCACGGCCGCCGTCCACGACGGCACCAAGGTGCTGGCCGAGGCCCACCAGGTGGATGCCCGACGGCACGGGGAACTGCTGATGCCCTCGATCGACCGGGTGCTGCGGGAGGCGGGTGTCGACAAGCACGCGCTGACCGGCATCGCGGTCGGCGTCGGCCCGGGCCCGTACACCGGCCTGCGGGTCGGTCTGGTCACCGCGGCCACCCTCGGCCACGCGCTCGGCCTGCCGGTGCACGGCGTCTGCACGCTGGACGCGATCGCGCACCAGGCCGAGGTGACCGGACCGTTCACGGTGGCCACCGACGCCCGCCGCAAGGAGGTCTACTGGGCCTCGTACGACGCGGACAAGCGCCGGACGGCGGGCCCCGAGGTGGGCCGGGCCGCCGAGCTGACCGCCGAGGCGGTCGCGGTCGGCGCGGGTGCGCTGCTGTACCCCGAGAGCTTCCCGCAGGTGACCGGGCCCGAGCACGTGTCGGCCGGCTGGCTGGCCGACTTCGCGGCCCGGGAGCTGGCCGCCGGGCGGGAGCTGCTGCCCTGCGTGCCGCTCTACCTGCGCCGCCCGGACGCCCAGGTGCCCGCCGGCTACAAGGCGGTGCTCCCGGCATGACCGCCGCCCGGCTGCGGCCGATGCGCTGGTGGGACATCGAGCCGGTGATGGAACTGGAGCTCCGGCTCTTCCCCGAGGACGCCTGGTCGCGCGGCATGTACTGGTCCGAACTGGCCGACACCGGCCCCGGCGGCACCCGGCACTACACGGTCGCGGTCGACGGGGACGGCGCCGTCGTCGGCTACGCCGGGCTGATGGCCGTCGGCGCCGAGGGCGACGTGCAGACCATCGCGGTCGCCGAGGACCAGCAGGGCGCCGGGCTCGGTGCCCGGCTGCTCGCCGACCTGGTGGCTGAGGCCGCCCGGCGGCAGTGCGCCGAACTGCTGCTGGAGGTGCGGATGGACAACCCGCGCGCCCAGCGGCTGTACGAGCGCTTCGGCTTCGAGCCGGTCGGCATCCGCCGCGGCTACTACCAACCCGCCAACGTGGACGCTCTGGTGATGCGTCTGGACAACCCCAAGGAGCCGGCCGATGGCTGACGAACCGTTGGTCCTCGGTATCGAGACCTCCTGCGACGAGACCGGTGTCGGCATCGTCCGGGGCACCACCCTGCTGGCCGACGCCGTCGCCTCCAGCGTCAACGACCACGCCCGGTTCGGTGGCGTGGTGCCGGAGATCGCCAGCCGGGCGCACCTGGAGGCGATGGTCCCGACCATCCAGCGCGCGCTGGACACCGCCGGGATCAAGGGCTCCGACCTGGACGGCATCGCCGTCACGGCCGGCCCGGGCCTGGCCGGTGCGCTGCTGGTCGGCGTCTCGGCGGCGAAGGCGTACGCCTGGGCGCTGGACAAGCCGCTGTACGGGGTGAACCACCTGGCCTCGCACATCTGCGTGGACCAGCTGGAGCACGGCCGGCTGCCGCAGCCCACCATGGCGCTGCTGGTCTCCGGCGGGCACTCCTCGCTGCTGCTCAGCGAGGACATCACCACCGACGTCCGCCCGCTCGGCTCGACCATCGACGACGCGGCCGGCGAGGCCTTCGACAAGATCGCCCGGGTGCTCGGGCTCGGCTTCCCCGGTGGTCCGGTGGTGGACCGGATGGCCAGGGACGGCGACCCGAAGGCGATCAAGTTCCCGCGCGGGCTGAGCGGCCCGAAGGACCCGGAGTACGACTTCTCGTTCTCCGGCCTGAAGACCGCGGTGGCCCGCTGGGTCGAGGCCAAGCGGCGCGCGGGCGAGACGGTGCCGATCGCCGACGTGGCGGCCTCCTTCCAGGAGGCGGTCACCGACGTGCTGACCCGCAAGGCGGTCAAGGCCTGCAAGGCCAACGGCGTCGACCACCTGATGATCGGCGGCGGGGTGGCGGCCAACTCCCGGCTGCGCGAGATGGCCCAGCAGCGCTGCGACAAGGCGGGCATCGTGCTCCGGGTGCCGCGCCCCGGCCTGTGCACCGACAACGGCGCGATGGTGGCGGCGCTCGGCTCCGAGATGGTCTGGCGGGACCGCGCGCCCTCCTCCTTCGACCTGTCGGCCGACTCCTCGCTGCCGGTCACCGAGGTCTCCGTCCCGCACACCGACCTGCACGCGGCCGCGCACGAGGCGCTGCGGTGACCCTGGCGCAGATGTGGGAGGCCCGGGCCGCCGCCGGCCGGGCCGCCGAACTCTCCGACTGGGTACGGGAGTTCGTGCTGCCCGTGCTGCGCGGCTCGGCCGGGCTGGTGCGGACCGAGCTGTTCGCGGCCGCCGGTGACCGGGTGCTGCTGATCACCTGGTGGGAGGGCGAGCCGCTGCTGGTCGCCGACCCGCCGGCCGTGCTGCTGGCGCGCCCCGTCCATCGGTGGGGGTTCACCAGCGAGCACGTCGAGTAGCCTTCCTGGGAGTTCGCTGAACGACGGGGAGCACGGTGAAGAAGACGTACGTCCTGGTGGCCGTGGCCATGGCCCTGGTGGCCGGATGCAGCGCAGGGGCGGCGCAGACCCCGGCCAGTCCGCCGGTGCCGACCTCCTCGGGCGGCAAGGCCGCTGAGTCACCGTCAGCCGTCGCGAGCCCGGCGTCCCCGGCGTCCGACAAGTGGGCCAAGTGGGGGCTGACGGCGCTTCCGCCGGCCCCCGCCGCACCGGCCGACAAGCCGGTCAAGCTCACCGCCACCGGCCCGGTGCCGGTCTTCAGCGAGGTGCCGACCAAGGACAAGGTGGTCTTCGTGACCATCGACGACGGGGCCGAGAAGGACCCGAAGTTCGTCGAGATGATCACCGACCTGAAGATCCCGATCTCGATGTTCCTGACCCGGGACATCGTCAAGGACAACTACGGCTACTTCAAGCCACTCCAGGCGCTCGGCAACCAGGTGCACAACCACACCACCGACCACGCCCAGCTCAGCAAGGTCTCGGCGGAGAAGCAGAAGTCCGAGGTCTGCGACGCCCAGACCGCGCTCACCCAGCAGTACGGCAAGGCCCCGCTGCTGTTCCGCCCGCCGTACGGCGACGGCGCGCACACCCCGCAGCTGAACACCTCGGTGCAGCAGTGCGGCCCGCGCGCGATCGTGCTGTGGCGCGAGTCGATGCAGATCCACGACATGCAGTACCAGGCCGCCGACAAGAAGCTCAAGGCGGGCGACATCGTGCTGGCGCACTTCCGGGGACCCAAGGACCTCAAGGGCGAGACGATGACCGAGATGTTCGCCGAGATGCTGCGCCGGATCCAGGAGCAGGGCTTCGCGGTGGCCCGGCTGGAGGACTACATCCAGGCCGGCTGACCCGGCGTCACCGGCTGACCCAGCATCATCAGCGGGCCCCGGTCGGTCCGGCAGAGGATCACCGTGACGGTGTTCGGCCCGCTGGGCTTGAGCTGCTTCCGCAGGTCCTCGGGGGTGATCGCGATGCCGCGCTTCTTGATCACCACGGTGCCGACCCGCCGTTCCTTCAGGAGTGCCTTGAGCTTCTTGATGTGGAACGGCAGCACGTCGGTCAGCTCGTACGCGTGCGCGTACGGCGTCGCGACCAGCCGGTCCGAGGTCAGGTAGGCGATCATCGGGTCGATCAGCCGGCCGTCCACCTGCGCGGCCACCTCGGCCACCTGGTGGGCCCGGATCACCGCGCCGTCCGGCTCGTACAGGTAGCGCCCGACCGGTCCGGCCGCCGGGTCGGGGAGGTGACCGCCCGTCAGGGTGTGCGGGCCCGGCAGCAGGGTGGCCCGGTGCGGCTCGGTGGCCCCGGTGCCGAACCAGAGCACCGCCTCCTTGACCTCCCCGTGGTCCGACACCCACTCCGCCTCGGCGCCGTCCGGCACCAGCGCGTGCGGGATGCCGGGCGCCACCTTGAGCGCCCCGTACGGAGTGCGGCGGGCCGCCTCGATCGCCCAGGAGAGCGGCGGGGAGTACGCCTCCGGGTCGAAGACCCGCCCGCGCGCCGTCCGGCGCGCCGGGTCGGTGAAGACCGCGTCGTAGCCGGTGACGTCCACCTCGGTGACGTCCGCCTGCCGGACCTCGATCAGCTCGCCCAGGCCCAGCGCGGCGGCGTTCGCCGCGGCCACCGCGCAGGTCAGCTCGTCCCGGTCCACCGCCAGCACGGCGATCCCGGCCCGGGCCAGCGCGATCGCGTCGCCGCCGATCCCGCAGCACAGGTCGGCCAGCCGCTTCACGCCGAGCGCGGCGAACCGCTGCGCCCGCCACTCGGCCACGCTGCGGCGGGTGGCCTGCTCGACCCCGTTCGGGGTGAAGTACAGCGCGTCGGCGTCCACGCCGAACTTCGCCCTGGCCCGCTGCCGCAGCCCCGCCTGCGCGAGCGCCGCGCTGACCAGCTCGGCCGGGTGCTCCTTGCGCAGCCGGGTGGCCAGCGCGAGCTCCTCGCCGGGCTTGAACTCCCGCAGTTCGGCGAGCAGTGCCTGCCCCTGGTCGGTCAGCAGGGCCCGGAACGATTCGATCTCCACGGGCCCATTCTGCCGCTCCGGATCAGTTGCACCGGCCGCTGCGGCTGCGGCGGGCCTGCTGGGTCGAGGCAGCGGTTCGGGCTTGCGGTCGTAGTACGGCTGCTCGGTTCCGGCGGTTCTCCGGGCCACGCCGTTGGCACTCTGGTTGACTGAGTGCTAACGGCCGCCTATGGTCGTTCCTGGCACTCCCCACCGGGTGAGTGCTAACGCGATGAAGCGAGTCTGACCCCCGCGACGGCAGACCCGTTCCCATCGCCACCTACCTGAAGAACAACCCCGTAATCTCCGAAGGGGAGCTCGGACGTGACCGCCAGCAGCAAGGTTGCCATCAAGCCGCTCGAGGACCGCATCGTGGTCCAGCCGCTCGACGCCGAGACCACCACGGCCTCCGGCCTGGTCATCCCGGACACGGCGAAGGAGAAGCCCCAGGAGGGCGTCGTCCTGGCCGTCGGCCCGGGTCGCTTCGAGGACGGCCAGCGTCTCCCGCTGGACGTCGCCGTCGGCGACATCGTCCTGTACTCGAAGTACGGCGGCACCGAGGTCAAGTACCAGGGTGAGGAATACCTGGTTCTCTCGGCGCGCGACGTTCTCGCCATCATCGAGAAGTAAGACGTACCAGCCCGCCCCGGATTCTTGTCACCAGTGACAGGGGCCCGGGGCGCGGTTGTTGGCTCACGTCGTCAGTAGACCCCTTTAGGAAACGGAATCATGCCGAAGATCCTGCAGTTCGACGAGGACGCCCGCCGCTCGCTCGAGCGTGGCGTGAACAAGCTGGCCGACACCGTCAAGGTGACCATCGGTCCCAAGGGCCGCAACGTCGTCATCGACAAGAAGTTCGGCGCCCCGACCATCACGAACGACGGCGTCACCATCGCCCGTGAGATCGAGCTGGACGACCCGTACGAGAACCTTGGCGCGCAGCTCGTCAAGGAGGTCGCCACCAAGACCAACGACGTCGCGGGTGACGGCACCACCACCGCCACCGTGCTGGCTCAGGCCCTGGTCAACGAGGGTCTGCGGAACGTCGCCGCGGGCGCCGGCCCGGCCGCCCTGAAGAAGGGCATCGACAAGGCCGTCGCCGCCGTCTCCGCGCACCTGCTCGCCAGCGCCCGGGAGATCGAGGGCAAGGAGGACGTGGCCGCCGTCGCGTCCCTGTCCGCCCAGGACCAGCAGGTCGGCGACCTGATCGCCGAGGCGATCGACAAGGTCGGCAAGGACGGTGTCATCACCGTCGAGGAGTCGAACACCTTCGGCGTGGAGCTCGACTTCACCGAGGGTATGCAGTTCGACAAGGGCTACCTGTCGCCGTACTTCGTCACCGACGCCGAGCGTCAGGAAGCGGTCCTCGAGGACCCGTACATCCTGATCAACCAGGGCAAGATCTCCAGCATCCAGGAGCTCCTCCCGCTGCTCGAGAAGATCCTGCAGGGCGGCACCTCCAAGCCGCTGCTGATCATCGCCGAGGACGTGGACGGCGAGGCGCTCTCCACCCTCGTGGTCAACAAGATCCGTGGCACCTTCAACGCCGTCGCGGTGAAGGCCCCCGGCTTCGGCGACCGCCGCAAGGCCATCCTCGGCGACCTGGCCACCCTCACCGGTGCCACCGTCATCTCCGAGGAGGTCGGCCTCAAGCTCGACCAGGCCGGTCTGGACGTGCTCGGCACCGCCCGCCGCATCACCATCACCAAGGACGACACCACGGTCGTCGACGGTGCCGGTGACACGGACGCCGTCGCCGGTCGCGTGAACCAGATCAAGGCCGAGATCGCCAACACCGACTCGGACTGGGACCGCGAGAAGCTGCAGGAGCGCCTGGCCAAGCTGGCCGGTGGCGTCTGCGTGATCAAGGTCGGCGCGGCCACCGAGGTCGAGCTCAAGGAGCGCAAGCACCGTCTCGAGGACGCCATCTCGGCGACCCGCGCGGCGGTCGAGGAGGGCATCGTCGCCGGTGGCGGCGCCTCCCTCGTGCACGCCCAGAAGGTGCTCGACGGCGGCCTCGGCCTGACCGGCGACGAGGCGACCGGTGTCGCCGTGGTCCGCAAGGCGCTCGCCGAGCCGCTGCGCTGGATCGCCCAGAACGCCGGCCTCGAGGGCTACGTCATCACCCACAAGGTCGCGGAGCTCGAGAACGGTCACGGCTTCAACGCCGCCACCGGCGAGTACGGCGACCTGCTGAAGGCCGGCGTCATCGACCCGGTCAAGGTCACCCGCTCCGCCCTGGAGAACGCGGCCTCCATCGCGTCCCTGCTGCTCACCACCGAGACCCTCGTGGTCGAGAAGCCGGCCGACGAGGAGCCCGCCAGCCACGGCGGCCACGGCCACTCGCACTGACGCCTGATCAGTCACCCGCGGGCCCGGTTCACTTCGGTGAGCCGGGCCCGCGGCATTTGCTCAGCCGTCTACGGTCAGGGGCTCGGGGAACTGCGACGCCGACCTCGGAAATGGTGATCCGTGCGTAGAAGGTCAGGCACTTTCGCAGTGACCCCGGCGCCAGACCTCCTCGCAGTTCCCCGAGCCCCTGGAAAGTGCAACCGGAGCTTTGCTTTATAACTGAAGCATGATCGAGGCCCGCCATCTCCGTGTCCTGCGCGCCGTCGCCCGCAGCGGTTCGTTCTCCGCCGCCGCCCGGGAGCTGGGCTGTACGCAGCCCGCGGTGAGCCAGCAGATGAAGGCGCTGGAGAAGTCGGTGGCCACCCCGCTGGTGGCCCGGTCGGGCAAGGGGATGCAGCTGACCGAGGCGGGTCAGGTGCTGTTGAAGCACGCGAACGGCATCCTCTCCGGCCTGTCGGCCGCCGAGGAGGAGGTGGCCGCGATCACGGGGCTGCGGGCCGGGCGGGTGCGGTTGGTGTCGTTCCCGACCGCGAGTTCCACCCTGGTGCCGCCGGCGGTCGCCCGTCTGCGGGGCGCCCGTCCGGGGGTCCGCGTGTCGCTGGTGGAGGCGGAGCCGCCGGAGTCGCTGGCGATGCTGCGGGGCGGCGAGTGCGAGGTGGCGTTGGCGTTCCGGTACCCGGACTCGCACGGCGGGGCCACGCTGCCCGCCCCGCACACCACGGCCCGGGAGGCGCGGGCCGAGGCGACCCTGGAGGCGGCCGCCAGCCAGGCCGCGAACGACTGGTCGGACCTGGTGGTCCGGCCGCTGCTGGACGACCCGCTGATCGGCCTGCTCCCGATCGGCCACCCGTTGGCGGGCCGGGACGAGAGCAGGCCGGTGGACCTGGCGGAGCTGGCGGCCGAGCAGTGGATCGCGGGCTGTCCGCAGTGTCGGGGGCATCTGGTGGAGCTGTGTGCGGGGGCGGGCTTCGAGCCGCGGATCGACTTCGCCACCGACGACTACCCGGCGGTGGTCGGCCTGGTGGCGGCCGGGCTCGGGGTCGCGGTGCTGCCGGGCCTCGCGCTGGAGGCGGTGCGGCACTCGGGGGTGGCCGCCGTACCGGTGCGGGCCGCCTCGGGTGCCCCGGCGGTGCGGCAGGTGGTCGCACTGACCCTGCCGGATCTGGCGGAGGTCCCGGCCGTGGCGCTGATGCTGGATCAGCTCGCCGGGGCGGCCGCCGGCCGGTAGCCGGGGCAGGGTTCGTTGATGAAACGTTTCTTCGCTGCCTGACGCAGGGTCAGCGCCTGATGGTGGCCGGCAGGGTGAGCGGCACCTCGACCAGCCTGTTGCGCGAACGGCCCATCAGTTCCTCGCGCTCGTCCTCGGTCAGTCCGCCCCACACGCCGTACGGCTCGCGGACCGCCAGCGCGTGCGCCGCGCACTCGGTCCGGACCGGGCAGCGCATGCAGACCTCCTTGGCGCTTGCCTCGCGCGAACTGCGCGCGGCCCCGCGCTCGCCCTCCGGGTGGAAGAAGAGCGAACTGTCCACGCCGCGGCAGGCGGCGGAGAGCTGCCAGTCCCAGAGGTCTGCGTTGGGGCCGGGGAGGCGGGAGAAGTCTGCCATGGCTCTTGTATCCCTTCATGGACCGGTATGCACACCTGGAAATATGACTTACGGCAACCACTGGGACAAGTCACTCACACAGCCACACAACAGTCAATGACCGTACAGAAGCTATAAAACCGGACAAAGAGGGCATGACGTTTGGCGGGTACCGGCGTGGCATTCGGGTGGCGCCGGGGGCGCGGGGGGATGCTCGGAAGCGCCGGTGGTGCGCGGCATGCGTGTGATCAGCACAAATGCGCGGCGTGTGCACCGCGATGCGGCTGATCGGTAACGGGTCGGCCACGTACAGTGGTGGAGATGGCCCTGAAAGCCGTAACTCATTCGAGTGACGGTCGTTGGAAGTGCGGAGGCGGTTAGCGGGCGCTGGACGTCGGGAACGACCACGGGAGACCGTCGGTCGGATCGGAGTCCTTCGTCATCCGGCCGTGTCGGAGAGATTCGTACCAGCCAGGAGGCTCAACGTGACGCGGATCAGCTGCGGAGGACGGTCATGACATCCGTACTCGTCTGCGACGATTCCCCCCTCGCCCGGGAGGCGCTTCGCCGCGCGGTGGCGACGGTCCCCGGTGTCGACCGGGTGACCACGGCGACGAACGGTGAGGAGGTCCTCCGCCGTTGGGTGGCCGACCGCTCCGATCTCGTCCTGATGGATGTCCGGATGCCCGGCCTGGGTGGGGTGGAGACGGTCCGTCGGCTGCTCTCGGCCGACCCGGGGGCCCGGATCATCATGCTCACGGTGGCCGAGGACCTGGACGGGGTCGCGCTCGCGGTCGCCGCCGGGGCGCGCGGTTACCTGCACAAGGACGCCTCGCGCGCCGAGCTGCGGGCCACCGTCACCCAGGCCCTGGCCGACCCGACCTGGCGGCTCGCCCCGCGCCGGCTGCGCAGCCCCGACATGGGCGCCGCACCGACTCTGACGGCGCGTGAGATCCAGGTGCTCGAAGGGATGAGCCACGGCCGGAGCAACGCCGAGATCGGGCGCGAGCTGTTCCTCTCCGAGGACACCGTGAAGACGCACGCCAGGCGGCTGTTCAAGAAGCTCGGCGCCTCGGACCGCGCGCACGCCGTGGCGCTCGGTTTCCGCTGGGGCCTGGTCCGCTGACCGGCCTTCACCGGCCGACGGGTTCTCATGCTCGCTCAGACGTATGACGTTACGGTCCCGAGGCTGCACCATGGAGTAGTGGAGCACCTCGGGGACCAGCGGGCGGAGGCGGCGGTGGGGGAGACGCATAACGTTCCGATGCACAACTCCGGACGCGGTGCCATGTTTTCCGCTCCGACCAGGCACCATGGACCGATGCGCGACGACGAATCCACCCACGCCGGCGGTTCGCGCTCGGCATCGGTGGCCTCGATCGAGTTGAGCGCTCTGGTCACGGCGGCGGTGGCGGGCGAAGGCCCGGCCATCGAGGCGCTGTTGGCGTACGTCCATCCGCTGGCGCTGCGGTACTGCCGCGGCCGGCTGGTCCGGCTGCCGGGCGGCGCCAGGCACCATGTGGACGACGTGGCCCAGGAAGTCTGTGTGGCGGTGCTCTGCGCACTGCCCAGGTACAAGGACGAGGGCCGCCCGTTCGAGGCCTTCGTCTACGGGATCGCCGCGCACAAGGTGGCCGATCTGCAGCGGGCCGCGATGCGTGGCCCCGGTTCGACCGTGATCCCGCCGGACGACATGCCCGAGCTGCCGGACGACGCGCTCGGCCCCGAGGAGCGGGCGCTGCTGAGCAGCGACGCGGCCTGGGCCAAGGAGCTGCTCTCCAACCTGCCGGCCCGCCAGCGCGAGCTGGTGCTGCTCCGGGTCGCCGCCGGGCTGTCGGCGGAGGAGACCGGGGAGGTGCTCGGGATGTCGCCGGGCGCGGTCCGGGTGGCCCAGCACCGGGCGCTCAGTCGGCTGCGCGCGCTGGCCGAGCTGACCGAGGAACCTTCCTGACCTGGAAGGGATCGGGCCCTCGCGGCGTTGTCAAGGGGGCGCGAGTTCGGCATTCGGGTTGCCAGTACCATGGGGTATCGGCGCCTGGGCAGGTCGCCAAAGTTTCGCGGGTGCGCGAGGGGTTCCGTTGGAGGTTCCTCCAGGGCCCCGGGTGTCTTGGCGGTCTTAGCTGGTGCCGGTTCGAGAGCAGCGTGCCCGGCACCCTCACCGGGCGCGGGATCAGATCGACGGCCGCCACGGAAGGTCCCCACTCATGTCCTACAACGCCGCAGGCGTACCCGAGAAGTTCGCGATGCTCGGACTGACCTACGACGATGTCCTGCTGCTGCCCGGTGCCTCCGAGGTGCTCCCGAACCAGGTGGACACCTCCTCCCGGGTCTCCCGCAACGTCCGCGTGAACATCCCGCTGCTCTCGGCCGCGATGGACAAGGTGACCGAGTCCCGGATGGCGATCGCGATGGCCCGGCAGGGCGGCGTCGGCGTGCTGCACCGCAACCTCTCGATCGAGGACCAGGCCAACCAGGTCGACCTGGTCAAGCGCTCCGAGTCCGGCATGGTGACCGACCCGATCACGGTCGGCCCGGAGACCACGCTGGGCGACGCGGACGCGCTCTGTGCGAAGTTCCGGATCTCCGGCGTGCCGATCGCGGACGAGGCGGGCAAGCTGCTCGGCATCGTCACCAACCGCGACATGGCCTTCGAGTCGGACCGCAACCGCAAGGTCCGCGAGATCATGACCCCGATGCCGCTGATCACCGGCAAGGTCGGCATCTCCGGCGAGGACGCGATGGCGCTGCTCCGCCGTCACAAGATCGAGAAGCTCCCGCTGGTCGACGACGAGGGCCGGATCAAGGGCCTGATCACGGTCAAGGACTTCGTCAAGGCCGAGAAGTACCCGAACGCCGCCAAGGACGCCGAGGGCCGCCTGCTGGTCGGTGCCGCCGTCGGCGCCTCCGCCGAGGCCTTCGACCGGGCCCAGGCCCTGGTCGCGGCGGGCGTGGACTTCCTGGTGGTGGACACCTCGCACGGCCACAGCCACAACGCGCTGTCCTGGATCGCCAAGATCAAGGCGGCCGTGGCGGTCGACGTGGTCGGCGGCAACGTGGCCACCCGGGACGGCGCCCAGGCACTGATCGACGCGGGCGTGGACGGCGTGAAGGTCGGCGTCGGCCCGGGCTCGATCTGCACCACCCGCGTGGTGGCCGGCATCGGCGTCCCGCAGGTGACGGCGATCTACGAGGCCGCGGTGGCCTGCCAGGCGGCCGGCGTGCCGGTGATCGGTGACGGCGGCCTGCAGTACTCCGGCGACATCGGCAAGGCGCTGGCCGCCGGTGCCGACACCGTGATGCTCGGTTCGCTGCTGGCGGGCTGCGAGGAGTCGCCGGGTGAGCTGATGTTCATCAACGGCAAGCAGTTCAAGTCGTACCGGGGCATGGGCTCGCTGGGCGCCATGCAGTCGCGCGGCCAGGGCCGCTCGTACTCCAAGGACCGCTACTTCCAGGCCGAGGTCTCCTCGGACGACAAGCTGGTGCCCGAGGGCATCGAGGGCCAGGTGCCGTACCGCGGCCCGCTGTCGGCGGTGCTGCACCAGCTGGTCGGCGGTCTGCGGCAGACCATGGGCTACGTCGGCGCGGCCACCGTCGCCGAGATGGAGTCCAAGGGCCGGTTCGTCCGGATCACCTCGGCGGGGCTCAAGGAGAGCCACCCGCACGACATCCAGATGACGGTCGAGGCGCCGAACTACCACGGGCGCTAGACACCTGCGTGAGCGGTTGACCAGGGGCGCGGGGACCGAGCGAATCGGTCGCCCGCGCCTCCGGCGTGTCCGCCCGGGCGAGAACGTGCGGGATACTTGGGGCGACCAGCAAGCAGCAGGAAGGGCTCGAAGTGACTGAGATCGAGATCGGGCGAGGCAAGCGCGGCCGCCGGGCGTACTCCTTCGACGACATCGCCGTCGTCCCCAGCCGCCGTACCCGCGACCCGAAGGAGGTCTCGATCGCCTGGCAGATCGACGCCTACCGGTTCGAGCTGCCGTTCCTGGCGGCGCCGATGGACAGCGTGGTCTCGCCCGCGCAGGCGATCGCGATCGGCCAGCTCGGCGGGCTCGGGGTGCTCAACCTGGAGGGTCTGTGGACCCGGTACGAGGACCCGCAGCCGCTGCTGGACGAGATCGCCACCATCTCCGACGAGGCGCTGGCCACCCGCCGGCTGCAGGAGATCTACTCGGCGCCGATCGACCCGGAGCTGATCAAGCAGCGGATCAAGGAGGTGCGTGACTCCGGTGTGGTCACCGCCGCCGCGCTCTCGCCGCAGCGGACCGCCGAGTTCTCCAAGGCCGTGGTCGACGCGGGCGTGGACGTCTTCGTGATCCGGGGCACCACGGTCTCCGCCGAGCACGTCTCGGGTGCGGCCGAGCCGCTGAACCTGAAGCAGTTCATCTACGAGCTGGACGTCCCGGTGATCGTCGGTGGCTGCGCCACCTACACCGCCGCGCTGCACCTGATGCGGACCGGCGCCGCCGGTGTGCTGGTCGGCTTCGGCGGCGGCGCCGCGCACACCACCCGCAACGTGCTGGGCATCCAGGTGCCGATGGCCACCGCCGTCGCCGATGTCGCGGCCGCCCGCCGGGACTACATGGACGAGTCCGGCGGCCGGTACGTGCACGTGATCGCGGACGGCGGGGTCGGCTACAGCGGCGACCTGGCCAAGGCGATCGCCTGTGGCGCGGACGCGGTGATGATCGGTGCCGCGCTGGCCCGTGGCACCGACGCCCCCGGCAAGGGCTTCCACTGGGGCATGGAGGCCGTGCACGAGGAGCTGCCGCGCGGAAAGCGGGTGAACCTCGGCACCGTGGGCAGCACGGCCGAGATCCTCACCGGTCCGTCGCACACCCCCGACGGCACCATGAACCTGTTCGGCGCGCTGCGCCGGGCGATGGCCACCACCGGCTACTCGGAGCTCAAGGAGTTCCAGCGCGTCGAGGTGACGGTCAACCCCGCGCAGCCCCGCTGACGCCGGGTCACATGCCGAAGGCCCCCGCTGCGTGCAGCGGGGGCCTTCGGCATGTGCGGTCAGGACGAGGCGAACTTGGCGGTGTAGGTGTAGCCGAAGTACACCGCGATGCCGTAGAACAGCAGGTCCATGAAGTCACGGGCGGACTTCCAGACCTCGAAGGTGAGGTCCAGCTGGCTGGTCAGCAGGTCGACGACGGAGAGACCGGTCTCCTCGTGGCCGAACAGCGCCGTGGTGAACAGCTGACCGAAGAACAGGCCGAAGACGGTCAGCACCGCGCTGACCACCGGCAGCACCGGGTTCCGGCCGCCGAGCCTGCCCAGCGTGAAGGTGACGGCGGCGGCGATGCCGATCACGGCCCAGCCGATCTCGCGCTCGATGGCCTTGGCGATGAAGCCGTACGCCAGACCGGCGACGATCGCGGCGCCGACGGCGGCGAGGACGGCGATGCCCGCTGCCTTCGGGGCCTCCGGGGCCGGGGCGGGGGCTACCGGCGGTGCGGGGAGGGCGGGGCCGGGCAGGTCGGTGCTCATGATGGGGGTTCCCTGGGGAGAAGAAGTGAACGACGGCGAACGCTAGCAGCGTCGAAGTGGCCGGGAACAGTCATTTCCGATCACGGGTCGAGTACGAACTCCGTTCTGTCCGGGGGTGGCTGACGCGCGGTCGGGGTGACACGACATGATGGGGGCTTGGCCGACCGCACTATGGGGGACGTGGCGATGACCGAGACCGGCGGACGTCTGTTGGGCGGGCGTTACCGGCTGACCGGGGTGCTGGGGCGCGGTGGCATGGGCACCGTCTGGCGGGCCGAGGACGAGATGCTCGGCCGGACGGTCGCGGTCAAGGAACTCCGGATGCACGACGGCGTCGACGAGCAGGACCGCCACCGTCTGGTGGTCCGGACCCTGCGCGAGGCCAAGGCGACCGCCCGGATCAGGCACACGGCGGCGGTGACGGTCTTCGACGTGGTCGAGGAGGACGACCGGCCGTGGATCGTGATGGAGCTGGTCGGCGGCCGCTCGTTGGCCGAGGTGATCAAGGAGGACGGCCCGCTGTCGCCGGTCCGGGCCGCCGAGATCGCCCTCGAGGTGCTCGGAGTGCTGTGCGAGGCCCACGAGTTGGGCATCCTGCACCGGGACGTGAAGCCGTCCAACGTGCTGATCGGGGACGACGGCCGGGTGGTGTTGACCGACTTCGGCATCGCCAGCGTGGAGGGCGACACCTCGGTCACCTCCACCGGCATGCTGGTCGGCGCGCCCTCGTACATCTCGCCGGAGCGGGCCCGGGGCCAGAAGCCCGGACCGCCGGCCGACCTGTGGTCGCTGGGCGGCACGCTGTACGCGATGGTCGAGGGCCGGCCCCCGTACGACCGGGGCTCCGCGCTGGCCACCCTGACGGCCGTGATGACCGAGCCGCTGACGCCGCCGGTGAACGCCGGGCGGCTGCTGGCGCCGCTGATCGAAGGACTGCTGGAGAAGGACCCGTCGCTGCGGGTGGACGCGGCGGCGGCCCGGCCGCTGCTGCGCCGGGTGATGGCCGAGGGCACCGTGCGGGCGGAGTCGACCACCGAGGTGGCCGCGATACCGGCGGCGGCGCCGTCCCGGCGGACGCTGCTGACGGTGGCGGCGGTACTGGTGGTCGCCGTGCTGGTGGCGGGGGTGCTGATGATGTGGCAGCCGTGGAAGAAGAAGGCGGCGGCGGGCTCGGCGGACGCCGCGAAGTCGCCCGCGGCCAGCGCCCCGGCCGTGCCCGGCCCGGCGGCTTCGAGCCCGGCGGCCAGTCCGGCGGCGTCGACGGCTCCGTCCCCGAGTCCCACGCCGACGCCGCAGCTGACGGGCTATCGGGAGGTGCGTGGCGCCCAGGGCTTCACGATCAAGCTGCCGGACTGGCTCAAGGAGGACGGGGTCCGCAACAACGGCAGCCAGTACGTCTACCGGGGCAACGGCAGCACGATGATCGTGGACTGGACGGACGCCCCGGGGTCGAGCGCGCTGAAGGAGTGGCAGGAGCGCGACCGGGAGGGCAAGTTCTCCGGTTACAAGAGCCTGGGCACCCGGCAGGTCAGCTACCGCTCCTGGACCAATGCGGCCGACTGGGAGTGGACGTACGACAAGGACGGCACCCGGTTGCACGCGCTCAACCGCGCCGTGGTGACCGGCAAGTACGGCTACGCGATCTACTGGACCAGCCCGGACGCGACCTGGACGTCGGCCGACCTGGTGCAGGCCCGGCAGGTGTCCTTCGACAGCTTCCAGCCCGCGCCGTAGCTCAGCCCTGGAGCAGCCTGGTCTTGGCGAGGGCGAACTCCGCGTCGGTGAGGGCGCCCGCGGTGTGCAGGGCGGCGAGCCGCTCCAGCTGGTCGAGCAGGTCGGCGGCGGGGGCCGCCGGGGCGCGGTGGCGGTCGCGGGCGGTCCGGGCGGTGCCGCGGAGCTGTTCGGCGAAGAACTCGGCCTTGTCGACCTCCTCGAAGCGGTGGGCGCCGGTGAGGGCGACCACCTTGAGGATCTCGCCGTTCAGGCGGCTCCTGGTGACGGTCACGTCGGTGACGCCCTCCAGCGGAACCGGCAGCGGGGGCTTCCCGTCCTTCAGGAAGACCAGGCGGTGGGTGGTGAGGACCAGTGCGCCCTTGCGGAAGTGGTCGGGGTGGCGGCCGGCCGTGGCGGCGACCGGCAGTTCGTCGGGCCGGGCGGCCTGCTGCACCGAGTGCAGGGCCGAGCTCTTGTTGCTGTCGCTGCCCAGGGCGTCGAAGGCCACGTCGATCAGATCGGTCCAGTCCATGCTTTCGAGGGTAGCCCGCGTACTGTGACACCCCTAGGGAGGGACGACGCATGCTGGCCCCGGGGCAGGTGGTGGGCGGGCGGTACCGGGTGACGGACCGTCCGATCGGTGCTGCGGTGCGGGTGGTGGAGCTGCACAGCGGGGAGCAGACCCGGCTGGCCGCGCTCGACCTGCCGGAGCTGCTGAACCAGGACGACTGGGACGCCGAGCCGTGGACCGGGCTGGCCGAGCGGCTGGCGGCCGGTCTCGCGACGGTGCCGGCGCATCCGCGGCTGCTGCGGGGTTTCGGGGCGTTCGTCGAGGGGCGGCGGCTCTGGGTGGCCGAGGAGCTGCCCGCCGGGGTGCCGCTGGCGGAGCTGGCCGAGCGGCCGTGGTCGCCTTACCGGGTGGCGGAGTTGGCGGCGGACCTGGCGGGTGCGCTGGGCGCGCTGCACCGGGCCGGGCTGGTGCACGGGAACGTCTCGATGGAGTCGGTGCTGGTCGGTGAGGACGGCGCGGCGCTGCTCGGCGGGCTGCTGGCCGGGGCGGCGGAGGAGGGGTACTGCGCCGCGCTGGGCGGTCCGGTGCCACGCCGGGTGTACGAGGCGCGGGCGGTGCTGCTCGGGGTGCGGGCCGAACGGTGGGCGCCGGTCGGCGGGGCGGCCGGGGACGGCTGGGCGCTCGGGGTGCTGATGTACCGGCTGCTGACCGGTCACCCGCCGTACCCGGAGCGGGAGTTGGGGGAGCTGCTGGCGGCGGTCCGGGACGGGCGGTCGGCTCCGGCGGACGGCTGCGGTCCGCTCCGTCCGGTGGTGGAGGGGCTGCTGGCCGGCGGTCTGACGCTGGGACAGCTGCGGTCCTGGCTGGCCGCGTTCCTGGCCGCGGCGCCGGAGCCGTTCGAGCGGGTCACCCCGTTGCTGCCGGTGGTGCGGCCGCGCGGTCCGGTGGTGCGCAGGCCGCGGGCGAAGACCCCGGTGGTGACGGCGGGTCGGGCCGGACGGCGGGTCAGCCCGTTGCTGCTGGGGCCGTTGCTGGTCGGCGGGGTGCTGGTGCTGCTGGCAGCGGCCCTGGCGGCGGTGGTCGCGTTCGGGGGCTGATCTAACCTGTGCAGGGAACGTGATTCGAACGCCTGGTACGGGGGAGCAGCCACTGTGGACGCAGGGGAGGGTCAGCGGCTGCTGGCCGGCAGATACGCGCTGGGCGAGCGGCTCGGCCGGGGCGGGATGGGCACGGTCTGGCAGGCCAGGGACGAGCTCCTGGACCGCGAGGTGGCGGTCAAGGAACTGACGGTCAGCCACCTGCCGGAGGAGGAACTGGAGATCCTCCAGTCCCGGATGAAGCGCGAGGCCAGAGCCGCCGCCCGGATCAAGCACCCCGGCGTGATCACCATCCACGACGTGCTGGAGCAGGACGGCCGGCCGTGGATCGTGATGGAGCTGATCGACGGCCGTTCGCTGGCCGATGTGATCAGCCAGGACGGCACCCTGACGCCCCGGGAGGCGGCCGGGGTCGGCACCCAGGTGCTGGCCGCGCTGCACCGGGGACACCAACTCGGCGTGCTGCACCGGGATGTGAAGCCCGCCAACGTCCTGCTGGAGCACGGCACCGGACGGGTGGTGCTGCTGGACTTCGGGATCGCCACCTTCGAGGGCTCGACCGAGCTGACCAGGCCGGGGGACCTGGTCGGATCGCCGGACTACCTGGCGCCGGAGCGGGCCCAGGGCGAGCGTCCCGGACCGGCCTCGGACCTGTGGGGTCTGGGCGCGACGCTGTACGCGGCGGTGGAGGGCGAGTCGCCGTTCAAGCGCAGCTCGCCGATCACCACGCTGGCCGCCGTGGTCGGGGAGCCGCTGCCGGAGCCGCGCCGGGCGGGTGCGCTCGGCCCGGTGCTGGCGGCGCTGATGGCCAAGGACCCGGCCGACCGGCCCGGTGCCGACCAGGCGCTGCGGATGCTGGCGGAGGTGACGGCCGGTCACACCCTGGAGATCAAGGCCGCGCCCGCGCCCCGGCCGCAGGTGGAGCCGACCCAGTCCGTCCCGGTGGTGGACCGGTCCGGGCCGGACGGACCGGACGGGTCGAACGGGCCGGTGGCCGCGCCGGAGCCGCCGACCGCGCGGCTGACCCGCCGTCGGTTCTGGCCCCGGGTGCTGGTGGCCGGGGTGGTCACCGCGCTGCTGGCCGGGGGCGCCACGTACGCGATGACCGGCAAGTCGTCCGAGGACCCGAACCCGCCGGTGTCGCAGAGCTCGCCCGCGCCGATGCCGGCTCCGAAGGGCTACCGCTGGACGGACGACCCGGGTGGGTTCCGCTTCCTGCTGCCGACCGAGGGCGGCACCTGGGTGCGGTCGGTGGAGAACACCCAGATCTACTACTCGCCGGACAACCGGCAGCGCTACCTGCAGTTCGCGGTGGCGGTCGGGCAGCCGCTGGAGCCGATCGCGCACTTCCGGGAGCTGGAGACCACGGTCAAGTCCGGCAAGGACTACCGGCAGGTGGCTTTGACCAAGGTGGACGTGAACGGGGCCGAGGGCGCGGTCTGGGAGTTCACCTACACCAAGGACGGCATCCGACGGCACGTCAAGGACGTGGAGTTCCGGGACGCCAAGGGCACCTCGTACACCCTGCTGGTGGCCACGCCCGACAACGACAAGGACTGGGTCGTCGGGCAGCGGATCCTGACCACGGTACTGAACGAGTTCGTCCCGACCAGATAAAGATCGGCCACAGATACTTTTCTGTTACCGACGGGTACCGTTCGGGTCGTCGAGCGCCTAGGCTGCGCCCCATGACGGACACCACGGCAGTCGGACAGACCACCGGACGCAACCCCGCCGCCCCGGGCGCGGCCCGGACGGTCGCCTCGGCCGTCCCGGCGGCCCTGGTCGCCCGGCTCGCCCAGGGCGTCACCGCGACCGGCGAGCCCGAGCTGGTGCACACCACCGCGCCGCTCACCGGCGAGCGGCTGGCCACCCTGCCGCAGTCCACCCCGGCCGACGTCGAGGTGGCGTACCAGCTGGCCAGGCGGGCCCAGAAGGCGTGGGCCGCGCTGCCGGTCCGCCGCCGGGCCGGGGTGCTGCTGCGCTTCCACGACCTGCTGCTGAAGCGGCAGGACGAGGTGCTGGACCTGATCCAGGCCGAGACCGGCAAGGCCAGGCTGCACGCCTTCGAGGAGGTGCTCGGCGCCGCGCTGGCAGCCCGGCACTACGGTCGCAAGGCCCCGTCCTACCTGCGCGACCGCCGTCGCGGCGGCGCCATGCCGGTGCTCACGCACGCGATCGAGGCCCGCCGCCCGAAGGGCGTGATCGGTCAGATCTCGCCGTGGAACTACCCGCTGGAGCTCTCGGTCGGCGACGCGCTGCCCGCGTTCGTGGCCGGCAACGCGGTGGTCAACAAGCCGGACACGCAGACCGCGCTGACCGCGCTCTGGGCCCGGGAGCTGCTGATCGAGGCCGGGCTGCCCGCCGACCTCTGGCAGATCGTGATCGGCGACGGGCCGGTGATCGGCCCGGCCGTGGTCGAGCACGCCGACTACGTCTCGTTCACCGGCTCCACCAGGACCGGCCGCGAGGTCGCCCAGCGCGCCGCCGCCCGGCTGGTCGGCGCCTCGCTCGAACTCGGCGGCAAGAACGCCCTGTTGGTGCTCGCCGACGCCGACCTGGACAAGGCCGCCGAAGGTGCCGTCCGGGCCTGCTTCTCCTCCGCCGGGCAGCTCTGCATCTCGATCGAGCGGCTCTACGTGCACCGCTCGGTAGCCGAGGAGTTCCTCCGCCGGTTCGCCGAGCGGACCAGCGCGCTGCGGCTCGGCGGCGGTCTGGCGTACGGGGCGGACATGGGATCACTGGTCTCCGACCGGCAGTTGGAGACCGTCACCCGGCACGTCGAGGAGGCCGTGAAGGCGGGCGCCACCGTGCTGGCGGGCGGTCAGGCCCGCCCCGACCTCGGCCCGCTGTTCTTCGAGCCGACCATCCTGGACGGGGTCACCCCCGGCATGGCGGTCTGCGGCGAGGAGACCTTCGGCCCGGTGGTCTCGGTCTACCGCTTCGACACCGAGGACGAGGCCGTCGAGGCGGCCAACTCGACCACGTACGGCCTGAATTCGAGCGTCTGGACCAAGGACGCCCGGCGCGGCCGGGCGATCGCGGCCCGGCTGCACACCGGCACCGTGAACGTGAACGAGGCGTACGCCGCGGCCTACGGCTCGGTGGCCGCGCCGATGGGCGGCATGGGCGACTCCGGGCTCGGCCGCCGGCACGGCTCGGACGGCATCCTGCGCTACACCGAGGCGCAGACCATCGCCACCCAGCGGATGCTGCCGATCGCGCCCTCGCTCGGCCTGGACGACGAGAAGTTCGCCGCGCTGTTCACCACCAGCCTGAAGGCGTTGAAGGTCCTGCGGTTCAAGTAGACGTGGTTCTCTAGGAGTTGCAGCTCATGACGCAGGACACTTTCGACTACGACGTGGTCGTGGTCGGCTCGGGTTTCGGTGGGTCGGTGGCCGCGCTGCGGCTGACCGAGAAGGGCTACCGGGTCGCGGTGCTGGAGGCCGGGCGGCGGTACGGCCCGGACGAGCTGCCGAAGAACTCCTGGGACACCAAGAACTACCTCTGGGCCCCCGCCCTCGGCCTGTACGGCATCCAGCGGATCCACCTGCTGGCCAACGTCCTGGTGCTGGGCGGGGCCGGGGTCGGCGGCGGCTCGCTGAACTACGCCAACACCCTGTACGTGCCGCCGAAGCCGTTCTTCGAGGACCGGCAGTGGCAGCACATCACCGACTGGCAGGAGGAGTTGGGCCCGTTCTACGACCAGGCCCAGCGGATGCTCGGGGTACGCACCAACCCGACCATCACCCCCTCCGACGTCCACCTGAAGGCCGCCGCCGAGAAGATGGGCGTCGCCGACACCTTCCACCTGGCGCCGGTCGGGGTCTTCTTCGGCGACGGCCGGGACGGTGACGGGGAGGCGAAGGTCGCGCCGGGCACCGAGGTGGAGGACCCGTACTTCGGCGGGGCCGGGCCGAAGCGGAAGTCCTGCATCGAGTGCGGCGAGTGCATGACCGGCTGCCGGCACGGGGCCAAGAACACCCTGACCGAGAACTACCTCTACCTGGCCGAGCGGAACGGCGCCGAGATCCACCCGCTCACCACCGTCGAGCGGCTGCGCCAGATCGAGGGCGCCAACGGGGAATGTGGCTATGCGGTCGACGTCCGGCGCACCAACTCCCGCTCCAAGGACCGGGAGAAGGCCGGGGCCAGGACCGTCACCGCCGCCAAGGTGGTGGTCGCGGCCGGCACCTACGGCACCCAGACCCTGCTGCACAGGATGCGCGACAACGGCTTCCTGCCCGCCATCTCGGCCAAGCTCGGCGAGCTGACCCGGACCAACTCCGAGGCGCTGGTGGGGGCTTCCACCACCGACCGGCGGTACGGCGAGAAGGTGGACTTCACCAAGGGGGTGGCGATCACCTCCTCGATCCACCCGGACGAGAACACCCACATCGAGCCGGTCCGCTACGGCCGGGGCTCCAACGCGATGGGCGCGCTCAGCGTGCAGCAGGTGCCAGGCGTCGGCCGCGGGCCGCGCTGGCTGCGGTACGCCGTCACGGCGGCCAGTCACCCGGTGATCTTCGCGCGGTCGATGAACCAGCACCGCTGGTCGGAGAAGACCATCATCGGCCTGGTGATGCAGTCGCTGGACAACTCGATCACGGTCTCGCTGAAGAAGTCCGGCCTCGGCAAGGGCAAGCTGACCTCCCGTCAGGGCCACGGCGCGCCGAACCCGACGTACATCCCGGCCGCCGAGGCGGGCGCCCGGGCGCTGGCCGAGTCGATCAACGGCTTCGCCGGCAGCACGGTCGGCGAGATCTTCGACATCCCGATGACCGCCCACTTCCTCGGCGGCTGCCCGATCTCCGACAGTCCCGAGAACGGTGTGGTCGACCCGTACCAGCGGCTCTACGGCTACCCCGGGATCAGCGTGGTGGACGGCTCCGCCATCTCCGCCAACCTCGGCGTCAATCCCTCGCTCACCATCACCGCCCAGGCCGAGCGGGCGATGTCGATGTGGCCCAACAAGGGTGAGGCGGACGCCCGTCCGGAGCAGGGCGAGGAGTACCGCCGGGTGGCCGCGGTCTCCCCGCAGGCCCCGGCGGTCCCGAAGGGGGCCTTCGGCGAGCTGCTGCTCCCGGTGCCGAAGGTGCCGAAGAAGCTCGGTTGACACCCTCTCGACACCGGTGGGATAAACAGCCCCTGACGAGGGGGGCACATGGCGATCTGCGATGACTGCGGGGCGGCGTCGGCCGAAGGGGCGACGCGCTGCGCGGCGTGCGGGCGGTCGTTCGCGATCGGTGAGGTCGAGTTCGGCAGCGGTGGTCTCGATCTGCCGCGGGAGAAGGGCAGTTGGGGAGCCGGGGTGGAGGTCGAGCCCCGGCACCGGCCCGCCGCCGTGCGCTGGTTCACCGAAGCGGACTGGCGCCCGGCGCTGAGAGCGGTGGCCGCGCCGACCGGTCTGCTGCTGGCGGCCGCCCTGCTGCTGACGATCACTCTGGACTCCGAGCACACATCGCTTGCTTTCGGCACTCGCTTCGGCGTCGCGCTCGCGGTCGTCCTGGCCGCTTTCGGCGGCCCGGTCGGCAGTCGCTCCCAGGTCGGTGGCGAGGGGTCTCCGGAGCTGGTCAACCAGATCTGGGTGCTGCCGATGACGGTCACCGTGCTCTGGGCCGTGCTGTTCGCGTACGGCCTCCGGGCGGCTCGGCGGCGCCTGGCACCGGAGCCGACCATTCGCCGGCTGCTGGCCGAGGCCGGTCGCCCGGTGCTGCTGGCGGTGGCGGTCACCGCCGGGCTCGGCCTGCTCGCCGGGGTCGATCACCGCCCGGCTGGCAATCGGGAGGAACTGGGCGGGCCGTTGGGCTGGCTGTTCCAGTTCGGCTTCGCCGACCATGTGACGGTGTCGGCCGGCACGGCCTGGTCGACCCTCGGCTCGGCCCTCCTGGCCACAGCGCTGGCCGCGGGGGTGTTCGGCGCGGACAGGCTGCGCGGGACCTACGGCGACTGGACGGCGAGTGCGGCGGCCGCCGCCCGGGCGCTGTCGCTGACGGTCGCGGTGGCCACCGTGGTGGCGCTGGTTCTGACGGCTTCGCGGCTGTCGGCGGAGGTGACCCTGCTGGGACTCGTGGCGCTGCCCAACCTCGGGCTGAACCTGCTCGGTTTCGGCTCGGGCGCCACGGTGGGGATGTGGGAGCAGCGCAGCGCGCCCCCGGCCGGGATCGACCTGCGCGACGAACTGGACCACGACTTCTCGATCTTCGACCTGGCCGACCTGACCGGCCACTGGCGGTGGACCGTGCTGCTCGCGCTGGCGTCCGCCCTGGTGCTCGGCTGGGCGGTGCGGCGGTTCGACCTGGTCGGCCGGATCCGGGCGGCGGGCTTCCACTGGGTCGGCGCGAGCCTGCTGATGCTGCTCTCCGGGATGACCCAGTGGAGCGGCTTCGACCTGCGCGCAACGGCCGGTGAGGAGTTCGGGCTCGACTCGGGGGACCCCGTGGGTGCCGAGGTCTCGGTCGGCCTGGCGCTGTTCTCCGTCCTGGCGGCCAACCTGGTGTGGACGGCGGTCGGCGCGTTCGCGGTGCCGCTGCTGTTCCGCCGCGCGCCGGTGCCAACGGTGCCGGTGCTGCCGGTGGTGCCGCCCGTGCTCCCGCCGCGGCCCAGCCATGTCCCGTTCACCGGCGAAGTACTGGACTCGCACACGCCCGAACCGTAGCCGGACGGGCAAAGGGCCCCGCGGGGGAACGGGGCCCTTTGTCGTTCAGCACACGGCGTCAGGGCGGCGCCGGTGCTGCGGTTGACGGCGCCGGGGGATGAGCGCCGTCCGGAAGGATGGTCCGGGCGCGGGGCGGCCCTTAACGGAGCGTGATGTTCAGGCTGACGGCAGGTCAACCCCGCATCCAGCATCGTGCTGGACGGAGCCCCGGGTCTGCAACCGGTTCGACGCAGTTCGGTACAGTCCGACTCCCACGGGGCCGGAGCGGCGTACCCTGTCCGACGGTTCGGAGACGAGCGAATCAGACCGGAAGGTCGACTACGCTCCGTAGTAGTGGCTAGTTGGGGACGGGTCGAGAGGTCCAGAGGTACGGCGACCGGAGCCCGGCGTCCCGGACGCAGGCCGCCGTACCTCTTTCACTGGTTCAGTCGTGCCCGGGCGGCTGTCCCCTGCCGATCCGGTCACACCACCCGCGCACGGTCCCACGGCGGGCCGTCCCCGACAGGGGAGCGGCGGCGCCACGCGCGCCGGTGGACTGAGAGATCCACGCGCATGGGTCGGGTTCGACCGCCCGGCCGGCCTCGCGCCTGGCGGGCGCGACCCGGAAGGTGCGGTCGTCAGGAGCAACGATCCTGCGTGGCGCCGGTCACGCCGGGCGGCTCGGGCATGCGGGTGAAACAGCGCTGGTGTGTCGGCCGGTAGAATCGCAGTGACACCCCCACCCGCCGCCCGCCACCACCCTTCCAAGGTCGCGCTGCGCGCGGCACCTCCGTTTCGCTGCCGGAAGGCCGTCCGTGTCCTCTGCTACTCCCGACCAGTCCGCTCCCGAGCTCGACACCGTACTGGTGGTCGACTTCGGCGCCCAGTACGCCCAGCTCATCGCCCGTCGGGTGCGTGAGGCCCGGGTCTACAGCGAGATCGTCCCGAGCACCATGCCGGTGGCCGAGATGCTCGCCAAGAACCCGAAGGCGATCATCCTGTCCGGTGGCCCCTCCTCGGTCTACGAGGACGGCGCGCCCCGCCTGGACCGCGCGATCTTCGAGGCCGGGGTGCCGGTCTTCGGCATGTGCTACGGCTTCCAGCTGATGGCGATCACGCTCGGCGGCACCGTCGACAACTCCGGCGCCCGCGAGTACGGCCGCACCGGCCTGCACGTCAGCAAGTCCGGCTCCACCCTGTTCGAGGGCACCCCGGCCGAGCAGTCGGTCTGGATGTCGCACGGCGACGCCTGCTCGGCCGCCCCCGAGGGCTTCACCGTCACCGCGTCCACCGACGTGGTGCCGGTCGCCGCCTTCGAGAACGACGAGAAGAAGCTCTACGGGGTCCAGTACCACCCCGAGGTGCTGCACTCGACGCACGGCCAGCAGATCCTGGAGCACTTCCTCTACCGGGGTGCCGGGATCGCGCCGAACTGGACCACCGTCAACGTGGTCGACGAGCAGGTCGCGCTGATCCGCGAGCAGGTCGGCAGCAAGCGCGCCATCTGCGGCCTCTCCGGTGGCGTGGACTCCGCCGTCGCCGCCGCGCTGGTGCAGCGGGCCATCGGCTCGCAGCTCACCTGCGTCTACGTCGACCACGGTCTGATGCGCAAGGGCGAGACCGAGCAGGTCGAGAAGGACTTCGTCGCCGCCACCGGCATCCAGCTCAAGGTGGTCGACGCCGAGGAGCGCTTCCTGACCGCGCTGGCCGGGGTCAGCGACCCCGAGGAGAAGCGCAAGATCATCGGCCGGGAGTTCATCCGGGTCTTCGAGCAGGCCCAGGCCGAGATCGTGGCCGAGGCCGGCGAGCACGGCGAAGAGGTCGAGTTCCTGGTCCAGGGCACCCTGTACCCGGACGTGGTGGAGTCCGGTGGCGGCACCGGCACCGCCAACATCAAGTCGCACCACAACGTCGGCGGACTGCCCGAGGACCTGCAGTTCAAGCTGATCGAGCCGCTGCGCAAGCTGTTCAAGGACGAGGTCCGGATGGTCGGCCAGGAGCTCGGCCTGCCGGAGGAGATCGTCCAGCGCCAGCCGTTCCCGGGCCCCGGCCTGGGCATCCGGATCGTCGGTGAGGTCACCAAGGAGCGGCTGGACCTGCTCCGCGAGGCCGACGCGATCGCCCGCGAGGAGCTCACCCTCGCCGGTCTGGACCGCGAGATCTGGCAGTGCCCGGTGGTCCTGCTGGCGGACGTCCGCAGCGTCGGCGTGCAGGGCGACGGCCGCACCTACGGTCACCCGATCGTGCTGCGCCCGGTCTCCTCCGAGGACGCCATGACGGCCGACTGGTCCCGCCTGCCGTACGAGGCGCTGGCGAAGATCTCGACCCGGATCACCAACGAGGTCAAGGACGTCAACCGGGTGGTGCTGGACGTCACCAGCAAGCCCCCGGGCACCATCGAGTGGGAGTAATCCCACCGTGTGATGAACGGCCGCGCCGCCGCCCCCGTACTTGTGGGGGCGGCGGCGCGGCCGTCTCGGTAGGGGGCCGTGCCACCGAAACAGCGGTGCAACGGGCAGAATCGGACCGGACCTGTCAGCAGTTGACGGGCAGTGAGCGAAGGGTGTCGGCGCATGGCGGTGGGGCATGGTGGGCCGGAACAGTCGGGAAGAGCGGAACGAGCGGCGCAGCGGCGGGAGTTGGGCACCCGGTACGCACTGCTGCCGCTCCGGCTGTTCCTCGGGCTGACCTTCGTCTACGCCGCCTTCGACAAGCTCGCGGACTCGCACTACCTGGCCGGGGCCGGTGACGCGGCCTCCTTCGTCTCGCAGACCACCGCCGTCAAGCCGCACAGCCCGATCGGCTGGGCGCTCGGTCCGGCGCTGGACTACCCGACCTTCTTCGCGCTGGCGATCGCCTTCGGCGAGCTGGCGGTCGGCCTCGGCACCCTGTTCGGCCTCTGGGGCCGGATCGCGGCCACCGGCGGCACCCTGATCAGCCTCAGCCTCTGGCTGACCGTCAGCTGGAACGTCTCCCCGTACTACCTCGGCAACGACCTGGTCTACCTGATGGCCTGGCTGCCGCTGGTGCTGGCGGGCACGCCGTACCTGTCGGTGGACGGCTACCTGGCCGAGCGCTCCGGCAAGGACCGCGGGCGCGGGCTGGCCGAGGACCAGGTCCGCCGCCGGGCGCTGGTGGACGGCGGCATCGCGGCCGTCGCGCTGGGCGGCGCCGGGCTGCTGGCCGGGTCGCTGACCGCCACCTTCGGGCGGGACGAGAAGACCACCACCGCCGCTCCGGGTCCGACGCCCACGCCGGGCGCCGTTCCGTCGGGTGTGCCGTCGGGCAGCGGTGCGGCGAAGGTCTCGGTCGCCGCGGCGAGTGTCCCGGTCGGGGGATCGGCCCAGGTGAAGGACCCGGCCTCCGGCGACGCGGTCTACATCGTGCAGCCCAAGGCCGGGCAGTACTGCGGCTTCTCCTCGGTCTGCACCCACTCCGGCTGCGCCGTGGACGCCCCGAAGAACAACCAGATGTACTGCCCCTGCCACGGCTCGAAGTTCGACGCCACCACCGGCGCGGTGATCAACGGACCGGCCACCAAGCCGCTGCCCAAGTACACCGTCACCAAGAACGGCGACCAGCTGGACCTGGGCGCGGTGCAGTCCTAGGGCGTGTCTTTCGGGTCGGTCGGCAGCTCCGCCGGCCGGCCGCGCCGGGTCATCGCGGCCACCGCGCCGGCCAGGCCGGCCGTGCCGAGCACGATGAAGGTGACCGGGAGCACGATCCGGCCGTTCACCGCGCGGTCGTTCAGTGAGGCGACCAGGTAGAGCACCGCGACCACGGTGAACAGGGTGCCCGCGATCAGGGAGAAGACGTCCAGCCGGTGCTTCCTCATGACTGCACCACCATCAGGTCGCCGAGGCCGAGCGTGAGGGTGAGGTCGAGCGTCCCCTTGGACGGCTGACCGTTGGTCGGATGCAACTGGTACTCCACGTTGTTGCCCGCCCCCGAGGACAGGTTGCGGTCGGCGACCCGGATGTCGCCCAGGGCGCTGTGCAGGGTCAGTCGGACTTCCACGTTGTTGGGGACGGTCACTCGCAGATCACCCGCGCCGACCTTGACCGCCGTGGTGACGGTGCCGCCCGCCGGGTCGATCCCGCTCAGGTCGAGGGTGGCGTCACCGGCGCCGAGCCGGTACTCGGTCCGCACCTCGGCGACCGAGGCCGGTGCCCACACCCGGTCGCCGAAACTTCCCTCCAGGGTGATGTTCGAGCCCGAGATCCCGGACAGCGCGATGGTCAGCAGCACCGCGAGCACGGTCAGCCCGCGGGCCCGGCCGTACCGGGTGCCCAGCAGGATCACCACCCCGAGCGCGAGCAGGGCGGCCGCCAGCACGGTGGCGAGGTGCGCCGTGCCGTCCTGACTCCGCGTCAGCCACCAGGCCAGCGAGCCCGCGCCGCCGGCCAGCAGCAGCCCGGCCGGGCCGAGGAACGACCGCTCCCGGTGCCGCACCACCGCCTGCGGCCGCGGCGGCGGCAGCGGGGTGGACGGGGGGTTCTTGCGCAGCGGGTCGCCCGTCGGCAGGTCGGTGCGCTGCCACCAGGGCAGGGCCTCGTGCGGCGGGCGCGGCGGCTGGGGAGCCTGCGGCGGCTGTCCGGCGTACGGGTTGCGCTCCGGGTGCCGCGGGTCCCAGAGGTAGCCGGAGGGACCCGGCGGCGGGGTGTCGGCCGGTACGGTGCCCGCCGACCGCTCCCGGGCGTGCTGCTCGGCCGCCCGCGCCCGCCAGTCGGCCGGGGCGCCGCCGAGGTCGTACGGGTGGCCGCCGTCGTCGACCGGCCGGTCGTACGGACCGGCCGGGCCGTCCTGCGGGTGGAAGTGCCGGCCCCGGCGGCGCCGCTCGGGGTCGTACCGGACGGCCAGCAGGATCAGGCCGCCGAGCAGCAGGATCGGGAACAGCTGCCCGCCGTCGCCCATCGAGGAGAAGAACACCCCGGTGCCGATCACGGTCAGCAGCACCGCGCCGATCGACTGCCCGTCCACCCGGCCGGTCAGCACGCGCTGGAGCTCGGTCCGGCCCTGGCGGCCGTCGGCGGCCGGCTCGCGCGGCACGATCAGCCAGGCCAGGCCGTACAGGAAGAGGCCGAGGCCGCCGGAGAGGCAGAGCACCGCGATCACCACCCGGAACACCACCGGGTCGATGTCCAGGTGCCGCCCGAGACCGCCGCAGACCCCGGCCACCACCCGGTGCCGTTCGCTGCGGTTCAGCGGCGGGCGCTGCCGCTCGGGGTCGGCCGGCGTGCCCGTCGGGCCCGGCGCGGTGATCTGGTCATCCGTCATGCCCCCATCCTGCTGGTCCGGCCGCTCGTGCCCAACCTTCCGGTGCCCGGTACGGACCCTGATCTCTCCCTGAGAAGGATCGGGGGTGTCACCCTGATGCGCCGGGGGTCGCGGACGTGTGACCATCGGTGGCGTGGCAGCACCAGGCACCGATCCCAGACCCCTCGCAGCCGAGGGACCGCGCACCCCTGACGCGCCGTCAGGCGACCTCGGGGTGGCGTCGCCGCCGTACCGTCGGCTCTACCGCAGCCCGCACGGCCGGATGCTCGGCGGCGTGGCGCACGGCCTGGCCCTGCACCTCGGCCTGCCGGTCACCTGGGTCCGGGTCGCCTTCGTGCTGCTGTTCTTCGCGCAGGGGATCGGGGTGCTGCTGTACGCGGCGTTCTGGTTCGTGGTGCCGATCGGCATCGGCGAGCCCGCGCCGGGCGCCGGGCCGCGCTGGGCGTACGTCAACGGCGGGTTCGTGCCCGCCGACGCGGTGGTCGGCGGCGCCGAACTGCGCAAGGGCCGCCCGCGCCGGATCGGCCGGCTGCGCGAGCTGCTGCAGCGCACCTTCCACGGCGAGACGGCGGTGGCCGGCGAGGCCGTCACGGACTCCCGGCCGGCCAAGGGCGGGCTCGGCCAGCTGCTCGCCCTGCTGCTGCTGGTGGTCGGGATCATGGCGCTGCTCAGCGCCCTGCACATCCAGACCGCCAAGCCGTACATGTGGCCGCTGCTCACCGTCGGGGTCGGCGTCGCACTGGTCTGGCGGCAGGCCGACGACTCGCGCTGGCAGCGCTGGTTCGGGCTCGAGGAGGGCACCAAGCGGCGGGCCGCGTACACCAGGGTCGGCGCCGGGGTGCTGCTGGTGGTCGCGGGCACCGTCGGCTTCCTGATCCTGCAGGGCGGCGACTCCACGGTGTCCTCGGTGATCGAGGCCGCGCTCGCGGTGCTGGCCGGCGTGCTGGTGCTGGTCGGCCCGTACGCGCTGCGGATGTGGCAGGACCTCGGCACCGAACGGACCGCCAGGATCCGGGCCCAGGAGCGGGCCGAGATCGCCGCCCACGTGCACGACTCGGTGCTGCACACCCTGACGCTGATTCAGCGCAACGCCGACGACGCCAAGGAGGTGCTCCGGCTCGCCCGTGCCCAGGAACGGGAGTTGAGGCTCTGGCTGTACCGCCCCGAGGCCGCCGCCGAGGCCGCCCCGGACACCCTGGCCGAGCGGATCCGCTCGGTGGTGGCCGAGGTGGAGGACCTGCACGGGGTGGCCGTCGAGCTGGTCTGCGTCGGCGACTGCCCGATGGACGACCGGATCGCGGCCCAGATCCAGGCCGCGAGGGAGGCGACGGTCAACGCCGCCAAGTACGGTGGCGGGGGACCGGTCCAGGTCTACGCCGAGGTGGAGGGGCGGACGGTGTCGGTGTTCGTCCGCGATCACGGGCCCGGCTTCGACCCCGACAGCGTGCCGGAGGACCGGATGGGCGTACGGGAGTCGATCATCGGCCGGATGAAGCGCAACGGCGGCACCGCGAGGGTGCGGCCCGCGCCGGACGGCGGGACCGAGGTCGAGCTGGAGATGGAGAGAGCACATGACTGACGCTGTGTCAGGGGCCGCTGGGACTGGGGCCGGGCCGGAACGGGTTGCCCGGGTGGTGCTGGTGGACGACCACCGGATGTTTCGGACCGGGGTGCGGGCCGAGATCGGGCGGACCGAGCTCACCGGCATCGACGTGGTCGGGGAGGCCGACGACGTCGAGTCGGCGGTCCAGGTGGTGGCCGAGACCCGGCCCGACGTGGTGCTGCTCGACGTCCACCTGCCCGGCGGGGGTGGGGTCGAAGTGCTGCGCCGCTCCGCCCCGCTGATGTCCGACCCGAACGGGGTGCGGTTCCTCGCGCTGTCGGTCTCCGACGCCGCCGAGGACGTGATCGGCGTGATCCGGGGAGGTGCCCGGGGCTACGTCACCAAGACCATCACCGGTACCGACCTGGTCAACGCGATCTTCCGGATCTCCGACGGCGACGCGGTCTTCTCGCCGCGGCTGGCCGGCTTCGTGCTGGACGCCTTCGCCGCCACCGACACCCCGCCGGTCGACGAGGACCTCGACCGCCTCACCCAGCGCGAGCGCGAGGTGCTCCGGCTGATCGCGCGCGGGTACGCGTACAAGGAGATCGCCAAGCAGCTCTTCATCTCGGTGAAGACGGTGGAGTCGCACGTGTCGGCGGTGCTGCGCAAGCTGCAGCTGAGCAACCGGCACGAGCTGACCCGGTGGGCGACGGCGCGTCGGCTGGTCTGACGGTCCGGCCGCTCCGTCGACCTGCCGTCACCGGGTGGTCGCGGAGCGGTCCGGTGTCCGGCGGAGTGGGCCGTTTCCTTCGGGGCTGTCGGTGCGGGCCCATAGACTCGTAGGGCCATGACTAGCCTCTTTGACGATCTTCCGCTCCCCGGCTTCGAGCTTCCGTCCTCGGCCAGGTCGCAGCAGCAGCCGCCCGCAGACGAGCCCCCCTACGAGGAGGAGCCGCCGCCGTACGACTCCTATGACTCGTACGAGGAGGCGGTGCCGGACGGGCTGTTCCAGACCGACCACGCGGCGCAGGCCGAGCGGGACGCGTTCTACCGGAACGGCGCGGCGCGGCCGGTGATCGATCCGGCGCAGCTGCTGGAGGGGATGAACGACCCGCAGCGGGAGGCCGTGGTCCACTCCGGCGGGCCGCTGCTGCTGGTGGCCGGGGCCGGGTCGGGGAAGACCCGGGTGCTGACGCACCGGATCGCGTACCTGCTCGGGGCGCGGGGGGTGCAGCCGGGGGAGATCCTGGCGATCACCTTCACCAACAAGGCCGCCGGGGAGATGCGGGAGCGGGTCGAGGCGCTGGTCGGGCCGCGGGCGCGGGCGATGTGGGTGTCGACCTTCCACAGCGCGTGTGTGCGGATCCTGCGGCGGGAGAGCAAGGTGCTCGGCTTCACGTCGAGCTTCTCGATCTACGACTCGGCGGATTCGCAGCGGCTGATGGCGCTGGTCTGCCGGGATCTGGACCTGGACCCGAAGCAGTTCCCGCCGAAGTCGTTCACCTCGAAGATCAGCAACCTGAAGAACGAGCTGATCGACGAGGAGACGTACGCCGCCCAGGCGGCCAACCCGATGGAGCGCAAGCTCGCGGAGGCGTACCACCTCTACCAGCGGCGGCTGCGGGAGGCCAACGCGCTGGACTTCGACGACATCATCATGACCACGGTGAACCTGCTGCAGGCGTTCCCGGACGTGGCCGAGCACTACCGGCGGCGGTTCCGGCACATCCTGGTGGACGAGTACCAGGACACCAACCACGCCCAGTACATGTTGGTCCGCGAGTTGAGCGGTGGTGCGGTGGCCGCGCAGCCGAAGCGGACGGTGGACGGGGACTACGTGAACCCGGCGGCCGGGCGGCTGTCGGAGGTGCCGCCGGCCGAGCTGTGCGTGGTGGGTGACGCGGACCAGTCGATCTACGCGTTCCGTGGCGCGACGATCCGGAACATCCTCCAGTTCGAGGAGGACTACCCGAACGCGACCACGATTCTGTTGGAGCAGAACTACCGTTCCACGCAGACGATTCTGAGTGCCGCGAACTCGGTGATCGAGCGGAACACCGGGCGCCGGGAGAAGAAGCTCTGGACCGCGGGCGAGCACGGCGAGAAGGTCATCGGCTACGTCGCGGACGACGAGCACGGCGAGGCGCAGTACATCGCCGACGAGATCGACCGGCTGACGGACGCCGGGGACGCCCGGCCCGGTGACGTGGCGATCTTCTACCGGACGAACGCGCAGTCCCGGGTGTTCGAGGAGGTGTTCATCCGGGTCGGCCTGCCGTACAAGGTGGTCGGCGGGGTGCGCTTCTACGAGCGCAAGGAGGTCCGGGACGTGCTCGCGTACCTGCGGGTGCTGTCCAACCCCGAGGACACCGTGCCGCTGCGGCGGATCCTGAACGTGCCCAAGCGCGGGATCGGCGACCGCGCGGAGGCGATGATCGACGCGCTCTCGCAGCGCGAGCGGATCAGCTTCGCGCAGGCGCTGGTGCGGGTGGACGAGGCGTACGGGATGGCTGCCCGGTCGGCCAACGCGGTGCGCAAGTTCAACGAACTGATGGCCGGGCTGCGGCAGATCGTCGAGTCGGGCGCGGGCCCGGCGGCGGTGCTGGAAGCCGTGCTGGAGGAGACCGGCTACCTGGCGGAGCTCCAGGCCTCCACCGACCCGCAGGACGAGACCCGGGTGGAGAACCTCCAGGAGCTCGCCTCGGTGGCGCTGGAGTACGAGCAGGACCCGGGCGAGCGGCCGGAGGGCGACGACGAAGGCACGCCGCCGGTCGGCTCGTTGGCGGACTTCCTGGAGCGGGTCGCGCTGGTCGCGGACTCGGACCAGATCCCCGACGACGAGGACGGCGCGGGTGTCATCACGATGATGACGCTGCACACCGCCAAGGGCCTGGAGTTCCCGGTGGTGTTCCTGACCGGCATGGAGGACGGGATCTTCCCGCACATGCGGGCGCTCAACCAGGTCAAGGAGCTGGAGGAGGAGCGGCGGCTCGCGTACGTCGGCCTGACCCGGGCCCGCGAGCGGCTGTACCTGACCAGGTCGGTGCTGCGCAGTGCGTGGGGGCAGCCCTCGTACAACCCGGCCTCGCGGTTCCTGGAGGAGATCCCGGTCGAGCTGGTGGAGTGGAAGCGTACGGGTGCTTCGGCGGTGCCGGCCTCGCGCGGGTTCTCCTCCTCGTCCGGCTCCGGTGGATCGGGTGCGGGCTCCAGGAAGTCGGCGGGGGCGGCGAGTTCGCCGAAGGCGGGCTGGGGTCAGTCGGCCCGGCGGGTCACCGAGCGGGAGGCCGTCGCGCTGGCGGTCGGCGACCGGGTCACCCACGACAGCTTCGGGCTCGGCACCGTGGTGGCGACCTCGGGCGTCGGGGACAAGGCGCAGGCCACGGTGGACTTCGGGGCCACCGGGCGCAAGCAGCTGCTGCTGCGGTACGCGCCGGTCGAGAAGCTCTGACGCGCTTCGGCCGGACGGCTTCGAGTGGTGCCGGGGCCCGTGGATGTTGTGATTTTCCCCTCCTCTGGGGAGGGGAATCCGTCAACGGGCCCCAGGAGCGCTAACCTCCCCTCAGATTCTTCGTTATCGGTGGTTAACCACGTGCGCCCGATCAGGTCGGCCGCCAGTGGTGGGACGACGTGGTCCAGGAGGCAGTCATGGGTGTGTCAGGGCCGATCCGTGTGGTCGTCGCAAAGCCGGGGCTTGACGGCCACGACCGGGGCGCGAAGGTGATCGCGCGCGCCCTGCGGGACGCCGGTATGGAGGTCATCTACACCGGCCTGCACCAGACGCCCGAGCAGGTCGTCGACACCGCGATCCAGGAGGACGCGGACGGCATCGGCCTGTCCATCCTGTCGGGCGCTCACATGACGCTCTGCGCCCGGGTGATCGAGCTGCTCAAGGAGCGGGACGCGGCGGACATCAAGGTCTTCTGCGGCGGGATCATCCCGGAGGCCGACATCATCGAGCTCAAGCGGATCGGCGTCGCGGACATCTTCACCCCGGGCACCCCGACCCGCGACGTGGTCGCCTGGGTCGAGGCGAACCTCCGCGTCGCCAGCTGATCGGTCGTCGGTCAGCCCGCCAGCTCGGCGAGCATGACGGCCCTGAACCGGAGCGTCTCGGCGAGCCGGGCCAGGGTGTCCGCCCAGGCCGAGTTCGGCGTCGCGTCGGCGGCCAGGGCGGCGACCGCGGGTGCGGTCTCGGGCGCGAGGGCGCGCTCGGTCATGCCGAGCACCCCGCTGTGACTCCACGGGTATGCCCCCGAGGCGGCGGCCCGCTCCAGCGCCGCGACGACGGCGGTGCTCAGCGGCGGGGTCCAGGGCGTGGCGCAGGCGCCGAGCAGCTGGAACGCCTCGCCGAGCCCGTGGGTCTGGATGAACGCAGCCGTCCAGGCGGCCCGTTCGGACTCCGGCAGGACGGCGAGCAGCCGGGCCGGTGCGCCCGCCGCAGGCGTGTCCGCCGTACGTACCTGCCGACTGCCGCCGCGGTGGGGCGCCGGACCGAGCAGGGCGCGGGCCCAGCCGACGTGCTGCTGACGGACCGCCGCGCGGGCCCACGCCTCGTGCAGGTCCTCGGTCCAGTCCGGACCGCCCGGGTCCACGTCGCTGACGGGCAGTCGGAGCAGCTGCTCCGGGGTGAGCCCGGTCTCCGCCGTCCAGTGCGCGAGCGGCGCGGCGGCGATCACCTCACCGAACCACCAGGCCCGCTGCCCGCGGCCGGTGGGCGACTTGAGCGGTATGCCGTCCCGCTGCATGCCGGCGTCGCACTCCACGGGCGGGCTGACGGTCAGTCGGCTGCCGTCCGCCTCCAAGCGCACGGCGTCCTGGGCACGCTCCGCCATCCGGACGGCCAGGGCCGACTCCGGCAGGGTGGAGAGCAGCTCGGCGGCGGTGGCCCGGACGTTCTTGCTCCGATCGGTGAGCGCCGCCTCCAGGAAGCTCTCGTCGGCGAGGGACAGGCCCTCGTGCAGGGCGTCTAGGAAGAGCAGCCGGTCCTCGGCGCGCTCGGTGGACCAGGTGCCGCTCAGCAACTCCAGCGCGGCGGTCGGCTCGGTCCGGCGCAGCCGGGAGATCAGGGTGACCCGCTCGGCGAACAGGCCCTCCAGCCAGAGCTGTTCGTCCGGCTCGGCGGCCGGCTGCTCGGTGGCGGTGCGGTGGACGTACTTCCAGTCCGGATTCTGCCCCGCGAGCCAGCGGCCGAGCGGACCGGCGAGGGCCACCACGTCCGGGCGCAGCTCGCTGCGCGCGCGGGCGGCGTCCAGCAGGGCCGGGACGGCCGCCGCCGGGGCCCGGTAGTCGTACCGGCGGGCGGCGGCGAGCCACTGGGGGAGCAGCTCGCCCAGGTTGGCGGTGCCGGTGTGATGGCCGCCGAGCAGCACGGTCAGCCGGCGTACCGCCGCTGACGGCGGCTCAGGGCGGGGGTCCCCGGCGGCCGGCGCGGGCGGCTGGACCGCCGGCTCGGGACGGGCTCCGGCGCGGCGGCGGACGGTCTCCAGCGCGGCCAGGTCGAGCAGCGCGGTGGCCGGGTCGGACCGGTCCACCTCGGCGGCCGGGCCGGTGGGGGTGGGCGGCAGGGGGCGGCGGTCGGTGCCGAGCAGGGCGGTGGTGTGCAGCTCCTGCCAGGGGTCGGTGAGCGTCATCGAGGACTCCGTAGAACTTTGGGGCACACGGGCTGGTGGCACACGCCAGGGGCCCGGGGCTCTGCTGATGTGCGGCTCCGCCGCGTGGGCGACGCCAGCCCCGGGGCGGGGGCAAAGTGCGGGTGTGGTCAACCCCGGGCGCGGTTGACCTTTGCCTGGCGTGCGGGTTCAGGCGAAAGTGCCTGGCCATTTACGCGGCGATCACGTTGCAGAGGTCGGCGTCGCAGTTCCCCGAGCCCCTGTCTGCCGAACCGCCGTTGTCTAAGTGAGCGGCGTGGCAGGGCCGTTGGTGGGCCAGGCGGTGATGGGGGCGAAGCCGCGGTGGCCGGATTCGCCGAAGACGGTGAGGGGGTGGCCCGCCGAGACGGCGGCGAGGCGCCAGAGGGCGGGCTCGGGGCAGCTGCCGGTGCGGACGGGGAGGCTGTGCTGGCCGTCCGTCAGGCGCCAGCCGTCGCTGCCGAGTACGGGGACGACGCCGGTGAGCACGGTGGGCCAGGACTCCGCCCAGGGGTCCTCGGCGACCGCCCGGCCGTACTCGGCCACCGCCTCCCCGACCGTCACGCCGTCGGGGACCGCGGCGTCCGGCTCCGGCTCGCCGTACCTGGTGCCGAGCACGGCCCGCAACGGCCGGGCGCCGGGGTGGAAGGCGAGCTCAGCCTCCAGCAGGCGGCCGACGGGGAGGGCGAGTTCGGGGGCCCGGCCGGGGCCGCCGAAGGCGAGCAGCACGGCGGGGCGGCCGGTCTTGGCACCGCGGAGCCAGATCCGGCGGGTGGTGAGCCGGTCGTCGGCGGTGTCCCGGGAGCCGAGCACCAGCCAGCGGTCCCGGACCGTCGGCCCGGCCAGCAGCTCGGCGGTGTCGGCGGGGACCCCGACCCGGTTGCGGACGGTGGCGGCGAGCTCCTCGGGCAGCTGGTCGGCCCGGCCGACCGCGCCCGCCAGCAGGTGCAGCAGCGCGTACTCGGCCAGCCGCTCCTGGCTCGGCAGGTAGCTCAACTCCCGTACCTGGGCGGCGAGCCGGGGGGCCTGGGCGTCGACCATCCGGGCGGCCACCTCGTCCCAGTCGCCGGGCGGTTCGTCGGCCAGGCCGTGCCGGACCCGGTCGGCCAGCCGGAGCCGGAGCTCGGCCGCGCCGGCCGCGATCCGGGTGGTGCGGCGGGCGGCCCGACGGGCGGCGGCGACCGGATCGGCCGGGGCGGTGGTGGTGGCCGCGGCCCGGCGCTCCACCGTCTGCTGACGGCTGCTCAGCCACTCGGCGACCCAGTCGGGCGGTTCGGTCGCGGTGATCGCCAGGAGGTCGCCGCTCCAGAGCAGCAGCAGGCCCAGCGCGTGCTTGCACGGGAACTTCCGGCTGGGGCAACTGCACTTGTAGGCGGGCGTGGTGAGCTCGACGACCGTTCGGTACGGCGTGCTCCCGCTGCCCTTGCACAGGCCCCAGAGCGTGCCCTCGCCCTGGCCGGTCGCGGACCAGGGGGTGGGGGCGGACAGCTTGCCCGCCGCCTTGCGGGACGGCTGGTCGGGGGCGAGGGACAGGACGTGTTCGGTGCTCCAGCGTTCCTCCATGCCGATGACGCTAGGAGGGGGCACTGACAACGGAGCGGTCCGTTCACTCGAACTGATGATCTGTCACTCCAGGGTCTCGAATTGTCAGTCCCGGGGTGCATGGTTGTTCTCGCAGCCCGGGAACGGATGTCCGAATCCGGGGCCTGTCCTCACTGGTAAGACGCCTGCGCCCAGTCACCCCCGACCTCTCCGTCCCCTGCCACAGCTCTGCCCTCAGCCTGCCGTCGAGCCTGCCCGCGGCCGATCCGAAGGAGCCCTGATGACCACTCGCACGAGTGCCCCCGAGACCAGCGAGGTGCTCCGCGAGCACGCCGAGGACGCCTTCGCCGCCGAGCTCGCCGCGCTCGCCGCGCAGGACGACCGGCCGCGCCCCGAGCGCTGGCGGCTCTCGCCCTGGGCGGTGGCCACCTACCTGCTCGGCGGCACCCTGCCGGACGGCACGGTGATCACGCCCAAGTACGTCGGCCCGCGCCGGATCGTCGAGGTCGCCGTCACCACGCTGGCCACCGACCGCGCGCTGCTCCTGCTCGGTGTCCCCGGCACCGCCAAGACCTGGGTGTCCGAGCACCTCGCCGCCGCCGTCAGCGGCGACTCCACCCTGCTGGTGCAGGGCACCGCCGGCACCCCCGAGGAGGCGGTCCGGTACGGGTGGAACTACGCCCAGCTGTTGGCCAACGGCCCCAGCCGGGCCGCCCTGGTGCCGTCCCCGATCATGCGGGCGATGGCGGACGGCCAGATCGCCCGGGTCGAGGAGCTGACCCGGATCCCGGCCGACGTGCAGGACAGCCTGATCACCATCCTCTCGGAGAAGACCCTGCCGATCCCCGAGCTCGGCCTGGAGACCCAGGCCGTCCGCGGCTTCAACCTGATCGCCACCGCGAACGACCGCGACCGGGGGGTCAACGAGCTCTCCAGCGCGCTGCGCCGCCGGTTCAACACGGTGGTGCTGCCGCTGCCGGGCTCGCTGGAGGAGGAGGTCGACATCGTCACCCGCCGGGTCGGCCAGCTCGGCCGCTCGCTCGACCTGCCCGCCCTGCCCGAGGGCGCGGAGGAGATCCGCCGGGTGGTCACCGTCTTCCGCGAGCTCCGGGACGGCGTGACCACCGACGGCCGGACGAAGGTGAAGACGCCCAGCGGCACCCTCTCCACCGCCGAGGCGATATCGGTGGTCACCAACGGCCTGGCGCTGGCCGCCCACTTCGGCGACGGCGTGCTCCGCGCGAGCGACGTGGTCTCCGGCGTCGCGGGCGCCGTGCTGCGCGACCCGGCCACCGACCGGGTGATCTGGCAGGAGTACGTCGAGGGCGTGCTCCGCGAGCGGGACGGCTGGAAGGACTTCTACCGCGCCAGCCGGGAGAACTCCCGCTGACCACCGCCTGGTTGACCCGCAGGCAGTAGACGACTCGTTCGAGGGGAGCACGGTATGAGCGACGCAGCGGTGACGTTGCTGGGCATCCGGCACCACGGCCCGGGCTCGGCCCGGGCGGTGGCCGCCGCACTGGAGCGGCTGCGGCCGGATGTGGTGCTGATCGAGGGCCCGCCCGAGGCGGACGCCGTGGTCGGGCTGGCGGCCGAGCCCGGTATGGTGCCGCCGGTCGCCCTGCTGGCCCACGCGGTGGACGACCCGGCGCAGGCGGCGTTCTGGCCGTTCGCGGCCTTCTCCCCGGAGTGGGTGGCGATCCGGTACGCCCTCGACCAGGGCGTGCCCGTCCGGTTCATCGACCTGCCGGCGGCGTACGGCCTGGCGTCGGGTGCGGAAGTGCCGGGGGGCACTTCCGCACCCGACGGGCCCGGGCCCGAAAACCCCGGCGCCGAGGGCGAGTTCCCGTACGACCCGATCGGGCAGCTGGCCGCCGCGGCCGGTCACGCCGACTCCGAGAGCTGGTGGGAGGACGTGGTCGAGCACCGCGCCCCGTCCGCCGACCCGGCGGCCGACGCGCCGGCCCCGTTCGCCGCCGTCGCCGAAGCGATGACGGCGCTGCGCGAGCGCGCCGCCACCAGTCGCCGGGACGAGCTCCGCGAGGCGTACATGCGGCAGGCGGTCCGGGCCGCCCGGCGCGCCAAGTACGCCCGGATCGCGGTGGTCTGCGGCGCCTGGCACGTCCCGGCCCTGAGCAGCATGCCGACCGTCGCGCACGACCGCGCACTGCTGGCCGGGCTGCCGAAGAAGGTGAAGACCGAGATCACCTGGGTGCCCTGGACACACCGCAGGCTCTCCCAGCACACCGGCTACGGCGCGGGCATCGACTCGCCCGGCTGGTACCACCACCTGTTCACCAACGGCGCTCCGGGGGAGGGGAGTTCGAGCGGCCGATCGCGGGCACTGGCGTACTGGATGACCAGGGTCGCCGAGCTGCTGCGGGCCGAGGACCACCCGGTCTCCTCGGCCCATGTGATCGAGGCGGTCCGGCTGGCCGAGACGCTCGCGGCGATGCGCGGCCGCCCGCTGGCCGGGCTGGCCGAGACGCTGGACGCCGTCCGGTCGGTGATGTGCGACGGCTCCGAGGTCGCCCTCGCACTCGTGCAGGACAGGCTGGTGGTCGGCGACGCGCTCGGCGAGGTCCCGGAGTCGGCGCCGACGGTGCCGCTGCAACGGGATCTGAGCAGGCTTCAGCGCAGCCTGCGGCTCAAACCCGAGCCGGAGCAGCGCGAGCTCGACCTCGACCTGCGGAAGGAGAACGACACCGCCCGTTCGCTGCTGCTGCACCGGCTGCGGCTGCTCGGCATCGACTGGGGCAGCCCGGCCCGATCCACCGTCAACTCGACCGGCACCTTCCGGGAGAGCTGGCGGCTGCGCTGGCAGCCGGAGTTCGCGGTCCGGATCGCGGTGGCCGCCCAGTGGGGCACCACGGTAGAGGCGGCCGCCACCGGCCGCGCGGTCGAGCGGGCCGCCCGGGCGACCGCCCTGCCGCAGCTCACCGAGCTGGTCGAGCACTGCCTGCTGGCCGGGCTGCCCGCCGCGCTGCCCGCCGTGATGCGGGCGCTCGCCGACCGGGCCGCCCTGGACACCGACGTGGCCCAGCTCGCCGAGGCGCTCCCGGCCCTGGTCCGGGCGCTGCGGTACGGCGACGTCCGGGGGACCGACAGCGCCGCCCTGGAGGGCGTCGCCCGGGGCCTCGCCGACCGGATCTGCGTCGGGCTGCCACCGGCCTGCGTCGGGCTGGACGCGGAGCAGGCGGGTGTCCTGCGCGGCCACCTGGAGAGCGTGCACGCCGCGATCGGCCTGCTGGAGGCGGACGAACCGGCCCGGGCGGCGGAGCCCGCCGAGTCGTCCGCAGACGAGCTCGGCGAGCGCTGGGCCGCCACCCTGCGCTCGCTGGCGCGGCGTCAGCCCCAGGCCGGGTCCGGGGCCGGCGTGCCCGGGCTGCTCCGGGGCCGGGCCACCCGGCTGCTGCTGGACGGCGGGCGGATCGACTCCGAGGAGGCCGGGCAGCGGCTCGGCCTGGCCCTCTCGCACGGCAACCAGCCGGCCGACACGGCGGGCTGGGTGGAGGGCTTCCTGGCGGGCAGCGGCGTCCTGCTGCTGCACGACCCGGCGCTGCTCGGCCTGCTCGACCGTTGGCTGAGCGGGGTGCCCGCCGAGTCGTTCACCGACGTCCTGCCGCTGCTGCGGCGGACGTTCGCCGCCCTGGAGGCCGGGGTCCGCCGCACCGTCGGCGAGCGGGTCGCGGCCGGAGCCCTGGACGGCACTGCAGCGGGGGCCTCGGCCGAGCCGCCCGCCGAGCTGGACGTCGAACGCGCCGACGCCGCCCTGCCGGTGCTCACCCTGCTGCTGGGCCTGGGCAGCGCCCCGGCCACCGGCACGGCCACCACCGTGGCCCGGATCCCCCGTCAGACCGACCGCAGGAGTGCCGGATGACCACCACTCAGTTCGCCCCAGGCCCCGAAACCCCCGAGCAGGAGCGGCTCCGCCGCTGGCGCCTGGTGCTCGGCGGCGACTCCGACGGCACCGGCTGCGCCCTCACCGGCCGGGACGCCGCGATGGACGGCGCCCTCGCCGCCCTCTACCGGGGCACCGAGACGGCCGGCCCCGGCGGCCGGTCCGGCGCGACCCGGACGGCCGGCCTCGGCGGCTCCGCCCCGCAGGTGGCCCGCTGGCTGGGCGACATCCGGGAGTACTTCCCGACCTCGGTGGTGCAGGTGATGCAGCAGGACGCGATCACCCGCCTCGGTCTTGAGCGGCTGCTGCTGGAGCCGGAGATGCTGGAGGCCGTCGAGCCGGACGTGCACCTGGTCGGCACCCTGCTCTCGCTCCGGCACGCCCTGCCCGAGACCACCAGGGAGACCGCCCGGGCGGTGGTCGGCAAGGTGGTCGCCGACCTGGAGCGCCGGCTCGCCGACCGGACCAGGACCACCCTCGGCGGCGCCCTCGACCGCAGCGCCAAGGTCAACCGCCCCCGGCACCAGGACATCGACTGGGGCCGCACCATCCGGGCCAATCTGACCAACTACCTGCCCGAGTACCGCACGGTGGTGCCCGAGCGGCTGGTCGGCTACGCCCGGGCGCAGCGCGCGGTGAAGAAGGAGGTGATCCTCTGCGTCGACCAGTCGGGCTCGATGGCCCCCTCGGTGGTGCACTCGGCGGTGTTCGGCGCGGTGCTGGCCTCGATGAAGAGCCTGTCCACCCGACTGGTGGTCTTCGACACCTCGGTGGTGGACCTGACCGAGCAGCTCACCGACCCGGTGGACGTGCTGTTCGCCACCCAGCTCGGCGGCGGCACCGACATCAACCGGGCGCTGGCCTACTGCCAGTCCCGGATCACCCGGCCGGCCGACACCGTGGTGGTGCTGATCAGCGACCTCTACGAGGGCGGCATCCGGGACGAGATGCTCAAGCGGGTGGCGGCGATGAAGGCGTCGGGTGTCCAGTTCGTCGCGCTGCTCGCACTCTCCGACGAGGGGGCCCCGGCCTACGACCACGCGCACGCCGCCGCGCTGGCCGCGCTCGGTGCGCCCGCCTTCGCCTGCACGCCGGACGTCTTCCCGGAGATCATGGCCGCCGCGATCGAGCGCCGTCCGCTGCCGATCCCGGAGAGCTGACGGCAGCTGGGCGGCACGGGCGGCATGGGTGGCAGAGAGCTGACGGAGTGTTGAGACCGATTCACCCGGACGTGCGACGGCCGGGCCGACCTGCCGACGGCCTCACCGGGCCCGCGTACTGGTGGTGAGCTGGGCGGGCGGCACGCCCGGAGACACTCGTTGTGACGGTTCTCACCAAAGCCGACCGGGCCCCGGGCGAAACACGCCCGTCCTCCGGGGATAACCTGCCACACGGACGTGACGCGCGTGTTGATTGACGTGTGCGCCCGTGGCTGTGTGGGCCGCAAGGCCGTATCTCTGCGTACCCGCCCAGCCTCGACGACCCGCAGCGAAGATCCTGCCGTGGCACGCTCGTAGAGACACAATCCGCGACCACGAACAAGGACGAACACACGTGGACCTGTTCGAGTACCAGGCGAGGGACCTCTTCGCCAAGCACGGTGTACCCGTGCTTGACGGGGACGTCATCGAGACCCCCGAAGCCGCTCGCGCCATCGCCGAGCGTTTCGGCGGACGCGCCGTCGTCAAGGCTCAGGTGAAGGTCGGTGGCCGAGGCAAGGCCGGCGGCGTCAAGCTCGCCGCCGACCCGGCCGACGCGGTCGCCAAGGCCGAGGCGATCCTCGGTATGGACATCAAGGGCCACACCGTCAACAAGGTGATGCTGGCTCAGACCGCGGACATCAAGGAGGAGTACTACGTCTCCTTCCTGCTGGACCGCACCAACCGCACCTTCCTGGCCATGGCCAGCGTCGAGGGCGGCGTGGAGATCGAGGTCGTCGCGGAGGAGAACCCCGACGCGCTCGCCAAGATCCCCGTCGACGCCAACGAGGGCTGCACCCCGGAGAAGGCCGCCGAGATCGTCGCCGCGGCCAAGTTCCCGGCCGAGATCGCCGACCAGGTCGCCGATGTGCTGGTGAAGCTCTGGAAGGTCTTCATCGCCGAGGACGCGCTCCTCGTCGAGGTCAACCCGCTGATCAAGTCCGGTGACGGCAAGATCATCGCGCTCGACGGCAAGGTCTCGCTGGACGAGAACGCCGAGTTCCGTCAGCCGCACCACGCCGAGCTCGAGGACAAGGCCGCCGCCAACCCGCTCGAGGCGGCGGCGAAGGCCAAGGGCCTCAACTACGTCAAGCTCGACGGCGAGGTCGGCATCATCGGCAACGGCGCGGGTCTCGTCATGAGCACCCTCGACGTGGTCGCGTACGCCGGTGAGGAGCACGGTGGCGTCAAGCCCGCCAACTTCCTCGACATCGGTGGTGGCGCCTCCGCCGAGGTGATGGCGAACGGCCTGGAGATCATCCTGGGCGACACCGACGTCAAGTCGGTCTTCGTCAACGTCTTCGGCGGCATCACCGCGTGCGACGCGGTCGCCAACGGCATCGTGCAGGCGCTCGCGCTGCTCGAGGAGAAGGGCGAGGCGGTCACCAAGCCGCTGGTCGTCCGCCTCGACGGCAACAACGCCGAGCTGGGTCGCAAGATCCTGACCGACGCCAACCACCCGCTGGTGCAGCAGGTGGACACCATGGACGGCGCGGCTGCCCGCGCCGCCGAGCTGGCCAACAAGTAAGGAAGAGGACTACATCATGGCTATCTTCCTCACGAAGGACAGCAAGGTCATCGTCCAGGGCATGACCGGCTCCGAGGGTATGAAGCACACCCGCCGGATGCTCGCCTCGGGCACCCAGATCGTCGGTGGCGTGAACCCGCGCAAGGCCGGCACCACGGTCGACGTCGACGGCACCGAGGTGCCCGTCTTCGGCACCGTCGCCGAGGCCATGGAGAAGACCGGTGCCGATGTCACCGTCATCTTCGTGCCGCCGAAGTTCACCAAGGACGCCGTCGTCGAGGCGATCGACGCCGAGATCGGCCTCGCGGTCGTCATCACCGAGGGTGTCCCGGTCCACGACTCGGCCGCCTTCTGGGCGTACGCCGGTGCCAAGGGCAACAAGACCCGGATCATCGGCCCGAACTGCCCCGGCCTGATCTCCCCCGGACAGTCCAACGCGGGCATCATCCCGGCGGACATCACCACCACCGGTCCGATCGGCCTGGTCTCCAAGTCGGGCACCCTGACCTACCAGCTCATGTACGAGCTGCGGGACCTCGGCTTCTCCTCGGCCGTGGGCATCGGCGGCGACCCGGTCATCGGCACCACCCACATCGACGCCCTCGCGGCGTTCGAGGCGGACCCGGAGACCAAGATCATCGTCATGATCGGTGAGATCGGCGGCGACGCCGAGGAGCGTGCGGCGGCCTACATCGCCGAGCACGTCACCAAGCCGGTCGTCGGCTACGTCGCGGGCTTCACCGCCCCCGAGGGCAAGACCATGGGCCACGCCGGCGCCATCGTCTCGGGCTCCTCGGGCACCGCCCAGGCGAAGAAGGAGGCCCTCGAGGCCGCCGGCGTCAAGGTCGGCAAGACGCCGTCCGAGACCGCCCGCCTGGCCCGTGAGCTGATCGCCAAGTAAGGCTCGCACGCGCCACGGAGGCCCCCCACCCGATCCCGGGTGGGGGGCCTCCGGCGTTGCCCCAGGCGCTGTCGGCTTCAGTGGACCGTCAGCTCCACGCCGAGCGCGGCGGACGCCGCCGGTGTGCTCGGGCAGAGCCGCAGGGCGGGACAGGGCGCGGCCGGGACGGCGACCGGCAGCGGCGGCAGGGGCGGCGCGGCAGGCGGCGCCGCCGCCGGCCTGAAGCCCTTGCCGGCCGGCCGGGCGGCCACAGCAGCAGCGCCCGGGGCGGCCGGAGCGTCCGGTGCGGCGGGCACGGCCGGAGCGGGGCCGTTGGGTACGGGCCGCCCGGGGGTGGGGCCGCACCAGTGACTGCGCAGCCCGGGCCCGCCTCCGGCGCCGGCGTCCGGTGCGGCGGGACCCGCGCTGCCGCTGGTGGCGGTCGAGCAGACCTGGCCGGGGCCCAGCACGGCGGGGCGGAACAGTTCTGACGGACCGTTGCCGGTCAGGGTCGCCACGATCGCGGCCGTCATCGCCAGGGTGACCGCTCCGGCGGCCGCGGTGGCCAGGCCGGTCCTGGCCCGGCCCCGGACTTTGAGCAGCCGGGCGGACGGCGGCCGGGGCGCGGGGCAGCCATGCACCGCCGCCTGGTGCAGCAGCGCACCGAGCCGGGCGCCGAACTCGGGGTCGGCCGGGTCGGACCCGACCAGGGCCGGGACCGCCCGGGCCAGCGCGGCCCGGGCGCTGAGGACCCGTCCGGTCGCCGCGGCGGTGCTGGACTGCACCTCGAAGGCCACCCGGTCGGCGGGCAGCCCGAGCGCGTCGTGCAGCACCAGTGCCCGGCGCTGCGGCCGGGTCAGCCGCTTGAGGGCCTTGAGCAGATCGCGGTCACGTGGCGTCAGCCGGTCCTGGTCGGGGTGCGGCGGCAGGTCGGGCAGCGGGTGCACCCGGATCTGACGGTGCGACAGCCGGAGCAGGTGGGCCCGGCGCGGCCCGCCCCGGTGCCAGACCGCCTGCGCGGTCTCGAAGGCGTGCTCCCGGACCCAGCCCTCCGGGTCCGGCAGCGTCGACACCTCGGGCCAGCGGCGCCCGGCGGCCGCCAGGGCCAGCCGTACCGCGTGCACGGCGCGGTGGTGGCAGGCGGTCAGCAGGAAGGTCTGCTGGACCAGCCGGGTGTGGGTGAGCGAGCAGAGTTCCTCGAAGCTCGTGGGGCGGGGCTCGGTCACGGCCACGGCCACGGCAACCGAAGCAGCAGCAGGGGCGCTCACCGGCGGCGGCGCGACGAGGGCGCTGGCCTCCCCGCGGGTGCGTACGCCGAGCTTGCGCATCGCCCGGTGCAGGTGGGTGCGGGCGGTGCCGGGGGAGATGCCGAGCTGTTCGGCGATGGCCCGGGTGTCCAGGCCGGTGGCCAGCAGGGCGAGGGCCTGGGTCTCACGAGGTGTCAGCAGCCGCAGCAGTTGGGCGGGGTCGGCATGCGGGCGGGTGGGTGCGGGTGAGGGTGGGGTCACCGCACCGCCCGGGGCAGGCGGGCTGAAAGTAGACACATAAACAGATAATCCGGGACACGGCGGAGCTTCGCCTCTTCACGGGGCACAACGGGTGATCTTGGGACGATGAGGCCCATGACTCAGCTGATGGGCCGTCCGATCCTGGGCCTGCCGGGCGAACTGGGAGTCCGCCCGTTCCTCGCCGACCTGCTCACCGGTGTCCGGGCCGCGCTGCTCACCCTGGCGGTGATGGCCGTCCCGGTGCTCGCCCTCTGGGTGCTCACCCCGTACGCGGACGACACCGCCGCCGGCGCCGGACGGCTGGCCTGTGCGCTCTGGCTGCTCGGCCACGGCGCCCCGCTGACCAGGGGGGCGACCCAGGCGCCGGTGACGTTGACCCCGCTGCTGCTCACGCTGTTCAGCGTGGTGCTGCTGGTTCGGACCGGCCGGCGCCTCGGCGGGCGCGAACGCCTGCACTGGCGCGCGCCCTTGGCGGTGTGCGCCGGGTACCTGGCGGTCGCGCTGGGCGCGGTCGCCGAGTGCTCCGGCGCGGGCGCGCTGCGGGCCGTCCCGCTGCTCGACCTGGTGGCGGTCGCGCTGCTGGTGACCGGTTCGGTCGGGGCGGGTCTCTGGTCGGCGGTCGGCGGGGCCCCGGCGCTGCCCGGGCGGTGGCTGGACCGGGCGCCGGCGTGGCTCGGGCCGCCCGGCTGGGCCAGGGTCCCCGACTGGGCCCGGCCGGCCGGCGGTGGCCCGGTGGCGGGCCGGGCAGCGGCCGCCGGCGGGTTCGGTCTGGTGGCGGCGGGCGGGGTGGTGCTGGCCGTGACCGCGCTGCTCGGCCTGGGCGCGGCCGGCCGGTCGGCGACCGGGTTCGGCGGCGGGCCCGCCGCGGTCGGCGGGCTGGCCCTGGCCTGCCTGCTGCTGGTGCCCAACGCGGTGCTCTGGGCGGCCTCGTACGCGCTCGGCCCCGGCTTCGCGGTGGGCAGCGGGACGGTGGTGGCACCGACCGGTGCCCGGGTCGGTCCGGTGCCGGACTTCCCGCTGTTCGCGCTGCTCCCGGAGACCGGCTCGGCGCCCTGGTGGCCGGTGGCCTGCGCGCTGCCGCTGCTGGCCGGACTGGTCCCGGCGCTGCTGCTCGGCCGGGCAGCGGCGGAGGCCCGCTGGCATCCGGTGGCCACCGCCGTGTCGGCCGTGGGCAGTTCGGTGCTGGCCGGGCTCGGCGCGGGCGCCTGCGCCTGGCTCGCGGGCGGCGCGCTGGCCGGAGCCAGGATGGCCGAGCTGGGCCCGGTGCCGTGGCTGGTCGCCCCGGCGGCGGCGGCCTGGCTGGCCCTGGTCACCGTGCCGGGGGCGCTGCTGGCCCGCTGCTGGGTGGCCCCGCCGTCCTGGTGGGACGACCTGACCGGCCGTCAGCTCTGCCGGGCCCGCCGGGCCGCCGAGCAGGGCCTGACCTGGGTGGCGGACCACCTGCCGCCCCGTCGCAAGGACCGCTGAACGGCAGCTGACCAGCGGCCGCCCGGGTCAGCGGTTCTGGTTGTACAGGTTGACCAGGAAGTCCGGGGCGAGGTTGTCGCAGCTGTCCCGGGCCTGGGTGGTGAGGGCCTCGCTGACACAGCTCACGTAGTCCTGGTAGTACAGCGTGACGCCGAGCGAGGCGAGCACGAACAGGATGGTGACACCGCCCGTCACCAGCCCGCCGATCGCGGCCGGGGTCTGCGGCCGGACCGGCTGCGGGCCGTGCTGGGGGTTGTGCTGCGGGCCGGGCTGGGCGGCGCTGCCCTCGGCGGAGTTCGACCGGGGCGAGCGCAGCGCGCTGATCCCCCAGTACGCGGCCAGCGCGCCGAGCAGCAGGGCGACGTACGGGATGCCGAGCACCACGCAGAACAGGCCGCCCATGCCGGCGCTCAGCGCGTACCGCGAGCGGCGCTGGACCGGGTCGTTCGGGTCGAACTTCGGTGCGGCGGGCTGCGGCTGGGGCGACCAGCCGCCCTGGTAGCCGGGGCTCCACGGGTGCGGCGGCGGCACCTGCGGGCGGTCGTCCCGCTCCGACGACCCGTCAGCGGAGTCGCCGGAGCCGCCGGGTTCACCGGAGCCGTCGGAGGAGCCGTTCGGCTGCTGGGGGGCGCGCGGCTGCCAGGGCTGGTCGGGGGCATCCGCCGGCGGCGGCGCGAAGGGGTTGCGCTCGCCGGTGTTGTCGCCGCTGCTCATCGGTCAGCCAATCCTTCGTCGAGTGGTCGGGCCTGTTCGGTGGTCGGGCCTGCTCAATGATCCCGCAGGGGTGTACGAGATTCACACGGGTATCGCGAACCGGGATCACGTGGCGTTCCGGGGGTGGGTCGCGGCGCGTGCCAGGGCCCGGGTGTGGCCCACGCCTCAACTACGCGCGTAGCGTTGCCATCGGGTTACAGGGGGCCTCCGACCAGCCGTTATCGTGGTGACGGTCAGCAGTTCGGAGCAGCCCCACCGCCTCCCGGCTCGACCTGGCGCCGCCCGTAGTGGCCCCACCGACGGTGGACGTACCAGCGGGCACGACGACGTACGGAGAATCGCGCAGTGGCCGCTGCTTCCCCCCAGTCCGCCCACACCCACGTCTTCCCGCCGCGCACCCCGGGCCCGGCCCGGCTGGTGGTGCTGGTCTCCGGCTCGGGCACCAATCTGCAGGCCCTGATCGACGCCGTCGCCGACCCGGCCTTCGGGGCCGAGATCGTCGCGGTGGGCGCCGACCGGGACAGCATCGCTGGGCTGGACCGGGCCGAGCGGGCCGGGCTGCCGACCTTCGTGCACCGGGTCAAGGACCACGCCGACCGCGCCGCCTGGGACACCGCGCTGACCGCCGCGGTCGCCGGCCACCGGCCCGACCTGGTGGTCACCGCCGGGTTCATGAAGATCCTCGGCCCGGAGTTCATCGCCGCCTTCGCCGGACGGATCGTCAACACCCACCCCGCGCTGCTGCCGGCCTTCCCCGGCGCGCACGGCGTGGCCGACGCGCTGGCGTACGGGGTGAAGGTGACCGGCTGCACCGTCCATCTGGTGGACGGCGGCGTGGACACCGGGCCGATCATCGCGCAGGGTGTGGTCGCGGTCGAGGAGACCGACCACGCCGACGGCGGTGCCGCGCTGCACGAGCGCATCAAGACTGTCGAGCGTCAGTTGCTCGTCGACGTCGTGGGCCGACTGGCTCGCGAGGGTCACCGTATCGAGGACCGAAAGGTATGGATTCCGGCATGAGTGCCAGCTCCACCACGCCCCCCGTCTCGGAGAATGTACGCCCGATCCGCCGCGCGCTGATCAGCGTGTACGACAAGACCGGTCTGGAGGAGCTGGCCCAGGGCCTGCACGCCGCCGGGGTCACCATCGTCTCCACCGGCTCGACGGCCGGCCGGATCGCCGCCGCCGGCGTCCCGGTCACCGAGGTCTCCGAGCTGACCGGCTTCCCGGAGTGCCTGGACGGGCGCGTGAAGACGCTGCACCCCCGCGTGCACGCCGGTGTGCTGGCCGACCTGCGCCTCGAGTCGCACCGCGCGCAGCTGGCCGAGCTGGAGATCGAGCCCTTCGACCTGGTGGTGGTGAACCTCTACCCCTTCACCGCCACGGTCGCCTCCGGCGCCACCCCCGACGAGTGCGTCGAGCAGATCGACATCGGCGGTCCGTCGATGGTCCGCGCCGCGGCCAAGAACCACCCCTCGGTCGCCGTCGTGGTCGACCCGGCCCGCTACGCGGACGTGCTGACGGCGGTTCAGGGCGGCGGCTTCGACCTGCTCACCCGCAAGCGGCTGGCCGGTGCGGCGTTCGCGCACACCGCCGCCTACGACGTGGCGGTCGCCTCCTGGTTCGAGGGCTCGGGCTACACCGAGAACACCGAGTCTTTCCCGGCCTTCCTGGGCGCCACCTACGAGCGCGAGAACGTGCTCCGCTACGGCGAGAACCCGCACCAGCAGGCCGCGCTCTACACCGACGGCACGGGCGGCCTGGCCGGCGCCGAGCAGCTGCACGGCAAGGAGATGTCGTACAACAACTACGTGGACACCGACGCCGCCCGCCGGGCCGCGTACGACCACGCCGACCCGGCCGTCGCGATCATCAAGCACGCCAACCCGTGCGGCATCGCCACCGGTGCGGACGTCGCCGAGGCGCACCGCAAGGCGCACGCCTGTGACCCGCTGTCGGCGTTCGGCGGCGTGATCGCGGTCAACCGCGCGGTCACCGTCGAGCTGGCCGAGCAGATCGCCGAGATCTTCACCGAGGTCGTGGTGGCCCCGGCGTACGAGGACGGCGCGGTCGAGGTGCTGGCCCGGAAGAAGAACATCCGGGTGCTGCGCGCCCCCGAGGCCCCGGCCAACCGGGTCGAGGTCCGTCCGATCTCCGGCGGCGCCCTGCTGCAGCAGGTGGACCGGATCGACGCGGCCGGCGACGACCCGGCGAGCTGGACGCTGGCCACCGGCGACGCGCTCTCCGCCGACGAGCTGGCCGAGCTGTCCTTCGCCTGGCGGGCCTGCCGGGCCGTCAAGTCCAACGCGATCCTGCTCGCCAAGGGCAGCGCCTCGGTCGGCGTCGGCATGGGCCAGGTCAACCGGGTCGACTCGGCCAAGCTCGCGGTCGAGCGGGCCGGCGAGCGGGCCCAGGGCTCGTACGCGGCCTCGGACGCGTTCTTCCCGTTCCCCGACGGTCTGCAGGTGCTGCTCGACGGCGGCGTCAAGGCCGTGGTGCAGCCAGGCGGTTCGGTCCGGGACGACGAGGTGATCGCGGCGGCGAAGGCGGCCGGCGTGACGATGTACCTGACCGGGACGCGGCACTTCTTCCACTGAGTGGGAAACCGGCCCGGAACGGCAGATGCCCCGCACACCCTCGGGTGTGCGGGGCATCTGCCGTACGGTCAGCTGGACTTGACGACCACGGTGCCGACGATCTTGTCCGACAGGGTCTGCTTCTTGGCGTCCCAGAGCGGCCACAGGAAGCCGAGGCAGCAGACCAGCTCGTCGACGATGTGGCAGAGCTGGCGGACGAAGGCCATACCGAAGCCGATCGGCTGGCCGTCGGACTCCCGGACCACCCGGATGTTGACCATCTTGCGGCCGGGGGTCTGGCCGGTCTTGCCGAGCTGGTAGAGCAGCCAGAACTGGCCGATCACGGCGATCAGCCAGCCGAGGCCCGCGATTGCCATGCCGGCGCCGGAGATGCCGCCGCCGGTGCAGACCGACGAGTAGCGGGTGGTGCTGCAGACCGGGGCCTCGTAGCCGACCGCGAAGCCGATGCCGTAGAGGATGGCGGCCGGGATGCCGAAGATCAGGCCGTCGACCAGGACGGCGGCGACCCGGGAGCCCCAGCTCGCGTAGAAGTTCTGCACCTGACCCGCGTTGGGGTAACCGCCGGGCTGGCCGTAGCCCTGCTGCGGCGGGATGCCGTAACCCTGCTGCGGGGGCTGCTGCGGGTAGCCGTAGCCCGGCGCGCCCTGCGGGGGGCCCTGCTGCGGGTAGCCGTAACCGGGCTGCGGCTGCTGCGGGGGCTGCGGCGGCTGGTTGTACGGGTTGTTCGGGTCGGGCGGGTAGCTCATCAATGCCTCCGGGCAGGATGGTGAGGTGTGGGACGGGACAGGAAACCCCTGGGACGGACAGGCAGTTGAGTTGCCGACCGGGTGGGACATTAGCGGAACGCGGTGACACCGCGAAGGGCAGTTACCGTCAGAAAACGGCAGGCTCAGGGCAGTACGACGCCGAAGCGGTGCAACTGCCAGAGCCAGGACACCGTTAAAGCGGTACCGATCAGGACATTCCGGTGGAGGTTGGGGAGTTGCCACCACCAGCGCCCCGGGCCGAGCGGCGCGACCAGCAGGCCGAGCCCGACCACCACGGTCACCGGGTTGGCCAACAGCGCGGCGCCGAAGGCCCCGTGGCCGGCCTCGATGAAGACCGTGGTGCTCCCGCAGCCGGGGCAGGGGATGCCGGTGAACCGGCGCAGCGGGCAGAGCGCGCCGGGATCGTGCACGTCGTGCAGCGCGGCGACCGCCAGCGCGACCACCGCCGCACCGGCCCCGCGCGCGGCCATCCGCAGCACGCCGCCCAGCGGCGTACCGGCCGTGCCCGTCCAGCGAGCCGTCAACTGCTGCATCACGGCACGTAGTTCTCGGTGACGGTCGAGTAGAAGACCACGCCGGCGATGCCGATCAGGATCCCGAGCACGGAGAGCACCACGCCGCCGATCGCCTGCGAACGGCCGATACCGGTCTGCCCGGCCTTGCTCAGGCCCGCGATGCCGAGACCCAGACCGACCGGGCCGAGCAGCGCGCCGTAGAAGCAGATCAGGATGCTCAGGAAACCCAGCGCCAGCGAGGCGATGGCCAGGCTGTTCTGCGGGGCCGCGGGCGCGGCCATCGGCGGCTGCGGGTAGCCGTACCCGGGCTGCGGGTACGACGGCGGCTGGTGCTGAGGCTGCTGGTACTGCGGCGCGCTGTACGGCTGCGGCGGCTGCCCGTACGACCCGTACGGATCGGGCGGCGGCTGCTGTTGGTACGGATTGCTCACTGTTCTTCGGTCCCCCCGAGCTGTGTATCTCCCCCGTGCTGCACCGACGGGCCGTCACCGGCCGACCGGGGCATGGTCGTCCCGGTCATATCGTGGGTGGGTGCCCCCGGGGCTGTCCAGCGGCGATCGGTACCCGGACCGAACTGTGGCGCAACCGCAACCAGGGTGGCACGTGCCGAGCACGGGACCCGATCCGGGAGAATGGTGCCATGACTGCCCAGATTCTCGATGGCAAGGCCACCGCGGCCGCGATCAAGTCCGAACTCGCCGTCCGCGTGGCGGCCCTCAAGGAGCGGGGCATCGTCCCCGGCCTCGGCACCGTTCTGGTCGGCGACGACCCGGGCAGCCGCTGGTACGTCAACGGCAAGCACAAGGACTGCGCCGAGGTCGGTATCGCCTCGATCCAGCGCGAGCTCCCGGCCACCGCCACCCAGCAGCAGGTCGAGGACGTCGTCCGCGAGCTCAACGCCGACCCGACCTGCACCGGCTACATCGTCCAGCTCCCGCTGCCCAAGGGCCTGGACCAGAACCCGGTCCTGGAGCTGATGGACCCGGACAAGGACGCCGACGGCCTGCACCCCACCTCCCTCGGCCGGCTCGCGCTCGGCATCGAGGGCCCGCTGCCCTGCACCCCGTACGGCATCGTCGAGCTGCTCCGCCGGCACGACGTCAAGCTGGACGGCGCCGAGGTCGTGGTGGTCGGCCGTGGCGTCACGGTCGGCCGCTCGATCGGTCTGCTGCTGACCCGCCGGTCCGAGAACGCCACCGTGACGCTCTGTCACACCGGCACCGTGGACCTGGCCAAGCACCTGCGCCAGGCCGACATCATCGTGGCCGCCGCCGGTGTCGGGCACCTGATCAAGGCTCAGGACGTCAAGCCCGGCGCGGCCGTGCTGGACGTCGGTGTCAGCCGGGACGGCGAGGGCAAGATCCAGGGCGACGTGGAGCCCGCGGTCGCCGAGGTGGCCGGCTGGATCTCCCCGAACCCGGGCGGGGTCGGCCCGATGACCCGCGCGATGCTGCTCAACAACATCGTGGTGGCGGCCGAGCGCCGCGCCAACGGCTGACGCCGGTGGCGGCCAAGTCGCGCCGACGGCCGGTGAAGACCACCGGCACGCTGCCGCCGGAGGGTTCGGCGGCGGCGCTGGACCGCAGCCACCCGCTGCCGGCCCGGCAGTGGCCGATAACGATGGTGCTGTCCCTGGTCGCGGCCGGGCTCGGCATCACCTGGTTCGGTGACTTCAAGTACGGCCTGCTGACCGTCGGCGGGGCGGTGCTGATCGGAGCGGTGCTCCGGCTGGTGCTGCCCGAGGTCGGGATGCTGGCGGTGCGCAGCCGCTTCACCGACGTGACGGTGCTGACCTTCCTCGGCGGGGCGATCGTGCTGCTCACCCTGATCGCCCAGCCCGACCCGTGGCTGCGGCTCTCCGTGCTGGACAACATCGGGCAGTTCATCGGCCGCCAGCGCCGCTGACCCGTCACAGCCGGCCCCCGTCCGCACCCGGGCGGGGGCCGTTGTGACGTATCAGCCAGTGCGGTGGGCGTCCCCGACGGCGGGCTTGCGATAACCTGACGCCGGATCTCTCGACGTCGAGAGATCGTCCTCGGCTCCAGCGCGTCGGGCGCGCGTGGGGCGTGGCTGGCGATCGCTGGAGTAGACAGAAAATGACTCGCACCCCCGTCAACGTCACCGTCACCGGCGCGGCCGGCCAGATCGGCTACGCGCTGCTGTTCCGCATCGCCTCCGGCCACCTGCTCGGCGCCGACGTGCCGGTGAACCTGCGCCTCCTGGAGATCCCGCAGGGCCTCAAGGCCGCCGAGGGCACCGCGATGGAGCTGGACGACTGCGCCTTCCCGCTGCTCCGCGACATCACCATCACGGACCAGCCCTCGGTCGCCTTCGACGGCGCCAACGTGGCCCTCCTGGTCGGCGCCCGTCCGCGCACCGCGGGCATGGAGCGCGGCGACCTGCTGTCCGCCAACGGCGGCATCTTCGGCCCGCAGGGCAAGGCCATCAACGACCACGCCGCAGACGACATCAAGGTCCTGGTGGTCGGCAACCCGGCCAACACCAACGCCCTGATCGCCCAGCGCAACGCCCCGGACGTGCCGGCCGAGCGCTTCACCGCGATGACCCGGCTGGACCACAACCGCGCGGTCGCCCAGCTCGCCAAGAAGCTCGGTGTCACCGTCAACGACATCCAGCGGCTCACCATCTGGGGCAACCACTCGGCCACCCAGTACCCGGACATCTTCCAGGCGCTGGTCAACGGCAAGAACGCCGCCGAGGCCGTCAACGACGAGGCGTGGCTGGCCGACACCTTCATCCCGACCGTCGCCAAGCGCGGCGCGGCCATCATCGAGGCCCGCGGCGCCTCCTCGGCCGCCTCGGCCGCGAACGCCGCGATCGACCACGTGTACACCTGGGTGAACGGCACCGCCGAGGGCGACTGGACCTCGATGGGCATCGTCTCCGACGGCTCGTACGGCGTCGAGCCGGGCATCATCTCCTCCTTCCCGGTCACCACCAAGGACGGCGAGTTCGAGATCGTCCAGGGCCTGGAGATCTCCGACTTCTCCCGCGCCCGGATCGACGCCTCGGTGGCCGAGCTGGTCGAGGAGCGCGACGCGGTGCAGGCCCTCGGCCTGATCTGAGTCCCGATCCGAGTCCGAGTCTGACCTCGGCTCACCCGAACGGCCGGGTCGCCCCCATCGGGGCGGCCCGGCCGTCGCCGTACACTGACCCCCCGTGACCCTCGCCCTGCTCCTGCTGCTCACCGCCGCCGCGGCCGAACTGCTCCGCCCGCTGAGCCGACTGCTCGGCTACGCCCGAGGTCTGCGCGAGGCGCCCGCGATCAGCTCCGAGGAGCTCCGCGGCCTGGTCGCCGCCAACACCGAACTCGGCCACGACGAGCGGGAGTTGATCGCCGACGTGTTCTCGGCGGGGGAGCGGCAGCTGCGCGAGGTGATGGTCCCCAGGACCGAGGTCACCTTCCTGGACGCCGACCGCCCGCTGGCCGAGGTACGCACCGAGACCAGCCGCTCGCCGCACTCCCGCTACCCCGTGGTGGAGGGCTCCTACGACTCGGTGGCCGGCTTCGTGCACGTCCGCGACCTGTACGGGGCGCGCGGCGAGCACGCCCTGCGGGTCCGCGAGCTGACCCGCCCGGTCAAGCTGCTGCCGGCCACCAAACGGGTGCTGGCGGCGATGGGCGAGATGCGCAGGGAGGGCCACCACCTGGCGATCGTGGTGGACGAGTACGGCGGCACCGCCGGCATCGTCACCCTGGAGGACCTGGTCGAGGAGGTGATCGGCGAGATCCGGGACGAGTACGACGCCCTGGACACCACCGCGACCCGTCGGCTGGCCGGCGGCGGGATGGAGCTCGACGGGCTGCTCAACCTGGCCGACTTCGCCGAGGAGACCGGCGTCACCCTCCCCGAAGGGCCGTACGAGACGGTGGCCGGATACCTGGTCAGCGAGCTGGGCAAGCTGCCCAGCACCGGCGACCAGGTGGCCACCGGGGCCGGCCTGCGGCTCGCGGTGGCCAAACTGGACGGCCGCCGGATCGAACGGATCCGGGTGAGTGCGGTCACACTGTCGGAACCTCCAGGGGCTGAGGTTTCCTGAGCGGTCGGTGAAGCTGGAACAATGGCGCCCATGGTCAACGCAGCGATCACCGGTCCGACGCCGGACCGTCCCCGGGTCCTCTCCGGCATCCAGCCCACCTCGGGCTCCTTCCACCTCGGGAACTACCTCGGCGCGGTGCGCCAGTGGGTGGACCTGCAGGAGGCCAACGACGCCTTCTACATGGTGGTCGACCTGCACGCGATCACCGTCGAGCAGGACCCGGCCACCCTCCGGGAGAACACCCGGATCTCCGCCGCCCAGCTGCTCGGCGCGGGCCTGGACCCCGAGCGCTGCACCCTCTTCATCCAGTCGCACGTACCCGAGCACGCCCAGCTCGGCTGGATCATGAACTGCCTCACCGGCTTCGGCGAGGCCGCCCGGATGACCCAGTTCAAGGACAAGTCCGCGAAGCAGGGCAGCGACCGCACCTCGGTCGGCCTGTTCACCTACCCGATCCTGCAGATCGCCGACATCCTGCTCTACCAGGCCGACGCCGTCCCGGTCGGCGAGGACCAGCGCCAGCACCTGGAGCTCACCCGCGACCTCGCGGAGCGCTTCAACACCCGCTACGCGCCCACCTTCACCGTCCCGAAGCCGTACATCCTCAAGGAGACGGCCAAGATCCTGGACCTGCAGGACCCGACCGCCAAGATGAGCAAGTCGGCCTCCTCGCCCAAGGGCCTGGTGAACCTGCTGGACGAGCCCAAGGTCAGCGCCAAGAAGTTCAAGAGCGCCGTCACCGACACCGGCACCGTGGTCTCCTACGACGAGGAGAACAAGGCCGGCGTCTCCAACCTGCTGCGGATCCACTCCGCGCTCAGCGGCCAGTCGGTCGAGCAGCTGGTCGAGCACTTCGACGGCAAGATGTACGGCGCGCTGAAGACCGAGCTGGCCGAGCTGTTCACCGACTGGGTCGGCCCGTTCCAGCAGCGCACCCAGGCCTACCTGGACGACCCGGCCGAGCTGGACCGGGTGCTCGGCCTGGGCGCGGAGAAGGCCCGTTCGGTCGCCTCCGAGACGCTGGCCACCGTGTACGACCGCATCGGCTTCCTGCCCCCCAAGCGCTGATGTCGACCGCCGTGCCCGCCCCCGTCGGTGACGGCCTCCCCGAGGCCGTCACCATCGGCGTGTCCATACACGTCCCGGAGCCGTACGGTTCCGCGATCCAGGACGCCCGGGCCGGGCACGGCGACCCGCTGGCCCGCTCGATACCGACCCACGTCACGCTGCTGCCGCCGACCGAGATCCCGGTCGGCCGGCTCGCCGAGGTGGAGACCCACCTGCGGGAGGTGGCGGCCGGGCACACCCCGTTCCCGATGCTGCTGCAGGGCAGCGGCACCTTCCGGCCGGTCTCGCCGGTGGTCTTCGTCCGAGTCGAGGAGGGCGCCCAGGAGTGCCGGGCGCTGGAGGCCGCCGTCCGCTCGGGGCCGCTGGCCCGCGAGCTGGCCTTCCCGTACCACCCGCACGTCACGGTCGCGCACGGCCTCTCCGAGGCGGCGCTGGACCGGGCGCACACCGAGGCCCGCGGCTTCCACGCGGTCTTCCCGGTGCCCGGCTTCGTGCTCTCCCGGTTCGGCGCGGACGAGGTCTGGCGCCCCTGGCGGAGCTACGCCTTCGGCGCGCTCTGACGCCGGGTCAGGGATCGACGGGCCGTCAGCAGCGTCAGGCAGAACGGCGCGACGAACAGCGGCCCGACCATGTAGCGGTACAGCGGCGCCGGGTTGGCCGCCAGCACCGTCAGCTGAAAGCCGATCAGCACCCCGGCCAGCAGGTGGGCCGACCGCATCCGGCGGCCGCGGGCGAACAGCAGGACGGCGGCGTAGCCCAGGTAGCACCAGGTGGCGCCCCGGAACAGCAGCCAGTCCAGCTGCGGTGTCCTGGCCAGGTGGTACCAGAACCGGGCGCCTGCTTGCAGCAGTTGGGAGCGGGGACGGCTGTACAGGGCGAACCGGGCCGGGTGCTCGGCCAGCGGGGTGCCGGGCGCGGCCAGCCCGTACAGGTCCGCCGGGGTCGGGCCTGGGCGGCCGACCCACGTGAAGGCCTGCTGGGCGACCGGGCCGGGGAACGGCGCCCAGGCGATGTGACCGCGGCAGATCCGGGCGCCCGCCACCAGGTCGGGGCGCTCGGTCAGCAGGCGCTGCCAGATGTCGATCAGCCGGGCGTTGAGCCGGTCGGCGGCCGCGCGGTCGAACGCGCTCGTGAAGAGCTGGTCCGAGACCCAGCAGTTGGCGCCCGCCCTGGCCCACTCGCCGACCGGGGCGACCTGGGCCAGGAGGGCGAGGTCGGCTGCGGTGAGGACGGTCGGCTGGGCCGCGTACGCCACCGCGATGTCGTGGTAGTGCAGGCTGTGCACCGAGCTGACCCGGGGCGGCACGATGCCGGCCGCCGGGTACAGCACCAGCTGGCAGAGCAGCGAGAAGCCGACGGCCGCGGCGGTCAGCAGGGCGAGTACGGCCCGGCGCCCGGCCAGCCCCAGGGTCAGCGCCAGGCCCGCCACCAGGGCCACCCCGAGGCCGTTGTTGCGGAACAGGCCGAGGCCGGTCAGGGCGGCGGCCAGCACCAGCCAGTCGGCCCTGGCCGCCGTCCGGGCGAGCAGCCGGGCCGAGGCCGCGAAGACCAGCAGCGCGCAGAGCGTGAACGGGACGTCCTTCCAGAGGAAGACCACGAACGCGCCGGTGGGCGGGGCGATCGCGAGCAGCACCGCCACCGTGCCCGACCGGCGGCCCCGGACCCCGAGCCCGCGCAGCGCCACGCAGGTGTAGGCCAGCGCACCGGCCGTCGCCACGGTCTGGGCCAGCGTCAGGGCCGCGATCCGGCCGGGGGTCCGCAGGGCCAGCCAGACCAGCGCGTCATAGGCGACCGAGTGGTCCGAGGACCAGACCGCGGAGACCGCGGTGGTGACGTAGGCGGCCGAGTCGTAGCTGGTCAGGGCGGGGTAGCAGGCGGCCCACCAGAGCAGCAGCACCAGCTCCGTACCGGCGAACACCGTGACCGGCAGCCGGAGTTCGGGCGGTAGGCGGCGGGCCCGGCCGGTGAGCTGGGTGGCCGGGCGGCGCGGGGGAGCGAGGGTCGGTGCGGTCGGCATCTCAGCCGCCCAGTTCGAGCAGGCGGTCCACCACCCGGGCGGCGGCCCGGCCGTCGTCCAGGTGGCAGTGGGTGGCCCGGAACCTGCGGTAGGCGTCCGTGTGCCGGTCGGTGAGCGTGCTGCCGGTGGTCAACGAGCGCAGTGCGCCGATCAGTTCGGCGGAGTCGGCCAGCAGCGGCCCGGGTGCCTCGCGTTCGAAGTCGAAGTAGAAGCCGCGCAGGGCGTCCCGGTAGTACTCCAGGTCGTAGGTGAAGAACAGGATCGGCCGCCCGGTGATGGCGAAGTCGAACATGATCGAGGAGTAGTCGGTGACCAACACGTCGGCGGCCAGCAGGAGTTCCTGCACATCGGGGTAGTCGCCGACGTCCAGGACGAAGCCGTCGCCGTCGCCCGGCAGCGGCTCGGCCACGTGCGCGTGCGGGCGGACCAGCAGGACGTGGTCCGCGCCGAGCGCGGCCCGGGCGGCGGTCAGGTCCAGCCGGAGGTCGAGCCGGTAGCCGTCGCCGTTGGCCCGCTGCTGGTCCTCCCGCCAGGTGGGGGCGTACAGCACGATCCGCTTCCCGTCCGGGATGCCGAGCCGGCGGCGGATTGCCGAGGCGTCGGCCCGGCGCGCCAGCAGGTCGTTCCTGGGGTAGCCGGACTCCAGGATCTCGCCGGGGTAGCGGAACGCGCGGCGCAGGATCGGGGTGGCGAAGGCGCTGGGGGAGAGCAACAGGCTCCACTGCGGGACCTCGCGGTCCAGCGCGGCCAGGTAACCGGCCCTGGCCAGCAGGGGGTTGGCGACGTCGTGGGCGATCCGTTTCAGCAGTGAGCCGTGCCAGGTCTGCAGCACCACCTGGCCGGGCCTGCGGTCGAGGAAGGCCGGCAGGTGGGTGTTGCCGACCAGGTAGCGCGAGGTGGCCAGCGCCTCGTACCAGTCGGGGCTGTGGCTGCGGATCGGCCGGACCCCGGCCGGGACCACCGCCTGGGCGTCGTCCACCACCCAGAGGTGCTCCAACGGGAGCTCCCGCCGGGCGAGTTCGGCGTGCACGGCGCGCGGTGAGTCGGCGTAGCCGCGCCCGCCGAACACGTCGTAGAGCACGGCGGGGCGGAGCGGGCGGCGCCGGGCGGCGGGGTAGTCGACGGTGCGCAGCCGCCGCTGGGCGTAGCGGCTGCGCTCGGCGGGTGCCAGGACGGGCGTGGAGTCCAGGATCAGGGTGTTGTGCCAGCGGCTCTGCAGGACGGCCTGCTTGGCGCCCCCGGCGACCACCCCTTCGGTGGCGCCGAGCCCTACCGCGCACGGGAGTTGGGCCAGGGCCCGCTGGCTGAGCAGCAGTGGCTGTTCGGCCTCGGCCCGCCCGGCCGGGCGCAGCCGCAGTTCCCAGACGCCGCGCCGGAGCGGGCGCCGGCTGAGGTCGGGAGCGGTGGCGCTGGTGGGGACGGTCAGTTCGGCCGGGACGCCGCGCTCGACCTCGACCGGGCGGCGGATCTCGCGGGTGCCGTTGCAGTGCCGGAGGACCAGTTCCAACGGTCCGTCACCGGGCAGCACGGCGTGCGTGGTGAGCCGGAAGCCGTCCCGCTCGGGGGCGATCCGGTCGACCAGGACGGCGCCGGGCTGGACGCAGAACTGCGGGTAGCCGTCCGCGAGTTGACGGACCAGCAGGGCGTCGCCCGCCGGTCGGGCGAGCACCGTCCCGCCGGGCCAGGGGCGCTCGTCCAGCACCGGCCGTTCGGTGGAGCCGTCCGGCCGGAGCAGTTCGCCGAACCAGTACGCGGTGGCCTCCCCGGCGGCGCCGAACGCCTCGAACGGCAGCCGGACGGTGAAGTCCCGGCCGGTGGCGGCGACCGGGTGCCGGCTCTCGGCGCCGGCCCAGCGCTGCCACAGCCGGAACACCGTGCCGGGCGGCAGGTCGTGGGCCCAGCCGGTGAGTTCGAGGCCGCCGTCCACCGGGCGCAGGCCGGTGAGCCGGCTCCACACCCGGTGCACCTTGAGCCGCAGGCGCTGGTCGGTGAAGTACGGCAGCACCCGGACGTTCTGTTCCACCCAGTGCGCGGGCGGGTACTCGCCCGAGCCGCACCAGTACGGCCGGAGCGGGCCGTGTTCGCGCCGTACGCCGGTCAGCCGGAGGGTGCGCAGCAGTCCGGCCCTGACCTCCCACTCGGCGTCCGGCCAGCCGCCGTCGGTCCGCAGCCGTTCGGGGTCGACCGTGACGGTGAAGGCGGCCCAGTCGTGGTTGTGGTCGCTCTGCGCGCTGTCCTCGGTGACCTCGGGCAGCCGGAGCGGCCGGGTGCGGAACCGGATCGGCCGGTGGCCGGGCCTGGCGAGTTCCAGCACGGTGAAGGAGCTGCGGACCTTGCCGCTGTCCCGGTCGTCCCGGCGGGCGAAGCCGGTCAGTTCCAGCCGGCCGTCGGTCCACCGGGCGGAGCGCAGCCCGAGCGCCGGTGCGGCGGCCGGTGCGGCGGTGGCGGCGCCGACGGCCGCCGGCGCGGCCGTTCGGGGGGACGGCAGGACGAGGCGGGAGCGGGTCGTGGACATCGTGAGCGTCATGACATACCCGGTGGACCCGCAGGTCAACCGGTATGCCGAGGCTGCCCCCGAGGACGACCCGATCGGGGACACCATGCTCGAACCGGCGTCCGGAGCACCCGGACGCCGGTTCGACGGCGGTCAGTCGAGACGACGGTCAGCCGAGCAGTGCGTCGACCACCCGGGCCGAGGCCTGGCCGTCGTCCAGGTCGCAGTACTTCTGCCGGAACGCCGCGTACTTGTCGGCGTGCTCCGCCGCCACCGCGTCGACCCGGCCGAGCGCCTCGACCAGCTCGGCCGAGGTCTCCAGCAGCGGGCCGGGGGCGTCCGCCTCGAAGTCGAGGCTGAAGCCGCGCAGGTTGTCCCGGTAGTGCTCCAGGTCGTACGTGAAGAACAGGATCGGCTTGCCGGTGTTCGCGAAGTCGAAGGTGGCCGACGAGTAGTCGGTCACCAGCACGTCGGCGACCAGCAGCAGGTCGGCCATGTCGGGGTAGGTGCCGACGTCCCAGACGTAACCGTTGCCCGCGCTCGGGACCTGACCGCACATCACCTCGTGCGCCCGGACCAGCAGCACCTGGTCCTCGCCCAGCGCGGCCTGGGCCGCCGCCAGGTCGATCCGCAGGTCGAGCTGGTAGCCGCCCTGCGGACGGCGCCGGTCCTCCCGGAAGGTCGGCGCGTACAGCACCACCTTCTTGCCCTCGGGCAGGCCGAGCCGCTCGCGGACCTGCTCGGCGGTCTTCTCCCGGTCGGGGGCGAGCAGCACGTCGTTGCGCGGGTAGCCGGACTCCAGGATCTGCCCCTGGTACTTGAAGGCCCGCCGCAGCACCCCGGTGGAGAAGGTGTTGCCGGAGACCAGCAGGCTCCACTGGGCGACCTCGCGGTCGAGCGTCTTGAGGTACTCCGAGTCGGTGAACCAGACCTTCTCGAAGTCGTGGCCGATCCGCTTCAGCGGGGTGCCGTGCCAGGTCTGCAGGACCACCTGGCCGGGCCGGCGGACGAAGAAGTCGGGCAGATGGGTGCTGGTCACCACGTACTTGGCGGTGGCCAGGTGCTCGTACCACTCGGGGCTCCACTGCCGGACCGGCTCGGCGCTCTGCGGCAGGTCGGCCTGCATGTCGTCGCTGGTCCAGACGTGCCGCAGCGCGGTGCCCCGGCGGACCAGCTCCTCGTGCACGGCCCGCGGCGAGCCCGCGTACTGGCCGCCCAGCGCGACGTTGTAGAGCACCGTGTCGGTCAGCGGCGCGCGCTGGGCCTCGGCGAAGCCGTTACGGAGCCGGCGCTGGCGGTAGCCGCTGCGCTCCTCCGGCAGCAGGTCGGAGTGCGACTCCAGCGAGAGGCTGTCGTACGTGCGGCGCTCCAGCACCACCCGGCGGCCGCGGGCCTCGACCTCCAGCGGCAGCTCGCCGTGGCTGGTGGAGGCCAGCAGCGCGCTCGGCCAGAGGCTGCCGGGCTCGGCGCCGACCGGGCGGAACTCCACGTCCCAGGTGCCGCGGTGCAGCGGGACCTGCCCGGCGAACGAGGCGGTCGGCACGGCGGGGAGCGCGGCGCGGAACCGGCCGTCGGTGATCTCGACCGGGTAGCGGTGCTCCTCCTCCCGCCAGTTGTGCCGGATCACCAGCTCGTAGTGGTGGCTCCCGGGCAGCGGGAAGCTGCCGCTGAGCAGGAAGCCCTCGGTGTCCTTGGCCCGGACGATGTCGTCCACCACCGGCTGCAGCACCTGGTCGGTGAACTGCAGGTACCCGCTCGGCGAGGGCTTGGAGAACAGCGCCCGAGTGCCGTTCAGGATCGGCAGGTTGAGCTGCTCGGGGGCCCGGCGGTCGTCTATCACCACCGGCACCGTGGTGCCGTCGGCGAGCAGCAGCTCGGTGGCCCAGCGGTCCCGCAGCCGCTCCTCGGCGGCCGGGTCCAGCGCGTCCCAGGCCTCCCGGACGGCGGTCAGCTCGGCGATCGGGAAGCTCGCGCTGAACGGCACGTCGCGGCCGACCGGGGTGCCGAGCTCGACCGGGTACAGCAGCTCGCGGTCGGACTCGGTGTGCAGCAGGCGCAGCTGGACCCCGGCCAGGTCGGTGCCGGAGCGGGCCTGCCCGGTGAAGGTGATCTCGCCACCCTGCTCACCGACCGTCAGGGCCCGCACCCGGACCCGCTCGACCCGCAGGTAGACGTGGTTGTTCTTGAGCCAGGGCACGATCCGGACGTCGTCCTCGACCCACTGCACCGGCGGGTACTCGGCGGTGTCGCTCCAGCCGCCGGAGATCCGGCCCTTGTAGACGCCGCCCTTGCCGATGCCGGCGATCAGCACCCGCCAGGAGCCGTCCCGCCACTGGCCCCGGTGCTTGAGCCGCTTGGGGTCGATGACGGCGGAGAAGCCCGCCCAGTCGCAGTTGTACAGGTCGTGCGGCGAGGAGGCGGTGGCCTCCGGGCTGTACATCGCCTTGGTCTGCACGGCCAGCACCCGGCGGCCCTTGGCCTCCCGGAGCACCAGCACCTTGACCATGTCGTGCCGGTTCTCGGCGCCCAGGTGCTCGGGGAAGGCGTGCCCGGTGATCTTGAGCTTGCCGTCCTCCCAGGCCGAGTCGTACAGCCGGCTGCGCATCACCAGCGCGTTGTCCAGCCGCAGCACGTCGGCGGGCACGCTCTTCCGGCCGCCGCGCAGGAACGGGTAGTCGGCGTACGGACGGAGCAGGCCGCGGGCCGGGGCGGCGCCGTTGCTGTCCTTCTCGAACTCCATCTGGTCGACGAACTCGGACATCCGGTTCTGCAGCGTCAGGTGGTACTTGAGCCGCAGCGGCGCGCGCAGCTTGCGGACCTGCTCGGGGCCGATCGCCCGGAGCAGCCGGCTGACGTTCACCTGGTAGGCGTCCCGGTAGTCCTGGTCGCCCTCCAGGACGGACCAGAAGAACATCGGGATCTCCTCGACGAGGTTGTTCTCGTCGTAGGAGCGCAGGTACTCCTTGAACTCCGGCTCGGGGCGGGCCAGCAGCCAGGCCCGGACCAGCTCCATCGACTTGACCCGGTCGATCAACCCCTTGGGGTTGGTGCGCATCTGAGTGATCGACATCTCGCCGACCTCGCGCTCGCGCCAGTGGTAGATCGGCTCGGAGAGCACGTCCACGCTCTTCGCCAGGTAGTGGTGCGGCACGCTGACCGGGGCGTCCTCGTACAGGATGCCCTCGGGGTACAGCACGCCCGCGGCGTCGAAGAACGAGCGGCGGTAGACCTTGTTCCACGCCGTCCGGTCGGTGACCAGGCTGGGCAGCTCGGTGACGTGGGTCTTCAGCCGGGTCTCGGCGAACGGCTTGCGGTGTCCGCCGGACGGGTAGTACCCGACCGCCCGGAAGCGCAGCACGTTGCCGGTGACGAAGTCCGAGCCGGTCTCCTCCAGCGTGCCGATCATCAGCTCGTAGGCGCTGGGCGGCAGGGTGTCGTCGCTGTCGACGAAGTTCAGGAACTCGGAGTCGGGCGAGATGTGCCGGTAGCCGGTGTTGCGGGCCGCACCGAGGCCCTTGTTCACCTGCTTGACCAGGCGGAAGCGCGGGTCCTTGGCGGCATAGGCCTCGGCGATCGCCGCGCTGCCGTCCTTGGAACCGTCGTCGACCATCACACACTCAAGGTCACCGAACGTCTGGGCGGCGATCGAGTCCAGGCACTCCTCGAGGTAGCGCTCGACGTTGTAGATCGGGACGACGACGGAGAGACGGGGGGCCATCGGCTGCGCGGGCCTTTCATCGGGGACGTGCGACCAGCTGTGCCCGGTCATTGCCGACCGGGCACAGGTCTCCCGCGATCCTACCGTCCGGCCCGCCCTCTCCTGCGGCGCCGCAACCCGTCAGGGGACGATGCCGACCAGGATGTACTCGTTGTACTTGAAGACCTTTCCGGCCGCCTCGGGCAGCGGGAAGGAGTAGCTGCGCTCGATCTGCAGCCCGGCCTGCTCGGCGTACTCGCGCAGCGCGGCGAAGTCGACGAACCGCACGTGGGTGGGGTCCGAGCGGTAGCCGGCGGGCTGAGGGGTGATCAGAACGACCTTGCCGCCGGAGCGGATGCTCGGCAGGTAGCTCTTCAGCAGGGCCTGGCAGGTCTCCAGGTCCAGGTGCTCCAGCACGTGGGCGACCAGCATGCTGTCGAAGGCACCGGGCCGGCTGAGCTCCGGGTCGGCCTCGAACTCGGCCGCCGTGTACGCCTCCAGGCCGCGCGCCCGGGCGGTCGCCACCGAGGTCTCGTTGTGGTCCACGCCGACGCTGCCGGGCTCGCAGTTCTGCAGGTTGCGGCCGACGCCGCAGCCGATGTCCAGGGTCCGGCCGAGCTGGAGCCGCTTGAGGTTCCAGCGGTACGGCGCCTGAGTGGGCAGCAGCCGCTTGATGCCGGACTGCTCCAGGGTTACCAGCCGCTCCGTGTAGGAGGCGTCGGCGGTCGCACCGCCGGTCGGCGAACCGGGCGTCTGCGGGTCGCGGGCTTCGGGCATAGCAGGGCCTCTCCAGGCTCTCCGGGGGTACGGCTTGGTGAGAGGAGACTAGAGGTACAGGGGGGCATCGCGCTTCCCCCTGGTGTCACCCGATCGTACGACGGGTGCCCCGGTCGCGTCGGCGCGGTGGGTGGCCGGGATGGGACAAGGGTGGTCGGGCGCGCCCTAGAATAAGCCGCAAATGCCCCGCTTCAGTGTGATCGTTCCGGTGTACCAGGTCGAGGAGTACCTGGCCGAGTGCCTCGACTCGGTGCTCACCCAGTCCTGTCCGGACCTCGAGCTGATCGCGGTTGACGACCGCTCGCCCGACGGCTGCGGCGCCCTGCTGGACGAGGCCGCCCGCCGCGACCAGCGGCTCCGGGTGCTCCACCTCCCCGCCAACGTCGGCCTCGGCCGGGCCAGGAACGCCGGGCTGGAGGTCGCCACCGGCGACTACGTGATCTTCCTGGACAGCGACGACACGCTGACCCCCGGCCTGCTCCAGGCGGTCGAGGACCGGCTGAAGTCCACCGCCGACCCGGATCTGCTGGTCTACGACTACGCCCGCGCGTACTGGGACGGCCGGGTGGTCCGCTCCGCCTCCGCCCCGGTCTTCGCCCGCCCCGGCCCCGAGGTCTTCGACCTGGACCTGCGCCCCGACCTGCTCGACCTGCTGATGGTGGTCTGGAACAAGGCCTACCGCCGGGACTACCTCGCCGAGCAGGGCCTGACCTTCCCGGCCGGGTACTACGAGGACACCCCGTGGACCTTCCCGGCGCTGCTGGCCGCCGGGCGGATCACCCTGCTCGACCTGGTCGGCGTGCACTACCGCCAGCGGCGCGAGGGCGGCAACATCCTGGCCACCGCGACCCGCAGGCACTTCGACGTCTTCGACCAGTACGACCGGGTCTTCGCCTTCCTGGACGCCCGTCCCGACCTGGCCCGCTGGCGCCCGGTGGTCTACGGCCGGATGCTGCACCACCTCGACACGGTGGTCTCCAAGCCCGGCCGGATCCCGCCCGGCGACCGCCGCGAGTACTTCCGCCGGGCCGCCGAGCACTGCGCCCGGCTGCGCCCGGCCGACTACCGGCCGGCCCCCGGCGCGGAGGGCCTGCGCACCGAACTGCTCAGCCACGGGCGCTATCTGACGTACCAGGGGATCCGCGCGCTGGCCCGTGGCCGGACCGTCGCCGGGCGGCTGGTCCGCTAGCTCTTCCGGTGGCTTCCTCTTTCGAAGGAACCGGAGTGACCCGGCCGGGTGAGGGGTCGTTACGCCGGTTGCAGTACCGGAGGACTGCCCGGTGCCGCCGGGTGGGGTTCCGGTCCGACCCCACCGGAAGCGAAACACCATGCCGGACACCGCCCTCGGGACAGCCGCGCTGCCCACCCAGGCCACCCCGGTCGATCCGCTGCCACCGCAGCGGCCGTCGCCCGCCCGCCCGTACCGCCTGCTCCTGATCGCCGCCGAGGCCGCCGTCGCGCTGGGCGTCGGAATCGGTTTCATGCTCTGGGCCCGCAACATCCACGTGAACCCGATGATCCGGATCGGCCAGGTCAGCGGCCTCGGCCGGCTCCAGTTCCGGGCCGCGCTGGTCGCGCTGCCGGTGCTCGGCGTGCTGCTGTACGCCGCCCACCGGTGGGACTCGGACCGCTTCCGGCTGCTGCTGCGGTTCGGCTGCGCCGCGCTGGCCGGTCTGGGCACCGGCATCGTCGCGGGCGGCATCGCGGTCGCCCTGCGCGGCACGCCCTGGGGGCTCGGCGGCCAGGACGGCGACCCCGGCACACTGCAGGGGTACGCGATGTCCTTGCTGCGCGGCGAAGGTCTGCCCGACCTCTACCCGCCGGGCTTCATCATGCTGCTGGCCGGCTGGACCAAGTTCCTCCGGCACGACCACGTCGGCTTCGCCCTGAAGGACCTTCAGCTGCTGTTCGGCGCCGTCTTCGGACCGTTCTGCTACCTGGCCTGGCGCAGCCTGCTCCGGCCGGCCTGGGCACTCGCGGTGGCACTGCCCGCCGCGATCCTGTTCCTCGACCCGATCCGCCCGTACAGCCACCTGGTGATGGTGATGCTGCTCCCGCTGGTCGGCCGGCTGCTGACCGAGCTGACCCGGGCGGCCGGACGGCCGGTCCGCGCGCTGCTGCTGCGCGGGGCCGGGCTCGGCGCGCTGTTCGGCACGCTGTACCTGCTGTACTCGGGCTGGTTCGTCTGGTCCACCCCCGGCGTGCTGGTGGCGGTGCTCGCGCTCACCCCCTGGCGACGCGGCCGGGCGGCGCTCGGCCGGGCCGCCGTGCTGCTCGGCGCCACCGCGCTGGCCACCGTCGCGGTGGCCTGGCCCTCGCTCTACCGGATGGCCACCAACGGCACCGCCACGGTGGACCGTTACGCCTACTTCGACGTCTACGTGGACCCGGCGTACGTGGTCGGCTGGCGCTCCGACCGGCCGGGACTGGCCGACTGGGCCTCCTGGCCGCCGCCCGGCGACCTGGCAGGACAGAGCGGCTTCACCCTGGTGCTGCTGGCCGGGGTGGCGCTGGCGCTGGCGCTCGGGCTGCGCCGTCCGGCGGTGGTGGCCGCGCTGGCCTGCCTGGTCAGCGCCTGGGTGCTGAGGTTCTGGTTCGCCGGGCACATGCAGCGCGACCAGGCGGTGATGCTGTACCCCAGGACCACCTGGCTGATCCTGTACACGCTGTTCACCCTGCTGGTGCTCTCGGTGCTGCTGTCCGCCGAGGGCGTCGGGTCGCTGTGGCGGCGGCTGACGGCGGACCGGCCGGTCCGGCTGCCCCGCTACCTCGGGCGGCGGCTGACGGCGGGTTCGCTCTGCGGGCTGGCCCTGTTCGCGGCGATGGCCGGGTCCTGGGCGGCCAACCGCTACCTGCCGACCGACCCGGAGCGGCACAGCATGGGCACCGATGCCTGGCGCGCGCACACCCTGCAACGGGCCGACGGCAGCTGCCCGTTGTACGCGCCGATGGGTAACTGCGGGGCGCCGCACGGGTACTGGCGGCCGAAGGACAGCCTGGACGTGACCATCTGGTGCGGCAACGTCGCGTGGACCAACTGGACGGCCTACTGCGGCGGTCGGCCCCCGGCCGGGTGACGCCGGGCGGGTGACGCCGGTCAACCGCCCGTACCGAAGCTCACCCGGTACGGGCGGTCACCCGGACGGCGCCGGGTCGTTTCTCCGGTTGGGCCGTCCGTGGCGGTCGGCCGTGCAGCTGTGAGGAGTACCCGATGACCGGAAGCACCGCGACCACCGAGAACGCCGGAATCGCCGAACCGGCGGTGCTGAGCGACGTGCGGGGCTGGTTCTGGGATCTGGACCGGCATGCCTTCGAGTGGTTCCTGAGGAGCCAGCAGCAGGCGAGGGTCGGCGGGGACCTGTTGGAACTGGGCGCCTACCTGGGCCGCAGCGCGATCGTGATGGGCAATCACCTCCAGCCCGGCGAGAAGTTCACGGTCTGCGACCTGTTCGACTCGGAGGCCATGGAGGAGGAGAACTCGGCCGAGATGGCGCGGTCGTACCGCAAGACCCTCACCCGGGAGGCCTTCGAGGTGAACTACCTCGCCTTCCACGACCGGCTCCCCGAGCTGGTCCAGGCCCCCACCTCGGTGCTGGCCGACGGCCGGATCCCGGCGGGCAGCTGCCGCTTCGCGCACGTGGACGCCTCGCACGTGTACGAGCACGTGGCCGGGGACATCAAGGTGGCCCGGGCCGCGCTGGCCGAGGACGGCGTGCTGGTGCTGGACGACTACCGCTCCGCGCACACCCCGGGCGTGGCGGCCGCCACCTGGGAGGCGGTGTTCACCCTCGGGCTGAAGCCGATCGTGCTGACGGACTGCAAGTTCTACGGCACCTGGGGCGACCCGGAGCCCGCCCAGGAGCTGCTGCTGGCCGCTTCCGGCGGCGCCCCCGGCTGCTGGGTGCACCCCGAGACCATCGCCGGCCGCCAGGTGCTCCGGATGGGCGGTACCCCGGAGAAGATCGCCGACTTCCCGGTCTCCCGGCACCACGACCGGCTGGTGAAGGAGGCCGCCGCCCGGGCCCAGCGCGAGGGCACTGTCCGCGCCGCCGAGCTGCTGGCCGTCCGCCGCGCCGCGGCCGCCGCCGCCCGCCGTCCGGTCGCGGTGGCCAAGCGGATGGCCGCCGACCTGCTCCCGCCGGTGGTCACCTCGGCCGTCCGCCGGGCCCGCCGCTCGAAGTGAGGCACCGTCAGCCGGAGCGTTGAGTACCCGGCTCGCGCTCCGGCCGGTATACAGGACCGGACGCTCCGGACCCCGACCGGCAAGGTGACCGTGGAATTCCTGACCAAACTCCCGGTGATCGGCCCGCTCGCCGCCCGGGTCCTCCGCAGCAGGCCCTGGCTGGTGTACGCCCACTTCACCGAGGTCCAGGGCAACCGGCTGGCCGGGGCGGTCACCTTCTTCGCCTTCCTGGCCCTCTTCCCGCTGCTCACGGTGGCGCTGGCGATCGCGGTGGCCACCCTCTCGGACAGCCGGGTGGACAAGATCCAGCAGGACATCGCCGACCAGCTGCCCGGCCTCTCCGACTCGCTCGACCTGCCCTCGCTGGTCGCCAACGCGGGCACGGTCGGGCTGATCAGCGGCGTCCTGCTGCTGATCTCCGGCCTCGGCTGGGTGGCGACCATGCGCGGCTCGGTCCGGGAGATGTGGGAACTGCCCGTCGACGAGGGCAACCCGGTGATCGGCAAGCTCTGGGACTGCGCGGTGCTGCTCGGCCTCGGCCTGGTCTCGGCGGTCTCGCTGGGCGCCTCGGCGCTGGCCACCAGGCTGGCCCGGCAGGCCGCCGAGTGGCTCGGAGTCGGCGGTGTGGGCTGGCTGTTGAGCCTGGTCGGGTTCCTGATCGCGGTCGCCGCCGACCTGGTGCTGTTCGCCTACCTGCTCGGCCCGTTCCCCCGGATCACCGAGGAGCAGCGCCGCCGCGCCCTGCTCCAGGGAGCCCTGATCGGCGCGGTCGGCTTCGAGCTGCTCAAGCTGCTGCTCTCCTCCTACCTCGGCTCGGTCGCGGGAAAGAGCCTGTACGGCGCCTTCGGCGTGCCGGTCGCGCTGCTGCTCTGGATCAACTTCGTCTGCCGGCTGCTGCTGTTCTGCGCCTCCTGGACCGCGCTGGCCGACCCGGTCGCAGCCCGGGCCAGGACCAGGGCGCGGGCCGAGGAGATGCTGGAGAGCGCGGCGGAGCCGACGGCCGACGGGGGTGGCGCCTCGCCCGTGGCCCGCTGACGCCGGGTCAGCGGGTCGGCCGCCGCCTGACCCAGTGCACGGCGCCGACCACGGCGGCCGCGCAGAGCCCGGCGGCCAGCCAGCCGGGCCAGCCGACCCCACCGGCCGCGGGCGCGGGTGGTGCCGCCTGATCCTGCTGCTCCACCGGTACGGCCTGTGGCGGCTCGGTGGGGCCGGCGGGGGTGGGCGGCAGGTCAGCCAGCCGGCCGACCGGGGTGACCTTCCCGGCCGCGGCGAAGCCCCAGTCCAGCAGGGCCGCCGTCTCGTCGTAGACCTGCTGGTACCCGGCCGGGCGCATCACCGTGACCAGCAGCGTGCGGCCGCCCCGTTCGGCCGCGCCGGTGAAGGTGGCCCCGGCGTTGGTGGTGTAGCCGTTCTTCACCCCGATCAGGCCCTGGTACTTGCCGAGCAGCCGGTCGGTGTTGGCGATGCCGAAGCTGCCGCGCTGCCCGGTGGTCTTGTCGACCAGGCCGGGGAACTGCGCGTCCCGGGTGGCGCAGTAGACGCGGAAGTCCGGGTTGCGCAGGCCGGACCGGGCGAACAGCGTCAGGTCGTACGCCGAGGAGAGCTGCCCGTCCGTGTCGTACCCGTCCGGGGTCACCACCTTGGTGTCCAGCGCCCCCAAGGCCTGGGCCCTGGCCTGCATCTGAGCCACCGTCTGGGCGATCCCGCCGTTCATGTGGGCCAGCACCCGGACCGCGTCGTTGCCCGAGCTGAGGAACACCCCGCGCCACAGGTCGTCCACCCGGTAGTCCAGGTTCTCCTTGATCCCGACCATGCTGCTGCCGTGCCCCATCCCGGCCAGCTCGGCGTCGGTCACCCGGTGCACGGTGTTCTTGTCGAGCCGGGGCAGCACGGTGTCGGCGAACAGCATCTTCAGCGTGCTCGCGGGCGGCAGTCGCAGGTGCGCGTTGTTCGCGGCCAGCACCTCGCCGCTGCCCGCGTCCGCCACCAGCCAGGACTGCCCGGTCAGGTTCACGGGCAGCGGCGGCGCACCGGCCGACGGCGCCAGCTGCACCCCCGGCTGCCCGAGCCGCTCGCCGCCCACCGCGGACGCCCCGGGCGGCGGCTCCTGCCAGAGCGCCCCGGCGGAGCAGAGCGAGACGGCCGCGGCCACCGCGGCGCACCGGTACACGAAGTGACGGAGTGTGGGCACCCACGGACCGTACCCGGGGGCCGTGCCACCGGCCCGCCGCGCCGGATTCGTCGCCCGAACGAGTACCGCCGGTTCGCCCACCCGGCCCACTCCGCATACTGGACCGGACAGCTCCGCCCCCGCCCGCTAGGACCTCCCATGAAGCTCGGCCGCCGCACCTCCTGGTTCCTCACCGCCTTCGGCGTCTGGTCGGTGATCATCTGGACCACCTTCCTGAAGAACCTCTGGAAGGACTCCGGCGGCCAGGCCTTCACCGACGGTGACCACGGCCGCCCCACCGCCTTCTTCTGGGTCCACCTGCTCCTCGCTGTCACCTCCCTGCTCCTCGGCCTGGTGGTCGGCGGCATCGGCGTCCGCAGCCTGCGCACCCTCCGCCGGAGCTAATTGCATTGCCCCCACCCGGCGGGAATGCCAGGATCCCCGCCGGGGGCGTACACGACGCACCCCCTTTTCCTCTTCAGGGGTGGGTTATCCCGATGTACTCCGCACGGCTGCTGACCTCCGCCGCCACGGTCGCGCTCGCGGCCGGTCTGCTGACCGCGCCCGCCGCGACCGCGGTCGGCGCCGCCGTCACCGACCCGCACGCCGTCCCCGCACCCGGCTTCGCCTCCACCGGAGCCCGTACGGACGCCTGCGACGACACCACGGCCCCGGGCTTCGTCCCGACCGCCGCCCCGGTCCTGACCGCCCGCACCACCGGCACCGAGGCCCGCTATGCCCTCTGGGACGAGACCACTGGCACCAAGCTCTTCGACCAGACCGTCCCCGCCCTCGACGGCCTGCTCTCCGCCACCCCCACCGGCCTGACGGACGGTCACACCTACGCCTGGCGCTACTGGCCTGCGGGCGGCGGCAAGCCCACCCCCAAGTGCCACTTCCGGGTGGACGTCACCGCACCCGCGGCCGTCGCCGTCTCCTCCACCGACTTCCCGGAGTCCGGCAGCGGCCAGACCCCGCAGAAGTACGCGGGCCAGCTCGGCAGCTTCACCTTCAAGGCCGACGGCGCCACCTGCTACCAGTACGTCCTGAACGGCACCCTGAGCGTCGGCTCGCCCTGCCAGACCCCGGCTGGCCCGGACGGCACCCTCACCGTGCAGCTCAAGCCCAAGCAGTGGGGCACCAACACCCTCACCGTCCAGGCCACGGACGACGCGGGCAACGTCGCCCAGCCGGTGAGCTACAGCTTCTATGCACCGTGGAATCCCAACCCGGCGAGCGCTCCGGGTGACGTGGACGGCGACGCCGTCGCGGACATCCTGCTGCCGGACCAGGCGGGCAACCTCCAGGTGATCAGCACGGGTGGGAACGACACCACCCCGTCCTCCGTCATCGCGGCCCAGCTCTCGCCGTCCGGGGCGAGCTGGGCGGGTACGGAGATCGTGAGCCGGGGGTACCAGAACCACGACCCGGTGAGCGATCTGCAGGTGCTGTCCCCCGGGAACGGGTATCTGTACACGTACCCGAATTTCGACCTGGGTGAGTTCCGGGGCGGGGCCGCGCTGTTCTTCGGGACCAGGCCGGCCGGGACACCCGGGATGGAGCCGGACTGGAGCCGGGCCACTCAGCTGGTCGGTCTCGGCGTGCTCGGTCAGGGGACCATCTCGTCGCTGCTCAGCGTCGAGGACGGAGACCTCTGGCTGTTCACCAACCCGAGGAACATGTACCGCTACCGGACCGCCACACAGCTGAGCACCGGCGGCGCCTGGGCCGGCTACCAGGTGATCGAGCCGGCCGTCGCCGCCGACGGTTCGCTCACCCTGCGGTCCCGCGAGCTGGCGACCGGTCAGCTCCGGGAGTACGCCGTCCCGAAGGGCGCCGACGGTACGTACGACTTCGCCGCCCTGGCCGCCCCGGCGGCGGGCACCGTGGTCGGGACCTTCCCGGTCGCCGACTACCCCACCCTGGACAGCAGTGCCGACGGCAACCTCTACGCCGTCACCGCTTCCCGGCACCTGGTCACCTTCACCGGTCTGACCCACCCGAAGGACCGCGGTCTGCTGAAGTAGAACGACTGAGGGCCCGTCCGGCACAACCGGACGGGCCCTCAGGAGCAGGCGGAGCCTAGAAGCGGCGGGTCACCAGGGCCCGCTTCACTTCCTGGATCGCCTTGGTGACCTCGATGCCGCGGGGGCAGGCCTCGGAGCAGTTGAAGGTGGTGCGGCAGCGCCACACGCCCTCGCGGTCGTTCAGGATCTCCAGGCGCTGCTCGGCACCCTCGTCGCGCGAGTCGAAGATGAAGCGGTGCGCGTTGACGATGGCGGCCGGGCCGAAGTACTGGCCGTCGTTCCAGAACACCGGGCAGGACGAGGTGCACGCGGCGCACAGGATGCACTTGGTGGTGTCGTCGAAGCGCTCGCGGTCCTCGGCGGTCTGCAGGCGCTCGCGGGTCGGCTCGTTCCCGTTGGTGATCAGGAACGGCATGACGTCCTTGTACGCCTGGAAGAACGGGTCCATGTCCACGATCAGGTCCTTGAGGACCGTGAGGCCCTTGATGGCCTCGATCGTGATCGGCTTCTCCGGGTTGACGTCCTTGAGCAGGGTCTTGCACGCCAGCCGGTTGCGGCCGTTGATCCGCATCGCGTCGGAGCCGCAGATGCCGTGCGCGCAGGAACGGCGGTAGGTGAGGGTGCCGTCCTGCTCCCACTTGATCTTGTTGAGGGCGTCGAGGACGCGCTCCTTCGGATCCATCTCCAGCTGGTAGTCGACCCACACCGGGTCCGGCAGCTCCTCCGGGTTGAACCGGCGGATCCGGATGGTGACGGTGATCAGCTTGATGCCACCGGCCTCGGCCGCGTCCAGAGCGGCCGAGTGCTTCTCCACGGTCGGAGTGCTCATCAGTACTTACGCTCCATCGGCTGGTAGCGGGTCGTGACGACCGGCTTGTAGTCGAGGCGGATCGAGGTGGTGCCGTCCGCGGCGACCTCCTGGTACGCCATGGTGTGCTGCATGAACTTCACGTCGTCACGGGTCGGGAAGTCCTCGCGGTAGTGACCGCCGCGCGACTCCTCGCGGGCGAGCGCGGAGACGGCCAGCACCTCGGCCAGGTCGAGCAGGTTGCCCAGCTCGACGGCCTCCAGCAGGTCCGTGTTGTAGCGCTGGCCCTTGTCCTGGATCGCGACGTTCTTGTACCGCTCGCGCAGCCCCGCGATGTCGGAGACGGCCTGCTTCAGGGTCTCGCCGGTGCGGTAGACCATGGCGTTGGTGTCCATGGTCTCCTGCAGCTCCTTGCGGATCTGCGCGACCGACTCGGTGCCCTCGGACTCGCGGAGGCCCTCGATGATCGCCACGACCTTCTCGGCCGGGTTCTCGGGGAGCTCGGTGAAGTCGACCTTCGACGAGTAGTCGGCGGCGGCGATACCGGCCCGCTTGCCGAACACGTTGATGTCGAGCAGCGAGTTGGTGCCCAGGCGGTTGGCGCCGTGCACCGAGACGCAGGCGACCTCGCCGGCCGCGTAGAGGCCGGGCACCACGTCGGTGTTGTTGCGCAGCACCTCACCCTCGACGTTGGTCGGGATGCCGCCCATCGCGTAGTGCGCGGTGGGCTGGATCGGGATCGGGTCCGTGTAGGGCTCGATGCCGAGGTAGGTCCGCGCGAACTCGGTGATGTCCGGGAGCTTGGCGTCCAGCTGCTCCGGCGGAAGGTGCGTCAGGTCCAGGTAGACGTGGTCGCCGTCCGGGCCACAGCCGCGACCCTCGCGGATCTCGGTGTAGATCGCGCGCGAGCAGACGTCACGGGACGCGAGGTCCTTCATGACCGGGGCGTAGCGCTCCATGAAGCGCTCGCCGTCCTTGTTGCGCAGGATGCCGCCCTCGCCGCGGGCGCCCTCGGTGAGCAGGATGCCCATCCGCCAGATGCCCGTCGGGTGGAACTGGAAGAACTCCATGTCCTCGAGCGGCAGGCCGCGCCGGTAGACCAGCGCCTGGCCGTCACCGGTCAGGGTGTGCGCGTTGGAGGTCACCTTGAAGAACTTGCCGGTGCCGCCGGAGGCGAAGACCACCGACTTGGCCTGGAAGACGTGGATCTCGCCGGTGGCCAGCTCGTAGGCGACGACGCCCGCGGTCTTGCCGTCGTTGATCAGCAGGTCCAGGACGTAGAACTCGTTGAAGAACTCGACGCCGTGCTTGACGCAGTTCTGGAACAGCGTCTGCAGGATCATGTGACCGGTGCGGTCGGCCGCGTAGCAGGAGCGGCGGACCGCCGCCTCGCCGTGGTTGCGGGTGTGGCCGCCGAAGCGGCGCTGGTCGATCCGGCCCTGCTCGGTCCGGGAGAAGGGGAGACCCATCTTCTCCAGGTCGAGAACGGCGTCGATCGCCTCCTTGCACATGATCTCGGCGGCGTCCTGGTCGACCAGGTAGTCACCACCCTTGATCGTGTCGAAGGTGTGCCACTCCCAGTTGTCCTCCTCGACGTTGGCGAGGGCGGCGCACATGCCGCCCTGCGCCGCGCCGGTGTGGGAGCGGGTCGGGTACAGCTTGGTCAGCACGGCGGTGCGGCTGCGCTGGGTCGACTCGATGGCCGCGCGCATGCCCGCGCCACCGGCGCCGACGATGACGGTGTCGTACTTGTGAATCTGCATGGGGTCTACGTCGCCTCTGGCTGGCCGATTAGATGTTCGGGTCGAAGGTGAAGATCACCAGGGTGCCGAGCAGGACCGTGAACACGGTCGCGGCGCCCATCAGGGTCTTCAGCCACAGCCTGGTGGAGTCCTTCTCCGCGTAGTCGTTGATGACCGTGCGCATGCCGTTGCTGCCGTGCAGCATGGCGAGCCACAGCATCAGCAGGTCCCAGCCCTGCCAGAACGGCGAGGCCCAGCGACCCGCCACGAAGGCGAAGTTGATCTTCGACACGCCGCCGTCGAGCACCAGCATGATCAGCAGGTGACCGAGGATCAGCACGACCAGCAGGACACCCGACAGGCGCATGAACAGCCAGGCGAGCATCTCGAAGTTGGTGCGGGTACGCCGAGGGGTCTTCTTGGTACGCGCACGCGGGGGCTCGACGACGAAGGCGTCGGCGGGGTTCCCGGTACCCAGGCCCTGGCCCGTGTGGGCCTGGAGGGAGGGGACCACAAGGGTCTCGTTGGTGTCAGCAGCCATCGTCGATCACTTCCCGAACCAGGAGAGGAGGGTGTGCTCGAGGATCGGGTAGAAGGCGCCCGCCATCAGCACGACCCAGATACCGACGACGGTCCACAGCATCTGCTTCTGCAGGCGCGGACCCCTCGACCAGAAGTCCACCGCGATGACCCGGAGGCCGTTCAGGGCGTGGAACAGGATGGCGGCGGTGAGGCCGTACTCCATCAGGTTCACGGGCCAGGTCTTGTACGTCGCGATGACGGTGTCGTACGACTCGGGTGACACCCGCACGAGAGCGGTGTCGAGAACATGGGCGAACAGGAAGAAGAAAATGAGGACGCCGGTGACTCGATGAGCCACCCAGCTCCACATGCCTTCCCGGCCGCGGTACAGCGTTCCAGCCGGCACGGAAAACCCTCCGGAAGCGATTGGGGGCTCGGCCGGCTTCGGTGTCGGTCAGCCCGGCCGGTACGGTCCTCCGGCCGCCAGCATCCTATCGACGCGCTGTGGCGAACCGCCTCCGGGGGTGTCAGGTGTGATCAAACAGGCACGCACGGCCTAATCGACCCCTCGAATGTGACGCTCAGTGACGAACTTTCCGCGCTGCGGTGGCCGACTCTGACGCCGGATCAGCCCCTGGGAGCCGTTCGGCGGGAAGACCGGCCACCGCACTCACCCTGACGGATGAAATCCCGCGACTCAGTCCCGGGTCGCGACGTAGCCCCGGGCGACCAGGGCCGCGCCGATCTCGTCGTAGTCGGCCGGGTCCGCCGGGAGGATCGCGTCGAGGCCGTCGACGTAGCGGTTGAACATGCAGAACGCCGCCGCGATCAGCACCGCGTCGTGGATCGCCTCGTCGTCCGCGCCGGCCGCCCGGGCCGCCGCGACGTCCTGCTCGGTGACGTTCCGGGCGTCGCCCTGGACCTTGGCGGCGATCGCCAGCAGCGCCCGGGTCCGCTCGTCGATCGGTGCGGTGGCCGGGTCCTTCTTGACGGCGTCGACCAACTCGTAGTCCCCGCCCAGGGCGTGGGCGGCCGCCGCGCTGTGCGAACCGGTGCAGTAGCGGGTCCGGTTGAGGTCGGACACGTAGGCGGCGATCAGCTCCCGCTCGCCCACGCTGAGCGGGGAGTCGCCCCGGAGCAGCTGCTGGGCGAGCTCGTTGAGCTTGCGGCCGGAGGCGGGCTTGCTGGCCATCAGGCCACGGATGCCCGGGGTCTGGCCCGGGATCGCGATGTGCGGCATGGGATCGGTTCTCCTCCGACGGTCAGTTGTTGAACCACGGGGTGGTGGTCGGGTCGGTGCTGAACTGGTTGAGCATCAGGTTGGCCACCTTCTGCTCGCCGGTGGGCCCGGGGTGCACCCGGTCGCTCTCCAGGTCGGAGCACAGCCACTCCAGGCCGTCGCTGCGTCCCGGAACGCCGCCGGCCACGCCGTCCGAGCCCAGGCCGTCCGCCCACATGTACGGCCCCCAGGAGAGCCAGGGCGCGACGCCGCCGGTCCCGTACGACAGGGTGGTGTCGCCGTTGATCTGGTCCTGGATCAGCTTCTTGACCGCGAAGCCCTGCTGGTAGGCGCCCGCGCTGCGGAGCGGGTTGTAGGTGTAGATCCGGCTGGCCAGGTAACCGACGGCCAGGTTCGGGTACTTGGCCCGGCCGTTCCGGACGATGTTGGCCAGCGCGTTCCGCAGGTTGTCCGCCCCGGCCGGGAAGGCGCCGAGGTTGTCGCCGACGAACTGCTCCTTCAGCCAGACCGCCTGCACCTGGGTGGCCGTCACGCCGGCGGCGGAGAGCCGGGTGGCGAGCACCGACCAGGTCGCGTCGGCCGGGTTCGCCCAGCTGGAGGCGTCCTTGCCGCCCTGGGCGCCGTCGACCAGCACCAGGTGGGAGTTGAGGTTGGCGTACCCGGCGGTGGTCTGGATGAACTTCTGGAACTCCTGGGTGGTGTTGGACATGCCGATCGAGATCAGCACCACCTTTCCGTTCACCAGGTCGACCTGGCCGGCCGCGTTCCGCGGCAGCACCTGGTTCTGCGCGAGGTTCACCCCGGCCGAATTGTGCGCGCTGGGGCGGGAGTTGCTGCCGCCCGGGTACAGGCCGCCCATCACGCCCTGGTAGCTGCCGGTGCCCAGGTCGTTCAGCGGCACCAGGCCGCTGTGGGTGTACGTGCAGTCCGTCGGCGGGGCGGCCGGGGCCGGCTGCGGGACGAGGGCCACGGCCAGGGCGGTGGCGGCGGTGGTCAGGGTGGCGGTCACGGTACGTCGGAAGCCCACGGTTCCTCTTCATGGTCGGGGATATCCCGGGTCATCCTGGTGGCGTGCCGATCGGCCGGACCTCTTCCAAATTGCCGTCAACTCACGCTGGAAAACCGCCACTTCGAGGTTTTCCGGAGATCGGCACGATGGAAGAAGCCGGGCTCCGCCGAGGCCCCCGACTGTGTTCCCCGGCCGCCCGGCCCAACCGTCGCAGACACCCTCGGGAGCACCTCATGCCACACCGACCGGACCATCGCTCGGTCTCCGCCACCGTGGTGGGCAACTTCGTCGAGGCCTTCGACTGGCTGGCGTACGGACTCTTCGCCCCGCTCTTCGCGGTCCGGTTCTTCCCGTCCGCCAACCCGGTCACCGCGCTGCTCGGGGCGTTCGCGGTGCTCGGCATCGGGGTGCTGGCCCGGCCGCTGGGCGGCGTGCTGCTCGGGCGCTTCGCCGACCGCCGGGGCCGCCGTCCGGCGCTGATGCTGTCGATCGGTCTGATGACCGGCGGGTCGGTGCTGATCGGCGTCGCCCCGACGTACCAGCAGGTCGGGATGGTCGCGCCGGCCGTCCTGCTGCTCGGCCGGGTCGCCCAGGGCGTCTCGCACGGCGGCGAGTGGCCGAGCGCGGTCGCCTACCTGATGGAGCTGGCGCCCCGGCAGCGGCGCTGCTTCTACGGGAGCCTGTTCGCGCTCAGCACGGTGGCCGGCGCGTTCACCGCCTCGCTGCTGGGCGGCGGGCTGACTGCGGCGCTCGGCGCCGGGGCGATGGCCGACTGGGGCTGGCGGGTGCCGTTCCTGGTCGGCGGGGTGTTCGGGCTGGTCCTGCTGCTGCTCCGGAACCGCCTCACCGAGACCGAGGTGTTCCGCCGGGAGGTGCTCGGCCACGCGGCGCGCGGTTCGTTGCGGCTGCTGTTCGGCGGTCACCGGCGCCGGGTGCTGCGCTCGGTGCTGTTCGTCGCGGGCGTGGGCGCGGTGGGCAACACCTGGACCGCCGTGATCCCGGCGATGGGCCAGCGGCTCGCCGCGCCGGGCACGATGTACTGGGTGGTGGTCTGCGTCACCGGCACGATGATGCTGGCGGCGGTGCCGCTCGGGCTGCTCGCGGACCGGATCGGCGCGGTGCGGCTGCTGGTCGGGGCCAGCTGCGGCTTCGCGGTGGCCGGCTCCTGGACCTACCTGCACCTGACCGGCGGGTTCCTCAGCCTGGTGCTCACCTACGGCAGCGGCCTGGTCTACCTGATGTGCGTCACCACGGTGCTGCCCAAGATCCTCTCCGAGTCGTTCCCCCCGGAGGTCAGGGCGCTGGGCATCGGTCTGCCGTACGCCCTGACGACGGCGCTGCTCGGCGCGGCCGGACCGGCCTCGGCGACCTGGCTGGCCGAGCGCGGAGCCTCCGGCTGGTTCGTCGGGGGCATGGCGGTGGCAGTCCTGCTGGCCCTGCCGGCCGCCGCGTCGGCCGGGGCCGGGCAGCCGCCGGCCGGCCCCCCGGAGATCCGGGGAGCCGAGCCGGGCGACGGTGCCGTGCTGCCGCTGCGGGCCCGGTCGACGGCCTGAGGCCGCCGGTCAGGTGCCCGTCCGGGTGGCGGTGGCCGAGGCGACCAGGTGCTCCAGCCGGGTCAGCGCGATCCGGCGGAGCTCGTCGGCCGCGATCAGCCGCTCCTCGTCCGGGTCGTTGGCCAGCCTGGTGCGGACGGACGTGAGCACGGTGTCGAGCATCTCCTCCGGTTCGATCCCGTCCAGGCAGACCACGAAGACGTGGCCGAACCGCGCCTCGTACGCGGCATGGGCGGCCCGCAGCGCGGTGTGCGCCGCCTGGCTGCCGGGTGCGCGCATGCCGAGCAGCGGCTGCGGCATCCAGCTCTCGTCGGCCAGCGCCTCAGCCAGATCGGCCGGGCGCAGGTCGTAGGAAGCCTCGCTGGCGGCGGCCAACAGGGACTCTATGTCGGGGTAGGGGCGGTGGGCGGTCAGCCGAAGCGCCCAGCGATGACTGCCGCAGCAGGCCAGCAGGGCCTCCTCGGCAGCGCCGGGGTCGGCCTCGTTGAAACGGTGAAGCCCGAGCAGGGACGGCACCAGCAGCGGCAGGTCGAACCGTTGCGGCGGGATGTCACTGGACAGCGGGTCCTCCTCGTGAGGGCGGGAAGGGGAGATGCTCCAGAGACGAAACGTAGGTGGTCAGCGGTTGCGCGGAGGACCGATCGGCCGGGCCCGGGACCAGGCATCTTGTGGACCGCCCAGGCAGCGGCACCACGGTAGTTGAGGGTTCGTCAGTTGAGGAAGGGTCACGCCGAATTCACTCGATCGAGCTATCAAGTCGTGACGTTGTCATGTTCGTTGAGATGGCGCTGCGTCGGGGCGGCCGCCCGCCCCGACGACGGAGCGTGGTCAGCCCCGGTGCACCTTGTGGTTGGCCGCCTGCGCACGCGGCCGGACCACCAGTAGGTCGATGTTGACGTGCGGCGGCCGGGTGACCGCCCAGGAGACGGTGTCGGCGACGTCCTCGGAGGTGAGCGGCTCGGCCACGCCCGCGTAGACCGCCGCCGCCTTCTCCTCGTCCCCCCGGAAGCGGGTGACCGCGAAGCCCTCGGACTTCACCATGCCGGGGGCGATCTCGATCACCCGGATCGGCTCGCCGCACAGCTCCAGCCGGAGGGTCCCCGCGATGGTGTGCGCGGCGGCCTTGGCCGCCACGTACCCGCCGCCGCCCTCGTACGTGGCCAGCGCGGCGGTCGAGCTGAGCACCAGCACGGTGCCGTCGCCGCTCGCCCGCAGAGCCGGCAGCAGGGCCTGGGTGACGTGCAGCACGCCGAGCACGTTCACCTGGTACATCGCCAGCCAGTCGGCCGGGTCGCCGGTCTCGACGGACTCCGCGCCGATCGCGCCGCCCGCGTTGTTCACCAGCACGTCGACCGGGCCGACCTCGGCGGCGAACGCGTCCACCGCGGCCCGGTCGGTCACGTCCACGGTGTAGGCCCGGCCGCCGATCTCCTTCGCCAGCGCCTCGATCCGCTCGGTCCGGCGGGCCGTGACCACCACCTCGAAGCCGTCCGCGGCCAGCCGCCGGGCCGTCGCCGCACCGATGCCGCTGCTGGCACCGGTGACCACGGCCACCTTCCGCTCGGTCATTTCCACTCCCCAGGTTCGTCCGGTCGTTGGCACCGATCATCGCAGGGAGTGTCCGGCGGACGGGGTACGGACCGCTCTGTGAGCAAGGTCCCAGCCGTGGCCTCTGTCTGTTCCCGGTCACGCCCGACTACATTGCGTAGCTCCAGCTGAGTGTTCATCAGCGTTAACTTCCCGCATCCCTCATCCTGCGGAGGAACCCCCATGGCAGCCGAGCCCCGTCGCACTGAGTCGGGCCTCCCGATCGAGCCGCTGTACGGTCCGGAGACCCTCGCCGACTGGAGCCCGGAGGCCAAGCTCGGCCGGCCCGGCGAGTACCCGTACACCCGTGGTGTCTACCCCTCCATGTACACCGGCCGGCCGTGGACCATGCGCCAGTACGCGGGCTTCGGCACCGCGGCGGAGTCCAACGCCCGGTACAAGCAGCTGATCGCCAACGGCACCATGGGCCTCTCGGTCGCCTTCGACCTGCCGACCCAGATGGGCTACGACTCGGACGCCCCGATCTCGGCCGGCGAGGTCGGCAAGGTCGGTGTGGCGATCGACAGCGTCGACGACATGAGCGTGCTGTTCGGCGGCATCCCGCTGGGCGAGGTGTCCACCTCGATGACCATCAACGCGCCCGGCTCGCTGCTCCTGCTGCTGTACCAACTGGTCGGCGAGGCCCAGGGCGTGGCCTCCAACAAGCTGACCGGCACGATCCAGAACGACGTGCTCAAGGAGTACATCGCGCGCGGGACGTACATCTTCCCGCCGAAGCCGAGCCTGCGGCTGATCGCCGACGTGTTCCAGTACTGCCGGGCCGAGATCCCGAAGTGGAACACCATCTCGATCTCCGGCTACCACATGGCCGAGGCCGGGGCGAACCCCGCGCAGGAGATCGCCTTCACGCTGGCCAACGGCATCGAGTACGTCCGCACCGCGGTCGCGGCCGGGATGGACGTGGACGACTTCGCACCGCGGCTGTCCTTCTTCTTCGTCTCCCGCACCACGCTGCTCGAAGAGGTGGCCAAGTTCCGTGCCGCGCGCCGGATCTGGGCCCGGGTGATGCGCGAGGAGTTCAACGCGAAGAACCCGAAGTCGCAGATGCTGCGCTTCCACACCCAGACCGCGGGCGTCCAACTCACCGCCCAGCAGCCCGAGGTGAACCTGGTCCGGGTCTCGGTCCAGGCGCTCGCGGCGGTGTTCGGCGGCACCCAGTCGCTGCACACCAACAGCTTCGACGAGGCCATCGCGCTGCCCACCGAGAAGTCCGCCCGGCTGGCGCTGCGCACCCAGCAGGTGCTGGCGTACGAGACCGACATCACCGCCACGGTGGACCCGTTCGCCGGCTCCTACGTGGTCGAGCAGATGACCGACGAGGTCGAGGCCGCCGCGCTGGAACTCATGCACAAGGTGGAGGAGATGGGCGGTTCGGTGGCCGCCATCGAGCAGGGCTACCAGAAGGGCGAGATCGAGCGGACCGCCTACCGGATCCAGCAGGAGCAGGACTCCGGCGAGCGCACCGTGGTCGGCGTCAACCGCTTCCAGCTGGACACCGAGGACCCGTACGAGCCGCTCCGGGTGGACCCGGCGATCGAGGCCCAGCAGGCCGAGCGGCTGGCCAGGCTCCGTGCGGAGCGCGACAGTTCGGCGGTGGACCGCTCGCTGACCGCGCTGCGCAAGGCGGCCGAGGGCAGCGACAACGTGCTCTACCCGATGAAGGAGGCGCTGGCCGCCCGGGCCACCGTCGGTGAGGTCTGCAACGCGCTGCGGGAGATCTGGGGCACCTACACCCCGGTCGACCGGTTCTGAGCGGACGTCAGTCCGATTGTCTGTCGGGGTCCGGGGCGCGCGCTCCGGGCCCCGCGCCGTGTCCTGCTCCCGAACCGCTCGTTGCACAGGTCAGCGAGCACGGGAAGGCGGACGAAACGGTATGTCATACCCAGCTGCGGGGCCGGTATGCACCCATCCGGGGACCACTTCGGCGGAAGTCGGGCCAAAACCCCACCACCGGCCTAGTCTTGTTGAGGTGAACGATCCTCAGCCCGCCGCTCAGGCCACCCTCACCCCCGCCCGCCCCGGTTCCGACCTGCGCGCACGGGTGCGGGCCTACCAGGCGGAGTTGATCGCCTTCCGCCGCGACCTGCACCGGCACCCGGAGTTGGGGCGGCAGGAGTTCCGCACCACCCGGCTGATCCGCGAGCGGCTGCTGGCCGCCGGCCTGTCGCCCAAGCTGCTGCCGGGCGGCACCGGGATGACGGTCGACATCGTGCCGGCCGACCACAAGCCGGGCACCCCGTTCCTGGCCTTCCGGGCGGACATCGACGCGCTGCCGATCGACGACGCCAAGACCGAGGCCCCGTACCGCTCCACGCTGCCGGGCCGGGCGCACGCCTGCGGCCACGACGTGCACACCTCGGTGGTGCTCGGCACCGCGCTGGTGCTGGCCCAGGCGGCCCGGGCGGGGGAGCTGAAGCAGCCGGTGCGGCTGATCTTCCAGCCCGCCGAGGAGGTGATGCCCGGCGGTGCGCTGGACGTCATCGAGGCCGGCGGGATGGCCGACGTGGGCCGGATCTTCGCGGTGCACTGCGACCCGAAGGTCCAGGTCGGCCGGATCGGCCTCAAGGTCGGCGCGATCACCTCGGCCTGCGACCGGCTGGTGCTGCACCTGGACGGGCCCGGCGGCCACACCGCCCGGCCGCACCTGACCACCGATCTGGTCACCGCGGTGGCCCGGCTGGCCTCCGACCTGCCGCCCGCGCTGGCCCGCCGGATGGACCCGCGCTGGGGCGTCAGCCTGGTCTGGGGCCGGATCGCCTCGGGCTCGGCCTCGAACGTGATCCCGCAGCACGCCGAGCTGGAGGGCACCGTCCGCTGCCTGGAGCTGGCCGGCTGGCGCGAGGCGCCGGACGCGCTGCACGAGCTGACCGCCAAGCTGGCCGAGCTGTACCGGGCCAAGTGGACGCTGGACTACCACCGGGGAGTGCCGCCGGTGGTGAACGAGCACGGCTCGATCAACCAGCTCGAGGCGGCGATGACGGGCCGGTTCGCGGCCGGGGCGGGCCCGGTGGTCGAGGACACCGAGCAGAGCCTCGGCGGCGAGGACTTCTCCTGGTACCTGGAGCACGCCCCCGGCGCGCTCGCCCGGCTGGGCGTCCGGAGCCCGCACGACAGCACGGTCCGCGACCTCCACCAGGGCCGTTTCGACGTGGACGAGCGGGCGATCGCGATCGGGGTGGAGCTGTTCGCGGCACTCGCGCTGGAGTACGGCCGAGTCTGAGGTGTTCGGGGCCGGATCGGCGTAGAGTGGCGGAGCACTACCAGGGAGTAGTGACATTCAGGTGCGGCAAGCGTGGTTATATGTCCGGTTCGTCCCGACGTAGCACCACGTTTTGATAACAACCCGAATGCCCTTCCTGCCCGTAACACAACCGTGTTCTACGCGCGTTACGGTGGCGCTCGACCACGCCATACGGGTGTGTGAGAAGGAGATACTCCCTTGCGCCGTTCAATGAAGCTCGCCGCGGTTGTGCTCTCGGGTTCCCTGGGCATCGCCTCGCTCGCCGCTTGCGGCGCAAAGAGCACCGACAACAGCAGCACTCCCGCCGCCGGTGCCTCGGGCATCAAGGTCGGCATGGCGTACGACATCGGCGGCCGTGGCGACCAGTCGTTCAACGACTCCGCCGCCCGTGGGCTGGACAAGGCCAAGGCCGACCTCGGCGTGCAGGTCACCGAGGCCGAGGCCAAGACCGGTGAGGCCGAGGCCGACAAGGAGACCCGCCTCAAGACGCTGGTGACCGGTGGTTACAACCCGATCATCGCCGTCGGCTTCGTCTACCAGGCCGCCGTCGAGAAGGTCGCCAAGGACAACCCGACCGTCAAGTTCGCGATCATCGACTCCGGTTCCTCCACCCAGCCGAGCAACGTCACCTCGCTGACCTTCTCGGAGCAGGAGGGCTCGTACCTGGCCGGCGTCGCCGCCGCCTCGAAGAGCACCCAGAAGCACATCGGCTTCATCGGTGGCGTGCAGTCCGAGCTGATCAAGAAGTTCGAGGCCGGTTACGTCGCGGGCGCCAAGTCGGTCACCCCGGACATCAAGATCGAGACCACCTACCTCACCACCCCGCCGGACTTCTCGGGCTTCAACGACCCGGGCAAGGGCAAGGACGCCGCGCAGGGTCAGCTCGACAAGGGCGCGGACGTCATCTACTCCGCCGCCGGCTCCTCCGGCAACGGCGCCATCGAGGCCGTCTTCAACGCGAAGAAGTGGGCCATCGGCGTCGACTCGGACCAGGCCGCCCAGCCGGCCCTGTCCAAGTACAAGGAGCGCATCCTCACCTCGATGGTGAAGAACGTCGACACCGCGGTGTTCTCCTACGTGGACGCCATCAAGAAGGGCGCCCCGATCACGGGCACCAAGAACTTCGACCTGAAGGAGAAGGGCGTCTCGCTGGCCACCACCGGCGGCTTCATCTCCGACATCCAGAAGAAGCTGGACGACGCCACCACGGCGATCACCTCGGGCGCCACCAAGATCCCGACCACCACCGGCTGACGCTTGCTCAGCCTGCCGCTGACCTTCGCGGTCAGCGCGCATGATTGACACAGCATCAGGGCGGGGCCCGGCTGGGTGCGCATGACGCACGCCACCGGGCCTCGTCCGTTCCCCCCAAGCCTTCTCCAGCGCAACGACGCGCCCTGTGACCACCAGGAGATCGCCATCACCGCTTCCGAACCCGCCCCGACCCCCACGGGCGGCAACCCCAGCGCGGGGACGGCGACACCGGCCGTCGAACTGCGCGGCATCACCAAGCGCTTCCCCGGCGTCGTGGCCAACCACGACATCGACATCACCGTGGCCCCCGGCACCGTGCACGCCCTGATGGGTGAGAACGGCGCCGGCAAGTCGACCCTGATGAAGATCCTCTACGGCATGCAGAAGCCGGACGAGGGCACCATCGCCATCAACGGCGAGCAGGTCGAGTTCAACACTCCCGGGGACGCCATCGCGCGCGGCATCGGCATGGTGCACCAGCACTTCATGCTGGCCGACTACCTGACGGTGTGGGAGAACGTCGTCCTGGGCGGCGAGAAGCTCTACGGGATAGGAGCCAAGGCCAAGGCGAAGATCCGCGAGATCTCCGACCAGTACGGCCTGGGCATCCGCCCGGACGCGCTGGTCGAGGACCTCGGCGTGGCGGACCGCCAGCGGGTGGAGATCCTCAAGGTGCTCTACCGGGGCGCCAAGATCCTCATCCTGGACGAGCCCACCGCCGTGCTGGTGCCGCAGGAGGTGGACGCGCTCTTCGGCAACCTGCGGGAGCTCAAGGCCGAGGGCGTCACCGTCATCTTCATCTCGCACAAGCTGCACGAGGTGCTCTCGGTGGCCGACGCGATCAGCGTGATCCGCCGTGGCACCACGGTCGGCGACGCCGACCCGCGCACCGTGACGGCCCGTCAGCTGGCCGAGCTCATGGTCGGCGCCGAGCTGCCCTCCCCGGAGAGCCGCGAGTCCACCGTCACCGAGACCGAGATGCTCAGGGTCGACGCCCTGCGGATCGCCAAGGCGGACGCCGAGGGCATCGAGCGCGTGGTGCTGGACGACATCTCGCTGCGGATCCGCAAGGGCGAGATCCTCGGCATCGCCGGCGTCGAGGGCAACGGCCAGGCCGAGCTGGTCGAGGCCATCATGGGCATGCTGCCGCTGGACGGCGGCACCGTCACGCTGGACGGCAACGACCTGACCGGGACGCTGACCCGGGCCCGCCGCGAGGCCGGCATCGGCTACATCCCCGAGGACCGGCACAAGCACGGCCTGCTGCTGGAGGCCCCGCTCTGGGAGAACCGGATCCTCGGTCACGTCACCGAGGAGCCCAACTCCAAGGGCCTGCTGCTGGACCCGGCCGGGGCCCGTAGGGACACCCGGCGGATCGTCGAGGAGTACGACGTCCGTACGCCCGGCATCGAGGTCACCGCGGCCTCGCTCTCCGGTGGCAACCAGCAGAAGCTGATCATCGGCCGCGAGATGAGCCACAATCCGAAGCTGCTGATCGCCTCGCACCCCACCCGTGGCGTGGACGTCGGCGCGCAGGCGCAGATCTGGGAGCAGATCCGCTCCGCGCAGCGCGAGGGCCTGGCGGTGCTGCTGATCTCCGCCGACCTGGACGAGCTGATCGGCCTCTCCGACGCCATCCGGGTGATCTACCGCGGCCGCCTGGTCGCCGACGCCGACCCGGCCACCGTGACGGCCGAGGACCTGGGCACCGCGATGACGGGTGCGGCCACCGGCCACATCGAGTCGGACCCGGAGGCGGTCGCCGAGGCTCAGGCCTTCGTGGCCGAGATCACCGAGCCCGAGCGGCCCACCAACGACACCGCCACCGACGCGCAGGCGGGGGAGTAACCCACATGACCAGTCCCAACCCCGCCGCCACCGAACCGGTGGCGAAGAAGCGGTTCGACACCGAGAAGATCGTGCTCGGCCTGGCCGCGCCGGTGCTCGCGGTGCTGCTCTCGCTGGTGATCTGCAGCGTGCTGCTGGCGGTCTCCGGCAAGGAGCCGTTCAAGGCCTTCGACGTGCTGTTCACGTACGGCACCGCCTCGGACGGCCAGGTGGGCATCCTCAACCGGGCCACCACGTACTACCTCGCCGGTGCCGCCGCCGCGTTCGGCTTCCGGATGAACCTCTTCAACATCGGCGTCGACGGCCAGTACAAGCTGGGCGTGCTGTTCGCCGCCTTCGTCGGCAGCCAGGTGGACCTGCCCGCGATCCTGCAGATCCCGCTGCTGCTGCTGACCGCCATGGCGGTCGGTGGCCTGTGGGCGAGCATCGCCGGTCTGCTCAAGGTCTACCGGGGCGTCAGCGAGGTCATCTCGACCATCATGCTGAACGCCATCGCGAGCGCCGTGGTGACGCTGCTGTTGGTCCCCGGCATCTTCGCGCCGGAGAAGGGCACCACCACCAACAGCATCCAGACGGACCCGATCTCCGCCTCCAGCCACTTCTTCACGCTGGAGACCGCCGGTGGCACCCTCTGGGGCTTCCTGGTGATCGCGGTCCTGGTCGGCATCGTCTTCCAGTTCACCCTGAGCCGGACCCGGTTCGGCTTCGACCTGCGCGCCACCGGCCGCTCGGAGAGCGCCGCCACCGCGTCGGGTGTGAACGTCAAGCGCATGGTGATCACCTCGATGGTGGTCTCCGGTGGGATCGCCGGTCTGATCGGTCTGCCCGAACTGATGTCCAGCTCTTACTACTTCGGGCAGAACATCCAGCCGGGCCTCGGCTTCATCGGTATCTCGGTCGCCCTGCTGGGCCGTAACTCGCCGATCGGCATCGCGTTCTCGGCGCTGCTGTTCGCCTTCCTCGACGTGGCGGGCACCCAGTTGCCGCTCCAGGGTGACTACCCGCAGGAGATCGTCAACGTCATGCAGGGCACCATCGTCATCTGTGTCGTCGTCGCCTACGAGCTGGTGCGCCGCTACGGCCTCAAGCGCCAGCAGCAGAAGGTCGGCGCCGAGCTGGCCGCTCAGGCCGCCGCCGCTGCCAAGAAGGAGGTGGCCGCATGAGCACCGCCACTGCCACCCGGCCGAAGTCGCCGGGTGCGCCCGCCAAGAAGCGCAAGCTGACCGTCCCGGTCGTGCTGCTGCTGATCGCCGGCGCGCTGTTGCTGTTCTCCGCCGTGGGCGCGGCCACCGGTAACCACGGGCTGACCTCCTCGGGTCAGGTCACCGCCGCGCTGGGCGCCTCGGTGCCGATCGCGATGGCCGGTCTCGGCGGCCTCTGGGCCGAGCGGGCCGGTGTCGTCAACATCGGCCTCGAAGGCATGATGGTCGCCGGCACCTTCTGCGGCGCCTGGGCCGGCTACCTGGTCAACCCCTGGGTCGGCCTGCTGGCCGGCATGGCGGGCGGCGCGCTCGGCGGTCTGCTGCACGCGCTGGTCACGGTCACCTTCGGCGTCGACCACATCGTCTCCGGTGTCGGCATCAACCTGCTGATCCCCGGTATCTGCGCCTACGTCAACCGGATCTACTACCGCGACTACGTGGCCTTCGGCGCCGGGGCGAACCAGTCCCCGCCGGCCGATCCGCTGCCGTACATCACGATCCCGGGCCTGGCCGACTGGCTGGACAAGATCGAGGACCACCACTGGTTCCTGGTCTCCGACGTCGCGGGCATCCTCGGCGGCATGGTCTCCAACCTCTCGGTGGTCGTGGTGATCGCCGCGGTGTTCATCGTGGCCAGCTACTTCGTGCTCTGGCGGACGGTCTTCGGCCTGCGGCTGCGCTCCTGCGGCGAGAACCCGACCGCCGCCGAGTCGCTGGGCGTCAACGTCTACAAGTACAAGTACCTCGCGGTGATCACCTCGGGCGCGTTCGCCGGCCTGGCCGGTGCGTACCTCTCGCTGGTCGCGGCGCACTTCTACAAGGACGGCATGACCCAGGGCCGAGGCTTCATCGGTCTGGCCGCGATGATCTTCGGCAACTGGATGCCGGGCGGTCTGGCGATGGGTGCCGGTCTGTTCGGCTTCACCGACAGCCTCCAGCTGCGTGACCCGGACTCGGTGCACGTGCTGCTGCTGACCGTCTCGATCGCGATGGCGCTGCTGGCGCTCTGGAAGCTGTACCGGCGTCAGTTCCGGGGTGCTGCGATCAGCTTCGTGGTCGCTGCCGGTCTGGCGACCTGGTTCGTCACCACCGACACGGTGCCGCGCGCGCTGGTCGCGGCCACCCCGTACGTGATCACCCTGGTGGTGCTCGCGCTGGCTTCGCAGCGACTGCGGATGCCGAAGGCGGACGGTCAGATCTACCGACGCGGGCAGGGCAAGTGACGACCGCTCAGGCCGATCGGGCCGATCAGCCGGTCGACTGGGAGCAGCTGCGGACCGCCGCTCGGGACGCGATGGGGCACGCCTACGCCCCGTACAGCAAGTTCCCGGTCGGCGCCGCGGCGCTGGTCGACGACGGCCGGGTGGTCACCGGCTGCAACGTGGAGAACGCCTCGTACGGCCTCGCGCTGTGCGCCGAGTGCGGGCTGGTCTCGGCGTTGCACGCGAGCGGTGGCGGCCGGCTGGTGGCGTTCACCTGTGTGGACGGCGCGGGCGAGTTGCTGATGCCGTGCGGGCGCTGCCGCCAGCTGCTGTACGAGCACGGCGGGCCCGAGCTGATGGTCGATCTGCCGTCAGGCCTGCGGCCGATGAGCGAGGTCCTGCCGGACGCGTTCGGCCCGGAACACCTCGGATAACCGACCCGGAGCGGCTCTGGCACCTCGGTTAGTTACGCGCGTAGAGTGTCGCGGGGGATCAGCTCCCTCGCGGCACTCTTCGCATTTCCCTTCTTCGAACCTCCTGGAGAACCCTCATGGACGCCCCCTCCGTCATCAGGACCAAGCGCGACCGCGGCGAGCTGACCGATCCTCAGATCGACTGGGTGATCGACGCCTACACCCGCGGCGAGGTCGCCGACGAGCAGATGTCCGCGCTGGCCATGGCGATCCTGCTGAACGGCATGAACCTGCGCGAGATCAGCCGCTGGACCGACGCGATGATCCGCTCCGGCGTCCGGATGGACTTCTCCGCGCTCGGCGTGCCGACCTCCGACAAGCACTCCACCGGCGGTGTCGGCGACAAGATCACCCTCCCGCTGGCCCCGCTGGTCGCCGCCTGCGGCGCGGCCGTCCCGCAGCTCTCCGGCCGCGGCCTCGGCCACACCGGCGGCACCCTGGACAAGCTGGAGTCCATCCCCGGCTGGCGGGCGCTGCTCTCCAACGAGGAGATGATGTCGGTGCTGCGCGACGCCGGCGCGGTGATCTGCGCCGCCGGTGACGGCCTGGCCCCGGCCGACAAGAAGCTCTACGCGCTGCGCGACGTCACCGGCACGGTCGAGGCGATCCCGCTGATCGCCTCCTCGATCATGTCCAAGAAGATCGCCGAGGGCACCGGCGCGCTGGTGCTGGACGTCAAGGTCGGCTCCGGCGCCTTCATGAAGAACCTGGCCGACGCCCAGGAGCTGGCCCGCACCATGGTCGGCCTGGGCAAGGCGGCCGGGGTCAACACCGTCGCGCTGCTCACCGACATGTCCACCCCGCTCGGCCTCACCGCGGGCAACGCGCTGGAGGTCCGTGAGTCGGTCGAGGTGCTGGCCGGCGGCGGCCCCGCCGACGTGGTCGAGCTGACCCTGGCGCTGGCCCGCGAGATGCTCGCGGCGGCCGGCGTGCACGGCAAGGACCCGGCCGACGCGCTGCGGGACGGCTCCGCGATGGACCACTGGCGCCGGATGATCTCCGCCCAGGGCGGCGACGTGGACGCCCCGCTGCCGGTCGCCCGCGAGCAGCACGTGATCACCGCCTCCTCGACCGGCGTGCTGACCGGTCTGGACGCCTACGCGGTCGGCGTCTGCGCCTGGCGCCTGGGCGCCGGCCGGGCCCGCAAGGAGGACCCGGTGCAGGCCGGTGCCGGCGTCGAGATGCACGCCAAGCCGGGCGACCGGGTGACGGCGGGTCAGCCGCTGCTGACCCTGCACACCGACACCCCCGAGCGCTACGACTACGCCCTCGAGGCGCTGGCCGGCGGCGTCACCATCGCGCCCGAGGGCACCGCGTTCACGCCGAACCCGATCATTCTCGACCGGATCGCGTAACTTGCCCCGTTCTGACGCCTGGTGAGCGGGCGTCAGGGCGGTATCCCGTTGGTGGCGGGTCCGTGGCCCCTGATAGTTGTTTGCTGCACACTTGCGAACGATCATCGGGGGCCTCTGCCTTGTCGTCCATACGCCGCCGCCGACTTGGGGCCGCCACCTTCACCACCGCCGGGATCCTGAGCCTGGGTCTGCCCGCCCCGGCGACCGCCGCCGAGGAGCCCTCGGTCCTGCGGGTCGAGAACCGCGCGGCGGCCAACTGCTCGGACAGCGGCTCCGGTTCGATCGCCCAGCCGTACTGCACCATTCAGGCGGCGGTGAACGCGGCCAAGCCTGGGCAGACCGTGCTGGTGGTCAACGGCCGCTACGGCGAAAAGGTCACCGTGACCCGCTCGGGCGAGCCGGGCCGGCCGATCACCATCAAGTCGGGGACCGGCGTCAAGCCGCGCGTCGGCGTCACCACCCCGGACCTTGTGGACCACGCCTTCGTGCTGACCAACGTTCACGACGTGACGGTTCAGGGTTTCCGAACGGTGCCCACCCTCGCCGAGAGCGTGCTGGTGAGCGGATCGCAGCGGATCGTTGTCGATCAGCTCGAGCTCCAGTCGCCCGAGGGTTCCGCCGCCCCGGCGATCCGGGTCACCGGTGCCTCCGGGGCGGTGACCGTCAGCCGAAACCGGATCGGAGGCTGGAACGGGGGTGGCGTGGCGGTCGACGCCGGTGTCACCGGTGCGGTGGTGACCACCAATGCGATCACCTTCGGCCGCACGGCCGGGATCCTGGTGACGGACGCTCCCGGCACCGTGATCACGGGAAACACGGTGGTTGCCCAGTTCGCCCCCGGCATCTCCCTGGCGGGCGCTTCCTCCGGTTCGGTCGTCCGGAACAACATCATTGCCGATGGTGACAGCTACAACGCCGCCGTCAACGCCGAGGCGGAGCAGACGGTCGAGCTGTCGGTCTCGGCCGGCTCGGTGCCGGGCACCACGGCGGACCACAACAGCCTCTGGAGCCACGGCGAAAGCCCGGCGTACTCCTGGGGCGGCCAGAAGTACCGCGCTCCCGCCGAGTTCGCGGCCGCCAGCGGGCAGGGTAAGGCCGACCTGCTGGAGCGTCCGGCGTTCCAGCTCGAACCCGGGCCGTACATGTCGGTCGTACCGACTGCTGCGTCCGGCTCGACCGACGCGGCCGATCTGACCGGCATCACCGTGCCGGACACCGACAGCGAGGGCAGGCTCCGGGTGGACCACCCGGGTGTGGCCAACTCCGCCGGTGGGTTCGTGGACCGGGGCGCGGCCGAGTTCCAGGCGTACTCGAGGCTGGCCGCCACGCTCGACGTCAGCCAGGGGCCGTACCCGCTCAAGGTCAAGGCGACCGCGACGGCGTTCCCCAACTGGCCGGACAGCACGACGGCCTACCGCTACGACTTCGGTGACGGCAGCGAACCGGTCGTCAGCACCGAGCCGACGGCCTCGCACACCTACACGGCCAAGGGCGACCACCTGGTGCGGGTGAGCGTGGCGGGGGCCGACCCCAACACGGCGCTCAAGGCCGGGGCCGTCGCGGTGAAGGTCAACGAACCCGGCGAGTTGGTGAACGTTCTGACGGTCACCCCGGTCGCGCCGAGCCAGAACCAAGGGCCGCTGGCTCACTGGTTCGACCTGAGCGCCAGCACCAGCCCCTGGCGGATTCTGCGCTACCAGGTCGACTTCGGTGACGGCAGCGCGAAGGCCGACCAGACCTGGGGCTCCACCACGCACGACTACGCGCAGCCCGGCGTCTACACCGTGACGGCCACTCTGACCGACGAGGGCGGCCGGACCAGCACGGTGACCCGCCAGCTCAAGGTGGCCTATGCCGCCGCAGGGTTCACCGCCATCACCCCGACCCGGTTGCTCGACACCCGACTTCCCGGAATGTGGGGCCTGAGGCGGCTCGGCCCCGGCGAGTCGATCGACGTTTCGCTGCTCAAGCCGAGTGCCGAGGCGACGGTGCTGAACGTCACCGCCGTCGACCCCGGCCAAGGCGGCTTCTTGAGCGTCTACCCGGGCGGCGCGCCCGTACCGGGCACGTCGAGCCTGAACTTCCTGGCCGGGCAGACCGTTTCGAATCTCGTGACCGTCCCTGGTGGGGTCTACGGCAGGGTCACCGTCCGGAACGGCTCCGGTGGTCCGGTCGACGTGCTGGTCGATCAGGTCGGTTACTACCAGGAGGGCAGCGGCGACCGGTTCGGGGCGCTGGCGCCGAGCCGGGTGCTCGACACCCGCGCCGTGGGTGGGGCGGTCGTGCCGGACGGGACGGTGTCGTTCCAGGTGCGCGGGGCGGGTGGGGTGCCGGCCGACGCGAAGTCGGTGGTGCTCAACCTGACGGTGACCGAGCCGAGTTCGGGTGGGTTCCTGACGGCGTACGCGAGCGGAACCGAGCAGCCGGGGACGTCGAGCCTGAACTTCTCGGCCGGTCAGACCCTGGCGAACCAGGTGGTGGTGCCGATCGGCGAGGACGGCAAGGTCACTGTCGCCAACCGGGCGGGCCGCTCCCACGTGGTGGCCGATGTCTTCGGGTACTACGGGCCGAGCGGCGACTCGCTGTTCACCCCGGTGGTGCCGCGCCGTCTGGTGGACACCCGGGAGGGCACGGGCCCGGTCGGGGCGAACGCCTTCCTGAAGGTGGCGTCCGGGGCTCCGGCCGGGGCGACCGGGGCGGTGCTGAACGTGACGGCGGTGACGCCGAGTTCGGGCGGCTACCTGACGGTGTGGGCGGACGGCGCGGCGCGTCCGGGGACCTCGAACCTCAACTTCCTGCCGGGGCAGGTGGTTCCGAACCACGTGACCACGCCGCTCAGTGCGGCGGGCGCCTTCGACGTGTACAACCCGGCGGGCCGGACCGACGTGGTCGCCGACCTGTTCGGCTACTTCACCAAGTGATCAGTTCTGGGGGAACCTTCTTGTCATCCACACAGCACAGACTCGGCATCGCGGCCCTCGCCGCGACCGGACTGCTGGGGGCGGCCCTGACCGTCCCGGCGGCCGCGGCCGAGGTGCCTGCGACGCTGTACGTCAACAACGCCCGGAAGTCCAACTGCGCGGACGGCGGCCAGGGTTCGAAGACGCAGCCGTACTGCACGATCCAGGCGGCGGTGAACGTGGCCGGTCCTGGGCAGACGGTCGAGGTGGCGATCGGGCAGTACCGGGAGCAGGTGACGGTCAACCGCTCGGGTGAGCCGGGGCGGCCCATCGTCATCAGGAGTGCCCGGGGCGGGAGCGATGCGGCCCTGGTGGGTGGCAACGTGTCGCCGACCACCCACAACTTCCTGCTGAAGAACGTTCACGACGTGACGGTGCGGGACTTCATCACGAAGTACAGCGCCGCCGAAGGCGTGCTGGTGGAGGAGTCGCAGCGGGTCGTGGTCGACTCCCTCGACATGCTCTTCAGCTCCGCCGACCACGCCCCGAAGGCCGGGGTGCGGATCACCGGGACCAGTTCCGAGGTGACGGTCAGTCGGAATCGGATCGGTGGTTCGTTCGGCCCCGGCATCGTGGTGGACCCGGGAGTGACCGGGGCGGTGCTGACCACCAACGCGCTCACCTCGAACCACCAGGGCGGCATCCGGGTCACCGGCGCGCCCGGGACGGTCGTGACCTCCAACTCCCTTGCCGCCAACAAGGACCGGGGGATCGTGCTGGACGGCGGCTCGTCCGGCTCGACGGTCAAGAACAACATCGTGGCCTGCTCCGACCAGCACTACGACGGCAACCCGGTCGACCCGGTCGAGATCACGGTGTCGGCCGACTCCGCACCCGGTACGAAGGCGGACCACAACAGCCTGGCCACCTGCGCCGGCGGCACGGTGTACTCCTGGGCCGGTCAGAAGTACGCCACTCAGGCCGCCTTCGCGGCCGCCACCGGGCAGGGCACGGCCGACCTGATCGAGCTGCCGGGCTTCTCCCGCAGCTGGGGCAACAACAGCTCGGTGGTGCCGACGGAGCTCTCCGGTTCGACCGACTCCGCCGACCAGTCCGCACCTGGCCTGCTGCCCACCGACCTGTTCGGCAGGCAGCGTGCGGACCACCCGGACGCCGCCAACTCGGCCGGTGGGTACGCCGATCGGGGTGCGGCGGAGTTCCAGGCGTTCGCCGTACTGAGTGCGTGGCCCGACTTCCGGCGGGGCCCGGGGCCGCTGACGGTGACCGTGACCGCGCAGGCCGGCAAGCAGTGGCCGGGCACCGCCACGTACACCTTCGACTTCGGCGACGGCAGCGCGCCGCTGGTCACCACCGAGCCGAAGGCCGTATACACCTACCCGACCAAGGGGACGTTCCCGCTGACCGTGTCGGCGGCCGTCCCCGGGGCGGGTGCCTCGATCACGGACGAGCCGCAGCAGATCTCCGTCACAGAGCCCGGTGACCTGGTACCCCAGCTGAAGGTGACCCCGGCCCTGGGCTGGGACGACGAAGGCGCGCTCGGCTACGCCTTCGACCTCGGCGCGAGCATCAGCCCCTGGCGGATCACCGACTACGACATCGACTTCGGCGACGGCTCGACCCACGGCACCTGGAGCGGGCAGACCCACACCTACAACCAGCCCGGCAGCTACACCGTGACGGCCAAGCTGAAGGACCAGGTCGGCCGGACGGCCACGGTCTCCCAGCGGCTCGAAGTTGCTTACGCCGCATCGGGGTTCACCGCGATACCGCCGACCCGGCTGCTCGACACCCGGACCGTCGCCGTGCCGTGGGGCCGGATCCCGGCCGGTGAGTCGCGGTACTTCAAGGTCAAGGGGGACGCCACCGAGGCCGTCGTCCTGAACGTCACCGCGGTCGATCCGGAGCAGGCGGGCTTCCTGACCGTCCAGCCGAACGGTGCCCCGCGCCCGGCGACCTCGAACGTCAACTTCGGGGCCCGGCAGAACGTCTCCAACCTGGTCACCGTCCCCGGCGGACAGGGCAACGAGGTCCTCGTCCACAACAGCTCCGGCGGCCAGGTCGACGTGGTCGTCGACCAGGTCGGCTACTACCAGGCCGGTGCCGGTGACCGCTTCGGGGCGCTGGCGCCGAGCCGGGCGCTGGACACCCGGGCGGCGGGCGGTGCGCTCGGCCCGGACGGGACGGCCTCGTTCCAGGTCCGTGGCGTGGGCGGGGTGCCGGCCGGTGCCAAGTCGGTGGTGCTCAACCTGACGGTCACCGAGCCGAGTTCGGGTGGGTTCCTGACGGCGTACGCGAGCGGCACGGAGCGTCCGGGGACCTCGAACCTGAACTTCTCGGCCGGTCAGACCCTCGCCAACCAGGCGATCGTGCCGATCGGCGCCGACGGCAAGGTGACGGTCCTCAACAAGGGCGGCAACACCCACGTGGTGGCCGACGTCTTCGGCTACTACGGGGCGGGCGGCGACTCGCTGTTCACCCCGACGGTGCCGACCCGCCTGGTGGACACCCGCAACGGTCCGGGCGCGATCGGTCCGGGCGCGTTCCTCAAGGTGGCGTCCGGTGCCCCGGCGGGCGCGACCGGTTCGGTGCTGAACGTGACGGCGGTGACGCCGAGTTCGGGCGGCTACCTGACCGTCTGGGCCGACGGCGCACCCCGCCCGGGCACGTCGAACCTCAACTTCCTCGCCGGCCAGGTGGTCCCGAACCACGTGACCACCCCGCTCAGCGCGGCAGGCGCCTTCGACATCTACAACCCGGCCGGCCAGACCCACGTGGTCGCCGACCAGTTCGGCTACTTCACCAAGTAGGACCTGCGTCGACCGAAGCCCCGGCAGCTCGCTGCCGGGGCTTCGCGCTGCTCAGCGGGCGCGCAGCCGGAGGTACGTCCCCACCGTCCCGACCAGCCCGGCGACGGCGATCACCCCGCACCCCACCTGCCGCAACCCGGGCCCGACCGACACCACGGCGGCCAGCCCGGCCAGCAGCAGGGTGACCAGCAGCATGGCGAGTACGCCGGCGGCGAAGCCGATGAACGCGTCGAGTTCGGCGGTACGGTCCGGATCCCTGTGCACGGCGAGTGAGCCCAACTCTCGGGGAGACGACACCTGTTGCCCTACCCGTGGTGACCCGATCGAATCGAGCGGGATTCAGGCGTAGGTGAGCAGCCCGCTGGTGTCGATGGTCCAGGGACCGACCGGGACGGTGTCGCCGAAGGCGAACTTCTCCCGGGACGCGTAGCCGGGTTGGGAGTGCACGATGCCGGTGCCGTCGCGGGGGTCGACCAGCAGGTAGTGCGGGATGCCCATGGCGGCGTAGTCGTGGACCTTGTTCTCGTAGTCGTTCTCGGGGTTGGACGTGGAGACGACCTCGACCACCAGCACCACCTCGTGGGGGAGCAGCGCAGGCGCGGCGCTCTCCAGTGCCGCCTCCGCGAAGACCATCATCGTCATGGTGATCATGCCGTTCGCGATCTCCACCTTGCTGATGCCGGGTACGGCCGGAAGCCGAGAGGCGATCTCGCGAAGCCGGGCGTACGTGGCCGGATCGGTGCTCATGCCCGGAGTGTACGGACGGCCGTGGCCCGGCGGGTGGCGACGGCCTTGCGGGTGGCGTACAGGGTGACGCCGGCGGCCAGGGTCATCGCGGTGAGGCCGACGGTGGCGGTGCCGGGCCAGCCGGTGGCGTGGTAGGCGTCGGCGCCGAGGGTGCCGCCGAGGCTGTTGCCGAGGTAGTAGGCGATCAGGTAGAGGGCGGAGGCCTGGGCGCGGCCTTCGGTGGCGGTGCGGCCGACGGAGGAGGAGGCGGTGGCGTGGCCGGCGAAGAAGCCGGCGGTGATCAGGGTGAGGCCGAGCAGGACGCCGGGCAGGGTGTCGGAGAGGGAGAGCAGCAGGCCGGTGGTGGTGGTGCCGATGGCGACGTAGAGGGTGCCGCGTCGGCCGAGGCGGCCGACCAGGCGGCCGGCGCAGGCGGAGGAGAGGGTGCCGACCAGGTAGACCACGAAGATCGAGGCGGCCACCGACTCGGGGAGGTCGAACGGGGCGGCGACCAGCCGGTAGCCGACGGTGTTGTAGACCGCGCCGAAGACGGCCATGAAGAGCAGGCCGAGCCCGTAGAGCCGGAGCAGCAGCGGGTTGCGCAGGTGGCCGGTGACGGTGCGGGCCAGGGCGCGGGCGTCCAGCGGGGTGCGCCGGAACTGCCGGGCGGCGGGGATCAGCAGGCGGAAGGCGAGGGCGGCAGCCAGCGCGAGGACGGCCGAGACGGCCAGACCCCAGCGCCAGCCCCAGGCGGCGCCCGCCCAGCCGGAGGCGAGCCGGCCGCCCATGCCGCCGATGCTGTTGCCGGCCACGTACAGGCCCATCGCGGAGGCCAGCGCGCTCGGGTGGATCTCCTCGGCCAGGTACGCCATCGCGGTGGCGGGCAGTCCGGCGAGGGCGGCGCCCTGGACGGCGCGCAGGATCACCAGGGTGGTGAGGTTCGGCGCGAACGGCAGGGCCAGCGCGATCCCGGCGGCGGCCAGCATCGAGGCGGTCATCACCGCGGTCCGCCCGTACCGGTCGGACAGCGCGCTGGCCGGGAGCAGTGCCAGGGCGAGCCCGAGGGTGGCCACCGAGGCGGTCCAGCTGGCCTGACCGGGCGTCAGGCCGAGGTCGGCGGAGAGCAGCGGCAGCAGGCCCTGGGTGGAGTACAGCAGGACGAAGGTGGCGATCCCGGCGGCGAACAGCGCCAGGTTCGCGCGCCGGAAGGCGCGGTCACCGGGGCGGTGCCGGGTGTCGGCCGAAGTGGCGGCGGGGGACGGCGAGGGAAGGGCACCCGGCAGCTCGGCTGCGGATGCCCCGGTACTGGCAGGCGGCATGGAAGTGAAGTTAGGGCGTCGGCCACTGATGCGTCCAATACATGAATCGTCGATAATTCATGCCATGTCGCATGAGAGCAGCTCACCGCCGCCGACCCTGGCCGACCTCGGCCCGGAGACCGATCTCGCCCTGCTCGCGCCGCAGTTGGCGCAGTTCGCGGCGGTGGCCCGGCTGGAGCACGTGACCCAGGCGGCGCAGTTGCTGGGGATGCCGCAGCCGACGCTGTCCCGTTCGGTGGCCCGGCTGGAGGCGGAGCTCGGGGTGCGGCTGCTGGCCCGTCAGGGGCGGACGGTGCGGCTGACCCGGGCCGGGCGGATGCTGCTCGGTTCGGTCGAGCGGGCGCTGGCCGAGCTGGAGCGCGGGGCGGAGGCGGCCAGGGCGGAGGCCGATCCGACGGTCGGCCGGGTGGCGTTCGGGTTCCTGCACACGATGGGGTCGGACGCCGTCCCGGCGCTGCTGCGCGGCTTCCGGGTGGGGCATCCGCAGGTCCGGTTCCAGCTGGTGCAGGACTACGTCGGGGCGATGCTGGAGCGGCTGCGGGCGGGCGAGCTGGACCTCTGCCTGGTCTCGCCGTTGCCGGACGCCGCCGACCTGACGGCCCGTCCGCTGGACGAACAGCGGCTGCACCTGACCGTCCCGGCCGACCACCGGCTGGCCGGGCGGCGGCGGATCCGGCTGGCGGAGGTGGCCGAGGAGCCGTTCGTCGCGGTCGAGGAGGGGTACGGCCTGCGGGTGATCACCGACGGCTTCTGCGCGGAGGCGGGCTTCTCGCCTCGGATCGCGTTCGAGGGGGAGGAGGCGGAGACCCTGCGCGGGCTGGTCGCGGCGGGCCTCGGGGTGGCGCTGCTGCCGCCGGCCCTGGTGCCCCGGCCCGGCGTGGTGGAGCTGGAGGTGACCTCGCCCCGGACCCGCCGGGCGATCGGGCTGGCCTGGGTGACGGGCCGTCCGCTCACCCCGCCGGTGGCGGCCTTCCGGGACTTCGTCCTGTCCCGCCGGGGCCGCCTGCTCGACCACGACTGAGCCGGGCCGGGCGGGCCCGGCCCGGCCGAGGGCGAGGGGTCAGACGCCGATCGCTATCGCCAGCAGGGTGACGACGATCAGGTAGGCCAGCCCGGCGCCGGCGATGACGCCCACCATGGCCAGGGCCTTCGCCGGGGTGGCGAGCGGCTTGCGGGCGATCTTGGTGTTGATGAAGAAGGCGCCGGCACCCAGCGCGCCGCCGATGGCGCCGCCCACCACGAGGAGGGCGATCGGCAGGATCGACAGCGCCTTCTGCCAGGTCTCGAGCCCTTCGAGCGGGTTCTTCCGGGGCAGCTTGGGCTCGGCGGAGCGGGACAACTTGGACAAGACGATTCCTCGGGGTCGGCCGGGTCGGCCCTCCGATCGGAGGGCCGGACGCAGCCTAGTAGTGCTTTGTTAGGTGGTGTCGTAGGGCTGCCAGGGGGTGGGTTGTCGGCAGGTGGGGCAGTGGCCGGTCCAGGTGGCGATGAGGTGCTGGAGGAGGTCCAGGGTCTGATAGAAGGTCAGGCCCTGGACAGGGCTTTTGGGTGGGTGCGCTGTTCGGTGAGGAAGAGGTGGGCGGCGCTGACGAGGGTGACGTGGCGGTGCCAGCCAGTGAAGGAGCGGCCCTCGAAGTGGTCCAGGCCCAGACGGGTCTTCAGCTCCCGGTAGTCGTGTTCGATCCGCCAGCGTGACTTGGCGAGGCGGACGAGGTCCTTGGCGGGGATGTCGGCAGGCAGGTTGGAGATCCAGTACTTCACCGGCTCCCTCTCGCCGTCGGGCCACTGCGCGATCAGCCAGGTGAGCGGGATCGTGCCGTCGGCGGCGGGCTTGGGACGCCGTCCGGCCAGGCGGACTTTCAGCAGGACGAAGTGCGAACTCATCGCCGCCTTCGAGCCCTTGCGCCAGGTGATGCTCCGCCCGGCTCGGCGCCCGGCGGCGAGCGCGTGCTCACGCAAGGCCAGTGGACGGGTGCGGTAGCGGGGCAGCGGCCGCGGGCCCAGACCGCCATAGGCCGGCTGATGGGGTTCCTCGTCCTGGCGGTAGGCGGTCATCTCGCCCTTGGCCTGCAGCACATAAGCCAGCGAGCGGTCCTCGAGACCGCGGCGGAAATCGGCGTTCGCGCCGTAGGCGGCATCCGCGACCACCACCGCGGGTCGCAGCCCCGTGCCGGCGAGCTCGTCCAGCATGTCCAACGCCAGGCGCCATTTCGGCTGGTGGCGCACGTCGTCGGGGATGCGGCACGCCGCCCGCCGGGCTTCGGCCTGGGGCCCGTCCCAGGACTGGGGCAGGAACAGACGCCAGGACAGCGGACAGGAGGCGGTGTCGGAGACGGCGTGGACACTGACCCCGATCTGGCAGTTGCCGACCTTTCCCAACGTCCCCGAGTACTGCCTGGCCACCCCGGGCGAGGCGGTGCCGTCCTTGGGGAAGCCGGTGTCGTCCACCGCCCACACCTCGGGCCGCACCGCCCGGACCGCTCGCCACGCCAGCCGCAGACCCACCTCGCGGGCCGACCAGGTCGAGGAGGTCATGAACTGCTGCAACCGCTGATGGTCCACCCCAAGGCGTTCGGCCATCGGCTGCATTGACTTGCGCCGGCCCTCCAGCAACAGCCCCCGCAGATACAGACCGCCCTTGGCCCGCTGGTCACAACGGGCCAAGGGCACGAACATCTCAGCCGCGAACTCCTCCAACCGGCCCCGCCACACCGCAAGTTCCCCAGCCCTCATACAGGCAGAGAACTACCAACCCCCAGACCTGGCAAGACACCTAACAAAGCACTACTAGGGGGTTGTCCCGTAACTGCCGGCCCCGACAAGGCGCCCTCGGTCGTCAGCCATCCGTCTGGTCGGAGTCAGGGTCGAGCACTGTGAACAGGCCGTCGGCCTCCGCCGTCTCCAGCGGAAGAGTGCCGGGGGTGCCGCGGAGGGTGAGGCTGTGGGTGCCTGGCTCGGCGTCGAGGGCCACGGTGGAACGGAACAGCAAGCGGATCACGCCTGGCTGCCTGATACCGCCGCCGAACCAGTTCGCGATCTGTGCGGCGTAGTTGGTGCTGCACCTGGTCGGCGTGGAGCCGCTCAGCACCATGCAACCGTCAGTGACATCCCACAGCCCCGTGTCAGCCTTCAAAGACAGGACGGAACCCGCCCTGGGGTCCTCGGTCTGCGGTACGCCCTCCGGAGGGACCGTCATCGTCAGGATGACGTCGACCGACTCGCCTGGCGCCGCAGACAGTGTCGACAACGTCGCGGACACGTGCTCGGTCACCAGGAAGGGCAGCGCGGCACGGGCGGGTGCGGGTGCGGCGGCAGCGGGCAGCGTGCCGAAGGCGAGCAGCACCGGCATCGCGGCGGCAGCAGCCCGCCGCGCCAGACGGGTACGCCAAGGCCGAGAACCTGTGGGGAGCGCTTCGGGCATACGAGACCTCCGGAGAGCGGGCGGCGCGCACGCGCCTACGGCCCCCCTCGAGCACCACACACAGTAGCCAGCAGTGACGAAAAGCAGCGGATTTGGCGCTGGTGGCCCCGGCCCGGTCACCCGCACGGCGTCGGTACCTGCCACGAAGACTCTGATGGTTCGTCAATTGGCTTTCCTCGTGGATAAATGTGCCAGGGTCGCTTCGGATGATCTGCCCCGCAGAGCGTTAGCCTCCTTCTGGTCCGACCGCAGTCGAGTTCGTTCAGAGGGGAGTCCACATGGTCATCGGACGACGGCGATTCCTCGCATCCTTCGCGGCCACCGCCCTCGCCTTGCCCGTCCTGGCCGAGGGGGCCGCGACCCGTACGGGCACGGCCGTGAGCGCGGCCGGAGTCCTCGGTCCCGGGCCACTGTTCATGCAAGTCGTCGCGCACGAGGACGACGACATCCTGTTCATGAACCCTGACCTGTCCAACGCGATCGCCAACGGCACGCCGTCCGTCACGGTCTTCGTCACCGCGGGGAACGTGACCGGTGACCCCTGCCCCGCGTACTGCTGGGACACCGAAGGCGAGCCGCTGCGCACCCGGAACCGGCAGATGGGTGCCGTCAACGCCTACTCCCGGATGGCTGGGGTGGGAGACACCGCCCCGACGACCGACGAGGTCGGACTCTGGACGGCCGAGGCGTGGATGCTCGCGGGCAAGCAGGTCGAACGGTTCGTCCTCAAGGGACGGCCGGTGCACCTGATCTTCCTCAACCTGCACGACACCCAGCTCGACGAGGTCCAGGCCGGCGGCACCGACACCACGGTCGTCCCGGACGGCAGCCCGTTGTCCGGACCGTCGACCTACACGGCCGAGGACGTCATCGAGGTGCTGCGGCAGTTGATGGTGGCGTACCAACCGACCGTCCTTCGGCTCCAGGACGAGAACCCCGACAGCCGCTACTCGGGCGAACACTCGGACCACATCGCCGCCGCGACGTTCGCCGGTGAGGCGGCCCGTCAGTACAGCGGCTCGTTGATCGAGATCGCCTACCGGAACTACAACATCGGCGACTGCCCGGTGAACCTGGACCCGGCGACGACCGGGGACAAGAGCCTGTACTTCTCCGAGTACGCCAGCCACGACCACTCGGGGATCCTCAACGCCTCATGGTTCTCACGGATGTACTACCGCTGGTCGCGGGGCACCTCGTGGGCCGGGCTGAACGCGGACGGCCGTCCGCAGGTCTTCGTCGTCCGGGCCGGCGCCCTGTGGACCCATTGGCGGTGGGGGGACGGCAACTGGGGCGGCCCGCAGCGGCTGGCCGACCCGGGCGGCCGGTTGGCTTCGGGAATTGCGGTCGGCAACAACGCCGACGGGCGGCTGGAGGTCTTCGCTCACCGCCTGACCGACCATCACATCATCTCCCTGGCACAGGACACACCCAATGGCGGGTGGCGGAACGCCTGGACCGACCACGGCAGCCCCAGTGCCGCGTCCGGCAGGCCGGACCAGGTCGGCGTGCCCGTTGTGGCCAACGACCAGGACGGGCGACTGGAGATCTTCGTCAAGAACGGCGCAGGCGGGGTCAGCTGTACCTGGCAGACGGCCCCGAGCGGTGGGTGGGTGGGGACGTGGGCGGACCTGGGTGGCTCCGACGTCCAGGACCCGGTCACCGCGATCCGCAACGGTGTCGGGGCGATCGAGGTGTTCGCCAGCACCCGTACCGGCGTCCTCGGCTGGTGGCAGGGGGCCCCGAACAGCACCATCTACGGCCCGGGCCCCGTTCCGGGCGCTCGGCCGGCGAGCCCGCCCAAGGCCGCGCTGGACCAGGACGGCCGTATCGAACTCGCCTACCGCGAGGTCGGCACCGGCGCGATGCTGGTCAGCTACCAGATCCGGCCTGGCGGTTCATGGGTCCAGGCCCCGGTCTCCCTCGGCGGGGACGGGGGCGTGGGCGAGCCGGCGGCAGCCACCCTCGGCGGACGGGTCGTCCTGTTCGAACGGAACCGTGGCGGCGGCGTGAGCACCACCGCCCAGAGCGCCCCGAACTCCAACTACACCGGCTGGCGGGACCTCGGCGGCACCGTCCTCGACTTCCCGGCCGCGATCACCGACGGCGCCGGTGTCCTCCACGTGTTCGCCATCGGCACGGACGGCCAGGTCTACTACCGCACGAGCACGACGGCCACCGGCTTCGACGACTGGCGGGTCCTGCCGACCTGACCTCCGGTGGCGCGGATGCGCGCGTCCCGGGCGAGCGAGCTGCCCGCCCGGGGAGTGCGTGCCCTGGACGCTCACGACCCTGGTGAGGCACTCGGCTCACCGAGCGTCGCCCCGTCGGCCGTGTTGGCCGGCGCTGCGCTGGTCGGTGCAGTGGAAGTCCGCGAACGGCGGGTGCCAGAGCCCGCCGTCTCCAGCGGTGCCACGCGGCGGCTGGTAGGTGAGCGGTTCGAAGTGCAACCCGGCCCTCGTCTCGTTGGCTTCCCCGGTCCACAGGTCGATCCCCTGCCAGGCTTGCCCGTCCACCACGGAGACCGTCCGGGGCTGCCCGCCGCAGGAGGTGGCCGAGATGTCGCGTCGCCCGCGCTCCGGCGCCCCGGCCACCGCCAGGCTGACCGGGGCGGACCACGGCCCGAGCGGGCCGTCCGCCGTCATGTAGCCGGTCGCGGTGCCGGAGCAGTAGCCGCAGATCGGATCGCTGTAGGTGCCGAACCAACTGTGAGTGGCCGGTTCGTACCAGATGCCCGGCGCCTCCACCCCGTCCAGCTCGGCCAGGTGGGCGGCGCCGCGCCCGGCGCTGCCGGTGCCCCAGTGGTCGATCTGCTCGACGGACAGCGTGGAGTCCGGCATGGTGCACGCCACGACCAAGGAGCGGCTCGTGGCGTCGACGGCCAGCCCGAAGTCCCCGTTGCCGTAGCAGCTGTACAGCGGGGGTTTGCGGTAGGAGCCGTACGGTGCCCCGGCGGTCGGCCCGCACGGCCCTGCCGGTGAGTTGCACCCCATGACGTTGTACGCGTTGGCCCAATTGCGGTTGTAGTCCGACGGCGAGTTGAACCACAGCACCCACACGCCGTCGTCGGCTCCCCAGCCCGAGCGCTTGACCATGCGCGGGTTGAAGCAGCCTGCGCTCACGCACTCCTGCTGCCAGCTGAGACCCGAGTAGGGGTCCGTCGAGTCCGGGGGGAACAGCAGCCGCGGCGGCGACCACGGCCCGTCGGGACTGGGCGCGGTGGACACCCCGAATCCGCACCAGGGCGCCCGGGCGTCCAGCCAACGGAAGCCGCAGCCGTACTCGGTGCCGTAGAGGTAGTAGGTCGAGCCGTCCTTGAGCACCATGCCGTCGTGGAGGTCGATCGACTTGATCGTCACCGGCATCGGCACCACCGCCCGTGCGTCGGGGGCCGGGAGCACGGCCGAGAGCGCAGCGAGGAATGCCACCAGCCAGACCTGGAACCGCATGAGGAATCGTCTTTGCGCGGATGCTGTGGTCATCTGACCATTGAATGGAGGCCACTCGGAGAGGCGTGCCGATTAGGCCGGTGACGGGCGTGTCCGCTCAGCCTGGGGGCCTAGGCCGGGACGCCCACTCGGACCGGGGCGGCCCGGCGCTCCAGGGCGGCGGAGAGCACGGCCAGCAGCAGGGCCGAGCCGGTGAGCGCGGCACCGACCAGGTTCGGCGCGGTGTAGCCGTAGCCGGCCGTGATGACCACGCCGCCGAGCCAGGCGGCGAGGGCGTTGCCGAGGTTGAAGGCGCCGATGTTGACGGCTGAGGCCAGGGTCGGGGCCTGGGCGGTCTGGTCCAGCACCCGCTTCTGCAGCGGGGGGACGGTGGCGAAGCCGAAGGCGCCGAGCAGGGGCACGGTCACGATGGCCGCGAGCTGGTTGTGCGCGGTGAAGGTGAACGCCAGCAGGGTGAGGCTGAGCAGCCCGAGCGAGAGGTACAGCAGCGGCATCAGGGCCCGGTCCGCGAACCGGCCGCCGACCAGGTTGCCGATCACCATGCCGAGGCCGAACAGGACCAGCAGCCAGGTGACCGAGGAGTCGGAGAAGCCCGCCGGGCCGGTCATCATCGGGGCGATGTAGGTGATGGCGGCGAACACGCCGCCGAAGCCGAGCACGGTCATCGCCATCGCCAGGCCGACCTGGACGTTGCGGAACGCGGACAGCTCCTGCCGGAGCCGGGCGGCCACCCGGGGGCGCGGCAGCTCGGGGACGAGCAGGGCGATCGCGGCCACCCCGGCCACGCCGACGGCCGCGACCAGGGCGAAGGTGACCCGCCAGCCGAGCTGCTGGCCGATCAGGGTGCCGAGCGGGACACCGACCACGTTGGCCACGGTGAGGCCGGTGAACATGGTGGCGATCGCCCCGGCCTTGCGGTCGGGGGCGACCAGCTCGGCGGCGATCACCGCGCCGATGCCGAAGAAGGCGCCGTGCGCGAGCGAGGTCACCACCCGTCCGGCCAGCAGCAGTTCGAAGCCGGGCGTGACGGCGGAGAGCAGGTTGCCGAGCACGAACACGCCCATCAGCAGCATCAGCATCCGCTTGCGCGGGATCCGGGTGCCGACCGCGGTGAGCAGCGGGGCACCGACCACCACGCCGAGCGCGTAGCCGGTGACCAGGATGCCGGCGGTCGGGACGGAGACGTCGAAGTCGGTGGCGATCAGCGGGAGCAGCCCGGTGATCACGAACTCGGTGGTGCCGATGCCGAAGGCACCGATGGCGAGCGCCAGCAGGGCCGGCAGGCTGCTGCGCGAGGTCTTCGCGGTGGTTGCGGGAGCTGATTGCATGCTTCGACAATAAATGCACACGCTGGATACTTGCAAACGCGGGATATCTCGCGGAGTCGCTATCCTGGACCCCGAGAGGCAGGAGGCCCCAGTGGTGCAGAGCGGTGAGCAGACGGTGCGACGCGGACTCGCGCAGGGCTGGGGGGCGCTCGCGGCGCTGTACGGACGGATCGACGCCCGGCTGGAGCGCGAGCTGCAGGCGGCGCACGGGCTGAGCGTGCGCGAGTACACGCTGCTGGACGTGCTGAGCCGTCAGCACCCGGGCGAGGGTGGCCACTTGAGGATGGGTGAGGTCGCCGAGGCGGTGGTGCTCAGTCAGAGCGCGACCACCCGGCTGGTCTCCCGGCTGGAGGACCGCGGCCTGCTGGCCCGCTATCTGTGCCCGACCGACCGCCGGGGCATCTACACCGACGTCTCCCCGGCCGGTCTCGAACTGCTCGAACAGGCCCGCCCCACCAACGGCGCCGCGCTCGACGCGGTGCTCACCGAGGCGGCGGAGCGGCCGGAACTCGCCCCGCTGGTCGCGGTGGTCCGGGGTCGGTAGCGCAGCGGTCCGGTCGGGCTTGGGCCGGTTCGTTCGCGCACCTCGGCGGTGGTGTCTGAATCCGGCCAGGCGCAGGTCAACTTCCTGAACTTATACCGCTCTTTACCAAATTGAGGGATATTGATTGGGGGCTGCAGGCACGGCTGCAAGGGATTGAACCGGGGGGAAACGTGTCGGAGCAGGACACGGCCGCGCGCGTCGCCGGCGGTGCGCCGGGTGAGGCCCGGCGGGGGCGGCTGGACCGGCTGTTGAGGCGTTCGCCGCTCCAGCCCCTGTTCCGGGCCCGGGCCGCGCGTCGGCTCTCGGTGCTCGCCTATCACGGGGTGGACGACCTGCCGAGCTTCACCGCCCAGATGGAGCGGTTGGTCAGGGGTGCCACCCCGGTCTCGCTCGGCGCCGTCGAACGGGCCGTCACCGAAGGGCGTCCGCTGCCGCCGCGCAGCGTGCTGGTCACCTTCGACGACGGCGACCGTACGCTGCTCACCCGGGGGCTGCCGGTGCTGGCCCGGCTCGGGGTGCCGGCCGCCGCCTTCGTGGTGGCCGAACTCATCGACGGGGACCAGCCGTTCTGGTGGCGCGAGGCGGCCGAGCTGGCCGCCCTGGGCGGCATCGCCGGTGCGCTGGCCGGGTTGCCGGCGGATGCGGTGGTGGGCCGGCTCAAACTGCTGCCGGACGTCGAACGGCGGGGCGCCATCGAGGAGTTGCGGGCCACCGCAGCTCGCCCGGCGGTCCGTCAGCGGCAGCTGTCCGCCCTGGAGTTGACGGACCTGGTGGCCGCCGGGGTGGCGGTCGGCAACCACACCCTCGGGCACCCCTGCCTCGACCGCTGCGAGCCGGCGGTGGTGCGCGCCGAGATCGAGCGGGCGCACCGGCTGCTGACCGGCTGGCTGGGGGCGCGGCCGACCGCGTTCGCCTATCCCAACGGCAACTTCGACGCCGGGGCCGACGCGGTGCTGCGCGAGCTGGGCTACCGGCTGGGCTTCCTGTTCGACCACCGGCAGGACGCGCTGCTGCCGCCACATCCCTTGCGGATCAGCCGACTTCGGGTGAACTCCGACACCAGCCGGGCCAGGTTCGACACAATCCTGTCGGGGCTGCACCCGGCCGTGCACCGGCTACGGGGCGGTTGCTGAGCCGAGGGGGCGGGCATGGTCGAGCGGTACACGCCGGAGCAGTTGACGCCGGAACTGGTGGACGGCTGGCGGGAGTTGGTGGCCGAGCTGGGGGAGCGCGGGTCCTGGTTCCTGACCCCCGACTGGGTGCTGTCCTGGTGGGAGACGCTGGGCGGACGCCGCCCGGCCGAGATCGTGGTCTGGCGCGGGTCGGACGGCGCGGTGGAGGCCGTACTGCCGCTGATCCGGACCAGGCTGCGGCTGCACCCGCGGCTCCCGTTCACGGTCGGCTGCCGGACGGCGCTCGGCGCCGGGCCCGGCGCCGCCGACCACGGCGGGTTCGCGGTCCGGCCGGGCCGGACCGACGAGGTCCGGGCCTGGCTGACCGAGCTGGCCCGGCGCGAGACGCTCTGGTTCCCCGACGTCGACCCGCTGCTCGGCGAGCTGCTGCCGGCCGCCCGGCGCGAGGTGGCCCGGCAGTCCTGCCCCCGGGCCGACCTGGGCGGGGGCGTCGAGTCGCTGGGCTCCCGGCAGTTCCGGGCCGACCTGCGGCGGTACGGGCGCAAGCTCGCCGCCGCCGGGGTGACCTTCCGCTGGGTGCCGCCCGGCGAGGCGGCGCCCGGGCTGCTCGACACCGTGGTGCGGCTGCACCGGCTCCGCCGGGACGCGCTGGGCCGGGGCACCACCTTCGACGGGCAGCGGCTGCCGCTGCACACCCGGCTGCTGGAGCGCGCGCGGCCGGACGCCGGGCCCGCCTTCCTGCTGGCCGAGCACGAGGGCGAGGTGATCGGCGGGCTGTACGGCTTCCTGTGGGGCGACACCTTCGCCTACTACCAGATCGGCTGGGACCCGGCCTGGGCGCCGCTGCGGCTCGGCACCGCGATCATCGCCGAGGCCGTCCGGGCCTGCGCGGAGCGGAAGTTGGCCACCTTCGACTTCCTGCGCGGCACCGAGCCGTACAAGTACCGGTTCGACGCGGCCGACCGCGCGGACCGGAGCTGGCTGGTCCCGCACGGGCTGTCCGGCGCGCTGCTCGGGCTCAAGTACCGGGTGAAGGGCTGACCGGTCGGCAGAGGGGGCCGACCGGCCCAATGAGGTGGTCCCCGACGGGGGAATGTGTTGATCCGCATGGTGAATCTACGCGCGTAGGGGCTACACTCCCGCAATGGAGAAGCAGATCCCTGTCACCGCGGGCAGCACAGGCCCCCGCATCCCCGACGCCGACCAGATCGCCCGCGCCCCGAAGGTGCTCCTGCACGACCACCTCGACGGCGGGCTGCGCCCGGAGACCATCGTCGAGCTGGCCGCGGCCTGCGGTTACGAGGGTCTCCCCACCACCGACCCGGCCAAGCTCGGCCTCTGGTTCCGGGAGGCGGCCGACTCCGGCTCGCTGGTCCGGTACCTGGAGACCTTCGCGCACACCTGCGCCGTGATGCAGACCCGCGAGGCGCTGGTCAAGGTCGCCGCCGACTGCGCCGAGGACCTGGCCGCCGACGGCGTGGTCTACGCCGAGGTCCGGTACGCCCCGGAGCAGCACCTGGAGGCGGGCCTGACCCTCGACCAGGTGGTCGAGGCGGTGAACGAGGGCTTCCGCCTCGGCGAGGCCAACGCCCGCGCGGCGGGCCACCGGATCCGGGTCGGCACCCTGCTCACCGCGATGCGGCACGCCGCCCGCTCGCAGGAGATCGCCGAGCTGGCCAACCGCTACCGGGACCAGGGCGTGGTCGGCTTCGACATCGCCGGCGCCGAGGCGGGGCACCCGCCGACCCGGCACCAGGGCGCCTTCGACTACCTCAAGGGCGAGAACAACCACTTCACCATCCACGCCGGTGAGGCCTTCGGTCTGCCGTCGATCTGGGAGGCCCTGCAGTGCTGCGGCGCCGACCGGCTCGGCCACGGCGTCCGGATCATCGACGACATCACGGTCAACGAGGACGGCACCGTCGAGCTCGGCCGGCTGGCCGCGTACGTGCGCGACAAGCGGGTCCCGCTGGAGATGTGCCCGACCTCCAACCTGCAGACGGCGGCGGCGACTTCGTACGCCGAGCACCCGATCGGGCTGCTCAGCCGGCTCAAGTTCCGGGTCACCGTGAACACCGACAACCGGCTGATGAGCGGCACCAGCATGAGCCAGGAGTTCGGCCACCTGGTGGACGCCTTCGGCTACACCCTGGGTGACATGGAGTGGTTCACGGTGAACGCGATGAAGTCCGCGTTCCTGCCCTTCGACGAGCGGCTCGCGATGATCAACGACGTGATCAAGCCCGGCTATGCCGAGCTGAAGGCGGAGTGGCTGTTCAGCGCGGGTGCGGGCGTCGGCGCCTGACGGCGGCTGACGCCTGGTCGGATGGACGCGAGGTCTTCGCCGTGGCCTCGCGTTCATCTGACTATTCATCCGAGTGAGTTACGTGCCTTTGATCTGCACGCGACGTTGTCACTACGGTGTGCCAGTCAGAGCTGACACGGCGTAGCGGTGGGCCTTTTCGGACGCCCGCCCGCGACGTCGGCCACCGACGAGGACACGAGGACCAACTCATGAAGCAGGCCACTCTGAAGGCTGCCGGGACCGCTGCGCTCGGCGTCGCGCTCGCGGCTGCGGCTGCCGGTTCCGCCTCCGCCGCCACGCCCGGTGGGCTCGGTCTCCCGACCGGAGCGCTCGCCCACTCCGGTGCGCTGACCGGAGCGGCCACCAGCACCGTCAGCCAGCTGCCCGCCACCGCGCCGGTGACCGAGGCGGTCGGCAACCTCAACCCGGACGTGGCAGGCCCGGTGGCGCAGGCCCCGGAGTCCGCCCAGCCGATGACCGCGCCGGTCACCGAGCAGACCGCCCCGATGACCGACGACGCGACCGCCCCGGTCGCCGAGGCCGCCACCCCGCGCGGCCTGCCGCTCCCGGTGCCCGGTGCGGAGGGTCTGACCCAGGCGCCCGGCGTCAGCACCGTGACCGGCGCGCTCGGCGGCGGCCTCCCCGGCGGCAGCAGCCTGCCGGGCCTGGGCGGCTGACCCGTCCCACCCCGAACGGCCGAAGGGCCGCCTCCCCGCACGCGGCGGGGGAGGCGGCCCTTCGGGCTGTCCGGGCGTCCCGGTGGGGACGGCTCGGTCACGGCTCCTGAGGGAGGATCAGCCAGAGCGCGAGGTAGATGAGGAACTGCGGGCCGGGCAGCAGGCACGAGGCCAGGAAGATGATCCGGACCGTCCAGGGGGTCAGCCCGAAGCGCTTGGCGATCCCGGCGCAGACGCCGGCGATGACGCGGTTGTGTCGGGGGCGGGCAAGTGCGCTCATGGTCAGCTCCGGTTGCGGTTGCCCGGGCCGGTCTCTCCGGTGGGCATGTATCCATCCTCGGTGCCGCGGGCCGCGGAATCCTCCGCCCGGATGCCGATCCCGGCCCTGGGTTTCTCACCGCTCCGGGGTAGTCGCGGCTCAGGGTTCCCGTCGGGGTAACCCCTGACGGCCGCCGCCGGGGGAGGCTCAGCGCTGCGCGGAACTGCCGCGCGGTGCGAGCGAGTTGAGCGGTGCGCGGAGCCGGTAGCCGGCCCGGGCGCGGGCCGGGCGGGGGCCGGAGCGCCCGGTCAGCCGGGCCCGGGCGAACGGGACGACGGCGAGGTGGCAGGCGGCCACGCCGAGGACGCCGAGCACGATGTTGTCCACGTTCAGGACGTGTCCGGGCGCCCAGCCCTTGAGGATCTCCAGGCCGGTGGCGATCAGGGCCGAGCAGCCCGCCGTCCGCAGCACCGAGGGCAGCCAGCGGACCCGCAGCCGGCCGTCGGCCAGCGGCAGCAGGACGCCCAGCGGCGCCAGCGGCAGCAGCCCGCCGAGCAGTTGCAGCAGCCCGTCCCGGCCGCCGGCCGAGAAGGCCAGCCGCACCGAGGCGAACGGCGTCAGATTGGCCGGGGAGGTCCAGCCGACCGCGAGCGGCCGCAGGATCAGCCACCCGATCAGTCCGAGATAGCCGGCCAGCAGCAGGATGCCCAGCAGCCGCAGCCGGGGCGACACCTCCGGCGCGGGTTGCGAGGGGTTCGCCTGGTCCGTCACACCGGCAGGGACGCGAGCTGGTGCGGGGACGGTTCCCGGGCTACCGCTGTCAGGGACAGGCGGTCCCGCTCGGGGAGGCGCTGCTCGGCGAGGCGCTGAACAGCACCGCGGGCGACTTCGACGCCACACCCGGCGTCGGCCGAACGGACGGCACCAAAGTGGACGTCGGCCGGGCGGACGGCGCCACGGTGGGCGGCGCGCTCGGCAGCTCCGGGGTCGGCTCGGCCGCCTCCGGCACCCGGACCGGGGTCGGGCAGGCGGTCCGGCTGGCGGGCGCGCCCGCGTCCACCGGGACGGCGGTGGGCCGGATGCCGCACCCGACGGCGGTGGTCAGCGCGGCGCCCAGCAGGGCGGCGGTCAACAGGCGGCGTACCGTCACTTCGGGCCCTCCTGGCTGGTCGGCGCGGGCTGGGTGAGCGGCAGGGTGAGGGTGAAGACCGCGCCGGTCGGTCCGTTCGCCGCGGTGATCGAGCCGCCGTGGATCTGGGCGTTGGCCATCGCGATCGACAGGCCGAGCCCGCTGCCCTCGGACCTGGCCCGGCCCTTGTCGGCCTTGTAGAACCGGTCGAAGACGTGCGGCAGCACGTCCTCCGGGATACCGGGGCCGCTGTCCGAGACCTCGACCACCACGGTCTCGTCGATCTGACGGACCTTCACCCGGACCGGTGAGCCGCCGTGCTTGAGCGCGTTGCCGATCAGGTTGGCGAAGACCACGTCCAGGCGCCGGGGGTCGACCACGGCCAGCACCCCGCGCGGGGCGTCCAGCTCGACCGCGTCGTACCAGGCCCGGCCGTCGATGCAGGACATGATCAGGTCGGCGATGTCCACCTCGTCGGCGACCAGCTTCGCGGTGCCCGCGTCGAACCTGGTCACCTCCATCAGGTTCTCCACCAGGTCGGACAGCCGCCGGGTCTCGCTCACCACCAGCCGGACGGCGGGCGCGATCATCGGGTCCAGCGACTCCGCCTCGTCCTCCAGGATGTCGGTCACGGCGGTCATCGCGGTCAGCGGCGTCCGCAGTTCGTGCGACATGTCGGCGACGAACCGGCGGCTCTGCGCCTCCCGCGCGCTCAGCTCGGCCACCTGGCCGGAGAGCGACTCCGCGGTCCGGTTGAAGGTCCGGGCCAGCTCGGCCAGTTCGTCCGCGCCCTCGACCTCGAGCCGGGTGTCCAGGTGCCCTTCGCCGAGCTGCCTGGCCGCCTCGCCGAGCCGCTTCACCGGCCGCAGCACGGTGGCCGCGGCGGCCTGCGCGATCAGCGCGGAGCCGATCAGCGCGAGCAGGGTGGCGATCGCCAGCGACCAGCCGAGGGTGTTCAGGTCGGCCCGCTCGTTCTCGAGCGACTTGAACATGTACGCCGTCGGCCCGGTCGGCACCACCCGGGTGCCACCGATCAGGTAGGGACCCGGCAGGTTCGCCCGCTGCCAGTAGAGGTGGTAGGCGTACGCGTTGCCAGGGCCGACCTCGCGCGGGCCGTCGACCGCACTGCGCAGCGCGGCCGGGAGCTGCGCCGCGGTGAACCTGCTCGGGTCCGAGGAGGCCACGCAGTCGGGCAGCTCGGGGGCCACCACGACCACCTCGTAGCTCAGCCCGGAGCTGGCCACCTGGGAGGCCAGGTACGCCAGTTGGTTGCAGCTCGGGTCGAGCGGCAGGGCCGAGACGTTCCGGCTCAGCGAGTTCCGGAAGTCGTTCAGTGCGGTGTCCTGGGCGCGCTTGAGCACCGCGTCCCGGTTCAGCCAGTAGGCGATCCCGGAGGCGGAGACCGCGGTGGTCAGCGCGACCACCGCGAAGACCGCGATCAGCCGGACCCGGAGCGAGCGCAGGTGCCGCCCCCGCCCCGGGCGCGGACGGGGCGGGATCTTGAGGTCAGTCAACGGAGCAGCTCACCATCGTCAGGCATCAGGCATCAGGCCGGCGGGTCGAGCCGGTAGCCGACCCCGCGCACGGTACGGATCAGGGTCGGGGCGGACGGTACGTCCTCGACCTTGGCCCGCAGCCGCTGCACGCAGGCGTCCACCAGCCGGGAGTCGCCGAGGTAGTCGTGCTCCCAGACCAGCCGGAGCAGCTGCTGCCGGGACAGCGCCTGGCCCGGACGGCGGCTCAGCTCCAGCAGCAACCGCAGCTCGGTGGGCGTGAGTTGGAGGTCCTCGCCGTCCTTGGTGACGGTCATCGCGGAGCGGTCGATCACCACGCTGCCGTACGCCGAGGAGTCGGAGCTCTCCCGTTCGCCGCGCCGCAGCACGGCCCGGATCCGGGCGTCCAGCACCCGGGGCTGGACCGGCTTGACCACGTAGTCGTCCGCGCCCGACTCCAGGCCGACCACCACGTCGATGTCGTCCGAGCGGGCGGTGAGCAGGATGATCGGCAGCTGGTCGGTGCGCCGGATCCGGCGGCACACCTCGAAACCGTCGATGCCGGGCAGCATCACGTCGAGCACGATCAGGTCGGGACGCTGCTCCTTGAAGAGCTTCAGGCCGTCCTCGCCCGAGGCAGCGGCGGCCACGCGGTGGCCCTGGCGGGTGAGAGCGAGTTCGAGGCCGGTCCGGATGGCGTCGTCGTCCTCGATCAGAAGGAGGAAAGGCACGGGCTCATTCTGGCCCAAGCGGGGCCACTGTTCACCCACCAGGTCCAGTCCCGCAGTTCCTCTGCAACCGGAACCCCGGGTTCTGGCGTCCAGGCTTCGAAGGTCGAAGGTCCCGCGCCTGTGACAGCCCTGTGACAGTCGGCGGACACCCCCATCACAACGGACCGGCAGGATTTTCCTTGTCGCCGCAGTACCGGGCGGCAGAACCGCAGGTACCGACCCATGGGGGTGCACGATGAACGCCACGCTCAAGACCCGCAGCAACGCGGCCGTCCACAACGCGCGTTCGTCTCGCACGCACTTCGAGGTACGGACCGACGAGACCTCCGGTGCCGTGATCGTACGGGGGTGCGCACACAGCACCGGATCCCGCCGCCTCGGTGGCGGGAGCAGGGGGGAGCTGTTCGGGATCGGTCGCATGGGGAGTGCGGCCGACTCCGCCTCGACCATGACGCTGCGGGGAGTCCTTCCCGTCCGCGTCGAGGGTCGGGAGAACACGGGGGGAACGGGGGAGGGCCTGTCCGGTACCGGCTCGGGGGAGCCGGCCGGACGGGAGGCCGCAGGCGCGACGCTGCTGAGGCTCGCGCCGGCCGCCGACGACCAGGCGGTCGTTCCGAACGACAACACCGCCGAGTTCACCGCGTACGTCCGGGAGCGCCGGGCCTCGCTGTACGCCACCGCGTACCACCTGACCGGCGACCGCTACGAGGCCGAGGACCTGCTGCAGAGCGCGCTGTTCTCGACCTACCGGGCCTGGGACCGGATCACCGACAAGGCCGCGGTCGGGGGCTACCTCCGCCGCACCATGACCAACCTGCACATCTCCGCCTGGCGCCGCCGCAAGGTCGCCGAGTACCCGACCGAGGAGCTGCCGGAGACGGTCGGCGACACCGACGCGATGGGCGGCACCGAGCTGCGCGCCGTGCTCTGGCAGGCGCTGGCCAAGCTGCCGGAGAACCAGCGGACCATGCTGGTGCTCCGCTACTACGAGGGCCGCACCGACCCGGAGATCGCCGACATCCTGAGCATCAGCGTCGGCACGGTGAAGAGCAGCATCTGGCGCGCCCTGCGCCGCCTGCGCGAGGACGACCAGCTGAACCGCACCGGGGACACCGTCTTCGCGTTCGGCGAGCTGGTCGCGTAACAGGACTCCCGTCGGGGGACGGGACAGGTCGCGGAAGTACGGCGGGCCGCTCGGGGGAGCGCACGCCGCAGGGACGTGACCGACCAGGAAGGGCCCGGTGCCGGGGAGCGGCTCCGGGCCCTTCCGTCTGTCCACTGCCGACGGGCCGAAAGAGAGGGCCTAGGCTGGCTGCGGCTGCCGTCCGGCCACCGCGCCGATCAGCCGGGCGGCCTCGGGACCGGCGCAGGCGTACGCGCCGAGCTCGACCTGCCGGGCCACGATGCCGCGCTCGGCCCGCATCAGCCGCCAGCCGCGCCGCAGCAGGTACGGGACGGACTTGCGGGCCTCCCGGACGTCCCGGCGGAACCGCCGCCAGGCGGTGGTCAGCGGGCGGTTGCGCAGGCAGACCGCCGCGCCGAGCAAGCCCTCGGCCGCGCACTGCCCGACCAGTTCGGCGGCGAATATCCCCTCGGCGATGAAGGCCGGGGCGCCCGCCAGGTCGAGCACGTGGGTGCCGGCCCGGCCGTTGGCCGGGATCGAGTACACCGGCACCTCGGCCCGGCCGGTGCCGGCCAGCTGCCGGATCGCGGCCAGCGCCTGCTCGCGGTGCCAGGAGAGCGGCGAGTCCCAGTCGGTGCCGTCGCCGTCCGGCAGCAGCGGCAGCGTCGGGTCGTCGCCGTCCTTGTAGAAGTCGTCGAGCTGGAGCACCGGCAGGCCGGTCCGCTCCGCCAGCGAGGACTTCCCCGATCCGGACGGCCCGGACAGCAGGACGACCAGGGCGGGTGCCGTCGGGGCGGGGTTCATGGGGGAGTCACTCACGAGACACCAGTCTGACGCATCGAGGGGCGATGCCGAAACAGACAGGACGTCAGCTTCTGTCGCCGATCCCCAGTGCCAGCGCGGGCAGGTAGCTGCTGTGCACCTGGATGTGCACCATGTCACCCTCGGCCGGGCGGTAGAGCTTGGCCGCCCAGTCCTGGTCGTGCCACGCCTCCGGCTCCGGGTCGAGCAGTTTGCCGCCGACCGGGAAGAGCAGGTACGGGTACGCCCGGGAGCCGAACGCCGCCTCGGCCTGCCCGGGCGTGAACAGCAGGCTCCCGTTGGTGTACTCGCCCGGCCAGCCGGCCCGGTCGGAGCGCACCGCACAGGGCAGTCTGGTCTGCTTCCCGGCCCGCAGCCGGCGCAGCGCCCGGCGCGCCCGCAGGGCGCGCAGCGGGCCGTCGGTCACCAGTACGGCCAGATCGGCCGCTATCTCCCACACAGTGCCCCTCCCAAGGTCCACTCCGGACCCTACCGACGCAGGTCAGCCCCGGTGCACCCCCGATCGGCGGGTCTTCCGGGCGGGCCGGGAAAGGTTGACGGGCCCGCGCAAGGGGGGGAGATGCGCGGGCCCGTCTGTGGCACGTCCGGGCCCCGGGGGGGGGGTAGGGCACTGGGGACGGCCAGTCTGTGTGGAGTTTTCCCGACGAAGGGTCAGATACCCATCGGGTGCCAGACCGTCTTGGTCTCCAGGAACGAGAGTAGCCGCTCCGTTCCCGGCGCATTGGTCCAGTCCAACGACGCCTGGTCAGCCGCCGGGCGGATGACTCGCTTCAGAGTATCCGCGGCGAGCACCTCCAGCTCGACCGCCGCGCCGGGGCCTTCGGCCGCGATCGCGCCGGCCAGGTCAAGACCGTTGACGTCCTGGTGCGAGGCGAGCGTCGGGGCGATGTCGGCGGTCTTCCCGGAGATCAGGTTGACCACGCCGCCCGGCAGGTCCGAGGTGGCCAGCACCTCGCCCAGCGAGAGCGCGGGCAGCGGCGCGTCGGCGGCGGCCGCGACCACCACGGTGTTGCCCGCCGCGATCGCCGGGGCGATCACCGAGACCAGCCCGAGGAAGGAGAAGCCGGTGCCGGACTGCGGCGCGACCACGCCGATCACCCCGGACGGCTCCGGGGTGGAGAGGTTGAAGAACGGCCCGGCCACCGGGTTGGAACTGCCCGCGATCTGGGCCACCTTGTCGGTCCAGCCCGCGTACCAGACCCAGCGGTCGATCGCGGCGTCCACCAGCGCGGCGGCCTTCTTGTTGCCGATGCCCTCGGCGAGCGCCACCTCGGCGGCGAACTGCTCGCGCCGGCCCTGCAGCATCTCGGCGACCCGGTAGAGCACCTGGCCGCGGTTGTACGCGGTGGTGCCGGCCCAGCCCTTGACCGCGGCGCGGGCGGCCTGCACCGCGTCCCGGGTGTCCTTACGGGTGCCGAGCGGGGCGTTGGCCAGCCACTGGCCCTTGGAGTCGGACACCTCGTACACCCGCCCGCTCTCGGAGCGCGGGAACTTCCCGCCGACGTACAGCTTGTAGGTCTTGAAGACGCTCAGGGTGGTCTCAGACATCGAGGTACGCCTCCAGGCCGTGGCGGCCGCCCTCGCGGCCGTAGCCCGACTCCTTGTAGCCGCCGAACGGCGAGGTCGGGTCGAACTTGTTGAAGGTGTTGGCCCAGACCACACCGGCCTTGAGCTGGTTCGCCATCCAGAGGATCCGCGAGCCCTTCTCGGTCCAGATGCCCGCCGACAGGCCGTAGGGGGTGTTGTTGGCCTTCTCGACCGCCTCGGTGGGCGTGCGGAAGGTCAGCACCGAGAGCACCGGGCCGAAGATCTCCTCGCGGGCGATCCGGTGGGCCTGCGAGACACCGGTGAACAGGGTCGGCCGGAACCAGTAACCGGCGCCCGGGAGTTCGCACTCCGGGGCCCAGCGCTCGGCGCCCTCGGCCTCGCCCGCCGCCGACAGCTCGGTGATCCGCGCGAGCTGCGCGGCCGAGTTGATGGCGCCGATGTCGGTGTTCTTGTCCAGCGGGTCGCCGACCCGCAGGGTGCCCATCCGGCGCTTCAGCGCGTCCAGCAGCTCGTCCTGGATCGACTCCTGGACCAGCAGGCGGGAGCCCGCGCAGCAGACGTGACCCTGGTTGAAGAAGATGCCGTTCACGATGCCCTCGACCGCCTGGTCGATCGGCGCGTCGTCGAAGACGATGTTCGCGGCCTTGCCGCCGAGCTCCAGCGAGAGCTTCTTCCGGCTGCCCGCGAGCTGCCGGGCGATCGACCGGCCGACCGGGGTCGAGCCGGTGAAGGCGACCTTGTTGACGTCCGGGTGCGCGGTCAGCGCGGCGCCGGTGCGGCCGTCACCGGTGACGATGTTGACGACACCCTTGGGCAGACCGGCCTGGCGGCAGATCTCGGCGAACCGCAGCGCGGTCAGCGGGGTGGTCTCGGCCGGCTTCAGCACCACGGTGTTGCCGGTGGCCAGGGCGGGCGCGATCTTCCACGCCAGCATCAGCAGCGGGAAGTTCCACGGGATGACCTGGCCGGCCACGCCGAGCGGCTTCGGGTTGGCGCCGTAGCCCGCGAAGTCGAGCTTGTCGGCCCAGCCCGCGTAGTAGAAGAAGTGCGCGGCGACCAGCGGGAGGTCGACGTCCCGGGTCTCCCGGATCGGCTTGCCGTTGTCGATCGACTCCAGCACCGCCAGCTCGCGCGAGCGCTCCTGGATGATCCGGGCGATCCGGAACAGGTACTTGGCCCGCTCGCTGCCCGGCAGCGCCGACCAGTCGGTGAACGCCTTGCGGGCGGCGGTGACCGCGCGCTCGACGTCCTCGTCGGTGCCCTGCGCGAACTCCGCCAGCACCTGCTCGGTGGCCGGGTTGACGGTCTTCAGCGCCTCGCTGCCGGAGGAGTCGACGAACTCGCCGCCGATGAAGTGGCCGTACGAGGTCGCGATCTCACCGGCGGCGGCCGGGGACTCCGGCGCCGGGGCGTACGTGAACAGGCCGCCCTTGGGGGCCTCGGCCTGCTGGTTCTGGGCCTGCTTGTTCTCTGCCTGCTTGTTCTTGGCCATGGGGATCAGTCCACCGTCACGTAGTCGGGACCGGAGTACCGGCCGGTGGTCAGCTTCTGACGCTGCATCAGCAGGTCGTTGAGCAGGCTGGAGGCACCGAAGCGGAACCAGTGCGGGGACAGCCAGTCGTCGCCGAGCGTCTCGTTGACCATCACCAGGTACTTCATGGCGTCCTTGGTGGTCTTGATGCCACCGGCCGGCTTCACGCCGATCTGGATGCCGGTCTGCTGCTTGAAGTCGCGGACGGCCTCGAGCATCAGCAGGGTGACCGGGGGAGTCGCGTTGACGGCGACCTTGCCGGTGGAGGTCTTGATGAAGTCGGCGCCCGCCAGCATCGCCAGCCAGGAGGCGCGGCGCACGTTGTCGTACGTCTGCAGCTCGCCGGTCTCGAAGATCACCTTGAGGTGGGCGGAGGTGCCGTCGGCACGCTTGCATGCCTGCTTCACGGCGGTGATCTCGTTGAAGACGTCCAGGTACCGGCCGGAGAGGAAGGCCCCCCGGTCGATCACCATGTCGATCTCGTTGGCCCCGGCGGCCACCGCGTCGGCGGTGTCGGCCAGCTTCACCGGCAGCGCGGCACGCCCGGCCGGGAAGGCGGTGGCCACCGAGGCCACCTGGATGTCGGTGCCCGCGAGGGCGGCCTTGGCGGTGGCGACCATGTCCGGGTAGACGCAGATCGCGGCGACCCGGGGGGCGGTCGGGTCGGTCGGGTCGGGGTTCCGGCCCTTGGTGCAGAGGGCGCGCACCTTGCCGAAGGTGTCCGCACCTTCCAGCGTGGTCAGGTCGATCATCGAGATCGCCAGGTCGATGGCATACGCCTTCGCCGTGGTCTTGATCGATCGAGTACCGAGGGTGGCGGCGCGGGCTTCCAGGCCGACGGCGTCGACGCCGGGCAGGCCGTGCAGGAAACGGCGGAGCGAGGCCTCGGACGCCGCAACGTCCTGAAGGCCGCCGCCCGCAGCGCCGGGGGCATTGGCTGCAACAGTGGACATGGTCACAAGAGCAGCATATCTACGCGCGTAGCGATACGCTAGGCCCGGCCGCTTTCGATGCTGGACCGATACCTGTTGGTGTGGGCAGGGTCTGCCTTCACGACCGATGCGAATAGCCGTCCGTTGATTTCGCCGGACACGGCGGGGAGGTGCTCGAAGAAGATGCCGCCTTGTCTGTTTTGGGCGTTCAGGTCTATCCCAGCCTCGTTGTGTCACCGCAGTGATCGGCTGAGCATGTGCCCGTGATCTCGCTTTCGACGGTTCCCGGGGGCGGAGCAGGGGTCGGTAGGGCTGCCCCACGTCCCAGCCTCACCGACCACACACAAACGTTCGTACAGTTCGCCCCGGTCCACGTGAACGACGGAGGCTAGGGTGAGTAGCCAGCCACGCCGAGTGCCAATCGGTTGGCGTGGCTTGTCAGAGGTGCGAGCCGTGGTGTGGCGCGGATTGCGCGCCACACCACAGCTCGACCGCTGCTGGTTAGGCCTTGGTGAAGTAGCCGTACATGTCGGCGATGGCGTGGGTGTATCCGCTGCCGTTGTAGAGGTCGACCTGGTTGTCCTGGCCGGTGGGTACGGCGGCGTGGATGGACAGGGTCGCGCCTGCGGAGAAGTTGAGGTTGCTGGTAGCAGGGCGCGTGGTGCCGTGCGGGTAGAGGGTGAAGTAGCCGGCGGTTTCGGCCTGGACGGTGGCGACGGTGAAGATCGCGGCGTTGGCTCCGGCCGGGACACCAGTGATACCGACAACCTGCCCGAGGGTCATGGCGGTGCCCGGGTTCTCACGGGTGTCGAGCAGGCGCAGGGGGTTCAGAGGCTGGTAGACGCTCTCGCCGGTGGGGCTGTAGTCGCCGAAGATGTCGAGGATGGCGTCGGCGTTGCCACCGGTGTTGTTGAAGATGGTGACCTTGCCGTTCGCGCCGATCGGCACGATGACCTGGTTGGAGATGGTCTGCCCAGCACTGAAGTTGACGTTCGACGTCGAGGGACGGGTACCGCCGGTGGGGTAAACGATGAAGACACCACCGCTGGTGGCGCCGGTCACAGTCAGGTTGAGGACCGCGGCCTTGGCGTCGGCGGGAACGCCGTTGACGCCGGCGACCTGCACGTCGATGGAGCCCATCGGTGCCAGGGTCTTGACGGGGCTGCGGGTGTCGAGCAGCCGGGTCGGCGTGCGGGGAGTGAACTTGTTGGCGGACTGGGGGCTGTAGTAGCCGAAGATGTCGACGATGGCGTCGATTTCCTGGGTGGTGGACCACAGGTAGACGGTGCCGTCCGGGTTGACCGGGACGGTCACGAGGTTGGGGACTACCTGCCCGGCGTTGAAGTTGATCACCGAGCTGGTGGGGCGGCTGTTCTTGTCGGCCTGGACCGACAGGAACCCGTTGTTGTTGGGGTTGATCGCGGTGACGTTGAGGACGACCGCGGTGGTGCCCGCGGGCACCTTGACGGGACTGGTGCTGTTCGGGCCGAGCTTGAGTTCCTTCACACCGCCGCCCTGATTGGCCTCCCAGGTCCGCGGGCTGAGGGTCCGGGTGTCCAGCACACGGGTGGAGGAGAGCGGCGTGAACTTGGAAGTCGCGTACTGGACGCCGAGCTGGTGCAGCCACGGACCAAGGTCATCCGTACGGGTCTCGACCGCGCCGGTGCGAGTCTCCGTGCTGGTGTAGCAACCTCCCTGCCAGGAACGGCTGTTGAGTGCAGCCAGTTCGACCCGGCCGTTCTTCGTCCGGAACGCCGGGCCGCCGGCGTCACCCTGGCAGATCGCGGAGGTAGTGCCGGCCATCGGGCTGAGGTCGAGGGTAGTGGCGGTTGACGCGCCGACGGTGAAGTCGTCGGCGTGCAGCTGGTTGGGCACCCACTGGTCCTTGGTGCGGCCGTAACCGGTGACCTTCAGGGTCTCGCCGAGAGTGGGCGCGGTGGTGGAGAGTGTGATGGGCGCGATGCCGGTGGCGGGCCTGGCGAGCTTGGCCAGCACAAGGTCGCGGTCAGTGCGAGGGACCAGTTCAGTCACAGTCGTGATGTGCCCGGCCGCGGAGGTGAGATCAGCGCGGCCTACAGTGACAGTGACCGCTCCCTTGGGCGCGCCGGCAGGGACCGTGACGCCCTTGGAGGGGTCGGTGACGAAGCAACTGGCTGCGGTGATGATCCAGCTGGGGTCGACGAGGGCGCCGGTGCAGGCGCGCTTGTCGGCGTCGTTGTTGGTGCCGCCGGTGTCTATGTCGAGCTTGGCAGTAAACGAGAAATTAGCTGGAGTTTCACCACTGACGGCGCTCGCTGGGCTGCCGGAGCCGGCGGTCAGTGCGCCTGTGGCGACTGCGGATGCGAGGAGAGCGGCTTTCCACGCGGGACGTGACTTCTTGTTGAACATGTACCTGAGCCTCTGAGAGCGGCCAATATCGTTTCGAATTAGCAGAATTGACAAGACGTCAGCCGGTGATGCGGATCCCGACCACGGACGTAACGGACCCAGTCTCGGTGCCCTCCGCAATGCTCCGGTACTCGCCGGGGGCGATTTTGTAGTCCGTCGGGTCAGTAGCATTCGTGGGCTTCACGTCAGCAGTGAACGGGTGATCAGCGCTCTCCAGGCCCCACACTCTGTCGATCTCCATGGTCAGGTATCCGGTCTTGCCACTGACCTGGAAGCAGACGTGCCCGTTTCGACGCCAGATCTTGATCTGCTGTTCTGCACTTCCGCACGTGGCCAGCGTGATGTGACCGTCGCCCTTGAGGAGAGTAATTCCCCTCTCCTGGAGGATCTTTGCCGCACCAGGGTATTCAAAGGATTCAACCGCGTACGGGGGCGACGTCGCGGGGTCCGGTGGAGCAGTGGCATCGGCGGACGCCAGTGCCGGTACGCCGACGAGGGCCAAGAGCGTGCTACCCAACGCGGCAATGGTGAGCTTACGTATGCGTGATGTCATGGATTGTCCGTTTGTCAGGCGGAGTGCACTAAATGTATGTGCTCCGGCGGGTCCCACTGGCAAGATGTGGAAGAATTTACCTGGGACTGGACTTCGTGCGCCAACCCGATCTGACAGATGCCGATCGCATCCGAATGGGGTGGGCTGGTCCTCTGGCTGTGGCTATGCTTGTCGCCATCAATATTGACTTGGGCGGCGCGAGTTTGTCCTACAGTGGGTGGGTTTCAGTTGATAGATAGATCATGGCCGGATAGCTCCGCGAAGGGGGCATTTTGGCGACTACACGCACTCTGCTTGAATCTTCTGCCCCTTGCGCTCTTCCTGGGCCTGATGGCGGCTGTGTCGCCCGCGCGAGCCGAGGGTGCCGCAGTTGTAAGCCCGCTGGCTTACCGGGCGCTGGCAGTTGAGGCGTGGAAGGCGGGGGGGTCGGACCTCAGGGCTGCTGCGGAGGTCGCGCTGGTTGGCTCTGACGACGACGTGAAGTATTTCGTCGAACAGATCGCCAAGAATGCGGCATTTGAGGACAATCAGGTCGCCGCTGCCAGGATCGCCAGCGTGGGCGGGCGAGGGCTGCAGGAGGCAGTCCGAAAGGCGCTGGCAGGGGGCCCCGCTGAGCTGGAGACCTTTCTGACGAGCGGCTGGCAGGCCCCAGCGGAGGAAGACCAGCAAGTACAGATCGCCCGGATCATCAGCACCGGAGGCCGGGGAGTCCAGGAAGCGGGACGTGCTGCGCTAGGAGGGGTTCCCAATGATCTCAGACGGTTCCTGACCGAAGGCCAGTACATTCAGCGAAACGAGGACGAGCAGGTACAGCTCGCCAGGATTCTCAGCGTCGGCGGACCTGCGGTTCAGAAGGCTGGCCGGATCGCCCTGAACGGTTCAGCAGACGACATCCGAGAATTCCTGAAGGTCGGCCAGCACGTGGCACGCGCTCGCGACCAGGAATACGAGACGGTCGCCCAACTCGCCGCGCAAGCTCGCGAGGCAGGTCGTCAGGCTACTGCAGAGTCGGACGCCGCCAAGGATGCTTCCGCCCGGGCGGTCGCAGCAGCCCAGATGGCGAAAGCTGCTGCACTGAAGGCCGCTGACGAAGCAGCAGCAGCAAAGAACGATGTGCAGCATGCTGCCTCTGCAGCCAAGCGGGCAGCGGAAGCAGCGAGCCAGGCTGCTACGGCCGCCCAACAGGCCATCGGAGCAGCCAGGAGCGCCAACAACGCGGCCGGAGTGGCCGCCAGCGCCGCTGCCGGGGCCGCCTCCGCTGCGGCTGGAGCAGCCAATGCTGCTTCCCGAGCCCGGAACGCGGCAGCTGACGCTGCCACCGATGCGGGCAAGGCCCACAAAGCAGCGCAGGCAGCGAACGACGCGGACCAGGCAGCAGATGGGGCTGAGACAGCTGCGAAGGCCGCAGGCGAGGCAGGCATCGCCGCAAAGGCCGCAGGCGAGGCAGCGCAGGCCGCTGTCGACGCTGGGGTGAACGCTGACGCAGCTAGCACTGCAGCCGATCAGGCTGGCACCTACGCGGGACAGGCTGGTGTGCAGTCCACCGAGGCCGCCGATGCGGCTGCTACCGCCCGCCGCCACGCTAAGGAAGCCACCCGCGCTGCAGGCGCCGCCAAGAAGCTCGCGGAGAAAGCCGCAGCCGCTGCGGTCGAATCCCGGGACAAGGCCACCTCGGCCGCCGGCCACGCACGTTCGGCGGCAGCGGCGGCAAGAGAAGCCGCCGCACACGCCGGTGACGCCGCAACTGCTGCCGCTCAGGCCACCGACCACGCCAACAAGGCCAAGAGCGCTGCCGACGCGGCGACTGCCGCAGTCGCACAGGCGAAGGCGACACACGAACTGGCCAGCCAAGTAGAGGCAGAAGGGCGTCTCGCCCGGACCAATGAGGGGATCGAGCGGGCCAAGGACCTCCAATCTCAGCAGGACAAGGGTACAGCCGCTCAGACCCGAGCAGCCCAGCAGAGAAAGGACCTCGAAGCCGAGGCCCAGCGCCTTGCCCAAGAGGCTGCTCAGCCCGGCGCGGACCCGAAGGATGCGGCCACGAAGGGACGCAAGGTCGCCGTGCTGGCGATGAAAACCCGCGGTTCGTGGAGCCGCACCGCCGCTGAGATGACTCTCGCCAGCTCTGATGGCGCGGTAGTCGAGTACGTGCGCACGGGCTGGGCTCGCGCTGCCAAGCAAGATGAGCGCAGCCGCGTCGAGGCGCTAGCCCAGGGAGCAGTGTCGAGCAAGATCCGCCTCGCGGCCTTGCAGGCTCTCCGCGGTGATGCCGCAAGTGTCACTGCATTCCTGAGCAGCGGCCAGTACGAGGCCGTTGCGGATGATCTCGCCGTCAGCATCGCGCGGATCATTTCCACTGGAGGCCCCGGTGTCCGGGCGGCCGGCAAGGCTGCGCTGGACTCGGGTTCGGTCGACAGGTACCGGACATTCCTTGTCACCGAACAGTTCGTCCAGCGTACCGAGGACGAGCGAGTTCTCGCAGCCAAGCTGATCGACAGTGGTGGATCCGAGGTCAAGGACGCGGCCCGAATTGCCATCGAAAGCCCAGGCGATCTGCTGCACGCCTTCATCCAGGCAGGCCAGTACCAGGCCAAGCGGAAAGATCTGCTGACGGCGACTCACCAGGCACAGATCGAGCAGCTGATCGCCGAGGCATCAGGCATCGCCGCCACCGCCCAGCGCGAGGCTGCAGAGGCCGCAGTGGCCGCCGCGACTGCCCGCAAGGCCAGGGAAGAAGCCGACGCCTACGCCCTGCAAGCCCAGACCTCGGCAGCTGATGCTCGGCGCTATGCAGACGATGCCAACACATACGCGAACAAGGCCGAAGTCTCCGCCGCCAGCGCGGCACAATCTGCCAGCACCGCACGCCAGGCTCAGGATGATGCCGAACAGGCCCTAGCCAATGCCATCAGCTCGGCAACCCAGGCCAAGAACTCAGCATCCACAGCCCAGACCGATGCCGACGAAGCCCGCGATGTCAGCACCAAGGCCCGTGAATCCGCTGAAGCCGCAGGGCAGGACAAGGAGAACGCCAATGCTGCGGCCCTTCGCGCCTACTACACCGCGATAGCCAAGGAGGAGGAAGAGAAGCAGGCAGCGCGGGAGAAGCAGGAAGCTATCGAGCGGGAGAAAGTCGCCGCCGAGAAGAAGAAGCAGGAAGAAGGCTGGGTCCCCGACTGGATCAAGGAATCCGCCAACTGGCTGACGAACACTGCCGACACTGCTGCAGGCATCGGACTCGCCATCATCACCAGTGGCGACGTCTGGGTAAGCGCTTTCGAGACCGGTGTCGGCCTCGCGTTCATGGGCATAGGAACGATGGGCGACGTAGCCGGAGGCGCCCTGTGCATCTCCGGATTCGGATGCGTGGTCGGAGCCCCGGCCGTTGCCGCGAGCACCGCCCTGATCGTCAGCGGAGCATATCTTAGCGTCGCTGGCGCCAATAATCTGGGCAAGAGCCTCAACACAGCACTTCGAGACGCAAGCGAGAACAACGGCTCTAGGTTTGCGGGCGACAGTCCTAGGGTGTCGTCCGGGCCGCCGTGGCCGGTCAGTGAATCCGTTCGAGGAACCGCCAAGGGGCGATCACTGGACGTTCCGAATAAGCGACACACGGTATCCGGAGCAAGGACTGGTAGGCCTGTGGAGAAGAATACAATGATCCTAAAGGGCAATGAGGGGGCTGTTCGAGACGATATTATTGATATAGCAGAAGGGCGTGCGGAATTTCTTGAAGATCAGCAAGTGTACAAGACTCCTAGTGGGCGTACCTACGGAGTTGAGTCCACGGGGAGAACTTTCCCGGTATCTGGTCCGGGGCTTGTTGAAATGGATCGAAATGAATACGTGGCACTGCAGGCGATAGCAAAGGTTGGTGGGGATATGCAAAAATTTGCTGATGCCTACGGAAGGGTGCCCCGCCTCATGGAAAATCCGAAGGCGATAGAGAAGGCCCTGGCTGTCTATAATGGGACATGGCGATGATGTACAATATCATTGCAGTCGAGGGGGTGAGCTGGGATCGACTGCAGCTCACCCTGGGGGACCTGTTCTCCGTTCCGGTGGGCGATGTTGAAGTAGTGAACTCCGGTGAATTCGAAGACAGGAACTTGGGGGCGAGGGTTAGCTGCGAATATCAGCGCCTAAGTGGTGATGTCTCGTGGGCGCTCGATATTTATGCCACTAATGAGGTCCAGTCGCAGCCGACTGAGCCTGCACTTGCCGCGGGACTCGCGGGGTGGCTTCGGCAAACATTCCTATTCCCTGATGCTGGGATTCGCCCAAGCTCGTACTGGGCTGCCACTGCAGATGGAAGAATGGTCCGTGCACGAGTGTTTGAATCCGATACTGAGGATTTTTTCATCCGTGTCGATGCCATCGAAGAGCCTGTCTCCGGCCTGGCTCATGTTCCCATCGAAAGAATACCTGAGGTGATCCGCGATTCTTTTGTACCTTCTCCTTTGGTCGATAGCTTTGCGGCTTGGTTGAAGGGGTGCGAAGAAATGTACCCGGATTCAGATGGGGTCAAGGAAAGTGGGGAGCATCTATTTGTCGGTAGTCTCCGTGCGTGGGAGATGATGACCGTTCGGATTTCACAGGGATGGCCACCGTCCGCATGGTATCCGGCTGAATTTTATCGAGAGGATCTCGACAATAGAGACTCTCTTTGTCAAATTTCAAATGACCTTCCTGCTGCTATTTCTAAGGCTTTCCTGGATGTGCTCAATCGCATCGATGGGGAATTTATTCGACTTACGGTCGATGATGGCGGCGTGGCACTAGATACAGAAATGGAAATACTAGACCCTGCGCCACCAGTGCGGAATTGGTGGTGGAGGAGGCGCCCAATTGAGCTGCCCTGGAATAGTAGTTAATAAATCATTGCCTCGAAGGATATTGCGGCGTTTCGATAAGTGGCGCTAGGTCCTTTGGTGGGGGAATTGTGGCCCGCTGGATATGTCTGGCGGGCTGCAAGGCGATTCCTGAAGAGTGCTTCCGACTGTTCTGGTCGCCTGCACGCTAGCTTCTTTCGGCCGGGTGGGCGAAGGTCTGTAGAGAGTTGTTGCGCCAGTGAGTCGCGCTCCAGTGGCGTTTCAACGTCCGGTGATCATTTGAGCCCGCCGGTCACAGCGGTGCGTGGAGTCTGGCCGCCCGTCACGAACCGATCGAAGCTCCGGTTGGACGGGGTGACCTTGCCCAGTCGCCCCGAACCGCCGGAGCTTCGATGTGCCGGCAGTCTGCCACCGTCTGCCTGATCAAGTCGCCCGCGCTGGGCAGTGTGGCGGGATTGCCGCTGGCGGACCGGTCGCGGGTGCTGCCTGACCCGCGTCAACGTCGAGGGGTGCGTCACCGTTGGTGGCGGTGCTGCTAGTTGCCGCCTCGGCTGTGGTGGCCGGCGCGCGCTCGTATGCGGCCATCGGCCAGTGGTCCGCGAACGCTCCGCAGCATGCCCTGGCCCGCCTGGGCGCCCGGGTCGTGGGGGTTTTGGGCATGCGCGTCGCACCGAGCGCCGCCACGATCCGGCGGATCGTCAGCTTGGTCTGCCCCGGTGGCCTGGCCGACCTGACCGGCGCCCATCCAGCGGGATCGGGCTCGATCGCAGTGGACGGCAAGGCTGCCCGCGGCTCCCGGCACGGCACCTGCTTGCAGGTCATCTTTTGGCCGCGATGACCGGCGACGGCCGAACCGTCACCCAACTGCGTGTCCCCAGCAAGACCAATGAGATCACCTGTTTCACCGCGATGCTGGCGCCCTACGATCTGGCCGGGGTCACGGTCACGGCCGACGGCCTGCACACCCAGCGCGCCCACGTGCGCCTCCTCGTCGAGGAGAAGAAGGCCCACTACCTGCTGGTCGTCAAGGCCAACCAGCCGGAACTGCACCGCACGCTAAGGTCGTTGCCGTGGAAGGACGTCACCGCACGTCGTTACGACCGCGAGGCCAGCTACGGCCGCCGCGAGACCCGCGTGACCAGGGCCGTCACCGGCCTCGGTCTGGACTTTCCCCACGCCGTCCAGGCAGCACGCATCCTGCGCTATCGCACCGACCTCAAGGCCGGCACCGTCAGCCGCCAGATCCTCTACGCGATTTCGGACCTGACCTCGCAGCAGGCCTCGCCCCAGCGACTCGGCACGCTCGCCAGGTCGCAGTGGACCATCGAGAACAGGCTGCACTTCGTCCCCGACACCGCCTTCGCCGAGGACGCCTCGAAGATCCGCACCGGCCACGGCCCCGAGAACATGGCAACCATCCGCAACTTGGCGATCAACACGCTTCGGCAGCAAGGGCACTGCAACATCGCCGCCGGCCCCCGGCAAGCCTCCCATAAGCCGTTCACACGCCCGCGCGACCTCCTGGGCATCGCTTGACCAGCACACTGACGAGATCATCGGACTTCGCAACGGCCCTGTCGCGCGCTCGCGTACTGCTGCTGCGGCTTCAGGCCGGGCGCCGACGCGGCGAAGCGCGAAGATCGGCGTGGGCAGGTCCAGGAGTTGGAACTGGAGGAGAAGATCCTGCGGAAGGAGGCCGCGTGTTTTGCCAAGAAGATGGGTCGATGACTTGCCGCTGGCGGTTCATCTCCGAGTTCCGTGACCTGTACGGAGTACAGCGGATGTGCCGTGTGCCGTGTGCCGTGTGCCGTGTGCCGTGTGCTGGGTGCTGGGTGTCTCGGTGTCCGGGTACTACCGGGGGATCGCCGCGGCGGCCGCACGGGCTGCACGGAGGGCGGCTGACCAGGCTCTGGCCGAGCGGAGCGAGGAGATTCACGAGGAGTCGAACGGCCCTACGGGTGTTCCCGGGGCCGCGCGGGAGTTGCGGGAGCGGCACGGTGTGGTGAACCACAAGCGGGTGGCACGGCTGATTCGCGAGCGCGGGCTGGCTGGCATTTGCGGCGCAAGGTGCGGACCGCAGTCGCGGACAGGAGCGTGCTGCTGGCGCGGGATCGGGTAGGCGCGTGGTCGCGGCTGCAGCGTCGGGCGTGCGCTGGTACGGCGACGTCACGCACCTACCGGCCGGCGGGGCGTGGATGCTGCAGCCTGGCTCACTCGGAAGGGTTGTCGCCTGGTGACAATGGCCTGGTGACTTCAGCAGAGCAGCCAGCAACCCCCGCCCCCCGCAAGCGGACCGGCCGTCGCCCCGGCTCGGCCGACACCCGCCGTACCGTGCTGGAGGCGGCCCGCGCCGAGTTCGCCGCGCGCGGGTACGAGAAGGCGAGCATGCGGGCGATCGCCCGGGCGGCCGGGGTGGATGCGGCGCTGCTGCACCACTACTTCGGCAGCAAGGACCAGCTCTTCCTGGCCGCGCTGGAGTTGCCGGTCGATCCGCGGGCCGTGGTGGAGCACGCCCTGGCCGGCGACCGGGCCACCGTCGGCGAGCGGGTGGCGGGCTTCGTGCTCACGCTTTGGGAGCAGCCCGGGGTGCTGGACCGGATGCTCGCGCTGATCCGGGCGGCGGCCACCACCGAGCAGGTGGCGCAGCTGATGCGCGGCTTCGTGACGGCCGAGCTGATCACCCGGATCGCCGCCGAACTGGACGTGGAGCAGCCCGAACTCCGGGCCGAGCTGATGTTCTCCCAGGTCGTCGGCCTGGCGATGGCCCGGTACGTGGTGAAGGTCGAGCCGCTCGCCTCCGCCACCCGGGAGGAACTGCTGCCCCTGCTCGCCCCCACCTTCCAGAACTACCTGACGGCAGGCGCCTGATGGAGCCGACCCTCAACTACTGGCGCCGCCCGCTCGACACCGTCCCGGACGAGGTCTGGCGCCACCCGGGCCTGCGTGTACTGATCCTGGCGGACACCGGGCTGACCTCCCTCCCGCCCGAGATCGGCGACCTCCGGCAGCTGCGCACCCTCGACCTCGGCCACAACCGCCTCACCGAACTCCCCGCCAAACTCGGCGACTTGACCGCCCTCACCGATTTCCTCTACCTGCACGACAACCACCTCACCGCCCTCCCACCCTCCCTCTCCCGGCTGACCGCCCTCCGCTACCTCAACGTCTCCGACAACCGGCTCACCCAACTCCCGCCCACCGTCGGCGACCTGACGGCCCTTCTCGAACTCCGCGCCCAGAACAACCGGTTGACCACCCTCCCGCCCGCCGTCGGCAAGCTCCGCTCCCTGCGCGAACTCTGGCTGCGCGGCAACGCCCTCGCCCAACTGCCGGACTCCGTGGCCGAATTGTCCGAGCTGCGCCATCTCGACCTGCGGGAGAACGCCCTCCCCGCCGTCCCCGCATCGCTGGCCGCGCTGCCCCGGCTGCGCCACCTCGACCTCCGCTCCAACCGGCTCCGCAGCCTGCCGGACTGGCTCCCCGCCATGCCCGCCCTGGAGAAGCTGGACCTGCGCTGGAACGACGTACAGCCGTCGACGCCCCTGCTGGCCGAACTCACCCGCCGCGGCTGCGTCGTCCTGCACTGACCCGCACCGCCCACTCCCAACTCCTTGACGAGTGCCGCACTGCGCGCAAAACTCATCACATGATGAATTCTGCGGCGGGCCCCGCGCCCGCCATCCGGATCAGCGGCCTCACCGTCGCCCGCGGCGGTCACCCCGTCCTGCACGGCCTCGACCTGGACGTCCCGGTCGGATCGGTGACCGGCCTGCTCGGGCCGAGCGGCTGCGGCAAGACCACCCTGCTGCGGTCGATCGTCGGCGTGCAGCGGATCTCGGACGGCCGGGTCGAGGTGCTCGGCGAACCGGCCGGGAGCGCCGGGCTCCGGCACCGGATCGGCTATCTGACCCAGGCCCCGTCCGTCTACGGCGACCTCACCGTCACCGAGAACCTGCGCTACTTCGCCGCCGTGCTCGGCGCCCCGGCCACCGACCCGGACCGGGTGATCGAGGCGGTCGGCCTGACCGCCCACCGGGACCAACGCGCGGCCCGCCTCTCCGGCGGCCAGCGGGCCCGGGTCTCGCTCGCCGCCGCGCTGCTCGGCACCCCCGAACTACTCGTCCTGGACGAGCCCACGGTCGGCCTCGACCCGGTGCTCCGCCGCGACCTCTGGCAGCTCTTCTGCGAACTCGCCGACGCGGGCAGCACCCTGCTGGTCTCCAGCCACGTGATGGACGAGGCGGTGCGCTGCGACCGCCTGCTGCTGATGCGCGACGGCCGCCTGCTCGCCGCCGACACCCCCGCCGGCCTGCTGGCCCGTACCGGCGCCGCCGACGTGGACGCCGCCTTCCTCAGCCTGGTCGGGAGCACCTCGTGAACCTCCGCCGCACCCTGGCCACCGCCCGCCGCGTGCTGGCCCAACTCCGGCACGACCCACGGACCCTGGCGATGCTGCTGGTGGTGCCCTGCCTGCTGCTCACCCTGCTCCGGTACATGTTCGACGGGCAGCCCCAGGTCTTCGACCAGGTCGGCGGCGCGCTGCTGGGCATCTTCCCGCTGCTGGTGATGTTCCTGGTCACCTCGGTCGCGATGCTCCGGGAGCGGACCAGCGGCACCCTGGAACGCCTGCTCACCATGCCGCTCGGCAAGCTCGACCTGCTGCTCGGCTACGCGATCGCCTTCGGCGTGGTCGCCCTGGTCCAGGCCGCGCTGGCCTCCGCCCTCACCCTCGGCCTGCTCGGCCTCGACATCCAGGGCCCGACCTGGCTGGTCTTCGCGGTCGCGGTCGGCGACGGGCTGCTCGGCATGGCGCTCGGCCTGCTGGTCTCCGCGTTCGCCGAGACCGAGTTCCAGGCGGTCCAGTTCCTCCCGGCGGTGATCCTGCCGCAGCTGCTGCTCTGCGGCCTGTTCGTCCCCCGCGAGGCGATGGCCCCCGTGCTCCGCTGGATCTCGGACGTCCTCCCGCTCTCGTACGCGGTCGACGCGATGGACCACCTCACCACCAGCCCCGAGGTGACCGGCGCCGTGGTCCGCGACCTGGCCGTGATCGGCGGCTGCGTGCTGCTCGCCCTCACCCTCGGCGCGGCCACCTTGCGCCGCCGTACGGCCTGACGGGTCGTCGGTTCCCCGACGCCGGGCAGAGCGGCCGCTCCTCCCGGCGTCGGGTGTGAGGGATGGTGCAGAATCGGCCCCATGACCGATTCCGACGGCACGCCCGACCCGGGCAGCCCCGCCTCTGAGCTCAAGTACGCCGACCGCGTCTACCGCTCCGTTCCCGGCGTCATCTCCGGCGTGCTGCTGCTGGCCGTGGCCGGCTGGCTGATCATCGACGCGATGCTGACCGGCACCGGCCGGACGCCCTGGATCGCCCTGGCCACCGCCCCGGTGTTCGTCTTCCCGGTGATCGCCTACACGATCCGGCCGACGGTGCTCGCGAACGACGCCCGGCTGCTGGTCCGCAACCCGTTCCGGACCGTGCACGCCCCCTGGGCCTCGGTCGAGGGCCTGCGGGCCGGGTACTCCGTGGAGCTCTTCGCCGGCGGCAAGAAGTACCAGGTCTGGGCCGTCCCGGTGTCCCTCCGGGCCCGCAAGAAGGCCACCCGCGCGGCCACCCGCGCCGCAGCCGCCGACGACCCCCGCGCCTCCCGCACCGCCGGCCTGGTCAACCCGATGCGCTCCGCCAAGGCCGGCCAGCCCGACCCCACCAAGGCCTGGTCCGACCAGGTGGTCAACACCCTCCTCGAGATCGCCGAACGCAACGCCACCAACCCCGCCGCCGCCGGCCCGGTCGTGGTCCGCTGGTGCTGGTGGATCATCGCCCCCGCCGTGCTCGGCCTGGTCACCCTCGTCACCCTGATCATCGCCACGAACTGACCGAACACGCACCTGTGCCCGGCACCCACACACGGGGAGCCGGGCACAGTCGTGTCACGGGCCGTCAGATGCCGGCCGCAGCCGCCAGGTCGCGCTTGATCGCGGCGAGCAGCTCCGCCGCCCGCGCCCGGGCGTCCGCGAGGTCGGCCGCCGTGGCGACCGGGAGGACGACCTCGAGGTAGCACTTGAGCTTGGGCTCGGTGCCCGAGGGGCGGACCACGATGCGGGCGGCGGTGACCTCGGAGCCGGTCAGGTAGTAGCGGAGGCCGTCGGTCGGCGGCAGCTCGGCGGAACCGGCCGTCAGGTCGTCCGCGCGGGTGACGCGCAGCCCGGCCAGCAGCGTCGGAGGCTGGTCGCGCAGGCGCTGCATGGCGGCGGAGATCAGCGCGAGGTCGTCCACCCGGACCGAGAGCTGGTCGGTGGCGTGCAGGCCGTGCTCCAGCGCGAGGTCGTCGAGCAGGTCGGTCAGGGTGCGGCCGGACTGCTTGAGGGTGGCGGCGAGTTCGGCGACCAGCAGGGCGGCGGTGATGCCGTCCTTGTCGCGGACGCCCTCGGGGTCGACCGAGTAGCCGAGCGCCTCCTCGTAGCCGTACCGCAGGCCCTCGGCCCGGGAGAGCCACTTGAAGCCGGTCAGCGTCTCGGCGTAGCCGAGGCCCGCCGCCGCCGCGATCCGGCCGAGCAGGGTGGAGGAGACGATGGTGGTGGCGAAGACGCCGGTGGCCCGCTTGGCGACCAGGGCGGAGCCGAGCAGCGCGCCCACCTCGTCGCCGCGCAGCATCCGCCAGCCGCCGTTGTCCGCGACGGCGACGGCGCAGCGGTCCGCGTCCGGGTCGTTGGCGATCACGATGTCGGGCCCGACCGAGGCGGCGGTGCGGAACGCGAGGTCCATCGCGCCCGGCTCCTCCGGGTTGGGGAAGGAGACGGTGGGGAAGTCCGGGTCGGGCTCGGCCTGTTCGGCCACCACGGTCGGGGCGGGGAAGCCGGCCTGCTTGAAGGCGGCCACCAGGGTGTCCCGGCCGACGCCGTGCATCGGGGTGTAGACCACGTCGAGGTCGCGGGCCCCGGCCGGGTCGACCACGGTGACGGCGCGGTCCAGGTACGCCTCGACGACGTCGTCGCCGAGCACCTCCCAGCCGCCGTCGGCCAGCGGCACCTGGTCCAGCGAGACGATCGCGTCGATCTCGGCGGCGATGCCCGCGTCGGCGGGCGGGACGATCTGCGAGCCGTCGCCCAGGTAGACCTTGTAGCCGTTGTCCTGCGGCGGGTTGTGGCTGGCGGTCACGGTGACCCCGGCGGCCGCGCCCAGGTGGCGGACGGCGAAGGCCAGCACCGGGGTGGGCAGCGCGCGGGGCAGCAGGGCGGCGCGCAGCCCGGCGCCGACCACCACGGCGGCGGTGTCGCGGGCGAAGTCGTACGACTTGTGCCGGGCGTCGTAGCCGATCACCACGAGGTCGCCGAGCTGTTCGGCCTTCACGTACGCGACCAGGCCGGCGGCGGCCCGGATCACCACGGCGCGGTTCATCCGCATCGGGCCCGCGCCCAGCTCGCCGCGGAGCCCGGCGGTGCCGAACTGGAGCCGGTCGCTGAAGCGTTCGGCCAGCCGGGACCAGGCGATCCGCTCGCCGGCCTCGGGCTCGCCCTCGGCGGCGGCCAGCAGCGCGGTGAGCTCCGCCCGGGTCTGCGGGTCCGGGTCCTCGGCGAGCCAGGTCCGGGCGCGCGCGAGCAGATCGGTGGTCGGTGCCTGGGACATTGCTGCCAGCTCCCTCTGAGGGTGAGTGGGACAAAGAGACGGAGCCGCCTCCCCGGACAACGGGTCGACGGCTCCGGACTACTGATTCTGCGTCAGGTGACGGTCAGATCCGCTCAAGGACCTTCGCCAGCAGCGCGCCCATCCGCTCGGCGCTGGCCTTGCCGGCCTCCAGCACCTCTTCGTGGTTGAGCGGCTCGCCGGTGATGCCGGCCGCCAGGTTGGTGACCAGCGAGATGCCCAGCACCTCGGCGCCGGCCTCGCGGGCGGCGATCGCCTCCAGCGTGGTGGACATGCCGACCAGCTCGCCGCCGATCGCCCGGACCATGCCGATCTCGGCCGGGGTCTCGTAGTGCGGGCCGCGGAACTGCACGTAGACGGCCTCGTCGAGGGAGGAGTCCACCTCGCGGCAGAGCTCGCGCAGCCGCTTGGAGTACAGGTCGGTGAGGTCGACGAAGTTGGCGCCGACGATCGGGGAGTCCGCGGTGAGGTTGATGTGGTCGCTGATCAGCACCGGCTGACCGGGCACCCAGCCCTCGCGCAGACCACCGCAGCCGTTGGTCAGCACCACGGTCTCGACGCCCGCCGCGACGGCGGTGCGGACACCGTGCACCACGGTGGCCACGCCGTGACCCTCGTAGTAGTGGTTGCGGCCGAGGAAGATCAGCGCGCGCTTGTCGCCGATCTTCACCGAGCGGATCTTGCCCGAGTGGCCGGCCACGGCCGGGGCCGGGAAGCCGGGCAGGTCGGTGACCGGGAACTCAGCCACGGTCTCGCCGAGGGCGTCGGCAGCCGGCACCCAGCCGGAGCCCATCACCAGGGCGACGTCGTGGCGCTCGGCACCGGTCAGCTCACGCAGACGCGCGGCGGCCGCCTGGGCGGCGGCGTAGGGGTCGGCGGAGACGTTGGACTGAGGAGATGCGTTCACGTCACCGAGAATAGACGGCAATCGCCTACGCGCGTAGACATACCCGGCGAACCATGCCGGATCGTTACCCGGATGACCTAGAGACCCAAACGAACACCCGCTACGGGCCGCCCTGTTCGGATGGTCCTACAAGTCGGTCGTCAGCAGGGCCGTCGTCGCAGGTCCAGCACGTAGTCGTGCGGCGCGCCCGCGCTCTCCGCCGCGTCCGCGATCATGCCCAGGTAGCGGGCGGCGGGCAGCCCGCCCTCCCAGTCGTTCAGCACGTACGTCCAGACCGGGATGTCCCCGTCCAGGGTGTGCGCCCGCAGCCGGATCTTCCGGTAGATGCCGAGCTGCACGCCCTCCCAGCGGTCGAGCCCGTCCTCGTCCATCGGCGCGACGTCGTAGAGCGAGACGAAGACCTGCTCCTTCTCGTCCTCCACCACGGTGGCCAGCGAACCCTCCCAGCCCAGCTGCTCGCCGCCGAAGGTCATCCGCCAGCCGTCCAGCCACCCGGTGCCGCGCAGCGGCGAGTGGGGGGCGCGGCGGCTCATCTGCCGGGCGTCGAGGTTCGTGGCGTACGCGGCGTAGAGGGGCATGGGCGCCACCATACGGGAGAGCGGCGCTCGCGAGGGAGCGGGTACGGAGCTTCTGACGGTCCGTCCGAACACGCATTCCGGACAGTTCACGACCGGCTCCGATCGGAGCTGAGCACAATGCAACGCCCCCGGCGTGGCGCCGGTCTCGGCGTACGGGACAATGGTGCCTGTGACTCGGATCGTGATCATCGGTGGCGGACCCGGCGGATATGAGGCGGCCCTCGTGGCCGCCCAGCTCGGCGCGGAGGTGACCGTTGTCGACCGCGACGGTCTGGGCGGATCGGCGGTGCTGACGGACTGCGTGCCGTCCAAGACCCTGATCGCGACGGCGGAGGTGATGACCACCTTCGACAGCTCGTACGAGGAGCTGGGCATCATCGTCGCGGACGACACCCCGCCGATCGAGGGATCGGCCCGGGTGGTCGGGGTCGACCTCGGCAAGGTCAACCGACGGGTGAAGCGCCTCGCCATCGCCCAGTCGCACGACATCACCCAGTCGGTCACCCGGGCGGGCGTCACCGTGCTGCGCGGCAAGGGCCGGCTCGGCGCCGGCGGCCAGGCGGCGGACGGCTCCCGCGAGGTGATCGTGGACGGTGCCGACGGCTCGACCGAGACGCTCCGGGCCGACGCCGTGCTGATCGCCACCGGCGTGCACCCGCGCGAGCTCCCGGACGCCCAGCCGGACGGCGAGCGGATCCTGAACTGGACCCAGGTCTACGAGCTGGAGGAGCTGCCCCGCGAGCTGATCGTGGTCGGCTCGGGCGTCACCGGCGCCGAGTTCGCCGGTGCGTACCAGGCGCTCGGCTCCAAGGTCACCCTGGTCTCCTCCCGCGACCGGGTGCTGCCGGGCGAGGACCCGGACGCCGCCGAGGTGCTCGAAGAGGTCTTCCGCCGGCGCGGCATGAACGTGATGTCCCGCTCGCGGGCCGAGAGCGCCAAGCGGATCGGCGACCGGGTCGAGGTCACCCTCGCCGACGGCACCGCGATCGAGGGCACCCACTGTCTGATGGCGGTCGGCTCGATCCCCAACACCGCAGGGCTCGGTCTGGAGGAGGCCGGGGTCAAGCTCAACGACTGGGGCCAGATCCAGGTCGACCGGGTCTCCCGGACCAGCGCCCCCGGCGTGTACGCGGCCGGTGACTGCACCGGTGTCTTCATGCTCGCCTCGGTCGCCGCGATGCAGGGCCGGATCGCGATGTACCACGTGCTCGGCGACGCGGTGCAGCCGCTGAACCTGAAGACGGTGGCCTCCAACGTCTTCACCGACCCGGAGATCGCCACGGTCGGCTACACCGCCACCGACGTCTCCTGCGGGAAGATGGACGCGGTCGAGGTCAAGCTCCCGCTCCGGGGCAACCCGCGGGCCAAGATGCAGGGCATCCGGGACGGCTTCGTGAAGCTGTTCGCCCGCCCTGGCACCGGCATCGTGGTCGGTGGTGTGGTGGTCGCGCCGCGCGCCAGCGAACTCATCCATTCGATCTCGCTCGCCGTGGACAACAACTTGACGGTCGAACAGGTGGCCGGTGCCTTCACCGTCTACCCGTCACTCTCCGGCTCCACCGCCGAGGCCGCCCGCCAGCTGCACATCCGCAAGCGCGAGGACTCGGACTCCTGAGCTGCGGAACCTAGTTGAGGCGGTCGCCGATGGCGGCCGCCTCTGCCGTCTCACCCGCCCGGCCGAGCGTGACCGCCGGTAGCTGACGGCGCGTATTGTACGGTCGCACGCTGCTCCGAGGTGAGCATTTCCCGATACCAGCTGCAAACGCCTGAAAGCAGACGGTCATTCAGTTACCGTCGGTTCTGTGTTTGCTGCAGAACGTCGCCAGTTGATCCTCGAAATGGTGCGCGCCAACGGAGCGGTATCGCTCCGCGAGTTGGCCCGCGTCGTCCAGACCTCCGAAGTCACCGTACGTCGGGACGTACGGGCGCTGGAGGCCGAAGGGCTGCTCGACCGCCGGCACGGCGGCGCGGTGCTCCCCGGCGGCTTCAGCAGGGAGCCCGGCTATCCGCAGAAGACCCATCTCGCGGCCGCCGAGAAGAGCGCGATCGCCGATCTCGCCGCCTCGATGGTCGAGGAGGGGGACGCCGTGGTGGTCGGCGCGGGCACCACCACCCAGGAGTTGGCCCGTCGGCTGGCCCGGGTGCCGGGCCTGACGGTGGTCACCAACTCGCTGCTGGTCGCCCAGGCGCTGGCCCACGCCAACCGGGTGGAGGTGGTGATGACCGGCGGTACGCTGCGCGGTTCCAACTACGCCCTGGTGGGCAGCGGGGCGGAGCAGTCGCTGCACGGGCTGCGGGTCTCCAAGGCCTTCATCTCCGGCAGTGGTCTGACCGCCGAGCGCGGGCTCTCCACCACCAACATGCTCTCCGCGAGCGTGGACCGGGCACTGGTGCAGTCGGCCACCGAGGTCATCGTCCTCGCCGACCACACCAAGCTCGGCGCGGACACCATGTTCCAGACCGTCCCGACCGAGGCGATCACCCGCCTGGTGACGGACGAACAGGCCGCCGGGACCGACCCGACGGCCCGCGAGCTGGACGCGCTCGCCGACTGCGGCGTGCAGATCTCGATCGCCCCGCTCGGCTCCCCGGCCGAGCCCCCCGTCCACCAGCAGTCCGCCCCGGTCAACGCGGCCCCCCGACGCCCGGCCCCCCTGCCCGGCCAGCGCCGACCGGCCCACCAACTCCCGGGCCGGCTGACCGAACTGAGCGCCCCTCGTGGGCGGTGAACGGTCAGGGGCTCGGGGAACTGCGACGCCGGCCTCGTGAAAGGTGATCCGTCCGTGCGTGGTCAGGCACTTTGCATTTTGACCCGCACGCCAGATCTCGTCGCCGTTCCCCGAGCCCCTGGACCGTAAATGGCCGAGCCCGGTTCTAGGCTCAGTCCTTGATCTCGCAGAGCACCGCGCCACTGCTCACGCTGCCACCGACCTCGGCCTTGAGGCCGGTGACGGTGCCCGCCTTGTGGGCGTTGAGCGGCTGCTCCATCTTCATCGCCTCCAGGACCACGATCAGCTCGCCCTCGGCGACCACCTGGCCCTCCTCGACGGCGACCTTGACGATGGTGCCCTGCATCGGCGAGGCCAGCGTGTCACCGCTGGCCGCCGCGCCGGCCTTCTTGGCGCCGACCCGGCGCTTGGCCTTGCCGGTGGCCGAGGCGCCGGCCGCCGGTGCGGAGGAGACCCCGAGCGAGGAGGGCAGCGAGACCTCGATCCGCTTGCCGCCGACCTCGACCACCACGGTCTCCCGCTGGTCGGCCTCGTCCGCGTCCGCGCCACCGCCGGTGAAGGCCGGGATGGTGTTGGCGAACTCGGTCTCGATCCACCGGGTGAAGACCGTGAACGGGCCCTCGCCGCCGTGCACCTCGGGCGCGAACGCCGGGTCGGTGACGACCGCCTGGTGGAACGGGATGGCGGTGGCCATGCCCTCGACCTTGAACTCCGACAGCGCCCGGGCCGCGCGCTGCAGCGCCTGCTTGCGGGTGGCGCCGGTGACGATCAGCTTGGCCAGCAGCGAGTCCCAGGCGGGGCCGATGACCGAGCCGGTCTCGACGCCCGCGTCCAGCCGGACACCGGGGCCGGACGGCGGCGCGAACAGGGTCACGGTGCCGGGCGCCGGGAGGAAGTTGCGGCCCGGGTCCTCGCCGTTGATGCGGAACTCCAGCGAGTGGCCGCGGATCTCCGGGTCGTCGTACCCGAGCTCCTCGCCGTCGGCGATCCGGAACATCTCGCGGACCAGGTCGATCCCGGTGACCTCCTCGGAGACCGGGTGCTCCACCTGGAGGCGGGTGTTGACCTCCAGGAAGGAGATCAGCCCGTCCTGGGAGACCAGGAACTCGCAGGTGCCGGCGCCGACGTAGCCCGCCTCGCGGAGGATCGCCTTGGAGGCCCGGTACAGCTCCGCGTTCTGCTCGTCCGTCAGGAACGGCGCGGGCGCCTCCTCGACCAGCTTCTGGTGCCGGCGCTGGAGCGAGCAGTCACGGGTGGAGACGACCACCACGTTGCCGTGCTGGTCGGCCAGGCACTGGGTCTCCACGTGCCGCGGGTTGTCCAGGTACTGCTCGACGAAGCACTCGCCGCGACCGAAGGCGGCGACCGCCTCGCGGACCGCCGACTCGTACAGCTCGGGGATCTCCTCCAGCGTGCGGGCGACCTTGAGGCCGCGGCCGCCGCCGCCGAACGCCGCCTTGATGGCGACCGGCAGACCGTGCTCGCGGGCGAACACCACGACCTCGTCGGCACCCTGGACCGGCTCCGGCGTACCGGCCACCAGCGGGGCACCGGCGCGCTGGGCGACGTGACGGGCGGTCACCTTGTCGCCGAGGTCGCGGATCGCCTGCGGCGGCGGGCCGATCCAGGTCAGGCCCGCGTCGATCACGGCCTGCGCGAAGTCCGCGTTCTCGGACAGGAAGCCGTAACCGGGGTGGATCGCGTCCGCCCCGGAGTCCGCGGCCGCCTGGAGCACCTTGCCGATGTCCAGGTAGCTGGTACCGGGGGTGTCGCCGCCGAGCGCGTACGCCTCGTCGGCCGCACGGACGTGGAGGGCGTCCCGGTCCGGCTCGGCGTAGACGGCGACGCTGGCGATACCGGCATCCGAGCAGGCCCGGGCGACTCGGACGGCGATTTCGCCACGGTTGGCGATGAGCACCTTGCGCACGTTTGGCTCCCTTCTTGAACCTCGTTGAGTTTATGGATTGCAAGGGTGTACCGGCGAGTAGCCCCAGGTGGTGAGCTTGCCCACACGGAGCGTGACGCGTATTCGTGATCACCCGGATACGGAGCGGCATGCGCCGCTGGTGGCGACGTTACGCGGTCGGCCTATAGCGGACCCGAAGCCGCCCGGGGACGCTCCGGGCGCGCCGTGGCCTTCACCACATCACCTGCACCGTCCGCCTCATCCGGCCGTCGCGAACGCTTTGGCCGTGACGTCCGACGCGAGTTCCACCACGTCGGGTCCGTACACGTGTGGGTTGATGACCCGGAGCACCAGGGCGAAGGCGCCGTCCCGGCCGTACCGGCGGGCCAGCTGCCGGTGGTTGGCGGTCAGGTAGCGCACCGCGGCGTGGTTGGAGGTCGCGGTCTGACCCGCGATCAGGAACACCGGGCGGCTGCCCTCGGCGGCGTGCACCCGGGCCAGCAGGACGTACGCCTTCGGTATCTCGTCGTCGTGTTCGTGGCGGAACAGTTCGTCGCCCGCCATGATGGTGTCGCTGTAGGTCCGCCCCGGTTCCGTGACGAAGCCCGCCCCGGGCAGCCAGTTCCGCAGGTGGGCGGCGGTCCGCTCGTTGCTGTCGGGGCCGCCGAGGCAGAACTCGGCCTTGCCGCCCAGCCCCTGGCGGACCTGGTCGTGCGCGACGATGTCGGCCTGCGCGCCGCACTCCTTGACCAGCGCGGCCAACTCCATCAGCGCGTACACGTCGTTGCGCGAGACGCTCTTCGAACTGGCAGCCGGGGACTGCCGGTTGACCACCAGCAGGCACTCGGTGCCGCCGGGCATGCCGAAGAACTCCCGCACCCGGCCGAGCCGTCGGCGACGGCGCACGGTCTGGGCGAGCCAGCCGAGACCGGCGCTGATGGCGCTGGCCAGCAGGCCGAGCACCAGGTTGAGCAGGCTGTCGATCATCGCGCCGTCCCTTCCTGGTTCCGCTCCGATCCGGCGACCGCGCCAGCCTAGCGGCCGGGCCCATCCGGTGAGGGTGGCTCAGGGCAACAGATGTACGGGTCAGGATCTGTTCGGATCAGCACGACGGAAGTGGAGGCGGAGGATCCGGTTCGGCCGGTGTCCAACCGTGATGGTCTGGACCATTGACGACGATTCCCGTCGATCCCTAGCGTTTCGGGCGACGGTCGCCACCCGGTGCCCGTCGTCAACTCGACGGGGGAGTCGAAGAGATGAAGCTACGTACGGTCGTGCCCGCGGTCGGCGGACTGGCCGCAGTGCTGCTGCTCGCGGGCTGCGGCAGCGACGGCCCGGCCGCGGCCGCGCCCAGCCCGAGCGCCTCCACCTACGGCTGCCTGGAGCAGACCAGGGCCGACAAGGGGTCGTTCGGACTCGACAGCGTGGCCAAGCGGGACGCCTACTACCAGGACTCGGACGCCGGAAAGGCCAAGGTCGCGGTGGTGTTCTCGCACGAGAACGGGGCCACGCTCTGCGACTGGATCCCGTTCGTCGAGGACTTCACCAAGGCCGGCTACGCCACCCTGGCCTACACCTCGGCCGGTGACCTGCCGCTGGACATCGAGGCGGCGGCCAAGTACCTCAAGGGCAAGGGTGTCGAGAAGGTGGTCCTGGTGGGCGCCTCCAAGGGCGGCACCGGCTCGCTGGCGGCCGCCGCGACGCCCGGCGGTTCGCTCCCGGTGGCGGCCGTGGTGACCCTCAGCTCGCCCACCAACTTCGGCAGTTGGGCCGGGGTGGCGGCGATCGCCAAGATCAAGGCACCGCTGTTCATCGCCGCCCAGGAGGGTGACCAGCCGTTCGCGGAGAACGCCGCCGAACTGGCCGCGGCGGCCACCGCACCGGTCAAGGAGCTGAAGATCTACCAGGGCACCAGTCACGGCGCCCGGCTGCTCCCGCAGGGCACCGCCAAGGCCGACCTGCTCGCCTTCCTGGCGAAGAACGCACCGAGCAGTTAGCTCCAGAGGTCGGTGATCCGGACGTCGAGGTCGGCCAGCAGGCGTCGCAGCAGCGGCAGCGACAGGCCGATCACGTTGCCCGGGTCGCCGTCGATGCCGTCGATGAACGGCGCCGAGCGGCCGTCCAGGGTGAACGCCCCCGCCACGTGCAGGGGTTCGCCCGAGGCGATGTAGGCGGCCAGCTCGGCGTCGTCCGGGGTGCCGAACCGGACGGTGGTCGAGGCGGTCGCCGAGGACTCCTTGCCGGTCACGGTGTCGATCACGCAGTGGCCGGTCCGCAGGATGCCCTCGCGGCCACGCATCGCCTGCCAGCGGGCCAGCGCGTCGGCCGGGTCGGTGGGCTTGCCGAGCGCCTGCCCGTCCAGCTCCAGCACCGAGTCGCACCCGATCACGAGCTGACCCTCGGTCAACTCCCCGGCCACCGCCCGGGCCTTGGCCTCGGCCAGCACCAACGCGAGCTCGGCCGGGGTCGGCGCGTCGATCGCGTCCTCGTCCACCCCGCTCACGATCACCTGCGGGTCGAGGCCCGCCTGACGCAGCAGCCCGAGCCGGGCGGGGGAGGCGGAGGCGAGGACCACTACACGTTCACTCATACGCACCACCTTAACCAGGCACTACCCAGGGGCTCGGGGAACTGCGACGCCGACCCTTGCAAGGTGGTCCGTGCGTAGGTGGTCAGGCACTTTCGCAGTGACCCGAGCGCCAGATCTCCTCGCAGTTCCCCGAGCCCCTGGACCGTAGCCCCGGAGCGCCTGCCAAGGGTCAGAGCATCAGGAGGACCGCCATCACCAAGGCGATCGCCGCCAGCACCGGCCCGGCCCGTCGCAGCATTCGCTGTACGCGACGGGCCTCGGCCGATGTTTCGTCCCGGGGGTCTGACCAGAGCACCTTCTCAGGGTGCGCCGCCGACCACCCGGAACGCTTGAGTACGGATACTCAACTCAGCCCGCCCACCCGGACGTGCGCCAGACGTTCAAGCCGGGCTTCGGCGTGTGCCGCATCCGCCGTGCCCGGTCGTTCCAGGCCGAGGCCGGGCCACCACCCGCGCGGCGGGCCGCCTCCGCGGCGGCCTGTGCGGCGGCGGCCCGGGCTGAGACCACCGCCAGGACGGTGGCCAGCTCCTCGGGGGTCGGCTGCCCGTGCAGCACCTGAATCGGAGTCATAGCTCAATCATCTCCCCGTGAACGCCTAGAGCGGAATGTTGCCGTGCTTCTTCGGCGGCAGGACCTCGCGCTTGCCGCGCAGCGCCCGCAGCCCCCGGACGATGTGCCGGCGGGTCTCGCTCGGCGCGATCACCGCGTCCACGTAGCCGCGTTCGGCGGCCAGGTACGGGTTGAGCAGGGTGTCCTCGTACTCGGCGACCAGCTCGGCGCGGCGGGCGTCGACGTCCTCGCCGGCCTTGGCCGCCTCGGCCAGCTCGCGGCGGTAGACGATGTTCGCGGCGCCCTGGGCGCCCATCACGGCGATCTGCGCGGTCGGCCAGGCCAGGTTGAGGTCGGCGCCGAGGTGCTTGGAGCCCATCACGTCGTACGCGCCGCCGAAGGCCTTGCGGGTGATCACGGTGATCATCGGGACGGTCGCCTCGGCGTACGCGAAGATCAGCTTGGCGCCGCGCCGGATGATGCCGTTCCACTCCTGCTCGGTGCCGGGCAGGAAGCCGGGCACGTCGACGAAGGTGATCACCGGGATGTTGAAGGCGTCGCAGGTGCGGATGAACCGGGCGGCCTTCTCGCTGGCGTTGATGTCCAGGCAGCCGGCCAGGTCCATCGGCTGGTTGCCGACCACGCCGACCGGGTGGCCCTCGACCCGGCCGAAGCCGGTCAGGATGTTGCCGGCGTAGAGCGACTGGGTCTCCAGGAACTCGCCGTCGTCGAGGACGTGCTCGATCACCTTGTGCATGTCGTACGGCTGGTTCGCCGAGTCCGGCACCAGGGTGTCGAGTTCGAGGTCCTCGTCGGTGACCGCGAGGTCGGCCTCCTCGGGGAAGGCCGGCGGCTCGGAGAGGTTGTTGGAGGGCAGGTACGAGAGCAGGCTCTTGACGTACTCGATCGCCTCCTTCTCGTCCGCCGCGAGGTAGTGGGCGTTGCCGGACTTGGCGTTGTGGGTGCGGGCGCCGCCCAGCTCCTCCATGCCGACGTCCTCGCCGGTGACGGTCTTGATCACGTCCGGGCCGGTGATGAACATGTGCGAGGTCTGGTCGGCCATCACCACGAAGTCGGTGATCGCGGGGGAGTAGACCGCGCCGCCCGCGCACGGGCCCATGATCAGCGAGATCTGCGGGATGACGCCCGAGGCGTGCACGTTGCGGCGGAAGATCTCGCCGTACAGGCCGAGCGAGACCACGCCCTCCTGGATCCGGGCGCCGCCGGAGTCGTTGATGCCGATCACCGGGCAGCCGGTCTTCAGCGCGAAGTCCATCACCTTGACGATCTTCTCGCCGAACACCTCGCCGAGCGAGCCGCCGAAGACGGTGAAGTCCTGGGCGAAGACGGCGATCTGACGGCCGTCCACGGTGCCGTAGCCGGTCACCACGCCGTCGCCGTACGGCCGGTTCTTCTCCTGGCCGAAGTTGACCGAGCGGTGCCGGGCGAACTCGTCGAACTCCACGAAGGAGTCCTCGTCCAGCAGCTCCTGGACCCGCTCACGGGCCGTCAGCTTGCCCTTGGCGTGCTGCTTCTCGACGGCGGCCGCCGAGCCGGAGTGCACGGCCTCGTCGATCCTGCGGCGCAGGTCGGCGAGCTTGCCGGCAGTGGTGTGCGGGTCGTGCGACGCCTCGGTCATCCGGTCGGCTCTCCCTGATCCATCGGCCGCTCCCGGTGCATGACTGCGTGAGGGCAGGTGCGGCGTTGCGAACTACCGCTGGGTAGCGTAGCCAGCCCGGGGCCGTTCCGGTTATGGCCAGCGACACAGTGCAGTCGGGCGTGTTTCTGCGGCAGCATGGTGCGGCCCACGGCCGGTCGCCTGGCCCGGATCTCCCATGTAACCCCTATTCACCGTTGTAACGGTTAGAGTAGGGGTTGTCCGGTCATTCCCGCGCGACCAGTGAGGATCCGTCATGTCCGCTGTCCGGCCCCCGCTTCCGCCGTTCACCGCCGAGAGCGCCGCCGCCAAGGTGCAGGCGGCCGAGGACGCCTGGAACTCCCGCGATCCGGAGCGGGTGGCGCTGGCGTACACACCCGACTCGGCCTGGCGCAACCGCGACGAGTTCCTCACCGGCCGCGAGGAGATCGTCGAGTTCCTCACCCGGAAGTGGGCCAAGGAGGAGGAGTACGCGCTGCGCAAGGAGCTGTGGGCGTACACCGGCAACCGGATCTCGGTGCGTTTCACCTACGAGTGGCGCGACAAGGCCGGCCAGTGGTGGCGCAGCCACGGCAACGAGCAGTGGGAGTTCGCCGAGGACGGCCTGATGCGCCGTCGGGAGGCGAGCATCAACGACCAGCCGATCGCCGAGGCGGACCGCAGCATCTTCGGGCCCCGCGAGACCCCTTGACCGGAAGGCCGGTCGGTACGCTGGCCCGGTGACCGAGAGCGCCGAGAATCCCCGCCCCCGCCGCAGTGGACTGCGTGGCTTCGGCCACGACGGGCCCTCCCCCTGGACCGACCTGGAGCGGCCGCCGCTCGACCAGGCGGCACTGCGGCGGGACCTGCTGACCCCGGGCGGGCTGTGGACGGCGCTGGACGTGCTGGCCGGCACCGGTTCGACCAACACCGATCTGGCGGCCCGGGCCAAGCTGGGTGCCGCCGAGGGTGCGGTGCTGGTGGCCGAGGAGCAGACGGCCGGCCGGGGCCGGCTGGAGCGGCAGTGGTCGGCGCCCGCGCGCTCGGGGCTCTTCCTCTCGCTGCTGCTGCGGCCGAAGGACGTCCCGATGGAGCGGTACGGCTGGCTGCCGATCCTGGTCGGGGTGGCGGCCGCGGCCACCCTGAGCCGGGTCGCCGGGGTGGACACCGGCCTGAAGTGGCCGAACGACCTGCAGGTCACCGTGGGCGGCGCCGAGCGCAAGCTCGGCGGCATCCTGACCGAGCTGAGCGACGGTGCGGTGGTGGTCGGACTCGGCGTCAACGTCTCGCTGCGCGAGGAGGAGCTGCCGGTGCCGACCGCGACCTCGCTGGTGCTGGCCGGGGCCGAGGTGACCGACCGGGAGACCCTGCTGCGCTCGCTGCTGCGCGAGTTCGCCGAGCTGTACGGCGAGTGGGTGGCCGCCGCGGGCGACCCGCAGGCGAGCGGGCTGCTGCCCGCGTACACCGCCCGCTGCACCACCCTGGGCCGCCCGGTGAAGGTCCAACTGCCGGGTGACCGCGAGCTGTTGGGCGAGGCGGTGGCGATCGACGGGGACGGCAGGCTGGTGGTCAGGTCGGCCGACGGCACCCGCCACCCGGTGGCGGCCGGGGACGTCGTGCACGTACGACCGCAGCAGGCCTGAATCCGTCCACGAGCCGGACGGCTCCCGAGCGGATGCCCCGGATCGGGGGATTCCGTGCGACGATTCCACCTGGCAGCGGTGTGAGGCGCACCACTACCCGCGTGGTGGTCGGTCGCCCCTGGACAGTCAGGACATGAGGCAAGTGCGGCAACCGCACGGGGACGGACCGGTGGTACACGAAGACGGCGGTGGCGAGGAGCCGGACCACGACGGCCGGACGGTCGCGCTGGACCTGGAGCGCCTGATCCTCGACGCGCCGCGCAGATACACGCCGTACCAGGCCGCCCGTGCCGCCGACGTCCCGATGGAGCTGGCCACCCGGTTCTGGCGCGCGATGGGCTTCCCCGACATCGGCCAGTCCCGCGCCCTCACCGACGGCGACGTGATCGCGCTCCGCCGGCTGGCCGGTCTGGTCGAGTCCGGACTGCTCAGCGAGTCGATGGCGATCCAGGTGGCCCGCTCCACCGGCCAGACCACCGCCCGGCTGGCGGGCTGGCAGATGGACACCTTCCTGGACAACCTGACCCAGGCGGTCGAGCCCGGCCTGACCAGGGCCGAGGTGGCCTACCCACTGGTCGAGCTGCTGCTGCCGGAGCTGGAGCAGTTCCTGGTGTACGTCTGGCGGCGTCAACTCGCCGCCGTCACCGGGCGGGTGGTGCAGGCCGCCGAGGACACCGAGATCACCAGCGGTCGGCTCGCGGTCGGATTCGCGGATCTGGTCGGCTTCACCCGGCTGTCCCGGCGGCTGGAGGAGGAGGAGCTCGGCGAGCTGGTGGAGAGCTTCGAGAACACCTGCTCCGACCTGATCGCGGGTCACGGCGGCCGGGTGGTGAAGACCCTCGGCGACGAGATCCTGTACGTCTCGGAGGACCCGGCCACCGCCGCCGAGATCGCGCTCAGCCTGGTCGAGGCGCTGGCCGACGAGGAGAACATCCCGGCGCTGCGGGTCGGGATGGCCTTCGGCACCGTGACCTCCCGGATGGGCGATGTCTTCGGCACCACGGTCAACCTGGCCAGCCGGCTCACCTCGATCGCGCCCAAGGACGCCGTACTGCTGGACGGCGAGCTCGCGGCCGCGCTGGAGGGCAGCGGCGCCGCCGAGCCCTCCGGGGAGCCGGACGGCACCGAGCTGGCCGGGCCGCACCGCTTCCATCTGCAGCCGATGTGGCGCCGTCCGGTCCGCGGTCTGGGGCTGGTTGAGCCATGGCTGCTCACCCGGATCGGGCGCACCCACCTGCCGTAACACGGGGGGCCCGGTAGTTGATTCGCCCGGCCTCGCCCCGACAGAGCTCAAACAAAGCTCCGACAAAACGGACAAAGTCTTAACAAAGCGTCATAACCTTGGTGCAGAGCGGGCAGGTCAATCTGCACCAGGGACGAGGCGAGCCGGTGAGCGAGGCGACCATGGCGGAGTGCGTACAGGCACCGTCGACGGACCGGCGGTTGCGCGCGGTGGTCGAACTGGCCCAGGACATGGCGGGGGCGCTGACCCCGCTGGAAGCGGTCCGGGCCGCCGCCGTCCGGGCCACCACCGCGCTGGGCGCGACGATGGCCGCCGTCTCGGTCTGGGACCGCGAGTCCGGCCGGCTGCGGGTGCTGGTCAACCACGGTGACCTGGCGGCGGGGGAGGAGGAGCTCCCCGAGGACGAGTCGTACCCGGTGGCGGACTTCCCGGAGATCGTCACCTACCTGGAGGAGCACTGGACCACCGGCCGCCTCCCGCGCGCCTGGGTGCAGACCGCCGAGAACGTCGAACCGCACGCCTCGCACGCGCACCCCGGCGCGGGCGCGTTCTGCCAGCAGCGCGCCGCCGGACTGCGCCGGCGCGGCCGGGAGTGCTGCCTGGTCGCGCCGATCGTGCTGCACGGCCAGGCCTGGGGCGAGCTCTACCTGGCCCGGACGGTCGGCCTGGACGTCTTCAGCGACTCCGACGCCGAGTACGCCACCCTGCTGGCCGCCCAGATCTCGGCCGGTCTGGCCGCCACCGAACGCCTCGCCGACCTGCGCCGACTCGCCTTCACCGACCCGCTCACCGGTCTGGCCAACCGCCGCGCGGTGGACGCCCGGCTGGAGGGTGCCCTGCAGGCGCACAACCGGGACGGCACCGTGGTCTCGCTGGTGGTCTGCGACGTCAACGGCCTCAAGCGGGTCAACGACCGGCTCGGCCACGAGGTCGGCGACCGGCTGCTGGAACGCTTCGCCCACCAGCTCTCGCTGGCCGCCGCCCGACTGCCCGGATCGCTCGCCGCCCGGCTCGGCGGCGACGAGTTCTGCCTGCTCGCGGAGGGCCAGAAGGCCGACGAGGTGGTCGCGGTGGCCGAGGAGCTGTGCGCCCGGGCGCTCCAGCTGGCCGACGGCGAAGGCGTCGCCTGCGGGGTCGCCTCCACCGGCGACTCGATCGGCCCGGTGACCACCCCCGACCGGCTGTTCCGGCTCGCCGACGCCGCGCAGTACCGGGCCAAGGGCGCCAGGGCCGCCCACCCCGTGGTGGCCGGCCGCAGCCACGGCCCCGGCTTCTCGCCCGACCCCACCGTGCTGCTCGCCGACGCCGCCGATCCGCACCACCGCGCGGACGGCCGCCCGCGCCCGGGCCGGATCGGCGCCGCCGACCGCCGCCGGTTCCGCGGCGCCGCGCACAGCGCCGACCCGGGCCAGCTGCTCAACGTGGTGCTCGGCGCCCTCGACGCCAGCGGGGCCGGCCGGGCGAGTCACCCCGCCGACACCCTCAGCCGGCTCGCCGTGGTCGCCGAGACCTCCGCCCGGCTGCTGGACGCGGTCGGCTGGTGGATCTCGTACGTGCCGCCGGGCTCGCAGTTCATGCGCACCTCCCGGCACGCCGTGTACCGGATGACCAGCGGCCCGACCAGCACCGGGGCGGAGACCCAGCGGGCCCAGATCGAGGCGCCCGACGCGGTCTTCGACCTCGGCCACTACCCGCTCACCCGGCGGACGGTGCGCGGCGGCGCGTTCGCGTTGCGGGCCGGGGCGGCCGGGAACGACCCGGCCGAGGAGGCGATGATGATGGTCAGCGGCTACAAGGCGATGGTCGCGGCGGGCGGCGGCAACGCGGCGGGCGGCTGGCTGCTCGAACTCTTCGCGGACGAAGCCACCCTGCCGTTCGGTCAGATCGCCCCCGCCCTCCGCTCGCTGGTCGCGGTGGCCCTGGCCGGGCCCGCCTCGCCGCCGCCGTGAGCCCGGCCGGGGCTGGTGGTCACAGCTCCGGTACAAGGCTGTCGCGCTGCGGCACAAGGCTGTCGCGTCGGCCCGGCCTCTGCCACAGTGGGCGGAACGCCGGCCGGAGGGGCCTGGGCGGGAACGAGGTACGGGGAACATGCGGACACGACTGGCTGCCACACTGCTCACCATGACGCTCGCCTTCGGCGGGCTGACCGCTGCCACCGCCACGGCCAGCGCCGCGAGCGCGCAGCCGCGGAACAGCGTCACCCTGACGGCCGTTCAGGGCGCGCAGCCGAGCGACGCCGTACTGGTGGTCGCCACCCCCGCCCTGACCAAGACCGTGGCGACCACGGAGCTGGCCAAGTCGAAGAGCAAGAAGAAGAAGGGCCTGTCCGTCGTCGCCATCCTGATCATCCTGGTGCTGCTCGGCCTGCTGGTCGCCGCGGTGATCCTGGTGGTGCTGGCGATGAAGCGACGCGGCAACGACCGGCACTGACCACCCGTCAGGGACGGAGTGCCCGCAGGACGAGCTCGACCAGCCGGTCCGCGTACCCGTGGTCGAGCGGGCCGAGCCCGTGCAGCCAGCGGTAGTACATCGGGCCGTAGAGCAGCTCGACGGCCAGGTCGGGATCGGCGTCGGCGGCGAGCTGCCCGGCCGTCCGGGCGGCCCGCAGGCGCTGCCTGGTGACCTCCAGCAGTGGGCCGAGCAGCCGCTCGCGGTACTCGTCCAGCAGCTTCGGATCGGTCAGCACCTCGGCGGCCAGGGCGCGGCCCGCGCTGCCGAGGAACGGTGAGGCGAGCTCGTCGGCGGTGCCCCGGAGCAGCGTCCTGAGGTCGGCGGCCACGTCCCCCGTGTCGGGGAGGGCGAGGCTGCCGGCCTCGTTCGCGTTCCCGGCCAGCAGGGCGTCGAACACCACCGCGCCCTTGGACGGCCACCACCGGTAGATGGTCTGCTTGCCGACCCCGGCCCGGGCGGCGATCGCCTCGATGGTGAGCCTGGCGTACCCGAGCTCGGTGACCAGCTCGGCGGCGGCGGTCAGGATCGCCTGCCGGGAGCGCTCGCTGCGGCGGGCCGGGTCCGGGGTCCTCGAAGTCATGCGGGCGATGCTATCAGTCTGACGATACGAAACGTCTCGTCTTGACAGTCCCTCGGATGTGCCGCATGGTGATCGAGCGAGACGGACCGTCTCGTCTTGACTCTCTGGAGGACCGCGATGACCCGCCGCCCCGCCCATATCGCCATGGTCTCGATCCCGGCCCACGGCCACGTCAACCCCAGCCTGGAGGTGATCCGCGAGCTGGTCGCCCGCGGCCACCGGGTCAGCTACGCCAACGACCCCGCCTTCGCCGGACCGATCGAGGGCACCGGCGCCACCCTGGTCCCGTACCGCACCACCCTCCCGCTCACCGGCGAGGACGCCGACTGGCCGGAGGACCCGGTCAAGGTGCAGGAGTACTTCCTCCGGGACGCCGAGGCGATGCTGCCGGTCCTGCGGGACGCCTTCGACCGGGACCGCCCCGACCTCTTCCTCTACGACATCGCCGGCTGCCCGGCCCGCGTGCTCGCCGAGAACTGGGACGTGCCGATCCTCCAGCTCTCCCCGACCTTCGTCGCCTGGGACGGGTACGAGGACGACTTCTCCGAGCTGTACGACGCGATCCGCACCGACGGGCACGAGTACACGGCCGGGTTCACCCGCTGGCTGGCCGAGAACGGCATCACCGGCATCGACCCGCTGGACTTCCTCGGCAAGCCCACCCGCTCGCTCGCCCTGATCCCGCGCGCCCTGCAGCCGAACGCCGACCGGGTCGACCCCGAGCGCTACACCTTCGTCGGCCCCTGCCTCGGCGACCGCTCGGAGCAGGGGAGTTGGGCCCGTCCGGCGGACGCCGAGCGGGTGCTGCTGATCTCCCTCGGCTCCGCCTACACCGACCAGCCCGACTTCTACCGCGCCTGCCTGCGCGCCTTCGGCGACCTGCCGGGCTGGCACGTCGTGCTCCAGATCGGCAAGCAGGTCCGGGCCGCCGACCTCGGCCCGGTCCCGGCCAACGTCGAGGTGCACTCCTGGGTGCCCCAACTGGCTGTGCTGGAACAGGCGGACGCCTTCGTCACGCACGCCGGGATGGGCGGTGCCACCGAGGGCCTGTACTGCGGTGTCCCGATGATCGCCGTCCCGCAGGGCGCCGACCAGTTCGCCAACGCCGACCGGCTGGTCGGACTCGGCGTCGGCCGCCGCCTGGACACCGACGCACCGTCAGACGCTCTCCGCGCGGCCCTGCTCGACCTCACCGCCGACCCGGCGGTGGCCGAGCGGCTCGCCGCGATCCGGCACGAACTCCGCACCATGGGCGGCACCGCCCACACCGCCGACCTGATCGAGGCGGCGCTCTGACCGGGGCGGCGTGCTAGTCGAGGAAGAGGCCGCGCGCGGCGGCCGACTGCTCGATCGACTCCAGCCGGGCCTCGGCGCCGGGGATGAAGTCGCACATGGTCTGCAGCAGCGCCCGCCCGAGCATCATCGGCGCACAGGCGGTGTCGAAGACCAGCCCGGTGCCGACGGCGGCCGGCAGCAGCAGGTCGGAGAGCTTCGCCACCGGCGCGAACGCGCTGTCGGCCACCGTCAGCACGGTCAGCCCGTGGTCCCGCGCCACCGTCAGAGCCTCCATCAGCTCCTTGGGGTAGCGCGGCAGTGCGAAGCAGAGCAGGGCCGAGGCCCCGGCCGCGACCGCCTGTTCCAGCCGGTCGGCGAGCATCGAGCCGCCCTCGTCGAGCAGCCGGATGTCGGGGTGCACCTTGGCGGCGAAGTACGCGAAGCCCCGGGCCTGCGCGGACGCGGCCCGCAGGCCGAGGACCGGCAGCGGCCTGGAGGCGGCCAGCAGCCGGGCGGCCCGGACGATCGGTTCGGGGTCGGCGAGCAGCTCGGCGAGGTGGCGCAGGTGGGCGATCTCGGCGAGTACGGCCTGCTGGTGCTCGTTGCGGACCACGTCGGCGTGCGACTCGGGGGCGGCCGGTTCGCCCGCGCCGAGTTCGCGGAGCTGCTTGCGCAGGGCCGGGTAGCCGTCGAAGCCGAGGGCGACCGCGAAGCGGGTGACCGAGGGCTGGCTGACCCCGGCCAGTTCGGCCACCTCGACGCTGGAGAGGAACGGGGCCTCGGCGGCGTGCTTGACCAGGGAGTGGGCGATCCGGCGCTGAGTCGGAGTCAGGCGGTGCCCCTCGAACAGCTGGAGCAGCCGGGCGGAGGGGCCGACCGTACCCGTGTCGTCCGTGTCGGTCATCAGCGGTTCCTCCGGGCGGCTCGGGCGGTGCTCCGGACGACTGTGCAGCAGTCCCGGGGCACGGGCAACGAGGTATCGAACAGTGGGACGGGGCGGGCGCCCTCGGGGTGACCCTGATTTACCCCTGACGTGTCCCGGAAACCGCAAGCCCGAAGTGGACCTCGTGGTGGCCGGGACGACAGGATGGGCGGTATGAACAGTCGCCAGGACGATCTGAAGCAGGACCTCGACGCGGCCCTGCAGACCCGCAAGGAGCTCGGCAAGGAGTACGAGACGGAGATCGTCGACTCCTTTCTGACCCGGCTCGACTCGCGGATCGACGCCCAGGTCGACCAGCGGGTGGCGGACCGGCTGGCCCAGCACGGTGTGGAGGGCGGGCGGCGCGGCGGCCGGGGCCTGACGGGTGCCGGACGGCTGCCGCTCATTTCGTTGGGCCTGGCCATTCCGCTCACCGCCATCTCGGCCGGCGAGCACCTGCCCGGGATGCTGGTCTGCTGGGCGGGCATCGTCGGGGTCAACTTCGCCGCCGTCTTCGCCGGCCGCGGGGAGCGGAACAACCGCCCGAGCCGGAGCGACTGGCACTGACGTCCAGTCACCCCGGCCCAGGGGTGCGTACTACGCCAGCGGGCCGGTGACCCGCTCGACCGCGGTGACCAGCTCGCCCGAGGCGACCAGGGCGGCGGCGGCCTCCAGGTCGGGGGAGAGGAAGCGGTCGCGGCCGGCGCCGCCGACCCCGGCCGCGCGGGCGGTGGCCACAGCGGCGGCGGTGGCGGGGGCCAGCGGGCCGCTGCCGTTGTCGACCCGGATCTCCAGCGCGCGGGCCGAGGCGGTCAGCTCGACGGCCAGGATGCGGCCGAGGTTCTCCACCGACTGGCGCAGCTTGCGGGCGGCGGACCAGCCCATCGAGACGTGGTCCTCCTGCATCGCGGAGGACGGGATCGAGTCCACCGAGGCCGGGACGGCGAGCCGCTTGTTCTCGCTGACCAGGGCGGCCTGGGTGTACTGAGCGATCATCAGACCGGAGTCCACGCCCGGGTCGTCGGCCAGGAAGGCCGGCAGGCCGTGCGAGCGGGCCTTGTCCAGCAGCCGGTCGGTGCGGCGCTCGGAGATCGAGCCCAGGTCGGCGGCGGCGATGGCGAGGAAGTCGAGCACGTACGCGACCGGGGCGCCGTGGAAGTTGCCGTTCGACTCCACCCGGCCGTCGGGCAGCACCACCGGGTTGTCGACCGAGGCGGCCAGCTCGCGGGAGGCGACCAGCTGGGCGTGCGCCAGGGTGTCCCGGCCGGCGCCCGCGACCTGCGGGGCGCAGCGGATCGAGTACGCGTCCTGGACCCGGGGCGCGTCGTCCTGGTGATGCCCCGTCAGGGCGGAGCCCTTGAGCACGGCGAGCATGTTGGCGGCGGACAGCGCCTGGCCCGGGTGCGGGCGGATCGGGCCGTGCAGCTCGGGGGCGAGCACCTTGTCGGTGCCGAGCAGCGCCTCCAGCGACATCGCGGCGGTGATGTCGGCGGTGGTGAACAGGCGGGCCAGGTCGGCCAGCGCCATCACCAGCATGCCGAGCATGCCGTCGGTGCCGTTGATGAGGGCCAGGCCCTCCTTCTCCAGCAGCTCGACCCGCTCGATGCCGGCCTCGGCGAGCAGCTCGCCGGCGTCCCGCTCGACGCCGTCCGGGCCGAACGCGGTGCCCTCGCCCATCAGCGCGAGCGCGCAGTGCGACAGCGGGGCCAGGTCGCCGGAGCAGCCGAGCGAGCCGAACTCCCGGACCACGGGGGTGATGCCGGCGTTCAGCATGGCGGCCATGTTCTGGGCCACCAGCGGGCGGACGCCGGTGCGGCCGGAGGCCAGCGTCTTCATCCGCAGGAAGATCAGCGCGCGGACCACCTCGCGCTCCACCACCGGGCCCATGCCGGCGGCGTGCGAGCGCACCAGCGAGCGCTGGAGCTGGGCCCGCAGCTCGGGGCTGATGTGCCGGACGGCGAGTGCACCGAAGCCGGTCGAGATGCCGTACACCGGGCGCGGCTCGGCGGCCAGCGCGTCGATCCTGGCCCGGGCGGTGGCCATCTCGGCGAGCGCGTCGGGGCCGATCTCGACCCGGGCGTTGCCGCGCGCGACGGCGATCACGTCCTCCGCACTGACGTCGGCCTTGCCGACCAGGACCAGCGGAGCGTCGGGGTCCACAGCACTGTGCATATCCATATACACAATCACACCAGGTGAATGAAGATATGACAACTAGGGTGCGGACACCTGGGCGAACGCGCGCCGGTACGAGCGCGGCGGCACGCCCCGGCGGCGGACGAACTGTTCGCGCAGCACGGCGGCGCTCCGGTAGCCGACCTGACGGGCGATCTCCTCGACCGGCAGGTTCGTGGTCTCCAGCAGTTCCTCGGCCCGGCCGAGCCGCAGGTTGAGCAGCCAGGAGTGCGGGGTGGTGCCGGTGGCGGCGGCGAACCGCCGGGCGAAGGACCGGCGGCTCATCAGGGCCCGGCGGGCCAGCTCGGTCACCGGCAGCGGCTGGTCGAGATGGGCCCGGGCCCAGTCGAGCACCTCGGCGAGCCGGTCGTCGTGGCAGTCCTCGGGAGCGGGGGTGGCCACGTACTGGGCCTGCCCGCCGGCCCGGTGCGAGGGCAGCACCAGGTCCCGGGCGATCGCGTTGGCCGTCGCGGCGCCGTGCTCGCGCCGGAGCAGGTGCAGGCAGAGGTCGAAGCCGGCGGCCGCGCCCGCGCCGGTGACCACCGGGCCCTCGTCCACGTACAGGGCGGCGGAGTCGACCTCGACGGCCGGGTACTGACGGGCCAGCAGATCGGCGAACCGCCAGTGGGTGGTGGCCCGGCGGCCGTCGAGCAGCCCGGCGGCCGCCAGGGCGAAGGCGCCGACGCAGTGGCTGGCGACCAGGGCGCCGCGCCGGTGGGCGGCTGACAGGGCGTCGAGTACGGCGGGCGCCGGCGGGGTGCGGAAGTCCGCCCAGGGCAGGGTGAGGACCAGGTCGGCCTCGGCCAGCCGGTCCAGGCCGTGCCCGACCAGGAGCGGCAGCCCGGTGTCGGTCCTGACCGGCCCTGGGCGGTCGGTGCAGAGCGCGAAGTCGAAGGCGGGCAGGCCGTTCCCGCGCGGGTCGAACACCTCGGCGACGATGCCCGCCGCCAGGATGCCGACACCGGCCGGGGCGTAGGCGGCGACGGTCAGGAAGGACATGCGGGGAGTCTGGCACGAAACCCGCGATCAGCGGCAGGAAGGCCACTCGTACCGGCCGGGCCCGCCCGGAAGACTCGAGCCATGACAGACGCACCGCTCGGCCGCAGCGCCCAGTACACGATCCTGACCACCGGCTACACCCTCTCCACCGGCCCCGGCGTGGCCGCCACGGTCTCCTACCTGCGGGACGGCGACCGGCACGTGATCGTCGACCCGGGCATGGTGGCGAGCCGGGACCGCATCCTCGGTCCGCTGGCCGAGCTGGGGCTCGGCCCCGACGACATCACCGACGTGGTGCTCAGCCACCACCACCCGGACAACACCATGAACGTCGGCCTGTTCGGCCTGGCCCGGGTGCACGACCACAAGGCGGTCTACCAGGGCGACCAGTGGACCGACCGGGACGCCGAGGGCTACGAGCTCACCCCGTCCCTGCGGCTGATCCGCACCCCCGGCCACAGCCCCGAGGACATCACCCTGCTGGCCGGCACCCCCGAGGGTGTGGTGGCCTTCGTCGGCGACCTCTGGTGGCGGCCGAACGGCCCGGTGGAGGACCCGGTCGCACCGGACCACGACCGGCACCGCGGCGCCCGGCAGCGGGTGCTGGCCGCCGCCGACGTGCTCGTCCCCGGCCACGGCGCCCCGTTCAAGGCGGCGGACGCACTGCTTTAGGGCTGCTCCGCCGCGCGGACCAGGCCCGATTCGTAGGCCGCGATGACCGCCTGGGCGCGGTCCCGGACGGCGAGCTTGTCGAAGATGCAGGTGATGTGGTTCTTCACCGTCGAGAGGCTGATCTCCAGGGCCCGGGCGATCCCCGCGTTGTCCAGGCCGGTGGCGATCAGCCGCCACACCTCGACCTCGCGCGGGGTGAGACCGCCCAGGTCGACGGGAACGGGGCGGGCAGCGCCGGGTGTCCGGACGTAGGTGGAGATCAGCCGGGTGAGCAGGCGCGGCGCGACGACGGCCTCGCCGGCGTGCACGGTGCGGATCGCCGCCGCCAGGTCCTCCGGGGAGCTGTCCTTGGGCAGGAATCCGTAGGCTCCGGCGCGCAGGGCGCCCACACGTACTCGTCCATGTCGAAGGTGCTGAGGGCCAGCACCCGGCAGTCGGGCACGGCGGTGGCGAGCTCCCCGGTCGCGGCGACCCCGTCGAGGACGGGCATCCGGATGTCCATCACCGCCACGTCGGGGCGCAGTTGACGGGCGAGGCTGACCGCCTGGGCGCCGTTCTCCGCCTCGCCCACCACCTCGAAGGACGGGTCGGGGGAGAGGATCAGCGCCAGGCCGCGCCGGACCAGCGGCTGGTCGTCCACGATCAGCACCCTGATCGGCGTCACCGGTGTGCCTCCTCGGCGGTCAGCGGCAGTTCGGCCAGCACGCCGAACCCGCCGTCGGGCCGCGGGCCGACGGTGAGCGTCCCGCCGTGCAGGGCGACCCGCTCGCGCATCCCGATCAGGCCGTAGCCGCCCGGGCCCGCCGGTGGCGGGGCCTCCCCGCCGTCGTCCCGCACCTCGACGGTGACGCCGTCCTGGCGGTACGTCAGCCGTACGGAAGCGTGGGCGGTGCCCGCGTACTTGCGGGTGTTGGTCAGGGCCTCCTGGACGATCCGGAACACCGTGAGACCGACGGTCGGCGGCAGCGGACGGACCGGCCCGTGGACCCCGAACTCGGTCGGCAGCCCGCCGAGTCGGGACTCGGCCACCAGGCGGTCGAGGTCCTCGGCGCCGGGCTGGGGGAGCGCGGGCGTGCTCTCCGGTTCGTCGTCGGTCCGCAGGACGTCGAGGAGTTGGCGCATCTCGCGGAGCGCGAGCCGCCCGGAGGACTCCAGGGTGACCAGGGCCTCCCGGGCCACCTCGGGGTCGGCGAGATTGGCCCGGGCGCCGCCGGCCATCAGCTGCATGGTGGTGATGTGGTGGGCCACGATGTCGTGCAACTCCCGTGCGATGCGCCGCCGTTCGTCGGCCACCGCACGGTCGGCGAGCAGCCCGCGGTGGGTCGCCAGCTCCCGCTGCCGGTGGTTGACCACCAGGGCGCCGCCGACCACGATCGCGGTGGAGAGCAGCGGGCTGACGGCCTCCCCCCAGGACGGGATCCGGCCGCTGCTCTGGCTCAGCAGCGTCACCGCCACCGTCGTGACGGCGGCGACCGCCGTCACCCGGCCGGGGCGGGTCCGGGCGACCGTGTACAGGGCGACCATCAGGACGGCCCCGAAGTGACCGGGCAGCGGCGCGACCAGCGAGGCCGTCGCGTCGAGGGCCAGCACGGCGGCGAGCGCCGCCACCGGGTGGCTGCGCCGGGCCAGCAGCGGCAGCGCGGCCACCGCGAGCAGCAGGAAGCCGGCCGCGTTCACGTCGTACCGGCTGTCGGGGGAGTCGAAGAACACGTAGCTGAGCAGGTTCAGCGCGCAGGCCCCGCCGGTGATCAGCGCGTCGTTGCGGGACCACGGCTGCTCGGCGCGGTCGGTCCGCGGTGGCTCCCCGGCGGTGCTGGGCATGTCGGTCCCCTTCGGTGTCCGTCCTGACAGCCTCGCACAGCGATCAAGGCGTCCGACCGGACGGTGGACCTGGATCGGGACCAGGACCCTGCTCCTGGTCGGAGGCCCGGGGAGGACCCAGGGCCCCGGCCCGGATCCTCCGCTGCCCCGACGCCCGACGGCCCCCACCGGTGATGGTCTGGAGACCGGCCGGGAACCCCGGCGTCCGTACCCGACTTCGTCCGCCGGAGGACCACCGTGATCCGCGCCCTGACCGGATGCTCCATCAGAAACCCGTGGAAGGTGATCGCCCTCTGGGCGGTGCTCGGGCTCGCCCTGACGGCCCTGGCCCCGACCTTGATGGCCCGGGTGACGCAGCATCAGACCGGGGACTTCCTGCCCCGCGGCTACGACTCGGCCGCCGCGCTGCGGATCGCCGAGGAGCAGTTCGGGATCGACCCGAACGCCAGCACCGTGACGGTGCTGGTCGCCCGCTCCGACGGCGGGGCGCTCGGCGCCGCCGACCAGCAGCGGATCGAGGCCGAGGCGGCGAAGCTGGCCCAGCGCCGGGTGGTCATGCCCCGGGAGGACGACGTCCCGGCGTTCCTGGTCCCCGACAGCTCCCAGACGCCCCGGATCGCCCCGGCGATGACGGCGCCCGACCGGAGTTTCGAGCTGCTCTCCGTCCAGCTCACCGGCAACCCGGCCGACCAGGGGGTCCAGGGCGTCTACCGGACCTTCCGGGACGCGGCCCGGACGCAGTTCGCCGAGGCCGGGATGCGCACCGGCTTCACCGGGTCGCTCGCCGACACGGTCGACACCGCCGACGCCAACGAGACCGCCACGAAGGTCGGCGGCGCCCTGGTCACGGGGCTGATCGTGCTGCTCAACGTGCTGGTGTTCCGCAGCGTGCTGGCCGCCCTGCTGCCGCTGCTCGCGGTCGCCGTGATCGGCGGCGCGGCGGCGGGTGCCGTCGCGGGCACCGCGATGCTCACCGGGCGCGAGCTCGACCCGGGCACCCCGGGGCTGATCAACGTGGTGCTGCTCGGCATCGGCATCGACTACCTGCTGTTCCTGCTGTTCCGCTTCCGCGAGCAGCTGCGCGCCCGGCCCGAACAGCCGGCCCGGGAGGCGGCGGCCGAGGTCGCCGGCCGGGTGGGCACCGCGATCACCTCGGCGGCGCTGACCATCGTGGCCGCGTTCGCCACGCTTGGGGTCGCGACCTTCGGGCAGTTCCGCTCGCTCGGTCCGGCGATCGCCGTCGCGGTCCTGGTGATGCTGCTCGGCAGCCTCACCCTGATGCCGGCGTTGCTCGCCGCCGCCGGGCGCAAGATGTTCTGGCCGTCCCGGAGCCTGCGCCGCGAGCCGGCCGGGGGCCGTACCGCCCGCTTCGGCGCGCTGGTCGCCCGGCGGCCGCTGACCGCGCTGGCCGTCTCCGTCGCCCTGCTCGTCGCGCTGGCCGCCGGGCTGACCGGCATCCGGATGGACTACGGCCGGGGCGACTCCGGTGCCCGGACCGCCGCCGCGGCCACCGCCGCCGAGATCGCCCGGGCGCTGCCGGCCGGGGTGTCGGACCCGACCAGCGTCTTCGTCACCAGCACGGACGGCGGCACCCTCGGCACCGACCGGCTGGCCGGCCTCGCCCGCGCGCTCGCCGCGGTCGACGGCGTCGGCCAGGTCGCCCCGACCGTGCTGAACGGGGACCACCGGGCCGCCCGGATCGACCTCTACCCGACCGCCGACCCGCAGAGCCAGCGGGCCCGCGACCTGGCCTCGGGACCGATCCGGGCGGCCGTCGCCCGGCACACCCCTGCCGGGACGTCGGCCCACGTGGGCGGGACGGCGGCGATCCTCGCCGACGTGTCGACCGCCGTCGACCACGACCTCAGGATCGTGTTCCCGGTCGCGGCCGCGCTGATCGCGCTGATCCTGCTGCTGCTCCTGCGCAGCCTGCTCGCACCGCTGGTCCTGATGCTCGCCGTCGGGCTCGGCTTCGCCGCCACCCTCGGCGCCGCCACGCTGCTGTTCCAGCACGGCCTGGGCCGCCCGGGCGTCAGCTTCACCCTGCCGCTGGTGCTGTTCCTGTTCGTGGTGGCCCTGGGCACCGACTACAACATCCTGATCGCCGACCGGATCCGGGAGGAGATGCGGCAGCCGGGCCCGGCCCGGGCCGCCGTGGCCCGCGCCGTACGGCACACCGCACCGGCCATCGCGACGGCCGGACTGGTGCTGGCCGGCTCCTTCGCCTCGCTCGCCACCACGCCGGGCAGCGAACAAGTCGCGTTCGCGATGGCGCTCGGCATCATGCTCTCCGCGCTGGTGCTGGCCCTGGTGGTGGTCCCCGCCTTCGCCGCGCTGCTCGGCCGGGCCCTCTGGTGGCCGGTCCGCCCGCGGCCCGCCCGGCACTCTGTACCGGCCCCGGAGGCCGACCGGGTCTCGGTGCACTGAGGCCCGGCGCGGAGTCGTAGCCTGGCAGGCGGTGGCCGGTCGGCCGTGAAAGGGGTACGGACGGATGGCACGGGCGACGGTACGGCGGCGGGTGTTGCGGCTGCGCGGGGACGAGCGCGGCGAGCGGGCGGACGCGCTGGCGGCGGAGGAGCCGCTGGAGATCCGGGTCGGCGGCGAGGCGCTGACCGTGACCATGCGCACCCCGGGGCACGACTTCGACCTGGTGGCCGGCTTCCTGGTCGGTGAGGGGATGCTGCACACGGCGGCCGAGCTGGCCGCGCTGCGGTACTGCGCCGGGACCGACGCGGACGGGCTGAACACCTACAACGTGGTGGACGCCACCCTGCGCGGCGGCCGCCCGGCGCTGACGACCCATCGGAACCTGCTGACCACCAGCGCCTGCGGCCTGTGCGGCCGGGACACCGTCGAGGCGGTCCGCACCCACGTCCGCTGGCCGGTCGGGGCGGACCAGGTCCGGGTGTCGCCGCGCGTGCTGTACGGGCTGCCGGACCAACTCCGGGCGGCGCAGCGGGCGTTCGACTCGACCGGCGGCCTGCACGCGGCCGGGCTGTTCACGGCGGAGGGCGAGCTGCTCTGCGTCCGGGAGGACGTCGGGCGGCACAACGCGGTCGACAAGGTGGTGGGCTGGGCGCTCCGCGAGGACCGGCTGCCGCTGGCCGGGCACCTGCTGCTGGTGAGCGGGCGGGCCTCGTTCGAGCTGACCCAGAAGGCGGCGCTGGCGGGCATCCCGGTGCTGGCCGCCGTCTCGGCCCCGTCCTCGCTGGCGGTGGACCTGGCGGAGGAGCTCGGCCTGACCCTGGTCGGCTTCCTGCGCGGCGAGGGTGCCAACGTCTACACCGGAGCCGACCGGTTGGCCTGATCCTGCAACAGCTTGGTGTCGTCCGGTTGTTGACTGTCCGTGAGCGGGCATCCCGTCAGGGAGGCCCTGACCTCAGGGCCGAACGGGGGTCTGCTCAGCCATGCGCGTGATCCACGAGATGAAACTGGTCGGCCGCCTCGCCTCGGGCGCCGACGAGTGGTCCTGCCCCACCTGCGGCCGCCGGATCGCTCTCCGCCAACCGCCCCAGCCCGAGCTCACCATTCTGGAGGAGGGCGACGAGACCGCCGTGCACGTCGGCGTGATCAACCCGGGCCCGGCCGCCTCGGCCGCCGCCGAGAAGTACGGCCTGGGCCCGATCCAGGAGATCCCCCGCCCGCCGAAACCCGTCGACCCCGAGACCCCGCACGCCGACGACCGCGCCTGGCTCGCCGACATCGGCATCAGCTGGGACGGCGGCGACGCGGCGGCCTGAAGAGCGCAATGCCACGCCGTTCCTCTGGCCGCCGTCCGAGTGATTGGATATATTCAGTCCAACAGACTTTGAATGAATCCATCCGCAAGGAGACCGTGAGCATGGTGCAGCAGCAGGGCAGTGGTCCGCGCGAGGTGCGCGCGGCGCGTGGGACGCAGCTGACGACGCAGGGCTGGCAGCAGGAGGCCGCCCTGCGGATGCTCATGAACAACCTCGACCCGGAGGTGGCCGAGCACCCCTCCAAGCTGGTGGTCTACGGCGGCACCGGCAAGGCGGCCCGGGACTGGCGCTCGTACGACGCGATGGTGCGCACGCTGCAGACGCTCAAGCAGGACGAGACCATGCTGGTCCAGTCCGGGCGGCCGGTCGGTGTGATGCAGACGCACGAGTGGGCGCCCCGGGTGCTGATCGCCAACTCCAACCTGGTCGGCGACTGGGCCAACTGGGAGGAGTTCCGCCGGCTGGAGAACCTCGGGCTCACCATGTACGGCCAGATGACGGCCGGCTCCTGGATCTACATCGGTACCCAGGGCATCCTGCAGGGCACGTACGAGACCTTCGGCGCGGTGGCCGCGAAGAAGTTCAACGACACCCTCGAAGGCACCATCACCCTCACCGCCGGTCTCGGCGGCATGGGTGGCGCCCAGCCGCTGGCCGTCACCATGAACGGTGGCGTGGCGATCTGTATCGACTGTGACCCGTCCCGGATCGCCCGCCGGATCGAGCACCGCTACCTGGACGTGGAGGCGAAGAACCTCAGCCACGCGCTGGAGCTGGCCACCGCCGCCCGGGACAAGAAGCAGCCGCTGTCGATCGGCCTGCTGGGCAACGCGGCCGAGCTGTTCCCGCAGCTGCTCGCGATGGACGCGCCGATCGACATCGTCACCGACCAGACCAGCGCGCACGACCCGCTGGCCTACCTGCCGATCGGCGTCGACTTCGACGACATGGCGGACTACGCGGCGGCCAAGCCGGCCGAGTTCACCCAGCGCTCGCGCGAGTCGATGGCCAAGCACGTCGAGGCGATGGTCGGCTTCCAGGACCGTGGCGCCGAGGTCTTCGACTACGGCAACTCGATCCGTGGCGAGGCCCAACTCGCGGGCTACGACCGCGCGTTCGCCTTCCCGGGCTTCGTCCCGGCGTACATCCGGCCGCTGTTCTGCGAGGGCAAGGGCCCGTTCCGCTGGGCCGCGCTCTCGGGTGACGCGCAGGACATCTACAAGACCGACAAGGCCGTGCTCGACCTCTTCCCGGAGAACGAGTCGCTGCACCGCTGGATCAAGATGGCCCAGGAGAAGGTGCACTTCCAGGGCCTCCCGGCGCGGATCTGCTGGCTCGGCTACGGCGAGCGCGACAAGGCCGGTGAGCGGTTCAACGACATGGTGGCGAGCGGCGAGCTGTCCGCGCCGATCGTGATCGGCCGCGACCACCTGGACTGCGGCTCGGTGGCCTCCCCGTACCGGGAGACCGAGGCGATGCTGGACGGCTCCGACGCGATCGCCGACTGGCCGCTGCTGAACGCCATGGTCAACGTCGCCTCCGGCGCCTCCTGGGTCTCCATCCACCACGGCGGCGGCGTCGGCATCGGCCGCTCGATCCACGCCGGTCAGGTCACGGTCGCCGACGGCACCCCGCTGGCGGGCGAGAAGATCCGCCGGGTGCTCACCAACGACCCGGGCATGGGCGTGATCCGGCACGTGGACGCCGGGTACGACCGTGCGGTCGAGGTCGCCGACGAGCGTGGTGTCCGCGTCCCGATGGGTGAGCTGTGACCTTCGAAGAGATGTGGGCGGAGCTGCTCCCCGTGGGCCGCTCCGCCTCCTCCGGGGGCTACCGCCGGCACGCCTGGAACTCGGCCGACGCCGAGTGCCGGGCCTGGTTCGAGCAGCAGGCCACCAACCGTGGCCTGGCCTACGAGCTGGACCGCAACGGCAACCAGTGGGCCTGGCTGGGTGATCCTCGGGGTGACGGCGCGATCGTCACCGGCTCGCACCTGGACTCCGTCCCGGACGGCGGCGCCTTCGACGGCCCGCTCGGGGTGGTCTCCTCCTTCGCCGCCCTGGACGAACTCCGGGACAGGGGGACGGAGTTCACCCGCCCGCTGGCGATCGTCAACTTCGGCGACGAGGAGGGCGCCCGGTTCGGCGTGGCCTGCATCGGCTCCCGGCTGAGCGCCGGGGTGCTCGGTCGCGAGCAGGCGTACGAGCTGCGCGACGCCGACGGTGTCCGGCTGCCCGACGCGATGGAGCGGGCGGGGTACGACCCGGCCGCGATCGGCGCGGACGACGACCGGCTGCGCCGGATCGGCGCCTTCGTCGAGCTGCACGTCGAGCAGGGCCGGTACCTGACGGAGGATCAGCCGATCGGGGTGGCCAGTGCGATCTGGCCGCACGGCCGCTGGCGGTTCGACTTCCACGGCGAGGCCAACCACGCCGGGACCACCCGGATCGAGGACCGCCGCGACCCGATGCTGACCTTCGCCGACACCGTCCTGTCGGCTCGTCAGCAGGCCGAACTGGCCGGGGCACTGGCCACCTTCGGCAAGGTCGCGGTGGAGCCGAACGGCACCAACGCGATCGCCTCGCTGATCCGCGGCTGGCTGGACTCCCGGGCGGCCGACGAGACCGTGCTGACCGAACTGGTCGAGCGGATCCGGCAGTCCGCGCTGCGGCGCGGCGAGCAGGACGGCGTCCGGGTCGAGCTGACCCGCGAGTCGTACACCCCGGTGGTCGACTTCGACGGACCGCTGCGCGACCGGCTGGCCAAGCGCCTGGGTGGCGTACCGGTGCTGCCGACCGGAGCGGGACACGACGCCGGGATCCTGGCATCGGCCGTCCCGACCGCCATGCTGTTCGTACGTAACCCGAGCGGGGTCTCGCACTCCCCGGCCGAGTACGCCGAGCAGGCCGACTGCCTGGCCGGAGTGACCGCGCTCGCCGACGTCCTGGAGGATCTGGCGTGTCAGTGACCACCTACTGGGCGGAGTACGCCTGGCTGCCGCACGTCAACGGTCCGGCGGTCGAGCGGGACGTGCTGATCTCGGTGGCGGACGGCCGGATCACGGCGGTCGCGCCGGACAGCGGGCCCTGCCCGCCCGGCGCGGTCCGGCTGACCGGGCTGCTGCTGCCCGGCCAGGCGAACGCCCACTCGCACGCCTTCCACCGCGCGCTCCGGGGCAGCGTCCAGGTCGGCTCCGGCACCTTCTGGACCTGGCGGGACACCATGTACCGGTTCGCCGGTGCGCTCGACCCGGACAGCTACCTGGCGCTGGCCACCGCGGTCTACGCCGAGATGGCGCTCGCCGGGATCACCAGCGTGGGCGAGTTCCACTACCTGCACCACGCCCCCGGCGGCGGCCGGTACGCCGACCCGAACGCGATGGGCCACGCCCTGATCGAGGCGGCGGCCCGGGCCGGCATCCGGATCACCCTGCTGGACACCTGCTACCTCTCGTCCGGCTTCGGCGCCGAACCGACCCGGCACCAACTCCGGTTCAGCGACGGCGACTCGGACGCCTGGGCGGAACGGGTCAGCGCCCTCAAGCCGGCCGAACACGCCCGGATCGGTGCCGCCGTGCACTCCGTCCGGGCCGTCCCCGCCGCGCAGTTGAGCACCGTCGCCCAGTGGGCCACCGCAGCGGACGCCCAACTGCACGTCCACCTCTCGGAGCAGACCGCCGAGAACGACGCCTGCCTCACCGCCCACGGCGTCACCCCGACCAGGCTGCTCGCCGACCACGGCGTGCTCGGGCCGCGCACCTCCGCGGTGCACGCGACCCACCTGACGGACCAGGACATCCAGCTGCTCTCGGACTCCTCGACCAACATCTGCATGTGTCCCACCACCGAACGCGACCTCGCGGACGGCATCGGGCCCGCCCGGCGGCTGGCCGGCGCGGGCTGCCCGATCACCCTCGGCAGCGACAGCCACGCGGTGATCGACCCGTTTGAGGAGGCCCGGGCCCTGGAGCTGGACGAACGCCTGCGCACCCGCACCCGCGGCCACTGGACGGCGAACGCCCTGCTCCGCGCGGGCAGCGAGGACGGCCACGCCTCGCTCGGCTGGCCCGAGGCGGGCCGGATCGAGGCCGGCGCCCTGGCCGACTTCACCGTGCTGGCCCTCGACTCGGTCCGCACCGCCGGGCCGCCGCCGGAACTCGGCGCCGAGACGGCCGTCTTCGCCGCCTCCGCCGCCGACGTCCGCCACGTGGTGGTCGGCGGCCGCCACATCGTCAAGGACGGGCACCACCAACTCGTCCCCGACGTCGCGACCGCCCTGAGCACGACAATCGCCGCCCTCCGGTCCTAGACTGCGAAGCGTGTGCCCGAGAGGGGCTGATCCTCTCGGGCACACCCTTTCGCGGCCCCGGACGTCAGCCACCAGGGGCTCGGGGAACTGCGACGCCGACCCCAGGAGCGTTCAACGTACGTACCGGGTCAGGCACTTTGCATTTTGACCCGCACGCCAGATCTCCTCGCAGTTCCCCGAGCCCCTGGACCGTAGAAAGGCCCGCTCTGTGAGCACGCTCATCACCAACCTCGGTTCCCTGGTCACCAACGACCCCAGCCTGGGCACCCTCACTGACGCCGCCGTGGTGATCGACGGAGACCGGATCGCCTGGGTCGGTGCGGCCGCCGCCGCCCCGCAGGCCGACGCCCGCTTCGACGCCGAGGGCCGGGCGATGATCCCCGGCTTCGTCGATTCGCATGCCCACCTGGTCTTCGCCGGTGACCGCACCGCCGAGTTCAACGCCCGGATGAGCGGCCAGTCCTACACCGCCGGCGGTATCAGGACCACCGTCGCCGCCACCCGCGCCGCGACCGACGCCGAGCTGGAGGCGAACCTCACCCGCTTCATCGGCGAGGCGCTCCGCCAGGGCACCACCACCATCGAGTGCAAGTCGGGCTACGGCCTGACCACCGAGGACGAGGCGCGTGCTCTGCGGATCGCCGCCGCGCACACCCCGGAGACCACCTACCTCGGCGCCCACGTGGTCGCGCCGGAGTTCAAGGAGGACCCGGCGGGCTACGTCGAGCTGGTGACCGGCGAGATGCTGGACGCCTGTGCCCCGCACGCCCGTTGGGTGGACGTGTTCTGCGAGCAGGGCGCCTTCGACGGTGACCAGGCCCGGGCGATCCTTACCGCCGGGGCGAAGCGCGGGCTGATCCCGCGGGTGCACGCCAACCAGCTGCACCACGGCCCGGGCGTCCAGCTCGCGGTCGAGCTGGGGGCGGCCTCGGCCGACCACTGCACCCACCTGACCGACGCCGACGTGGACGCGCTGGCGAACGGCGAGACCGTCGCCACGCTGCTCCCCGGCGCGGAGTTCTCCACCCGGGCGAAGTACCCGGACGCCCGCCGCCTGCTGGACGCGGGCGTCACCGTCGCGCTCTCCACCGACTGCAACCCGGGCTCCAGCTTCACCAGTTCGATGGCCTTCTGCATCGCGGTCGCGGTCCGCGAGATGGGCATGACCCCGGACGAGGCGGTGTACGCCGCCACCGCCGGCGGCGCGCGCGCTCTGCGCCGGACGGACGTCGGCCTGGTGGCACCCGGCGCGCGGGCCGACCTGCTGCTGCTGGACGCGCCGTCCGCCGTGCACCTGGCCTACCGTCCGGGCGTCCCGCTCACCGCCGCCGTCTGGCAGGACGGCGTCCGCAAGGTCTGAACACACGTCAGCGGGCCGGTAGGGCACCGGCCCGCTGACGCTTGAGCAGAAGTCAGTGCACGTCGCCCATCAGCTTCACGACCTTCTTCCGGTACATCAGCAGCGCCACCCCGGCCAGCACGGCCAGCAGGCCCTGGGAGGCGAAGTACCAGGTGCTGCCCGTGGAGTCGCCGACCAGCAGCTGGATGATCGAGGCGGTGCAGTCGCCCGCCGTGACGGCGAGGAACCAGATGCCCATCATCTGGCTGGCGTACTTGGCGGGCGCCAGCTTGGTGGTGACGGAGAGTCCGACCGGGGAGAGGGTCAGCTCGCCGACGGTCTGGATGAAGTAGACCAGGGCCAGCCAAAGCGGGGTGACCTTGGCGCCACCGGTGGCGGCGGCCATCGCCAGCATCATCACCAGGAACGAGCCGCCGATCATCAGCAGGCCGAAGGCGAACTTCACCGTGGTGGACGGGTTTCGCCGGCGTCGGTCCAGCCAGATCCAGAGCCAGGCGAAGACCGGGGCCAGCGCCATGATGTAGAGCGGGTTCAGCGACTGGAACCAGCTGCTCGGGAACTCGAAGCCGAACACCGAGAGATCGGTGTTGTCCTTCGCGAACAGGTTCAGCGTCGAGCCGGACTGGTCGTAGATCATCCAGAACACGGCGGCCGCCACGAAGAACCAGACGTACCCGTTCATCTTGGACTTCTCGTCGGCGGTCAGGTCCTTGTCCCGGCGCAGCCGGGCGAAGTAGACCACCGGGATCACGATGCCGGCGATGGAGAGCGGCCAGATCAGCCAGTCGATGCTCAGGCTGCCGGTCAGCGCGACCACCGCGTAGAACACCACGGCGGCGGCCAGCCAGAGGGCGGCCTTGCGGAGCACGGCCCGCTTCTCCTCGGCGCCCATCGGCGCGGCGACCACGCTGCTGCGCTCGCTCAGGTGGCGGCTGCCGAGCAGGTACTGGACCAGGCCGATCGCCATGCCGACGCCGGCCAGCGCGAAGCCGAGGTGCCAGCTGACCTTCTCGCCGACCGTGCCGATCACCAGCGGGGCGACGAAGGCACCGAGATTGATGCCCATGTAGAAGATGGTGAAGCCACCGTCGCGGCGCGGGTCGTTGGGGCCGTCGTAGAGGTGGCCGACCATGGTGGAGATGTTGGCCTTGAGCAGACCGGAGCCGATCGCGATCAGGCCGAGCCCGGCGAAGAAGGTCGCCTCGGGCGGCAGGGCCAGCGCGAAGTGGCCGAGCATGATGATGCCGCCGCCGATCGCGACGGTCTTCCGGGCGCCGAGGAAGCGGTCCGCGATCCAGCCGCCGGGCAGGGCGAGCAGGTAGACCATGGCGTTGTAGACGCTGTAGACGGCGGCCGCCGTGGCGGCCTGCATGCCGAGCCCGCCCTTGGAGACCTCGGCGGCCATGTAGAGCACCAGCAGGGCGCGCATCCCGTAGAAGCTGAACCGCTCCCACATCTCCGTCATGAAGAGGGTGGCGAGTCCGCGGGGGTGCCCGAAGAAGGTGGGGCCGCTGCTGGTCGGGCTCGGCGCGGTGCCGACGTCCAGAGTTGTTGACGCCATGAGTGGGGGTTCCTTGTGGCGGCGGGGGCAGGGACCAGAACACTCTACGTCGCTGTTTCAGTGGCTATCAGGGGACAAGGCCCCATTTAGGCCCAATGCCCGGGCAAAGAGAAACGCCATCGGATGGCATGGATCGATGGTCCCGGTGAAGTACGTCCTTGAAAACGCAGCCGTCGCGACCGAATCTCTCGCCCATCACATGATCAGTCCGAAAATCCCACCCGGGCGCCGAGGGCCCGCCCCGCTCACGCTCTGTGAACTAGTTCACAGCCCCCATCAGCCGCTTGATCCGGCTCGCGGCCAGCCAGATCGCCACCCCGCAGACCGCCGATCAGCACCGCCCGGCGGGCACCCCAGAGCCGGTCGGCGATCCAGCCGCCGGGGCGAGCCCGCGCGGGTGACCGAAGAAGGCGTGCTCGTCCCCCGGCGGCATCCCCGACGCGGAGTACGGCTCCGACTCGTCCCGCAGTACCGCCTCGCCGGCCACCCGTACCTCCCGCGTCCGCTGGCCCTCTGCCGGCCCACGCTACGAGCCGACGGGCCGTCAGGCGCCCCGGCGGTGCCCCGGTTGCGCCGTCCGGGCCGTCCCGGGCGGCCGAAGCCCCTGAACGACGTGTCGCACTCGGACTACCATCTGCCACATGACCTGTGTGCTGCTGGCCGAGGACGACCCGGCGATCTCCGAACCGCTGGCCCGTGCGCTCCGACGGGAGGGCTACGAGGTGCTCGTCCGCGAGGAGGGCCCCGGGGCGCTCGCGGCCGGACTCACCGAGGACGTCGACCTGATCGTGCTCGACCTCGGCCTGCCCGAGATGGACGGTCTCGAGGTGGCCCGCCGGCTCCGCGCCGAGGGCCGGACCTGCCCGGTGCTGGTGCTCACCGCCCGGGCCGACGAGGTGGACACTGTGGTCGGCCTGGACGCCGGGGCGGACGACTACGTCACCAAGCCGTTCCGGCTGGCCGAGCTGCTGGCCCGGGTCCGGGCCCTGCTCCGGCGCGGCAACGTGGACCAGCTGACCACCGGCGCGCACGGCGTGAAGATCGACATCGAGTCGCACCGCGCCTGGCTGGGTGAGGAGGAGCTGACCCTCTCCGCCAAGGAGTTCGAGCTGCTCCGGGTGCTGGTCCGGGACGCCGGCCGGGTGGTCACCCGGGAGGAGATCATGCGGCAGGTCTGGGACACCACCTGGTGGACCTCGACCAAGACCCTGGACATGCACATCTCCTGGCTGCGCAAGAAGCTCGGCGACGACGCGGCCAACCCGCGCTACATCTCCACCGTCCGCGGCGTCGGCTTCCGCTTCGAGAAGAACTGATCAGGGGTCAGCCCGCGTGAAACGCCGGATGATCAACTCGCTGCTCGGCGTGGTCCTGGTGATGGTGGTGGTGTTCTGCGTCCCGATCGCGCTGATCGAGAAGCAGTCCATCGTGAACGCCGCCGACGCCCGGGTGGACGCCCAGGCGGTCCGGGTGCTCGGCCTGGTGGAGAGCCGGCTCGCGGCGCAGGAGCCGATCACCGGGGAGAAGTTCACCGCCCAGCTCCCCGAGGGCGGCTACGTCACCATCGCGGTGCCCGGGCAGCCGGTGCTGGCGATCGGTACCCCGCCGGGGCCGCCGGTGCTGAGCGCCACCGAGTCCGGCGCCGACGGCGAGACGGTCACCGTGGTGCAGTCCCGCGGCGGGGTGGACCACGAGATCGCCAACATGCTGCTGCTGCTCGGCGTGGTCGCGCTGCTCGCGGTCCAGGCGGCGGTGGCGCTCGCGGTCTGGCAGGCCAAGCGGCTGGCCCGGCCGCTGGTCGACCTGGCCGAGACCGCCGAGCGGCTCGGCTCCGGCGACCCGCGGCCCCGGGACCGCCGGTACGGCGTCCCCGAGCTGGACCGGGTGGCCGAGGTGCTGGACGCCAGCGCCGAGCGGATCGCCCGGATGCTCTCCGCCGAGCGCCGGCTCTCCGCCGACGCCTCGCACCAGCTCCGCACCCCGCTCACCGCGCTCTCGATGCGGCTGGAGGAGATCAACACACTGGCGAGCGAGCCGGACACCGTGAAGGAGGAGTCCACCATCGCGCTCCAGCAGGTGGAACGGCTCACCGACGTGGTGCAGCGGCTGCTCACCAACCAGCGCGACCCGCGCAGCCCCACGGCGGTGGTCTTCGAGCTGGACGAGGTGGTCAAGCAGCAGCTGGCCGAGTGGAGCCCGACCATGCGCGGCACCGGCCGCACCCTGCGGGTCGAGGGCCTGCGCGAGGTCCGGGTGCTGGGCACGCCGGGGATGGTGGCCCAGGTGCTGGCCACCCTGATCGAGAACTCGCTGATGCACGGCGCCGGGACGGTCATCGTCCGGGCCAGGCCGTCCGGCCGTTCGGTGGTGGTCGAGGTGCAGGACGAGGGCCCCGGCGTACCGACCGAGCTGGGCAACCGGGTCTTCGAACGGGCCGTCAGCGGCCGCAACTCCACCGGCATCGGCCTCGCGGTGGCCCGGGACCTGGCCGAGGCGGACGGGGCGCGGCTGGAGCTGCTCTCGCTCCAGCCGCCGGTCTTCGCGCTCTTCCTCACCCGGGCGGACGAGGAGAACTGAGACCGGGTCAGCTCACTTGGCGTACTGCGGCTGCAGCGCGGCCTCGGCGGGCGCCGGGACGGTGGCGGGCTCGGCCAGCTCGGGCAGCGCCTTGAAGACCCAGGTGCGGTACGAGAAGAATCGGAAGACCGTACCGGCGGCCAGGCCGACCACGTTCTTGGCGATCAGCTGCTCGGCGTGCGAGGAGTAGCCCAGCACGTGCACCGAGAAGGCCAGGATGCCGTTCTCGATCAGCATGCCGATCCCGCTGAAGATCAGGAAGAGGGTGATCTCGCGCTTGCGGGACGCGGCGTCGCGGTCGGCGTACAGCCAGTACCGGTAGCCGATGTAGTTGGTGCCGATCGCGACCGCAGTGGCGATGAAACCGGCCAGCGAGCCGATCACACCGGGCGTCTGGAGGCAGACCCAGAAGACCCCGGCGTTGACCACCACACCGACCAGACCGATGACCGCGAAGCCGGTCACCTCCCGGGAGAGGCTGCGGAGCTTCTGCGTCAGCGAGGCCTTCGGGCCGGTCGTGCTCGTCATCCGCGGGTCTCCAGTGTGTGCCGACGAAACGTTGCTCGCGTGGGCTGCTTCGCAAGCACATCATCCGACAGTGTGCTTCGGGCCCGGCCATCCAGGCTACTCGCTCCCGTCGGACCCTCCGTCGCGCTCCGTCCGTCCCGCCCCACCGGCGACGGCTGGTGCACCGCCCCCGACCGGCCCGGATATCCTGGGCAGCGTGACTTTCGCGGGCAATGCAAATTTTCCAGTGGTGGGCATGATCGGCGGCGGCCAGCTCGCCCGGATGGCGCACCAGGCGGGCATCCCGCTGGGGATCCGCTTCCGGCTCCTCGCCGACACCCCTCAGGACTCCGCCGCACAGGTGGTCTCCGACGTGGTGCTCGGTGACTACCGGGACCTCGACACCCTGCGCCGCTTCGCGGCCGGGTGCGACGTGATCACCTTCGACCACGAGCACGTGCCGACCGAGCACCTGCGCGCCCTGCAGGCCGACGGCATCGCCGTCCGCCCGGGCCCGGAGGCCCTGGTCAATGCCCAGGACAAGGGTGTGATGCGGGCCAAGCTGGACTCGATCGGCGTGCCCTGCCCCCGGCACCGGCTGGTCGCCGACCCGGCCGACGTGACCGCCTTCGCGAACGAGGGCGACGGCTACCCGGTCGTACTGAAGACGGTGCGCGGCGGCTACGACGGCAAGGGCGTCTGGGTCGTCGACGACGAGACCCAGGCGCAGGCCCCGTTCCTCGCGGGTGTGCCGGTGCTGGCCGAGGAGAAGGTCGACTTCCTCCGTGAGCTGGCCGCCAACGTGGTCCGCTCGCCCAGCGGCCAGGCGGTCGCCTACCCGGTGGTGGAGAGCGTCCAGGAGAACGGCGTCTGCGCCGAGGTCACCGCCCCCGCGCCCGAGCTCGACCCCGCGCTCTCCGACGAGGCCCAGCAGCTGGCCCTGCGGATCGCCGGCGAGCTGGACATCACCGGCCACCTCGCGGTCGAGCTGTTCCAGACCCGGGACGGCCGGATCCTGGTCAACGAGCTGGCCATGCGGCCGCACAACTCCGGCCACTGGACCCAGGACGGCGCCGTCACCTCGCAGTTCGAGAACCACCTGCGGGCCGTCCTCGACCTCCCGCTCGGCGACCCGCGCCCGCGCGCCAAGTGGACCGTGATGGTCAACGTGCTCGGCGGCGACTACCCGGACATGTACCACGCCTTCCTGCACTGCATGGCCCGCGACCCCGGCCTGCGGATCCACATGTACGGGAAGGACGTGAAGCCCGGCCGCAAGGTCGGCCACGTCAACGTCTTCGGGGACGACCTCGAAGACGTCCGCGAGCGCGCCCGTCACGCGGCCGCCTACCTGCGAGGAACGATCACCGAATGACTCAGCCCGTTATCGGCATCGTCATGGGCTCCGACTCCGACTGGCCCGTGATGGAGGCCGCCGCCCAGGCGCTCGACGAGTTCGAGATCCCGTACGAGGTCGACGTGATGTCCGCGCACCGGATGCCGCGCGAGATGATCGCGTACGGCGAGCAGGCGCACACCCGGGGCCTGAAGGCGATCATCGCGGGCGCGGGCGGCGCCGCCCACCTGCCGGGCATGCTCGCCTCGGTCACCCCGCTGCCGGTGATCGGCGTGCCGGTGCCGCTGCGCTACCTGGACGGCATGGACAGCCTGCTGTCGATCGTTCAGATGCCCGCCGGGGTGCCGGTCGCCACCGTCTCGGTCGCCGGGGCCCGCAACGCCGGGCTGCTGGCGGTCCGGATCGTGGCCGCCTTCGACCCCGAGCTGACCGAGAAGATGACCGAGTTCCAGGCCGAGCTGAACAGCCAGGCCACCGAGAAGGGCAAGAAGCTGCGCGCCAAGGTGGCGGGCTCCAGCTCCTTCGGTTTCGGTAAGTAAGACGTTGTTACTGTCACGCCGGGCGGCCCTCGCGCTGGGGGCCGCCGCGGTGCTGACGGGATGTTCGGCGCCCGCGCCGCGCGGGGTGCTGCGGCTGGCGGCCGGCCCCGAGGGCGGGCCGTACCAGACCTTCGGCCGGCGGCTCGCCGAGGAGATCGGGCAGGCCCACCCCGGCCTGACCGTCGAGGTGCTGGCGACGGCCGCGAGCGTGCGCAACCTGCGGCTGATCGGCGAGGGCGGGGCCGAGCTGGGGCTGACCCTGGCCGACAGCGCGGCCGACGCGGTGGCCGGGCGGGGGACCTTCGGCCGGCCGGTCACGGTGACCGCGATCGCCCGGCTGTACCTCAACTACCTGCACCTGGTGGTCCCTTCGGACCGGCCGGTGTCGAGCGTCGGTGAGCTGACCGGACGCAGGTACTCGCTGGGCGCGACCGGATCCGGCACCGCCGTGGTGGCCGAACGGGTGCTGACCGCCGCCGGGTTGAGCACCGCGGGTGCCCAACTGCTCGGCCCGGCCGAGTCGGTGGCGGCGCTGCGGGCCGGGGAACTGGACGCGTTCTTCTGGTCCGGCGGCGTGCCGACCCGGGCGATCACCGAGCTGGCCGAGCGGCTGCCGGTCCGGCTGGTCCCGCTGGCGGCGCAGGCGGCCGCGCTGCGGGTCGCGTACGGGCCGGTGTACGAGAACGTCTCGATCCCGCTCGGCGCCTACCGCCAGCCGGGGCCGACCCCGACCGTCGGCACCCCGAGCTACCTGGTCTGCGCCGCCGGGCTCGACCCGGAGATCGTGCGGGCCGTCACCGAGGTGCTGTTCCGCCGCCGGGACCACCTGCAGACCCCGGACGCGCCGGGCGGGCGGCTGGACGAGCGGTACGCGATCGGCACCGGCACCGTCCCGCTGCACCCGGGCGCGGCCGAGTACTACCGCTCGGTCTACTGAGCGAGCGTCAACTCGACCACCAGGCCCGACGGTTGGTTCGGCAGCAGGGCGAGCGTGCCGCCGCAGCCGCGGGCCAGTTCGACCGCGATGGCGAGCCCCAGGCCGCTGCCGGTGACGTTGCGCTGCTCCGGCGCCCGCCAGAACCGGCCGAGCGCCGCCCGGCGGCCGGTCTCGTCCAGCCCGGGGCCGTCGTCGGCGATCCGCAGCACCCGGCCGGTCAGCGAGACCTCGACCCGGCCACCGGGCGGGACGAACTTCGCCGCGTTGTCGAGCGCGATGTCGGCGATCCGGGCCACGGCGGCGGGCAGCGGCTCCGGGTCCGGCACGTGCACGGTGAGGGTCAGGCCCTTGGCGGCGTACAGCTCCTGCCAGCCCGTCAGCCGGGCGAGCAGCCGGTCGGCCGGCAGGGTCTCCGGCAGCCCGGCGTCGGCCTCCACCCGGGCGAGCGTCAGCAGGTCCTCCAACAGGGCCTCCAGCCGGTCGAGTTCGGCCAGCGCTTGCTGCCACTCGGGGTGTCCCTCGGCGGTCAGGAACGGCTCCAGGTTCTCCAGTCGCAGCGAGAGCACGGTGAGCGGGGTGCGCAGTTCGTGCGAGGCGTCCGCGACGAAGGCGCGCTGGCGTTCCACGGCGACCGAGATGGCGTCCGCCATGGCGTTGAACCGCTCCTCCAGGCGGCGCAGTTCGACCGGGCCGCGTACGGTGCCGATCCGGGCGCCGAGCCGTCCCGCGGCGATCTCCCGGGTGGTGCGGTCGAGTTCGCCGACCGGCCGGAGCACCCAGCCGGTCAGCCTGCGGGCGGCGACCAGCGAGCAGAGCAGCGCCAGTACCGAGCCGACCGCCAGCGCGCCCCAGACCACGGCCACCGAGCGACGGGCCGCCGCAGTGGACACCCGCAGCACCACCACCCCGGACACCTGGTCGTCCCGCCCGGCCGGTTCGGCGACCAGCACCGAGGCCGGGCCGAACGGGGTGAGCAGCGGCAGCCCGTCGGTGGTCCGGCCGGACAGCGCCCGCCCGGCCGCCCCGCCCCCGTCCACCCGGTCCCCGCCGACCGGGGTGCCCGCGATCAACTGCCCGTCCCGGTCCCGGATCTCCACCGCCGTGCCGTACAGCTCCGCGTACCGGGCCACCTCCGCCGCCAGCCCGGACGGGCCGCCCTCGCGCAGCGCCCGGTCGGTGAGCTCGGCGAACCGGGTGGCGTCCGCCCGGCGGGCGAGCAGCAGCTGCCCGGTCCGGTGCGAGGACCAGGCCAGCGCGAGCGGGACCGCCAGCGCCGCCACCAGGCAGCCGATCAGCAGGAGCTGGACCACCAGCAGCCGACGCTGCATCAGCCGGTGCCGAGCCGGTAGCCGGTGGCCCGGAGCGTCTCGACCAGCCGCGGGCGGCCGGTCTTGGAGCGGATACCGGCGATGTGCACGTCCAGCGAGCGGGAGGCCGACAGCTGGACGTCGCCCCAGAGTTCGTCCAGGATCTCCTCCCGGCCGCGCACCACGCCGGGCTCGCGGGCGAGCACGGCCAGCACGTCGAACTCCCGGCGGGTGAGCGCGACCGGCTCCCCGGCCACGGTGACCCGCCGGGTCTCCAGGTCGATCCGGACGTCGCCGATCTGCGCCACCCGGCCGGTCACCGCCAGCGGCCGGGTGCCGCGCCGGACCACGGCGGCCATCCTGGCGGCCAGTTCGGCGGTCCGGAACGGCTTGGCCAGGTAGTCGTCGGCGCCCGAGCGCAGGCCGCGCAGGATGTCCCGCTCCTCGGTCCTGGCGGTCAGCACGATCACCGGCACGCTGGACACCCGGCGCAGTCGGCGCAGCAGTTCGAGCCCGTCCAGGTCGGGCAGGCCCAGATCGAGCAGCACGAACTCGCAGGTGTCCTTCAGCCGGAACGCGTCGTCCGCCCGCCCGGCCCGGACCACCTGGTGGCCGTGCCGGGCGAGCGCCGGGACCAGGGCGGCGGCAAGACGGTCGTCGTCCTCGACCAGAAGCACGCGCATGCGCCCACCCTAGGCGGGGACCGCCGCCTTGGTGGCCGGTCGGCTGCCCTCGGTGAGCTCGTTGTCCCTGGTCTCACGCATCGTCAGGTAGACCACCAGGGAGACCGCCGCCAGCGCGGAGACGTACCAGTAGTAGCCCGACTCGACGCCCGCGTCCTTGAACCAGAGCGCCACGTACTCGGCCGTGCCGCCGAACAGCGCGTTGGCCAGCGCGTACGGCAGCGCCACCCCGAGCGCCCGGATCTGGGTCGGGAACAGCTCGGCCTTCACCACGGCGTTGATCGAGGTGTAGCCGGTGACGATGACCAGCGCGGTCACCGCGAGCAGCAGCGCCCCGCCGAAGCTGCCGGTGTGCGAGAGCGTGGTCATCAGCGGCACCGTGCCGAAGGTGGCGCCGACCCCGAAGGTGATCAGCAGTGGTCGGCGGCCGATCCGGTCGGAGAGCGAACCGGCCAGCGGCTGCAGCAGCATGAAGACGGTCAGCGCGCAGAAGCTGACCAAGGCGGCGTCGTTCTTGCTCAGCCCGACGGTGTTGGAGAGGTACTTGGTCAGGTAGGTGGTGTAGGTGTAGTACGCCACCGTGCCGCCCATGGTCAGCGCCATCACCAGGGCGAACTCCCGCTTGTGCGCCAGCAGTCGGCGCAGCGTGCCGCGTTCGGTCTCCGTGCCCTCGAGCTCCGTGTACGCCTCGGTCTCCACCAGGTTGCGCCGCAGCCAGAACACCACCGCCGCGCCGAGCGCCCCCGCGACGAACGGGATCCGCCAGCCGTACGAGTGCAGGTCGGCCGTGGTCATGGTGTGCTGGAGCACGATCTGCAGCCCCAGGCCGAGCAGTTGACCGAAGGTCATCGAGACGTACTGGAAGCTGGAGACGAAGCCGCGGCGGCCGGGGGTGGACGCCTCGGTCAGGTAGGTGGCGCTGGCCGCGTACTCGCCGCCGACCGACAGGCCCTGCAGCAGCCGGGCGATCAGCAGCACCACGGCGCCCGCGTAGCCGACCTGCTCGTACGTCGGGGCGATCGCGATCAGCAGGGCGCTGACCGACATCAGCGACACGGTCAGGGTCAGCGCCGCCTTCCGGCCGCGCCGGTCCGCGTACCGGCCGAGCAGCCAGCCGCCGACCGGGCGCATGAAGAAGCCGACCGCGAAGATGCCCGCGGTGTTGAGGAGTTGGGCGGTCGGATTGCCGTGCGGGAAGAACGCCGAGGCGAAGTAGGTGGCGAAGCTGGCGTAGACGAACCAGTCGTACCACTCGACCAGATTGCCGACCGAGCCGCCGATCACGGCCTTCCAGGGTGTCGCTGACTTCATGGGGTCGCTCCCGGGTGGGTGGAGGGTTCCGCTGTGCCTCGCAGCGTCCATCAGGGTGAGCGGACCGGCCCAGAGCGTCGGCAGAGAACTAACCTCCGGTTAACAGAGGCGGTAGAACTGAAGGTATGACTACCGAACTGCTGGCCCGAGCTCGTGAGCTTCTCCGAACCGCACCCGTGGTGGACGGTCACAACGACCTGCCGTGGGCGATGCGTGCCCAGGTGGGGTACGACCTCGACGCCGTGGACCTGACGACCGATCAGCGATCCCGGCTGCACACCGACTTCGGCCGGCTCCGGGAAGGCGGGGTCGGCGCGCAGTTCTGGTCGGTGTACGTGCGCTCCGACTACGCGGGCGACCAGGCCGTCAGCGCCACCCTGGAGCAGATCGACTTCGTCCGGACGCTGACCGAGCGCTACCCGGACCACCTGCGGCTCGCGCTCACCGCCGAGGACATGGAGACGGCGCGGCGCGAGGGCCGGATCGCCTCGCTGATGGGCGCCGAGGGCGGACACTCGATCAACTCCTCGATGGCCACCCTGCGCGTGCTCCACGAGCTCGGCGTCCGCTATCTGACGCTCACCCACAACGACAACGTGCCGTGGGCCGACTCGGCCACCGACAAGCCCGAGCACGGCGGCCTGACCGAGTTCGGCGAGGAGGTGGTGCGGGAGATGAACCGGCTCGGCATGCTGGTCGACCTCTCGCACGTCTCCGCCGACACCATGCGGGACGCCCTGCGGGTCACCGAGGCGCCGGTGATCTTCTCGCACTCCTCGGCCCGGGGGGTCTGCGACCACCCGCGCAACATCCCCGACGACGTGCTGGCCCAGCTGGCCGCCAACGGGGGCGTCGCGATGGTCACCTTCGTGCCCAAGTTCATCCTGCCCGCCGCGATCGAGTGGACCGTCGACGCCGATCAGAACATGCGGGCGCACGGCTTCCACCCGTTGGAGACCACCCCCGAGGCGATGGCCGTGCAGCACGCCTTCGAGGCCGCCCACCCCCGCCCGGTCGCCACCGTGGCCACCGTCGCCGACCACCTCGACCACATGCGGCAGCTGGCCGGGATCGACCACCTCGGCATCGGCGGCGACTTCGACGGCACCGCCTTCACCCCGGCCGGCCTGGACGACGTCGCCGGCTACCCGCACCTGATCGCCGAACTGCTCGGCCGGGGCTGGTCGGAGACCGACCTGGCGAAGCTCACCTGGCACAACGCGGTCCGGGTGCTGCGGCACGCGGAGGCGGTGGCCCGCGACCTGCGGGCCGTCCGGCGGCCCTCGATCGCCACTCTCTAGGCATGGCCACGACGAGCGGCTATCGTCCCTGCGCGTGACCTTTTCCGTAGTGGCCCGTTCGGGCAGCGCCGTCGGTGTCGCGGTGGCCAGCAAGTTCCTCGCCGCAGGCGCGGTCGTCCCGGCCGCCGAGGCGGAGGTCGGCGCGCTGGCCACCCAGGCGATGGCCAACTTCGCCTACCGGCCGCAGGGCCTCACCCTGCTCCGCACCGGCGTCGCCCCCGCCGACGTGGTGGCCGGCCTGACCGCCGCCGACCCGGGCCGGGCGGACCGTCAGCTCGGCGTGGTCGGCTGCTCCGGCGACGGCGCGACCTACACCGGGGCGGACTGCCTGGACTGGGCGGGCGGCGTCGCGGGCCCCGGCTACGCGATCCAGGGCAACATCCTGACCGGGCCCGAGGTGGTCGAGGCGATGGAGTCCGCCTGGCTGGGCGGAGCCGAACTCCCGTTCGCAGAGCGGCTGGTGGCCACGTTGGCGGCCGGTGACGCAGCGGGCGGCGACAGCCGGGGCCGGCAGAGCGCCGCCCTGTACATAGCCGACCGGGGCGCCGGCTACGGCGGCCTCAGCGACACCGCGTACGACCTCCGGGTGGACGACCACCCCGACCCGGTCACCGAGCTCGCCCGCCTGCTGGCCGGCCACGAGATCCTCTTCGGCACCCCCGACCCGGCCACCCTGCTCGCCCTCACCGGCACCCTGGCCACCGAGGTCGCCGCCCTCCTCACGGCCGTCGGCCACCCCACCCTGGACCGCTGGGCCGGCGTGGAGAACCTGGAGGGGCGCCTCGTCCCGGGGTTCATCGACCCCCTGGTCCTGGAGCACCTGCGCACGAAGGCCCAGTAGATGCGAAAGTGCCCGACCAGTTACGTACGTTGAACGCTCCTGAGGTCGGCGTCGCAGTTCCCCGAGCCCCTGGTGGTCGCTCCTCAGAGGCGCGGCAGCTCGATCGCCGGGCAGCGGTCCATGACCATGTCCAGGCCGGCCGCCGTGGTGCGGGCGTACGCCTCCTGGTCGATCACGTCGAGCTGGAACCAGACCGCCTTGGCCCCCTTGGCGACCGCCTGGTCGGCGACCGCCCCGGCCAGCGCCGAGTTCACGAAGACGTCCACCACGTCCACCGCGAACGGGATGTCCGCGAGCGTGGCGTAGCCCGGTTCGCCGAGCACCGTCTCGGCCTTGGGGTGCACGGGCACGACCCGCTTGCCGGCCCGCTGCAGCACCCGGGCCACCCCGTACGCGGCCCGGGCGGTGTTGTTGGACAGCCCGACCACCGCCCAGGTGTCGCCGCTGTCCTGGAGGATCTTCCGCACCGTCGTGTCGTCGCTCATACCGGCTGCAACTCCGCGCCGGACAGCGGCTATTCCACCGTCGGGCGGCCCATCGCGCGGTAGCTCCAGCCGGCCGCGCGCCACTTGGCGTCGTCCAGGATGTTCCGTCCGTCCAGGATCCGGCGTTCGGCGACCACGGTGCCCAGGACGGCCGGGTCGAGGTCGCGGAACTCCTGCCACTCGGTCAGGTGCAGGACGACGTGGGCGCCCTCGGCCGCCTCCAGGGGGGAGTCGGCGTAGGTGAGGCCGGGGAACATCTTGCGGGCGTTGTCCATCGCCTTGGGGTCGTAGACCGAGACCTGGGCGCCCTGGAGCTGGATCTGTGCGGCGACGTTGAGTGCGGGGGAGTCCCGGATGTCGTCCGAGTTGGGCTTGAACGCGGCGCCGAGCACGGCGACCCGGCGGCCGAGGAAGCCGCCGCCGCACTGCTCGCGGGCGAGTTCGACCATTCGGGAGCGGCGGCGCATGTTGATCGAGTCGACCTCGCGCAGGAAGGTCAGCGCCTGGTCGGCGCCCAGTTCGCCGGCCCGGGCCATGAAGGCCCGGATGTCCTTGGGGAGGCAGCCGCCGCCGAAGCCGACGCCGGCGTTGAGGAACTTGCCGCCGATCCGCTCGTCGAAGGAGAGCGCCTTGCTGAGCTGGACCACGTCCGCGCCCGCGCTCTCGCAGACCTCGGCCATCGCGTTGATGAAGGAGATCTTGGTGGCCAGGAAGGAGTTGGCCGCGGCCTTGACCAGCTCCGCGGTGGCGAAGTCGGTCACCACGAACGGCACGCCTTCGGCGACCGGGGTCGCGTACACCTCGCGGAGCAGCGCCTCGGCCCGCTCGCTGCGGACCCCGACCACCAGCCGGTCGGGGTGCAGGGTGTCGCCGACGGCGAAGCCCTCGCGGAGGAACTCCGGGTTCCAGGCCAGCTCGGCGGCCGCGCCGACCGGGGCCAGCTCGGCCAGCCTGACGGCCAGTCGGTTGGCGCTGCCGACCGGCACGGTGGACTTGCCGACCACCAGGGTGGGGCGCTTGAGGTGCGGGGCGAGCGAGTCCAGCGCGGCGTCGACATAGGACATGTCGGCGGCGAACTCACCCTTCTTCTGCGGGGTGTTGGTGCAGAGGAAGTGCACGTCGCCGAAGTCGGCGACCTCCTCGTACGAGGTGGTGAAGCGCAGCCGGCCGGAGGAGCCGGGGTGCCCGGGCACGTGCTTGACCAGCAGTTCGGCCAGCCCGGGCTCGTACATCGGGATCTTCCCGGCGGCCAGGGTGGCGATCTTCTCCGGGTCGATGTCCAGGCCGAGCACCTCGAAACCGAGCTCCGCCATGCAGGCGGCGTGCGTCGCGCCGAGGTATCCGGTGCCGATCACCGTGATGCGGAGGGTCACGCGCTTCCCCTTTGGGTCGGTCTGCTCGGGTCGGGCAGTGACCGATGCTATCCGGCGGGGACCCTGCCGCGTAGCCGTCCGCCGAGAGGTAACGACTTCACCCTCCTCCTGCCGGTTCCGGCCCGGCGCGCTCCGGTCCGACCGGACAATGCCCGCATGAGCACCGAGGACGGGGCGGACTCCGCCGGACTGAGCATCTTCGCCGACCGGTCCGAGCAGGCCGGTCAGACCGAGGAGACCGCGGCGCCCGAGGCTCCGCCCAGGCCCCGGCGGCGCGGCCGCCGGCTGCTGCTGGCCGTCCTGCTGACGGTGCTGCTGATCACCGGCGGCTGCGCGGGAGCGGTGTACTGGACGGCCGAGCACTACGCCTCCTCGGTGGCCCGGATCCCGGGCGCGCTGCCCAGCCTCGCCGAGTCGGAGCGCCCCAAGCCGCTCTCCAACGCCGGCGTCACCTTCCTGCTGGTCGGCCTGGACGCCAGGACCGACCCGGGCGCACCCGCCAAGGCCCCGGTCTGGAAGGCGGGGGCGGCCCGCAGCGACACCATGATGCTGCTGCACCTCTCGGCGGACCGGAAGAACGCCTCGGTGATCTCGCTGGCCCGGGACACCTGGGTGGACGTCCCCGGCCACGGCAAGGCCAAGCTCAACGCGGCGTACTCGCTGGGCGGCCCGGCCCTGATGGTGCGCACCATTCAGGACCTCACGGGCATCCCGATCGACCACCTCGCGGTGGTGGACTGGAACGGCTTCCGGTCCCTGACCGACGCGGTCGGCGGGGTGGACATCACCATCCCCAAGGAGATCGAGGGCAAGGGCGAGGCCAGGCACTGGGCGGCCGGCACCCAGCACATGGACGGCGCGACCGCGCTGCTCTACGTCCGCGAGCGGTACGGCCTGCCCAACGGCGACCTGGACCGGACGAAGCGTCAGCAGAACTTCCTGCGCGCCCTGATGCAGCAGACCCTGACCTCCGGCACCCTGGGCAACCCCGGCAAGCTGACCGGTCTGCTCGGCTCGGTCGGCGAGGTGGTCAGCGTGGACGACAAGCTGAGCAACTCCGACCTGTACGACCTGGCCTGGAGCCTGCGCGGGTTGCGGGGTGACGGCGTGCGGTTCATGAACGCGCCGTTCGGCGGCTTCGGTGACGAGGGCGGCCAGTCGGTGGTCTACCTCGACCAGCGGGTGGCCAAGCAGCTCTGGGAGGCGGTCCGCAACGACCAGGTGCTGGAGTACCTGGCCCAGCACCCCGGCACCGGCGACACGCTGGAGGAGAACGTCCGCTGAGGCGGTGTCACTCCGGTGTCACGCATGTCACGTACGGGGTAGGCAGGGCGCGAGCCTAGAATTACGCTTACTTAACGGTAACTAACGTGGTCCGAATTCAAGGGGCGAGGCACATGGCGGGCAACTCCGGGGCGGATTTCGATCTCTTCCGGCTTTCCGAGGAGCACGAGATGCTCCGGGAGGCGGTGCGGTCGCTGGCGGAGGCGAAGATCGCCCCGTTCGCGGCGGAGGTGGACGAGCAGGGCCGGTTCCCGCAGGAGGCGCTGGACGCGTTGCAGGCCAATGAGCTGCACGCGGTGCACGTGCCGGAGGAGTACGGCGGTGCGGGTGCGGACGCGCTGGCGACGGTGATCGTGATCGAGGAGATCGCGCGGGTGTGCGCTTCGTCCTCGCTGATCCCGGCGGTCAACAAGCTGGGTTCGCTGCCGGTGCAGCTGTCGGGCTCGGAGGAGCTGAAGGCGAAGTACCTGGGTGCGCTGGCCCGGGGCGAGGGCATGTTCTCGTACTGCCTCTCGGAGCCGGACGCGGGTTCGGACGCGGCGGGGATGAAGACCCGCGCGGTGCGCGACGGCGACTTCTGGGTCCTCAACGGCGTGAAGCGCTGGATCACCAACGCGGGTGTCTCGGAGTTCTACACGGTGCTCGCCGTGACCGACCCGGAGCTGCGCACGAAGGGCATCTCGGCGTTCGTGGTGGAGAAGGGCGACGCGGGTGTGTCGTTCGGCGCGCCGGAGAAGAAGCTCGGGATCAAGGGCTCGCCGACCCGCGAGGTCTACTTCGACAACGTGCGGATCCCGGCGGACCGGATGATCGGCGCCGAGGGCACCGGTTTCGCGACCGCGATGAAGACCCTGGACCACACCCGGGTGACCATCGCGGCGCAGGCGGTGGGCATCGCGCAGGGCGCGCTGGACTACGCCAAGGGCTACGTGCGGGAGCGCAAGCAGTTCGGCAAGCCGATCGGTGACTTCCAGGGCGTGCAGTTCATGCTGGCCGACATGGCGATGAAGCTGGAGGCCGCCCGGCAGCTCACCTACGCGGCCGCCGCGAAGTCCCAGCGGGTCGACGCCGACCTGACGTTCTTCGGCGCGGCCGCCAAGTGCTTCGCCTCGGACGCCGCGATGGAGATCACCGTCGACGCCGTCCAGCTGCTCGGCGGTTACGGGTACACCCGTGACTACCCGCTGGAGCGGATGATGCGCGACGCCAAGATCACCCAGATCTACGAGGGCACCAACCAGATCCAGCGGATCGTGATGTCCCGCAACCTCCCGTAGCGTCAGCTGCCGTACAGGGCCCCGTCGGTGTGACCGGCGGGGCCCTCGCGCATGCCGATCCGGCGGGCGGGGACGCCGGCCCAGATCTCGTTCGGTCCGGTGGAGCCGGTGAGGACGGCGTTGGCGCCGATGATGCTGCCCGCGCCGACGGTGAGGATGCCGCTCTTGCAGACGATCTTGGCGCCCGCGCAGACCAGCACGCCGTCCTCCAGGACGATCCGGCGCATCGCGCTGCGCTGCTGCGGCACCCAGGGGTCGGCCCGGCCGATGGTGACGCCGTTGTAGAGGGTGACGTCCGCGCCGAGGGTGGTGTACGGGTGCAGCACGGTGCCGAAGCCGCGGTGGAAGACCCGCAGTCCGGGGCCGATCTCGGCGGCGGCCGGCACCTCCATCCCGTACAGCGCGAGGGCCTCCTGCACCAGGCGCCCGAACAGGCGGCTGCGGCGGCGGTAGATCAGAGCGGTCACCAGCGACATGGAGCACATTGTGACGGCTCCGGTACTGACGGTGGGTCAGCGGCGCGAAATTGTCCCGGTGCTGTCACAGGCGGGGGCGGGCGGTAACCGGGACGGCCGGCCGATCCGTATGCAGCGTTGACCTTGTCTTTTCGTACCGGGGGAACCTGCCATGAACGCTCGCCGCCTGCCCGTCGCCGTCGCCGTCCTCGCCACCGCCGTGCTGGCCCTGACCGCCTGCGGGCCGAAGGACCCGGCGCCCGCCTCCGGGCCCTCGCTGACCGCCACGGCCACGCCCGCCGCCACCGTCACGCCCACGGCCGGCGCGTCGGCCGGTGCCTCGGTCAAGCCGACCGCGGCTTCGAAGACCTCGCCCAAAGCGAGTGGCACCAAGGCGGCGGACTGCACGGCCAACGCGGCCCAGGTCGGCCGGGTGATCGAGGCCGCCGAGGTCGGGTACGCCACCCACGTCTGGATGAAGGCCAAGGAGACCAAGTTCGTCTGCGGCCCGGATGTCCCGGGGGAGAGCTACTTCGCCGCGACCGGGGCGGTGAAGGTCTTCGAGTTCAGCAACGACGTCAAGACCTACGTCCTCGCCGACCTGAAGGAGAAGCAGCTCCCGCTGAACGACTTCATGGCCCGGGCGGAGGCCTGCCTGACCAACGCGGCTTCGGTGAAGCTGCCGTACGGCTGCTACGGCAACCAGTTCGCCATCACGGTGGACCCGGCCGGCAAGATCAGCGCGATCCACCAGATGTACCGCGCCTGAGCTCAGGACGGGGCGGGCACCGGCCGGTCGTTCTGGATCTGCTCGAACAGCTCCTTGGAGGCGTTCGGGGCCCAGAGGATCGAGGACCCGGCCGGGGTCCGGTAGTCCTCGTCGGCGATCGGCACCGTGACGGTCCGGCCGCCGGCGCCCGCCACCTTGTCCATCTGCAGTCCGAACTGCGCCAGCGTCCAGAGCGAGCTGGCCTGATCCACCGTCAGGGCGCCGAGGGCGGCGCTCAGGAACGGGTACAGGACGAACGGGTTGAGCAGGGTGGACGGGCTGAGCACCTCCTTGGCCAGCGCCTGCAGGAACGCCTGCTGGTTGCCGATCCGGCTCAGGTCGGAGTTGGGCAGCGAGTACCGGGTGCGGACCAGCGCGAGGGCCTGGGTGCCGTTCAGGGTCTGGCAGCCGGCCGGCAGGTCGGCGCCGGACTTCGAGTCGACCACCGGCTGGTCCAGGCACATGGACACGCCGCCGAGCGAGTCCACGATGCTCACGATGCCGGTGAAGCCGACCTCGACGTAGTGGTCGATCCGGATGCCGGTGTTCTGCTCGACGGTCTGCACCAGCAGCTGTGGGCCACCCTGGGCGAAGGCCGCGTTGATCTTGTTCTTGCCGTGGCCGGGGATCGCCACGTAGCTGTCGCGCGGGATGCTCATCAGCACCGGGCCGTTGTCGCCCCGGTGCAGCACCATGATGGTGTCGGTGTTGATCCCCGACTCGCCGCCGACGTGCAGGTCCCGCTCCTGCTGCTCGGTCAGCCCGGCCCGGCTGTCCGAGCCGACCAGCAGCCAGTTGGTCCCGGGGCCGTCACCCGGGCGGCCGGACCAGTCGGCGATCGCGTCCACGTGCCGGATCTTCGCGTCGGCCCAGACGTAGCTGCCGACCGCCGTACCGACCAGGGCCAGCACCAGCAGTCCGACCGTCCAGCGGGTGACCCGCCACCAGTTCCGGCGCCGCCCGGGCGGCTTGACGGCCGGGCCCCCGCGCGGGTCCAGCGAGGGCGGCAGCGGGGGTTCGGAGCCGTACGTCCCCGGAGTGCCGCCGGACCGGCCAGTGCTGCTCATGCTTCCAGGGTGGGCGAGCGGCGCCCGGACGGCCGTTCCGTGTGGGCCGTCCGGGTGAGGCGGACTGACGACAGGTCAGATCTGACGTCACTTCACGTCCGGCACCGCGCTGTCGCTCTTGAAGGCGTCGAAGACCTGCTTGGCCTTGGTGGCGTCCCACTTCACCGCGGACTCGCCGGTGGAGGTGCGGAAGTCGGGGTTGGCGATCGGCACGGTCATCGACTTCCCCTCGCCGCCGGAGACCGAGCGCATCGCCAGGAAGAGCGAGCCGAGGTCGCCGAGGCCGGCGTCGTCGTCCACGATCAGGGTGCCCAGGCCGGAGCTGACCATCGGGTAGAAGGTGAACGGGTTCAGCAGGGTGCCCGGCGAGGCGGCCTGGCCGGCCAGCGCGGAGAGGAACTTCTGCTGGTTGCGCATCCGGCCCAGGTCCTGGTCGGCCATCTGGTGCCGCTGCCGGACGAAGGCCAGCGACTCCTTGCCGCTCAGCGACTGGCAGCCCGCCTTGAGGTTGAGCCCCGAGTCCTTGTCGGCGATCGCCTTGTCGATGCACATGTCCACGCCGCCGACCGAGTCCACGATCCCGACGAAGCCGGCGAAGCCGATCTCGGCGTAGTGGTCGATCCGGAGGCCGGTGTTGTGCTCGACGGTCTGCACCAGCAGCTTGCCGCCGCCGGTGTTGAAGGCCGCGTTGATCTTCGAGGTGGTGGCCGGGACGGCCTTGCCGCTCCCGTTGGTGTTGGGGTGCGCCGGGATCTGCACCCAGGAGTCGCGCGGGATGCTCATCAGGGTGTTCCCGTTGTCCCCGATGTGCAGCAGCATCATCGAGTCGCTGCGCTTGCCCACCGCGGAGCCGGTGTGCAGCGCGTCCTCGTCGGCATCGGACAGACCCTGCCGGCTGTCCGAACCGACGATCAGCCAGTTGGTGCCCTTCCCGGCCGGCGGTCTGCCGTCGTACGAGGCCAGCACGTTCTCGTGGTTGAGCTGGGAGTCGGCCCAGAAGTAGGTGCCGACGGCGGTCACCATCAGCGCGGCCAGCGTGCCGTAGATGCCGTACTTGATCTTCCGGCTGCGCGGCCATCGCGCATTGGCCGGCCGCGGCGCGGCGGGCGGGCGCGGCGGGCCGGACGGCCCGGCCGGTGCCGGCGGGCCGGGCGGTATCGGGGTGCCGGGGGTGCGCGACGGGGCGCCCGGGCCACGCGGGTTGAGCTCCGGCGGCAGGGCCGGACCGGCCTGCGGGGGCACGGGCTGGGCGACCGGAGCCGCCTGCGACGGCACGGCCGGGCGGTGCGGCGCCGGCGCACCAGGACCGCGCGGGTTCAGCCCGGGCGGCAGCGGGGGCTCGTCCCGGTACGGGTTGGGCCCGCCCTCCGAGCCGTACGACCCGTACGCGCCGCCGCCACTGCCGCCGCTCGGGCGGCCCTCCTGCCACGTGTTCATGTGGGAGAGGATGCCCGAAACCGCGGCCGAGCACCGCAGTGGGGTCTCCCACCAGGGCCCTTGTAGCAGAGTTGATGCACGTCCCGGACCGGTCGGCCGTATGTTCACGAGCTGGAACGAACCTTGACCCGTTCGAACGCCGCGTGGTCCCATGACGGCTATGGAGCAGCAACGGATTCTCACGCGGAGGCGGCACGTCGACCTGCTGCGCGTGTCCTGCTCCCTCTGTAGTGGCTGACCGCTCGCCACCTTCGTTTCCTCCCTCTTCTCGCGCACCGTCGCGCGGTCAGCCCTGCCCGCTTCCACTTTTCTGGGGTGCCTCATGGCCACCGTCCTGTCCGTCTCCGGCTCGCCCTCCGCCACCTCCCGCACCACCCGCCTGCTGCGTCACGTCGATGCCCGGCTGACCGGGCACGGCCACCGGGTGATCCCGCTGGAGGTGCGCAGCCTGCCGCCCGCCGCGCTGCTCTCCGCCGACACCAGTGACCCCCAACTCGCCCGCGCCATCGAGCTGTTCGCCGAGGCGGACGGTGTGGTGATCGGCACCCCGGTCTACAAGGCCGCGTACTCGGGACTGCTGAAGACCCTGCTGGACGTGCTGCCGCAGTACGCGCTCACCGGGAAGACGGTGCTGCCGCTGGCCACCGGCGGCTCGACCGCGCACGTGCTCGCGGTGGACTACGCGCTGCGGCCGGTGCTCTCCTCGATGGGGGCCGGGCACATCACCCAGGGCTGGTTCGTGCTGGACCGCCACATCGGCACTCGGGAGGACGGCTCGACGCTGATCGAGCGGGAGACCGAGGCGCTGCTCACGCCGGTGGTGGACGCCTTCGCGACCGCGCTGGTCCGGCAGGCCGAGCCGGCCCTGGTCGGCTGAGCTCCGGGCCGGCTCCGGGCCGATCGTCCGGCCGATCCTCGGCCGACCCCTGAGGCGGGCGGCGGGAACCCCTAGGGGGAGGGGGCCCGCAGCCCGTACATCGGTCGATGGTCGGCTTCCTCCCGGCGGATGACGATCCGTCCGGACGGCGCTCCTAACGTGGTTCTTACCTCGCCACTCCACTCAGCACCACCTGGAGGGTGGGGGCAGCCCCAGGGTGAAGACGGCAGACCGCACCATGTCCGAGGACGGGTGCGCTGCGAAATCCTGAGGCCGACGGGTGGACCACAATCGAGGAGACTCCAGTGACGACGGCAGCCAGCGCCGTGCAGGACCAGCAGCTTTCCGCCGGCCCCGAGGCCCCGGCCGCGGCCGCGCGGCAGGTGACCAAGGCGTACGGCGCGGGGGAGACCCGGGTCACCGCCCTCGATGCGGTGGACGTGGACATCCACCGTGGCCGGTTCACCGCGATCATGGGCCCCTCGGGCTCGGGCAAGTCCACCCTGATGCACTGCCTGGCGGGCCTGGACACGGTCTCCGAGGGCCGGATCTGGATCGGTGACACCGAGATCACCGGTCTGAAGGACCGTCAGCTCACCAAGCTGCGCCGGGACAAGATCGGCTTCATCTTCCAGTCCTTCAACCTGCTCCCCACGCTGAACGCGCTGGAGAACATCACGCTCCCGATGGACATCGCCGGCCGCAAGCCGGACGCCGCCTGGCTGGACACCGTGGTCTCCACCGTCGGCCTCGCCGACCGCCTCAAGCACCGGCCGACCCAGCTCTCCGGCGGCCAGCAGCAGCGCGTCGCGGTGGCCCGGGCGCTGGCCGCCCGTCCCGAGATCATCTTCGGCGACGAGCCCACCGGTAACCTCGACTCCCGCTCCGGCGCCGAGGTGCTCACCTTCCTGCGCCGCTCGGTCGACGAGCTGGGCCAGACCATCGTGATGGTCACCCACGACCCGGTCGCCGCCTCGTACGCCGACCGCGTGCTGTTCCTGGCGGACGGCCGCCTGGTGGACGAGATGCACGCCCCGACCGCCGATTCCGTCCTCGAGCGCATGCGTCGCTTCGACGGCAAGCGCACCAGCTGAGACGGGGTCAGAAACCGATGTTGCTCAAGACTTCGCTACGGAGCTTCTTCGCCCACAAGGGGCGGATGGCGCTCTCGCTCATCGCTGTGGTCCTCTCGGTCGCGTTCGTGTCCGGCACCCTGGTGTTCTCGAACACGGCGACCGCCACCTTCGACAAGCTGTTCGCCACCACCGCCTCCGACATCTCGGTCCGGCAGGCCGTCCCGGACGCCGCCGCCGACGCCGATGACGAGCAGGACGGCGGCCGCGGCAAGCCCCGCACCGTCCCGGTCGCCACCGAGCAGAAGATCGCCGCCCTGCCGGGCGTGAAGTCGGCGCGCGGTGAGGTCTCGGTCCAGAACGCGGTGCTGACCAACCCGCTCACCAACAAGGCGGTCGGCCCGACCTCCGGCGCCCCGACCATCACCGGCTCCTGGCACGACAACCAGAACATGCTGAAGATCACCTCCGGCAAGGCACCGGCCGGCGGCGGCCAGATCGTGCTGGACGCCGACACGGCCAAGAAGGCCGGCCTGGGGATCGACAGCAAGCTGCGGGTGATCACCGCCGCCGGTGACCGCGTCTTCACCATCTCCGGCATCGCCACCTTCCAGACCACCAACCCCGGCGCGGCGCTGGCCTTCCTGGACTTGCCGACCGCCCAGGAGCATCTGCTGGGCACGACCGCGCTCAGCACGGTCGAGGTGACCGGCGACGGCTCGAAGAGCAACGACGAGCTGAAGGCCGCCGCCCTGGCCACCCTCGGCGACGGGTACAAGGTGCTCACCGCCGCGGAGCAGAAGGCCGAGGGCAAGGCCGACATGGGCTTCCTCGACTACATGAAGTACGCGATGCTCGGCTTCGCCGGCATCTCGCTGCTGGTCGGCGGCTTCCTGATCATCAACACCTTCTCGATGCTGGTCGCCCAGCGCACCCGGGAGATCGGCCTGCTCCGGGCCATCGGCGGCAGCCGCAGCCAGGTCAACCGCTCGGTGCTGATCGAGGCCCTGATCCTCGGCGTGCTCGGCTCGACCCTCGGCCTGCTGGCCGGGATCGGCCTGGCCATCGGCCTGATCCAGCTGATGAAGGCGACCGGGATGAACCTGTCCTCCGCCGACCTGGAGATCGGCGCCAGCGTGCCGATCGCCTCGTACGCGGTGGGCGTGGTGATCACCGTGCTGGCCGCCTGGATCCCGGCCCGCCGAGCCTCCCGGATCTCGCCGATGGCCGCCCTGCGCGACCACGGCACGCCCAGCGAGGCCAAGGCCAACCGCATCCGGGCCGCGATCGGGGTGCTGCTCACGGCCGGCGGCGCGGCCCTGCTGGCCGCTGCGGCGGCCGCCTCGACCGCCTCGGCCGGTGGTCAACTGCTGGGCCTGGGCGTGGTGTTGAGCCTGGTCGGCCTGGTGGTGCTCGGCCCGCTGCTGTCCACCGCCGTGGTCCGGGTGCTCGGGGCGGTGCTGCCCGCGCTGTTCGGCCCGTCCGGCAAGCTGGCGCAGCGCAACGCCACCCGCAACCCGCGCCGTACCGGTGCCACCGCCGCGGCGCTGATGATCGGCCTGGCGCTGGTCACCGGAGCCTCGGTGGTCACCTCCTCGATGGTCTCCTCGGCCAACGACCAGATCGACCAGTCCGTGGGCGCCGACTACGTGGTCGCGTCCAGGACGAACGCCGATCTCACCCCCGCGATGGTGACGGCTGCTCAGGGCGCCCAGGGCCTCAAGCACCTGACGCTGCAGAAGAGCATCCCGGTGGCGTTCACCACCTCCGACGGCAAGCGCACCAAGGAGCACCTGGCGGCCGCCACGAAGACCTTCGTCGAGGACTTCAAGATCCCGGCGGAGTCCGGTTCGGCGGAGCAGGCCTTCGCGGTCGGTGGCGTGGCGGTCGGCAGCGAGTTCGCCAAGGAGCACGGCCTGAAGACCGGCGACCGGATCACGGCCGACTACGGCCAGGGCCACACCCAGGAGCTCACGGTCGGGCTGATCATCAAGGCCGGCAGCGACATGTTCAACGGGACGTTCGCCAACCTCGACACGGTCGCCAAGGCCATCCCGGCGGCGGACCTGCCAGCCGACAAGGCGATGTTCGCCAAGATCGTCGACGGGGCCGATCCGGCGAAGACGCTGGCCGCGCTGGAGGACTCCCTCAAGGCGTACCCGCAGCTCACCGTCACCGACAAGGCGGGCTACAAGGAGATCATCCAGAGCCAGGTCAACACCCTGCTCTACATGGTCTACGGCCTGCTCGGCCTGGCGATCGTGGTCGCCGTCCTGGGCGTCGTCAACACCCTCGCCCTCTCGGTGGTCGAGCGGACCAGGGAGATCGGTCTGCTCCGCGCGATCGGCCTGTCCCGCCGTCAGCTCCGCCGGATGATCCGCCTGGAGTCCGTGGTGATCGCCATCTTCGGCGCCCTCCTCGGCACCGGCCTCGGCCTCGCCTGGGGCGTCACCTCCCAGCAGGTGCTGGCGGGCTCGGGGATCAGCCTGCTGACCATCCCGGTCGGCACCATCGTGGCCATCCTGTTCGCCTCCGCCGTGGTCGGCCTGCTGGCCGCCCTGCTCCCGGCCTTCCGGGCCGGCCGGATGAACGTCCTGGCGGCCATCGCCACGGACTGACGCACCACCGGCAGGACACGACGGAGGGGCCGCCCACGGGGGAGCGGCCCCTCCGTCGCTGCTGTGACGGTGGGTCAGTTCAGCGCGTCGCCGAACAGGTGGTTGCCGACCTGATCCGGGTCGGTGCTGGTGTAGAAGCCCCGGAACGCCGACAGCACCTCAGACTCGGAGAGCACCCCGTTCCGGTCGGTGTCCAGCTTCTCGAAGGCGAACCGCGCCGCCGCCTCGGACGAGCCGAACGCCCGCTGGAAGTCCCAGAACTCGTCCGCCGAGATCGTCCCGTCGTCGTTCCGGTCCATCAGCCGGAAGACCGCCAGCGCCATCGGCCGCAGCACGTCGTCGAACGCCCCCGGCGCCTCCGCCAGCAGCCGCATCCCGGCCCGGTACTCGTGCCGCTGGATCTTCCGGTCCCGGTTGGTGTCCAGATCCGCGACCAGTGCCCGCCACCACCCCTGGGACGCCGTCAGCATCGCGACCGCCTTCGGTGAGTCGAAGTCCTGACCCGAGGCGGAGATCGTCCGAGCGGCGAGCCCGAGCACGTCCGAGGCGTCGATCAGCCCGTTCCGGTCCAGGTCGATCTGTCCGAAGTTCAGGTCGATCTTCCGGTCGAGTGCATCGGGGCTGGCTGCGATGGTCATCGGGGACCTCCGGGGAAACCCCCGGTTTGAGCCGGGGGAGGGAACGGATTGCCTGCGGAGCAGGTCGGGGAGCGGTGTTTCGCCGTCAGGGCGAACCGTCGTGCGGGTGCCCGCAGGTGGTTGTCAGTGCCCGCCGCCAGGTTGATCGTGTGCATCTTCGGTACTCGTATCGTAGCTATCCGACGGTGGGTCAGCGGCGGTCGCTGGGCCGTACGTTCGGGTGCACACGGGTGGTGTTCATCGACAACCCGCGCTTCCTGCGCAAGGCCGAGAAGCGGTTGAAGACCTTGCAGCGGGCACTGTCGCGTAAGGCGAAGGGGTCGAAGAACCGGGCGAAGGCCCGCCGCAAGGTCGCCAAGGCGCACGCCAAGGTGGCCGACACCCGCAACGACTGGCTGCACAAGCAGACGACCAGGATCATCCGCGAGAACCAAGCGGTGTACCTGGAGGATCTGAACGTGCGCGGCCTGGCCCGCACCCGCCTGGCCAAGTCCGTCCACGGCGCCGGATGGTCGACCTTCCGCCGACTCCTGGAAGAGAAAGCCGCCAGGTACGGACGGCACGTCGGCATCATCGGCCGGTACGAACCCACGTCGCAGGTGTGCTCCACCTGCGGAGTTCCGGACGGTCCCAAGCCCCTGAACGTCCGCACGTGGAAGTGCGGCGCGTGCGGTACCTCTCATGACCGTGACCTCAATGCTGCTCGGAACATCCTGGCCGCCGGACGGGCGGACAGGCTAAACGCCTGCGGAGGGCCGGTAGGACCCGGCGTGGCGATCCCACGCCAGGCACGGCCCGTTGAAACAGGAACCCACCGGAACGCCCGCCGCACAGGGCGCAAGCCCCGCGCCGCAGGCGCGGCCGGAATCCCCGCGCATCAGCGCGGAGAGGATGTCAAACCGTGTTCCTTCATCCTGGGCCGGTTGCGTGGGCGAGCCTAGGGAGCGGCAGCGACCAGCGGCAACAGGCGCCGCACCGGATGCACCAATCGGCAGCCGATCGGACAAACCGCGCACCAGTGTTGTGCTGCTCTCACGTCAAGAACGTTGCGACTGCCTCCGTGAACGCTTCCGGCTCGGCGCTGTGGATCAGATGCCCGGCAGGGATGGTGACGACCCGTCCGCCGGGGATGCGGCGGGCCAGCTCGGCGACACCCTCCTGCGACAGGTGACTGCGCGGGCCGCCCGCGAGCACGAGGGTCTCGGCGGTGATCCGGTCGAGCCGCTCCAGCCAGGCCGGATCAGGCGTGTCGAGTTGCCTCCGGACCGCCAGCACCATCTCCCAGTCGAAGGTCAGCGCCCCCTCCGGCCTGGTCGGAGCGGTCGGCTGACGGGGACGCGGAGCCGGAACGTCCTCCAGGACCAGCCGGTTCACGCGCTGCGGATGCTCCTCGGCGAAGAGGTAGGCCACCACCCCACCCATCGAGTGCCCGATCACGTCGACCCGGTCGACACCCACGGCGGCCAGGAAGCCGAGCACGTCGTCCCGCATGAGTTCCAGGGAGTACCGCCCCGGCCAATCGCTCCGGCCGTGCCCCCGAAGGTCGAGGGCGTACACCCGCCGGCTCACGGCGAGCGCGGGCGCCACCGTGTCCCAGTCCGTGGCGTCCTCGCCCAGAGCGTGCAGCAGGAGAAGTGGCGGAGCATCCACCGGCCCTGAGACCTGACAGGCCAGCCGGATCCCGCCCACGTCAACCAAACGGTGCTCAGTCATGTCCGGACGATACGCGGCACGGCCCACCACCCGAGCGAGGTTCACCGGCGGCGGAACCGCCCTGGGGGCTGGAATGTGTCGAGCCGTCGTGCCGACTACGTCGAGGCCCATGAATCCCGAGCGCTTCGCACTCCTCGAAGAGGTCCGCAGGAGTCTGCCCGATGGGTTCAAGGCCGAGCTCTCCGGCGACATCATCGTCATGACGGTCAGTCCGTCCGGCATCCACCAACGCAACCTCCTGACGGTCCGTCGCCAGTTCGACGCCCACACCCCGGACGGACTGCTGCCGAGCGAGAACACCGACCTCGTCTCGCCCAACGCCGGCAAGAGCCGGAACCCGGACCTGACGTACCTTCCGGAAGGCGTCCTGGAGACCACCGACAACCAGGTCCCCGCCGAAGCGGCAGCGATCGCGGTCGAGCTGGTCTCACCCTCCAACCCGGAGAACGACTGGGTGGGCAAGGTCCGGGACTACCCGCTGATGGGCATCCCGCTCTACCTGCTGATCGACGCCCGCCAGAAGACCGTCACGCTGTTCAGCCGCCCCGACGGCACGAAGTACCACCGCCGGGAGGACGTCGACTTCGGTGAGACCCTCCGGATCCCCGAGCCCTTCGACTTCGAGCTGCTCACCACCGGCCTGCTGCCGTACTGAGGGGCCGTCGGTCCTGCGTTCACGCGTCCGCTCCGGTACTTCACCCGGTAGGGCAGTGACCTGGTCGTCCCTTGATCGTTCCAGTGGTGGTGGCCGGTGCACGAGCCCGGCCACGGACTTCGCCACGCGTGCAGCATTCGCGCGGCCGAGGCGAGGTCCCGGATCGCATGGTCGGCCCCCGTGAGGGGCAGGGGGAGCCGCGACGGTGTGCGGGCTGGTTGGTTATGTCGGTTTCGCCGGACGGGTTCCCCGGGCGACCGGGGGCACCACGCTGAAGGAGATGACCGAGACCCTGGCCTGCCGGGGACCTGACGCGTCGGCCGCCTGGACCGAGGGCCCGGCCGGGCTCGGGCACACCCGGCTGGCCACCGTCGACCTGGTCGGTGGCCGGCAGCCGCTGGTGCTGACCCGCGGCGGACGTACGGCGCTGGCGGTGGTGTTCACCGGCGAGGTCTACAACCACGCCTCGTTGCGGGCGGAACTGACCGCGCTCGGACACCGGTTCAGGACCCGCAGCGACAGCGAGGTGGTGCTGCGGGCCGTCGACGCCTGGGGTGAGCAGGCGCCCACCCGGTTCGAGGGCATGTTCGCCTACGCCGCCTGGGAGCCGGGCCCCCGGCGGCTGACGCTGGTCCGCGACCGGCTCGGCATCAAGCCGTTGTGCTGGGCGGAGCTCGACGACGGGCTGGTGTTCGGCTCCGAGCCCAAGGCGGTGCTGGAGCATCCCGCGGTGACGACGCGGCTGGATCTGGACGGGCTGCGGGAGCTGCTGCTGTCCGCCCACCCGATGATCAAGACCCCCGGCCGCAGCGCCTTCGCCGGGCTCCGCGAGGTGGCACCGGGCACACTCGTCGTCCGCACACCCGAGGGAACCCGCACCCGCCGCTACTGGTCGCTGACCCCGGCCGAACACCCGGACGACCTGCCCACCACCGTGGCACACGTGCGGCACCTGCTGGACGAGGCCGTCACCGGGCAGCTCGCGGCCGACGTCCCGGTGAGCGTCCTGCTGTCCGGCGGACTGGACTCCAGCGCCATCGCCGCGCTGGCCCGCCCCGCGGCCGGAACCCTGCACACGCTGTCGGTGGACCTGGGCGCCCATGCCTCGGGTCAGGACGCCATGGGACGCGACCCGGACGAGCCGTACGCCGAGCTGATGGTGCGCCACCTTGGCACCGAACACCGCCGGGTGCCGCTGACCGCCCACTCGCTCGCCGACCCCGCCCGGCGCGCCCAGGTCGGGCGCCTGCGCGACGCGCTGAGCCTGGGGGACTTCGACACCTCGCTGTTCCAGCTGTTCCGCGCGGTCCGCGAGCACTTCCCGGTCACCCTGGCCGGCGACGGGGCCGACGAACTCTTCGGCGGATATCGCTGGTTCACCCCCGAGGCCGCAGCGGCAGAAACCTTTCCCTGGGACACCGTGCTGGACCGTGCCGACCTCACCCGGCTGCTCGACCCCGGCCTCGCCGCCGCACTCGACCTGCCCGCCCACCGCGCCGAACTCCACCGCACCGCCGCCGCCGAGCTCGAGCACCTGCCCGGCACCGCACCCGGCGAGGCCGCGCTGCGGCGCGACAGCTACCTCAACCTGACCCGGTTCCTGCCCTGCCTGCTGGACCGCGCCGACCGGCTGAGCATGGGGTGCGGCCTGGAGGTCCGGGTGCCGTTCCTGGACCACCGGCTGGTCGAGTACGTCTTCAACGCCCCGTGGGAGTTCAAGACCTTCGACGGCCGGGAGAAGAGCCTGCTGCGTGCCGCCGTCGCCGACCTGCTCCCCGCCCCGGTGCTGGCCCGCCGCAAGAGCCCCTACCCGATGGTCCGCGACCCCGCCTACCGAGCGGCACTTGTCAGCCAGGTCCGCCGACTCCTCGCCGACGGCGGCCCCGCGACCGACCTGCTGGATCCGGGCGCCGTCCGCAGCCTGCTGCTGGAGCCCGTCGGCCGGGACCGCTTCCCCCGCGAGGGACTGGAACTCGTCCTGGACCTGGACCAGTGGCTGCGCACCCACCGCCCCACCCTGCACCTCTGACGATCCGTCATCGAACCCCGTCGTCGAGCCCCACCCGCCACCGAGACCGCCCAGGAAGCCCGCCATGCAGCACGCCGTGATCACCGCCACCGTCCGCACGCCGATCGGACGCGCCCACAAGGGCGTCCTCGCCGGCGTCCGCCCCGACGACCTGCTGGCCGCCACCGTCGCGGAGGCCGTCGCCCGCGTCCCCGGCCTGGCGGCCGCGAGCGTGGACGACCTGATCGTCGGCTGTGCCCTGCCCGGTGGCGAGCAGGGCTTCAACATCGCCCGCATCGCCGCGTTCCTGCTCGGCTGGGACCACGTTCCCGGCGTCACCGTCAACCGGTTCTGCACCTCCTCCCTGCAGGCCGTGCGGATGGCCGCGCAGGCGGTCCGCTGCGGCGACGCCGAGGTGGTCGTCGCGGCCGGTGTCGAGTCGCAGTCCCGGCTGGCGCACGGCAGTTCGGACACCTGGCCCGGGACGGAGAACCCCGCCTTCCGGCAGGCCGCCGACCGCACAGCGCTCCGCTCGCTGCCCAACACCGCGCCCTGGGGTGACCCGCGCGCCCGCCAGGCGCTGCCCGACCCGTACATCCCGGTCGGCCTGGCCGCCGAGAACGTCGCCGACGTCTACGGCATCACCCGCACCCAGATGGACGCCTACGCCGCCCGCTCCCACCGGCTCACCCAGCAGGCGCTCGCCGGGGGTTTCCACTTCGGCGACATCGTCCCGGTGAAGGCCCCGGACGGCAGCACCGCCACGGCCGACGACTGCCCGCGGACCGGCGTCACCGTCGAGACCCTGGCCGCCCTCGCCCCGCGCTTCCGGCCGGACGGGCGCGTCACCGCCGGGAACAGCGCCCCGCTGTCCGACGGGGCCGCCGCGGTCGTCGTCATGTCCGAGGACTACGCCCGCACCCACGGTCACCTCCCGCTGGCCCGGATCCTGGGCACCGCGGTCTCGGCCGCCACCCCCGAGACCGAGGGGCCCGCTCCGGTCGCCGCCACCCGCTCCGTCCTCGCCCGGGCCGGCCTGTCCCTCGCGGACGTCGACACCGTCGCCGGCAACGAGCCGTTCGCCGCCCAGGTCCTGGCGTACTGCGCCGAACTCGGCCTGGACCCGGGGCGGATGAACACCCACGGCGGTTCGATCGCCCTCGGCGAACCGTACGGCGCGGCCGGTGCCCGGCTCACCGCCACCGCCCTGACCACCCTGCGCCACGACGATCACAGCACCGCCCTGATCAGCATCGTCGCCGCCGGCGGACAGGGCATGGCCATGCTCCTGGAACGCACCTCCTAGTCCGCAGGGGTGCGGGGTTGTCGTTCGTGCGCTGGTGAGATCATCTGCCGCATGCCCAGTACCGACCCGCCACTGCCCTCCGGCGTGCCCTTCACCGCCGTCGCGGCCGACCGGTGGCGTGCCGCTCGCGCCGCCCAGCGATGGGACAGCCGTTGGCTGGTGCTGCTCCCGCTCGGGCTCTGCCTGTTCGCCATGGTCAGGGCCGGGCTGCCCGCCGTCTGCAGCCCGGCCCAGCCGTGCGGGCAGGACTGGGCCGGTGACCTGGTGGCCGCCGCGCTGCTGGGCGAGGCCCTGGTGCTGCTGGCCCGGCCCCAGGGGCAGGTGCTCGTGCCGTACGCGCTGCTGCCGGTGGTCTGGTACCTGCCCGAGGGGCTGCCGGACGAGCCGAGTCGCTGGGCGGTCCTGATCGGGCAGGCGCTGCTGGCCTGGCTGCTGACCGTCGTCGAGGTCGGCCGCCGCCGGGCGCGGCAGCAGCTCGCCGACCTGATGGGGCCCGAGGTGCCGTACCCGTGGACGGCGGCGGGCGGGCCGTCCCCGTTCGCGGCCGACCCGGTCCGGGCGACCGGGCGGCGGGTGCTGGGGTGGCTGCTGCTCGGTACGGCCGTACTGCTGCTCGGCCTCGGGTTGTACCGGCAGGCCGCGAGCGACGAACGGGCCGCCGGGGCCCAGCTCGTCCAGGGCACCGTGCTCTCCTCGGACGACGTCGGCGACACCACGCTCAGGTACCGGCTGCCCGGCGACCAGGACGTCCGCTCCGCCGAACTGGAGGTCTGGTGGGACGCCGCCCCGCAGCCGGGCGACACCCTGCCGCTGCTGGCCGACGAGGACGGCTGGGTCCGGCTCGCGGGCGACCCGTACGACCCGACGGTCTGGCTGATGTCCGCGACGGTGGTCGGCGGGGTCGGGCTGATCGCGCTGGCCTCCGCCACCAGGGCGGTCCGGATCAGGCGCGGCTTCGACCGGCCGGGCGCGCCGGCGCTGCGGGTGCTCGCGTACCCGAGCGAAGACGCCGAAGCGGTCGGGCCGCTGTCCGGGGTACCGTTTTGGAGCCTGAGCGCCCAGGGGATCAGCTGCTGGCACGAGGGGGTCTGGGCCCGCAGTCCCGTGGTGGAGCACGACGAGGACGAGGACTTCGAGCATCCGGAGGGCCCGGTGGAGGCCCTGCTCTACCAGGCACCTGACGGAGCGTCCGCCCAACTGCTGGTCCGTCCCTGGACGGCCGGCGACTCCCCGGACATCAGCTGGCCTCCGGTCGACTGGCTGGCCGTGGTCTGCGCACCGGGCGTCCGACTGCTCGACCACCGGCCATCGGCACTCGAGCCCCCCACGCCCGCGCCCGCCGCACCCACCCCAGCCGGGCCGGTGCCGGCCGCTCGCTGGTCGATGCCCGGGCCGGTACGGCTGGCGTCCGGACCGGTGGCCGCGCTGCTGCTCGGCTTCGTGGTGGTCAGCCGGTCGGAGCACGGCTGGTGGGGTGGGCTGCTCCAGCCGCTCACGTTCGGGGTGTTCGCGTTCGTCGGTATGGTGGCCGCGCTCGGCTGGCAGGCGGGGGTCGACCGGCGCGGTGTCTGGGTGGCCACCGGGCTCACCTGCCGTCAGGTTGACTGGGAGGACGTGATCGGCGCCAACGCCAGGAACGGCCGGGTGACCATCCGGATCCGAGATGGTGACGAGATCGGGTTCGGGAACTGGCTCACCCGGTGGGTCGGCCCGCGGGGTTACCGGGCGGAGGAGCTGGCGTCCGCCGTCGCCCATGCGGCCGGGGCGGAGGAGTACCGGCCGACCGGGCAGGGGCCCGGCCCGCTGTCGCACCGTCAGCTGACGGTCAATCGGGCGGCTCTGGCGGCGTACCTGCTGCTCACCGTCGTGCTCTTCCTCAATGCCCACGGCTGGTTCTAGGGACAGCTGATCTCGGTGCCGGTGCTGGCGGTGACCGCCGGCGCCTGCGCGGAGGAGGAGGGAGCGGCGGGCGAAGGCGACGGCGGGGCGGCCACGCCGGTGACGCCCGTGTAGTCGGTGCCCGCGATGACCTGCATGGTGGCGCCGAGGCCCGGGGTGGGGACGAGTTCGGCGTGTGGGAGGGCGGCGGCCATGGTCTTGACCGACTCGTCCCAGCGCGGGTCGTAGCGGACGGTGGTGCGGGTGGTGGAGCCGCCGCCCGCGTTGGAGGGGGCGCCGGTGGTGGCGAAGCCGGCCTTGCGGAGGTCGGTGTCGACCCGGGCGCCGAGCCCTACGACGCCCGCGCCGTTGAGCACCTGGACGTGGATCTGACCGGGCGGCACGGTGACCGCGACCGGGGTGGAGGCAGTGGCGGCGGCGGGCCGGTCGGTGAGCGGCCGCCCCTCCCGGACGGCGGCGAACAGCGCCTTGGCCCCCGCGGCGTCCCACCGCACCGTCGAACCCCACCCCTCCACCTGGTAGTTGACGTCGCTCACCGGAACGGTGGTGAAGTCCGCCCGGGCGGGGGAGAGGTCCTTGAGCCGGGTGGCCAGCCGGAGCAGGTCCTCGGAGGAGAGGTCCTGGTCGGCCTTGACGGACTTGAGCACGGCGTCCGTCACCCGGGTGAGCTTCACCGGGTTGAGCAGGGTGCCGCTGCCGGTGGCCTGGTGCAGCAGCTGGGCCAGGAACTTCTGCTGACGCTGCATCCGCCCCAGGTCGGAGCTGCCGTCCAGGTGCCGGGCCCGGACGTACTTGAGCGCCCCGGCACCGTCCAGCCGGGTGGTCCCGGCGGGCAGGTCGAGGCCGGAGTACTCGTCCTTGAGCGGCCGGGAGCTGCACACCTCGACGCCGCCCAGCGCGTCCACGGTGGAGACGAAGGAGAGGAAGTTGATCTGGAGGTAGTGGTCGATCCGCAGGCCGGTGTTCTGCTCCACGGTGCGGACGGTGAGCGGGGCGCCGCCCATCCCGTACGCCGCGTTGATCTTGCCGTGGCCGTCCGGCACCTGCTTGCCGCTGAGGTCCTGGTGGGCCGGGATGGTGACGTAGGAGTCGCGCGGGATGCTGACCACGCTGGCCCGGCCGCCGTCCTCGGCGAGCTGGACGATCATCATCGTGTCGGTGCAGTGGCAGGACTCGCCGCCCGCGTGCAGCACGTTCTTCAGGGTGTCGGCGGGGATGCCCTCGCGGTCGTCGGTGCCGACCACCAGGAAAGTGGTCACCCCGTCGTCGGCGGGCCGGTCCTTCGTCCGGTCGAAGGCGTCCACCCGGCCGATCGCGTCGCCGACGCCGTCCAGCAGGGCCCGCCCCCCGCAGGAGGTGACCAGCACGGCGAGCGAGACGGCGCCCGCCAGCCAGCGACCCCAGCGGCGGCGCGGGGTGCGGGCCGGTGGGGTGCGTTCCGGCTCGGGGCGGTGGGCGGTGGGCGGCATCTCTCGGATGGTAGGCGGGTGCCCGGGTGGCCAGGCGGGGACGCGCCGACCGGGTACGCCGGACGCCGGGGTGGTCGATGAAACGTTCCTGCGGACTTCGCGCAGCAGACCGAACCTGACAAGGCCGGGCGGCCGCCGGTACGGTGGCCCCGATGAACACCAAGGCTGCTGAGGAGCTGCCGGCGGTCTCCGTGATCATGCCGGTGCTCAACGAGGAACGTCACCTGCGCACCGCCGTGCGGCACATCCTGGAACAGGACTACCCGGGCGAGCTGGAGGTGGTGATCGCCCTCGGCCCGTCCACCGACCGGACCGACGCGATCGCCGCCGAACTGGTCGCCGCGGACCCCCGGGTGCGCACCGTGCCCAACCCGACCGGCCGGACCCCCGCCGGGCTGAACGCCGCGATCCGCGGCTCCCGTCACCCGATAGTGGTACGGGTGGACGGGCACGGGCTGCTCACGCCCGGGTACATCACCACCGCCGTCCGGCTGCTCGGTGAGATGGACGCGGCCAACGTCGGCGGCATCATGCACGCCGAGGGCGAGACCGAGTGGGAGAACGCGGTCGCCGCCGCGATGACCTCGAAGATCGGCGTCGGCAACGCGGCCTTCCACACCGGCGGTCTGGCCGGTCCGGCCGAGACGGTCTACCTCGGGGTGTTCCGCCGCGAGGTGCTGGAGCGCCTCGGCGGCTACAACGAGGAGTTCATCCGGGCCCAGGACTGGGAGCTGAACTACCGGATCCGCCAGGACGGCGGCCTGATCTGGTTCACCCCCCAGCTCAAGGTGACCTACCGGCCCCGGCCGAGCGTCCGGGCACTGGCCAAGCAGTACAAGGACTACGGCCGCTGGCGCCGGGTGGTGACCCGCTACCACAAGGGCTCGGTCAACCTGCGCTACCTGGCCCCGCCGGCCGCCCTGCTCGGCGTGCTGAGCGGCCTGGTGCTCGGCGCCGCGCTGCACCCGGTCTTCTTCGTGCTGCCCGCCGGCTACCTGCTGGCAATCGCGGGCGGTTCGGTGCTGGAGGGGCGCGGCCTCACCGCCAAGGCCCGGCTCCAGCTCCCGGTGGCCCTCGCCACCATGCACCTGACCTGGGGCTTCGGCTTCCTGACCTCCCCGCGCAAGCTGGCCCGCCGGGTGATCGCCAGCACCGCGCCGGAGCCGATGAAGCCGGTCTCCGAATCCAAGTAGCCCACCCCGCGGTCCCCGTGGCGCTATCTTCGGCGCCATGGGGAACTCCGTACGGGTGGAACAGAGCGCCGACGTCGACCCGCGGGCGGTGATCGGGCCCGGCAGTACGGTCTGGCACCTGGCCCAGGTCCGTGAGGACGCGGTGATCGGCGCGGACTGCATCGTCGGCCGGGGCGCGTACGTCGGCCCCGGCGTCCGGATCGGTGACCGGGTCAAGCTGCAGAACCACGCCCTGGTCTACGAGCCCGCCGTCCTGGAGGACGGCGTCTTCGTCGGCCCGGCGGCCGTCCTCACCAACGACCTCTACCCGCGCTCGGTCGACCCCGACGGGAAGCTCAAGCGCGGCGACGACTGGCACGCCAAGGGCGTGACGCTCCGTCAGGGCTGCTCGATCGGCGGCCGCGCGGTGCTGGTCGCGGGCGTCACCGTGGGCCGCTGGGCGCTGGTCGCGGCGGGCGCCGTGGTGCACCGGGACGTCCCCGACTTCGCCCTGGTGGCCGGCGTCCCGGCCCGCCGGATCAAGTGGGTCGGCCGAGCGGGCGAACCCCTCACCGACGAGGGCAACGGCCGCTGGCGCTGCCCCCGCACCGGCGAGGGCTACCTGGAGATCAACGGCACCCTGCGCGAAGCGCGACCCTAGCGACCTGGCGGCCTAGCGCCCCTGCAGGTGGGCCGACCAGGTGCGGATGGCCGGGAGGCGCTGGTAGAGGGTGTTGCCCGGGCACTCGGTGTTGAAGGCGTCGCGGTGGCCGGAGACGGCGCGGAAGGTGGCGTTGGTGCCCTTCTTGAACTTGCTCCCGTCCGAGGCCGAGGTCAGGGTGACCGAGCCGTTGGCGTCCAAGCCGGTGAGGCCGAGCTTCCAGGCCGCGACCTTGGCGATCCCGTCGACCTGGGCCTGCGGGGCGGTCTCGGAGCTGTAGCGGCCGAGCGCGGCGACCCCGGCGGTGTCGGTGTTGAAGCCGAGTGTGTGGGCGCCCAGCACGGGTTGGGCCACCCCGCCGGCCCGGCCCTCGTAGATGGTGCCGCAGCGGTCGACCAGGAAGTTGTAGCCGATGTCCCGCCAGCCGCTGCTCTTCACGTGGTACTGGTAGATCGCCCGGATCACCTTGGGCGCGTCCGAGCAGGCGTAGTCGTTGGCGGTGTCGGTGTGGTGCACGAACACCGCCCGGACCGGCCCGGTGTAGCCGAAGCCGGGCTCCCGCAGGCTCTCGTCGGCACCCCAGCCCGCGCGGGTGACGATGCCCGGGCGCGGCCCCTCGTGGTCCACCGCCGGGAGTGCCCGGGCGGAGCTGCGGCCCGGGTCGACCAGTTCGGCCCGCAGCCCGCGCGGCAGGCTGCCGGTGACCCGGACCGCGACCCCGTCGCTGGGTCCGACCCAGAGCGGCGCGGTGGCACCCCGGCCGGCCCGTTCGGTGCCCTCGGGGTCGGGCCGGTCGTCCGCCTCGACGTCGAGCGGGCGCCAGTCGCTCCACACTCCGGCGACCGAGCGGACCTTCACCTGGACGGAGCCGTCGAGCACCGTCCCGGGGTCGTCCCAGCTCACCCCGACCAGGGAGAACGCGGCGGTGTCCCGCTCGGCCAGCCCACGCTGACTCGCCGTCAGCGGGAAGGTGCTGACGCCGCCGGAGGACTGGGCGTAAGCGGGTTGCGGGAGCAGGAGCAGGGAGCCGACGGCGGCGAGCAAGGAGAGGCGCATAGAACGGATATTGCGCCCATAACGGACCTGACGCCACGCCAGTTCGTCCGGTTGACCTCCCCTCCCGGGGCGCCGTCCGAGGTCGTAGGCTGGACTGCACCATGACTGCGCCCTTCGCTGCCGACGCCCGCACTCCCGCCGAGCTGCTGCACGCATACCTGCGCGCGGGAGCCCCCGACGCCGATCCGTCCCGCCCCCTGGTCACGTTCTACGACGACGCGACCGGCGAGCGGGTGGAACTCTCCGCCAAGACCTTCGACAACTGGGTGGCCAAGACCGCCAACCTGCTCCAGGACGAGCTGAACGCGGGCCCCGAGACCCGCGCCGCGCTGCTCCTCCCGGCCCACTGGCAGAGCGCCGTCTGGCTGCTCGCCTGCTGGTCGGTCGGGGTGACGGCGGTGCCGGGCGGGGACCCGGCCGACGCCGACCTGGTGATCAGCGGGCCGGACGGTCTGGACACCGCCAAGGACTGTTCCGGCGAGCGGGTGGCGCTGGCGCTCCGTCCGCTCGGCGGCCGGTTCCCCGAACGCCCCGACGGCTTCCTGGACTACGCCGCCGAAGTACCGGGCCAGGGCGACCGGTTCGCCCCGTACTCGCCGGTGGACCCGCTGGCCCCCGCGCTGGAGACGCTGGTGGACGGCCTGCCGCTGAAGCTGACGGGGGAACAGACCGTGGCGCTGGCCCGGGAGGGCGCGCTCCGGCTCGGCCTGGAGCCCGGCAGTCGGGTGCTCAGCACCTTCGGCTACGACGACTGGACCGGCCTGGAGGCCGGGCTGCTCGCCCCGCTGGCCGCCGGTGCCTCGGTGGTGCTCTGCCGGAACTCCGGTGAGCTGACGGAGGAGCAGTGGACGAAGCGGATCGAATCCGAACGGGTGACTCTGCGCCTGGGCTGACCCCGGCCGGGCGGCCATCGGGGTAGGCATCCCCGTCATGGCCGAGGACGATGACGACAGCGCACGCCCCCCGACCTCCCGAGGCGGGGGGCGTCGCCGGTTCCTGCTGATCACCGCCGCCGTGCTGGCCTTCTTCCTGCTGGCCGGGGGAACGCTGGCCTGGCTCGCCTACCGCAAGCTGGACGGCAACATCGGGACCGACGCCACCACCGGACGGCTGCTGGAGCACGACGCCTCCGAGCGGCCGGACCGCGGCCCGCTGCAGGCCGAGAACATCCTGCTGATCGGCAGCGACGACCGCAGCGGCGCCAACGCCGCGTACGGCTACGCGGGCGGCCGCCGCTCCGACACCACGATCCTGCTGCACCTCTCGGCGGACCGGCGGCACGCGACGGCGGTGAGCATCCCGCGGGACGCGATGGTCCGGGTGCCGGCCTGCGAACTCCCGGACGGGACGCGGACCCAGGCCCGCTTCATGCAGTTCAACTGGGCCTTCGAGGCGGGCGGCCCGGCCTGCACCATCCGCACCGTGGAGCGGCTCAGCGGCATCCGGGTGGACCACCACCTGATCCTGGACTTCACCGGCTTCAAGCAGATGGTGGACGCGGTCGGCGGGGTGGAGGTCTGCGTGCCCCGGGCGATCCACGACAAGGACGCCCAACTCGACCTGCCCGCCGGGCGGCAGACCCTCGGCGGCGAGCAGGCGCTCGGCTTCGTCCGGGTCCGGGAGACCCTGGGCGACGGCAGCGACACCCAGCGGATGGGGCGTCAGCAGCAGTTCCTCGCCTCGCTGATCCGCAAGGTGCAGTCGCAGGGGGTGCTGCTCAACCCGACCAGACTGTGGCCGCTGCTGGACGCCGCGACCTCCGCGATCACCGCCGACGAGGGGCTGAGCCGGGTCGGCGAGCTCTACGACCTGGCCCAGGACCTGCGCTCGATGCCCACCGAGAACGTGGTCTTCCTGACCACCCCGCGCCGCCCGTACCCCGGCAACTGGGACCGCGACCAGCTGGTCCAGCCGCAGACCGACCAGCTGTTCGCCGCGCTCCGGGCGGACCTGCCGGTCGCCGTCCAGCCGTACCAGGTCACGCCGTCACCCTCGCCGTCACCCTCGCGGACGCCGTCACCGTCACCGTCCGCCTGGGCCTCCACCTACGCCGGGCCGTTCGCTCCGGCGTACACGCCCTGGCCGAGCGCCGCCGCGGCGGAGGACGCCACCGTGGAGACACCCACCCCCGACGCCTCGTCAGCCTCCGCCGCCCCGCTGCCCACCACCAGCCCCACCCTGGAGGGCCGGACCGCCGACCAGGACTCCTGCGCGATGCACTGAGGCCCGGCGGCCGAAATGTGTAGGTTCAGTGCGCGCGGGTCGCGAACTTTGCCCGTTTTTAAGGCGGTTGTCCGCCATGACGCCGGTCACACTCCGGCCGGATCATGGCGGAAGCTCGTCTAGGGTGTCCGGGATGAACAGCGGACACCGGCACAGGGCGGACCTCGCGGATCAGAACCCGCCCGAGGTCGATCCGGCCGATCAGTGGGTGCTCGACCCGGCCACGGGCGAGTTCCGGCTGGACCTGGACGCGGTGCCCGCGCAGGTGCCCCGCCCCCGGGCGGCCGAGCACCCCCGGCGGGTGGCCGAGCCGCCGGCCGGTGGCCGGGCCGACCGGCGCCGGCAGGCGCACGGCGGGCAGGCACACGGCGGAAGGGCGCACGGCGGTAAGACGGCGAAGCCGAACGGAAAGCCGCGCGGCAGGCGACGGGCCCTCAAGTGGACCGCCGGGGTGGCCGCGCTGGTGCTGGTGGCCGGCTGCGGCGGCGCGTACTACGCGTACCAGCACTTCAACGGGAACCTCTCCTCGGTCGAGGTCAAGGTCGGCTCCGAGGCCGAGCGGCCGAAGGCGGCCACCGGGGCGCTGAACATCCTGGTGATCGGCACCGACAGTCGAAAGGGCCTGGGGCGCGACTACGGCGACGAGGGCAGCGAGGGCCACGCCGACACCACCCTGCTGTTCCACATCTCCAAGGACCGCACCAACGCGACCGTGCTGAGCATCCCGCGCGACCTGATGGTGCCGATCCCGGAGTGCGAGAACGCGGCCGGCAAGAAGATCCCGGGCTCGGCCCGGGGCATGTTCAACACCAGCCTGGGTCAGGACGGCCGCGATCCGGGCTGCACCTGGAAGACCGTCGAGAAGATGACGGGCATTCACGTCGACCACTTCGTGATGGTGGACTTCAACGCGGTCAAGACCCTCTCGACCGCCGTCGGCGGGGTGGAGGTCTGCGCGGCCAAGGACATCAACGACAAGGACTCGCACCTGAAGATGTCCAAGGGCAAGCACGTGGTGCAGGGCGAGGAGGCACTCGCCTTCGTCCGCACCCGGCACGCCGTGGGCCTCGGCGGGGACCTGACCCGGATCCCGCTCCAGCAGCAGTTCATCAGCTCGATGATCCGCAAGATCAAGAGCAGCGACACCCTGACCAGCCCGACCAAGCTGTGGAACCTCGCGGACGCCGCCACCAAGGCGCTCACCGTGGACTCCGCGATCAAGAGCGTGGACAAGCTCAAGGACCTGGCGCTCGACCTCTCCAAGGTGAACACCCAGAACATCACCTTCACCACGGTGCCGGTGCTGGACGACCCCAAGGACGAGAACCGGCTGGTCCTGAACGACAAGGACGCCACCCAGCTGTTCGCGATGGTCGCCGCCGACCGCTCGCTCACCCAGGTCGAGGGCGCCCCCGCCGAGACGCCGGCGGCGACGCCCACGGTGGCCCCGACGCCCACGCCGGCCGCACCGCAGGTGGACGCGGCCGCGGTCAAGGTGACGGTGCGGAACGGCACCGGGGCCGGTGGCCAGGCGGGCAAGGCCGTCACCGCCCTGGAGGGCAAGGGCTTCACCGGCGCGACCCCGGGCAAGGACGCCACCGCCGTCGCCACCAGCTCGATCAGCTACCCGCGCGGCAAGTCCGACCAGGCCGTCGCACTGGCGGCGGCGCTCGGGCTGCCCGCCGAGGTGGCCAAGGAGAGCAGCACGCTCGGGCCGAAGGACTCGCTGCAGGTGGTGCTCGGCAAGGACTTCACCACCCTGGGCAAGCCAGCCGCCCCGGTGCCCACCGAGGCCCCCAAGGACCTCCAACGCGTACAGGCCGACGACGTCAACGTGTGCGCCAAGTAACCGGGCGTTCGACGGACCGTCAGGCCATGCTCGCTCAAGCGTTCTGATTACGTAACAGGATTCGGGCCCGTGCTGTGATCTCGGGTAGGTTCCGAACAGGTGGCCTACGGGGGTCGACCACTTGAGCAGGGGGGCCTACCGATGACCGACGTCCAGACCCGCCCGACGGGTGGCCGGGCAGCCGACCGCCGGGCCGCCAGGAAAGTGCGCTCCGGACGCCGCCGCTGGCTGCGGATCACCGCGCTGGCGCTCGGCTTCGTCCTGGTCGCCGGCTGCGGCGCCGGCTACTGGTACTACCAGCACCTGAACGGCAACTTCCAGGCCGGCGAGCTCAACCTCAGCGACGTGACCGGCGCCAAGACCGCGCCGAACGCCGCCGGCCAGACCCCGCTGAACATCCTGCTGATCGGCACCGACAACCGCGGCTCGGCCGCCAACGTCGACCTCGGCGGCGGAGCCGACGACGCCAACCGGCCCGGGCTGGCGGACGTCCAGATGCTGCTGCACGTCTCGGCCGACCGCAGCAACGCCTCGCTGATCAGCATCCCGCGCGACACCCTGGTGGACATCCCGGCCTGCCACAGCGAGGACGGCAAGACCAACTACCCGGCGCTCAGGAAGACGATGATCAACGAGGCGCTGGCCCGGGGCGGCCCCGGCTGCCTGGTCGGCACCTGGCAGGCCCTCACCCAGGTGCACATCGACCACTACATGATGGTCGACTTCGCGGGCGTGGCCAGCATGGCCACCGCGGTCGGCGGGGTGCCGGTGTGCGTCAACATGAACCTCTGGGACCGGTACCAGAAGGGCATCGGCGGCACCGACCTCAAGCTCTCGAAGGGTACGCACTACCTCGAGGGCGCGGACGCGCTCAAGTGGCTGCGGGTCCGCGACGCCTGGGGCGACGACATCGGCCGCACCAAGGCCCAGCACATGTACCTCTCGGCGATGGTGCGGGAGTTGAAGGCCAAGGGCTCGCTCACCGACCCCGGCCGGCTGATGTCGCTGGCCGAGGCCGCCACCAAGTCGCTCAGTGTGGACAAGCCGCTGGCCGACATCCGCAAGCTGTACGAGCTCGGCACCGAACTGCGCGAGGTGCCGACCGAGCGGATCACCACCCTCACCGTCCCGGTGGACAGTGCCAAGAGCGATCCGGACCGGCTGGAGCTCAGGCAGCCGGACACCGACCAGATATGGAAGCTGCTGCTGGCCGACCGTCCCTTCGACGACAAGGGCCCGGCGCCCAGCGCGGCCCCGCAGAGCCCGGCCCCGCAGAGCCCGGCCCCCACCCCCACGCCCGACCCCACGCCGAGCGTCCCGGTGGCCAAGGGCGAGATCGAGCTCACCGTGCAGAACGCCTCCGGTACCGAGGGCCGGGCCAAGGAGATCAGCACCGCCCTCGGCCACCTCGGCTTCACCGGCGCCACCGCGATCGCCGGCGGCGGCACCCGGCCGGCCACCCAGCTCAGCTACCCCGCGACCCGGTCCGCCCAGGCCCACGCGGTCGCCGCCGCCCTCGGCCTGCCGGCCACCGCCCTCAAGGAGACCGGCACCGGCCGGACCCTGACCCTGGTGCTCGGCGCGGACTGGCCGACCGGCGCCACCTTCCCGGTCACGGCCGCTCCGACCCAACTGCCCAAGTCCGCCGAGGCGGTCACCGCCGACGACGACAAGTCCTGCATGACCGTGAATCCCCAGGGCCGCATCTACACCTACTGAGACCCTCCGTCGGTTGGGGGGGGCGGCGTCGCGTCGCCGGGGCACGCACCTCGCCGGCTTCTCGTCAGTCGCCGATGCTCCGCATGGACTCCTTCCTCGGCGCCGCCGAGGCACGCACCCCAACGCCGCTCCTTCATCCGCCCCCCAACCGACGGAGGGTCTGATCGGCGTAGGGTGCACCCCGGAGAGGTGGTGCGAGATGCCGGGCGCGGTGCGACGCTGGCGGCCGGGGTTCCCGCTGGACCTCGGGCGGACCTTGCTGCCGCTGCGGCGCGGGCCCGCCGACCCGGCGTACCGGACGGATCCGGAGGGCGGGATCTGGCGCGCCTCCCGGACGCCGGGCGGGATCGGTACGCTCCGGCTGACCGTCCGGGCCGGGGAGGTCGAGGGGCGGGCCTGGGGCCCCGGCGCGGATTGGCTGCTGGAGCGGCTGCCGACGCTGCTGGGCGAGGGTGACGACCCGTCAGGACTGGTGCTGCCGCCGGGACCGCTGCGCGAGGCACAGCGCACCCACGCGGGTGTCCGGCTGGTCAGGACCGGGCTGGTGCTGGAGTCGCTGGTCCCCTCGATCCTGGAACAGAAGGTCACCACCGACGAGGCCTACCGCGCCTGGCGCACCCTGCTGCGCGACTTCGGCACCCCGGCGCCCGGCCCGGCCCCCGGCCTGTGGGTGGCGCCGTCCGCCCGGGAGTGGGTGCTGATCCCGAGCTGGGAGTGGCACCGCGCGGGCGTCGACCCCCGGCGGTCCGCCACCGTGGTCCGTGCCGCCCGGCTGGCCCCCCGGCTGGAGGAGGCCTCGGCCCTCCCGCACGACGAGGCCTTCGCCCGCCTGACCACCGTGCCCGGCATCGGCCACTGGACCGCCGCGGAGACGCTGCAGCGCAGCAACGGCGACCCGGACGCCGTCTCGGTCGGCGACTACCACCTCCCCAACCTGGTCGGCTGGGCCCTCGCCGGCCGCCCCCGCAGCGACGACGACCAGATGCTCGCCCTGCTCGCCCCGTACGCGGGCCACCGCCACCGCGTCTGCCGCCTGCTCGCCCTGTCCGGCGCCCGAGCTCCCCGCTACGGTCCCCGCCTCACCCCCGAGGATCACCGCCGGCGCTGACCCGGCCGGGCCGCGGCCAATTGGGGGCGAATTCGCTTGACCATTCAAGAGCTGCCAGGGGGTTGCCATTCACCTGGCCCCGAGCGCAGGGTTAATGTATAGCCGCAAATCCAGGCGTGCCCTCAGGTGCGGCCAGTCCCTACTGTCATGCGATCTGAAATGCCGCACGCCTTTTTTGCGTACCGCTCTCGTCGCTGCCCGGGTTTCGCCAGGGAACCGCCGGGCGGGTAAGGGGTTGCCATGAATGTCAATGAGCTGAGATCCCTGGCGGAACAGGCCGGCTTCTCCGGTCAGGATGTCGGGATCGCCGCCGCCGTGGCCATGGCGGAGTCCGGGGGAAACCCGGACATCCTCGGTGACACTGCTCTGGTGGACGACAAGTGGGGGCCTTCCGTCGGGCTCTGGCAGATCCGCTCACTGCGGAAGCCCCAGGCCTACGGATATCCCGACACCCTCCGGGTGGAGTCCGCCTTGCACGACCCGAGGAAGAACGCTGACGCTGCCTACGCCATCTTCAAGAGCGGTGGCGGGTGGCAGCAGTGGAGCACCTTCACGAATGGCGCCTACAAGGCCCACCTCCAGCCGACAACAGGAGCATCGGGCATGTACGAGCGAGATCTCGTCATCAACAAAGCGAAATCGTACATCGGCCTCCAGGAGACCGACGACAATCGGACGGAGTTCGGCAAGGAATTCGGCGAGGACGGTGTCGCCTGGTGCGACATCTTCGTCTGGTGCATCTTCAACCGGGTCGGCTTGGTGGGCCTGCTCCCCGGGAAGTTCGACAACTGCGCCAGGTCCACCGAGGCATGGAAGAGCGAGGGTCGCTTCTCGGAGTACCCGGGCCTGGGGGCACAGGTGGTCTTCGGCCCGGGCGGCGGTGAACACACCGGCATCGTCGTGAGCTACACCGAGACCACCGTCACCTCCGTGGAGGGCAACTGGAACGACCAGGTCTCCCTGGTCACCCGTCAGCGCAGGGACGACTACGTCTACGGGTACGGATATCCCAGGTTCGCGGAGGGCATTCGCAGTGCGGACCCCGCCTACCAGCCCCAGGACGGCCAAGGGGGCAGTGCCGAGGAGCCGCTGCCCGACGTGCTGTACGTCGGCCAGGTCAACCACGCGGCGTCCTGGGACCCGCCCGCCGAGCAGGGCCACCGCTCCTACTCCTGGCCGCAGGTGCTCCGCCTGGAGAAGGCGCTGGAGTCCGAGGGGCTGCTGGACCATCCGTACGTGGACGGCTCCTACGGGACGGTGACCATCGACGCGTACCGGCAGCTCCAGCTCAACCTCGGATACAGCGGCCCGGACGACGCCAACGGCAAGCCGGGCATCGAGTCGCTGTCCTGGCTCGGCCGCAGGCACGGCTTCCGCGTCGAACCCTGATCCGGCCGTACCGTAGTTCCCGACCCGCGCCGCTCGGACCTGACCGGACGGCGCGTCTGCCGGTCAACGTACCGTCACGAATGCTTCGGCCGAGCGGGCCTGACGTTCCTTCGGTCCCTCCGCCGGCCGCCCCACCGCGATGGCCCCCATCGGGTCCCAGCCCTCCGGCAGGTCGAGCACGTCGCGCACGGTGTCCCGGCAGAACATCGTGGAGGAGACCCACGCGGAGCCGTAGCCCTCCCCGGTCAGCGTGACCAGCAGGTTCTGCACGGCGGCGCCGATCGCGACGGTGAACATCTCCCGTTCGGCGGCGGCCCGGCGGGCGTCCGGGTAGTCGTGCGAGCCGTCCATCACCAGGCAGGGGACCACCAGGTACGGGGCGTCCCGCAGGACGTCGCCCCGGGCGGTGCGGCGGGCCACCTTGGCGTCGTCCCAGCCGTCCAGCTCGCGCAGGTCGCGCTGCCAGGCGGCGAGCATCGCGTCGAGCAGCCGGGTCCGTACCTCGGGGGTCTCCAGCAGCACGAACCGCCAGGGCGTGGTGTGGTGCGGGGCCGGGGCGGTGACGGCGGCGGCGACCGCGCGGCGGACGGCGGCCGGGTCGACCGGCTCGGGGGTGAAGGAGCGGATGGTGCGCCGCAGCGTGACGGCCTGACGGAGCGCCTCGGAGGTGCCGAGCCGGAACATGTCGTCCGCGGCCGGCCGGATCAACGGGCGGATCCCCTCGCCGTCCTCGGCCGTCACCAGCTCACCCAGGCCGCGGACCACGGCGACCGGTACGCCGCTGGTCTTGCCCTTCACCAGGTCACCGGCGGCGGCCAGTTCGTCGGCGGTGGCGGTGACCGTGAGGGCCAGCTCGTTGCCGTGGCTGTCCTGACGGCCCCGGTGGTCGTCGAGGACGGCCAGCCCGGCGGCGCCGATCGCCACGTCGGTCAGGCCGTTGCGCCAGGGGCGGCCGAAGGTGTCGGTGACCAGCACGGCCAGCCGACGGCCGGTCAGCTGCTGGAGCCCGGCCCGCAGGGCGCGCGCCGAGGCGTCGGGGTCGAGCGGCAGCAGCAGGACGGTGCCGGGGGCGGTGTTGGAGGCGTCCACGCCCGCCGCCGCCATCACCAGCCCGTTCCGGTTCTCGACGATCCGGGCCGGGCCGCGCCGGGCGACCACCCGGACGGTCTCGGCGTCGATCGCCGCCTCCCGGTCGGCGGCCCGCAGCAGCCGGCCCTCGGCCTTGCTGACGATCTTCGAGGTGACCAGCAGGATGTCACCGTCCTCGAACGTCCCGGCCTTGGCGATCAGTTCGGCCAGGTCGGCGTCGGCGGTGATCTCCGGCAGTCCCGCCACCGGCAGGACCGAGATCACGACCGGACCTGCTCGGCCAGCTCCAGCGCGGCGCGGGCCATCTCGGCGGTGGCCGGGACGTCGGTCATCAGCAGCGGGATCGCCCGGCAGCTGATCCCGGCGGCCTCGACCGCGGCCACGGCCTCGGCGTCGGCGGTGTCCACCAGCCACCCGTCGAGCAGTCCGGAGCCGTAGTGCAGCGCCACCGCCTCGGCGGTGGCCTCGACGCCGACCGCCGCCAGCACCTTGTCGGCCATGCCGCGCACCGGCGCCCCGCCGATGATCGGGGAGAGCCCGACCACGGGGGCGGCGGCGTCGCTGACGGCCTGTCGGATGCCGGGGACGGCCAGGATGGTGCCGATGGAGACCACCGGGTTGGACGGCGGGAGCAGGATCACGTCCGCCGCGGCGATCGCCTCCAGCACGCCGGGGGCGGGCTTGGCGGTCTCGGCGCCGACCGGGACGATCGCCTCGGCGGCCACGGCGGCGTGCAGCTTGACCCAGTACTCCTGGAAGTGCACCACCCGGGGCCCGGACTCATCGGTGATCTTGACGTGCGTCTCGACCCGGTCGTCGGTCATCGGCAGCAGCCGCACCCCGGGCTGCCAGCGGTCGCAGAGCGCCTCGGTGACGGCGCTCAGCGGGTAGCCCGCGCCGAGCATCTGGGTCCGCACGATGTGGGTGGCGAAGTCCCGGTCGCCGAGGCCGAACCACTCGGGCCCGACGCCGTACGCCTTCAGCTCCTCCTTGACCGACCAGGTCTCGTCGGCCCGGCCCCAGCCCTGTTCCTCGTGGATGCCACCGCCGAGGGTGTACATCACGGTGTCCAGGTCGGGGCAGACCTTGAGACCGAAGAGGTGGATGTCGTCGCCGGTGTTGCCGATGACGGTGATCTCGTCCTGAGGGCCGGTCAGCTCACGGAGTCCGCGCAGGAAACGCGCTCCACCGATCCCGCCTGCCAGTGCCACGATGCGCATGCGCTCATCCTGCCAGGCGGGCCGGTGGCTCCGGGCCGGGGCCCGGTCGTAGGGCGAGGGTCAGTGCGTCTCGACGCGGGCCTCGGGGGCGACCGCGCCGCCGTACTGGTTCATCTCGACCAGGCCGGGGGAGTACAGGTGGATCGAGACGGCGGGTTCCAGCGAGGCGTTGACCACCTCGTGCAGGTACCCGGCCGAGAACACCCGCTGGCCGCCCGGGCGGAGCGGGCGGGTGCCCTCACCGGCGTGCGTGAGGGAGCGCTCGACCAGCTCGCCCTGAAGCACCGTCATCACACCGGAGGACTGGCCGTGGTCGTGGAACCCGCTGCTCTGGCCGGGCAGCCAGCTGAGCAGCCAGACCTCGTAGCCGGGGCCGGTCTCCAGCCGGGCGTACCAGCGGGTGAGCGCGTCGTAGCGGACCAGCGGCTCCCAGCGGGAGCGGTCGGCCGCGATCTCGCGGACCAGCTGGGCGTAGCCGGCCACGGTGCTGGGGTGCTGCGGCAGGTCGGTGCGGGCCAGGTGCGGGAAGGCCAGCGGGTCGCCGGCGATGGAGACGTCGCTCAGCCCGTCGGTCCACCGGGGGGCCGGTACGGCCACGGTGGCGAGGGCGGAGTGCTTGGCACGGTCTCGGTTGCGCTTGCGGAAGCGGGGCATTCGCATGGGAGGAATCCTCGGAGCGGCTGGTCGGCGGGAGATTCAGCCGAACCGCGGGATTCAGGGGGGACTGTCGCGCGGGCGGCCTCGATGTTCCTGGGCGGCGCGCGGTGGGACGCGAGCGCCTAGATACAGGAACAGAGGCGACAACAGAGCGAGCTCGCGGCAGCACCGAGCAGCGCCTGGCGGCGGCTCCGGGTGATGGCGAACTCTGACATGCGTGCAAGGAGACCGCACGAGGGGTCCGAGTGTCAAGCCAACTCTGGGACATTCAGGGCAGATCACTCCTGAACTACCGGATGGGGTGATAAATCACCCTTGATGTTTCGATGTGAAGATCGCCGGGAAGGCAGCCGGTGACCAGGCAACCAGCGCGATCCGTTCCGGCGTCCCCCCGTTCGGGGGGTGGTCGGGGCGACGGTGTGTCAGGTTGACTGCCTGTCAGGCGGTGGGTGGTTCCGGATGATTGAGGCCCATCAGGGCGGGAAATCCTGGATGTCCGGATATGTACACTTATCGTAGTGCCTTGGTTCCGGGGAGTGAATCCTCGGCCCAATACCAGAGCTCGGCTTGACTGGGCCAGAGTGACGCACATGTAATTTCACTCGTGTCGTTCCGCCGCTCCAGGCAACGGCAACACCACGGGGACGCCAAAAGGGGCAGAGGAGGCGCGCCAGATGAGCGAGCTCTTTGAGCTGTTGATCGGTGAGGGCATCGAAGAGGACGAAGAGGAACTCGGTTGGCAGGAGCGCGCGCTGTGCGCTCAGACCGACCCGGAGTCCTTCTTCCCGGAGAAGGGCGGCTCCACCCGCGAGGCGAAGAAGGTCTGCCTCGCCTGCGAGGTCCGGTCCGAGTGCCTCGAGTACGCGCTGAACAACGACGAGCGTTTCGGTATCTGGGGTGGCCTCTCCGAGCGCGAGCGCCGTCGGCTCAAGAAGAGCGCGGTCTGACCGGGCCGTCATCCACTGGTCCCACACCAGTTCTGTGCAGCGCCTCACCGACGACGGTGGGGCGCTTTCGCATTCTCCCGAGCCGTCTCCACACACTCCGGGCGCGAGCCCGCCACCTGGAGCCGTTAGTGTGGTGCGCCACCTGACTTCGCCGTTCTCGGCCGCGTCCACTGAGAAGCTTGGGGCCCACGCACTCGATGACCGTCTACAGCCACCAGAGCGGCTTCTCCGCAACCCGGCCGCCCGCGTACCCGCGCCACCTGGTCACCGCCGTGATCGTCTCGCACGACGGCGCCCGCTGGCTCCCGCAGGCCCTCGCCGGGCTGCTCGGCCAGGACCGGCAGGTGCAGCGGATCCTCGCCGTGGACACCGGCTCCACCGACACCTCGCCGCAGCTGCTCCAGGACACCCTCGGTGACTGGCTGCCCGAGAGCGGGCCGCTGATCCTCGGCCGCCGCTCCGGCTTCGGCAACGCCGTCGGCCAGGCCGTCTTCAACAGCCCGCCGCTGCGCCCCGAGGACCTCCCGTACAGCCTCGACCCGTCCGGCTACGACCCGGTCACCGGTGGCTGGGACGACTTCGGCGACCCGCTCGGCGCCGAGGACGACCTCGGCCGGGGCGGCCCGCGCGAGACCCAGCCGGTCGAGTGGCTCTGGCTGCTGCACGACGACTGCGAGCCGCAGACCGACGCCCTGCGCCGGCTGCTCCAGGTCGCCGACTCCACCCCGACCGCCGCGGTGGTCGGCCCCAAGCTGCGCAGCTGGTACGACCGCCGGCAGCTGCTCGAAGTGGGCGTCACCATCGCCCGCTCCGGCCGCCGTTGGACCGGCCTGGACCGCCGCGAGCAGGACCAGGGCCAGCACGACCAGGTCCGTCCGGTGCTCGCCGTCTCCACCGCGGGCATGCTGGTCCGGCGCGACGTCTTCGAGGAGCTCGGCGGCTTCGACAAGGCGCTGCCGCTGATGCGCGACGACACCGACTTCTGCTGGCGGGTCAACGCGGCCGGCCACCGGGTGGTGGTCGCCCCCGACGCGGTGCTCCGGCACGCCGAGGCGGCCAGCCGCGAGCGCCGCGCGATCGACTGCGGCGCCGCCCACCCGCACCGGGTCGACAAGGCCGGCGCGGTCTACACCCTGCTGGCCAACTCCAAGGGCCTGCTGTTCCCGTACGTCCTGCTCCGGCTGGTGCTCGGCACGCTGTTCCGGGTGCTGGTCAACGTGGTCGGCAAGGACCCCAAGCAGGCCTTCGACGAACTCGCCGGGCTCAGCCACGAACTGGTCCGACTGCCCCGCCTGCTGCTGGCCCGCAAACGCCGGGCCAGGACCAGGGTCGGGGACGCGCTGGACGACCGCACCCTCTTCCCGGCCCCCGGCGCGACCGCCAGGCTCGCCATCGAGGGCCTGATCGGCTCGCTCGGCATCGGCGGCGGCGACGACTCCGGCGCCGGCCGGCACGGCTCGGTCGAGTCGGGCCCCGGTGACGAGGACGCCGACGACCTGGTGGTCGAGCAGTTCACCCTGCTCAAGAAGCTCGCCAAGCGCCCCGCTCCGCTGCTCTTCACCGCCCTGCTGATCTTCGCCCTGATCGCCTGCCGCGACCTGCTCGGCAGCGGCAACCTGCTCGGCGGCGCGCTGCTGCCCGCCTCCGACGGGGCGTCAGGTCTCTGGTCGATGTACGCCGACGGCTGGCACCCGGTCGGCAGCGGCTCCACCGCCACCGCACCGCCGTACCTGGCCGTGCTCGCCGTGCTGTCCGGACTGACCTTCGGCAACGCCGACCTCGCGGTCGGCCTGCTGCTGGTGCTGGCCATCCCGCTCGCCGCGGTCAGCGCGTACCTGGTCTCCCGCCCGCTGATCGAGTCCAAGCTGGTCCGCGCCTGGGCCAGCGCCGGGTACGCGCTGCTGCCCGCCGCCACCGGTGCGCTCGCCCAGGGCCGGATCGGCACCGCCGTACTCGCCGTACTGCTGCCGCCGCTGGCCCGGGCCGCCGCGATCAGCGCCGGGCTCGGCATCCGCGCCGAGACCGCCGCCAAGGGCGCCCGCCCCGGCTGGCGGTCCAGCTGGATGGCCGTGCTGATGCTCACGGTCTGCACCGCCTTCGTCCCGCTCACCTGGGCCATCGCCGTCCCGCTCTGCCTGGCCGCGCTCACCCACGCGGTGCTCCGCGGCGGGGCGTACGGCTCCGGTGCCGAGGCGCTGCGCCTGCTCGGTCTGCGCGTCCTGGTGATCCTCGGCGCCCCCGTGCTGGTGCTCGCCCCCTGGTCGCTGCACGTGCTCGCGCACCCGTCCCGGCTGCTGCTCGAAGCGGGCCTGCCCGGTCTCAACGGCGCCGCTCCCGAGCCGCTTGGCCTGATCCTGGTCAACCCCGGCGGCGCCGGGGTCCCGCCGGTCTGGCTCTCCGCCGGTGTGGTGCTCGCCGCGCTCGCCGCGCTGCTCCGGGCCGACCGCCGACGCGCCGTGCTGGCCGCCTGGGGTGCCGCCTTCGCCGGTCTGCTGTTCACCGTCGTGGTGGCCGGCACCGCCGTCACCCCCGCCTCCGGCGGCGCCCCGGTGGCCGCCTGGGCCGGGCCCGCCACCCTGCTGACCGGTGTCGCCCTGCTGGCCGCCGCCGCGATCGGCGCCGACGGCGCCAACACCCGGGTCGCCGGGATCGCCTTCGGCTGGCGTCAGCCGGTCGCCGCCCTGGTGGTCGCCACCGCGGTGCTCGCCCCGGTGGGCACCGCCGTCTGGTGGGCCGCCACTGGCGCCCAGGGTCCGCTCCGCCGGACCGAGACGGACCAGGTCCCCGCCTTCATCGCGGAGGAGTCCGGCACCACCGACCGCTCCCGCACCCTGGTGATCAGCGGTGACGCCCAGGCCGCCACCGTCCACTACGCGCTGGTCCGCGGCGCGGGCCTGACCCTCGGTCAGGCCGAGGGCACGGTGGCCGCCGCCGACGACCCGCAGGGCCGGCTGACCGGCCTGGTCGGCCGGCTGCTGGCCGGCTCCGGCGGCGAACAGGCCAAGGAGCTGGCCGGCCAGGGCATCGGCTACGTCGAGGTCAAGGACCCGCTGACCCCCAAGGTCAAGGACGTCCTGGACACCACCCCCGGCCTGACCAAGCTCAGCCAGGAGAACGGCATCGCGCTCTGGCAGGTCACCGGCGCCCCCGCCACCCGGGCCGTGATCATCGACGCCCAGGGCACCGCCACCCCGCTCCCGTCCGGCGTGCACGACATCTACCGCGAGCTCCCGGCCGGCCCAGCCGGACGGGTCCTGCGACTGGCCGAACAGGCCGACCCCCAGTGGACCGCCACCCTGGACGGCACCGCCCTGGAGCCGGTCACCCTGGACGGCTGGGCACAGGGCTTCAAGCTCCCCGCCACCGCCGGCCGACTGGACGTCACCCACGAGTCCGGCCTGCTGCACACCGGCTGGATCTGGGTCCAGCTCCTGCTCGGCGCCACCGTCCTGGTGCTCGCCCTGCCCGGCCGGCGCAACCACAACGACGACGACCTGCCCGAGGAGGTGGTGGCCGCCGCCGCGCTGGCCGCCGCCGCCCAGGCCCAGGCACCCGTCCCCGGCAGCCGCCGGGCCCGCCGCCTGGCCGAACGCGGCGAGGGCGAGACCGAAGGGACCGAGCAGGAGAACGGCGTCTACGCCGCCATCCCGCAGCAGTCCGTCACCGAACCGGACCCGGCGCCCGAGCCCCCGGCCGAGCAGTACCAGGACCCGTACCAGCAGGCCGACCCCTACAGCTGGGACCAGTACGCCGTCCAGCAGCAGCCCGCCGCCCCGTACGGCTACGAGCAGCAGCCGCAGTACGGCTACGACCAGTACGCCGGCTACGACCAGCAGCAGTACCAGGGGTACGAGCAGCAGCCGCAGGCCCAGCAGACCGACCAGCAGGTCTGGATGCCGGAGCAGCCGCAGCAGGAGCCGTACTACGACCCCAATGACCCGTACGGCCAGCCGTACCGGCCCGGATCGGGGAGCTGACCCACCGTCATGAAGAAGCCCACGCTCAAGACCCCCAGCTTCAAGGCCCCCGAGCTCAAGGCGCCCGCCCTCAAGGCGCTCGGCGGCAGCCGTACCGGCACCTCCCTGCTCGCCGGGGCCGTCGTGCTCGGCGTGGTGTTCGGCATCGCCGAGCTGCGCCCGCCGGTGGACCCGGCCGGCGCGGTGACCGGCGGCGCGACCTCCGCCCAGGTCGAACGGACCGTCAAGGTCTGCCCGCAGCCGCTGCACGGCCTCACCGGCACCACCCAGCTCTCGCTGTTCACCCCGACGGGCGGCACCGCCACCGGCGGGTACGGCGCGCTGCTGGACGTCGCCCCGCGCACCCCGGCCGCCGCCCCGGCGCCCGCCGCGCCCGCGAGCCCGTCGGCCGGCCCGAGCGCCAACCCCGCCAACGTCGCCCCCAGCGATGCCAAGGTCGCGCTGGCCAAGGTCGGCACGCCGGTCTTCGGCCCGGCCCAGAACGGTGACATCGCCCCCGGCACCACCGCGACCGGCACCGGCGGGTACGCCCCCGGCTTCGCGGTCGGCCAGACCACCACGGTCACCGACCAGCAGGGCCTCGGCCTCTCCGGCATCGACTGCACCCCCTCGGACACCAGCTTCTGGTTCTCCGGGGCCAGCACGGCGGGGGACCGGGTCGACTACGTCAGCCTGGTCAACGCCGAGTCGATCGGGGCCGTGGTCGACCTCAAGTTCTACGGCGACAAGGGCCCGATCGCGGTCGAGGCCGCCGACGGCATCGCGCTCGCCCCCGGCACCTCACAGGCCCTCCGGCTGCCGTCCCTGATCAAGGATCAGAAGGACCTGGCCATCCACGTGGTGGCCCGCAGCGGCCGGGTCGGCGCCGGGCTGCACGCGGCCGACGGCAACAAGGGCGCCGACTGGGTGCCCGCCTCCGCCGACCCCGCACCCACCCAGGTGCTCCCCGGCCTGATGCTCGGCGAGGGCAACACCGCCCGCCTGGTGGTGGCCGCCCCGGGCGAGGACGACGCCGACCTCAAGGTCCAGGTCTCCGGCAAGAACGGCTGGTTCACCCCGGCCGGGTTCGAGACCGTCCACGTCAAGGCGGGCATGGTCACCGCACTCGACCTCGACAAGATCACCCGCGGCGAGCCCGGCGCACTTCGGCTCAGCCCCTCCGACCCCGCCCACCCGACCCCGGTGATCGCCACCGTCCGGGTCGACAAGAGTCAGAACGGCAAGTCCGACGCCGCCTGGATCACCGGCGCGACCCCGATCGGCAAGCGCGGCAGCCTCGCCGACAACCGCGGCGGCGGCGCCACCACCCTCTTCCTGACCTCCACCGGCGACGCCGCCAAGGTCAAGGTCACCAGCTCGGCCGGCAGCGCCGCCGGCACCCCCGCCACCAAGGACGTCGACATCCCGGCCGGCGCCACCGTCGCCCTCCCCGCCCCTGAACCGGCCGGCCTCAACGGCATCTTCGGCCTCACCGTGGAAACCGTCTCCGGCGGCCCCGTGGCAGCGGCCCGCATGCTCGTGCTCCCGCACAAGGACGTCCCGATGTTCACCATCCAGTCCATCCACGACGACCACAACACCGTCAGCGTCCCCCACGCCGACCCCGACCCGGCAGTCCTGCTCCGCTAGGCCCTCCGGGGCTCGGGGCTCTGCGCTCCGGGCATCAGCCATCAGGGGCTCGGGCACTGTGCTCCGGGCATCAGCCACAGGGGCTCGGGGAACTGCGACGCCGACCTCGTAAAAGGTGATCCGTGCGTGGGCGGTCAGGCACTTTCGCAGTGACCCGAACGCCAGACCTCCTCGCAGTTCCCCGAGCCCCTGGACCGTAAGACCAAGCGCCCTGCAAAAAAGCTGAGCCCCTACTCCTCGTCGTACCGAGGATCGATCGCGTCCGGCGAAAGCCCCAACAGATCCGCGACCTGCTCGATCAGGATCTCGTGCACCAACGCGGCCCGGTCGTCCCGAGTCTTCACCCGGATCTCCACCGGCCGCCGGTACACGATGATGCGACTCTTCCGCCCCTGCGCAGCCGCGATCACCCGCCCGAGCGGCACCGCCTCCGGCTCCGGCGCCCCCGCGTCGGCGAGCGGCACCTCCTGCACGGCGAACTCCACGTCGATCAGCTGCGGCCACCGCCGTTCCAGCCGTTCCACCGACTCGCGCACGTAGTCGTCGAACAGCTCGGACCTGGTGAGCGAGATGGGCACCTGAGGAGGCGCCAGCGGTCCTCGCAGGCCGCGGCCGTGGCGGTCCCGATGCCTGCGGCGCCGAGGCTGCTCGGCCGGTGATTGGGGTGCGGAGCTGTCCATATCAGTGTCGAGCGTAGCCCTTGGCAGCCCGGAAGTGGACCACCCCGGCCGGGCCCATGTCGGCGACACGTGACACTCGGTGGGGGAGGGTCTTCGCGGCCTGGTCAGGAGTGCGGTACCGTCCACCCTCGTGAGCTCTGTACGTCGTTGTTCGCGGACCGCGTGCGGCCGACCGGCCGTCGCGACGCTGACGTACGTCTACGCGGACTCCACCGCCGTCCTCGGCCCGCTCGCGACGTACGCCGAGCCGCACTGTTACGACCTGTGCGCCGAGCACGCCGAGCGCCTGACCGCCCCGCGCGGCTGGGAGGTGGTCCGGCTGGCGGCCGAGGTCGGCCCGCTCCGGCGCTCCAGCGACGACCTCGAGGCCCTGGCCAACGCGGTCCGCGAGGCGGCCCGTCCCCAGACGCCCCGTCAGACCCGGATGCCCGAGCCCGACCCCACCGAGGCGGGCCGCCGCGGCCACCTGCGCGTGCTCCGCTCACCTGACAACTGACCGCACCGAACCGGTCATCACCTGCGGGTACGCTGCCCTCCTCTGAGGACCCAACAGGTGTGGAGTGGCAGTGCGGGACTTGAAGCAGCTGGTGAAGGCGTACGACGTGCGTGGTGTGGTGCCGGATCAGTGGGACGAGTCGTTGTCGTTCGCGTTGGGTGCGGCGTTCGTGCGGGTGGTGGGCGCGTCGGCGATCGTGGTGGGTCATGACATGCGGCCGTCGTCGCCGTCGCTGTCGCGGGCGTTCGCGCAGGGTGCTGCGGCTTCGGGTGCGGATGTGGTGGAGATCGGGCTGTGCTCCACCGACCAGCTGTACTACGCGTCGGGGTCGCTGGATCTGCCGGGTGCGATGTTCACGGCTTCCCACAATCCGGCGCAGTACAACGGCATCAAGCTGTGCCGTGCGGGCGCCTCACCGGTGGGGCAGGACACCGGGCTGGCGGAGATCCGTGAGCTGGTGGAGTCCTGGACCGGGCCGGACGACAGCGTGACCGTGCCGGCGCTGGACGTAACCCCGGGCACGCTGTCGGCGAAGGACACCCTGGGTGGGTACGTGGGGCATCTGCTGGGGCTGGTGGACCTGGGCGGGATCCGGCCGCTGAAGGTCGTCGTCGACGCGGGCAACGGGATGGGCGGGCACACGGTGCCGACCGTCTTCGCGGGGCTGCCCATCGACCTGGTGGAGCTGTACTTCGAGCTGGACGGCACGTTCCCCAACCACGAGGCGAACCCGCTGGACCCGGCCAACCTGGTCGACCTGCAGGCCAAGGTCACCGAGTGCGGCGCCGACCTGGGCCTTGCGTTCGACGGCGACGCGGACCGCTGCTTCGTCATCGACGAGCGCGGCCAGGCGGTGTCGCCGTCGGCGATCACCGCGCTGGTCGCCGCCCGCGAGATCACCCGCGCACAAGCGAACGGTGAGGCCAACCCGGTGGTGATCCACAACCTCATCACCTCCCACACCGTCCCCGAGGTCGTCCGCGAACTCGGCGCCACCCCCGTGCGCACCCGCGTCGGCCACTCCTTCATCAAGCAGGAAATGGCCACCACAAACGCGGTATTCGGCGGCGAACACTCCGCCCACTACTACTTCCGCGACTTCTGGCGCGCCGACACCGGCATGCTCGCCGCCCTCCACGTCCTGGCCGCCCTCGGCCACCAGAGCCAGCCTCTCTCCACCCTCACCACCCAGTACGACCGCTACGCCGCCTCCGGTGAGATCAACTCCACCGTCACCGACCAGCAGGCGGCCACCGACAAGGTCCGCACCCACTACGCCACCTTTGAGGGCGCCACCACCGACACCCTCGACGGGTTGACCATCACCACCCCCACCTGGTGGCTCAACCTCCGCGCCTCCAACACCGAACCCCTGCTGCGCCTCAACGTCGAAGCCGACGACCCCGCCACCATGGCCACCGTCCGCGACACCGTCCTCACCCTCATCCGCGCCTGACACCCGCACTCGTATCCCCGGCCGGTAGGGTGGCCACCGGCCGGGGCACCGTTGTACCGGCGCACCGCGTACCGACTTCTGGAGCCTGACGACCCATGAGCAGCCTGCCGTCCTTCCTGCTGGAGATCCTGGTCTGCCCCGAGTGCCACTCCGCGCTCGCCGAGGAGAGCAAGGGCGAGGAGCGCGAGCTGCGCTGCACCGGCGAGAGCTGCGGCCTGGTCTACCCGGTCCGCGACGGCATCCCGGTGCTCCTGGTGGACGAGGCCCGCCGCCCCTCCTGATCTTGGCCGGAGGCCAGCCGCATGATCGACGACAGCCTGCTCGACGACCCGGCCGCCCTCCAGCGCGCCGACCGGGACCACGCCCTGCTCGCCCTGGCGGGTGCCGGGGCCCGGGTGCGGACCGCACTGCGGCTCGCCGACGACGCCGGGCTCGCGGCGCTGCGGCCGGACGGCCGCCCGCGCACCCTGCTGGTCGCGGGCCACGGCAGCGTGCTGGCCGCCGGCGGTGCGCTGGCCGTGCTGGCCGCCGGGACCACCCAGGTGCTCCCGCTGCCGCCGACCGACGCCGAGCCGGTGCGACGTGACCGGACGGCCGCCGACCCGGTCTTCTCGGCCGGGATGAGCTGGCAACTGCCGGGCTGGGTCGGCCCGATCGACCTGCTGGTGATCGCCTCCATCGACGGCACCGAGCAGGGCCTGATCGGCCTCGCCCAGCAGGCGTACGCGCGCGGCTGCTCGGTGGTGGTGATCGCCCCGACGACGAGCCCGCTGACCGAGGCCGCGCACCAGGTCCGCGGCCTGCCGCTGCCGTACGCGCCGTCCGCGGTGGACCCGGCCGATCAGGCCGCCGACGCCGAGCCCGACCTGCCCGCGCTGGACCCGGGCGCGCTCTGGGCGCTGCTGGCCCCGCTGCTGGCGCTCACCGAGAAGCTCGGGGTGACCCAACTGCCGCCGGGATCGCTGCAGGCCACCGCCGACCGGCTGGACGAGGCCGCGGTCCGCTGCCGCCCGGACGCCGGCGCGTACGTGAACCCGGCCAAGGACCTGGCGGCCAAGCTCTCCGGCACCGTGCCGCTGCTCTGGGCCGAGGGCCCGGTGGCGACGGCGGTGGCGGAGCGGTTCGCCACCATGCTGGCCGACCGGGCCGGCCGTCCGGCACTGGCTGGGGCGCTGCCGCAGGTGCTGACCGCCCATCGGGGCATGTTCGTCGGCCAGCTCGGCTCGGGCGCCGACCCCGACGACTTCTTCCGGGACCGGGTGGACGAGCCCGACCCGCTGCTGCTCCAGGTGCTGCTGCTCCGTCAGACCCCGGGCCGCGCCGCCGAACCGGCCGAGGAGGACCAGGCCGAGGTGCCGGAGCCGAGCTACCCGGTCCGCCGCGCGCACCGGCTGGCCGAGGCGCACGAGGTCCGGCTGACCGAGTACCGCAGCGCGCTGGCCGATCCGCTCCAGGCCCTGGCCGAGCTCACCGCGCTCACCGACTTCGCCGCCGTCTACCTCGGACTGGCCGCCACGCGGGACTGACCGGCGCTCAGCCTCCGTACCCCACCGGGATACTGTGTGCGGTCGGCAAGCTGAGCGTCGGCCGGTGCGGTGCACCGGCCCAGTCGGAGGGACACCACCCCAGCATGAGCACCGAAGGCGGCACCAAGGCACTGGTTGCGGCGCTGTCCGCGAACCTGGCGATCGCCGCGAGCAAGTTCACGGCCTTCGCCTTCACCGGCTCGTCCTCGATGCTGGCCGAAGGCGTGCACTCGGTGGCGGACTCGGGCAACCAGGTGCTGCTGCTGGTGGGCAGCAAGCGGGCGGCCCGCGAGGCCGACGAGGAGCACCCGTTCGGGTACGGCCGCGAGCGGTACATCTACGCCTTCGTGGTCTCCATCGTGCTGTTCAGTGTCGGTGGCCTGTTCGCGGTGTACGAGGGCGTGGAGAAGATCCGCCACCCGCACGAGCTGCACGGCTGGTACTGGGCGGTCGGTGTGCTGGCCTTCGCGATCATCGCCGAGAGCTGGTCCTTCTACACGGCGATCACCGAGGGCAGGAAGGCCAAGGGAACCCTCGGCTGGGTGGAGTACATCCGCCGGGCCAAGGCGCCCGAACTGCCGGTGGTCCTGCTGGAGGACTTCGGCGCGCTGATCGGTCTGGTGCTCGCGCTGCTCGGCGTCGGGCTCACCGTCATCACGGGTGACGGGGTGTGGGACGGCGTCGGCACCCTCTCCATCGGCGTGCTGCTGGTGGCCATCGCGGTGGTGCTCGCACTGGAGACCCGCAGCCTGCTGATCGGCGAGTCCGCCGACAAGAACGACGTCCAGAAGATCCGCGCGGCGCTGGTCGACCACGACTCGGTGACCCGGATCATCCACATGCGCACCCTGCACCTCGGCCCGGAGGAGCTGCTGGTCGCCGCGAAGATCGGCGTCAACGCGGAGGACAGCGCCGTTCAGGTGGCCGAGGCGATCGACCTGGCCGAGGCCCGGGTCCGCAAGGCGGTCCCGATCGCCCGGGTGATCTACCTGGAGCCGGACATCTACAGCGCCGAGAAGGAGGCCCAGGGCCTCGACCCGGCGGCCACCCCCGGCGGCCCCACGCACTGACGCACCGTCGGATCGGGGCACGGATCTCGGCCGAAACCACCCGTACGAATCCCGTGCGATTACGCCGTCGGTGTAGATTCGTCAGCAGTGCCAAACGTCGCTGCTGATGGCGGTCGATCGACGGCGTCCGGTAGACCCGGGCGCGGGCGGTCGAGGGAGAGAGGTCCTCCGACGGATTGTGCCGCAGGAGCAGTACGCCGTGCAGTCGGGCGTCCTGCCACTGAGCACACCCGTAAGACAGGCCAGCACCACCCCACGCAGCTGAGGAGCACTACCGCATGTCGACCAACCTCAACGGTGACTTCAAGGTCGCCGACCTCTCGCTTGCCGCCTTCGGTCGCAAGGAGATCCAGCTCGCCGAGCACGAGATGCCGGGTCTGATGTCGATCCGCAAGGAGTTCTCGGCCACCAAGCCGCTGGCCGGCGCCCGGATCACCGGTTCGCTGCACATGACCGTGCAGACCGCCGTCCTGATCGAGACCCTGGTCGCCCTCGGCGCCGAGGTCCGCTGGTGCTCCTGCAACATCTTCTCCACCCAGGACCACGCGGCCGCCGCCATCGCGGTCGGCCCGGAGGGCACCCCCGAGAACCCGTCCGGTGTCCCGGTGTACGCCTGGAAGGGCGAGACGCTGGAGGAGTACTGGTGGTGCACCGAGCAGGCGCTGACCTGGCCGAACGGTCAGACCCCGAACATGATCCTGGACGACGGCGGCGACGCGACGCTCCTGATCCACAAGGGCGTCGAGTTCGAGAAGGCCGGTGCCGCTCCGGACCCGTCCACCGCGGACAACGACGAGTACCGCCTCATCCTCGAGGTGCTCAACCGCACCCTCAAGGACGCCCCCGGCAAGTGGACCGAGATGGCCGCCACGATCAAGGGCGTCACCGAGGAGACCACCACCGGTGTCCACCGTCTCTACGAGATGCACCGTGACGGCAACCTGCTGTTCCCGGCGATCAACGTCAACGACGCCGTCACCAAGTCGAAGTTCGACAACAAGTACGGCTGCCGGCACTCGCTGATCGACGGCATCAACCGCGCCACCGACGTGCTGATCGGCGGCAAGGTCGCGGTGGTCTGCGGCTACGGCGACGTGGGCAAGGGCTCGGCGGAGTCGCTGCGCGGCCAGGGCGCCCGCGTGATCATCACCGAGATCGACCCGATCTGCGCGCTGCAGGCGGCGATGGACGGCTACCAGGTGACCACCCTGGAGGAGGTCGTCTCCATCGCGGACATCTTCATCACCACCACGGGCAACAAGGACATCATCCTTGCCAAGCACATGGAGCAGATGAAGCACCAGGCGATCGTCGGCAACATCGGCCACTTCGACAACGAGATCGACATCGCCGGTCTGTCGAAGCTGCCGGGCATCGTGCGGACCGAGGTCAAGCCGCAGGTCCACGAGTGGCGCTTCGCCGACGGCCACACGATCATCATGCTGTCCGAGGGCCGTCTGCTGAACCTCGGCAACGCGACCGGTCACCCGTCGTTCGTGATGTCGAACTCCTTCGCGAACCAGACGATCGCGCAGATCGAGCTGTTCACCAAGACCGAGGAGTACCCGGTCGGCGTCTACGTGCTGCCCAAGCACCTGGACGAGAAGGTGGCCCGCCTCCACCTGGACGCCCTGGGCGTCAAGCTCACCGTCCTGAGCCAGGAGCAGGCCGACTACATCGGCGTCCCGGTCGAGGGCCCGTACAAGGCCGAGCAGTACCGCTACTGATCGCGCCTCAGTAACGAACCGTGCGGCCGGTGCCCCCGTGGCACCGGCCGCACGGCCGTTCCCGCTACTTGAAGTCGGGGTTCACCGTGACCCCGTCCAGCACCTTCAGGATCAGTGCTCGCTCGTCAGGCGTCAGTTCCCTGGATACGCCCGCGTCCGAGCTGAGGCAGAGTTCGACGCTGTCCTTCCACAGGCACTCGCCGTTGGCCGGCACGATCCGGTCGAGGGAGGGCTGCCCCTTCGAGATCGTCACGGTCGGCGCGGTGGCGCGCCAGTCGGCGCTGAGTGACATCCGCTGCCCCTCGACCTCGACCGCGATCCCCAGCCGCCAGTTGTGGCTCTTCCCGACGACGGCCAAGTCGCTCAGGCTCACGCCGATGGGCCGGACCGGTCCGGGGGTGTCGGCGAAGCGCACCGGAAGTGGCACCTCTACGGCCCCGAAGGTCACGCCCTCCGCGACGCGCAGCATCGCCTGCTCGGCCTCCGCGCTCCTCGGCGGGGACGTCGTGGTGAGTTCGGCCCACCGGCCGCCCGGGACCTGCCAGCGCAGATGGGAGCCACGCGTCGAGAGCGGGGCGCCGCCGCTGTTGTCGAGCAGCCAGTACGCGGGGCGGCCGTGCACCTTCGGAGCGTCCTCCAGCTCGTAGTCCCCGCGGGGGAACCGAGCTCCCGGCTTCGACCCGGGCGGGGTCAGGACCACGGTGTAGAGAGGTTGCGGTTCGTGGTTCACGATGACGCTCGCCGTCGCTCGGCCGTCCTCGATGAGGTACTCCAGACCGGAGTTCGCAGGGTCGGGCAGCCAGCCGAACCGCACGTTCGCGGTGAGCGAGGTCGGCCCCACGGTCGGACTGACCGCCGGTCCCGGCGCCCCGTCGTACCGGTCCCGGAGCCCGGAACCCAGCAGACCGACCGCCACCAGGACCGCCGCCGCCCCACCGAGCGCTGCCAGCCTGCGCCTCCGCATCCGACCCCGCCCCTCCCGCCGGGCCCGTTCCACGTCCGGCATCCTCCCCGCCCCGGCGTTCTCGGCGAGTTCGGTCAACTGCGCCGCCAGCTGCGGCATCTCGTCGTTCATCACGCCACACCTCCAGGTGCGCTGAAGGGATCGCCCGCCAGGCTGCGCCGGAGCGCGTCGAGGCCGCGCGAGGTCTGACTCTTGACGTTGCCGGCCGAGCACCCCATCGCCTCGGCGGTCTGTTCCACCGTCAGGTCGCAGTAGTAGCGGAGCACCACGGTGGCCCGCTGCCGGGACGGCAGCGCGGCGAGCGCCCGTCGTAGGTCCAGGGATGTCTCCAGCTCGCGGCCGAGTTCCGCGACGCCGTCCACCACCGCCTCCCCCCGGGCGGTCCGCCGCCACCACGCGGTGCGCTGCTCGGCGAGGAACGTGTTCACCAGCACCACCCTGGCGTAGCCATCCAGGTTGTCCGCCCGTTGGGCCCGGTGCCAGTTCACGTAGAGCTTGGTGACGCTCTCCTGCACCAGGTCGTCCGCCCGGTGCGAGTCCGCGCAGAGCAGGTACGCCACCTTGCGGAGCCACCCGCTTCTCGAGGTGACGAATGCCGTGAACTCGGCGTCGCGCGACAGCTTCGCCATTGAGATCCCCCCATCCGGGCGGCACACGGGCACACCCTTGCCCCCCTGATGTGGCCGGGCGTCCCAAAGGTTGCACGTGAACCGAACCCCGTTCCCGGCGGCCCTGCCCGCACCGAGCACAGTGGGGGACGCCCGGCACCGGGCGTCCCCCACTCGTCGACCACGCGCCGTCAGTTGAGCACGTCGGTCGTCCAGTTGGCCGGGTCGGCGCCGAGCAGGGTGACCTTGGCCAGCCAGCCCTCCGCGCCGCCCAGGTCGGCGAGCGCGTTCGCCATGTCCATCCCCACGCAGGCCGACACCCCGCCCGAAGACTTGCACCCCGCGCCGCCGCCCGGCGTCACCACGGTGCTGAAGTACTTGCCGGGAGTCGAGGAGTAGATCAGCTCCACCCGCCACGATTCCGGGCCGGAGCCGTTCCGCCGCTCGAAGGACGCCGAACTGAGCACGAAGCCCGGCGGGATCCCGTCCAACCGGAGCGGCAACGGGATCGACCGGCGCTCCACCACCGCCGTTTCGGCGATCCGCAGCGGCAGCTGCTGCCGGTCCGCCGCCGACAGGTGGTCACTGGTCAGCTCCAGCCACCGCCCGTCCGGGCTCTTCCAGCGCAGGATGTTCAGCGCCTGCGCATAGCCGGGGTCGTCGGAGGAGACCCAGTAGGCCTCCTGCCCGTTCACCGGAGGTGCGGGGACCTTGAGTGCGTGGGATCCGCCCGGGAAGTCCGACATCGGGGGCGTCGTCCCGGCCGGGAAGGCCTGGAGCGAGAAGCGTGTCGGTGAGTCGCCCGCGTCGTCGGTCTCCGCGATCATCGTCAGGCCCATCGGGGAGAGCTGGTAGCGGACCGTCCGCACCCGCTCCGGCAGCCAGCCGAACTCGGCTTCCGCCGTGAGCGGTGACCGCCCCGTGTAAGGCGCCGTGGTCTGGGTGGCCGCCCCCGAAGGGAGGGCGCTGGGCAGCCGGGTGGGCGAGGGCGTGGACAGCGGACTCCGCGAGAACGAGGGCACCGCGCTCGGCGAACCCGGTCCGGCCGGGCCGAGCGACTGCCCGCCACCACCGGGCAGCGTCAGCGACAGCGTCGCGGCCACCACCACGGCCACCCCGACTGCCGCGACGGCGCCCCGCCGACGACGGCGCAGCCGCGCCTCCCCGTCCCGCTGCGCCCGGTACGCGTCCACCGTGCTGACCGGTCCAGGAACATCCACGAGCGCCTCCAACTCCGCGGCGAGCGAAGGAAGTTCTTCAGCCATTACGCCGGTCCCTCCGAAAACGTCAGCCGCCCCGGGGCGAGCGAGCGCCGCAGCGCCTCAAGCCCCCGGGCACTCTGGCTCTTCACATTGCCGGACGAGCAGCCCAGCGCGTCCGCGGTCTGATCCACGCTCAGATCGCAGTAGTACCGAAGCACCACCGCCGCCCGCTGCCGGGGCGGCAGCGCCATCAGCGCCCGCCGCAGGTCCAGCGCGGCGTCCAGATCGCCCGCGAGCGGCAGCGCCCCGTCGGCCGGCACCTCGGTCCGGTCGGTCCGCCGCCACCAGGCGGTGCGCTGCTCGGCCAGGAAGGTGTTCAGCAGGACCTTCCTGGCGTACCCGTCGACGTTCTCCGCCCGGCTCACCCGCGGCCACTGCACGTAGAGCTTGGTGATGCTCTCCTGCACCAGGTCGTCCGCCCGGTGCCAGTCCGCGCAGAGCAGGTACGCCACCTTCCGTAACCAGCCGCCCCTGGAAGCCACGTAAGCGGTGAACTCGTCGGCGTGCGCCTGTTTCGCCATCGCGAGGCCCCTCCCTCCTGGGCGGCGCGTCGGCGCACCCCCCGACAGGCTGATGCCGCCGGGCCCGGGAAAGGTTGCACGTAGGCTTCGGGCCATGCCCAACGGTCGCTACCTGCACCACCCAGCCACACTTCTCGAGGGTCACGCCCACCTGCCACCCAGCGAGGAACGCTTCAGCTGCGCCCCCGGCCCGGCCGGCTGGCGCTACGTCTCCAAGACGTACGCCCCCGACGGCGCCGTGCTGGCCACCACCGACCTCACCCTGGACTCCCGGGCCCGCCCGCTCAGGCTCGAACTGCGCTCCGGCGGCTGGCTGGTGCGCGGCGGCGCGGTCGACGGCGTCACCTGGGTCCGTACGGCGGCCGACGGCAACCCCGAGCACGCGGCCGAGGCGGCCGAGGGGTACGACCGGGCGCACGCCTTCACCGGCTCGTCCCCGGCTTTCCTGATCGCCACCGCCCGGCTGCTCCGGCTCCAGCCGGGCAGCAGCTCCCGGGTCCGGCTGGTCGCCTTCACCGACCCGGTGCTGGCGCCGCGCACCCTCGACCAGGGCTGGCTGCTGGAGTCCGTGCAGACCCATGAGACCGACTCGGGCCCGCTCCAGGTCGAGCAGTACCAGGTCGCCGACCTGGAGACCGGCGAGCAGCAGATCGTCCACCTGGCCGGGGACGTGGTGCTCGCCGCCTCGGGCATCGAGCTGGAGGAGCTGGAGTCCCCGCCCAACCAGTGGCCGACCGAGTACTACGCCTGACCCCGCCTCAGGCCGGCGGCGCGAAACCGGTCGACGGAGCGGACGGACCCGGCGGCGTCACCGGGGGAGTCGGCGCCGGAACGGGCGGTGCGTACGGCGGTGCCTGGGACGCCTGCTGCTGCGCCTGGTGGCCCAACGACCGCTCCCAGTCACGCCGTTGGCGCTCCGCGAGCACCGCACCGAGGTACGCCGCCGGGGGCACCCCGTACGGTGCGGCCTGACCGGTGCGGGCCACCAGGTCACCGACCAGCCGCAGTGCCATGCCGTGCCCGACCGCCGGGTCCAGCTGCCCGATCCGCCCCAGGTACTGCCGGATCGCCAGCCACAGCCCCTCCGGGACCGCCGACAGGTCCAGCGCCACCAGCCCGCCGCCCAGCCCCTGCATCAGCTCCGGGGACAGCGGCGGCAGCGCGGCCCGCCCGGCACCCGCCCCGGGCACCCGCTCCCGGACCACCAGGGTCCCGGCGAAGACGTCCCCGAGCCGGCGGCCCTCCGGCGAGACCAGCGAGCAGACGACCGCCGGTACGCCCATGAACATCAGCAGCTCGGCGAAACCCACCAGGCCGCGCACCAGAGCGTGCCGGAACCGCACCGGCCCGCCGTCGGTCCGCACCACTCGCAGACCCAGCGCCAGCTTCCCGAGCGACCGCCCGCGGGTCAGGGTCTCCACCAGCACCGGTACGCCCACCAGGCAGAACACCATCAGCCCGAGCGCGATCGCCGCCGCGGCGGCGGAGTCCACCGCGTTGAGGGTCGAGTCCAGCAGGTAGAGCACGCCGATCAGCACCGCGAACTCGGCGAACAGATCCAGCCAGATCGCCAGCGCCCGACTCGGCAGCTTGGCCGACCGCAGCCCGAGGACCACCGCCTCGCCCGTCACCAACTGACTCATGGTCCGCCACCCCGCCCGTCCGATCCGGCGGGGTCCACCCCGCGATCTCCAGCCGCCAACATACGGCGCTGTCCGGCCCCCGCGTAGCGCAGCCCTCCCCTCTGGCATGCTGAGCCGGACTCGTAGCCCTTCACCCGCAGGAGACCGCCGTATGGACCTCGACGTCTTCGTCACCGCCCACCAGGCGGAGTGGCACCGTCTGGAGGTCCTGAGCAAGCGGCGCCGCCTCAGCGGGGAGGAGGCCGACGAACTCGTCACGCTCTACCAACGCGCCACCAGCCACCTGGCCCAGATCCAGTCCGCCGCCCCCGACCCCACCCTGGTCGGCCGGCTCACCACCCTGGTGGCCCGGGCCCGCAGCGCGGTGACCGGCGCCCGCACCGCCTCCTGGCGCGACGCCGTCCGGTACTTCACCGTCAGCTTCCCCGCCGCGCTCTACCGCTCCCGCCGCTGGTGGATACCGATCGCGGTGCTCTCGATCCTGTTCTCCGCCCTGATCGGCTGGTGGATCGCCGCCCACCCCGAAATCCGCGACAGCCTGGCCGCCCCCGACCAGATCCGCGAGATGACCAAGCCCGGCGGCCAGTACGAGACGTACTACTCCGACCACCCCGCCAGCTCGTTCGCCGCCCAGGTGTGGACCAACAACGCCTGGGTCGCCGCCCAGTGCCTGATCTTCGGCGTCCTGCTGGGCCTCCCGGTCATCTGGGTCCTGATCAGCAACGTGATGAACCTCGGCGTCGCCCTCGGCCTGATGAGCTCGGCCGGCCGCCTGGACTTCTTCCTCGGCCTGCTGCTCCCGCACGGCCTGCTCGAACTCACCGCCGTCTTCGTCGCCGCCGGCCTGGGCCTCCGCCTCGGCTGGACCGTCATCGACCCCGGCCCCCGCCCCCGAGCCACCGCCCTCGCCGAGGAGGGCCGCTCGGTGATCGGCATGGCGATCGGCCTCACCGTCGTCCTGTTCGTCAGCGGACTGCTCGAAGCCTTCGTCACCCCCTCCGGACTCCCCACCTGGGCCCGGATCGGCATCGGCGCGCTCGCCGAGCTGCTCTTCCTTCTCTACGCCCTGGTCCTCGGCCGCCGAGCCGCCGCGACCGGCGACGCCGGCGACCTCGAATCCGCCGATCGGGCGGACCTCAATCCGGTGGCGGCGTAGGGGTCGTCGGTGGTCGGGACAGGGCCGCTGACCTGGTAGTCTTCTCATCAGCGCACAAAAACCATTGACGTGGCCCACATGCGCTAGTAGGTTTGAACGGTTGAGACGGACTGGACAACAGTCGCCTTGAAGGTTTAGAGTCTACGACGTAGCCAGGACGAAGCAGTGAGCATCTACGGATGCCCGCCATTGAGTCCAGGCGAATCCCTCCCAGCGGGAATTCAGAATGAATGAAGCCGGTAAAACGGCCGAAATTGTTCTGCTAAGCTGGGAAACACGAAAGAACGAACGAAGCGCCCGGAGGGTCCGCCTGATAAGCGGCTCGAAGGAAGTGTCCGTTCCTTGAGAACTCAACAGCGTGCCAAAAGTCAACGCCAGATATGTTGACATCCCCGGCCTCACCGTTTGGTGGGGTTGGAGATTCCTTTATGAAGTAAAACACTAGCGAGGACGCAGTGCGCGGGGCCGCCTATTCCGGTGGTTGCCGTGCCGCTCTTCCGAAGTGGTTACCCGATTACGGGTAGACATTCACGGAGAGTTTGATCCTGGCTCAGGACGAACGCTGGCGGCGTGCTTAACACATGCAAGTCGAACGATGAAGCTCTTCGGAGTGGATTAGTGGCGAACGGGTGAGTAACACGTGGGAAATCTGCCCTGCACTCTGGGACAAGCCTTGGAAACGAGGTCTAATACCGGATATGACCTTCCTCTGCATGGGGGTTGGTGGAAAGCTCCGGCGGTGCAGGATGATCCCGCGGCCTATCAGCTTGTTGGTGGGGTAATGGCCTACCAAGGCGACGACGGGTAGCCGGCCTGAGAGGGCGACCGGCCACACTGGGACTGAGACACGGCCCAGACTCCTACGGGAGGCAGCAGTGGGGAATATTGCACAATGGGCGAAAGCCTGATGCAGCGACGCCGCGTGAGGGATGACGGCCTTCGGGTTGTAAACCTCTTTCAGCAGGGAAGAAGCGCAAGTGACGGTACCTGCAGAAGAAGCACCGGCTAACTACGTGCCAGCAGCCGCGGTAATACGTAGGGTGCGAGCGTTGTCCGGAATTATTGGGCGTAAAGAGCTCGTAGGCGGCTTGTCGCGTCGGTTGTGAAAGCCCGGGGCTTAACCCCGGGTCTGCATTCGATACGGGCAGGCTTGAGTGTGGTAGGGGAGATCGGAATTCCTGGTGTAGCGGTGAAATGCGCAGATATCAGGAGGAACACCGGTGGCGAAGGCGGATCTCTGGGCCATTACTGACGCTGAGGAGCGAAAGCGTGGGGAGCGAACAGGATTAGATACCCTGGTAGTCCACGCCGTAAACGTTGGGAACTAGGTGTTGGCGACATTCCACGTCGTCGGTGCCGCAGCTAACGCATTAAGTTCCCCGCCTGGGGAGTACGGCCGCAAGGCTAAAACTCAAAGGAATTGACGGGGGCCCGCACAAGCAGCGGAGCATGTGGCTTAATTCGACGCAACGCGAAGAACCTTACCAAGGCTTGACATATACCGGAAACGGCTAGAGATAGTCGCCCCCTTGTGGTCGGTATACAGGTGGTGCATGGTTGTCGTCAGCTCGTGTCGTGAGATGTTGGGTTAAGTCCCGCAACGAGCGCAACCCTTGTTCTGTGTTGCCAGCATGCCTTTCGGGGTGATGGGGACTCACAGGAGACTGCCGGGGTCAACTCGGAGGAAGGTGGGGACGACGTCAAATCATCATGCCCCTTATGTCTTGGGCTGCACACGTGCTACAATGGTCGGTACAAAGGGCTGCGATGCCGCGAGGCGGAGCGAATCCCAAAAAGCCGGCCTCAGTTCGGATTGGGGTCTGCAACTCGACCCCATGAAGTTGGAGTTGCTAGTAATCGCAGATCAGCATGCTGCGGTGAATACGTTCCCGGGCCTTGTACACACCGCCCGTCACGTCACGAAAGTCGGTAACACCCGAAGCCGGTGGCCTAACCCGTAAGGGGAGGAGCCGTCGAAGGTGGGACCAGCGATTGGGACGAAGTCGTAACAAGGTAGCCGTACCGGAAGGTGCGGCTGGATCACCTCCTTTCTAAGGAGCACATAGCCGGATGTGAGCGAATGTCTCACACGGTTGCTCATGGGTGGAACGTTGACTATTCGGCACACACGGTCTGTTGGCCTCACAAGTACTGCTTCGGCGTGGAAAGTGAGACCAAGCAAGGTCGGGTGTGTCGGGCACGTTGTTGGGTCCTGAGGGAACGGCCGTCATGGTCGTTGCTTCAGTGCCGGTCCTACTTGATGACATCTTCATGGTGTCTGAGGGTGGGTGTCTGGTCGTTGTTTGAGAACTGCACAGTGGACGCGAGCATCTGTGGCCAAGTTTTTAAGGGCGCACGGTGGATGCCTTGGCACTAGGAACCGATGAAGGACGTGGGAGGCCACGATAGTCCCCGGGGAGCCGTCAACCAGGCTTTGATCCGGGGGTTTCCGAATGGGGAAACCCGGCAGTCGTCATGGGCTGTCACCCGCACCTGAACACATAGGGTGTGTGGAGGGAACGAGGGGAAGTGAAACATCTCAGTACCCTCAGGAAGAGAAAACAACCGTGATTCCGGGAGTAGTGGCGAGCGAAACCGGATGAGGCTAAACCGTTTTGGTGTGAGACCCGGCAGGGGTTGCCAGAGCGGGGTCGTGGGAAAGTTCTTGATTGGTCTGCCGGCCGGTCGGTGAGTCAGAAACCGTATGGATAGTCGAAGGACATGCGAAAGGTCCGGCGTAGAGGGTAAGACCCCCGTAGACGAAATCTGTGCGGCTCACTTGAGCTTCTCCCAAGTAGCACGGAGCCCGAGAAATTCCGTGTGAATCTGGCGGGACCACCCGCTAAGCCTAAATATTCCCTAGTGACCGATAGCGGATAGTACCGTGAGGGAATGGTGAAAAGTACCGCGGGAGCGGAGTGAAATAGTACCTGAAACCGTGTGCCTACAAGCCGTGGGAGCGTCGGATGTGAGGCTTGCCTTACGTCTCGTGACTGCGTGCCTTTTGAAGAATGAGCCTGCGAGTTTGCGGTGTGTAGCGAGGTTAACCCGTGTGGGGTAGCCGTAGCGAAAGCGAGTCCGAATAGGGCGTCTGAGTTGCATGCCCAAGACCCGAAGCGGAGTGATCTAGCCATGGGCAGGTTGAAGCGGAGGTAAGACTTCGTGGAGGACCGAACCCACCAGGGTTGAAAACCTGGGGGATGACCTGTGGTTAGGGGTGAAAGGCCAATCAAACTCCGTGATAGCTGGTTCTCCCCGAAATGCATTTAGGTGCAGCGTCACGTGTTTCTTGCCGGAGGTAGAGCACTGGATAGGCGATGGGCCTCACCGGGTTACTGACCTTAGCCAAACTCCGAATGCCGGTAAGTGAGAGCGTGGCAGTGAGACTGTGGGGGATAAGCTCCATGGTCGAGAGGGAAACAGCCCAGAACACCGACTAAGGTCCCTAAGCGTGTGCTAAGTGGGAAAGGATGTGGAGTCGCAGAGACAACCAGGAGGTTGGCTTAGAAGCAGCCACCCTTGAAAGAGTGCGTAATAGCTCACTGGTCAAGTGATTCCGCGCCGACAATGTAGCGGGGCTCAAGTACACCACCGAAGTCGTGTCATTGCAGCTATAGGGCCAACGCCCGCTGTGATGGGTAGGGGAGCGTCGTGTGCCGGGTGAAGCAGCGGAGGAATCCAGTTGTGGACGGTTCACGAGTGAGAATGCAGGCATGAGTAGCGATACAAGAGTGGGAAACTCTTGCGCCGATTGACCAAGGGTTCCTGGGTCAAGCTGATCTGCCCAGGGTAAGTCGGGACCTAAGGCGAGGCCGACAGGCGTAGTCGATGGACAACGGGTTGATATTCCCGTACCCGCTTTGAAGCGCCAACGTCGAACCAGGTGATGCTAAGGCCGCGAAGCCGGCCCGGAGTCTTCGGACAATGGGACGTGGTGGAGCCGCTGAACCAAGTCTGTAGTAGGTGAGCGATGGGGTGACGCAGGAAGGTAGTCCAGCCCGGGCGGTGGTTGTCCCGGGGTAAGGGTGTAGGCCGAGTGATAGGCAAATCCGTCACTCATTAAGGCTGAGACCTGATGCCGAGCCGATTGTGGTGAAGTGGATGATCCTATGCTGTCGAGAAAAGCCTCTAGCGAGTTTCATGGCGGCCCGTACCCCAAACCGACTCAGGTGGTCAGGTAGAGAATACCGAGGCGTTCGGGTGAACTATGGTTAAGGAACTCGGCAAAATGCCCCCGTAACTTCGGGAGAAGGGGGGCCGGAACTGGTGATGAGTCTTGCACTCTGAGCTGGGGCCGGCCGCAGAGACCAGCGAGAAGCGACTGTTTACTAAAAACACAGGTCCGTGCGAAGCCGTAAGGCGATGTATACGGACTGACGCCTGCCCGGTGCTGGAACGTTAAGGGGACCGGTTAGTCAATCTTCGGGTTGGCGAAGCTGAGAACTTAAGCGCCAGTAAACGGCGGTGGTAACTATAACCATCCTAAGGTAGCGAAATTCCTTGTCGGGTAAGTTCCGACCTGCACGAATGGCGTAACGACTTCTCGACTGTCTCAACCATAGGCCCGGTGAAATTGCATTACGAGTAAAGATGCTCGTTTCGCGCAGCAGGACGGAAAGACCCCGGGACCTTTACTATAGCTTGATATTGGTGTTCGGTTCGGCTTGTGTAGGATAGGTGGGAGACTTTGAAGCAGCAACGCCAGTTGTTGTGGAGTCGTCGTTGAAATACCACTCTGGTCGTGCTGGATGTCTAACCTGGGTCCGTGATCCGGATCAGGGACAGTGTCTGGTGGGTAGTTTAACTGGGGCGGTTGCCTCCTAAAGAGTAACGGAGGCGCCCAAAGGTTCCCTCAGCCTGGTTGGCAATCAGGTGTTGAGTGTAAGTGCACAAGGGAGCTTGACTGTGAGACCGACGGGTCGAGCAGGGACGAAAGTCGGGACTAGTGATCCGGCGGTGGCTTGTGGAAGCGCCGTCGCTCAACGGATAAAAGGTACCCCGGGGATAACAGGCTGATCTTCCCCAAGAGTCCATATCGACGGGATGGTTTGGCACCTCGATGTCGGCTCGTCGCATCCTGGGGCTGGAGTAGGTCCCAAGGGTTGGGCTGTTCGCCCATTAAAGCGGTACGCGAGCTGGGTTTAGAACGTCGTGAGACAGTTCGGTCCCTATCCGCTGTGCGCGTAGGAATATTGAGAAGGGCTGTCCCTAGTACGAGAGGACCGGGACGGACGAACCTCTGGTGTGCCAGTTGTTCTGCCAAGGGCATGGCTGGTTGGCTACGTTCGGGAGGGATAACCGCTGAAAGCATCTAAGCGGGAAGCCTGCTTCGAGATGAATATTCCCACCTCCTTGAGAGGGTAAGGCTCCCAGTAGACGACTGGGTTGATAGGCCGGATGTGGAAGCCCTGTAAGGGGTGGAGCTGACCGGTACTAATAGGCCGAGGGCTTGTCCTCAGTTGCTCGCGTCCACTGTGTTGTTCTGAAACAACGACCCCACACCGTTTGGTCACGGGTGTGGTGCGGTCATACAGTTTCATAGTGTTTCGGTGGTCATAGCGTGAGGGAAACGCCCGGTTACATTCCGAACCCGGAAGCTAAGCCTCATAGCGCCGATGGTACTGCAGGGGGGACCCTGTGGGAGAGTAGGACGCCGCCGAACAATCTTTAGTCAGAAAGCCCCTCCGGGTCTCCCGGAGGGGCTTTCTGCATTTCCGGACCCGGAAGTCCTAATGACTCGACACGGGCGTTCGGGATCGTGTTACCTTCCCGCCCATGTCAAAGAGTGAGATCGATCAGCTGACCGCCGAGTTCTTCGGATCCTTCGACAACCGCGGTGGCAAGGCCGCCGACGTGGGCCGGATCCGGCGGCTGATGCTGCCGGGTGGGGTGATCGTCAAGACCGGTGGAGGGCTGGTCACCTACACCGTGGAGGAGTTCGTCGAGCCTCGGGAGCGGCTGTTGGCCGATGGCCGGCTGACCGAGTTCAACGAGTGGGAGACCTCGGAGCGGACGGACATCGTGGGGGACATCGCGTGCCGGTTCGGGGAGTACCGGAAGTCCGGGATCTTGAACGGCGAGCCGTTCGAGGGCAGCGGGACCAAGACGATCCAGTTCGTCCGCACCGATGAGGGCTGGCGGATCGTGGCGTTCTCCTGGTACGACCAGCCCTGATCGCGGCAGTCCGGCTCACCCCGGCCGCCGGTGTGCGGTGCCCGAGAAAATCTTCGCGGCCGGGGCAACCTTTCCGAGGGCGGTGACAACTGGGTGGTGTCCGGACAGGCGGTCTGGTCAGAGACACCGGCTGAAAGAGAGCATCGACATGTTCCCTCGCCCATCCACGTCGCCGGAGGCGTCGCCCGTTCCGGGGCGGCGGCAGACGCATCGTGCCCGTCGGTTGTACCAGCGTCGGAGTTTCTGGGCGGCCGTCGGCCTGGCGGTCGTGGGCAGCTCCGTGGTCGTGGTCAACACGGCCTCAGCGGGAGCCGTGGACACGAACGCCTGGTACGTGCTGGTCAACCGCAACACCGGCGAGGCGCTGGACGGCCTCGACTACGCCACGTACGACGGTGCTCCGCTGGGGCAGTGGAGCCGTAGCGGCGGGACCAACCAGCAGTGGAAGTTCGTCGACTCGGGTGACGGGAACTACCGGCTGCAGAATCGGCACTCCGGCAAGGTGCTGGACGACTACGGCTGGTCGAAGACCGAAGGTTCCGGGCTGGTGCAGTGGCGCGACCTGAACGGCGCCAATCAGCAGTTCCACCTGGAGAAGTCGTCGGACGGCTACGTGCGTCTGATCAACCGTTTCAGCGGCATGGCCGTCGAGGTGCCGCTCGGCTCCAAGGCTGACGGGGGCCGCCTCGCCCAGTACCACGACTGGAACGGCGCCAACCAGCAGTGGCAGCTCGTCCCGGCCGGCAGCGTCAGCGGCGGCGGGAACACAGGGAGCTCCGGCAGCAGCGCCACCCCCAGCAAGCCCACCACGCCCGCCACTTCGGGCAGCAGCGTTCCGGCGAGCCAGGCTCCGAGTACCCGCCCGGCATCGGCGTCGCCGTCGGCGTCGCCGACCGCAGCCGGTGGCAGCTCGGCGAAGCGTTTCATGGGCAGCAGCACGATGCTCCTCGGCGGCATGATGGATGACTCCACGGCGAACGCCGCGCCGTTCGACGTGCGGTACGCCTACATCCACAGCCAGCCCGCGCCCTCCTCCGACGCCTACACGGCCTCGCGCTGCAAGTCCGAGTGGTCGGGCTGGTGGGGCTGCTGGACCGGCGACACCACGGCGCCCGGCACCCAGGTGACCGTGTACAAGGACCGCGCGGCCAAGGCGACGTACCAGGGCAAGGCGCGCCCGCAGAAGACCCTCTTCACCTGGTACTCGCTGCGCGACCTCGGAGACGCGGCGGGCCAGGGCGACGGTCCGGGCGAGGTCGTCGCCATCAACCGGGCCGACCTGCTCACCAAGTACCTGAACGACTACCGCTTCTTCCTGCAGAAGATCGGCACCTCGCCGGACATGATCGACCTCGAGCCCGACTTCTGGGGCTTCGCCCGGTCGCTCGGCAACCTGCACCAGGTGCCCGCGCAGGTCAAGGCGGCGAACCCGACGGACTGCGGGTCGCAGGAGAACAGCGCCTCCGGCCTGGCCCAGTGCCTGATCTCGATGGCGCACAAGTACGCGCCGAACGCCGGCGTGGGGCTGCACCTGTCCTGCTTCGACTGGCAGCAGAACACGCCGCAGTGCGCCAAGGATTACGCGGACCTCGGGGCGAAGAACGCCGACTTCCTGGTCTCCGACGTGACGGACCGCGACGCGGGCTGGTACGCGCTGCCCGCGCACGGCAGCAAGGACACCTACTGGAACGACCAGAAGGCCAATGCCGCGCTCGGGTTCTACAAGACGATGGCCGAGGCGGTGGGCAAGCCGGTGGTCCTGTGGCAGGTCCCCCTGGGCAACATGGCGCAGAACAACACGCCCGGCCACTACAAGGACGACAAGGTCGACTGGTTCTTCTCGCACCTGAACCAGGTGGCGGACGCGCACGTCGCCGCTCTCCTGTTCGGCGCCGGCTGGTCGGAACAGACCACGCCCGAGACCGACGGCGGAAACCTGGTCAACAAGACGATCGCGTACCGCAACTCGGGTGGCACGCCGCTCAAGTAGGCACCCGCAGCCGGTCGGTCGGCCGCCTCTGAGACGGAGCCACGCCCCGTCTCAGAGGCGGCCGGCTGCTTTGAGGGCGAGGTAGGTGTCGGCGAGAGCCGGGGGGAGGGCGGCTGGCGGGGCGTCCAGGACGGTGATGCCGCGGCGGGTGAGGCGGGCGGCGGTGCGGGTCCGGTCGGCGCGGGTCTGTTCGGCGGCGGCGGCGCCGTAGATGTCCTGGACGGTGCCGCGGGTGGCGGCGAGTTCGTCCAGGCGGGGGTCGGCGACCGAGGCCAGGACGACCTCGTGGCGCTTGGTGAGCAGCGGGAGTTGGGGGAGCAGTCCCTCCTCGATCGGGTCGGCGTCGAGGCCGGTGAGCAGCACGATCAGGGAACGGTGCGGGGCCAGCCGGAGGGTGGCCGAGGTGAGGGCGCGCAGGTCGGTCTGGACCAGGGCGGGTTCGAGGGTGGCCATCGCGTTGGTGAACGCGGGCAGCACCTCGGATGCCGACCGGCCGAGGACGGTGCGGCGGGCGTGCAGGTCGTGGGCGAGCAGGTCCACCCGGTCGCCCGCCTTGGTGGCGAGGGCCGCCAGCAGCAGGGCGGCGTCCAGGGCAGCGTCCAGCCGGGGGGCGTCGCCGACCCGGCCGGCCGAGGTGCGGCCGGTGTCGAGGACAATCAGTACGTGCCGGTCGCGTTCCGGGCGCCAGGTGCGGACGGCGACGGTGTTGCGGCGGGCGCTGGCGCGCCAGTCGATGGAGCGGACGTCGTCGCCGGGCAGGTACTCGCGCAGGGAGTCGAACTCGGTGCCCTGACCCCGGCTCAGCAGTGAGGTCCGGCCGTCCAGTTCGCGCAGCCTGGCCAGTCGGGACGGCAGGTGCTTGCGGCTGGTGAACGGGGGCAACGCCCGTACGGTCCAGGGGACTTGGTGAGATCCCTGGCGGGCGGCCAGGCCGAGCGGGCCGAGCGAGCGGACGGTGACCCGGTGGGCGTGGTGGTCGCCGCGGCGGGTGGGGGCGAGCGAGGTGGTGAGGCGGCGGCGTTCGCCGGCCGGGACGGTGAGGGTGTGCCGGGAGCCGGGTACGGCGGTGCCGGGGGCCCAGGCGGACGGGGCCCAGGCGTCGCGGAGCCGGGCCCGCAGGGGCCGCCGGGACGGGTTGGTGACGGACAGTTCGACGTCCACCGGGTCGCCGAGCCGGACCGTCGTGGCGCCGCCCCGTTCGAACCGCAGGGCGCGGACCGGGGCGGCGAGCACGAGATCGGTCAGCACGGCGAGCAGGAGCGGGAGGCCGACCGCGCCGATCCCGGCCCAGGAGGGCAGCAGGAGGCCCACGACCAGCGCGCCGAGCGCGGCGATGAGGGCGGTTCGGCCGGTCAGGGCCATCGGGGTGCTCCTAGGGCAGTGCGACGGGGCCGGGTGTCAGGGGCCGGGTGACGGTGGGTCAGCGCGGGGCCGGGGTCTGGGTCAGGACGGCCTGGATCACCGAGTCGGCGGTGACGCCCTCCATCTCGGCCTCGGCGCGGAGCTGGACCCGGTGCCGCAGGGTGGGCAGGGCGAGGGCCTTGACGTCGTCGGGGGTGACGTAGTCGCGGCCGGCCAGCCAGGCCCAGGCGCGGGAGGTGCCGAGCAGGGCGGTGGCACCGCGTGGGGAGACGCCGATGGAGAGCGACGGGGACTGCCGGGTGGCCCGGCAGAGGTCGACGATGTAGGCGAGCACCTCGGGGGAGACGGTGAGCTTGGCGATCTCGGCGCGGGCGGCGGCCAGGTCGGCCGGTCCGGCCACCGGGCGGACCCCGGCGGCGGCCAGGTCGCGCGGGTCGAAGCCGGCGGCGTGCCGGGCGAGCACCTGGAACTCCTGCTCGCGGGTCGGCAGCGGGAGGATCAACTTGAGCAGGAAGCGGTCGAGTTGGGCCTCGGGGAGCGGGTAGGTGCCCTCGTACTCGACCGGGTTCTGGGTGGCGGCGACCAGGAACGGGTCGGGCAGCTTGCGGGGCTCGCCGTCGACGGTGACCTGGCGCTCCTCCATCGCCTCCAGCAGCGAGGCCTGGGTCTTCGGAGGGGTGCGGTTGATCTCGTCGGCGAGCAGCAGGTTGGTGAAGACCGGTCCTGGCTGGAAGGAGAACTCGGCGGTCCTGGCGTCGTAGACCAGCGAGCCTGTGACGTCACCGGGCATCAGGTCCGGGGTGAACTGGATGCGCTTGGTCTCCAGGCTGAGTGCGGCGGAGAGGGTGCGGACCAGCAGGGTCTTGGCGACGCCGGGAACGCCTTCGAGCAGCACGTGGCCGCCGCAGAGCAGGGCGACCACCAGGCCGGTGACGGCGGCGTCCTGGCCGACCACGGCCTTGGCGATCTCGGTGCGCAGCGCGGTGAGCGCGGCCCGGGCGTCGGAGGCGGGAATGTCGGCAACCTCCGCGGCGGGTGCGTCAACCGGGGCATCCGCGACCGGGGTCGCGTCGGTCTTGGTGAGGGGAGTGGGGGCGGCCTGCTCGGTCACGGCTGTCGTACCTGCCTTTCCAGGGCATCGAGTTGGTCGGTCAGCCGCAGCAGCGCGGCGTCGTCGGTGGGTGCGGCGCCGTACAGCAGCGCGTGCAGGTCGGTGGCGGGCTGCTGGACGCGGTCGGCGACGGCGGCGCACAGGGCGGCCGGGTCGGGTTCGCCGGTGCTGAGCGGGATGCCCAGGGCGGTGGCGATCCGGTGCCGGGCGGCCCGGCGCAGGGCGTCGGCGGCCCGGCCGCGGGCCTTCGACCGGTGGTAGAGCCTGGCCCTGCCCTCGGTGGTCTCGGCGGCGCGGACCACGACGGGCAGCTCCTCGGTGACCACCGGGCCCAGTCGGCGGGCCCGCCAGAGGGCGGTGAGCAGGGCGGCGATGCCGAGTTGCAGTGCGGCCCAGTTCCAGCCGGCCGGGATGAAGTCGGCCAGGCTCTTGGACTGCTCGACGGTCGACATGTTGCTGTAGTCCGGGAGGTACCAGACCAGTTGGCGGCGGGAGCCGAGCAGGCCGAGGGCGAGCGAGGCGTTGCCCTCCTCGTCCAGCCGGTCGTTGGTGAGAGCCCAGGCGCTGCCGAGCACGACGATCTCGCGGGAGCCCGGGTCGGTGTGTCGGACCAACGACGGGTGGCCGTCGACGGCGTAGCAGCCGACGTCGCCGTTGCCGGGTTCGTAGAGCGTGCCGCCGAGTTCGGCCCGGCCGGCCCGGGTGGCTTCGGGGAGCGAGCAGCCGGGGTCGACGGCGATCGGGTCCTCGTACAGCGGGCCACGGGCGGTGTCGGGGACTCGCTTGATGTCGGGGGTGATCGCGGCGAGCGCGTTGTTGTCCGGGCCGATCAGCACCAACCGGCTGTCGCTGCCTCGGTGTTGACGGCCGAGCAGGACGAGCTGACGGGACGGCATCGGGGCGGTGAAGGGGACGACCACGGTGCTGCCGGGCTCGGCGAGGGCGGCAGTGAGCTCGTCCTCGGTGGAGACCGTACGGGTCGTCAGGCCGCGTTCCTCCAGCAGGTGGAGGGCGGCCCGGGTGCCCTGCGGGTCGGTGTCGCGCGGGTCCAGCGGCGGGTACTCACGGTGTCCGCCGAGGCCGGAGATCAGCAGGGCGACCAGCAGGACGAAGGCCGCGGCGGCCAGGAACCACCGGCTGCGGCGCCAGAGTTGGGCCCAGCCGGGGAAGACGTCGACCGGGGTGGGGGCCGGGGTGGAGGTGGTCATCCGGCGGCTCCGGTCAGGGTCGGCCGGGCAGTGCCGACCGCCCGGTCGAGGTCCAGCAGCGAGTGGTACGCCGCCTGGTCGGCGGCGTGCTCGCCGTAGACCACGTCGTCGAAGGTGCGGGCGGCCCGGCGGAGCGCGTCGGCGTGCTCGGGCAGCACCCGTCCGGCTTCGGCGGCGGCCTCGTCGGCGGTCCGGCCGGGGCGGACGTCCAGCAGTGTGCGCTCCTCCAACCCCCGGATCAGGGCGCGTAGTTGCTCGCGTACGGCGTCGTCCCAGGCGCCCGCCGCGGCGTGCGCGGCGGCAGCTGCGCGGTGGTCCGCGGCGGTGGCGGGGCCCGCGCTGTCGAAGAGGGTGGCGGCGGTTCTGACGGTCCGTCGGGGCAGGCCGAACCGCCACCACAGGGCGGCCGCCAGCAGTGCGGCGACCAGCAGGAAGAGCACGGTGGCGGTCATCCCGCCGCCGTGCAGGCCGATCGTGCCGAAGGCCCGGTCGATCTGTTCGAAGATCCAGTCCTTGATGCGCTGCAGCAGGCTCGGGTCGTGCCGGTGGTAGGCCGGGTTCAGCAGTTCGGCACGGGCGGCGTCCCGGGCCGGGTCACGCCCGTCGGTGACCGGAGCTCCGTCGAGCGGGACCCATTCCCCCCAGTTGGGCATGCGGTCAGGTCCCCTGCGGCCCGTACTGGGCGGGGATGCCGGCGGCCCGGGTGAGCTCGATGTCCAGGCCCTCGCGGCGGATCCGGCGGTCGACGTAGAGCAGCACGTTGACGGCGGCCAGCACCGGGACGGTGAGGGTGGAGGCCAGGATCGCGCCGATCGAGACGATGACGATCATCGCGGGCGGCGCGGCGGCGGTCAGACCGGCGAACGGGCTGTCGGCGTCGTCCCCGGCGGCCCCGATGCCGAAGATGGCGGCCACGATGGTGAACGGGGTCATCAGGATCATGGCGAAGAAGAAGGCCAGCAGCTGCATCAGCAGCGTCACCAGGAAGGTGCGCCACCAGGCGTCCTTGACGAGCCGTCGGGAGCGGGCCAGCGCGGTGAACACGCCCTGCTTCTCCAGCATCAGCGCGGGCGCGGCCAGGCTCAGCTGGACGCCGATCCAGACCGCCGCCGCGACGCCGGGCAGCAGGAAGGTGCCGGCCAGCAGCAGGGTGCCGGGGGTGGGGTCGCCGACGGCGATGGCGATGATCAGCGGCAGCGCGGCGGCCGCCATGATCACCGCCACGATCAGCCCGGTGAGCAGGCTCAGCCCGGTCACCTTGAGCAGCTGCGGCCTCGCGGCGGCCCAGGCGGCGCCGATCGACACCGGGTGCCCGAGGATCGCCTTGCTGACCACCATGGTGAGCAGCGCGGTGGCCACGATGCCGAGCAGCGGGCCGAGCAGGTAGCCGAAGGCCAGCATGATCAGCGGGCCGACCGCGTCCGGCTGCTCGTACTGCCACCACTGGGCGACGGCCATCAGGCTCTGTTCGAGGGCGGCGACGCCGAGGCTGAGGCCGAGCGTGGTCCGCCAGTACGTGCGGACGGTGGTGAACGCGCCGTCCAGGATCTCGCCGACGCCGAGCGGCCGGAGCGGGATCACGCCGGGCTTGGGGCTGGGCGGCGGTCCCCATCCGGGCTGACCCCAGCCGGGCTGTGGTCCACCGGCCTGCTGACCCCAGCCGGGCTGCGGGCCGGTCTGGCCGTACGCTCCCTGGCCGTAGGCTGCGTCGTACGGGCCGGGGCCCGGGGTCGGGGGCACTGCTGCCGACGGGCCGGCGTCCTCTCGGGGCGGCTCGGGCGAGCTGGGCGAGGCCCAGCCCGGGGTGTCGGTCATCACGGCTCCCTGGCGGAATCGGTACTCTGTGCCGCCCATCGTGCCATGGTGGCGTTGGGCGATCGCAGGTCGGTCCGGGCGTGCATCGTGGACGTTCGGCCACCGGGACGAGAGCTGTGAACTTTGCTACTAAATGACCGACTTGGTGAGCCAAGGCGCGCCGGAATGGCACGGCTGTGCGGCAGGTCACAATCCGGTAATGAGAGGATGGACCCATGAAGGGACGCGTCCTTGTCGTCGATGACGACACCGCACTGGCCGAGATGTTGGGCATCGTGCTGCGTGGTGAGGGTTTTGAGCCGTTTTTCGTCGCGGATGGGGACAAGGCACTAGCCGCGTTCCGGGAGACCAAGCCTGATCTGGTTCTCCTCGACCTGATGTTGCCGGGGCGGGACGGTATCGACGTCTGCCGGCAGATCAGGTCCGAGTCCGGCGTGCCCATCGTGATGCTGACGGCGAAGACCGACACCGTCGACATCGTGGTGGGCCTGGAGTCCGGTGCCGACGACTACGTCGTCAAGCCGTTCAAGCCCAAGGAGCTGGTGGCCCGGGTTCGCGCCCGGCTGCGCCGCGCCGAGGAGCCGACTCCGGAGCAGCTGACCATCGGCGATCTGGTGATCGACGTGGCGGGGCACTCGGTGAAGCGGGACGGGCGGGGCATCCCGCTGACCCCGCTCGAGTTCGACCTGCTGGTCGCGCTGGCCCGCAAGCCCTGGCAGGTGTTCACCCGTGAGGTGCTGCTGGAGCAGGTCTGGGGTTACCGGCACGCCGCCGACACCCGGCTGGTCAACGTGCACGTCCAGCGGCTCCGCTCGAAGATCGAGAAGGACCCGGAGCGCCCCGAGATCGTCGTGACGGTCCGCGGCGTCGGATACAAGGCCGGGCCCAGCTGACGTGACGCACCAGACTGACGACTCCCCGTCGGGCACCGCCGCCGACGGGGAGTCCGCCGTGCGCGGGGACGTGCTGAGCTCGACCACCGAGGGCCACCGGCCCCGGAGCGGTCTGCGGGCACTGCTCGCGTCGGTGGTCCGTCAGTTCCGGCGGCCGGTCCACCGGCTGCTGGCGCTCTACCGGCGGTCGATCCAGGTCCGGGTGGTGGCGGCGACCCTGCTGCTGTCGCTCGCCGTGGTGCTGGTGCTGGGCGTGGTGGTGGTGGCCCAGGTCCGTACCGGGCTGCTGGACGCCAAGAAGCACGCGGCCCAGGGCCAGGCCAGGGGCGGCTTCGAGATCGAGCAGGAGAAGATCAACGACGCGATCAACCTGCAGGCCAGGGTCGGGGCGAACAACGACCCGACCCGCGAGGAGAGCAGCACCTGGCTGATCAAGCAGGTCTCCGACCTGGCCACCGGCGGTACCGGGGTCTACTCGGTGATCGCCCTGGTGCCGGGCAAGGGCACCGAGGCGAGCGCGGCCAGCGCGGGCCTGCGCGGCGCGTACTACTCCGGTGACATCCTGCCCAGTTCGATCTCCCCCGAGCTGCGCGCGCGGGTCGCGGCGGAGCAGTCGGTCTCGCACGAGCAGACCACGATGATCAAGCGTGACAGCCCGCCCTACGAGGAGCCGGGGCTGGTCATCGGCAAGCACTTCTCCGGTCCTGACAACGCCAACTACCAGCTCTACTACGTCTTCTCCTTCGGCCAGGAGAGCAAGACCCTCGACCTGGTCACCGGCACCCTGGCGACCGCCGGGCTGTTCGTGGTGATGCTGCTCGGCGGCATCGCCTGGCTGGTGGTCCGTCAGGTGGTGACCCCGGTCCGGATGGCCGCCGGGATCTCCGAGCGGCTCGCCGCCGGGCACCTGGAGGAGCGGATGAAGGTCACCGGGACCGACGACATCGCCCGCCTCGGCGAATCGTTCAACCGGATGGCCAACGCGCTGCAGGCGCAGATCCGGCAGCTGGAGGAACTCTCCCGGGTGCAGCGCCGGTTCGTCTCGGACGTCTCGCACGAGCTGCGCACCCCGCTGACCACGGTGCGGATGGCGGCCGACCTGATCTACGACAGCCGGGACGACCTGGACCCGATGGCGGCCCGTTCGGCCGAGCTGTTGCAGGGTCAGCTGGACCGGTTCGAGTCGCTGCTGGCCGACCTGCTGGAGATCAGCCGGTTCGACGCGGGCGCGGCGATCCTGGACGCCGAGCCGGTGGACCTGCGGGAGGTGGTCGGCCGGGTGGTCGAGGCGGCCGACCCGTTGGCGCAGGCCAAGGGCAGTGCGGTGATCATCCGCGGCGGCGAGGAGCCGGTGCTCGCCGAGGTGGACTCCCGCCGGATCGAGCGCATCCTGCGCAACCTGGTGGTCAACGCGCTGGAGCACGGCGAGGGCCGGGACGTGGTGATCCGGCTCGGTTCGGCCGGCGGCGCGGTCGCGGTCGGCGTCCGGGACTACGGCATCGGGCTGAAGCCCGGCGAGGCGTCCCGGGTGTTCCACCGGTTCTGGCGGGCCGACCCGTCCCGGGTGCGGACCACCGGCGGCACCGGCCTCGGGCTGTCGATCGCGGTCGAGGACGCCCATCTGCACGGCGGCTGGCTGCAGGCCTGGGGCGAGCCCGGTGGCGGCTCGCACTTCCGGCTCACCCTGCCGCGTACCCGGGGCGGCGAGATCAGCCGGGCCCCGTTCCGGCTGGAGCCGGAGGACTCCCGGCACAACCGCGGCCTGAGCTCCACCGGTGCGCCGTACCGGCGGGCCCGCCCGGCCGGGGCGACCGCGCTGACCGCGTCGGGCGAGCCCGGTGGCGAGGTCCCGGAGACCCCGGAGACGCCCAACGGTGGCTTCGGCAGCGGGCTCGGCGGGGTGCTGAGCATCGGCCCCGGCCTGGGCAAGGCGCCGACCGCACCGGTCTCCGACCCTTCGGACGTCCGGACCGCGGCGGCGGGGTACGGTGCGACCGGTGCCCAGGTGGTGGTGGACCGTTCGGCGGTCCGGCCGTCCGCCGCGCCGAAGGCGTCCGAGCACGACGCCGACCAGAGCGAGACGGAGGGGGCCGAGCGTGCCGAGGACGGACAGGACTGACCGGCGGGCCGTGGGCGCGCTCGGCATGGTGATCGTCTCGACGCTCACCGCGGGCTGCGTCGCGATGCCCTCCGACGGGTCGCCGGAGCGGGTCGAGCTCGCGCAGGCGGGCGGCTCGGAGAACCTCCAGGTCCGGGTCTTCCCGGTCGCCCCGCAGGCGGGCGACGGGCCGAAGAGCCTGCTGGAAGGCTTCCTGGGCGCCGCCAACGCGGACGAGCCCGACTACGTGACGGCCAAGGAGTACCTGACCGTGGCGGCCGCCAAGCGGTGGAACCCGGACGCCGGCGTGGCGGTGCTGGGCAGCACCTCGGTGAAGGACTCCGTCGACGGCGCGGACGAGACCCGGACCGAGATCCGGGTGACGGGTGATCAGGTCGCCTCGCTCGACGGCAAGCACACCTACCGGACGGTCCAGGGCGCCCAGTTCGAGCGGCAGTTCACCTTCGTCAAGGAGACCGAGGGCAAGAACAAGGGCCAGTGGCGGATCGACCAGCTGCCGGACGGTCTGATCATCGATCAGACCAAGTTCAAGAACGGCTACCGCGCCGTGCACCTCTACTACCCGTCCGCCGAGGACCCGTGGACCGACCGGCAGAACCCGGTGCTGGTGCCGGACCCGGTCTACCTGCGGGGCCGAATAGACCCGTTCACCTCCGCCGCCAAGGCGCTGGTCGAGGGTCCGTCCGGCTGGCTGGGCAAGGTGGTCGACCCGGTCTTCGACAAGACCACCAGGATCCGGGACACCGTCACGGTGAACGAGAGCGGTGTCGCCACCGTGCGGATCACCGTGCCGGACTTCGGCGGCATCCAGCCGCGCTGCCAGCAGATGGCCGCCCAGCTCTTCCACACCCTCTCCGGCCTGCAGGGCAAGTCCCAGCTGGTGCGGCTGGAGCTGCTCGGTGACCGGGGCGGCTGCCAGACCGACGCGGGTCGCACCGCGCAGATCGCGCCCGGCGCGCTGGCCGGCGGGACGGCCGGCACCCGGCAGTACTACCTGATGGGCAACGGGCAGCTGGCCCAGACCTCGGACGACTCGGCCAACAGCGTGCCGATGACCGGCGACCTCGGGCAGGAGAAGACGCCGCGGCCCGCCGAGTTCGCGGTCCGCCGGGACGGCACCGAGGCCGCCGTGGTCAGTGCAGGACACGACCGGCTGCAGGTGACCGAGGGCGGCAAGCTCGGCGAATCGGTGCTGCGCAGCACCCCCGCCGGGCCTGACGGCGGGCTGACCTCGCCGAGCTGGGACGGGCGCGGCTCGCTCTGGGTGGTGGACCGGGCCAAGGACGGCTCCGAGGTGAAGGTGATCCGCGGCAAGGCCGTCGTACCGGTCCGGATCGACGGCCTGGGCGCGCGCAGCGTGTACTCGCTCAAGGTGGCCTCGGACGGGACCAGGATCGCGCTGGTGGTGGCGGAGCCGGGCCACCCGAAGAGCCTGCTGATCGGGCGGGTCGAGCACTTCGGCACCCCGGCCGCGCCGAAGGCCGCGGTGACCGAGCTGCGGCCGGTCGGCACCGTGCTCAGTGAGGTGGTCTCGGTCTCCTGGGCCGACACCGACCAGCTGTTGGTGCTCGGCAAGGAGGACGGCAAGCTCCAGCAGCTGCACTACTTCGGCACCGACGGCTCGGTGAACTCCGACTTCGTGCTCCAGGGCGGCGACTCGATGTCCTCGGTCTCCGCCACCGAGGCGCGCGACGACCAGTCGGAGAAGGTGCCCCCGGTGCTCGCCACCTCCTCGGCCAAGCAGCAGATCTACCGGCTGGTCGGCAACCAGTGGCGCGAGATCCCGGACAAGTCCGGGTCCTGGATGTTCAGCTACCCCGGCTGACGCCTGCGGACCGCCGCCGCGACCGTGGCGGCGCCCCGGGGCGGGTGCCCGAGCGCGGTGAGCGCCCGGGCCGCCTCGGCCAGGGTGGCGCCGGTGGTCACCAGGTCGTCCACCAGCACCGGCTGACGGCCGGTCAGCAGCCTCGCCGCGCCCGGCCGGGGAGCGAGCGCGCCGTGCAGATTGGTACGGCGCTGCGCGGCGCTCAGCCCGGACTGGTCGGCCACCGCGCGGCCGTGCCGCAGCACCGGCGCGGCCCGGACCGGATGACCGCCCCGGCGCAGCTCCCGGGCGGCGGCCCGGGCCAGCCGCAGCGTCGGGTCGTGCCCGCGGGCCCGGACCGAGCGCCGGGTCGAGGGCATCGGCACCAGCAGCACGGGCCGGCCGTCCAGCAGCGGGTGGACGGCCCGGGCCAGCGCCTGCCCGAGCGGCCCGGCCAGCCGCAGCGCACCGCGCTCCTTGTGGGCGATCAGCAGCTGCCGGACCGGGTCCGCGTACGGGCCTGCGGCGTGCACCGGGGGCAGCCCGGGCGGGGCCGGCCGCGGCCCGGCGGGGCGTGCCTCGGCGGCGGTCAGGGCGGTGCGGCAGGCGGGGCAGAGCTGGGTGCGGCCGGTGCGGCAGCCCGCGCAGCCGGTGGGCAGCAGCAGGTCGAGCAGTTCGAACAGGAGGTGGACGGCCATCGCGGCCTCCTCGGGAGCGGCTGGGCCAAACGGTGGTCCGCCCTGGGGGTGTTGTCCAGGGGTTTACCGATGTTTCACCCCCAGGAGGGTAAACAGGGTGGAACAGCTGTATCGCCAGCGCTGCGCCACTACGTTGTTCGACCGGCACAAGACTGGGGAGGCGAAATCCCGGTGTGAGGTGTTCGATAAGGCTCCAAGGGGTTTCAAGCGTTCCTGGTGGGGAGGAAGTGAGGTGAGGGCCAGTCGCGCTCGCCGCTCCCGGCGAACCGCGGGGTAGGTGGCAGAGAGGTTGGTCCGGCTGGGTCTCAGTCCGGTCCGGTGAGCACTCCGGGTCGGCGTCAGCAACAAGGGATCGGAGTTCTGCGTGGACATCGTCGTCAAGGGCCGCAAGACCGAGGTGCCCAAGAGGTTCCGCGAGCACGTGGCCGAGAAGCTGGAGAAGGTCCAGAAGTTCGACGACAAGGTGATCAGCCTCGACGTCGAGGTGTCCAAGGAACACAACCCGCGTCAGGCCGACCGCTCCGAGCGGGTCGAGATCACCCTCCGTACCCGTGGCCCGGTGATCCGGGCCGAGGCCGCCGCCGCAGACCCCTATGCGGCGCTCGACCTGGCCTCGGCGAAGCTCGACGCGCAGCTGCGCAAGTCGGCCGACCGGCGCCGGGTGCACAAGGGCGGCAACGGCCGTACCCCGATCAGCGTCGCCGAGGCGACGGCCGCGCTCGCCAGGCTCCCCGAGGCGGAGCAGCCGAGCGCCGGGGCCAACGGGGCCGTTCGCAAGACCATGATGGGATCCCTGGAGGTGGAGGGCGACGGGCCGCTCGTCGTCCGCGAGAAGACCCATGGCGCCGCGCCGATGGCGCTGGACCAGGCGCTGTTCGAGATGGAGCTGGTCGGTCACGACTTCTATCTCTTCGTCGAGAAGGACAGCGGCCTGCCGAGCGTGGTCTACCGGCGGCACGGTTACCACTACGGCGTGATCCACCTGACCACGGACGGTTCGACCGTCGGTGAGGTGGGCGGCGCCGGTGGTGCGATCGGCGGGCCCGACGACGACTGAGCGGACCCCGCTGCGACAACCGAACAGCAGTCGATGAACGGGTGACCCCCGGCGGCCTCGGCCACCGGGGGTCACCCAGCTGGGCGGACCGACGGCGGAGGGTGATCAGGAGCGGCGCTTCGTGGAATGATGGCCGGACACTGACCGGTGACGGGGAGGCACGGATGGGGGAGCGATTCGGTCTGACGACCGAACAGGCCCGGGAGGCGGACTATCCGCCGCGCCGGGCCGAACCGATCCGGGTGCTGGTGGTGGACGACCACGCCCTGTTCCGCCGAGGCCTGGAGATCGTGCTGGCCGAGGAGGAGGACATCCGGGTCGTCGGCGAGGCGGGGGACGGTGCCGAGGCGCTGGTCAAGGCGGCGGACCTGCTGCCGGACATCATCCTGATGGACGTCCGGATGCCGCGGCGGAGCGGGATCGAGGCCTGCACCGCGATCAAGGACGTGGTGCCCAGCACCAAGATCATCATGCTGACGATAAGCGACGAGGAAGCCGACCTCTACGAGGCGATCAAGGCGGGGGCCACCGGCTACCTGCTCAAGGAGATCTCCACCGACGAGGTGGCCACCGCGATCCGGGCGGTCGCCGACGGGCAGTCGCAGATCAGTCCGGCGATGGCCTCCAAGCTGCTCACCGAGTTCAAGTCGATGATCCAACGGCGGTCGGACGACCGGGAGTTGGTGCCCGCGCCGCGGTTGACCGACCGCGAGCTCGAGGTGCTCAAGCTGGTCGCCACCGGGATGAACAACCGGGAGATCGCCAAGGAGCTCTTCATCAGCGAGAACACGGTGAAGAACCACGTCCGGAACATCCTGGAGAAGCTCCAGCTGCACTCCCGGATGGAGGCCGTGGTCTACGCGATGCGGGAGAAGATCCTGGAGATCGGCTGACCGGTCCCCAGGATCCGACGGGCCGTCAGCGGGCGTTGACCTCCAGGAAGGTGCGGACGGCGGACTCCAGCGCGCCCTCGATCCAGGCCGGCTTCAGGCTGGTGTGCTCGCCGGCGAAGTGCACCCGGCCCTCGGGGAGCCGGGCGGCCGGGTGGAGCTCGTGCAGCTGGCCCGGGGTCGGGATGACCGCCTCGCCGAGCGCGTAGCGGGCCCGGGCCCAGGACTGGGTGACCCCGACGCCGGTGAACTCGCGGCGGACCTGCGGCCCGAACAGCCGCTCCAGGTCGTTCAGCGCGAAGGCGTACCGCTCGCCCGGGGTCAGCGAGTCCCAGCGCATCGCGTCGTCAGCCCAGGTGTACGCGGCCAGCACCACGCCACCAGGGGCGCCGTCCGGGGCGTGCGAGGGGAAGTAGGTGAACCGGCTCGCGCTGTCCGAGACGCAGCCGCCGCCCGCGAAGCCGTGCGGGCCGTGCTCCCAGAAGCGGGTGCGGAACTCCAGCAGCACCTTGGTCGCCGAGTCGTAGTGCAGCTCGGCCACCGCGCGCCGCTTCGGGTAGGACATCAGCGGTTCGATCCGGCAGAACCGCAGCGCGCTGAACGGGATCGTGACGATCGCGTAGTCGCCCTCGAAGACCTCGGCCTGGCCGGTCGGCGCGCCGTCGCAGGACTCCTCGTCGCCGGTCTCGGCCGTGGTCTCGATCCGTACCCCGCCCGGCTGTTGGGTCAGCCGGGTCATCCGGCGGCCCATCCGGAGCTCGGCCGCCAGCGGCTCGGCCAGCTTGGTGGTGAGCGTGTCGGTGCCGCCCTCCAGCTCCCAGTACCGGTTGGTCGGGCTGATCACCGCGTGGTCGATCAGGGTCGGGATCAGCGAGTAGTGCAGCCGGGAGGTCATGTTCTCCAGCGTCCCGGCGGCCTGCACCGAGACCGGGTCCCAGCCGGCCTCCTCGCGCAGGAACTGCCGGGTGGAGTGGTAGCCGTACCGCTGGAAGATCCCGGTCCAGCCGTCCAGGCGCTGCCGGATGTCGCCGGGCCCCACGGTGACCCTGGCGAAGGCCTCGTCGACGGCCTTGGCGGCGGTGGTCTCGAACCGGGCACCGAAGGAACGATTCACCTCGGCGGGGGACTGCGCGTACGCGGCCCTGGTGGTCTGCAGGCCGTTGACCGCGAGGAAGCTGCGGAAGTTGGGGGTCGGCGGCTGGAACGGCCGCTCCGGCCCGTTGGACCAGGTCTCGCCGGTGAACGAGCGGTACGTCACCGCGGGCACCGCACCGGCGGCCCGGGTGCCCGGGGTGATGTCGGCGTTGTAGAACAACTGCCGCTTCAGGCCCAGCTTGTCGGCCAGTGCGAGCACCAGCGGGTGGAAGTCCGGCAGTCGCATCGCGCCGGCCTCGGCGTACTGCCGGGAGTCGGTGAACATGCCGCGGAAGGTCTTGATCCGGCCGCCGACCCGGCTGCCGTTGGCCTCGATGATCACGACCTCGTGCCCGGCCCGCTTGAGCAGGGTGGCCGCGGTCAGCCCGGCGACGCCCGCCCCGACCACCAGGACGCGTTTGCGCCTGGTGCCGGTGGTGGCGGGGCCGGGCGGGAGCTGACCGTCGATCAGGATCTTCAGGTACTCCAGGGTGAGGTCGGTCCGCTCGTCGTCGGCGACCATCAGCATCTCCCTGGCCAGCCCCCGGCTGACCGCCTCGTCGGCCAGGGGACGCGGCGCGGCCACCGAGCGAAGGGCGAACCCGGCGGTGCCCGCCGCGGTCGCGGCGGCGGCGGTGCCGAGCAGGGCGCGGCGGCTCAGCCAGGCCCGGGCGGTGGTGGTTGGACTCATCGTTGCTCCAAATGGTCGTGGTGCGGACACCACGGGGCAACGGTTCTTGATCGCCGACGACACGCCTGGTCGACGAAGATCACCCGAACTGACCAGCCGTCAGGCGAGCAGCTTCTCCACCGCCGGGCGCAGCGACTCGTCGTGCAGCGCCTCCACCCGGACGTCGGTGCAGCCGACCCAGGAGGCGGCCTCGCGCAGCGCCTCGGCCAGCGCCCCGACGTGCCGGGGCGAGGTCAGCGAGACCTGACGGGCCACCAGGGTGCGGCCCTCGCGGGCCGGGTCGACCCGGCCGACCAGGCGGCCGCCGGCCAGCAGCGGCATCGCGAAGTAGCCGTGCACCCGCTTGTGCTTGGGGGTGTACGCCTCCAGCCGGTGCGCCATGTCGAAGATCCGCTCGGTGCGGGGGCGGTCCCAGACCAGCGAGTCGAAGGGTGAGAGCAGCGTGGTGCGGTGCCGCCCGCGCGGTGCGGTCGCCAGCGCCGCCGGGTCGGCCCAGGCCGGGGCGGCCCAGCCGGCCACCGTCACCGGGACCAGACCGGTCTCGGGCAGCGCGGCGTCGAAGTGCTTGGCCTTGAGCCGGTGATAGTCCATCAGGTCGGCCCGGGTGGCCACCCCGAGCGCGGCCCCGGCCTGGGCGATCAGCTGCCGGACGCACTCCTGATCGGTCGGGTCCTGCTCGAACAGCTCGGTGGGGATGGCCTGTTCGGCCAGTGCGTAGACCCGCTTCCAGCTCCGCCGCTCGGTGCAGACCACGTCGCCGAAGGCGAGCGCCCGCTCCACCGCGATCTTGGTGTCGGACCAGTCCCACCACTCCGAGGTCCTCTTCGCGCCACCCAGCTCGGTGGAGGTCAGCGGCCCCTCCGCGCGCAGCTGGTCGAGCACCCGCAGGTAGGTCTCCTCGGTGACGTCGGCGCCCCAGAGGTGGCCGCGGCTGCGGTAGCCGCGGCGGCGGAAGGCGAACAGCGGCCACTCCTCGATCGGCAGGATGCAGGCCGCGTGCGACCAGTACTCGAAGGTGGCCGCCGAGCCCCAGTACGCCGACTCGACCGCCGGGCGGCCGACCGCGCCGAGCCGGGCGTACGGGATCAGCTCGTGCGAGCGGGCCAGCACCGAGATGGTGTCCAGCTGGACCGCGCCGAGGTGGCGCAGCACGCCCCGGACGCCGGCCCGGCGGTCGGGGGCGCCGAGCAGGCCCTGGGCGCGCAGCGCGATCCGGCGGGCGTCGTCGGCGGAGAGTTCGACGGTCGGGGCGGGAGAGCTCGGGGCGGTCATGCCCAGCAGCGTAGAGCCGGGGTCCGACAACCCGGGTCCGGGAACCAAGGACTCGTTCTGTACGTAACAACGAGCGCGAGGGGCAAGGACGGTGGCCCGTTTTGTCCGGACCAGGATGCTTTCGGGGGTTGTGCTCCCGCGAGTGACACGGTATTACCGTGCTGACGCACCTCCCGGCGCGCTGGCCTCCTCGCATACGATGGCCCGTGCGGTGGGGTCGACCCATCGTGCAGTCGTCCAGAGCCGACAGGCAAGGAGCCCGCCCAAGTGTCCGTCTTCGACAAGATCCTGCGCGCCGGCGAGGGTAAGACCCTTCGCAAGCTGCAGCGGATTGCCGCCCAGGTCAACTCCATCGAAGAGGACTTCGTCAACCTCACGGACGACGAGCTGCGCGCCCTGACCGACGAGTACAAGCAGCGGCTGGCCGACGGCGAGACGCTCGACGACATCCTCCCCGAGGCGTTCGCCACCGTCCGCGAGGCGGCCAAGCGTGTGCTCGGCCAGCGCCACTACGACGTCCAGCTGATGGGTGGCGCTGCGCTGCACATGGGCTTCGTCGCCGAGATGCGCACCGGCGAGGGCAAGACCCTGGTCGGCACGCTGCCCGCGTACCTGAACGCGCTGACCGGCAAGGGCGTCCACCTGATCACGGTGAACGACTACCTCGCCGAGCGTGACTCGGAGTGGATGGGCCGGGTGCACCGCTTCCTCGGCCTCGAGGTCGGCGTGATCCTCGGCAACATGTCGCCGGCCGAGCGCAAGCGCCAGTACGCGATGGACATCACGTACGGCACCAACAACGAGTTCGGCTTCGACTACCTGCGCGACAACATGGCGTGGTCGCAGGACGAGCTGGTGCAGCGCGGCCACAACTTCGCGGTGGTCGACGAGGTCGACTCGATCCTGATCGACGAGGCCCGTACGCCGCTGATCATCTCCGGCCCGGCCGACCAGGCGACCAAGTGGTACGCCGACTTCGCCAAGCTGGTGCAGCGCCTCAAGCGCGACCGCGACTACGAGGTGGACGAGAAGAAGCGCACCGTCGGTGTGCTGGAGGAGGGCGTCGGCCGGGTCGAGGACTACCTCGGCATCGACAACCTCTACGAGTCGGTCAACACCCCGCTGGTCGGCTTCCTGAACAACGCGATCAAGGCCAAGGAGCTCTACAAGAACGACAAGGACTACGTCGTGATGAACGGCGAGGTCATGATCGTTGACGAGCACACCGGCCGCATGCTCGCGGGCCGCCGCTACAACGAGGGCATGCACCAGGCGATCGAGGCCAAGGAGGGGGTGGAGGTCCAGAACGAGAACCAGACGCTGGCCACCGTCACCCTGCAGAACTTCTTCCGGCTGTACGACAAGCTCGGTGGCATGACCGGTACCGCCACCACCGAGGCGGCCGAGTTCCACCAGATCTACAAGCTCGGCGTGGTCCCGATCCCGACCAACAAGACCCCGCTGCGGATCGACCAGCCCGACCTGATCTACAAGTCCGAGCCGGCCAAGTTCGCCGCCGTGGTCGAGGACATCGTCGAGAAGCACGAGAAGGGCCAGCCGATCCTGGTCGGCACCGTCTCGGTGGAGAAGTCCGAGTACCTCTCCCAGGAGCTGCGCAAGCGCGGCGTCCCGCACGAGGTGCTGAACGCCAAGCACCACGAGCGCGAGGCGCAGATCGTCGCCCAGGCGGGCCGCAAGGGCGCCGTCACGGTGGCCACCAACATGGCCGGCCGTGGCACCGACATCATGCTCGGCGGCAACGCCGAGCACCTCGCGGCGGCCGAGCTGGCCCAGCGCGGCCTGACCGAGCTGGACACCCCGGACGAGTACGAGGCCGCCTTCCCGGCCGCGCTGGAGAAGGCCAAGGCCGCGGTCAAGGCGGAGCAGGAGGAGGTCCAGAGCATCGGTGGCCTCTACGTGCTCGGCACCGAGCGCCACGAGTCCCGCCGGATCGACAACCAGCTCCGCGGCCGCTCCGGCCGTCAGGGCGACCCGGGCGAGTCCCGGTTCTACCTCTCGCTCGGCGACGACCTGATGCGGCTCTTCAAGGCCGGCATGGTCGAGCGCGTGCTCGCGATGGCCAACGTCCCGGAGGACGTGCCGATCGAGTCCAAGATGGTCACCCGCGCCATCGCCTCGGCGCAGACCCAGGTCGAGCAGCAGAACTTCGAGATCCGCAAGAACGTCCTCAAGTACGACGAGGTGCTGAACCGTCAGCGCGAGGTCATCTACGGCGAGCGCCGCCGCGTCCTGGAGGGCGAGGACCTGCAGGAGCAGGTCGGCCACTTCATGGACGACACCGTCGCCGCGTACGTCGGTGCCGCGACCGGCGAGGGCTTCGAGGACGACTGGGACCTCGACAAGCTGTGGACCGCGCTCAAGCAGCTCTACCCGCTCACCCTGGACCTGGAGGAGCTGGAGGAGGAGGCCGGCGGTCCGGCCGGCCTGACCTCGGACTTCCTCACCAAGGTGCTCCAGGAGGACATCCAGGCCCAGTACGGCGCCCGCGAGGACCAGCTCGGCTCGGAGATCATGCGTGAGCTGGAGCGCCGCGTGGTGCTCTCGGTGCTGGACCGCCGCTGGCGCGAGCACCTGTACGAGATGGACTACCTGCAGGAGGGCATCGGCCTCCGGGCGATGGCCCAGCGCGACCCGCTGGTCGAGTACCAGCGCGAGGGCTTCGACATGTTCGGCGCCATGATGGAGGGCATCAAGGAGGAGTCCGTCGGCTACCTGTTCAACCTGGAGGTCCAGGTCGAGCAGCAGGTCGAGGAGGTTCCGCTGGCGGACGCCGAGGAGACCCTGGCCAAGCTGGAGAAGGACGCCGCCGCCCGCCCGGAGATCAAGGCCAAGGGCCTGGAGGCCCCGAAGCCGCAGCGTCTGCACTACACCGCCCCGTCGGTGGACGGCGACGAGACGGTCGTCGAGGGCGACTTCGAGGACACCCTCGGCGACGAGGGCGACGGGCTGACCCGGGCCGAGCGCCGCAAGGCCGCGCGGGCCGCCAAGGGTCGTCGTCGGAAGTAGTCGCACCGGTTGTACCCGGGAGGCGCGGAGCTCGCTGCTCCGCGCCTCTCGGCGTTCTCTCAGCGGGCCTCCACGGCGGTGCACTGCCACTGCTCGGTCCGGCGGTGGCGTTCCAGCCGGAAGGCCACCATGTGGTGCCGGGGCCCGAACTCGACCCGGACGCAGACCTCCAGGGCCCGGGCGGTCGGCGCGGAGTCGTAGACCCGGCCCAGCCGGTGCGCGGTCAGCCGGCCGCGCGGGCGGAGCGGTCCGGTCCGTACCAGGGCGGTGAGCTGCTGGTAGCCCGGCAGGCTGGTGTGCCGCTGGAGCTGCCCGGCCGGCCGGTGGCCGGTGAGTACCTCGACCAGCCGGTGGGCGAACCGCGCGGCCAGCACGCCCTGCCCGGTCCTGGCCGGGGCGCAGGCGCCGCGCGGGTGACGCGGGGTCAGCTCGCCGACCGGGTGCGGGCGGCGGGGCACCCGGTCGGCGCGGCGCCGGTGCGGCTGGTGCGGGCCGACCGGGTGGACCAGGGCGCGGACGTGCGGTGCGGGAACGGTCACGGTGGGCGCCCTTCGTTCGCGGATGCGGTCGGGTCCCTTGGTACCGGTGGGCCGGGGACCGGGCAACGAAGCCTCGGAGCGTGTCGGCGGCGGCCGCTGGTGTCACCTATCCGGGTGAGGTTCGGGGCGGGAGTTGGACCCGTACGGCCCGGGGTGGCGCGTCCGGCTGACGGAGCGACGGGTACGGCGGGGCCCGAAGGGGGACGTTCCTCGTGGCGCGCGGGCCCGGTGGCGGCCGCGGACGGCAGGATCGGGGTGGAGGTGGGCATGGTGCGACGAGGACTGGTGCTCGGCGGGGGCGGGATGCTCGGCGCCGCCTGGACGATCGGGGCGCTCTGCGCGGTGGAGGAGGCGACCGGCTGGCAGCCGGGCTCGGCCGAGATCGTGCTCGGCACCTCGGCCGGCTCGATCCTGGGCGCCCTGCTGGCCACCGGCGTGCAGGCGGCCGACCTGCGGGACCACCAACGCGGACTGGAGATCGTCACCGGCCCGCTGGCGGGCATCGACTTCGACTACGACACCGTGCTGGGCGGCGCACTGCCGCCCCGCCCCCGGCCCGGGATCGGCTCGCCCGGCCTGCTGCGGGACGTCGTCCGGCACCCGGGGGAGTACCCCTTCCTGACCATGGTCTCGGCCGTGGTGCCGACCGGGCGGGGCTCGATGGCGCCGGTCGGCGAGCTGGTACGGGGCCTGGCCGGGGACACCATGGGTGCCGCGCTGCGGGTGGCGGCGGTGGACCACCGGACCGGGCGGCGGGTGGTCTTCGGCGACCCCGGCGCACCGGTGGCGGCGGTGGACCGGGCGGTGATGGCCTCGTGCGCGATCCCCGGCTGGTTCGCGCCGGTCGAGGTGAACGGCAGCCGGTACGTGGACGGGGGCTGCTGGTCGGCCACCAACGCGGACCTGATGGCGGGGCGGGGGCTGGACGAGGTGTACGTGCTGGCGCCGATGGCCCTGCGGCCGTCCTGGCCGGACGGGCGGGGGGAGCGGCCGAGGGGGGTGCTGGTGCACCTGGTGAGCCGGTACCGGCGGGCGGTGACCCGTCAGTTGATGCGGGAGGCCCGGCAGTTGCGGGCGGAGGGGGTGCGGGTGCAGCTGCTCGCGCCGACGCCGGCGGATCTGGCGGCGATGGGGCCGAACATGATGGACCCGGCGCGGCGGGGGGAGGTGCTGGAGACGGCGTTGCACAGCGTGGCCCGTGCGCTGAGCTGAGCCGTGTACGGCCAGGGGCTCGGGGAACTGCGACGCCGACCTCGAGAAACGTTGCAGGCACGTGGGTGGTCAGGCACTTTCGCAGTGACCCGCACGCCAGATCTCCTCGCAGTTCCCCGAGCCCCTGGATAGTGCAACCTTGCGGAGCTGCCAGAGGCACGGCGCGTATTGTTTGAGCCTCTGCTTGGCGACGAACCCGGAGTGCTCTCGATGCGCGTGTACGTGCCCACGACCCTGGCCGGCCTGGCGGCGGCGTACCCCGGCGGGGCGCTGGACCAGTCGGTGGCGTATGCGGTGACGCCCGCGCTGCGTGAGTGGTATGTCAGCGACGACCTGGAGGAGTTGGAGTACGCGGCGCTGAACCGGGCCGCGCAGGCCGCGTTGCGGCTACTCGCCGCCGACCCCGGGGCGCCGCGGCGCCGGGTGGTGGTGGCGGTCGAGGTGGCGGACTCCGGGGTCGGGGCGTTCGTCGGCGACGAGTACCAGGACCAGGCGTCGTTGGGGCGGGTGGTGCTGAAGGGCCCGCTGCCGCTGGCGAAGGCGGCCGCCGTGCACGCGGACGTGGCCGACGCCGAGGTGGTGGCGGACATCGCGGCCGCCGCCGCGGTGATCGAGGCGGCGGACAAGGGCGACGACGACGCGCAGTTCACCGTGGACGGTGCGGAGGACCACGAGCTGCTCTGGTTCGCGACCCAGGAGATCCCCGCGCTGCTGGCCTGACGATCGCTCAGGGAGTGACGATCGCGAAGTTCGGGTCCGGCTTGTCGAGCACCCCCAGCAGCTTGGTCAGCAGGGTGGTGTCGCCGGTGACGGTGACGCCGTCCAGGCCCTTGCCGCCGAGCAGGCCGAGCAGTTGGGGCTTGGTCAGGGTGAGGCTGACGCCGGCGTCGGCGGCCGGAGCGGTGCTGCTGCGGTGGGTCAGTACGCCGTTGGCCAGCCGGAGGTGCCAGACCCGGCCGAGGGCGGGCAGGTTCCAGTCCATGGTGAGGGTGAGGTCCCAGGCCCGGGGGCCGTTGACCCGGATCGCCACCGAGTCGATCAGTTGCTCGACGGTGAGGGCCATCAGCATGTCGGCGCCGGTGGTGGAGGCGGTGGCGGGCTTCACGCCCTCGCGCAGCTCCATCGCGCCGGTGAGGTAGAAGTTCCGCCAGACCGCGTTCTCGGTGGCGTGGCCGAGGGTGTCGTAGACCTTGGCGAGCTCGGCCTTGGCCCGGCGGTCGGCCGGGTCGGCGAAGACGCAGTGGTTGAGCAGGGTGGCCGCGAACCGCAGGTCGCCGTCGTGGACGAAGCGCAGGGCGGTGGCGAGGGCGGGCCGTTGGCCCCCCATCGCCCGGACGTACCGCTTGGACTCCTCCACCGGCGGGTGCTCCCACAGGTGCGCCGGGTTGCCGTCGAACCAGCCCAGGTAGCGCTGGTAGATGCCCTTGACGTTGTGGCTGAGCGAGCCGTAGTAGCCCCGGTTCGCCCAGACCGCGTTGAGCGCGGGCGGCAGCTGGATCTGCTCGGCGATCTCACGGCCCGTCAGGCCCTGGTTGATCATCCGCAGGGTCTGGTCGTGCAGGTACGCGTACAGGTCGCGCTGGTGCTCCAGCAGGGTGGTGATCTGCTCGCCGCCCCAGGTCGGCCAGTGGTGCGAGGCGAAGGCCACGTCCACCTTGTCCCGGAACAGCTCGGCCGACTCGCCGAGGTAGAGCGCCCACTGCCGGGCGTCCCGGACCTGGGCGCCGCGCAGGGTGATGATGTTGTGCATGGTGTGGGTGGCGTTCTCCGCCATGCAGACGGCCCGCAGGTCCGGGAAGAGGAAGTTCATCTCGGCGTGCGCCTCGGTGCCGGGCGTCAGCTGGAACTCGATCCGGACGCCGTCCAGGGTCTCGGTCTGCCCGGTCCGCGCGACGTACCTGGTCGGCGGGATCAGGCCGATGGTGCCGGTCGAGACGTTCTGCCCGAGGCCGCAGCCGATCTGCGCGGCGGCGCCCTTGGGCAGCTGCGCGCCGTACATGTAGCCGGCCCGCCGGGTCATCGCGGTGCCCGCGTAGACGTTCTCCGAGACGGCGTGCTCCATGAAGCCCTCGGGGGCCAGGATCGGTACGCCGCCCGCGCCGTTCGGCAGGACGCCCCGGCAGCCGCCGAAGTGGTCGACGTGCGGGTGGGTGTAGATCAGCCCGGTCACCTTCCGGTCGCCCCGGTGGGCGCGGTAGAGGCCGAGCGCGGCGGCGGCGGTCTCGGCCGAGATCAGCGGGTCGATCACCAGGATGCCGGTGTCGCCCTCGACGATCGTCATGTTCGACAGGTCGAGGCCGCGGACCTGGTAGATCCGCTCGGTGACCTTGAACAGGCCCTGCTTGGCGGTGAGTTGGCTCTGCCGCCAGAGGCCGGCGTTGGCGGTCTTCGGGGCCTTGCCGTTGCCGTTCAGGAAGGCGTACGCGTCGTTGTCCCAGATCACCTGGCCCGCCGCGTTCTTCACCACGCCGGGGGTGAGCGCCGCGACGAAACCCCGCTCGGCGTCGGCGAAGTCGGCCCGGTCGTCGTACGGCAGCCCGCCGGTGGCGGTCGCGCTCCCGCCACCGGTCGGGTTGCTGCCGTCGGACTGCCCGATCGCCGCCGCGCTCAGCGGGTTCAGGGCGAGGGCCGCGGCGGCGGCACCGGTGGCGGCGACGAAACCGCGACGGTCGAGGGGGCTCATGAACTACCTCACAGCACGAGGGGGACCGGGTGGTGACGCCGACCCTGCTGCCCGGCCCGGTGCGGGTCAATGGCGCGGGGCGGATTTGGGAAGGCTCCCTGCCGGGGCCGGTCCGGGGCTGTGAGCGGTCCTATTGCGTGAGCGGTTCCCTCGGGCATCAGGAGCCGGGCGGTCACGGCGCGGGCAGGAAGCCGCTGCGGGCGATCCGGCCGAGCCAGCGCGCCGACGGCTTGGGCACCCGCAGGAAGCTCTGCGGGTCGACGGTGATCAGGCCGAAGGTCGGCCGGTACGAACCCCACTCGTACCCGTCGAGTGCGCTCCGGTGCAGGTAGCCGCGGATGTCGAGGCCGTCGGCGAGTGCCGCCGCGAGGTCGCGGAGGGCCTGGTGGGTGTAGCTGATGCGGCGGCTGTCGTCGCGGGTGGCGAGGCCGTTCCCGGTGACGATGACGGGGACGTCGCCGACGACCTCGGCGGTGTGCCGGACGGCTTCGCCGAGCGCTTCCGGGTAGAACTCCCGGCCGGTGAGGGTGAGTTCGGCTCCCTCGCGGACCGGGAGAGGACCGCGCGGGCCGATCCGGGTCCGGGTGTACGCCTGCACGCCTACCCAGTCGTCGGCTCGGGCGGCCTCCAGGAAGACGTCCTCGCGGGGGTGACGGTAGGCCGCCGTCACCTCCTCGGCGCCGGGGACGGCCTGGTAGCACTGGTTGGCGACCGACCAGCCGACCTGGATCCGGGGCGAGACCGCCCGGACGGCCGCGGCGGCGGCCCGGTGCGCCGCGATCAGGACGGCGGTCAACTCCGGGTCGGGGAGCGGGAGTCCGGGTGCAGACGGCGGGTCGGCGGCGGTCAGGGTGTGCAGGGCGGCCACCGTGTTGGGCTCGTTGATGGTGCACACGTGCCGTACGCCGTCGGTGATCACCGGCGCGGTGGCGGCGACATAGCGGGCGAAGCGTTCGACGGCGTCCGGGGCCCGCCAGCCGCCGCGTTCGGCGAACCAGCGCGGCAGGGTGAAGTGGTGCAGGGTGACCATCGGGCGGAGGCCGCGTTCCAGGGCGCCGTCGACCATCCGGCGGTAGTGGGCCAGCGCGGCGCGCGAGAAGTGGCCGGGTTCGGGTTCGATCCGGGCCCACTCGATGCCGAACCGGTAGTCCGTGAAGCCGAGTTCGGCGAGCAGGTCCATGTCGACGGGCCAGCGGTGGTAGCTGTCGGCGGCGTCGCCGCTGGGCTCGGGGATCCGTCCGGTGCGGTGTTCGAGCTGCCACCAGTCGCTGGTGGTGTTGCCGCCCTCGGTCTGGTGGGCGGAGGTCGAGGTGCCGAACAGGAATCCGTCCGGGAACGCGATGCCTTTGGCGCAGGCGAGCATGGCAGGGCCTTTCGGGTGGGACGGGCGGGTGTGGGCACCGCCCGGTCCTGCCAAAGGTAAATCTCAAAACCTTGAGAGGCAAGGTTTTGGGAAATCCGCCGCCCGGCTAGATTGCCCGGATGAGCACTCGTGGCCCCCGGGGGCCGTACGCGAAGAGCGCGGCGAAGCGGCAGCAGATCATCGAGGCCGCGCTGGCGGCCTATGCCGAGGCGGGCAGCCGGGGCGTCTCGGTCCGGGAGATCGCCGAGCGGGTCGGCATGACGGACGCCGGCGTCCTGCACCACTTCGGTGGCCGGGAAGCGCTGCTCACCGCCGTGCTGGAGGCCCGCGACGTGGCCGCCGCCGAGCGGCACGGTGAGGAGGGGACGCTGTGGCGTCCCGAGCTGCTGGCGGAGAACGTCGCGACGCCGGGCCTGGTGAAGCTGTTCGTGGACCTGGCGGCGGCCGCGGCGGAGCCGGGGCACCCGGCGCACGCGTACTTCACCGAGCGGTACGCGACGCTGCGCGAGCGCGTCGCCCGTGCGCTCACCGAGGGCCGCCCGGACGGCGGGGCCGAGCCCCCGGCCCGCCCGGACGTCGACGCCGACTGGGCGGCCCGGGTGCTGCTGGCCGCCACCGACGGCCTCCAGCTGCAGTGGCTGCTGGACCCGTCCGTCGACATGGCGGCGGACCTGCTCCGACTGCGCGATGTGGTGCTCGGCGCCCTGGACGACGCCGGGTCGCGCGGAGACAACTGAAGCCGCGCCGTATCCGGCCTGTCGAGTCATCAGGATGGGGCAGTGCCCGGCTGTCTACGCGCGATACGCTCGGGCTCTGCGCAGGATGCAAGGAGCGGTGATGAGCACGCACGAACGGTGGACGCGGCTGCTGGAGATCCTCGGCGAGCAGGGGCGGATCGAGGTCGTCGAGGCCGCGGAGGCGCTCGGGGTGTCCACGGCCACCGTCCGCCGGGACATGGAGGAGCTCGCCCGGCAGCAGCTGCTGACGCGTACGCGGGGTGGAGCGGTGCTGAGCGGGGTGGCCTACGACCTTCCGCTGCGCTACAAGACGGCGCGTCAGGCGGACGAGAAGCACCGGATCGCCCGGGCGGCGGCCGGGCTCGTCCCGCCGGGCGCCGTGGTCGGGCTGAACGGCGGGACCACCACCTCGGAGGTGGCGCGGGAGCTGGCGTCCCGGGCCGACCTGGCCGGCCACGGCCACGCGGTGGCGCTGACCGTCGTCACCAACGCCATCAACATCGCGCACGAGCTGGCGGTGCGGCCGTACGTGAAGACCGTGGTCACCGGCGGTGTGGCCCGGCCCAGCTCCTACGAGCTGACCGGGCCGCTGGCCATGACGGTGCTTCAGGGGATCTCGCTCGACTACGCGATCATCGGGGTGAACGGGATCGACCCGAAGTTCGGTGCCACCGCCCATGACGAGGGCGAGGCCGACGTCAACCGGGCGATGGTCGAGCGGGCCGAGAAGGTGATCGCGGTGGCCGACTCCACCAAGATCGGGAAGCGGGCCTTCGCGCAGGTCTGCGCGCTGAGCGGGATCTCGACGCTGGTCACCGACAAGGACGCCCCCGACGAGCTGGTGGAGCAACTCGCCGCTCACGGCGTCGACGTGCTCTGCGTGTGACTGCTCCGCGGTGAGCCGGACGACGGCTCACCGCGGAGACCGATGGTGCGTCAGGCGGCAGGCGGGGTACGGAACGGGGCGGCCCAGGTCTGGTTGGCCTGGATCGCGTTCGGCGCGGCGCCGCAGGTGTAGAGGCTGACCGGGGTGCCGGAGGTGGTGGTGGCGCCGTTGAAGACGTCGAGGCACTTGCTGGTGCCGGCGAGCTTCAGGTTGCCGTCACGGTTGTAGGTCCAGGTCTGCCAGCCGGGGGCGGAGCCGCAGGGCGCGACGCCGACCCACTGGCCCTGCTGACCGTTGATCACCCCGGTGGTGACGGTGCTCTGCGCGGTCAGGCAGAGGTTCGACGCCCCGGCCTGGAGCAGCTGGACCGAGCCGTCGTCGTTGCGCTGCCACTGCTGGTTGGAGCCGCCGGAGCAGGGGTAGACGTCGACGGCCGTGTTGCTGGTGCGGGACTGGTAGTTGTCCAGGCAGAGGGACGCCTTGGCCCAGTTGTCGCGGGAGGCGGTGATCTGGCCGCGCGGGGTGGTGGTCGAGCCGCTCGGCGGGGTGATCCTCAGCATGGCGCTGTCGTGCGAGCCGATGGTGAGCGCGACGGTGCCGGTCGAGGTGCCAGTGGTGTGCGCCCAGAGGTCGCGCACGGTGTAGCTGCCGCCGGTGGTGTTGAAGCCGGCCGCCTTCAGGTCGAGGGTGTAGTTCGCCGTCGCGGCACCCTTGTTGAGCACCACCACGGCACGGCCGCCGTCGGCCAGCGGCTTGACGACCACGTCCAGGCCGGCGGTCGAGGCCGGGCTGCCGTCCGCGTTGGCGGCGCCGCCCGAGACGCGCTGGCCACCGGCGCCGAGCGGGTCCTGGTCGACCGCGATCACCTCGCTGTTGCCGAGGATCCCGATCGAGGCCCTGAGGTGGGCGGCCTCGGCGGGGTGCGAGTCCAGGTACGCGGGGGAGAACTTGCGGGCGTCGGTGGAGATCACCAGCGGCGCGGCCAGCGCGGAGAACAGCGACAGCTGGCTGCGCTCCTCGGCGGTGGTCATGCCGTTGTCGCCGATCAGCAGCATGTCGGCGTCGTTCCAGTTGCCGGGCCCCTGGTAGCGGCTGAGGTCCACGGCGGCGTCGAAGCTCTGGTACGCGCCGAAGTTGTACGAGGACTGCACGCCGAGCGGCTGGCTCCACGGGTCGGTGGTGCCGTTGTCGCGGTCGTTCCAGATGTCCGGAGCGATCCGCCAGAGCTGGCCGAGGCCGCGCACCCAGTTCATCGCCGCGGACTTGGTCGAGCCGTTGTTGTACGCGGCGGGCGCGGAGATGTTGAACATCACGTTCGGCCGGGGCGTCCCGGCGTTGTTGGCGTTGGTGACGGCCGTGTTGAGGGCGTTCGCCATCCGGGTGTCGAGGGTCTGGAGCGGCTCCTCGGTCCCGCAGTTGTCGTACTTGAGCGCGTCGACGCCCCAGGCGACGAAGGAGTTGGCGTCGGCCTGCTCGTGGTACTCGCTGCCGTTGGCCAGGCTGGGCGCGACCGGCGCGTAGGTGGAACAGGTGTGGGTGCCGGAGGTCTCGTAGATGCCGAACTTGGCGCCGAGGCTGTGCAGGTAGGCGCCGTACGCGGTCAGCTCGTGGTCGAAGCCGGGCTGCTTGGCGGCGTCGCGGACGTCGGTCCTGGCGTCCCAGTTGAGCGCGCCGTGCAGGTAGCCGGCGCTGTTCCGGTACATCCAGCAGTCGTCGACGGTGACGGTGCGGTAGCCCGCACCGATCAGGCCGGCGTCGTACAGGCCCTTGGCGTTGTCCTGCATGTACTGCTGGAACGAGTAGTTGATCCGGGGCGAGCCGTCGAGCGGAGCCTGCGGACGGCACTCCGCACGGGCCCAGTTGTTGAAGCCCATCGGCGGGGCGGCGGCGATCGCCCCGCCCGGCGAGGCGGCGGTGGAGTAGTTGGCGGCCGTCTGGTTCACGCCGTCGTTGGCGGCGGCCGACGGTGCCACCAGGGCGGAGCCGGCGGCGACCAGGACGGCGCTGAGCAGGAGCGGCGCGGCCCGGTGGAGGAGGCGATTGGTCATGAGGGTCCTTCCAGGTCTGATTGATATTGCGCTAATCACCCGTTGATCGCGCATCTTCAATCACGTGCGGGCATAGCTTCGATCCCGGGGGCTCGAAGCGTCAAGCACTTGGCACCAGCCGTTTCTGGCGGCTTCCTGCCGCGCAACGCTTCGATAACGCCCGCTGTCCGCCGCGGGGCGGCGGGTGCACACTGCCGGGGATGCCTGCGCGCAACTGCGTTAATCAGCTTGTTTCACTCATGTCCGAGCAGGCTCGGCATGCTTCCGGTCACCCTCACGGACGGTGGTTCTCCTGATGGCTCCGCGCGCCCTCGCCCTCACGGCCGCCGCACTGAGCGCCGTGCTCGTCCTGTCCGGCTGCGGTGGCGGTCCCGAGGCGGGTGACGTCGCCACCATCAGGTTCGTCGCCGCGGACTACGGGGCCAACGGGCAGCACCCTTCCGAGGCGTACTGGCGCGAGGTGATCTCCGCCTTCGAGCGGCAGCACACCGGGATCAAGGTCGACCTCAGGGTGATCGGCTGGAACGACCTCGACACCCAGGTCAGGGCCATGGTGCGGAGCGGCGACCAGCCGGACCTCCTGCAGACCGGCGGCTACGCCGACTTCGCCCGGGACGGCCTGCTCTACCCGGCCTTTGACGTGCTGTCAGGACCGACGGCGATCGACTTCCTGCCCAGGATGGTCCGGGTCGGCGAGCAGAACGGCGTCCAGTACGGCATCCCGTTCGTCTCCAGCGCCCGGATGTTCCTGATCAACAACACCCTGTTCCGAAGAGCGGGCCTCGACCCCGCCAAGCCCCCGAAGACCTGGGCCGAGGTCACCGCCCAGGCCACCGCCCTGAAGAAGGCGGGGGTGGAGATCCCGCTCGGCATCCCGCTGGGCAAGGAGGAGGCCCAGGCCGAGTCCTTCCTCTGGATGCTGGAGAACCACGGCGACTACCAGGACTCCAGCGGGCACTACACCATCGACTCACCCGCCAACATCGAGACGTTCACCCAGCTGCGGAGCTGGGTGACCGCGGGCCTGACCGAGCGGAACCCGGCCACCGTCGACCGCACCGAGCTGGCCAAGGACTTCGCGGCCGGCAAGGTCGGCATGCTCAACGGCTTCCCCGGCCAGCTCGCCGACCTGAAGGGCATGGACGTCAGCTGGACCGCCATGCCCAGCAAGGACGGCGTCACCAGCGCCACCCTGGGGGTCGGCGACTGGATGATGGCCTTCAAGAAGGGCGGTCACCGGAAGCAGATCAGGGCCTTCCTCGACTTCGCCTACGCCCCGGAGAACACGGTGCGGTTCGCCAAGGAGTACAACCTCCTGCCGGTCACCCAGTCCGCGCTCGCGGCACTCGCGGCCGACCCGGAGGCGAACGACCTGCAGCCCTTCCTGCGGATCCTGCCCACCGCCGGCTTCTACCCGCTCAGCGACCCGACCTGGCCGGCCGTCTCCGCCCAGATCAAGGCCCGGATCGGCGCCGCCGTGACCGACCCGGAGAAGACCCTCGAAGCCCTCCAGCGGACCGCCGAGCAGACCGGCCGGTGACCCGAGGCCCGTCCGACAGACCCCTGTCGAGCGGCGCTGCAGGTTGCAGTAGCCAGGCCTGTGAGCTGGGAGCTGAAATCTTCTGTGCGGCGACAATCCGGGCGGCTGCCGCACGGAAGATTTCAGTCGGGTGGGCCTGCGACGCTGACTGCATCAAGGTGTGACTACTGCGTGTGATGGCAGGGCACGTCGGGGTACACCTCTGGATGGCCCTGGCAACGCATGGGTAGTGGGTGGCAACACGCGCGGTGGCATGGCCGGGTACCGTCGCGGGCATGCATAGTGATCGTCCTGCCTGCCGCTGCGTGATCTGCCATGACTACGGGGACCGTCATGAGGCCGGTCGCTTGGACGTGCGGACGGTTGAACAGGTCCATGAGCACGGCTGGAGCGTGGTGATGGTTCCGGCCGACGACGAGGGACCGGCGTTCGCCTACACCATTGGGTTGTGGCACTCCCACGGATCGCCGGAGCTGGCCATGTTCGGTCTGGATGTCCGCACGATGCAGGCAATGCTCAACATCATCGGCCACCAGGTTGCAGCAGGAGCATCGCTTGCGGCCGGCCAAGAGCGCCACGATGTCGCCAAGGGCTACCCGGTCGTGCTCAAGGACGCCGATCTCCGCTGGTACCGGACGTTCTTCGGGCGGGCGATCGCCTTCTACCGGCGGCCCCCGTTCCCGGTCCTGGAGGTGGTGTGGCCCGACGGCGACGGTTTCTTCCTGTGGCAATCCGAGAGCGACGAGCGCTACCGGCAGTCCCAGCCGCAACTGTGGTTGACGCCTGCTCAGCACCCGGCAGGGGTCTGGACCGCACTCGCGGACTCCTGACCGAGGTAAGACGATCTCCGGCTACGAAAACCCGGCCAGAGCCACATTCATGTGTGCGCCCGCATGGGGAGGCCCTCCCCATGCGGGTCGGCGGTCGTTGGTGGCTCGCCGGGGTCTGTGGTCGGTGACTATGGGCTACGGTGCGAACCTCCTGGAAGGCCGGTCCCAGCAGAGGGCTTGGCGTCGTCGCCGTCGGTGGCACAGGTGAATATGTGCTGGATGGGCTCAACCCGAGCCGCGATGGAAGGACTCCTGATGCATCCGAGTGTGGCCAGGCTTGTCGAGCTGATGCCGCCGCATCCCGATGCCGGCGATGCGCTCGACTGGGACGAGGCGACCCGGAGGTGGGGCACGGACTTCCCTACGGACTACCGCGACTTCGTGTCCCTCTACGGCGGCGGTTCCATCGGCTTCGGCTTCCACATAGGACTACCGTTGGCGGTCGCCACCGGAGTCCGAGGCCCGATGACGTTCGAGGGGCTGAACGAGTACGGATACGGCCTGCTGAACCTGGAACCGGATGAGGATCCCGAACTTCGCGGCCGGATCTCCTGGGCCACCGACTGCAGTGCCAACCACGCCTTCTGGAACACGTCTGATCCGGATCCAGACAGGTGGACCACCCTCGTACTGAGCGGGTACGGGGAGTGGACCGATCACGGCTGCGGCATGGTCGACTTCCTTGTCGGCCTCATGACCGAAGAGATCACCGGCATGGGAGGCTTCTCTCCCGAGCGGCCGATCTTCCTGAACTGGCGCGAAGAACGGCGCCTCAGGGAGGCAGGAATCGACCCCTGGCCTCACACCTGACCCTGCGAATTCGGGATCAGCTGGCCAGCAGAACCCGTTTCCGCAGAAGGCCGAAGCTGGCTCAGCCTTCTGCGGAAACGGGTCCTGCTCGCATCGTGACCTCGCTGACGGTGGCCAGTGCGAAGATCCCAGAACAGCGACACGAGGAGATCAGCATGGGCACCTGGGGCATCGGCCCTTTCGAGGACGACACGGCGGCGGATTTCGCCGACACCCTCGACGAGACGGCCCTGGACGAGCGCGCGAACCTCATCCGGAGCACACTGAACCGCGCCGTCCAGGCCCAGGACTATCTCGACTTTTCAGAGGCCGTGGAGGCCGTCGCTGCCGCCGCCCTCATCGCCGCGCAGTGCCCCGACGGCGAGCCGGTCATCACCAGCTTCGGCCCCGACCAAGCGTTGCCGATCTTCGCCGCCGACCTTCGGACACTTGCCGCCGAGGCGCTCGACCGAGTCCTCGCCGACGAATCCGAGCTCGCCGAACTCTGGGACCAGACCGCCGATGGCCCACGATGGCGTCAGAGTGTCAGTCGCCTGCGAGGAATCCTTGATCCCCGGAGCGAGCCTCAAGAAGACCCGCTGTTCGAGATCTAACCTGCTGACTCAGTGTCACCGACCACAGAAATGATGCTGTTTGTGATCTTCAGGGTTGATGCCTCAGTACGGCGGTTTCATAACAGGCGCTGGCACCATCAAGATCACGCCGGAACGCCGCCGAGACGCGGCCTGGATCCGGCACATCTGGTCATGGGCCTGTGTTTCCCTCGAACGCGCCCAGGTTGATCAGGCTCACTCGGTGGTCCCAGGCGTCCCACCTCACATGCTTCTGCGCGCCCCAGTAGTAGTTGTCATAGCCCATGAGGTCGCCGTATGCCTCGTCTTCGTGCGCCTGGTCCGGTCTGCCGAACGCGGCCAGGAGTTCCTCGTACGAGGTCAGGTGGGCGAAGTGGGACAGATGCGGGCCGTAGATCGTGAAGCCGACGACCGTCCCGGCTCGAACCTTGTAGGTGAGCTTGTCGGCGCAGTACAGGAATCCGTCTGACCGGGCAGCATGGTTGACGACCTCGTCGAGGGTCAGCCGCCGTCCGTCGGCGTCGTAGTACTCGCTGCCGATGTCGGTCCCGCCGCGGTACTGGGCGACTACGGAGGAGTGGGCCTGGATGATGCTCCGGCGCGGGACGCTGGTGGCTGGCGCCCCCAGGGCTATGCCGTCCATCTCGACAGTCGTGAGGTCGAGGTGTGGCTGGGACAGCACATCCAGGTTGTCGAGGATCTCGATCATCGGCAGAGTCTAGGCTCAGATGTGGTCGCTCAGCTTGTCTTGATGCCCTCTGGTATCGAACGGCATGCTGCTGTGGCGCTGATGAAGATCATCAACAGCATCCAGAAATTGAGCCAGAACCCCAGGGAACCTGCCACCGACAGACTTCGCCAGTTTCTCTTCCGAGTAGGTGCTCAGCTGGCCATGCGGTCGTTGGAGCCTGGTTCTTGGCCGGTGTGCTTGGTGTGGTCGTGGGGTGTGCTGGCGTAGGTGGTCTGGGCATGTTCGTTGATCTCGATGCGGTTCATGACTGTGCGGTTGATCGTTTCGGTGCCGGTCAGGACGGCTTCGGTGGCGGCTTCGCGGACAAGTTCGGCGAGGGAACTGATGTTGCCGCCGGTGCGCTGGTGGAGGTACTTCCATGCGCGTTTGAGGGTGCCGGGCTGGTGGCGGTGGAGGATCAGGGCGTCTTCCATGGCGCTGATGACGCTGATCCAGGTCTGTTTGTCCTCGCGGGTTGCGGCGGTGAACGGCTGCATGCGGATCAGGGTGTTGCGGCCTGAGGTCTGGGTGACGCGGGAGCCGCCAGTTCCTTCGAGGAACAGGCCCGAGTGCTTGAGGTCGACGCCGGTGTAGATGAACGTCGCGGCGGTGTGGTTGGCGATGTACTTGAGGTGGTCGTTGACGACTTTGCCCTCCTTGAGGGACAGGTCCATGAAGTGGGCGTCATCGATGATCACCAGCTGGACACCACAGCGGCGCATCTCGGCCAGGACACGGTCGGTGATGTCGCTCTTGGTGGCGCCGGGCCGGTAGGCCATGCCCATGTAGTTGGCGAGGGCGATGGAGAGGTCCTTGGGGGTGGCCTGGGAGGGGATGTTGACGTACACGACGGGCGTGTAGTCGATGGTGTGACTGTCGATGCGGTAGGTGACCTCGAACCGTTCGGGGTGTTCGCGCCGGAGTTGGTGCTCGAAGTCGGCGGCGAACATCTTGACCATGGTGGACTTGCCGACGGTGGCGGGCCCGTCGACGACGATGCCGCGCCGGGCGCCGGCCGGCTGGTGAGTGTTGGTGAGCATGCGGCGTCGCATCTGGTGGTGGACGGCCTGCATGTGGGCGGTGCGGACGATCACGAGGGCGCTGTGATGCGCCAGTCGTGCCTGGTCGTACCGAGTCTTCTGCCCGGCGGCGAGCCGCAGGTACTCGGCGGTGGTGAGCGCGGCCGGTTTCCCCGGGGGGAGGGTGTGGAGGTAGGTGCGCCATTCGAGTTTGGTGCGGGGCTCGGCGAGCCCGGGGTGTTCGAAGTACTCGGGGCGCTCACCGTCGTCGGGGAAGGCGGTGGCTGACGGCACGGGTCAGCGCTCCTGGGCGGTGGGCAGGGTCCACACGGGAGCTGCCTCGATGGAGTCGAGGTCGAGGTCCTCGTCCGTGGCCTCCGTGGCCTCCGGGACCTGGGCGGTGGGCAGAGGGGTGTGTTCGGCGGTGCCCCGTCTGGTGGTTGTGGTCGGGGGCGTGGCGGGCTGGGCGGGGGTTGAGCGCTGGGCATCGCTCTGCTGGGCGCGGGCGCGGTGGTCGTCGCGGTGCCAGCGCTTGCGGGCGGTCTTGGTCCAGGTCTCGGGCGCGTCGGTGCGGTTTTGCAGTTTCCGCAGTGCTTCGGCGATCTGGGCCTGGTCGCCGGGGTCCTTGCCGCGTTGGAGGAGCAGGCGTTTGGCTTCGCGCAGGGTGATGTCGGTGAACGGCTGCAGGTCGTTGAGGGCGTGGGTCCAGCGCAGGGTGTACCAGCGGCTGTCGTGGGGGTTGTGGAAGTAGGCGTGCAGGAGGTTGCGCGGGTCGTAGCGGATGGGCCAGCGGCCGTTGGGATAGGGCGACTTGGTCTTGCGGAACTGGTAGAGGATGTCGGCGTTGTAGACGAGATGGTTCAGGTCGACGCCGTAGGGGTGGATGACGCGGCCGGGTTCCGCGATGGGCAGGAGCTCGTAGTACAGGTCGGGGTTGCGGGGGCAGTCGACGTAGCCGGCCGCGCCGAGGGCCATGGCGTAGGCCTCGTTGGGGCTGACGGACAGGTCGGGGAAGCCGTGGAGGTGGAGGCCACGGTGGTGCTGGCGCTGGTAGACGGCGACGACGTACTCGGCGAAGAATTCGGCGATCTCGGCGATGCTCCAGCGGGCCTGGTCCTCGGCGGTGCGGCCGCGGTGGGCGACGTTGAAGCTGGTGTAGCCAGCGACGTGCATGGAGAACTGTTCGCGGATGCGGCCGAAGAGCCGTTCGATCTGGGGTTTGTCGGTGGGTTTGAGTTTGCGGGCGTCCTGGATGTCGATCTTCCATGAGCGGCAGGCCCGTCGGACGACGTCGGACTGGTAGGGCTTGCCGTGGTCAAACAGGAGGGTCTCGGGGTAGATGACGGGGCGGGCGGCGGCCTCGGCGAGGCGTTCGTCGACGCTGAGCATGCGCTCGTGCGGGATGCGGAGCATCGAGTGGCGCAGGGCGTCGTCCCAGGCCGGGCGCATGGGTTCGGGGGTCATGACGTCGGCCAGCAGAAGGCCGATGTCGATGGCCTTGGTGCCCGCCGGGGTGAGGCGCCAGGCGAGGATGGAGCGGGTGGCGACGTCGAGGGCGATGGTGAGTTCGGCGCGGGTCATGGCCTTGGTCTCGGGATCGAAGGCCAGGACGTCGAGTGGGGTGGTGTCGAGCATGACGACCTGGCCGGGCCGGTGGGCGATGACGTTGCCGTAGGTGCGGTCGGGCTGGGTGGTGACCTGGGCCCGCTGGTGGGCGGGGTCGGAGGGGCTGCGGTCGAGCAGCAGCCGGACGGCGCGGCGGAAGGTGTCGTCGTTGGGTAGCGTGACGATGCCGGGGCCGTGGTCGGCGTCGAGGCGGTTCTGGGTGCGGCGGCTGAAGCGGGTGGTGACGGCCGAGGAACTGTCGAGGGCCTCCGCCTTGGCCTGCTCGCGGATGGCCTGGACGACGCGAGGGTCGATGTTCTTGAGCGGGTTGCGGATGCGGGCCTTGCGCCGGTCGACCAGTGCCCACACGCCGTGGGTGTCCCAGGCGTCGAGGAGCTGCCAGATTCGCCGGGCGGTCATGCCCAGTTCGCCGGCCTTGGCCTCCACGCGCGCGGTTCGGGGAAGGTCGGGATGGTACTGGGGGCGCGGCTCACCGGGCAGCGCGCCCAGCGGGTCTCCGCCGCGGTAACCGGTGGTGGCCTCCTGCAGGTGTCCTTCCAGCTTCAGGGCGGCGTCGCGGACGGTCCCGGGCAGGGTGGCGAGCACGCCACCCGGGTCGAGACCGAGAGCGGTGTCGTCGTACCCGGCGCCGTCCGGGGGTTGGGCGTGGGAGCGGAAGGAGGGGTCCGTCAGGAGCTCGGACAGCATGATTGTCAGGCGGTGGCCTGTGACGGACCGCAAACGCACGTGGGAGCCGTCGATGGCGGTGACCTGGTGGCGCTCGTCCTCGAACTCGACCCAGTCTTCGACGGTGATACGGCTGTAGTGGTTCATGGCGTGTTCCCTCGGTGGGCGGTCCACACCGGGGTGTGGTCGCGCAGCGGGCGGGTGAGGTCGAAGCGCAGGCGGTGGTGCCACATCAGGTGGTAGACGACCGGGCGTGCCAGTTCCGGGTCGAGGAAGCTCACCAGGGCGCCGATGGGGACCGGGTCGGTGGCGAGGTCCAGCAGGGGGCCGATGAGGTCGGCGGTGGCATTCAACGGACGCCGGTATCCGCCGAGCCACTCGACGGTTGCCCACAGCTGGGGGTCGGGTTCACCGACCATCTGGTAGTCCCAGCCCATCAGTTCGCAGGCCGAGGCGGTGCGGCGGGCCTGGTGCAGCACGCGCGGTGTCTGGATCCGCAGGGGGTTCTTCACGTCCAGCAGCAGCGCGGAGCCGTCGGTGCGGCGCACGAACAGGTCCGGGGTGTGCCTCCACTTGCCTGACCTGTCGGCTCCCTCGAAGAGGAACGGCTGAGCGGAGAGAGCCTTGACTTGGTGGTCGAAGTCGAGCAGGCGCATCCACTTGGACTCCAGGTAGCTCTCGTAGTCCAGCACGGCATCGCAGCACGCGGCCCAGTACGAGCCCGGGGTGTGCCGGATCCCGGGGTAGGAGGGCAGGTCGCGTGCGGGAAGGCAGTCCTCGAAGGGGACTGTGGTGGCGTCTGCGGCGGGGACGAGGTGTTCGGTGCCCGTGGCGTCGTAGTAGCGGAGGAACAGTGGTGCGGGAGTGTGGGGGAGGGGCTGCAGGGTGCGGGTTCTCGTCGCTCTCACGCGCATCCTTTCTGGCGGAGGAGCTCGGTGCTGAAGGCTGTGAGGGACTGCGGGAGAGCCGGGGTTTCGAGGAGGGTGAAGCGGTGCCAGCTGCGGTGGATCGAGGCGATCTGGAAGCCGGCCCACTGGGTGGGTTCGTGGGCGGGCGCCTCGCGGATGTCGCCGCTGGTGAGGTGCCGCCACAGCCAGGCGGCGCCGTGCCGGAGCCGGGCGGCGGTGGGCTCGCAGCCGGGCGGCAGCAGCGGCGCCAGGACGCCGGCGGGCATGGTGGTGAGGCCGGCAAGGGCGCGGCGTCGGGCCTGGTAGTCGATGAGCCCGCGCTCGGTGAGGGCGTGGGCGGTGCGGTCGATGTCGTACCAGAAGGCGTCGGGGTCGGCGATGCGTCCCGCGAGCGCGCCGGTCAGATAGACGGCCCGGTTTGGATCCCTCAGGCCGAGGTCCTCGGCGGCCTGCTTCCAGGTGGCCGACCCGGTGCGGCGGGCGAGCGCGAGGGTTGCGAAGCGACGGCCCCGCACGGGCGTGGTGTCCGGCAGGTGTGCGGTGAGCGGGGCGTAGTCGTCCTCGCTGACCAGGTGCGGGATATGCCGGGTCTCTAGCAGGTGGGGCGGTTCGAGGGCGGGCAGGAGGCCGACGATCCTGGGTGCGCTCGGAGCGGCGACGGCGATCAGCGAGGCCAGGCACGGTGGCTGCGGGATCTGCCGCAGGAGGGCGTTCTTCCCGCTCTCGCGGCGTTGCCTGGCCACTTCCCCCACCCACGGTTGGAGCATCTGCCGGCACGTGCCCTGGTCGGGGGCGGCCAGGACCGGCTCGACGAGGGCCAGCAGCGCACCGGCGTGAGCCGAGCTCGGCGGGCTGGTGCCGAGCTTCGCGGACGAGCCGGCTGACCGCTGTCGGCGCCGCTCGGCCACATCCGCCCCGAAGACACCAGCGACCACTGGCGGAATCCGGGCGAGGTCGGCTGCCGAGACGCACACGCGGGCCAGCGCCGTCAGGTACTTGAACGCGGCGAAGTACTCCGTGGCCGCGACGGCGCGGCCACCGACCTGCGCCTGGCCGCTGTCCACCGCGGCCAGGACCCGGGACTGGCTTTCGGCGAGCGAGCGGGGTACGGCGGAGGCTGGGATCTCCCCGAGGACCTGGTCGCACATCCAGGCCGTGCGGTCCCTGGTCGGGAGACGGGCGTTGCACAGACGCGGGTCCAGTGAACGGCCGCGGGTCGGCAGTGTCCGCGTGCCCGTGCCGGTGCCACGCTGCAGCCGTACCTCGCAGCGCGGGCACACATCCACCAGCAGGACCCGGTGCTCGGGGCAGACGGCCGCCAGGCCAAGACGCCACCACAGCGGCCACACCGGCGATGCGGCCAGGCACGGCGGGCAGCCGCGGCTGGAGTCGAACAGGGCCCACTCGCGCAGGCTGACCGGCTGTACGGAGCGTTCGAAGGCCAGGTCGAGGCCGGTCATGTCCAGTACCCGCCCGTCGAACGCGGACAACTGCATCGCCTGGAGCTCCGCCGCCTCCAGGCCGGTCACCGCCCGGATCCGCCCGGCATGTGTCGCCGTCAGGGCGGTGCCGAAGAACGGCGGTTTCATGTAGCCCGTGTTCCCACGCGGTTCGAATCCGAGCAGACGCGCCGCCTGCCCCGGCGGCACGTCCAAGTCGGCCGCCAGCCGATCCAGCCAGGAGGGAAACGACTCCCCGGCCGCCGGGATCAGCACCGACGGAAACCGCACCGGTGACACCCAGTCCGACACCTGTTCCCCACCCCGTGATCCGGCCTCGCAGGAGGCTTCCTGCCGAGGGAACGTATTGCCCTTCGCAGCCCGGTGAGGCGAACCCCTGGAGCAGCTGACCGCCCCGGTGCGGACACGGCGGTCACAACGCCCTTGCGGCGGAGGGGAATCCGTGTCACCGGGGCACATACCGGTACGGCAGCCGGTCCGGGAAGATCATCTGTTCTATGTCGGGTCGAAGCTGCCCGGGGCGGCGCTGCTGCCGGGGCCGTCGCCAAGATGGAGGACGGTCAGGACGGTGCCCGGAGCGGCGTGTGGCAGTACAGGACGAGGGGTGGCCGGTTCATCGCCGCCTCATGCCTGCTGTCGCGGGCACGAGGCCACGGACTCTCGGAGCGTCCGGATCCCATGGTGTGGGAACTCCGCCAGTCTGCGCCAACTACATTCCGCTGCACGGGATTTCATGCCATGGCGCTTGGACTGCTGCGGCCTGCCGGCAGTTGGCTGTCCGAGGCGCTGCACCAGCAGCGCCGCAATCCGGAGCCCCCGGAATCGTCGCGCTCTGTCCACAGGTCGACGGCAGCACAGTGACTGCCTGTCCGACCGCCTCCGCAGCGGCCGGGTCTGCTCGGTGACGTCACGCTCCGTGGCGGCTATCCGGCTACTGAAATGTCTGCTGCGGTACTGAAGAAACGACTGAAAAGAATCATGCGCTACCGAAATCTTCCGAGCCGCTCGACACCCCTCGGGTACCGTTCCCGGGTGCGTACTCACATCGTCTGGGACTGGAACGGCACCCTGCTGCACGACATGGCAGCGGTGGTGGCGGCCAGCAACGCCGCCTTCGCGACGCTCGGGGTGGCGCCGATCACCGTGCAGCAGTACCGGGAGCTGTACTGCTTCCCGATACCGAAGTTCTACGAGCTGCTGCTCGGCCGGGAGCCGAGCGCGGACGAGTGGCTGGTGCTGGACGCCGCCTTCCAGGACCGGTACGAGGAGCTCAGCGACGCCTGCGGTCTGACCGAGGGCGCGGCCGAACTGCTGACGGGGTGGCAGGCGGCGGGCCGCAGCCAGTCGCTGCTGTCGATGCACGAGCACCACCGGCTGGTGCCGCAGGTCAGGGCCCGGGGGATCGAGCAGCACTTCGTCCGGGTGGACGGCCGGGTCGGCGAGTCGTACGGCACCGGCAAGACCGACTACCTGCGGCAGCACCTGCTGGCCCTCGGCACGGACCCGGCGCGCACCGTGCTGATCGGCGACGCGGCGGACGACGCGGTGGCCGCCAGGAACGCCGGGGCGCACGCGGTGCTCTACACCGGCGGTTCGCACACCCGGGAGAAGCTGGAGCCGCTCGGCGTCCCGGTGGTGGACTCGCTGGCCGAGGCCGTGGAGCTGGCCGGGCGGATCGTGGTGTGAGCCACGTCGCTCACCGCGTGTCAGCTGCGGCGATTCGGTTGACGGGTGGTCAGGCTGGGGGCTGAGCGGAAGAGAGTGAGCCAGCCATGCCCATCGACGCAGTCACCCAGGTCCCCGAGCCGGTCAACGAGCCCGTGCACGGCTACGCCCCGGGCAGCCCCGAACGAGCCAGGCTGGAGCGCAGGCTGGACGAACTGGCGGCGGAGCAGATCCCGCTGCCGATGACCATCGGCGGCGAACAGCGGTTCGGCTCCGGCGAGCGGATCGACGTGGTGCAGCCGCACCACCACGCGGCCAAACTCGGCCTGCTGGGCAACGCGACCCGGGAGGACGGCCGGCTCGCGGTGGACGCCGCGCTGGCGGCGGCGGCCGACTGGCGCTCGCTCTCCTTCGACGACCGGGCCGCGGTCTTCCTGCGGGCCGCCGAGCTGCTGGCCGGGCCGTGGCGGGAGACGGTGGCGGCGGCCACCATGCTGGGGCAGTCCAAGACCGTCCAGCAGGCGGAGATCGACGCGCCCTGCGAACTGGTCGACTTCTGGCGGTTCAACGTGCACTTCGCCCGGCAGATCCTGGCCGAGCAGCCGAAGTCCTCGCCGGGGGTGTGGAACCGCACCGACCACCGCCCGCTGGAGGGTTTCGTCTACGCGGTCACCCCGTTCAACTTCACCGCCATCGCCGGCAACCTGCCGACCGCGCCCGCGCTGATGGGCAACACCGTGGTCTGGAAGCCCGCGCCCACCCAGACCCTGGCGGCCCACCACCTGATGCGCCTGCTGGAGGCGGCCGGGCTGCCGCCGGGGGTGATCAACCTGGTGACCGGCGACGGCCAGGCGCTCTCCCAGGTCGCGTTGGCCGACCCGGCGCTGGCCGGGCTGCACTTCACCGGCTCGACCGCCACCTTCCAGTCGCTCTGGCGCACCATCGGCACCAACATCGGCTCGTACCGGACCTACCCGAGGATCGTCGGCGAGACCGGCGGCAAGGACTTCCTGGTCGCGCACCGCTCGGCCGACCCGGAGGTGCTGCGCACCGCGCTGCTCCGCGGCGCCTTCGAGTACCAGGGCCAGAAGTGCTCGGCGCTGTCCCGGGCCTACCTGCCGCGCAGCCTCTGGCAGAAGATCAAGGACGAGTTCCTGGCCGAGGTGGACGCGCTCACCGTCGGCGACGTCAGCGACCTGTCCAACTTCATGGGCGCGCTGATCGACGCCAAGGCGTACGCCCGGGTGACCGCCGCGATCGACCGGGCGGTGGCCGACCCGACGGTGGAGCTGGCGGCCGGCGGCCAGTACGACGACGCGATCGGATGGTTCGTCAGGCCGACCGTGCTGGTCAGCTCGGACCACCGGAACGAGATCTTCAGCCAGGAGTACTTCGGCCCGGTGCTGGCCGTGCACGTCTACGAGGACTCGCGCTGGGACGACGTGCTGCACCGGGTGGACTCCGGCGCCCCGTACGGGCTGACCGGCGCGGTGATCGCCACCGACCGGCACGCGATCGCGCAGGCGATGGAGCGGCTGCGGTTCGCGGCGGGCAACTTCTACGTCAACGACAAGCCGACCGGCGCGGTGGTCGGACAGCAGCCGTTCGGTGGCGGCCGGGCTTCGGGCACCAACGACAAGGCGGGGGCCGCGCAGAACCTGCTGCGCTGGACCTCGGCCCGGTCGATCAAGGAGACCTTCGTGCCGCCGACCGGGTACCGCTATCCGCACATGGGCTGAGGACGGATTGGACATGGTGTCCAGGACGGCCCGATCTTCCTACGGGTTTGCTCCTCCCTGTCCCCTGACACCTTCGTTTCCTCCGGTTAGGCTGACTGGCGTCGTCGGGTTTCGGCCGCAGGCCAATGTTTCGTGATACCCGGACGAACGTCGCGTCATGCGTGCCATGACCGTCTTTCTTCCGGGCGATGCGGAAGGATTGCGGGTGGACCCGGCGATGGACCCGAACCATCACCGAGTCACGCAACGGCGCGCGACAGGAGCCAAACAGCCATGCAGACCAAGCTGGACGCAGCCAAGGCCGAACTGCTCACCAAGGCAGCCCAAGCCGCTGAGAACAGCCAGGTGGGGGGAGCGGCGCCAGGGGAAGGTCTGAGCAACGGCGCTCTGGCCGCGTACCTGCACCACTACTACCTCCACACCGCCCCCGAGGACCTGGTGGACCGGGACCCGGTCGACGTCTACGGCGCGGCCGCCTCCCAGTACCGGCTGGGCCTGAAGCGGCCCCAGGGCACCGCCGAGGTCCGGGTGTACACCCCGACCGTCGAGGAGAACGGGTGGTCCTGCGGCCACACCGTGGTCGAGGTGGTCACCGACGACATGCCGTTCCTGGTCGACTCGGTCACCAACGAGCTGACCCGCCAGGACCACGGCATCCACGTGGTGATCCACCCCCAGCTCGCAGTGCGCCGTGACATCACCGGCAAGCTGCTGGAGATCCTCGACCTGGACGCCTGCTCGCGCAGCCAGGCGGCCGGCGCCGAGTGGCCCGCCGACGCCACCGTCGAGTCCTGGATGCACATCGAGATCGACCGGGAGACCGACCGCGAGGACCTGCGCGTGATCGAGACCGGTCTGCGCCGGGTGCTGGGCGACGTCCGCGAGGTGGTCGAGGACTGGGGCAAGATGCGCGACTCCGCGCTGCGCCTGGCCGACGAGCTCGCCGAGGTGCCCCCGGCCCACCTGTCCGAGCAGGAGGTCGGCGAGGCCTGGGAGCTGATGCGCTGGCTGGCCGACGACAAGTTCACCTTCCTCGGCTACCGCGAGTACGACCTCGCCGAGCACCAGGGCGAGGAGGTGCTGCGGGCCGTCCCCGGCACCGGGCTCGGCATCCTGCGCTCCGACCCGCTCAGCCACGACACCGACCACCACCCGGTCGCCGAGGCGTTCGGCCGGATGACCGCCCCGGTCCGGGCCAAGGCGCACGAGAAGAAGCTGCTGGTCCTCACCAAGGCCAACAGCAAGGCCACCGTGCACCGCCCCGCGTACCTGGACTACGTCGGCGTGAAGAAGTTCGACGCCCAGGGCAACGTGATCGGCGAGCGCCGCTTCCTCGGCCTGTTCTCCTCCGCCGCGTACACCGAGTCGGTCACCCGGATCCCGGTGGTCCGCCGCAAGGTGCAGGAGGTGCTGGCCGGTTCGGGCTTCTCCAGCGAGAGCCACGACGGCCGCGACCTGCTGCAGATCCTGGAGACCTTCCCCCGGGACGAGATCTTCCAGACCCCGGCCGAGCAGCTGCTCTCCATCGCCACCAGCGTGCTCTACCTGCAGGAGCGCCGCCGGCTGCGGCTGTTTCTCCGTCAGGACGAGTACGGGCGCTACTTCTCCGCGCTGATCTACCTGCCGCGCGACCGCTACACCACCCGCATCCGGCTCCGCCTGATGGAGATCCTCAAGCAGGAGCTGAACGGCGACAACATCGAGTACTCGGTGTGGTCCACCGAGTCGGTGCTGACCCGTCTGCACTTCGTGGTCCGGGTCGCCAAGGGCAGCGAGCTGCCCAGCCTGACCGATGCCGAGATCGAGCGGATCGAGTCCAAGCTGGCCGAGGCCGCCCGGTTCTGGATGGACGGCTTCAACGACCAGCTGCACATCGAGCTGGGCGAGGAGCGCGCCGCCGAGCTCGGCCGCCGCTACGGCAACGCCTTCCCGGACGGCTACCGGGCCGACTTCCCGCCGCGTACCGCGGTCGCCGACCTCAAGCAGATCGAGTCGCTGAGCGGCGAGGGCGACTTCCGCCTGAACCTCTACCAGCCGGTCGGCGCGGGTGACGACGAGCGCCGGTTCAAGATCTACCGGGTCGGCGGCCCGATCTCGCTGACCGAGGTGCTCCCGGTGCTCCAGCGCCTGGGCGTCGAGGTGCTGGACGAGCGCCCGTACGCGCTCGCCCGCGAGGACGGCACCAAGGCCTGGGTCTACGACTTCGGCCTGCGGCTGCGCGAGGCCGTCGCGCTCACCGACGAGGCGCGCGAGCGCTTCCAGGACACCTTCTCGGCCACCTGGACGGGCAAGGCGGAGAACGACGGCTTCAACGAGCTGATCCTCAGCGCCGGGCTGACCTGGCGTCAGGCCGTGGTGCTGCGCGCCTACGCCAAGTACCTCCGGCAGGCCGGGAGCACCTTCTCCCAGGACTACATGGAGGACGCGCTCCGCAACAACATCCACTCCACCCGGCTGCTGGTCAACCTCTTCGAGGCCCGGCTCAGCCCGGCGCACCAGCTCGGCGCGGCGGAGAACACCGAGGCGATCCTGGAGGAGCTGTCCGGCGCCCTGGACGAGGTCGTCTCGCTGGACGAGGACCGCATCCTGCGCTCCTTCCTGCACCTGATCAAGGCCACCCTGCGGACCAACTTCTTCCAGCGCGCCGCGGACGGCGACTGGCACTCCTACGTGTCGATGAAGTTCGACCCGAAGGCCATCCCGGACCTGCCCGCGCCCCGCCCGGCCTTCGAGATCTGGGTCTACGCGCCCCGGGTCGAGGGCGTGCACCTGCGCTTCGGCAAGGTCGCCCGCGGCGGTCTGCGCTGGTCCGACCGGCGCGAGGACTTCCGGACCGAGATCCTCGGCCTGGTCAAGGCCCAGATGGTCAAGAACACCGTGATCGTCCCGGTCGGCGCCAAGGGCGGCTTCGTCGCCAAGCAGCTGCCGGACCCGTCGGTGGACCGGGACGCCTGGTTCGCCGAGGGCATCGCCTCGTACAAGACCTTCATCTCGGCGCTGCTCGACATCACCGACAACCTCAAGGCCGGCGAGGTCGTGCACCCCGTCGACGTGGTCCGCCACGACGAGGACGACACCTACCTGGTGGTCGCCGCCGACAAGGGCACCGCGACCTTCTCCGACATCGCCAACGGCGTGGCCGAGGAGTACGGCTTCTGGCTGGGCGACGCGTTCGCCTCCGGCGGCTCGGCCGGGTACGACCACAAGGGCATGGGCATCACGGCGCGCGGCGCCTGGGAGTCCGTCAAGCGCAACTTCCGCGAGCTGGGCGTCGACACCCAGACCGAGGACTTCACCGTGGTCGGCATCGGCGACATGTCCGGTGACGTGTTCGGCAACGGCATGCTGCTCAGTGAGCACATCCGGCTGGTGGCCGCCTTCGACCACCGGCACATCTTCCTCGACCCGAACCCGGACGCGGCGGTCTCCTACGCCGAGCGCCGTCGGCTGTTCGACGTGCCGCGCAGCTCCTGGGACGACTACGACAAGTCGCTGATCTCGGCCGGCGGCGGGATCTTCCCGCGCAGCGCCAAGTCGATCCAGCTGACCGCCCAGGTCCGCGAGCGGCTCGGCATCACCGAGTCCAAGCTGACCCCGGCCGAGCTGATGAAGGCGATCCTGCAGGCCCCGGTGGACCTGTTCTGGAACGGCGGCATCGGCACCTACATCAAGGCCACCGCCGAGACCAACGCCGAGGTCGGCGACAAGGCCAACGACGCGATCCGGGTGAACGGCGGTCAGGTCCGGGCCCGGGTGGTCGGCGAGGGCGGCAACCTCGGCTGCACCCAGCTCGGCCGGATCGAGTACGCGGCGGTCGGCGGGCCCGAAGGCACCGGCGGCTGGATCAACACCGACGCGATCGACAACTCGGCCGGCGTGGACACCTCGGACCACGAGGTGAACATCAAGATCCTGCTCAACCAGGTGGTCGCCGACGGCGACATGACGGTCAAGCAGCGCAACAAGCTGCTCGCCGAGATGACCGACGAGGTCGGTCACCTGGTGCTGCGCAACAACTACGCGCAGAACGTGGTGCTGGCCAACGCGGTCGCGCAGGCCGCCTCGATGGTCGACGTGCACGCCCGGATGATCAACCGGCTGGAGGCCGACGGCCAGCTCGACCGGGCGATCGAGTTCCTGCCGACGGACCGTCAGATCCGGGAGCGCCAGCAGGCCGGGCGCGGGCTCTCGCAGCCCGAGCTGTCGGTGCTGCTCGCCTACACCAAGATCACCCTGGCCGACGAGCTGCTGGCCACCGAGCTCCCCGACGACCCGTACTTCCGCGCCGCGCTGCACGAGTACTTCCCGAGCGCGCTGCGGGTGAAGTTCGCCGAGGCGATCGACAACCACCCGCTGCGCCGCGAGATCATCACCACCCTGATCGTCAACGACACGATCAACCGCGGCGGTTGCACCTTCGCGTTCCGGCTCCGCGAGGAGACCGGCGCCACCATGGAGGAGATCGCCCGCACCCACGCGGCGGCGCGCGCGGTCTTCGGCCTGGAGCGGATCTGGGGCGAGATCGAGGGCCTGGACAACGCGGTGCCGGCCCGGGTGCAGACCAAGATGCGGCTGCACACCCGGCGCCTGGTCGAGCGGGCCACCCGGTGGATGCTCAACAACCGCCGCCAGCCGCTGGACATCGCCGAGAACATCGCGTTCTTCCAGGGCCGGGTCAACCAGGTCTGGGACAGCCTGCCCAAGCCGCTCCGCGGCGAGGACCTGGCCTGGTTCGACTCCATCCAGCGGGAGCTGGCCGCCGCCGGCGTGCCCGACGAGCTGGCCGGCCGGATCGCCGGGCTCTCCTCGGCCTTCCCGACCCTGGACATCGTCGGTGTCGCCGACCGCAACGGCGGCGAGGTGACCGACGTCGCCGAGCTCTACTACGACCTCGCCGACCGGCTCCAGATCACCCACCTGCTGGACCGGATCATCGAACTGCCGCGCACCGACCGGTGGTCCTCGATGGCCCGCGCGGCGATCCGCGAGGACCTGTTCGCGGCACACGCGGCACTGACCGCCGACATCCTCTCCTGCGGCCCCGAGGGCGCCTCCCCGGAGGAGCGGTACGCGGCCTGGGCGGAGCTCAACTCCACCCTGCTGAGCCGGGCCAAGACCACGCTCGACGACATAAGGGGTTCGGACAAGTACGAGCTGTCCAGCCTCTCGGTCGCGATGCGGGTGATCCGCACGCTGCTGCGCAGCACGCGCTGACCGGTAGCTGAGTGCGGGCGGGACCGTTTCGGTCCCGCCCGCACTTTTTTGTGACTGGAACTCAGGGGCGCGAGCGGACAGGTAGGGGCGTGGAACTGTCACTGCGGTCCCGGCTGCGCGCCGGTGACCAGAGCGCGTTCGGGGAGCTCTTCGATGACCATGCACAGGCTGTGTACGGGTACGCCGTACGGACATTGGGGGACTGGGCCGCCGCCGAGGACGCCGTCTCGCTGACCTTCCTGGAGGCCTGGCGGCTGCGGGCCGCGCTGCACGAGGACGGCGAGTCGGTGCGGCCCTGGCTGTTCGGCATCGCCACCAACGTGCTCCGCAACACCGCCAGGGCGGCCCGCCGGCACCGCGCCGCACTCGCCCGGCTGCCGGCCCGGGACGTGGTGCCCGACTTCGCCGACGAGCTGGTCGGGCGGCTGGACGACAGCGCCCGGCTGGCCGCCGCCCGGCGCGCGCTGGCCCGGCTCCGGCGCGGCGAGCGGGAGGTCTTCCACCTCTGCGTCTGGGTCGGCCTGGACTACGTCTCGGCGGCCCAGGCCCTCGGCGTACCCGTCGGCACCGTCCGCTCCCGGCTCTCCCGGGCCCGGACGCGACTGCGGTCCCTGGCGGCGGAAGAACTGATGGAACCCGGCCCGGGTGCCGGACAGGTAGGGGATGACCGCATCGAAGCGGTCCGGTCGAACCAGGGGAAGAACCGATGAACCGTGAGCAGGAACCGTTGCTCCCCGCCGACCGCCACCAGCTGTTGAGGGGACATCTGATGAGCGAGATCAGCCGCGAGAACGTCGTCGCGCGGAAGCGGCCGGCCCGCCGGTACGGGTGGGTGGCGCTGCCCGCGCTGGCCGGCGGACTGGCCCTGGCCGTGGTGCTGAACACCTCCGGCGGGGGTACCCCCGACGGTCCGTCAGGGGCCGTCGCGCCGGTCGGGGCGGTGCAGTTGCTCGACCGGGTCGCCCAGGTCGCGGCGGCCAAGCCGGTCGCGAAGGCGGACGGCAAGTTCGTCTACACGAAGTCGCTGGTCGCCTTCGCGAGCACGAACCTGGCGACCGACGAGACCACCGTGCCGGCCCCGCACCTGCGGGAGAACTGGCAGTCGGTGGACGGCAAGCAGCCCGGCCTGGTCACCGAGGAGGGCTGGAAGGCCCCGTCCGTCACCAAGCCTGGCGACCCGTACCCGGCCAACCCGGACGGCAGCCGCCCGACCGAACCGAACACCGCCCCGACGGTGAACAGCCCGACCTACCAGTTCCTGGCCACCCTGCCGACCGACCCGGACGCGCTGCTCGCCGCGCTGTACGGGCAGCCCTCCGGGGGCAAGTCCCTGCCGGTCGACCAGCGGGCCTTCGGCACCATCGGAGACCTGCTCCGGGAGCAGATCGCTCCACCGGCCGTCACTGCCGCGCTGTACCGGGCGGCGGCCAAGCTGCCGGGGGTCCAGCTGGTGGATGACTCGGTGGACGCCTCCGGCCGCCACGGCTGGGGCGTGGCCCGGACGGACGACGGCATCCGGAAGGAGTGGATCTTCGACCGGACCAGTTACGAATTCCTCGGCGAACGCTCCGTCGAGGTCGCCTCCGGCACCGTCCTCGGCCAGAGCGCGATGCTCACCCACGCCCTCGTCGACCGCCCCGGCCAGCGCTGAGGCACACGCTGCGGCAGCCAGGGGCTCGGGGAACTGCGAGGAGGTCTGGCGCCGGGGTCACTGCGAAGGTGCCTGACCGCCTACGCACGGATCACCTTGTAAGGGTCGGCGTCGCAGTTCCCCGAGCCCCTGATGGCTGATGCCTCAGGCCTGGGCGGCCCGCTGCAGGGCACTCGCCAGCAAGGCGAGGTCGGTCGGCCCGTTGCCCAGCTCGCGGACCGGCCGCCGGGTCGGCGGTGCGCCGAGCTGGGCGGGGTCGATGGCGACGACGGTGGGGCGGAGGGTGGCGGTGCGGGGGATCCGGCCGCTGACCCGGGCGGACTGAAAGGCCGTCACCCCGCCGTCCGGCCGCCGGAGGTACGCGCGGCCGGGCGTGTCCTCCGGCAGCGCCGCCGCGTCGGCGAGGTGGATCAGCTGGTCGGAGTCGGCCGGGTCAGCCGTCCGGAGGGCGATCCGGAGCTGGGCGACCTCGTCCAGCTCGGTACCGGCCGTCTGTTCGGGGGAGCCGGTGGCGGCCACCAGGTGGACGCCGAGCCGGCCGCCGCGTTCGGCGACGGCGGCCAGCGCGCGGCCGAGCGGCCGGCCGGCCGGGGAGGTGGGGGCGAGCAGGGCGTCGTAGTCGTCGACCACCACGACCAGCCGGGCCGGGACGGCGGTCAGCACGTCGGGTGCCTTGCGCGGGGCGGTGACCCGGACGGTGGCCTCGGGCGGGGCGCCGCCGCCGGCCGTGACCAGGGACGGGACGGGGGTGCCGAGAGCTCGGGCGGTGTGCCAGCCGGTGAAGTCCTGATCGCCGAAGAGCGCTTCGCGGTGCGCCAGTTCGTCCAGCAGGGTCTCGGCCGCGAGCATCGCCCGGCGGGGGTCGGCCCCGGCGTCGATGTGCTCGGTGACCTGGGGGAGGTCGGTGCAGCCGCGCAGGCTGGACGGGGCGTCGGGGGCGGAGCCGCGGCCCTCGACGATGGTGATCCGGAGCCGTTCGGGCTGCTCGGAAACGGCGAGCGAGGCGACCAGGGTGCGGAGCAGCTCGGTCTTGCCGGTGCCCCGGGCGCCGCCGACCAGGACGTGCGGGCCGTTCGGCTCGTCCGGGTCGGCGAGGTCGATCAGGCAGGGTTCGTCCCTGGTGGTGCCTAGCAGGGCGGTGGCGGTGCCGGGGCCCGAGGGCAGGGCGGCCCAGCGGGCCGAGAGCTTGGCGGGGGTGACGGTGTCGAGGCGGAGCAGGTCGAGCAGCCGGAGCTGGTCGGGCAGCGGGCCGCGGGCCACCGGGGTGGCCTCGCTGAGCGGGGCGAGGGCCCGGGCGAGGCGCTCGGCCCAGGCGGGGGAGACCGCGTCCACCGCGATCTCCTCGATCCGCTCGCGGCCGCCGCCGCCGAGCGGGCGGTCCAGGGTGAGCTGGGTGGCGACCTCGCCGGTGAGGACGGCGGTGGCGCCGAGCCCCTCGGGCAGGGCGGTGCTCTGCTCGGCCAGGCAGATCGGGAAGACGCCGAGGGCGGGGCCCTGCTCCAGCAGGACGGCCAGCGCGGCCCGGCCCTCGGGGGTGCCGGGGGTGCCGTCCAGCAGCAGCACGGTGGCGGGCGGACCTGACAGGCCGTCACTGGGGCCGTTGGCCAGCTCGGTGAGCCGGGCCTCGGTCTGCTCGGGGCCGAACCCGACCAGCAGGCGGCAGGCCTGACCGTGCGTCGGCTGGAGCTGCGGCAGCCAGAACGACCAGGACCAGTCGGCGGTCTGCTCCTCGGCGGTGCCGACCACCACCAGGCTGAGCGCGCTCGGCGGGTGCAGCACGGCGAGCTGGGCCAGGACGGCGCGGGCGAGCGAGGTCAGCCGGGCCCGGGGGCCCGCCAGGCCGAGGCTGCCGGCGGTCTGCAGGTCGACGGTGACCGGGACGGCGGGCAGCACGGTGCCGGGGGTGGTGCCGGGGCCGCCGGGCCGGTCGGCGGTGCCGAGCCGCAGGGTGAGCGAGTCGGGGTGGGCCTGGCCGCGCTCCCAGAGCCGGGGGCCCGGGCCGAGCGCGGTGAGCAGCACGGTGGCCAGGTCGGGCCAGCGCTCGCGCTGGGCGGCGGCCTGCCGGAGCCGGACGGCGGCGTGCTGCTGGGCCGGGTTCGGCGCGGTGGGCTCGGGACGGGCGCGGCGGCGGGACAGCAGGGCGCGGGCCCGGCCGCCGGTGGCCGGTGGTTCGGGGGTGGCCGGCTCGGGCTCGGGAGCGGCGGCCTGCCGGGGCGAGGGGGTGACGGTGAGCTGGAGGTGGCCGAGCCCGTCCGGGCTGGTCCGCGACCCGGAGCTGTCCCTGAGATCGGAGCCGGCCCGGAGATCGGTGCGGACCACCTGGAGGGTCGACTCGCCGATCCGGACCAGCCCGCCGTCGGCCAGCTCGACCGCCTCGTCGCGGAGGAAGCGGCCCTCCAGGCCGGTGCCGTTGGTCGAGTTGAGGTCACGGACCGTCACTCGGCCGTCGGCGCCCAGGTTGAGCGAGAGGTGCAGGCGGGAGACGTCGGGGTCGTCGAGCGGGACGTCGGCGGCGCTGGAGCGGCCGACGTGGATCCGGTCCCCGTGCAGGCGGTGCACGCCGCCCGCGTCGGGGCCGCCGGTGACCCGCAGTTCGGCGGGGGCGGGCGGGCCGTCGTCGTCCGCGTCCGGATCGGGCTCGTTGAGCGAGAGCACGGCGCCGTCCAGCAGCGGCGGATGGCCGAGCAGGGTCTGCTCGTCGATCCGCTCGGCACCGGCGTACAGGTGCACATGGGTGGCGGAGCGCGGGCCGCGCACGCCCACGGCGCCCGCGAGCGCCCCCGCGACTGCGCCGAGCGCCGTACCGACCGGGGCGGTGACCAGGACGTCGGTGGCCGTTCCGACGGCTGCCGGGCCGCTGCGCGGTCGGAGGACAGTGAGCCGGATCTGCATCGCCCCCGCACTCCCCTTCAGTGATGCCGTTGGGCCACAAGAGTGGTGCCTGTCATCCTGCCACCCCGGACCGACACCGCGCGCCCGGCACCGGATTTGACGATCTTGCGATGATCGCCATGGTGGAGCCGACGAACCGTCAGGTCAACCTCCACTCATCCCCAGGTCGGACAGCCCCCTACGGGACGCGGTCCGGGCACCTCGGAAACCTGAGCGGGCACCGTTAGAGTTGCCGAAAACACGGCGGCGCGAGGAGTCGTAGGTGCGGCCAGTCGGCAGCAAGTATCTGCTTGAGGAAGCCCTCGGGCGCGGGGCCACCGGCACCGTCTGGCGGGCCAGGGTGCGCGAGGACGTCGTGGTGCCCGGGATCGAGCCCGGGCGGCCGGTGGCGATCAAGATACTGCGCGAGGAACTGGCCGCCGACCCGGACGTGGTGATGCGCTTCCTGCGCGAGCGCTCGGTGCTGCTCCGGCTGAGCCACCCGAACATCGTCCGGGTCCGTGACCTGGTGGTCGAGGGCGAGCTGCTGGCCCTGGTGATGGACCTGGTCGACGGCCCCGACCTGTTCCACTACCTGCGCGGCAACGGCCCGTTCAGCCCGATCGCCGGGTCCCTGCTGATGGCCCAGATCGCCGACGCGCTGGCGGTCAGCCACGCCGACGGCATCGTGCACCGCGACCTCAAGCCCGCCAACGTGCTGCTCGCCAGCAGCACCGTGGACGGCGCCGAGCAGATGCACCCGATGCTGACCGACTTCGGCATCGCCCGCCTCGCCGACTCCCCGGGCATCACCCGCACCCACGAGTTCGTCGGCACCCCCGCGTACGTCGCCCCCGAGTCCGCCGACGGCCGCCCGCAGACCTCCGCGGTGGACGTCTACGGCGCCGGAATCATGCTGTACGAGCTGGTCACCGGCCGGGCGCCGTTCCAGGGCGACAGCCCGATCGCGATCCTGCAGGCCCACCTCCAGCAGGACCCGGAGCGCCCGCGCACCATGCCCGAGCCGCTCTGGACGGTGGTCGAGCGCTGCCTGCGCAAGGACCCGGCCGAGCGGCCCGGCGCGGTCGCGCTGGCCCAGGCGCTGCGGGTGGTCGCGGCCGGTGTCGGCGTGCACGCCTCCCCGGCCCAGGCCGAGGCGGCCTTCGAGGTCGGCGCCCTGCTGCTGCCCGACCCGCGGCCGACACCCGAGTACGTCGCGCCGACCGAGCCCGGGGTGCCGGTCTCCGCGCAGTTCGCCGACTCCGCCTTCGGCGGTGCCGACCCGACCCAGGTGCTGCCCTCGGGGCAGTACGACGCGGCCGCCGCCACCCAGTTGATGACCCCTCAGGGCGCCGCCGACCGGACCTCCGTGCTGCCGCCGATGCCGCCGGCGGGCCCGCCGCCCGCCGCCCCGTCGGCCCCGCCCGTCCCGTCGGCCCCGGAGCAGCCGCACCCGTGGCAGACCCAGCTCCGGGCCGCCCGGGACCGCAACCAGCAGACCGAGGTCAGCTACTTCGACCCGGCCGACTTCGACGAGCCGCAGATCGCACCGCAGCCGTACCAGGCCCGGCCGCAGCAGCAGCGCCCGCCGCAGGGCTACCAGCAGGCACCCCCGCCGCAGCCGTACCAGCCCTACCGCCCGCAGCAGCCCGGCCAGCCGCAGCAGGGCCGGCCGCAACAGGGTCAGCAGCGCCCGCAGCCGCCCGGCGGCTACAACCAGCGCCCGCCGGTGGCCCCGCCGCCGTACCAGGCGCAGCAGCAGCCCCAGGGGTACCCGCAGCAGGGCTACCCCCAGCAGGCCCCGCAGCCGCAGCCGTACCAGCAGCAGGCCCCCGCCCCGGCCCGCCGTCCCGAGCCCGCCCCGCCGCGCCGCCAGGAGCCCCCGGCCCCGCAGCAGCGCGAGCCGGAGCCGGCCCGGGAGCCGCGCCGTCGCAGCCGGAACCGGATGTACATCCCCGGCCTGGGCTGCCTCAAGGGCTGCCTGATGGTCATCGTGGTGCTGGCGGTGGCCGCCGTGGCGCTGTGGAACTTCACCGACCTGCCGATCTGGTGGCAGAACGTCCAGGACTGGTTCACCAGCGCCAGCGACTGGGTGAGCAACCTGACCGGCAGTCAGTAATAGGTATTTGTCGACACTTCACGATTTTTCCTGTCCCCGGAGGGCTTACAGGGCCGTTCGGCGTCCCCCGAACGGCCGTCGGGCGCGTAGGTTGGTGGGCTGAAGCACCGACCTACCGAGCGCGCAGCACCACCGTGCGCTCCCGCCGCCTACGGAGCAGCAGCATTGGCACGCAAGATCGGCAGCCGGTACACCGTCCACCAGGTGATCGGCCGGGGGTCCGCCGGGACCGTCTGGCTCGGCGAGGGCCCGGACGGACCGGTGGCAGTCAAGCTGCTGCGTGAGGATCTGGCGTCCGATCAGGTACTCGTGGGGCGGTTCATCCAGGAGCGCACCGCGCTGATGAGCCTGGACCACCCCCGGGTGGTCGGGGTCCGCGACATGGTGATGGACGGCGACGACCTGGCCCTGGTGATGGAGCTGGTGCAGGGCGCCGACCTGCGCTCCCGGCTGGACCGGGACGGCCCGCTGACCCCGCTGGCCGCTGTCTCGGTGATCGCCGACGTGGCCGACGGCCTGGCCGCCGCCCACGCCGCCGGGATCGTGCACCGGGACGTGAAGCCGGAGAACGTCATGCTCGACCTGGCCGCCCCGGCCGGGCCCGGCGGCGCCCCCCGCGCCAAGCTCACCGACTTCGGCATCGCCCGCCTGGTGGACGCCCCGCGCCGGACCAGGGCGACCAGGATCATCGGCACCCCCGACTACCTGGCCCCCGAGATCATCGAGGGCCTGGAGCCGCGCGCCGCCGTCGACATCTACGCGCTGGCCACCGTGCTGTACGAGCTGCTGACCGGCTTCACCCCGTTCGGCGGCGGCCACACCGGCGCGGTGCTGCGCAGGCACGTCACCGAGACCGTGCCGCCGATCCCCGGCCTTCCCGACGGACTGTCGAGGATCATCGGCGAGTGCCTGGCCAAGGCCCCGGCCTCCCGGCTGCGCGCCGCCGAGCTGGCCGACCGGCTGCGCGAGCAACTGCCGTACCTGGCCGGGCTGCCCGCGCACGTCCCGCCGCAGGGCAAGGCCCCGGCCGAGGAGCTGATCACCCCGGGCGAGGCGGTCTACGCCGAGGTGGACGCGGGCCCCGGCACCCACCGCCGTCGCCGCGGCCCGGCCGTCCCGCTGGTGCCGGCCCCCTCGCCGGACTCCACCCGGGACACCCACACCAGCCTGCGCCGCCCGTCCGCCCAGGAGCTGGCCTCGTACGCGGCCGAGTCCCAGGCCCAGCGCCGCGAGGCGGCCCCGGCGAGCGGCCACCGGAAGGGGCGGCGGGCCCTGGTCCGGCGCCGCCGGCTGTACGCGGTGCTGCTCGCCGTGGTGCTGCTGTTGGCGGGTGCGGCGGCCGCGTACTCGGCCTTCGCCGCCTCGTCCCCCGGCACCCGTGCCGGGGCCTCCGCTCCGTGGTCGACCGACCCCGGCGCGGATACCCATGCACGGTCGGCGGCCCCGAACCATTAGGCTGGTGGCGTGGCAGCCGTCGATCCTTCCGAAGAAATCAAGTCCCTCGAAACGACCATGGGGTCCATCGAGGCCGTCCTCGACCTGGACAAGATCCGGGCCGACATCGCCGTCCTTGAGGAGGAGGCAGCCGCCCCCAACCTGTGGGACGACCTGGCGAACGCGCAGCTGGTGACCAGCCGGCTCTCCTTCCTGCAGGGTGAGCTGCGCAGGGTGCAGACCCTCCGCGGCCGGGTGGACGACCTCTCGATCATGTTCGAGCTGGCCGAGGACGAGGACGACGCGGACACCCTCGCCGAGGCGCTGTCCGAGCTGACCTCGGTGCAGAAGGCGGTCGAGGAGCTCGAGGTCCGCACCCTGCTCTCCGGCGAGTACGACTCCCGCGAGGCCCTGGTCAACATCCGGGCCGAGGCCGGTGGCGTGGACGCCGCCGACTTCGCCGAGCAGCTGATGCGGATGTACCTCCGCTGGGCCGAGCGGCACGGCTACCCGACCGAGGTCTACGACACCTCGTACGCGGAAGAGGCCGGCATCAAGTCCGCGACCTTCACCGTGAAGGTGCCGTACGCCTACGGCACGCTCTCGGTCGAGCAGGGCACCCACCGCCTGGTCCGGATCTCGCCGTTCGACAACCAGGGCCGCCGGCAGACCTCGTTCGCGGGCGTCGAGGTGCTCCCCGTGGTCGAGCAGTCCGACCACGTCGACATCGACGAGGGCGAGCTGCGGATCGACGTGTACCGCGCCTCCGGCCCCGGCGGCCAGGGCGTCAACACCACCGACTCCGCGGTCCGGATCACCCACCTGCCCACCGGCACCGTGGTCTCCTGCCAGAACGAGCGCTCGCAGATCCAGAACAAGGCCTCGGCGATGAACGTCCTCCAGGCCAAGCTGCTCGAGCTGCGCCGGCAGGAGGAGAAGGCCGCGATGAACGCGCTCAAGGACAGCGGCAGCTCCTGGGGCAACCAGATGCGTTCGTACGTCCTGCACCCTTACCAGATGGTCAAGGACCTCCGGACGGAGTTCGAGGTCGGCAACCCGCAGTCCGTGCTGGACGGCGACATCGATGGCTTCATCGAGGCCGGTATCCGCTGGCGCAAGCAGCGTGAGACCGCCGCGTAAGACGGCATGAGGAAGGGCCCCGGGACATCGTCCCGGGGCCCTTCTCGTCGTTCGGTTGGTCAGGCCAGGGCCTGTCGGGCGATCAGTGCCACGGCCAGCAGGCCGACCAGCAACGCGAGCAGCGTGGCGGGTGTCAGCGCGGCGAACGGACCCTGCTGCCCCTGCAGCCGGGCTCGGTTGGCGCGGCAGACCGGGCAGCGGCCGTCACTCACGCGGCCGTTGCAGTTGGCGCACACCAGATGGTCGCACGTCATGCGATCTCCTCCTTGCTGCTTACAGCAACGCGCCGGGAGGGCTTCCGGTTCCTTCGGCTGCCCCATACGGCCGCTCTCTGCCTACCACTGTGCCAGGTTCCGGACGATCCGGCCCGTGCGTGGTGGCCGACGGCCGCTCAACCGCATGCGGAGCTGTGACATGGCTCGCATTTATCCGGTCAAAACGGAACATTGTCCACCAATTCTCAGGCCGTTGGGGCGGCCGAGCCTGCGGGCCCGGATGAGCTTCGCGTATGGTCCGAGACCGGAGAAGTGGCAGTCGGCCACTTCCGCCGCCGCTTCCGGCCTGTCGCGGAAGTGGAACCGACCGAGGAACGGTGCCGTCCGGCCAGCCCTCCGGAAGCCCGAAGTAACGATCGGGTCACGGAAGTTCGGCCGAAGCGGTCGCCATTCCACCTAGGATGGCCCCCGTGATGCAGCCGTGATCAGATTCGACAACGTCTCCAAGACCTATCCCAAGCAGAACCGTCCGGCCCTGGACAACGTCTCGCTGGAGATCGAGAAGGGTGAGTTCGTCTTCCTGGTCGGGTCCTCCGGCTCGGGCAAGTCGACCTTCCTCCGGCTCTGCCTGCGCGAGGAGCGGCCGAGCGTCGGCGAGGTGCACGTCCTGGGCAAGGACCTCGGCAAGCTGTCCAACTGGAAGGTGCCGCACATGCGCCGCCAGCTGGGCACCGTCTTCCAGGACTTCCGCCTGCTGCCGAACAAGACGGTGGCGCAGAACGTCGCCTTCGCCCTCGAGGTGATCGGCAAGCCGAAGAGCGCCATCAACAAGGTCGTCCCCGAGGTGCTCGACCTGGTCGGCCTCGGTGGCAAGGAGGACCGGATGCCCGGCGAGCTCTCGGGTGGTGAGCAGCAGCGCGTGGCGATCGCCCGTGCCTTCGTGAACCGTCCGATGCTGCTGATCGCCGACGAGCCGACCGGAAACCTCGACCCGCAGAACTCGGTCGGCATCATGAAGCTGCTCGACCGGATCAACCGCACCGGCACCACGGTCCTGATGGCCACCCACGACCAGGCCATCGTCGACCAGATGCGCAAGCGGGTGATCGAGCTCGACAAGGGGCTGCTGGTCCGCGACCAGGCCCGTGGCGTCTACGGCTACCAGCACTGAGCCTGACGCCCCGTCCGCCTGCCCGCCCTACCGCAAATCCCTGGAGTGAGACAAAGCCATGCGCGCCCAGTTCGTTCTGTCCGAGATCGGCGTCGGTCTCCGCCGCAACCTGACCATGACCATCGCGGTCGTGGTCAGCGTCGCGCTGTCGCTCGCCCTGGCCGGAGCCAGCCTGCTGGTGCGTGACCAGGTCAACTCGATGAAGGACTTCTGGTACGACAAGGTCGAGGTGAGCATCTACTTCTGCACCAAGGCCGACTCCAAGTCGGCCCAGTGTGCGGCGGGTGCGGCCACCGACCAGCAGATCGCCGACGTGAAGGCGAAGCTGGAGAAGATGCCGCTGGTGCAGAACTTCACCTTCGAGAGTTCGCAGGAGGCGTTCAAGCACTGGAAGGACCTCAACCCGGACAACCCGCTGATCGTCGCGGTGGGCGCGGAGGCGATGCCGCAGTCCTGGCGGGTGAAGCTGACCGACCCGACCAAGTACGACGTGATGCAGAGCGCCTTCGCGGGCAACGCGGGCGTCAAGTCGGTGCAGGACCAGAAGAAGATCCTGGAGAACCTGTTCGGGCTCTTGAACGGTCTGCAGACGGCCGCGTTCGTGATCATGGTGTTGATGCTGTTCGTTGCGCTGTTGCTGATCGTCAACACCGTCCGGGTGTCGGCGTTCAGCCGACGGCGTGAGACCGGCATCATGCGCCTGGTCGGTGCTTCGAACTTCTACGTCCAGATGCCGTTCATCGCCGAGGCCGCGTTCGCCGCGCTGCTCGGGGCGGCGCTGGCCTCCGGGCTGCTGGTCGGCGGGCACTTCTTCGTGCAGGGCTTCCTGGCGAAGAAGGTGGAGTTCATCCACTTCATCGGCCTCTCCTCGGTGCTGTCGGTGATCCCGCTGCTGGTCGTGGTCGGCATGGGGATGGCCGCGATCGCGGCGTTCTTCACCCTGCGGAAGTACCTGAAGGTCTGACGCAGGCCCGAGGACCGCGCCTAGACTCCGGTGCCATGCCGGTGACACTGCGCAGTGGGGTACGCCAGGGGGCCATGCTCTCGCTGGTGTTCGGCGCCGTGCTGCTCGGCGGTGCGATGACCGGCGCCTGGAGCGAGCCTCCGGAGTACGCCCAACTCGCCACCTCCTCGGACGCGCTGGCCGGCCGGCCGCTGGCCGGGGCCGAGCTCTCCCGGCAGCAGGCCGAGCAACTGCTGGCCGGGGGCGGCGATCCGTGGGCCGCGTACTACAGCCAGGAGGCGTACACCGACCTCACCCAGGGCCGCTACCACGGCGTCGGCCTCTCGGTCCGCCGTACGCCCGACGGGGTCACCACGGTGGCCCAGGTGACCCCGGCCGGGCCGGCCGAGCAGGCCGGGATCGCGGTCGGGGACCAGCTGTTGCGGATCGACGGCACCCCCGCCGACCGGCTGCCGGTCACCGAGGTGGTGGCCGGGCTGCGCGGCGCGGCCGGTTCGACGGTCGCGCTGGCGCTGCGCGGACCCGGCGGCGAGGAGCGTGAACTCACCCTGCGGCGGGCCGAACTGGCGGCCCGTGACGTGACGGTGGACCACCCGCGGGCCGGGGTGGTCCGGATCGCGGTGCACGGCTTCACCGCCGGGGTGGCCGAGCAGGTCAGGACGGCCGTCCAGGGCGCCCGCGGGGTGCTGCTCGACCTGCGCGGCAACTCCGGCGGGCTGGTCGACGAGGCCGCCGCCACCGCCGCGCTGTTCCTGGACGGCGGCCCGGTCGGCTCGTACCTGGAGCACGGCGAGCGGCGCCAACTCACCGCCGCACCCGGCGGCGACACCGGCACCCCGCTGGTGGTGCTGGTGGACGGCGGCACCATGAGCGCCGCCGAACTGCTGGCCGGAGCGCTCCAGGACCGCAGCCGCGCCGTCCTGGTCGGCTCCCGGACCTTCGGCAAGGGCACCGTCCAGCAGCCCAGCCGGCTGGCCGACGGCGCCGTGCTCGAACTGACGGTGGGCCGGTACTTCACCCCGGCCGGCCGCTCCCCGGACGGCACCGGCCTGACCCCCGACGTCCCCCGCCCGGCCGGCGCCACCCCCACCGACACCCTCCGGCTCGCCGACACCGTGCTCTCCGGCCTCGGCCGTAAGTAACCCCCAGGCTCGGCCGTGTCGGAGCGTGTGACTACCATGACCGAACGCCACGACGGGTGGCCACGCGCTGGGGGGCGAAGAAGTGACATCTGATTTCCGCGTCGACGTGGGGCAGCTGGACCAGCTGGCACGTCAACTGGGCGAGAGCACCGGCGCTATGGGCGCCGCCATGCGCGCGATGGAGACCACCGGGCCGAAGACCACCGGCAGCAAGCGGCTCGACCACGCCTGCGACGACTTCCAGGAGAAGTGGGAGTACGGCCTCAAGCAGCTGACCCAGACCGTCCAGGCCGTCACCAAGGGCCTGGACCAGACCGTCGCCGCGTACCGGCAGACCGAGGCCGCGCTGACGGCCGTGTACCAGGGCGCTTCGGCGAGCTGAGGGAGCACCATGTTCGAACGTGACTTCCCCGCGCTGGGGTTCGACCCCGCGCCCGGCGACCCGGGCCGGATCGACGCCCTGGTGCTGCAGCTCACCACCTCCGCCAAGTACCTGGAGGACGCGCACGCGACGCTGACCCGGGCCGTCTCCGGCGACGCCGGGTGGCAGGGTGACGCGGCGTCGGGTTTCGCCGCGAAGATCCAACCGCTGCCCCGGCAGCTGGAGATCGCCCGGCAGTCCTTCGACCGGGCCGCCCGGGAGCTGGACCGCTGGGGCGCCGACCTGGCGGGCCTGAAGTCCAAGGCCCACGCGTACGAGGACTCGGCCCAGGCGGCCAAGGCCCGGCTGAAGCGGGCCAAGGACAACCCCGACCTCGACCTGGCCAACGTGCTGTTCACCGACGGCGACCAACTGGCTGACGCCGAACGGCGGCTGGCCGCCGCGGCCCACGAGGTGGACAGCGCCGAGGACGAACTCGCCGGCCTGCGGCGGCAGGCCGCCGAGCTCTCGGCCCTGCACGAGGACCTCTCCGAGAAGTGCGCGGCAGCCCTGCGGGCGGCCGCCGAGGAGGCCCCGGACGGCCCCGGGCTGCTGGCCCGGCTCGGCGAGTCCATCGAGCAGGTCGCCATGCTGCAGATCAAGGCCGGCCAGGAGGTGGTGAAGTTCGTCCAGGACCACGCCAACTCCATCGCGGCGGTCGGCGACGTGCTCTCGAGCGTCAGCGCGGTCACCGGGCTCGTCGGGGCGGGCCTGGACGCCATCCCGGGCGGCGCGATCGTCGGCGGGCCGTTGGGAGTGATCTCGGGTGTCACCGGGCTCGGCGCGTTCGGCCTGCACGGGGTGGCCAAGGCCGGTGGCGCGGACGTCTCGTGGGGGAAGCTCGGCGAGGACGCGCTCAGCAGCCTGACCTTCGGGGTCGGCAGGGCCGCGGAGGCAGGCGGGCAGGTGTCGGCGGGGGTGGTGGCCGTCGCCGTCGGGGCCAAGCCCGCGTCGGACGGTATCGGCGCGATCCTCGACTTCAAGGAGCTGCTGGGCGGAGCCGAGACGCTCGAGTACTTCGTGCCGCAGAACAACCGGCAGAAGGCCGAGCTCGGATTCGGGCTGATGCCCGTGGTCGGGACGGGCATGCTGCTCGCCCCCGCTTTCGAGAACGCCTGGAACGCGGGCGCCGAGAAGGACCGCCAGGCCGCCGCCGAGAGGGGATCACGATGAGTCACGCCGAAAAGGTGCCGGCCCTCGCCGACGGGCGCCCCGAGTTCTCGATCACGTACACCGCGGGGGTGCCGGGGGATGTGGTCTGGGTGGCGCACCTCTACGGCTACGCACTCGCGGGCATGTCGGCCGGGGACAGTTCGACGAGCATTCGGTTCGTCCGCGACGACAGCCCGCCGGCCCGCCGCCGGGCGGCGTACATGTGGAACCCACAGGCGGACCCGTCCTTCGCGCCGCCGTTCAGCTGGCGGACGGACACTCCCTTCGGCTTCAACCCGCCCGGCTGGCACCCGGCGGTACGGATCTCGGGGATGACGCCGCAGGACGCCAAGGACGTGCAGATGCTGGCGGGCCTGACGCGCGCGTCCAGGTTCAGTGTCCTGGCGATCGTGCTGATCTTCGGAGGGGGTCTGGCCTGGGCCCTGCTCAAGTCGACCGACAACTGGGAGTGGAAGACCGCGCTCGCGCTCGGTCTGTGCGCCCTGTTCGTCGCGCTCCGCACGTTCGGCTACCGGACTTCCCACCGGGCAGCGGCTGCCCGCGCTCAGAAGAAGTGGGGGCCCGGCGGATGAGCCCCGAGTACCGGATCCGTTTCGAATTGCCGCCCGACTTCCGGGAGATCCCGGTCGGGGCGGACCTGGCCGAGCTCACCGACGACCTGCGCGGGCGGATCGGCGAGGACCGGGTCGAGGACACCGATCCCGTCCTGCTGAAGCAGCTGCTGATCGGTTACCGGCGGACGTCCTGGCAGCTCGCGGAGACCGGCGCGTACTACGCGGCCTCCTGCTTCGGGCTGATCGACGAGGGCCGTCCGTCCGCCGCCTCGCTGCTGATCTCCCATCAGGAGGTGGACTGCTCCGATCCGGAGACCGCCGTAGCGGGGATCATCGAGATCCGCCGACGTGGCTCCGACCGACGGCAGCTTCAGCGGTACGAACTGCCCTGCGGTCCCGCCGCCGTGGAGATCGAGCTGGACGAGCCGCTGATGGTCCCCGCCGCTGTCTCGCCGACCGGCGCCGACGTGCCGATCCCGGTGGCCACCCTGCAGGCGTGGATCCCGGTGCCGGCCGAGGCCGACCCGACCCGCCGGAGTCTGACGGTGGTGACCTTCAGTACGCCCTCGGTGCAGGACTGGGAGACGTACTGCCCGGTGGTGGTGGAGCTGCTGCGCACGGTCTCCTTCGATGCCGCGGCCTGACGCACCCGCCGGTAAAGGGGCTGCCGGTGGGTCGTCCGAGGTGCGAGAATGATCGGCGCTATGGCTAAAGAAACCGGAAAGAAGCTGATCGCGCAGAACAAGAAGGCGCGACACGAGTACACCATCCTCGACACGTACGAATGCGGTCTGGTGCTGACCGGCACCGAGGTCAAGTCGCTCCGCGAGGGGCGGGCCAACCTGGTGGACGGCTACGCCTACGTCCAGGCGCGTGAGGTGTGGATCGACAACGTGTTCATCCCCGAGTACACCCAGGGGACCTGGACCAACCACTCGGCGCGGCGGAAGCGCAAGCTGCTGCTGCACCGGATGGAGATCCACAAGATCGAGTCGAAGACCAAGGAGACCGGCCACACCCTGGTGCCGCTCTCGCTGTACTTCAAGGACGGCCGGGTGAAGCTCGAACTGGCCCTCGCGGTCGGCAAGAAGCTGCACGACAAGCGGCAGACCCTGCGTGAGAAGCAGGACCGCCGTGAGACGGACCGGGCGGTCGCGGCGGTCCGCCGCCGCCAGCAGGGTTAATCTGCTTGGCCAGGCCGGTCGCTGCGCGTAGTATGGGCGCAGCACCAACCGGAGGGTCCGCCCGCCGGGAGCTGTTTCTCAACAAAACATGGGGATGATCGGTTTCGACAGGGGAAGTCGAAACAGGAGAAGCGAGCCGAGGAACGCGGCAATGATCTCGTTAACCATCTGCCGCAAAACAATAATCGCCAACTCTAAGCGCGATGCCCAGCAGTTCGCTCTCGCTGCCTAAGCGAAAGTGAACGGGTGTCAGACCGGGGAGTTCCCGACCCGGACCCTGGCATAATTTAGGGAACTCAACCTTCCACCCCGGTCACGGGGGTCGGCGGGGAAATCAAACAGTGACTGGGCCTGTTGGCGGCTTGTCCGCGTGACTGCCAGGGCCGAGAAACTCACAGCGGACTGCGCTCGGAGAAGTCCTGAATCCACTCCACTGGACCCGGGTTCGATTCCCGGCATCTCCACCACCCCATGTGTATCGAAGGCCACCCTCCACACCGGAGGGTGGCCTTCGTGCTTCCCGGCCTCGCACGTACTGTCAGGCGGCCCCGGTCAGCTCTGCAGTCGCCACTGCTGGTTCGACCCGCCCGAGCAGCTCCACAGCTGGATCTTCGTACCGTTGGCCGTGGCCACTCCGGTCGCGTCCAGGCACAGCCCCGACTGGACTCCGGTGATCGTGCCGTTGGAGTTGACGGTCCACTGCTGGTTGGTCTGGCCGTTGCAGTCCCAGATCACCACGGCGGTGCCGTTCGCGGTGCCCTTACCGGACGCGTCCAGGCACTTGTTGCCGTAGATCGTGAGCTGCTTGCCCGCGGTGTAGGTCCACTGCTGGCCGGCGGCGCCGTTGCAGTCCCACAGCTGGGCCTGGGTGCCGTTGGTGGTGGTGGAGTTGTTGATGTCGACGCACCGGCCGGACTGCTGCCCCACGAGCCGCTGGGCGGTGGGCGTCGGAGTGGGAGGGGTGCTCGAGTCGAACTGGCTGAAGAACTTCCACACCTCGCCCGAGGTCCAGGTGCGCCAGCCGTCACCGGTGGAGCCGTCGATCGGGCCGGGGTCGTGGCCCGCTCCGTCGAAGGCCGCCCAGACCACGGGATATCCGGCGCGGCAGCCGGAGTAGGTGGTGACGATGTGGGTCAGGCTGCCGTTCGCCGGCTCCGGCGGGTTCTGCGCGGTGCAGCCGTTGTTCCGGACGAAGGTGTCCCGGAGCGAGCGGCCCGAGGCGATGGGCAGGACGTTGTCCCGGAGGCCGTGCAGGCCCATGTACGCGATCGGCTGCGTTCCGCCGGCACACCCGCTGAGGTTCGCGCCGGCGTAGACCGCGACCGCCCGGAAGACGGTCGGCCGGGCGCAGGCGAGCGCGTACGACATGGCGCCGCCGTAGCTGAAGCCGGCGGCGAACAGCTGCGTGCTGTCGACGCAGAGCCCCGCCTCGAGCTGGCGGGTCAGGTCGTCGACGAGGGTCACGTCCTGGCCGTTGTTGTTGGCCCAGCCGTTGTCGAAGCCCTGGGGGGCGACGAAGATGGTGCCGTTGTTCGCGCCGTCCGCCAGTCGCCGGAGGCCGTAGTAGGACCAGTTGTATCCGTCGGTTCCGCCCGAGTCGACGTCGTTCGCGGTGCCGCCCCGCCAGTGGAACCCGAAGACCAGGCGGTAGGGGCGGTTGCTGTCGTAGTTGGCGGGGACCCTGAGGATGTAGCTGCGGTTCTGGCCGCTGCTCTGGATCGTGTGGGCGCCGCTGCTCAGCGTCGGGGCCTTGCCGCAGCCGGCGGTCGGCGCGGCGGCCGCACTGACGGCCGCGGGTGCGGCGGTCACGCCGGGGGTCTGGCTCTGTGCGGTGCCGGTCCCGGCGATCCCGAGCACGAGGAGCGCGGCGGCGGTGACGGACGCTAAGAAGGTGGTGGGCTTCATCGGGTCGTCCTTCGTTGTGGGGGAGGGGCGCGACCCCGGGCCGATGGGTGGCAGCCGAGGGGTCGGAGGTGACGGCGGGTCAGCCGTTCGGCGGGCTTCTGACGTTCACGCAGGTCTCCTGGCGGGGGCGGCAGCCAAGTGCGACACGCACAAGTCATGTGAGCGTTAACACGCCGCCCCGTGGGAAAGGGCGGCGGTTGTCGTCGGAATGACGGCAGCGTGCTCCCCTGCGCGTGCACTGTCAACCCTTCTCACACCCGGAGGCGGCGGAGAGAAATAGCCCAACGGGGCGATGGAAATCCGTGGCGGCCGAGGCCATCCTGTTCCCCGGCGGCCTGATCGACCCGCTCGGCTGCCCTCACAACGCCGCCGTCCGTCGGGTGAGAGGACGGTTCCTCCGGCGTCACAGGCCACAACGAGGGCGAAATCACCGCCTCCTAACGTCAGTTGGCACAGGGCACCGGCAGGCAAGGGGAGCGCGATGGGCACGGACACGGCAGCGCAGGGCAGAGCGGGCGGTCGCTGGATCCAGGAATGGCAGCCGGAGGACGCCGGCTTCTGGGAGCGGACCGGACGGAAGACCGCGAACCGCAATCTGGTGTTCTCGATCATCTCCGAGCACATCGGTTTCTCGATCTGGAGCCTCTGGTCGGTGATGGTCCTCTTCATGGGGCCGAAGTACGGCGTGGACCCGGCCGGCAAGTTCTTCCTGGTCGCGGTGCCCACCCTGGTCGGCGCGTTCGTCCGGATCCCGTACACCGTCGCGGTGGCCCGGTTCGGCGGGCGGAACTGGACCGTGATCGCGGCGCTCCTGCTGCTGCTGCCGACCCTGGCGGCCGCGTACGTCATGCACCCCGGGACCTCGTACACCACCTTCATGCTGGTGGCGGCGCTGACCGGGCTCGGCGGCGGCAACTTCGCCTCCTCGATGACCAACATCAACGCCTTCTTCCCGCAGCACCGGAAGGGCTGGGCGCTCGGCCTGAACGCGGGCGGCGGCAACATCGGCGTCCCGGTGATCCAGCTGGTCGCGCTCGGCGTGATCACCTGGGCCGGGGCCACCCACCCGCGGCTGGTGCTGGGCATCTACCTGCCGCTGATCATCGTCTCGGTGACCTGCGCGGCGCTGTTCATGGACAACCTGGCGCCGATGAAGAACGACACCGGTGCGCTGGCCGAGATCGTGAAGCAGAAGCACACCTGGCTGATGTCCGTCCTCTACATCGGCACCTTCGGCTCCTTCATCGGCTTCAGCTTCGCCTTCGGTCTGGTGCTGCAGAACCAGTTCGGCCGCACCCCGCTGCAGGCCGCCCAGCTGACCTTCGTCGGCCCGCTGCTCGGCTCGCTGATCCGGCCGGTCGGCGGCTGGCTGGCGGACCGGCTCGGCGGTGCCCGGATCACCCTGTGGAACTTCGCCGCGATGGCGGTCGCCGCCGGGGTGGTCACGTACGCCTCCTCGATCAAGTCGCTGCCGGTCTTCCTGACCGGTTTCATCGCCCTGTTCGTCTTCGCCGGACTGGGCAACGGCTCCACGTACAAGATGATCCCGGTGATCTTCGAGGCCAAGGCGCAGGACCGGATCGCCCAGCTCGGCGACACCGTCGAGCAGGCCGCCGCCTGGTCCCGCCGGATGTCCGGCGCGGCGGTCGGCGTGATCGGCGCGGTCGGGGCGCTCGGCGGCCTGTTCATCAACCTGGCGTTCCGGCAGTCCTTCCTGGTGGCCAAGACCGGTACGCCGGCCTTCGTCTCCTTCCTGGTGGCGTACGCGGTCTGCTTCGCGCTCACCTGGGTGGTGTACCTGCGCCGGCCGAGCGCCGCCCCCGGCGAGGCGGTACCGAGCCCCGCGCTGGCCCGGGCCTGACCTGGGGCCTGCTCCGCGACCGGCCGTCCACCCCTTGGACGGCCGGTCCGACCTGCGAAACAAGCCGGAAATCGGACCGACCCCGCTGCGACACCGCCGGGGGAGACGATTTCCGTCCACCCACCCTTTCGGCCTGCCGCAGCCGTGAGGGGCACCACCGAAGGACCAACAGCCATGGACGATCTGACGAGCAGTCGCCCCACCGACCGCACCGAACCGGTACCGCCACTGGCCGGGTTCACCATCGGCATCACCGCCGCCCGGCGGGCCGACGAACTCGCCGCGCTGCTCCAGCGCCGGGGCGCCGCCGTGCTGCGGGCCCCCGCCCTGCGGATCGTGCCGCTCACCGACGACACCGAACTGCTCGCCGCCACCCGCGCGTTGGTCGCCGACCCGCCGGACATCGCGGTGGCCACCACCGGCATCGGCTTCCGGGGCTGGATCGAGGCCGCCGAGGGCTGGGGGCTCGGCGACGACCTGATCGACCGTCTTGGCAAGGCCGTGGTGCTGGCCCGCGGCCCCAAGGCCAAGGGCGCGATCCGGGCCGCCGGCCTGCGCGAGGAGTGGTCGCCCGAGTCGGAGTCCTCGGTCGAGGTGCTCGAACGGCTGCTGGAGCAGGGCGTGGACGGTCGGCGGATCGCCGTCCAGCTGCACGGCGCCCCGCTGCGGGACTTCGTCGAGTCGCTGAAGGCGGCCGGCGCGGAGGTGGTGGAGGTCCCCGTCTACCGCTGGCTGCCGCCCGCCGACCTGAACCCGCTGGACCGACTGCTGGACGCCTGCTGCGCGGGCGCCCTGGACGCGGTCACCTTCACCAGCGCCCCCGCCGCGATCAGCCTGCTCGACCGGGCCGAACAGCGCGGCCTGACCGCCGAGTTGCTGCACGCACTGCGCCGGGACGTGCTGCCGGTCTGCGTCGGCCCGGTGACGGCGGCCCCGCTGGAGGAACTCGACGTCGCCACCGTCTGGCCGGAACGGATGCGGCTCGGCGCGATGGTCCAGACGCTCACCGCCCAGCTGCCGGGCCGCGCGCGACGGCTCTCGGTGGCCGGGCACCTGCTGGAACTGCGCGGCCAGGCCGTGCTGGTGGACGGCGAGCTGCGACCCGTACCGCCGGCCGGGATGGCCCTGCTCCGCGCGCTCGCGAAGCGGCCGGGGTGGGTGGTGCCGCGGGCCGAGCTGCTGCGGGCGCTGCCGGGGAGCGGGAACGACGAGCATGCGGTGGAGACGGCGATGGCGCGGCTGCGCTCCGCGCTCGGCGCCCCGCGCCTGGTGGCCACCGTCGTCAAGCGGGGGTACCGGCTGGCGCTCGACCCGGTCGCGGACCCGGGGGAGAAGTACGGCGCGGCGTAGCTGAGGCGGGCCCCGCAGGGGCTCGGGGAACGGCGACGGTTCGTGGCTGGTGGGTATCACTGCGAAAGTGCCTGACCATTTACGGACGGATCACCTTTTTCGAGGTCGGCGTCGCAGTTCCCCGAGCCCCTGTTGTGGTCGCCCATGTGCCTTGGGGCGTAGGATCATCCGTCCGTCTCTTTTCCGAGGTCCTTCGCCGCACCCCCCGAGGCCATGCACAGCAGCTCTGACTCAGACACCATCCGCGACCGCGAGATCGCGGGCGAACAGCGCCATCTCGACACGGTGTACCACCGGCTGGAGGAGAAGCTCGCCGAGGCCGAGTACATCCTGGAGGACGCCGCCAAGCGCGTGCAGGTCGGTACGCCCGGCGCGCTCGCCGAGCGCGATGCCCAGGTGTACCGCGCGGGCGCGCACCTGCACCGGCTCAACGCCGAGTTCGAGGACTTCCTGTTCGGCCGGATCGACCTCCAGCAGGCCGACGCTCCGGAGGAACACGGCATCCCGTCGCAGACCCCGCTCGACCCGGCCGACCCGGCCGTCGCCGAGACGTTGCACATCGGGCGGCTCGGCGTGCTCGACGCCGAGTTCGGGCCGCTGGTGATCGACTGGCGGGCGCCGGCCGCCGCGCCGTTCTACCGGTCCACCCCGCTGGAGCCGGGCCGGGTGATCCGACGGCGGGTCATCCGGTCGAAGGGCCGCAAGGTGCTCGGGGTCGAGGACGACCTGCTGCGCCCGGACCTGACGCCGACCCTGGACGGCCAGGAGCTGGCGGTGGTCGGCGACGGTGCGCTGATGGCCTCGCTCGGCCGGGCCCGCAGCCACTCGATGCGCGACATCGTCTCCTCGATCCAGCGCGAGCAGGACGAGGTGATCCGGGCCCCCGCGCCGGGCGCCACCCTGGTGACCGGTGGTCCCGGTACCGGGAAGACGGCGGTCGCGCTGCACCGGGCCGCGTTCCTGCTCTACCAGGACCGCCGTCGGTACGCTGGCGGCATCCTGGTGGTCAGCCCGACCGCGCTGCTGGTCTCGTACACCGAGGGCGTGCTGCCCTCGCTGGGCGAGGAGGGCCAGGTCGCGATCCGGGCCGTCGGCAGTCTGGTGGACGGCATCGAGGCGGGCCGGTACGACACGCCCGAGGCCGCGCACGTGAAGGGCTCGGCCCGGATGGTGACGCTGCTGCGCCGGGCGGCCAAGGCCGCGCTGGAGCTGGGCGCGCCGACCGAGCTGAAGGTGTTCGCCAAGGGCGAGGCGCTCCGGCTGGACGCCAACAAGCTCCGTACGGTGCGCGGCAACGTGATCGGCAGCGGCGGCACGCCGCTCAACCTGCTGCGCCCGCGGGCCAGGCGGCTGCTGCTGGACGCGCTCTGGCAGGAGGCGATCAGGCACCAGCCGCGCCCGAGCGACCACTACGCCAGGGAGCAGCGCCAGGAGGAGAAGGAGGCCTTCGACGAGTACGTCTCCGACGAGGCGGTCTTCCTGGACTTCCTGGACGCCTGGTGGCCCGCCCTGACGCCCCGTCGGGTGCTGGCCACCCTCAAGCAGTCCCGGCACACCAACCGGATCGCCCGCCGGGCCGTCACGCCGGACGAGGCGCGCCTGCTGGCGTCCTCCCTGAGCGGGCTGACGGACCGTGGCGAGGGCCCGCTCTCGGCGCACGACGTGGCGATGGTGGACGAGCTGCAGCTGCTGCTCGGCGAGGCGGCCAGGCGGGTGGTCCGCGAGGTGGACGCGGTCGACATGCTGACCGGTCTGGACGAGGTCACCACGTACGCGGACCGGTCGTCCCGGCAGCGCGACCGGGTGCCGGTCGAGCGGGTCGAGTACGCGCACGTGATCGTGGACGAGGCGCAGGACCTCACCCCGATGCAGTGGCGGATGGTCGGCCGGCGTTCCCGGATGGCGACCTGGACCATCGTCGGCGACCCGGCGCAGTCCTCCTGGCCGTTCCCGCAGGAGGCGCAGGCGGCGATGGACGAGGTGCTGGCGGGCAAGCCGCGCCGTCGGCACACGCTGACCGTGAACTACCGCAACCCGTCTGAGATCGCCGAGGTGGCGGCCAAGGTGCTGGCGCTGGCCGCGCCCGGCACCCCCTCGCCGACGGCGGTCCGCTCGACCGGTCTGGCGCCGCGCTTCGCGGCGGCGGCCTCGGCCGACCCGGCCGTCTTCGCGGCGGCCGCCCGGGCCGAGCTGACCCGGCTGCTGGCCGAGGTGGACGGCACCGTCGCGGTGGTGGTCCCGATGGACCGCCGGGCCGAGGCGGCCGGCTGGATCGAGGGTCTGGGCGAGCGGGCGGTGGCGCTCGGCAGCCTGGAGGCCAAGGGTCTGGAGTACGACGCCACGGTGGTGGCCGACCCGGTCGGCATCGCGGGGGAGTCCGAGGCCGGCCTGCGGGTGCTGTACGTGGCGCTGACCCGGGCGACCCAGCGGCTGACCGTGCTCTCCGGCCCGGACGACCTGCCGGACGTGGACGGGGTGCCGGCGCTGCTGCGCTGACGGACCGACACGAAGAAGGCCCCTCACCAGTGGTGAGGGGCCTTCCGACGTTATGACACCGACCCGCCATGCTCGCCTCGCGGCAAGTGGTCGCTCGTAGCGACGAAGGTTGGGCCCGGGGGCTTGGATCGAGTCGGTGCCTTGTCCAATGTAACGCATCGCCCGTGAAGGGCAAGAAACCTTGTCGAGTCCGGACACTCAATGAACGTTATTTCTGGCAGGCCCTTGGTTGGTGCGACGATCGAGGTCTAGCATGCCCAAGGCGTGAGATTTTCAACAAAGTGTTGATCCAGGAAGAAGGACGTCGATGGCGACGGTGCCCAGTGTCTCGAACTCGATCACGGTGCGGCTGGAGGTCCCGGCCACCGGAAACGCGGTGAGCTCGATCACCACCGCGGTCGAGTCCTCCGGCGGTTCGGTCACCGGTCTCGACGTCACCGCCTCGGGCCTGGAGGCGCTCCGGATCGACGTGACGGTGGCCGCCTCCTCGGTGGCGCACGGCGAGGAGATCGTCGAGAAGCTGCGCGCGATCGACGGCGTGGCGATCGGCAAGGTCTCGGACCGTACCTTCCTGATGCACCTCGGCGGCAAGATCGAGATGTCCTCCAAGCTGCCGATCCGCAACCGTGACGACCTCTCGATGATCTACACCCCCGGTGTGGCCCGGGTTTGCATGGCGATCGCCGAGAACCCCGAGGACGCCCGCCGCCTGACCATCAAGCGCAACAGCGTCGCGGTGGTCACCGACGGCTCCGCCGTGCTGGGTCTGGGCAACATCGGCCCGATGGCCGCGCTGCCGGTGATGGAGGGCAAGGCCGCGCTGTTCAAGCGGTTCGCCAACATCGACGCCTGGCCGATCTGCCTGGACACCCAGGACGCCGACGAGATCGTCGCGATCGTGAAGGCGATCGCCCCCGGCTTCGCGGGCATCAACCTGGAGGACATCTCCGCGCCGCGCTGCTTCGAGATCGAGGCCCGGCTGCGCGAGGCGCTGGACATCCCGGTCTTCCACGACGACCAGCACGGCACCGCGATCGTGGTGCTGGCCGCGCTGACCAACGCGCTGCGGGTGGTCGGCAAGGAGATCTCCGAGATCCGGGTGGTGATGTCGGGCGCCGGCGCCGCCGGTACCGCGATCCTCAAGCTGCTGCTGGCGGCCGGTGTCGAGCACGCCACCGTGGCGGACGTCCGCGGCGTGGTGCACAGCGGCCGGGACGACCTGAACGACTCGCTGCGCTGGATCGCCGAGCACACCAACCGCTCGGGCCGTACCGGCACGCTCAAGGAGGCGGTGGCCGACGCCGACGTCTTCATCGGCGTCTCGGCCCCGAACCTGCTGGACGGCGACGACCTGGCCACCATGGCCGAGAACTCGATCGTCTTCGCGCTGGCCAACCCGGACCCGGAGGTCGACCCGGCGGTGGCCCGGCAGACCGCCGCCGTGGTGGCCACCGGCCGCAGCGACTTCCCGAACCAGATCAACAACGTGCTGGTCTTCCCCGGCGTGTTCCGCGGCCTGCTGGACGCGCAGAGCCACACCGTCAACACCGAGATGATGATCGCCGCAGCCCGGGCGCTGGCCACCACGGTCGCCGACGACCAGCTGAACGCCAACTACATCATCCCCAGCGTCTTCCACCCCGACGTGGCCAAGACCGTGGCAGCGGCCGTCCGGGAGGCCGCCCTGGCGGCCCGTGGCGGCGCGGAGCCCGCCCCGTCGAAGCCCACCCCGGGCATCGTCGGCACGCTCGACACCGCGGCTTTCCCGGCCGTTCGGCTGTAGGTCGCACGCCTGCTCGGGGACGGCCCGGGACTCGGGCAAATGCCCGGTCGGCGGCCTTACCCATCCACACATGCCCCGAACCCTTGCGACACAAGGGGAAGGGGCGTGTTTGGGCTTGTCGGTGCCAGGGCGTACGGTAGCCCTGCACGGGGCAGGCGTGTCCGACAAGTACGGAACGTCCCCCTGGGCTCTCGGCGTGTCCTCCGGACCGTCGCCCGATCCGGTCCGCCGGAGCCGACGGAGCGTCACAACTCCGGTGGGCGGGCGCTGTTCGGGTCAACCGCGCCGGGGTCCGATTGGCTTTCTCAGTGCCGGTCGGGGCAGGATTCGTACCCAGGCAGTGCGGTTTGAGGCGCTTCGGGGTGCAAGCCCGACCCCTGACCAACCCTCGCCTGAATGAGCACAGTGTGCGGACCAGCGGCCCGTCCGGTCATCCTCCAGAACATGGGGGCCCCGGGAGGGACGACCGATGGGCCCCCGCACACCGCAACGCGAACAGACCACAGGAGTACACATGAACCGCAGTGAGCTGGTGGCCGCTCTGTCGGAGCGCGCCGAGGTGACCCGCAAGGACGCCGACGCTGTTCTGGCCGCCTTCGCCGAGGTTGTCGGCGAGGTCGTCGCCAAGGGCGACGAGAAGGTCACCATTCCCGGCTTCCTGACCTTCGAGCGCACCCACCGTGCCGCTCGTACGGCCCGTAACCCGCAGACCGGCGACCCGATCCAGATCCCGGCCGGTTTCAGCGCCAAGGTCAGTGCCGGTTCGAAGCTGAAGGAAGCCGCCAAGGGTAAGTAACCCCGAAGCAGCTGTAGACGACCGTGGCCGGTCTCCCTGAGGGGAGACCGGCCACGGTCGTCTGTACGTGCGGATCAGGCGGGGACGAGCTCCTCGTTGGGCAGCTCGACCTGGGCGCCGAGGTCGCGGAGCTTCTCCATGAAGTTCTCGTAGCCCCGGTTGATCAGGTCGATGCCGTGCACGGTCGAGGTGCCCTCGGCCGCCAGCGCCGCGATCAGGTACGAGAACCCGCCGCGCAGGTCGGGGATGACCAGCTCGCCGCCGATCAGCTTGGACGGGCCCGAGACCACCGCGGAGTGCTGGAAGTTGCGGGCGCCGAACCGGCAGGGGGTGCCGCCCAGGCACTCGCTGTAGAGCTGGATGTGCGCGCCCATCTGGTTCAGCGCGCCGGTGAAGCCGAGCCGGGACTCGTACACCGTCTCGTGCACGATCGAGAGGCCGTCGGCCTGGGTCAGCGCGACCACCAGCGGCTGCTGCCAGTCGGTCTGGAAGCCGGGGTGCACGTCGGTCTCCAGGGCGATCGCCTTGAGCTCGCCGCCCGGGTGCCAGAACCGGATGCCCTCGTCGTCGATCTCGAAGGCGCCGCCGACCTTCCGGAAGGTGTTCAGGAAGGTCATCATCGGGATCTGGTCGGCGCCGCGGACGTAGATGTCGCCCTTGGTGGCCAGTGCCGCGCAGGCCCAGGAGGCCGCCTCGAGGCGGTCCGGCAGGGCGCGGTGGTTGTAGCCGGAGAGCTCGTCCACGCCGGTGATCAGGATGGTCCGGTCGGTGCCCAGCGAGATGATCGCGCCCATCTTCTGCAGCACGCAGATCAGGTCGACGATCTCCGGCTCGACGGCCGCGTTCCGCAGCTCGGTGACGCCCTCGGCGAGCACCGCGGTGAGCAGCACCTGCTCGGTCGCGCCGACCGACGGGTACGGCAGCTCGATCTTGGTGCCCTGCAGCCGCTGGGCCGCCACCAGGTAGGTGCCCTGCGGGTGCTTCTCGATGGTCGCGCCGAACTGGCGGAGCACCTCGAAGTGGAAGTCCACCGGCCGGCCGCCGATGTCGCAGCCGCCCAGGCCCGGGATGAAGGCGTGGCCGAGGCGGTGCAGCAGCGGGCCGCAGAACAGGATCGGGATCCGCGAGGAGCCCGCGTGCGCGTCGATGTCGGCGACGTTGGCGCTCTCCACGTGCGAGGGGTCGAGGATCAGCTCGCCCTCCTCGTCACCGGTGCGCACCGTCACACCGTGCAGCTGCAGCAGCCCGCGGACCACCTTGACGTCACGGATGTCCGGGACGTTGCGCAGTCTGCTGGGGCCCGTGCCGAGCAGGGCGGCGACCATGGCCTTGGGGACCAGGTTCTTCGCACCACGGACGCGGATCTCGCCTTCGAGCGGGTTTCCGCCGTGGACCAGCAGTACGTCGTCGGTCATCGTTCTCGCAATCCGGGAGGCCATAGGGGGGTGAGTCGGCTGCGGAGCAGGGCAGACGCAAGTGGAAGGATCTTCCACCGGAGTAGAAGGCCCTTCCACCACCTATAGATGGTAAGGGGCGGACGATTGGTTCCCTTGCGCCCTATTGGTGATCATGCTCTCCCGGTGGTCGACACGGCGGGCCGGTACGTCCGTTCGGGTGGTGCCGGACCCGGCACGGCTTTCGTGTTGGACCTCCCGGGCCGGGGCGGACTGCGGGATCATGTGAGGCATGACCCCGGCCTCCTCGTACACCGGCCGACTCCTGGTCGCCACGCCGATGCTCACCGACCCGAACTTCGCCCGCTCCGTGGTCCTGCTGCTGGACCACGACGAGCAGGGCGCGCTCGGCGTGGTGCTCAACCACCCGACCCCGATCGAGGTGGCGGCGGTGCTGGACGGCTGGTCAGAGCTGGCCGGCCGCCCGGCCGTGCTGTTCCAGGGCGGCCCGGTCGGCCTGGACTCGGCGCTCGCGGTCGCCGTGGTCCCGGGTGAGCCCGGTCACGCCGAGCCGCTCGGCTGGCGGCGGCTGCACGGCGCGATCGGGCTGGTCGACCTGGAGGCCCCGCCCGAGCTGCTGGCCGGGGAACTGGGCGGGCTGCGGGTCTTCGCCGGGTACGCGGGCTGGTCGCCCGGCCAGCTGGAGGCCGAACTGGCCGAGGGCGCCTGGTACCTGGTGGACTGTGAGCCAGGTGACATTTTCTGCCCGGACCCGGAACGGCTCTGGCGCGCGGTACTGCGGCGCCAGCGCGGCCCGCTCGCGGTGCTGGCGACGTACCCGGACGACCCGACGCTGAACTGAGGCAGGCTCCCGCACGGGCCCCGGGCCCCATAGACTTGGCCCCTATGAGCACTCTTGAGCCCGAGCGCGGTCTCGGTACCGGCACCCTGGTCGAGCCCGTCCCCCAGGTGTCCAACGGCGACGGCGACCACGAGCGCTTCGCGCACTATGTCCAGAAGGACAAGATCATGGAGAGCGCGCTCTCCGGCTCCCCGGTGGTCGCGCTCTGCGGCAAGGTCTGGGTTCCCGGGCGCGACCCGAAGAAGTACCCGGTCTGCCCGATGTGCAAGGAGATCTTCGAGGGCATCGGCAAGCCGCAGGGCGGGGATGACGACAAGAAGTAGGCAGGACGATTGGTCTATGCCACTGGTGGTCCGGCGGGGCAGGATGAGGTCATGGATCTCATTCCGGCCCCGCTGAGTGTCACCCGTCCCGAGACCGGCGAGTACGTGCTGGACACCGGCACGACGCTGACCGCCGAACCCGGCCTGGAGGGCGTCGAGTCCTGGCTCCGCGCCACTCTCAACGCCGCCACCGGCCTCCCGCTGCGCCCCGGCGCGGGCGGTGTCGAGCTGCGGCTCGACGAGTCGCTCGCCCCGGAGGCGTACCGGCTCTCGGTCGGCCCCGGCGGCGCCCGGCTGGCGGCGGGCGCCGCGGCCGGCGCCTTCCTCGGCGCCCAGACCCTCCGTCAGCTGCTCGGCCCCGACGCCTACCGCCGGGCCCCGCTGCGCCGCACCGGCTGGGCGCTGCCGTACACCGAGATCGAGGACGCGCCCCGGTTCGGCTGGCGTGGGGTGCTGCTGGACGTCTCCCGGCACTTCCTGCCCAAGGCGGACGTGCTGCGCTTCCTGGACCTGATGGCCGCGCACAAGCTCAACGTGCTGCACCTGCACCTGACGGACGATCAGGGCTGGCGGATCGAGATCAAGCGCTACCCGAGGCTCACCGAGGTGGCCTCCTGGCGGGATCGTTCGATGGTCGGCTTCCGGGCCGCCGAGCGCCGCAACGACGAGCCGCACGGCGGCTTCTACACCCAGGACGACCTGCGCGAGATCGTCGCGTACGCGGACGCCCGGCACATCACCGTGGTCCCGGAGATCGACCTGCCGGGCCACTCGCAGGCCGCCATCTCGGCCTACCCCGAACTCGGCAACACCGATGTGGTGGACACCGCCGGGCTGTCGGTCTGGACGGACTGGGGGATCAGCGAGAACGTGCTGAACGTCTCCGAGCAGACCCTGCGGTTCTTCGAGGGGGTGCTCGAGGAGGTGCTGGAGATCTTCCCCTCGCAGTTCGTGCACCTCGGCGGCGACGAGTGCCGCAAGGAGCAGTGGAAGCTCAGCCAGGCCGCGCAGAACCGGATCAAGGAGCTCGGGGTGGCCGACGAGGACGGGCTGCAGAGCTGGTTCATCGGCCACTTCGACAGCTGGCTGGCCGACCGCGGGCGGCGGCTGATCGGCTGGGACGAGATCCTGGAGGGCGGTCTGGCGCCCGGCGCCGCGGTCTCCTCCTGGCGCGGCTACGAGGGCGGGGTGGCGGCCGCGAAGGCGGGCCACGACGTGGTGATGTGCCCCGAGCAGCACGTCTACCTGGACCACCGGCAGGCGGCCGGGGAGGACGAGCCGATCCCGGTCGGGTTCGTCCGCACCCTGGAGGACGTCTACCGGTTCGAGCCGATCCCGGCCGAGCTCGACGCGACTGCGGCCGCCCGGGTGATCGGGACCCAGGCGAACCTGTGGACCGAGTTCATGAACGACGCCCGGGACGTCGACTACCGGGCCTTCCCCCGGCTGGCCGCGTTCGCCGAGGTGGCCTGGTCGGACCTGCCGCGCGAGCCCGCCGCCCGCGACTGGGCGGACTTCGAGCGCCGGATGGCCACCCACTACGCCCGGCTCGACGCGCTCGGCGTGGAGTACCGCCCGGCCGCCGGGCCGCACCCGTGGCAGCGCCGCCCCGGGGTACTCGGTCGTCCGTCGGAGGGCCCCGGGAACTCATAGAGGTTCCGCCGGTGGGGGGCCGGCGTCGCGACGCCCGGGCTCTCGCCTGGACGGCTTCTCCTCGGTCGCCGATGCTCCGCATGGACTCCCTCGTCGGCACCGCCCAGACTCGGCCCGGACGCCGCTCCTTCATCCGGCCCCCCACCGGCGGAACCTCTGAACCCGGCTCGTACGTCAACAACAGGTGAAGATCCGATCCGGTCCGACCGGATCGGATCGTTCGCTGCCTGGATTCGTCCGGGATTCTCCCCGCCTGTCCGTCCCCCGGGAAATGATCACCAGGCTTTGTGTGCCAGAGTTGCCCAACCCGCCCCGATCGCCCGTACCCTACGGGCCAGGCCGCACCGCCGGGAGACGGCGGGCAGTTGATGAGCAAGTGGAGCACGGTGGATTCCTGGTGAACCGGACGATCATGCTGCCGGCCTCGCTCGACGAGGCCGTCGAGGCGCTCGCCGCCACTCCCGGCGCGGTGCCGGTGGCCGGCGCCACCGACCTGATGGAAGCGGTCAACGCGGGCCGGCTCCGTCCGGCCGCGCTGATCGGCCTCGGCCGGATCACCGAACTGCGCGGCTGGCGCTACGAGGACGGCGGCACCGCCGTCCTCGGCGCCGGGCTGACCCACGCCCGGATGGACCGGCCCGACTTCGCCGCGCTGATCCCCGCGCTGGCCGACGCGGCCAGGACCGCCGGGCCGCCGCAGATCCGCAACGTCGGCACGCTGGGCGGCAACATCGCCACCGCGGCCCCGGCCGGGGACACCCTGCCGGTGCTCGCCGCGCTGGAGGCCACCGTCACGCTGGCCCGGGCCGGCGGCACCCGCGAGGTGCCGGTCAGTCACCTGCTGACCGGCCTGGACCCGGTCCGCCCGGGTGAACTGCTCACCTGGGTAAGGGTCCCGCTGCTGCACGCCCCGCAGGTCTTCCTGAAGGCCACCGGCCGCAGTGGCCCGTCCCGCGCCACCGCCTCGGTCGCCCTGGTGCTCGACCCGGCCCGGCGGGCCGTCCGGTGCGCCGTCGGCGCCGTTGCCCCCGTACCGCTGCGCCCGCTGGAGGCCGAGTCCTGGGTGGCCGGCTGCATCGACTGGGACGCCCGCGGCGACCAGGCCGCCAGCGCCATCGACCCGGCCGCGGCCGCCGCGTTCGGCGAGTACGTGGCCGCCGCCTGCGTGCCCGACGGCATGACGGAGAGCGGCCCCGGGGGGGCGCACGCGGCCGCGCTGAGGCTGCGGCGTACGGTATCCGTGCTGGCCCGCCGGGCACTGGGAAGGGCGCTGAAGTGACGGACGACCTCATGGGCGCCGACGTGCGTCCGACCGCCTCGTACACGCTGCGGGTCAACGGCTTCGAACGGCCGGTCAGCGACGCGTGGATCGGCGAGAGCCTGCTCTACGTGCTGCGCGAGCGGCTCGGCCTGGCCGGCGCCAAGGACGGCTGCGAGCAGGGCGAGTGCGGGGCCTGCTCGGTGCAGGTGGACGGCCAGTTGGTGGCCGGCTGCCTGGTGCCCGCCGCGCTCGCCTCGGACAGCGAGATCGCCACCGTCGAGGGCCTGTCGGCCGGCGGCGCGGCCAGTGACGTGCAGCAGGCGCTCGCCGACTCCGGTGCCGTGCAGTGCGGTTACTGCACCCCCGGGATGGCGATGGCCGTCCACGACCTGCTCCAGCGCAACCACCGGCCCAGCGAGGTGGAGGCCAGGCAGGCGCTCTGCGGCAACCTCTGCCGCTGCACCGGCTACCAGGGCGTGCTGGCCGCCGTGCAGGCCGTCGCCGAGGCGCGCGGGGTGGTCGAGGAGGAGCCCGCCGCCGAGCCGGCCGCCGCCGCCCCGTCGGTCCCGCTGGTCCCGCAGGTCCCGGCGCAGGCCACCCAGTCCGCGGCCGACCTGCCGCTGGCCGGGGAGCACCCGCTGTACGCCGACTCCGAGGTCTGGGTCGAGGCCGAACCGCAGCCGGCCGTCCGCGAGTACGCCGCCACCACCCACCAGACCGGCGTCTACGAACCCGAGTACCCCGCCCCGTACTACGATCCGCCGCCGTACGACCCGGGCTTCGAGGCCCCGTACGAAGCCGGCCGGCACGAGGCCACCCCGGCCCACGGCACCGCCGCGGACGGCCCGGTCGGGACCCCCGCGCACGGCACGCCGTACTACCCGACGCCCGCGCACGGCACGCCCTTCGACGGTCCGGTGTACGGCGGGGCCGCCGACCAGCAGCCGGTCTACGACGGCAACACCCCGCCCCACGGCATCCGGCTCCCCGAGGACGATCGCGCATGAGCTCGCCCACCGACCTCACCGCCCCGCTGGCGCCCTCGGCCGACGAACTGCCGGACGGCGCCGAGCCGTTCGGCCTCGGCAGCTCCGCCCCGCGCACCGACGCGCTGCCCAAGGCGCTCGGCATCTACCCGTACGCCGCCGACCTGTGGGCCGAGGGGCTGCTCTGGGGCGCGGTGCTGCGCTCGCCGCACCCGTACGCCCGGATCGTCTCGATCGACACCAGCGCCGCGCTGGCGCTGCCGGGTGTGCACGCCGTGATCACCGCCGCCGACCTGCCGCCGGTCCCCGAGGGCACCCCGGAGGGCACTCCCGAGGCCGCTTCGGACGGCCGCGGTTCCGCGGACCGGCCGGTGCTGGCCTCCGGCGTGGTCCGCCACCACGGCGAGCCGGTGGCCGCGGTGGCGGCCGACCACCCGGACACCGCCCGGCTGGCCGCCGCCTCGATCGTGGTCGAGTACGAGCCGCTGGAGCCGGTCACCGACCCCGAGCAGTCCTTCAACGTCCCGCCGCTGCACCCCGACGGCAACCTGTTCCGCCACCTGCCGCTGCGCAGCGGCGACCCGGAGGCGGTCGGCGAGGTGATCGTCGAGGGCCTGTACCAGGTCGGCCGGCAGGACCCGGCGCCGATCGGTGCCGAGGCCGGGCTGGCCGTGCCGCGCCCGGACGGCGGCGTCGAGCTGCACCTCTCCTCCACCGACCCGCACGGCGACCGGGACCGCACCGCCGCCGGCCTCGGCCTCGACCCGGACCGGGTCCGCCTGGTGGTCACCGGAGTGCCCGGCGCCACCGCCGACCGCGAGGACCGCTCGTTCCAGGTCACCCTCGCGCTGCTCGCGCTGCGCACCGGCCGCCCGGTGAAGATGACCCTCACCCGCGAGGAGTCCTTCCAGAGCCACACCAGCCGGCACCCCGCGCTGCTGCGCTACCGTCACCACGCCGACGCCGAAGGCAAGTTGGTCAAGGTCGAGGCGCAGATCCTGCTGGACGGCGGAGCCTACGCCGAGGTCTCCGCCGAGGCGCTGGCCGCCGCCGCGGCCTTCTCGGTCGGCCCCTACGTCTGCCCGAACGTCTTCGTCGACGCCTGGGCGGTGCGCACCAACAACCCGCCCGCCGGGCGGATGCGCGGCGAGGGCGCGCTGCAGACCTGCTTCGCGTACGAGTCCCAACTCGACCAGCTGGCCGCCCAGTTGGGGATCGATCCGCTGGAGATCCGGCGCCGCAACGCGCTCGCCACCGGTGACCCGATGCCGACCGGACAGGCCGTCACCTGCCCCGCCCCGGTCGCCGCGCTGCTCGACGCGGTCTCCACCGCGCCGCTGCCGCCGCTCCCGCTGGACGACCCGGACAGCGAGTGGCTGCTGCCCGGCGGCCCGGGCGGCGCCGGTGACCCGGCCGCCGTCCGCCGGGGGATCGGCTACGCGGTCGGCATGGTGCACATGCTCGGCGCGGAGGGCGAGGACGAGGTCTCCACCGCCACCGTCCGGGTCAGTGGCGACCACGCCACCGTGATCTGCGCGGCGGTCGACTCCGGGCAGGGCTTCGCCACCCTGGCCCGGCAGATCGTGCAGTCCGTGCTGGGCGTCTCCGAGGTCTACATCGCCCCCGCCGACAGCGACCAGTCCTCGGCCGGACCGTCCGCCCGCGGGCGGCACACCTGGGTCTCCGGCGGGGCGGTGGAGCGGGCCGCGCTGATGGTCCGGCACCAGCTGCTGCAGCCGATCGCGGCCAACTTCGGGATGTCCGTCGAGCTGCTCACGATCGCCGACGGCAAGATCACCTCGTACGACGGCGTGCTCGGCATGCCGGTCACCGAGGCGCTGGAGGGCAAGGAGCTCTGGGCCACCGCCCAGTGCCGGCCGCACCCCACCGAGCCGCTGGACGAGGCCGGTCAGGGCGACGCCTTCGTCTCGATCGCGTTCTGCGCGATGCGGGCCGTGGTGGACGTCGACATCGAGCTCGGCGCCGTCCGGGTGGTCGAGATGACGGTCGCCCAGGACGTCGGCCGGGCGCTGAACCCGCGTCAGATCGAGGACCGGATCGAGGCCGCGGTCGCCCAGGGCGTCGGCCTCGCACTGCTGGAGGACCTGCGCACCGAGGGCGGCCGCCTGGTCAACCCCTCGCTCACCGGGTACCGGCTGCCCACCGCACTGGACACCCCCGAGGTCCGGATCGCCGCCCTGATCGAGGACCGCGACGTGGTCGCCACCTTCGGCGCCAAGGCGGTCAGCGCCGTCCCCGCCGTGGTGGCCCCGGCCGCCGTGGCCGCCGCCGTCCGGGCCGCCACCGGGCTGCCGGTCGGGCGGCTGCCGATCCTGCCCGAGGACGCGACGGTCGGCTGACGGGTCGTCGGACGGCGTGGTTAGGGTGGTCCCCGGTAAAGCCGATTTTTGGCGGGGGACGGGCGGGGGTCCGGATGCAGGGCGTGAACATCACCACCAGCGGGGTGCGCGGGGCGGGCGACAGCAGCTCGGCGAACGAGTACGACGCGGTCGACGCCGACCTGAAGGACATCGCCGACCGGCTGGAGGCCGGCGCGGACATCATGCGCGGCGTCACGATGGTGCCGATGACGCTCCGTCGGGCTGTTGCCTGGCCCGGTCTCCTCGGCGTGGCAGCGGCTGTCCGCGAGTTGCCGGCCAACGGCGGTATGCGGGTGGGGGCTTGGGGTGCGCCGACGTTCGGGCTGTCGGCCGCGGGGCCCTCGTGGGAACCGGCGCCGTGATGATCTCCGACACGCTCGAGCAGCACAGTGGGCGGCGGCTCTGCACCGGTGCCGCGCCGTTGCGGTGAGCCGCGCCCGAAACCCCTATCCGTCTCCGAATCGAGGACATATGCAGCTCCGACGCTTGACCGCCACCCTGGCACTGCTGGCACTCCCGCTCACGCTCGCCTCCTGCTCCAAGATCAGCCAGGCGACCGGCCACCCCACCTCGGTGGACCTGCCGGTCGAGTCCGAGACCCCGGACACCTCCCCGAACGCGGCCCCGGTGAAGGTGCAGAAGCGCACCCAGACGATCCAGGTGTGCTCGGTGTTCACCGCCGAGGACATCAACGCGGCCACCGACGACGAGATGGAAGGCCAGAAGGACCCGGGCAACTACTGCGTGGTTTCCACGAAGAAGTCGATGCTGGCGATCTCGGTCCAGGCCATCCGCTACGAGCAGGGCGTCCAGAGCCAGGAGGGCGGCGGCACCAAGCTCCGCTTCGGCGGCAACCGGGCCTCCCAGAAGCTGACCAAGGCCAGCGGCAAGGAGCTCGACTCCTGCGACATCGTGGTCCAGCTCAACAGCATCAACGAGTTCGGGGACAACTCGGTCGACATCAAGATCACCAACTACGACAAGGCGACCAAGCCCGACGTCTGCGGGGTGGCACGGAAGATCACTCAGATGATCTTCGACAAGATCCCGAACGCGTCCTGATGGCCCGCTCGGGGAACGCCGTAATTCGGCTGTGGTGAAGGCGTGCAGAGGCGTGGGGTTCTGCCCATGTCAGGTAGTCGGGCGATACGATCGAGCGGTGCGTGCCTCCAAGGCACGCGCCGCAGTCTCCAACTGACGGGGTAACGGGGTAGGGATGACGCTCACCAGGACCATGCGCGCGCTGGGCGCCACCATGCTGGCCTCCGGGTTGTTGCTGGCCACCGTACCGATTGCCTCGGCGGACCAGGTGCGCGACGGCCAGTGGGCCATCAAGCAGTTCGACGTGGAGAAGGTGTGGTCGGTCACCCGAGGCGAGGGGATCAAGGTCGCCGTCATCGACGACGGGGTCGACGCCAGTAACCCCGATCTCGCGGGACAGGTGCTCCCGGGGTTCGATCCGGGTGGCAAGGGTCGTGAGGCCAAGTCCGAATCGGGGCACGGGACCAGCATGTCGGCCCTGATCGCGGCCAAGGGTCACGGAGCCGGCGGCGGTGACGGGGTGACCGGCCTGGCCCCGGGCGTGAAGATCCTGCCGATCTACAAGAACAGCGCCTCCAACAGTGACGCCATCCCTGAGGGCATCCGCTGGGCAGTGGACAACGGTGCCAAGGTCATCAACATCTCGCAGGCCGGCAAAGTCGGTAACAGCAAGTGGGTGCTGGAGGCGATCGCTTACGCGGCCTCGAAGGACGTGCTGATCGTGGCGGGCGCGGGCAACGACGGCGCAGGGCTCGCCAGTCCGGCGAGCGCGCCCGGTGTCCTGGCGGTCGGTGCGGTCGACCAGTCGGGCAAGGTCTGGGCGAAGTCGAACTTCGGGCCCGGTCTTATGCTCACCGCGCCGGGGGTGGAGATCGTCAGCGCGGGATCCTGCTCGGGCAGTCAGTACTGCATGGCGAGCGGCACCTCGGACGCAACCGCGTACGTCTCTGCGGCCGCCGCGCTGGTCCGCGCCAAGTACCCGAACCTGACAGCAGGTCAGGTGGCGAACCGACTCGTGAAGTCCGCCAAGGCGCCGTCCACGTCTGCTGCGCCGAAGCTACCCGACGACCGGTACGGCTACGGGACGATTCGTCCGTACGAGGCGCTGACCCAGGACATCCCGGCCGGTCCCGCGCAGGGTCCGCTGACCAAGCCGGATGCTGGCGGGGCATCGGGCAGCAGCGCCCCGAGTGCCGCTGCCACGGCGCCCGGAGGGACGCTGCCGGGTGGGACGGACCCCGGGCAGCAGGCGATGGAGGATCCGGGTGACTTCTCCATTGTCGGCAAGGGCCTCGTTGTGGCGGCCGTGATCCTGGTGGTCCTGGCAGTTCTGGCCATCATTGTGATCGTTGTCCTGGTGAAGGCGTCCAAGCGCCGCCGGGCGGCTCGCGCGGGACAGCCGCCGGTACCGCCGTACGGATACCCGCAGGCCCAGCCGCCGTACCCGAACCAGCCCTACGGTAACCAGCCTCCGCCGCAGGAGTACCCGCCGTACGGCAGTCAGCCTCCGCAGCAGCCGCCGTACCAGAATCCTTACGGTTCCGGTGGCAACCAGTGACGCTGAGGGAGTGTCAGCACACCTTCAGGAAGCGATACGATCGAACGCCCTGACCAGTTGGCAGTAACCTGCCGCGCGGGGCGAGTTCAGGCCCGGACGAGGACAGCGTCGGACGGGGAAGCAGCGACACTCCAGGGGGAGGAGCCGTATGTCGGACGGATATCAGGTCAACACCGACGAGTTGGAGGCGGTCGTTAAGCGACTGCGGGCGCTCCAGCAGAACATCGGTCAGACCGCGGACAAGACCAAGTACAACACCGTCGTCAAGCGCGAGGACTTCGGTGGCAATTTCCCCGAGGCGTCGGCACTGTTCACAGCGCACGATGGCATGCAGGCGTTCCTCGCCAAGACCATCGCTGATCTGAACTCGCTGATCAACGACTTCGGTGACAAGACCAAGATGGTCACTGAGAACTACCGGGGCCTCGAGGAAGACCAGAAGTCGGTCATGAACAGCCAGCAGAGGGCGGTCTGACATGGCACGGAACCCGTACTTCGAGAGCAAGGCACTGATCCCGCTCAAGGGGATGCTTGAGGTCTCCAAGCCCGAGCGGCTGAAGGAGGTCAGCGAGCACTGGAAGAACGTGGAGGCTGAACTCCGCAGTGCCGCCGACGATTTGAAGAAGGCAGTGGAGCACGCGACCCAGAACTGGCAGGGGGTCGCAGCTCAGGGGTTCGCCACCCGGGCAGGGGTCATCCACACCAGCATGTCGAACACGGCCGCGCACGCCGTGCAGACCTCCAGCGCGATGAACTACGCCAGCCAGGCGCTGAGCCAGAGCAAGTCGGCCATGAACGGTATCGACGTGCCCAGCTCCTTCGAGAGTGGCATGAAGTGGGCCAGCGACCTCGGCCAGCGCTCGGACGCTCAGTTCAAGGCTGACGTCGCCGGTGGTATGGACCGTGTCAGCGCAGTCAACAAGAACTATGACGAGCTGTCGGCCACCGAGATCGCGCACCAGTACGCGATCGGTGTCATGGAAGACCTCGCGCCCCACTACGAGGAGGCTGCGAAGTACATGCAGCCGCCGAACGAGAATGTCGAAGACCCGAGCAAGCCGTACCCGCCCGCGCCCGACAAGCAGTGGACGCAGCCGCCGCCCAAGGACCGCACGGGCGACATCCGCAACCCCCAGGTGCCGCCGGGCTCGGGTGACTCGGGCGACAAGCCCAGGCAGATCGACCCCAACACGCCGAGGCACCCGGGGCCGGATATCCCGGTGCACCCGGGGCCGACCCTGCCGCCCGGGCCGGGTGGGCCGGGGCACACGTTGCCGCCGGTGACGACGTTGCCGCATCCGGGGCTTGACCTGGACAGTGTCAAGCCGCCCGTGACGGGTACTCCGCTGCCGTCGACGCACAACCCGCTGCCGGGTGGTCCCGGTATCGGTGGTGGGCACCAGCCGGGTGGCGGGCCTGGGCTCGGGTTGCCCGGGTTCGGTGGCGGGCCGGGGCTCGGTGGTGGTGGCGGTGGCCGCGGTGGTGGCCTCGGTGGGGGCAGTGGCCGCGGTAGCGGTGGGCTGTCCGGCAGTGGTGCCGGTGGTGGTGCGGGTGGCCGGGCCGGTGGCGCGGGTGCCGGTGCCGGTGCTGGTGCGGCCGGTGGGGCTGCCGGGCAGGGCCGTGGGGGTGCGCCCGGTATGGGTGGCATGCCCGGTGGCGGTGCGGCCGGTGGCAAGGCCGGTGCCGGTAAGCCGAGCCTGGTCCGGCGTGAGGGCGGTACGGTCGGTGGCGCGAAGGCGGGCGGCGCGAGCGGCCGGGCCTTCACCCAGGGCGGTTCCGGTCTCGGCCAGGGTGGCCAGGGCCGTGGCGGTGCGGCCGGTGCGGGCGGTATGCCCGGGGCCGGCGGCAGCGGCGGGAAGAAGAAGGACAAGGGCAACCGTCCCGACTACCTGGTCGAGGACGAGGACACCTGGCGTTCCGGCGGCCGGGCCAACCCGCCGGTGATCGAGTAGCGGGTGGTCCGGTCCGAGTGACGGCCCGGCCATGGGGGAGACCCCGTGGCCGGGCCGTTCCCGTTGCGGGGGCCGAAGGCAGGACCGAAGGACCAAAGGGCCGAAGGAAAAGAAAAAAGAATGCGCCGAATTCCCCCCGCGCAGGGGAATTCGACGCATCCGGTAAAGAGGCCATGACGGGAATCGAACCCGTGTAAACCGCTTTGCAGGCGGTTCCCTAAGCCACTCGGGCACACGGCCGTGAAGGTGTGGAAGGGTGAAAAAAGGGTGCAGAAGATCTGACGGCAGGTCAGTGCCCGCCGCCGGCAAGGGGGAGAACGTCAGCGACAGGACGGACAACAGGGAGCGGCACAGGTGCGGGGCATCGAGATCGCCACCGTCTTCCTGCTCATGGCCTGCTCCTGTCGTCGTGGCCCCCGGATCGACCGGGCGCGCTGTTCGTGAATTCATGGTGCCCGAATAAGCGGCCCCGCGTCAATGCCCGAATATGAATTCCGTGTGTCGCGCGTGCTAGCCTCGATGGCAGGCGAGCTGATCGCCCCGGACGAGGCGCGTCGTACCCGGTCTGACAAGACGGCGCAGTAGTGAACTGACACCTACTGCGAGGGAGTGCTCGTCATGGCCTGGGTTGTTCTGATCATCGCCGGTGTGCTGGAGACGGTGTGGGCGGTCGCCCTGGAGGCGTCCAAGGGGTTCTCGCGGCTGGTGCCGAGCGTGGTGTTCGGGGTCGCGCTGGTGCTGAGCATGGGCGGGCTGGCGTACGCGATGAAGTCGATCCCGCTCGGTACGGGGTACGCGATCTGGGTCGGCATCGGGGCGATCGGGACCGCGCTGTACGGCATGGCGGTGATGGGGGACGCGGTGACGGCGGTCCGGATCACCTGTCTGGTGCTGATCCTCGGCGGTGTGGTCGGGCTCAAGGTGCTGCACTGACGCACCAGCGGTCCTAGGACCAGGGGTGGAGCGGGACAGGACCGCAGGTCAGGAGTAAAAGGTTGCCACGGCACTTACGATGGCGGTCATGACCACAGCCTCCCCCACCTCGGTCGATGCCGTCCGCCCGGAAGACCCGCTCCCGGAAGAGGAGAGCGGCGGCGTGCTGAGCGGCCCGTACCGTGCGCTCACCCTCGGGATCGTCTCGGTCGTCCTGCTGCTCGCCTTCGAGGCGACGGCGGTGAACACCGCGATGCCGGAGGCGGCCAGGCAGCTGCACGGGTTCGGGCTGTACGCCTTCGCCTTCTCGGGGTACTTCACCTCGACGCTGTTCGCGCTGGTGGTCTCGGGGCAGTGGGCGGACCGGCGTGGGCCGATGGGGCCGCTGTTCACCGGGATAGCCGTGTTCGGGGTCGGCCTGGTGGTGGCCGGGGCGGCGGTGAACATGTGGATGTTCGTGGCGGGCCGGGCGGTGCAGGGACTCGGTGGCGGGCTGGTGATCGTGGCGCTGTACGTGGTGGTCGGCCGGGCGTTCCCGGAGCGGCTGCGGCCGGCCGTGTTCGCGGCCTTCTCGGCGGCCTGGGTGCTGCCCTCGATCCTCGGGCCGCTGATCTCGGGTGCGGTGACCCAGCACCTGGGCTGGCGCTGGGTGTTCCTGGCGGTGCCGGTGCTGATCCTGCTGCCGCTGGCGGTGATGGGCCCGGCCCTGCGCCGGGCCGAGCGGGCCCAGCCGCCGCGGCTGGGTGCGGAGTTCGACCTGCGGCGGACCGGACTGGCGGCGATGGCCGCGGTCGGCGCGGCACTGTTGCAGTACGCGGGGCAGCGCCGGGACCTGCTCGGGCTGATCCCGGCGGCGGTGGGGGCGGCGCTGCTGGTGCCGGCCGTGCTGCGGCTGCTGCCGGCCGGGGCGCTGCGGGCGGCCCGCGGGCTGCCGACGGTGATCGTGCTGCGCGGGGTGGCGGCGGGGGCGTTCTTCACCGCCGAGCTGTTCATCCCGCTGATGATGGTCACCCAGCGGCACCTTTCGCTGACCATGGCGGGGCTGACGCTGACCAGCGGCGGGCTGTCCTGGGCGCTGGGTTCCTGGCTGCAGGGGCGGCCGGCGGCGGACCGGCACCGGGAGGCGCTGATCCGGCTGGGCTTCCTGCTGACGGCGGTGTCGATCGCGGGGGCGGCGCTGGTGCTGATACCGGCGGTGCCGGTCTGGGTGCCTGCGGTGGCCTGGGCGGTCGGCGGGATCGGGATGGGGCTGGCGGTGGCCAGCATCAGCGTGCTGATGATGAAGCTCTCCACGCCGGAGGAGGCGGGGATCAACTCCGCCTCGCTCCAGCTCAGCGACGCGCTCGGGAACGTCGCGCTGGCCGGTCTGGCCGGCGTGCTGTTCGCCGCGCTCGGCGGTGGCTCGATGGCGGTGTCGGACGTGGCCGCCGACGCGGTGGCGGAGGCGGCGAGCGTGCCGGTCGCGCCGTTCGCGGTGATCTTCGCGGTGATGACGGGCGTGGCCCTGCTGGGTGCCGCCCTCACCAGCCGGGTGAAGGCGGCCTGAAGCTGGCCTGACGGCCCCGGCGGTCAGCCCGCCGCCGGGCTCGCGGCGGCGGCCGCCGGGGTGCCGAGGAAGGTCTCCCAGCCGCCGGTCGGCGCCTGGCCGGGGGTGAGGGTCTGCAGCTTGCGGAGCACCGCCGGGTCCTGAACCTCCAGCCACTCGACCAGCTGACGGAACGACACCAGCCGGACCTCGGGCTTGCCCGCGATGGTCTTGATGGTCTGTTCGACGGCGTCCATGTAGATGCCGCCGTTCCACTGCTCGAAGTGGTTGCCGATGTAGAGCGGTGCCCGGTTGGAGTTGTACGCCCGCTCGAAGCCGGCCAGGTACGACCCGGCGGCCTGGGTGCGCCAGGCGTCGTACGAGCCCGAGCTGCCCTTGGTGTTGTTGCCGGACTGGTTGTACATGATGTTGTAGTCCATCGAGAGCACCTGGAAGCTGTGCCCGGGGAACGGGACGGACTGCAGCGGCATGTCCCAGAGCGCCCCGCCCTGGAACTTCTGCGGCCAGACCTGGGTGCCGCCGGGGCCGCTGCTGTCGTACTTCCAGTTCCGCTTGACGGCGGTCGGCAGCAGGCCGCGCTGGCCCTCCAGGCAGGGGGTGCGGCCGCCGATCAGCTCCTTGCGGTAGTCGAAGGGCAGCGCGGGCAGGTCGGTGAAGCCGGTGTTGGTCTTCCAGTTCATCACGAAGGACATCGCCTGCTCGATCTCACTGTCCCACTCCTCGGGGGACCACCGGCCGCCGCCGTTGGCGCCGCAGAAGTGGCCGTTGAAGTGGGTGCCGATCTCGTGGCCCTCCAGCCAGGCGGCGCCGATCTGCTCGATGGTGTCGTGGATGTGCTGGTCCGTCAGGTAGCCGATGTCGCTGGCGCCGACCCGGTGCTGCGGCGGGTGGTAGAGGTCCTTCTTGGCCTCCGGCAGGGTGTAGATGCCGGACAGGAAGAAGGTCATCGAGGCGTTGTTGTCCTTGGCCAGCTGCCGGAACCGGGTGAACAGGCGGTTGTCCAGCTCGCCCGCGCCGTCCCAGGAGAAGACCACGAACTGCGGCGGCCGCTCACCGGGCTTGAGCTTCTCGGGCGCGGGCTGGTGGGGCTGCGGTCCGGTGTCCGAGGTGGAGCCGTCGCCGATCAGGGTGGCCGGGGGCTTGGCCGGGACGCTGGAGTGGGCTCCCGGGCTGCCGGCGGCGGCCGGGGCACCGGCCTGCTCGCCGTCGCTGCCGGTCGAGCTGCCGCAGCCGGCCGCCAGTGTGGCGGCGGTGGCGGCCCCGGCGGCCAGCAGTGTGCGGCGGGAGAGTGCGTCCATGGTCACGTCCGTTCCTGAAAGGGCCGTGCGGTGCTGCCGGGCCGAGGCCGTCGGGAGCGGCCGATGATTAGTCCGATAAGTGCACGGATGTGGCTAATGGGCCACAGCCTGCCACGGCGCGCGCCCTCCGGCGGGTAAGGCGGGGCGGTGGCGGGGGTGATCCTCGGGGCGTCGGGGCGACGCTCGCCCGTTCGGAGTACCCGGCTGGCGACCGGGCCTGACCCGGCGTCAGATGGGAGCCCCGGACCGTGGAGGCAGACCCGTCCATGTGGCAGTCGGTGCTCGATGCCTACCACGAGCGGATCGTCGACCCCGGTCGGCAGCCGCTCTTCCTGCTGCTGCTCGGGCTGATCGGCTCCTTCCTGTTCATCCGGTTCAGCGTCCGGATGATCCGGCGCGGCACCTCCTGGTGGCCCGGCAACGTCACGCCCGGCGGCCTGCACATCCATCACGTGGTGTTCGGCCAGGGGCTGATGGTGATCTGCGGGGTCGGCGCCTTCGCCGTCCGGGGTGACGGCGGGGCGCTTCGCGAGGTGCTGGCGGCCGGGTTCGGGATCGGTTGCGGTCTGGTGCTGGACGAGTTCGCGCTGGTGCTGCACCTGGAGGACGTGTACTGGAGCGAACAGGGCCGGACCTCGGTGGACGCGGTGATCCTGACCGTGTCGCTGATCGGGCTGCTGCTGCTCGGCGAGGTGCCGCTGGGCGGCTTCGTCGGCGGGGTGACCGGCAGTCAGCTGCTGGGTGCCGGGCTGCTGCTGGTCCCGGTGCTGGTCAGTCTGTTCAAGGGCAAGATCTGGACCGGTCTGCTGGGCGTGATGCTGCCGCCGCTGGCGTTCGTCGGCATGCTCCGGCTGGCCCGGCCGCGCAGCCCCTGGGCCCGCTGGCGCTACCACGCCCGCCCGCGGCGGCTGGCCAGGGCGGAGCGCCGGGAGGAGCGGATCCACCGGCGGCTGGTGGCGGCCAAGACCTCGGTCTACGACGTGCTGGCCGGCGCCCCCGACCCCAGCCCGCGCCCGGAGCACCCGGAGCCGGTGGCTGAAGCACCGTCACCCCCGCCCATGCCGGTCGAGGTGCCGCCCTGGCGCGGTCGTTGCGCCACCGCGGCCGAGTGGTACCTGCGGGTCGCGGCGGCGCTCAACCTGCTGGCCGGGCTGATCGCGCCGTTCCGGGACCGGGTGCACCGGGCCAACAGCGGCGAGTTCTTCACCCCGGTGCTGATGACCGCGGGCTTCACGGCGGCGCTGTTCGCCGCGCTGCTCGCGGTGATGCTGCGCCGCCGCAAGCGGGCCGCCTGGGTGGTGGCCACCGTCGTGGTGGCGCTTTACACGGCGCTGTTCTCGATCGCGCTGGCCGTCCTCCCGGAGGACCGCGCGCACCCCTTCAACTGGGTCTCGGCCGGGCTGACCCTGGCCGTGCTGCTCGCCCTGCTGCTCGGCCGTCCGGCCTTCCGGGCCCGCGGCGAGCCGGGCAACCTGCCGCTCGCGCTGGCCTTCCTGGTCGGCGGCGGCGCGCTGCTCACCGGCCTGGGCGCGATCCTGCTGCGCCTCGCCGACCAGGGCACGGCACCGGACTGGGGCGAGAGCGCGACGTACGTGGCGCTCCGGTTGGTCACCCTCTCCGGCATCGGCGAGTACGCCGACCTGGCGGTGCCCGGCTGGTTCGACCTGCTGCTGAACGTGCTGGGCGCGGGGCTGCTGCTGGTCGCCGTCCGGCTGCTGTTCCGCTCGCCGCGCGGGCTGGTCCGGCTGGAGCCCGAGGACGAGGAGCGACTGCGGGAGCTGCTGGCCCGGCACGGCGAGCGGGACTCGCTCGGCTATCTGGCGCTCCGTCGGGACCGCTCGGTCTGCTGGTCGCCCTCGGGCAAGGCGGCGGTGCTGCACCGGGTGGTCAACGGCGTCACCTTCGCCACCGGCGATCCGATCGGCGATCCGGAGGCCTGGCCGCAGGCGATCGAGGTCTGGCGGCAGCAGGCCAGGCAGTACGCCTGGATCCCGGCGGTGCTGGGCGCGGGGGAGCGGGCCGGACAGGCGTACCGGCGGTCCGGGCTGCGGGCGCTGGAGTTCGGCGCCGAGGCGGTGGTCGAGGTGGCGGGCTACCGGCCCGTCGAGGAGCTCCGGCAGGTCCGCGAGCGGGTCACCGCGGCCGGGTACCGGGTGCTGGTGCGCCGTCACCGGGACGTCCCGGCCGCCGAGTCGGCCGAGCTGGTCCGGCTCGCCGACGCCTGGCGGCACGGCCGGGGCGAGCGCGGTCTGACGATGACCCTGGGACGGCTCGGCGACCCGGCGGACGGCGACTGCCTGCTGGCCGAGTGCCGGGACGAGTACGGCCGGGTCTGCGCGCTGATCAACCTGGTGCCCTGGGGCACCGACGGTCTGACCCTCGACCTGGTCCGCCGGGACCGCGAGTCCGACGACGGTCTGGTCGACCTCCTGCTCACCGAACTGCTGCTGCGGGCCGGGGAGTTCGGGGTGGCCAGGGTCTCGCTGAACTTCGCGATGTTCCGGCACGTCTTCGAGCGCGGCGACCGGGTCGGCGCGGGCCCCGTACTCCGGCTGGCTCGGGCCGGGCTGGGGTCGCTGGCCCGCTGGTGGCGGCTGGAGGAGCGGTACCGGGCGAACGCCAGGTACGGCCCGCGCTGGGTGCCGAGGTTCCTGCTGTACGAGAAGTCCGCCGAGCTGCCCGCGATCGTGCTGGCCGGCGTGAGCACCCAGGGGCTGCTGTCCAGGCGCAGGCTGCCGGGCGGTGCGGTCACTCGTTCGGGGCAGGCCGGGGTCACCGCCGGTGCTGAGCCGTCGTCAGGGCGCTGACCTGCGGTCATCTTCCGTACGGCGGCCGCCGTACGGGCCGGCTCGCCGTGCGGTGCGGCGGAGGCGGCGATTGACTGGCACGGATCACGGATGGATGGACGAGGGGAGTCGGGAGTGACCGGGCAGGTCTCCAGGAGCCCGTGGCCGGGCTCGCTCGCGGCGGGCGGGGCCCTGCTGCTCGGCGCGTGGCTGCTCTCCGGCGGGCACGGCGGCCCGCTCGGCCCGGACCGTAGCCAGGCGATGGACGGCGCCACCACGGCCGCCCTGCTGGTGCCGCCCAGGGCGTACGCGGTGCCGACCCGGATCAGGATCCCCGCGCTCCGGGTGGACGCCCCGGTGGCCGCGCTCGGCCTGGACGGCGGCGGCCGGCTGGAGACCCCGGCCGAGCGGGACCGCAACCTCGCGGGCTGGTACCGGGAGGGCGTCACCCCCGGCCAGCGCGGCACCGCGATCATGGCGGGGCACGTCGACATCGCGACCGGACCGGCCGTCTTCTACGGCCTCGGCACCCTGCGCAAGGGCGACCAGGTGGAGGTGGACGGCGCCGACCGGGGCACCGCGTTCTTCACGGTGGACGGCGTGGAGAGCTTCGCCAAGAAGGACTTCCCCGACGCCCGGGTGTACGGCCAGGGCGCCGACTCCCAGCTGCGGCTGATCACCTGCGGCGGCGGGTTCTCGTCGGCGCACGGCTGGGACGCCAACGTGGTGGTCTTCGCCCACCTGGTACGGAGCGCGACCTGATGAGCCGTCACACGGAGCTGGCCGGCTGGAACCCGCTGGACTGGCCGCTGACCACCGGGGTGATCCCGTCCCTGGTGCTGGCGGTCGGCTCGGCCGCGCTGCTCGGGCTCGCGTACTCCCGGAGCAAGCACTGGTGGACCAGGCGACTGCCGTGCGCCGTGGTGCTGGCGGCCGCGCTCACCGTGCTGCTGCGGTTCGTGGTGGACGACTGGTGGGTGCCGTTCCCGGACGGCCTGCCCAGGCCGACCCTGTTCTGGATCGGGGTGGCGGTCCTCGGGCTCTGCCTGGCCGCGCTGCGGATGCCGCCGCTGCGCTGGCGCGGACGGGCGCTGGCCGCGCTGGCCGCCGCGCTGGTGGTGCTGATGGCCTCCTCGGAGATCAACCGGCAGTTCGACCAGTACCCCACCCTGCGGGTGCTGCTGGCGCCGTGGATCGGCAAGACCGACGCGCTGACCACCGGTCAGGTCACCCCGGTGCACGTACCGGAGGGCAAGACCCTCGCCGAGGTCTGGCACGCCCCCGCCGGGCTGCCCGCCAAGGGCACCGTGTCCACCACCCCGATCCCGGGCGTCAAGTCCGGCTTCAACACCATGGACGCCTACGTCTACCTGCCGCCCGCCTACCAGGCGGACCCCCGGCCGCTGCTGCCCGTGCTGGTGCTGCTGACCGGCCAGCCGGGCTCACCGGTGGACTGGATCGGCACCGGGCAGGTGCCGGAGCAGCTGGACGCCTTCGCCGCCGCGCACCAGGGCCTGGCCCCGATCGTGCTGGTGGTCGCTCAGAACGGTTCCCAGTGGGGCAACTCGCTCTGCATGAACTCGAAGATCGCCCAGGCCCAGACCTACCTGGCCGAGGACGTGCCGGACTGGGCGCACAGCCACCTGCAGACCGCCACCGGCCGCAAGTCCCTCGCGATCGGCGGGCTCTCCCAGGGCGGCACCTGCTCGATCCAGCTGGCCGTGAACGCCCCGGAGGTCTACGGCACCTTCCTGGACATCTCCGGCCAGGAGGAGCCGACCCTGGGCAGCCGTCAGGAGACCGTGCAGAAGGCGTTCGGCGGTGACCAGGCGGCCTTCGAGGCGGTCGACCCGCTGCACGTGATGGCCCGGAAGAAGTTCCCGGACACCGCCGCCGCCTTCGTGGTCGGTGACGGCGACGGCGAGTACGGGCCGCAGCAGCGGAAGGTCTACCAGGCCGCGCAGGCGGCCGGCATGCAGGCCCATTTCCAGACCGTCCCCGGCGGCCACGACTGGAACACCTTCCGGGCCGGACTGGGCGTCAACATCCCATGGCTGGCCCAGCAGGCGGGACTGATCCGATGACCGAGAACCGCTCTGCGGCGGAGGCCGCCCCGATCGCCCCCGAGCCCGAGCGCGGCTGGCACCGCTGGCTGCGGCTGCTCGGCCTGCTGGCCGGGCGGCTGCGCACCGCGCCGCTCACGGTGACCCTGTTCGTCGCGCTCTGGGCGGTCGGCGCGGCCACCGGCAGCCTCGGCGACGGTCCTGACCAGTCGCTGCTCGAACAGGTCGGGGTCGGCCTGCCGAGCCTGCGGGAGGGCCACTGGTGGGCCCTGGTCGGCTCGCTGCTCTGGTGCCCGGGCATCGGCGCGTACGTGTCCACCAGCCTGCTGCTGCTGGTGCTCGGCCCGGTGGCCGAGCAGCGGCTCGGCACCCCGCTGACCGCCGGGGCGCTGATCGTCTGTCAGGTGCTCGGCTCGCTGCTCGGCACCGGGCTGACGCGGCTCGGCGTGGCCGCCGACCTGGACTGGCTGAACTCCATCCAGGACCAGATCGCCACCGGCCCCGGCGTCGGCCTGCTCGGCCTGGCGGCGGTGCTCAGCTACCGGCTGACCGCGCTCTGGCGGCGCCGGGTGCGGTTGCTGGCCGTGCTGGTGCCGCTGGTGGCGATGCTCTACATCGGCCACCTGGAGAGCGTGCAGCGGTTCGCGGGCGTGCTGGTCGGCCTGCTGCTGGGCGCGCTGCTGCACCACCGCAGGCCGGTGCTGCCGCGCGGGATCTCGCACACCGAGGCCCGCGTGCTGGTCGCGCTCTGCCTGCTGGCCACCGCGCTGGGCCCGTTGGTCGCCTCGCTCTACCGGGACGCGATCGGGCCGTTCAACACCATGAGTGAGCTGTACTTCTCGCACGTGCCCTCGGCCGAGGAGGTCACCGAGGCCTGCGCGGAGTCGGCGAAGGCCTGCGCCCGGGCGCACTCCACTCAGCGGTTCTTCGACTCGCCCGGGCGGCTGATGGCGGCCCTGGTGCCCGGGCTGCTGGTGGTGCTCGCCGAGGGCCTGCGCCGGGGCCTGCGATCGGCCTGGTGGATCACCGTCTGCACCGAACTGCTCTGGACCGGCCTGCTGGCCTGGGTGCTGGCGGACAACTACGACGACTTCGCCCAGAGCGGCGGCGCGGGCTACCTGATCCAGCTGATGGGCGAGGCGATGCTGCTGCCGGTGGCGATGCTGGTGCTGCTGCTGATCACCCGTCAGCGCTTCGACCAGCGGCTGCCCGGGCGGGACCTGCGCCGGCTGGCGCTGGTGATCGGCTCGGCGCTGCTGCTGAGCTGCGGGGCGTACGTCGGGATCGGCTGGCTGGTCCGGGAGCAGTACGAGCCGGACGCCACCCTGGGCGAGCTGTTCGCCGGGCTGCCCTCGGAGCTGCTGCCGCCCGCCTACAACGACCTGGTGCCGGACTATCCGATCGCGGCCGGCGGCACCGCGCAGGCGCTGGAGATCTGGTGCGGGGTGCTGTTCTGGGCGGTCGCGCTGGTGGCGCTGCTGCTCGCGTTCCGCCGCCCGGTGGTGCACGTGGACGCCGAGGACGCGGCCCGGGCCCGGGAGCTGCTGATCCGGTACGGCGGCTCGACGCTCTCCTTCATCTCCACCTGGGACGGCAACCACTACTGGTTCGACGAGCGCGGCGAGGCGGCCGTCCCGTACCGGGTGATCGCGACCGTGGCGCTGACCACCGGCGACCCGTTCGGCGAACCCGAGGCCCGGCGCCGGGCGGTGGCCGGGTTCGCCCGGTATTGCGACGAGCGCGGCTGGACCCCGTGCTTCTACTCCGTCACCGCCGACACCCGGCAGGCCGCCGACCAGCTCGGCTGGCGCTCGCTCCAGGTCGCCGAGGACACCGTGGTGCCGCTGCCCGACCTGGCCTTCACCGGCAAGAAGTGGCAGGACATCAGGACCTCGCTGAACAAGGCGGGCAAGGAGGGCATCACCGCCGAGTGGTGGACCTGGCAGGACGCCCCGATCGCGATCCGGGACCAGATCCGCTCGATCTCGGAGGAGTGGGTCTCGGACAAGGGCCTGCCGGAGATGGGCTTCACCCTGGGCGGCCTGGAGGAGCTGGCCGACCCGGCGGTCCGGGTGCTGGTCGCGGTGGACGCCGACCGCACCGTGCACGGGCTGACCAGCTGGATGCCGGTCTACCGGGACGGCGCCCCGGTGGGCTGGACGCTGGACTTCATGCGGCGGCGCTCGGAGGGCTTCCGGGGCGTGATGGAGTTCCTGATCGCCTCCGCCGCGCTCGGCTTCAAGGAGGAGGGCGCCGAGTTCCTCAGCCTCTCCGGCGCCCCGCTGGCCCGGGCCGAGCGCGGTACCGAACCGAGCACGCTGGACCGGACCATGGACTGGCTGGGCCGGAGCATGGAGCCGGTGTACGGCTTCCGCTCGCTGCTCGCCTTCAAGGCCAAGTTCCAGCCCGAGTACCGGCCGATGTACATGGTCTACCCGGACCCGGCCGCGCTGGGCAGCATCAGCCGGGCGATCGGCAAGGCCTACCTGCCGCACCTGACGCCGGCTCAGGGGGTCCGGTTGATGCGCAAACTGTCCGGCTGACGGGCCCCCGGTCGAGCACCTCAGCCGAGCAGCTCGGCCAGTGCCCGGTCCGCGTCCAGGAGGCTGAACTCCTGGCCCTCGGGCACCGCGAGGTAGCTGCGCCAGAGGAAGCGGCGCAGCTCGGGCTCGTCGAACTGGAGCAGCGCGACGCCCTCGGGGGCCCGCAGCTCGACCATGGTGCGCCGGCCGAGCGCGGGGCGGACGTGCACGTCGCCGTCGCCGGTCGGCAGGTCGAGGCCGGTCGCCAGCAGCTGCCGGGCGAACACCCACTCGACCTCGGGCTGTGGCTGCGGGGTGTCCAGCAGCTCGGGCTCGACGTCCAGCGAGTACTCGGCGGGGAAGCCCATCCGCACCGCCAGCGGGTCGTCGGCCCGGTACCGCAGGGTGACGCGGAGCAGGGCGGAGCGGTGGGTGCTGACGATGAGCCGGGCCTGCACGACCTGCTCGACAACGGCGGCGGACATGGGTTCCTCCCGATCGGGCGCGGCCCGGTTGTTCGGGTCCGCACCAGTGAGAGGTGGGGGACCCCTGGGGCTTACGTCACTTTTGGCAGAAAATGGCGTGATCCACGTCACATTGCCCATGTCCTTTCCGTCGAAACCGCCCGGTCAGCTCGGGTTGAGCCCTGCCGAGATCCACCGTCCGGACGGTCCCGCGGACCTCGTGTCGGGCGGCCGACCGGGGCGGCTGCCGGTAGGCTAGGCGGGTTGTCCGACCGCTGCCCGACTGCGGGACGGGCCTGCCGCATAGGCCCTGACCTGCGATGATCCCCCTTCGGAGACCGTGAGTACTGCCGCTTCCTCCGCCATGGCCCCGCTCTTCTCGGACGCCGCCGACCCGCATGCGCCGGTCCGCGCCGTCGCCGCGGGCTCGCACCACCTGTCCCCGGCCTTCCCGAGCCGCGCCGCGTACGGCACGGCGGGCAAGCTCCGGGCTTGGCAGCAGGGTGCGCTGGACAAGTACGTCGAGAAGCAGCCGCGGGACTTCCTTGCGGTCGCCACCCCCGGCGCCGGTAAGACCACCTTCGCGCTCACGCTGGCCTCGTACCTGCTGCACAACCACCTGGTGCAGCAGATCACCGTGGTCGCCCCGACCGAGCACCTGAAGAAGCAGTGGGCCGAGGCCGCCGCCCGGATAGGCATCAAGCTCGACCCGGCGTACTCCTCGGGGCCGCTGTCGAAGGAGTACCACGGCATCGTGGTCACCTACGCGGGCGTCGGGGTCAACCCGATGCTGCACCGCAACCGCACCGAGGCCAGGAAGACCCTGGTGGTGATGGACGAGATCCACCACGCCGGTGACTCCAAGTCCTGGGGCGAGGCCTGCTTCGAGGCCTTCGAGCCGGCCACCCGGCGGCTCTCGCTGACCGGTACGCCGTTCCGCTCGGACACCAACCCGATCCCGTTCGTCCAGTACGAGCAGGACACCGACGGGCTGCGGAAGTCGGTCGCCGACTACACCTACGGGTACGGGCACGCGCTGGCCGACCACGTGGTCCGCCCGGTGATCTTCCTCTCGTACAGCGGCAACATGCGCTGGCGGACCAAGTCCGGCGACGAGCTGGAGGCCCGGCTCGGCGAGCCGATGACCAAGGACCTGATCGCGCAGGCCTGGCGGACCGCGCTGGCGCCGCAGGGCGAGTGGATCCCGAGCGTGCTGCAGGCCGCCGACAAGCGGCTCACCGAGGTCCGCAAGGCGATCCCGGACGCCGGTGGTCTGGTGATCGCCACCGACCAGAACGTGGCCCGGGCCTACGCCAAGATCCTGCGCGAGATCTCCGGGGAGAAGGTCACCCTGGTGCTCTCCGACGAGACCGAGGCCTCCCAGCGGATCTCCGACTACGCGGCGGGCACCTCCCGCTGGATGGTCGCGGTCCGGATGGTGTCCGAGGGCGTCGACGTGCCCCGGCTCTGCGTCGGGGTGTACGCCACCTCGATCTCCACCCCGCTGTTCTTCGCCCAGGCGGTCGGCCGTTTCGTCCGGGCCCGCAAGCGCGGGGAGACCGCCTCGGTCTTCCTGCCCACCGTGCCCACCCTGCTCGGCTTCGCCAACGAGATGGAGCTGCAGCGCGACCACGTGCTGGACCGGCCGAAGAAGGAGGGCGACGGTCTCTTCGACGAGGAGGACCGGCTGCTCGCCGAGGCCGAGCGGGCCAACGACGGCCCGGACGGCGCGGGCGGCGACGAGTTCAGCTACGAGGCGATCGGCTCCGACGCGGTCTTCGACCGGGTGCTCTACAACTCCATGGAGTTCGGGATGCAGGCGCACCCGGGCAGCGAGGAGGAGGACGACTACCTCGGTATCCCCGGTCTGCTGGAGCCGGACCAGGTGCAGATGCTGCTGCAGAAACGTCAGACCCGGCAGATCCAGCGCTCCAAGGGCAAGCCGGCCGAGGAGGCCGACCTGCTGGAACTCCCGGCCGAGCAGCGCCCGGTGGTGACCCATCAGGAGCTGCGTGACCTGCGCAAGGAGCTGAACGGGCTGGTCGCCGCCTGGCACCACCGCACCAACCAGCCGCACGGCACCATCCACAACGAGCTGCGCCGGCAGTGCGGTGGTCCGCTCACCGCGCAGGCGACGGCCAACCAGCTGAAAGCCAGGATCGCCAAGGTCCGCGAGTGGGCGAACTGACCGTTTCGGGCCTGTTTCGTCCGATCGGTCGACGAATCGTCAGAAATCACCCCGGCCGGGGTTCCGGCCTGTCCTGCCCCGGCTGCGGCTCGGCCGCCGTGCTGACCGTCGCGGTGCTCTGGACGGTCGGTCGTAACCTCTGGTGACTGTCCGCTCTCCGGACTCCGTTCGAACAGACAGTCGGAAAAGGCCCATTCGAATGGGCTTGTTGTCCGGATTTGCGGTCTGTTCGATAACAGATCTTGCCCGAATTTTGGACAGACCCTTCCGCAGCGTGCCCCTCCTTCACTACTTTCTCCACACGCTCTCTCGAACGACCCACCCCAACCCGAGACGGGCACCGCAGGGCTGTCCGTTCGTCGACGACGCCGACGGACCGCTCCAGGGCGGAAACCCCACCTGCGCGTAGAAACCCGGACCCCGGGTCAGGCCCCGTCCTGCCCGCAAGCCGGTGACCACCGCAGAAAGGAATGCGCGTCGTGACTGCCGAGACCTCCCAGACCCTGGACCGTGGTGTCCGGGTCCTCAAACTGCTGGCCGACTCCGAGCGCGGCCTGACCGTCACCGAGCTGGCGGCCCGCCTGGCCGTCAACCGGACGGTCGTCTACCGGCTGCTGGCCACCCTGGAGCAGCACGGGCTGGTCCGCCGCGACATCGGCGGCCGGGCCCGGGTCGGGCTCGGCGTGCTGCGGCTGGCCCACCGGGTCCACCCGCTGCTCCGGGAGGCCGCGCTGCCCGCGCTGCGCAGCCTGGCCGAGGATCTCGGCGCCACCGCCCACCTGACCCTGGTCGACGGCGCCGAGGCACTCGCGGTGGCCGTGGTGGAGCCGAGCTGGACCGACTTCCACGTCGCGTACCGGACCGGCCTGCGGCACCCGCTGGACGAGAGCGCGGCCGGCCGGGCGATCCTGGAGGCCCGCAACTTCCCCGGTCAGCGACGGCCCGAGCAGGGCTTCGTGATCACCCGGGCGGAGGAGCAGTCCGGGGCCAGTGGTGCGGCGGCGGCCCTGCTCGGGCTGAGCGGCATCGAGGGCAGCGTCGGCGTGGTGATGCTCAACGGGCTGGTGCCCGAACGGGTCGGCCCGCGGGTGGTGGAGGCCGCGACCGAGGTGGCGGACGCCCTCCGGTAGTCGGTGCTTGGTCGAGGCGCCGCCGCCCGGCGGGGTTGCCCCGTACGATTCCGGTGTGTCCGATGCGAAGCTTCCCCCGGTGCTGACCCGTCCGAAGACCCGCGCGCTGGCCCTGTGCGGGGTGCTGGTCGCGGGGCTGTTCGGGACGGCGGCCTTCGTGCCGCTGCCGTTCACCCTGACCATGCCGGGGACCACCGCGGACGTGCTCGGCTCGTACGAGGGGCAGCCGGTGCTGACGGTCACCGGGGCGCCGCTCCGGCAGACCGACGGGCAGCTGCGGATGGTGACCATCGCGGCCACCAACCCGGGCGAGCGGACCAGGCTGTTCACCGCGCTGGACGCCTGGCTGAACCCGGACGAGGCGGTGCTGCCGTCCGAGGCGGTCTACCCGCAGCGGGATCCGGCCAAGGCCGAGCAGGTGACGGCGGAACAGATGACGGAGTCCCAGGACAGCGCCACTGTCGCGGCGCTGAACTACCTGAAGCTCTCGCCGACCCAGGTGAAGGTGAAGGTCGACCTGGGCTCGATCGGCGGCCCGAGCGCGGGCCAGCTGCTGGCGCTCGGCATCGTCGACAAGCTGGCCGGTGACGGCAAGGGCGGTGACCTGTCCGGCGGCAAGGTGATCGCGGGTACCGGCACCATCGACGACCAGGGCAACATCGGCGCGGTCGGCGGCGTACCGCTGAAGACCCAGGCGGCCGCCCGGGACGGCGCGACCGTCTTCCTGGTGCCGAGGAGCGAGTGCTCGTCGGCCAAGGTGAACACCCCGGCCGGACTGCGGCTGGTGCCGGTGGAGACCCTGGCGGGCGCGGTCGCTGCTCTGACCGCGTTGAACACCGGTGGTTCGGTGCCCGCCTGCTGACGCTCCTTCGACCTGCTCAGATCCGTCCGGCCCGTGCTGCTTGCCGGGCCGGTCGGGTCACAGTCCGAACGCGACCGACGCGAAGTCGTCGCTCAGCCTGGTCCGCAACTGGGCGGCGATCTGCGGTAACCGGTGCGCCTGGGTCATCGGCAGCGAGACCGAGACCGCGGCCAGCCCGCTGCCGGCCACGATCGGCACCGCCGCCGCCGCGGTGCCGAGCACGAACTCCTGGTACTGGGTGATCGGCGCGGCCCGCTGCGGCCCCTGCCGGGGCAGCAGCGGCAGCTGGGCCGGGTCGCGCAGGGTGTACGGGGTGAACGCGACCATCGGGTACCTGGCCAGGTAGGACCGGCGCTCCTCGGCGGACATCAGCGCGAGCAGGGTCTTGCCCGCCGAGGTGGCGTGCGCCCCGGCCGGGAAGTCCGCCAGGTCGACGGTGGGCGCGCCGGGCGCGGCCTGGGCCGCGACCAGCACCACCTCGCCCTGGTGGTACCGGGTCAGGTAGACGGCGGCGGCCAGGTCGTCGCTGAGCCGGCGCAGCAGCCGGTCGAGCCGCCGGTGCCCGGCGGCCGGGCTCTCCTCCCGACAGAGCCCGGCGACCGCGGGACCGGTCAGGTAGCGGCCCTCCCGGCGTTCCAGGTAGCAGTCGTGCACCAGGGTGCGGAGTAGGTGGTACGCGGTGCCCAGTGCCAGCCCGGTGTCCCGGGCGAGCTGCTTGGCGGTGGCCCCGCGCGGGTAGCGGGCGACCGCCTCCAGCAGCCGCAGGGCGCGCTGGGCGGAGGCGATCAGGGTGGGCGGACCGCCGATCTCGGGGCTCACCGTGCTCCTCCGGGCGGGTGGGGGGCGGGAGCTGACGGAATGGCAGGTGATGGGTATTCACACCACGGTATGGATCTCATGCTTGTGATCTTTACGCGCACGAGCCGTTGGCATATGCCAATTCGGGTCTGTGTTGCCCGCTGCCGGCGGGTACTACTCCCGGGCGGCCTGATCCACCAGCGGCATGATCCGGAACGGCACCGGATTCTCCAGCGCGATCGCGGTCGAGGCCCGGACGATCCCGTCGAAGCCCACCACCCGGTCGATCACCCGCTGCAGATCGGCGTTCGACCGGGCCACGATCCGCACCAGCATGTCCCCGTGCCCGGTGATGGTGTGCAGCTCCAGCACCTCCGGAACGGAGGTCAGATGGGCCCGGACGTCCACCCCCTGACCCTGCGAGATCTCCAGCGTGGCGAAGGCCGTGACCGGGTAGCCGATCGCCGCCGGGTCCACCTGGGGACCGAACCCGCCGATCACGCCCCGGGCCTGCAGCCGGTCCAGCCGGGCCTGCACGGTGCCCCGGGCGACCTGGAGCCGGCGGGAGCACTCCAGTACCCCGATCCGGGGCTCCTCGCTGAGAAGTCTGATCAACTTGCCGTCGAGCGCGTCGATGGCGTCGTTCGGGGTGTGCACGGCCGCTCCGTCCGGTGGGCAATCTGTCCAGCTGCGCCTGTCATTGTCCGGCCCGGTCGCACAGCTTGCCCAGCGGAAAACGGAACAGTTGCGCAACGCCGGTCCGGACGGCACGCTCCCCCCACCGCCTCGTGGTGCGGGCCCCCACACCGCGCCACGAGGCCAACCGGGGAGGTTCTCTTGACCGACGTCTCCATGGCACCGCTCGCCCTCCACCCGGACGAGAACGGTCCGCTGCCGGCCCTGCGCACCGATGCCTTGCTCGCCGTCCGGGACGCCCGCCGCACCGCCCGCTACTACTGCTCCGCGCTGGCCATGCGGTGCACCGCGTACGCGGGCCCCGAGACCGGCCGTCCCGACACGCTCTCCTTCGTCCTGGAGTCCGGGGCGACCCGACTGATCGTCAGCTCCGCCCTGCACCCCTTCACCGAGCGGGCCGAACGGATCGCCCGGCACGTCTCCCGGCACGGCGACACCATCCTCGACCTGGTCATCGAAGTGCCCGACGCCTACGCCGCGTACGACTACGCGGTCGACCGCGGCGCCCTCTCGGTGGCCGAACCGTACGAGCTCACCGACCGCTACGGCACCGCCGTACTGGCCACCCTGGGCACCCCGGGGCCCGCCCACCACGTGCTGGTCGAGCGCACCGCCTACCCGGGGCCCTACCTGCCGGGCTACCTCGCGCCGCCGCCGGGCATCCTGGGCTGACCGCGGTCTCTCAGCGCACCACGGTCTGCACGTCGGGGTGGTGACCGTTCCAGGTCGCGAACACCGAGTTGGTGCTGCCGTCCTTGGTGAAGTCCACCCGGAGCCACTGGTCGCCCTGCCAGAGCTGCATCTGCCAGCCCTGGTCGGGCGTCGCGGAGACCAGCTCGGCGGTGGTCGGCTGCATGTCCAGCGCGACCCGCCCGCCCGGGACCCGGAAGCTCTTCACCGAAGCCGTTCCCGCGGTGGCGGTGGGCTTCTTGCTCACCTTGGCCACCGGGGTGGTCGCGGCCGCCGGCGTCGGGCTGGCCGGACTCGTCGTGGGGGCGGGCGTGCTCGCGGGCGGCGACACCGGAACTGACGGTGCGTCGGAGGTCCGGACGGCCGCCGACGGGAGCGGCAGGGCCGAGGGCTGCTCGAACGCGGCGTCGGTCAGCACCGCGTGCACGCCGAGCCAGGACAGCGCCACCGCTGCCCCCGTGGCCGCCGTCCAGGCGCCGAGCTGTACCAGTCCGTTCCGCATCGCGTGCACATCCTGCCGTACCGCCGGGACCGGTAGGAGTGCAGGTCAGCGAATCGGCAGGGAAGTTGCACAAATGACACCGGAGCGGTCGACGACTGTTCCGGAACCGCCCCGCGGTACAGACCAATGCACCCGAATGGCGTACCCTGCGGCCCCATGGCAACAGTGCTCGTGGTCGAGGACGACCCTTTCGTACGCTCCGCCCTCATCCGGCACCTGACCGAGTCCGGCCACGCGGTCCGCAGCGTCGGCACCGCGTTGGAAGCCCTCCGTGAGGTCGCCCAGGTCGGCTGCGACCTGGTGATCCTCGACCTCGGCCTGCCCGACCTGGACGGCAGCGAGGCGCTCAAGATGATCCGGGGGCTGACCAACGTCCCGGTGATCATCTCCACCGCCCGGGACGACGAGGCCGAGATCGTCCGGCTGCTCAACGACGGCGCCGACGACTACCTGGTGAAACCCTTCTCCGTCGAGCACCTGACGGCCCGGATGACCGCCGTGCTGCGCCGCTTCGGCAGCGGCACCGCCCCGGTCGCCCAGGTGCTCCGGGTCGGTGGGCTGGCCATCGACGCCCAGCGCCGCGAAGCCGTCCTGGACGACCGGCCGCTGGACCTGACCCGGCGTGAGTTCGACCTGCTCGCCTTCCTGGCCGCCCGGCCCGGCGTCGTGGTGCCGCGCAAGGAGATCCTGGCCGAGGTCTGGCGGCAGACCTACGGCGGCGACCAGACCATCGACGTGCACCTGTCCTGGCTGCGCCGCAAGCTCGGCGAGACCGCCTCCAAGCCGCGCTACCTGCACACCGTCCGGGGCGTCGGGGTCCGGCTGGAGGCCCCTGCGGCGGGGCTCGACGGCGGGGAGCCGACGTGAGGCGTCGCAGCCGCTCGGCCGCCGGCTCCGGGGGGAACGGGCAGTCGCTGCGGCCGGCCGCGGGCCGGAGTGGGCAGTCGCTGCGCTGGGCTCTGATCAAGGCGGCGGTGGCCGGCACCACGATGGTCGCGCTGGCGTTCCTGATCCCGCTCGGCCTGATGGTCCAGCAGACCGCCAGGGACCGCGCCTTCACCTCCGCCGAACGCCAGGCCGCCGCCCTCGGCCCGGCCCTGGCGATCACCACCGAACAGGACGCCATCGCCCGCGCGCTGGCCAGCACCGACGCGGGCGCCCAGGAGAAGATGGCCGTCCACCTGCCGGTCACCGGCTTCGGCCCCGGCACCGTGGTCGGCCACGGCCGGGCCTCCCAGCTCGCGGTCGCCACCGCGGCCGGCCAGGGCCAGTCCTTCATCGACCGGGCACCCGGCGGCTTCGTACTGCTCCAGCCCGTCGCGGTGGACGCCCACCGGGTCGCCGTGGTCGAGGTGTACGTCGCCGGGGGAGACCTCACCCGGGGCGTCGGCACCGCCTGGCTGGTGCTCTCGCTGGTCGCGCTCGCCCTGGTCGCCATCTCGGTCCTGGTGGCCGACCGGATGGGCGCCCGGATCGTCGGCTCCGCCCGCCGACTGGCCGCCGCCGCCCGCTCGCTCGGCAGCGGCAACCTCGCCGTCCGGGTCCCGGTCGAGGGCAGGCAGGCCGACGGCGCCCCTGAGGAACTCCAGGAGGCCGCCCTCGCCTTCAACGCGATGGCCGACCGGGTGGTCCACCTGCTGGCCGCCGAACGCGAACTCGCCGCCGACCTCTCGCACCGCCTGCGCACGCCCCTGACGGTCCTTCGGCTGAACACCGCCTCGCTCGGCACCGGCGACGCCGCCGACGCCACCCGGCACGCCGTCGCCCAACTGGAGCGCGAGGTCGACCAGATCATCCGGACCGCCCGCCGCGCGCCCGAGGACGTCCCCTCGGTGGCCTTCGGCTGCGACGCCGCCGAGGTGATCCGGGAGCGGGTCGGCTTCTGGTCCGCCCTCGCCGAGGACGAGGGCCGCCGCTGGCAGCTCGCCGGCGCCGAGGGCGCGGCGCCCGTGCCCGTCCAGCGGGGCGACCTGGCCGCCGCCGTGGACGCGCTGCTCGGCAACGTCTTCCGGCACACCGGCATCGGCACCGCCTTCTCGGTCGACGTCCTGGTCACCGAGGGCTCGGTGATCGTCCTGGTCGGCGACGCAGGCCCCGGCTTCGCCGACCCCGACGCCGCCCTCCGCCGCGGCGAGGGCCAGGGCGGCGAGGGCTCCACCGGCCTCGGCCTCGACATCGTCCGCAAGCTCGCCGAAACCACCGGCGGCGACCTCGCCCTCGGCCGCTCCGCCGTCCTCGGCGGCGCCGAACTCCGGCTCCGCCTGGAGACCCGGCCGGCCCTGCCCCGGCTGTCGCGCAAGCGGCGCAGCTAGACCCTCCGGGCTCAGCCACCAGGGGCTCGGGGCTCTGCTGATGTGCGGCTCCGCCGCGCGGGCGACGCCGACCCTTGCAAGGTGATCGTGCGTAGGTGGTCAGGCACTTTCGCAGTGACCCGAACGCCAGATCTCCTCGCAGTTCCCCGAGCCCCTGGATAGTGCAACCTTGCGCCGTGCCGACAGCGCAGACCCCTTGCCTTAAGTGATCCCTAACAGAGGTGTTCGGGTGGCTGAGGCGGGCCCCGAGGCCCGCGGGGCGGCGCTAGCGTCGGCCGGGCCGGTGGCGTGGGGCCCCGGTTGACGGTCACTCAGCCGGAGGTCTCAGCCCATGACGAACCAGCCCACCCGCCGCTCCGGGCACCGCCGCCGCAGCCGCAAGGGCACGGTGATCGGCGCCTCCGCCATCGCCACCGCGATCGTCGCGGGCGCGGTGGTGACCTTCGCCGCCTCCGCCAGCGCCGCCTCCCCGGGGGCGGTGTACAGCCGGACCAGCGCCTGGGAGACCGGGTACACCGGCCAGTACCTGGTGACCAACCCGGACAGCAAGGCCATCGACGGCTGGACCCTCAGCTTCGACCTCCCGGCCGGCGCCCGGATCGACTCGCTCTGGAACGCCACCTTCACCGCCACCGGCCAGCACGTCACCGTGAAGCCGCAGGACTGGAGCAAGCGGATCGAGCCGGGCAAGTCCCTGGACGTCGGCTTCGTGGTGCAGGGCAGCGGTGCCGCCCAGGCCGAGCCCGCCAACTGTCTGATCAACGACGCCCCGTGCACGGCGGGCTCCACCACCCCGCCGACCCCCTCGGGCCGCCCGACCACCGCGGCCCCGAGCACCGCGCCGACCGCGTCGGCCAGCCCCACCGTGGCTCCCACCACGGCGAAGCCCACTCCGACCCCGACCCCGACGCCGACGCCGACCCCCACCGCGTCGGCCAGCACGCCGCCGCCGGTGGTGACGAACGGTCACTTCGCCCCGTACGTGGACACCTCGCTCTACCCGCCGTTCGACCTGGTGGCCACCGCCAAGGCGACCGGCGTGAAGAACTACACCCTCGCCTTCGTGGTCTCCGGCGGCGGCTGCACCCCGAAGTGGGGCGGCGTCAGCGACCTCGGTGCCGACGCGGTGGCCGCGCAGATCGGTGCGCTGCGGGCGATCGGCGGCGACGTCCGGGTCTCGTTCGGTGGCGCCAACGGCAGCGAACTGGCCACCGCCTGCTCCTCGGTGGCCGAGCTGACGGCCGCCTACCAGAAGACCGTGGACGCGTACGGCGCGACCAAGGTGGACTTCGACGTCGAGGGCGGTGCGCTCGGCGACGCCGCCGCCAACACCCGTCGCGCCCAGGCCATCGTCCAGCTGCAGAAGAACGCCGCGGCCAAGGGGAAGACCCTGGACGTCTCCTACACCCTGCCAGCCCTGCCCAGCGGGCTGACCCAGGACGGCGTGAACCTGGTCGCCAACGCCAAGAGCAACGGCGTCGCGATCGGCGCGGTGAACATCATGGCGATGGACTACGGCGACGGCGCCGCCCCCAACCCGCAGGGCCGGATGGGCAAGTACGCGATCGACGCGGCCACCGCGACCCAGGCGCAGCTCAAGAGCGTGCTCGGCCTGGCCGACGCCGCCGCCTGGGCCAAGGTCGCGGTCACCCCGATGATCGGCGTGAACGACGTCGCCAGCGAGGTCTTCACGGTGGCCGACGCCACCCAGCTCGCCGAGTTCGCCAAGACCAAGCACCTGGCCTGGCTGGCGATGTGGTCCGGCACCCGGGACAAGGCCTGCGCGGGCGGCGCCAAGCCGTACGCCGACGCCACCTGCAGCAGCATCGCCCAGCAGCCGCTGGACTTCACCCGGGCCTTCGGCGCCTACACCGGCTGACGTTCCGTCGGGGTGCCCCTGCCCAACGGGGGGTCAGGGGCACCCCTTCTCTCCGTGTGGTGCCCGCGCCCGGATTGCGGGCCGGGCGCCAAGTCGCGGGTTTCCGGTGGTCCGGTAAGGTCGCTAGCTGGTCTACCGGCGGACGGAGCTATCACGTGACAACGGCGCAAGAGCAGCGCAGGGCCCCCCAGGAGCCCGCCCCCGCTGCCCCTGTCACGCCCGGACGGCGGGTCACCGCCGCCCTCGGCGCCCCCGTCCGGGCGCTTCGGGAGGCTCCCCGCCGTCCGCTGGCGATCGCCACGGCGGTGGCGCTGTTCTCGCTGCTGACGTACGCGACGGTGCGGCACTTCGTCGGTACCTCGATGGTCGACATGATCGTCTACCGGGCCGAGGGCGCCGCCGTCGCGAAGGGCCAGGACCTGTACGGGCTCAGGGTGACGGAGTGGAACCTGCCCGCCACCTACCCGCCGTTCGCGGCGATGCTGTTCGTGCCGACCACCTGGTTCGGCATCGGCTTCCTGCGGGTGGCGATCACGGTCGGCAACGTCGGGCTGCTGGCCCTGCTCGCGCACCTCTCCTTCAAGCTGGTCGGCTGGCCCCGCCGGGACCTGCGCGCGGTCGGCGTGGTGCTGGTGGCCGGGCTCGGCGTCTGGCTGGAACCGGTCTTCACCACGCTCCGGTACGGGCAGATCAACCTGGCGCTGGCCTGCCTGGTCCTCTGGGACCTGACCCGGCCGGACGGCCGCCGCTCCAAGGGCATCGCGATCGGCATCGCGGCCGGGATAAAGCTCACTCCCGGCCTGTTCGCCGTCTACCTGCTGATCACGGGCCGGATCAAAGCCGCCTTCGTGGCCGGGGCCACCTTCCTCGGCACCTTCCTGCTCGGCGCGCTGATCCTCCCCGACGCGACCTGGGGCTTCTGGACCAAGTACCTCTACGACTCCTCGCGGGTCGGCAAGACCGAGATCGTCGACAACCAGTCGATCAGCGGCGCGGTCGCCCGGCTGCTGCACACCGCCCACCCGGGGGCCGTCGCCACCGCGGTCGCGGCGCTGGTCGCGATCGCCGGGCTGGCCACGGCGGCCTGGGCGTTCCGCAGCGCCCGCTGGCTGCCCCGGGCCGACGCCTGGGGCGTCTGCTGCGCGGCCGTCACGGCGGTGCTGATCTCACCGATCAGCTGGACCCACCACTGGATCTGGTGCGTGCCCGTGCTGGTGCTGCTCGCGGCTGAGGCGGCGCACGAGCGCTCCCGGCCGGCTGCGGTCCGGCGGCTGCGGTGGCGGCTGATCTTCGCTGCCACGCTGCTCGCCTTCCTCTCCTTCGGCATGTGGCTCGTCCCGCACAAGGGCGACCTCGACCTGCACCTCTCACCGCTGGCCCAGCTCCCGGCGGGGGTCTACCCGCTCACCGGTCTGTGCTTCCTGCTCGTCGCGGCGCTGCGGATCCGCTCCCGGCGGCGGGCGGCGGGGGCGCCGCTGATCCGCCTGCCGCGGCAGCGTACGTCTGCCGGGGTGGCCGAGCCGCTGCGGCAGCGCTGACGGTTGCTGGTGCGGGGGTTCACGTTGGCGTGAACGCTCATGCTGGCGTGAGCGTTCATGGCGGGGGTGACGTTCGCGTTCGGGCCGACGTTCGCGCCTGGGGTGGCGTTCACGTCGGGGGCAGCATTCACGTTCGGGTCGACGTTCGCGTCAGGGTTGATGTTCGCGCCTGAGTTGGCGTTCACGTCTGCGTTTATGTTCACGCGAGCAGTTCCGCCAGCGAGTGGTCGAGGTCCAGCGCCGCCAGCTCGGCGCCCGGCGGCACCAGGCGGTGCGCCCGCTCCAGCCAGGCCGCCACGGCGGGCAGCGGTGCCTCGAGGAGGGCGTCCCCGGCCGGAGAGCTGAGCGCCATGCAGAGCACGCTGCGCCGCCCGGACCTGGTCGGCCAGATCCGCACGTCCCCCTGGCCGCACGGCCGGAAGGTCCCCTCGACCAGCAGCTCGCGGGCGAACACCCAGGTCACCGGGGTGCCGGTGTCCAGGTGGAAGGTGATGTGCACGGCGAACGGGTCGTGGCTGCCGTACGACAGCCGGGCCGGGACCGGGACGCTGCGCTCGGGGGACAGCACCAGGTTGAGTTCGAGTTCGTGCTCGATGACGCTCGTGGACCGCTCCATGACGGGATTCCTCTCGATGTCGTGGGGCCCGCCTCCGAGCCCCTGCATCAGGAGAGAGTGAGCTCCGGCGAAGCTCTTACACGCATTCGCCCAACGTCCTGGAATTGACCAACTGCCCGCCGTCGGGCCCCCGAGGCACTACCCTTTGTGACTGCTCGACGACTGTCCGCCCGCATGCGGGTGCTGACGGGTCGTCCGCTCCACGGTGCTGCCAGGAAAGAGATCCCCATGACGGAACGGCCCCTCGCCGGTGACCTGGACACAGCCCTCGACCCGGCGCCGGGCTACTACCCCGACCCGTCCGTCCCCGGCTTCGTCCGCTACTGGGGTGGCTCCGCCTGGGTGCCGGGCACCAGTCGCCCGGCCCCGCCCGCCGGTGAGTCGCTGGCGCCGCCCCGGGGGGCCACCCATCGGGCGGCCGCCACGTTCGCCCCGGCCGCGCCGCCGCCCCGGCCGGTGGTCGGGTCACCTGGCCGGGTGGAGCCGTCGCTGTCCGCCCTGGCCGCCCCGCCCGCTCCGCTGGCCCCGTCCGCGCGGTCCGTCCCGGCGGCCGAGGAGACCGGTCCGGTCTTCTTCGATCAGACCTCGGGTGGCGCGTCCTTCGTACTGGCGCCGTACGTGGAGCGGGAGTTGCAGCAGACGGTTCAGGAACCTCCCGTGGCCACCGCGTGGCAGGCCATGCCCACCCCGCAGCCGGAGGTGGTCTCCTGGGGTGCGCCCGCCGCGACCTTCGCCGAGCCGACGTTCCGTTCCGAGCCCGCGCCGGCCCCGGAGCCGACCCCCGTTACGCCGCTGCCCGCCCCGCAGTCGGCGCCGCCGGTCGCGGTCGCCGTGCAGCCGCCCGCCGTCGCGAAGCCGGCGGCCGCGAAGCCCGCGGTCGTGAGGCCCGCCGTGGTGAAGCCGGTCGCGGTGAAGCCGACCGCACCCGCGCAGGCGCCCGCCGGCGCCACCACGCGGCCCCCCGTGCCGCGTCGGGCCGGCTCCCGCAAGCCGCCGACACCGCTCCCCGCCGGTCTCGGCCGTCGCGCCGTGGCCCGGCTGGTCGACACGGTGGCGCTAGCCGTCGTCGCCGTCGCGGCGGGTGTGCCGATGATCGGCTCCGTGATCACCCACATCGAGGACAAGGTCCGCCTGGCCGAGGCGGCGAGCGCAGGCCGCGCCGGTCAGCAGGTACGGGTCTGGCTGGTGGACGGGTTGGTGCTCGGCCGGGTGGCGGCGCTGCTCGGCGTCCTGGTGCTGGCCGCGCTGCTGTACGAGGTGCTGCCGGTCTCCCGGACCGGACAGACCTTCGGCAAGCGGCTGGCCGGCATCCGGGTCGCCGACATGACGCGGGCGGCTCTCGCGCCGACGTTCGGCCGTTCGATGGTGCGGTGGCTGGTCCGGCAGGTGGCGGTGCTCTCGGTGGTCGGACTGTTCGCGCCGTTGTGGGACCGTTCCGCCCGGCGGGGTTGGCCGGACCGGGCGGCGCGGACCCGAGTGGTGCGCGCCTGACTGGCCTTCAGTGCGCCGGAGTGGACGGCCCGATGGGGCAAAACGGACTAAATATCCCAACATCGTAGTATCCGTGATGTTCTACTCGGGTCATGAGCACCCATGACCCCTCGTCAGACCCCGCGCCGGAGGGGGGCGACAAGCCCTCCTTCGACAAGCAGCCCCCGCAACCGGGCGGGCAGCAGGGTGCGCCGTCCGATCCCTACGGCGCACCGTCCGATCCGTACGGCGCCCCGCCCCCGCCGGCGGCCCATCCCTACGGCACGCCGCCCCCCGGCGGCCCCTACGGTGCGCCCGGCGGCTACGACGGGAGCCCGTACGGCGCGCCGCCCCCGCCGCCCGCCTACGGTGCCCCGTACCAGGCGGGTGCCGGCCCGGTTCCCGGGATGCCGCCGCTCGGTGGTTGGGGCGCCCGGATCGTGGCCCGCCTGATCGACTTCCTGCTGGTTCAGGCCGTCGCGGTGGTGGTGGTGCTCCCGTTCGCCAACCTCGGCAACCAGGGCGGCTGGGTCGGCGCGGCCTGGCTCGGCTACGCCCTCTACCTGATCTACGAGGGCATCATGCTCAGCCGGGACGGCCAGACCGTCGGCAAGAAGCTGATGAAGATCCGGGTCGCGATGCTGGTCGACGGCAGCGCCCCGACCGGTTCGGCCGCCTGGACCAGGGCGGCGACCTTCGTACTCCCGGCGGTGATCTGCTGCGGCGGGCTGTGGTGGCCGGTGAACGGCCTGTTCGGCGTCTTCGACAAGCCGTACCGCCAGTGCATCCACGACAAGGCCGCCAAGACCGTGGTCGTCTCCACCGTCTGAGCCGCCTGGCGATGTGTCAGGGCCCGTGAGCTGTACCCCGGCTCGCGGGCCCCGGCGCGTGGTTCATCGTCAGCGCTGCGTCGCGTACTCCGGGGTTGTCGTCGGCCGGGCCTGTGGCCGGTGCGAGCCGGCCGCCCGCCGCTGTGCCGAGACCGTCACCAACAGCGCGGTCGCCAGGGTGCCGAGTGCCACCGCGAAGGCCACCAGGACCGCGATCTCGAACACCCCCCGCGACCCGGAGACGGCGAGCAGCACCGCGGCCGCGGCCACCACGGTCAGGGTGCCGGTGAGGAGTTGGGCGATGGTGGGACGCGACATGACAGGACCGTCCTTCGCACGAGTCTTGCGCCGCCGGGAGAAGCCTTGCCTTACCAAGGTGTACCCAGCGCTCGGTCCGGACAAGTACGCCTTCGGCCGACAGCGGGGGCGCAGGGGCGCACGGGCTCACTCGCGTGCTCGGTACGGTGGCATCGAACAGCCGTAGTCACCTGGGGGAAGTCCATGCCCATGCCCGCCGATTGGCCCACCACCGAGGCCGAGGCCCTCGCCGTGCAGCAGCGCCTGCGGGGCCTGGTCGAACCGTCCGGCCCCGGCCCGGCCCCCGACGCCCTGATCGCCGGTGTGGACGTGGCCTACGACGACGACCGGGACGTGGTGGTCGCGGCGGCGGTCCTGCTCTCACTGTCCACCCTGGCCGTCGTGGAGGAGACCACCGCGACCGGGCGGATCAGCTTCCCGTACGTCCCCGGACTGCTCGCCTTCCGCGAACTGCCCACCGTGCTGGACGCCTTGGCCGACCTCCGGCACACCCCCGACCTGGTGGTCTGCGACGGGTACGGTCTCGCCCACCCACGCCGCCTCGGGCTCGCCAGCCACCTGGGCGTACTCACCGGCCTGCGCACCCTCGGTGTCGCCAAGACGCCGTTCACCTTCGTGTTCGACCAGCCCGGTCCCGAACGCGGCGCCACCGCGCCGCTGCTCGACCCCGAAACCGGCGAGCAGGTCGGCGCCGCACTCCGCACCCGGGAGGGCACCAAGCCGGTCTTCGTCTCGGTCGGCCACCGCATCGGCCTGGCCGAATCGGTCGCCACCACCCTGAACCTGACGGCCGGTTACCGCCAGCCCGAGACCACCCGCCGGGCCGACTCGCTCTGCCGCCGGGCGCTGGCGGCGGCCGTGTCCTGATTCGGTACCAATCGCTTCCACGGTGTCACGTCGCCGTTCAGGCCGACGGCGGTATGTGTTAGACATGAGGGTTGTAGGCCCGTGTCCTCAAGACCGGGTCGTACCGGAACAGTTGATACCAGGGCAGAGAGTCGAGTCCTGGCTCCATGGGGGAGGACAGTCGTGAGCACGGGGAACGGCGGCGGTGCCGGCTACCGCGTCGAGGTCGACAACCTACGGGCGTTCGCGTCGCAGGTACGGGGGCTGCTGGACGAGTTCCAGGCACGTGCGGACGGCAGCCGGACGCACGGGCAGAGCGGGGTCGGGCGGGCGGCCTTCGGGACGTTTCCTGAGGCGCAGGCGCTGTTCGACAAGTACGAGGTCATGCGGGACAGCCTTCGGGGCGTCATGGACTTCCTGCAGAACGCCATCGACGAGGCCCAGCGTAAGGCTGATCTCACCGCGGCCAACTACGAAGAGCAGGAGAGCGAAACCGTCCACAGCCTGAAGGTCAACTCGGATGGCTGGTCGGTAGGGAGCGCCACGCCTGCTGTCTACACCTCGCCCGCATCGCGTTCCGGTGCCAGGCAACCCAGTCCGACGGCACCTGCGGGCGCGACTCCGGTCGGTAGCGGTGAGCCTCAAGCGACATGGTGAGCACTCGAGGACCTAGGACTTCGCAGCGGACAGGAGGCACCTACTCATGAGCGATTTCACGAACTTCAACGGCTACAGCCACGGCGATCTCCGTCGCATGGTGAACAGCATGGATTCCGGCGGCATCATGTCGGCGGCGGACCCCTGGCGCCGCGCCACCGATACGCTGAAGCAGATCCGGACCTCTCTCACCACTGCCTCAGGTGATGCCACGGCTAGTTGGGAAGGCTCCACCAGCGAGGCTTTCCACACCAAGATGACCAAGCTGGCCGCCAGTATCAACAATGCGGCGGCTTACGCCAATGATGCTGCGGTGACCCTTGAGCTGATGTCTGCGGCCATCGACGAAGCCAAGCGGACGATGCCGGAGGAACCGAGTTTCTGGTCCAAGGCCGCCGATGCCGTTGGCGACACTGTCGCATCTGCCGCCGGCTCGGAGAGCGAAGACACCCAGACTGCTGTCACGGACGAGAAGAAGTCTCAGGCAGTGGCGGTCATGAACCTGCTGGCAAGTCGCTACCGTGCAGGTACCAACTACCTCAAGCCGCCGCCACCCCCTCCGCACGGCGAGGACTTCGACGTCATCGCCCCTGATTCTTCCGGTCCGGCAGCGCTGACCGGTTTGATCATGGGTGGTGGCGTGGGGTTTGCGGGTGCCAACGGCTCTGGGGGTACGGCGACCAAGGCTCGCTCCACCAGCTCCGTCGGTAGTGTCGGCGCACAGTCTCCGAAGAAGATTCAGCCCAGTGGTCCTACGGATTCCGGTATCAAGGGTGGGACTGCGAACCCGCTTCCCAAGCCGCAGTCTCCGACGCCCTACGGGCCGGTAACTGGGATTGATGGCGTGACAGGGGTCGCTCCGAAGCCGGGAACGGCCTCGCCTGCCGGCCCCGGAGGACCCGGCAGCGGTAATGCCGGGGCGGGTGCCGGATCTGGCCACGGCCAAGGTGGCACCAGTGTGATCGGCGGTGGCACGACGGGTGGTGTGCCCAAAACTGCCACGGTAGGTGGAGCCGCAGGGGCACAGGGGTCGAATGCATTCAGCTCTCGAAGCGGTGGTGCGGCCGGCGGCCGCGCCGGAGCCGCTTTCGGAGCATCCGGAATGCCTGGGACGGGTGGAGGTGCTGCCGGAACTGGTGGCAGCGGCGCCCACGGTGGGTCGAGTTCGAGTTCTGCCCGTCGTGCCGGAGGTACGGCTGGTGCGCTCGGATCCGGTGGTGCAGGCCGTGGTGCTTTCACCGAGGGCGGGTCCGGGCTCGGTCGCGGCCGTGGTCAGGCTGGGCAAGGTTCAGCTGGTCAGGGCGGGGGCATGCCCAGCGCTGCGCAGGCCGGAAAGAAGGACAAGAACGACAAGCGGCGCCCGGATTACCTTGTCGAGGACGAGGAGACCTGGGCGTCCGGTCGGCCGACCAATCCGAACGTGGTGGAGTGACGATCACCAGCTCAGGGCTGGGCCAGGTCGGCGATCGCTGACCTGGCCCAGCCCGAAAAGTACGGCAACGGTTCCAGTGAGCGGAGTAGTCAGTCTTGATGTCCAGCCGGCAGGTTCGGGGAGCAGCTGTTCTTGTTCTGGGGTCCCTGCTGTGGGGCACCACCTATGGCCCGGCTGCTGCGGACAACATCCGCACTGGGCAGTGGGTCATTGACAAGTACGAAGCTGAAACCAAGGTTTGGCCCATCAGCCAGGGCGACAACGTCGTGGTGGCGGTGATCGACAGCGGTGTGTCGGCCACGCACCAAGATCTTGTAGGACAGGTCCTGCCTGGCGCTGACTTCTCCGGGGAGCAGAGCGACGGCAGAGTTGACAAGATCGGCCACGGAACAAGCATGGCGAGCCTGATCGCCGGTCGAGGACACGGTGCCAAGGACGGGATTATCGGTCTTGCGCCGCACGCCAAGATTCTTCCCGTCAGAGTCAACATGTCCCCCCTGGGTGAGGTGGGAAGCGGCGGCGAAGATCGCATTCCGGAGGCTATTCGCTACGCCGTGGACAAGGGCGCCAAGGTCATCAACATGTCCCTGGGAGGTGGTGCTGACAAGAAGGTCCGAGAGGCCATCCAGTACGCCATCGACAAGGATGTGGTTGTGATTGGGGCCTCGGGGAACACCGGAAATCGGGGAACCCCGGTGGACTACCCCGCAGCTGTTCCCGGCGTCGTTGCCGTGGGTGCCGTGGACAGGGACGGGAAGGTCTGGGAAAAGTCGAACCGTGGCCCCGAAACGACACTGGTAGCGCCCGGAGTCGACATCTACTCGGCCGGCCACCAGTCGGCGACGGACTATCGCACGGGCAATGGGACTTCTGATTCGACCGCATACGTCTCCGCGATCGCGGCGTTGGTGCGCTCGAAGTACCCGGAGCTGTCGGCCGGTCAGGTCATCAACCGGCTGATCAAGTCGGCGGTGGTCCCGGCAGGTCAGCAGGTGCCGAACGACAGCTACGGCTACGGCATCGCCTCGCCGCAGAAGGCGCTGGCGGCCAACCCGGCAGTGGACAGCGGGCCGAAGGAGAATCCGCTCCTGTCGCGGGCCGAGTCGCAGCGTCAGCCGTCGTCCGCGTCGTCCGCCGCGCCGCAGCCGTCCGCTCCCGCGAGTGGGGCCACCGCTGGTGGCAACCAGGCGGCGGAGGCGAAGAGTGACGGCGGGGTCCCGGTGTATGTCTGGGCCGGCGTCGGGTTGTTGGCGGTCGTGGTGGTCGGTGGCGTGATCGTGTTGGTGCGGCGGAACAAGGGGGGTGGCGGTGGTCAGCCTCCGTACGGGGGTGGGGGTGCGCCGCAGCAGCAGTTCCCGCAGTACCCGCCGCAGCAGCCGTACGGCGCTCCGCAGCCGCCGCAGCCGCCCTACGGCGGTCACCAGCAGTACCCGCCCCAGCCCGGTGGTGACGGTGGTGGCAACCCGTACCGCTGACACGCCCACGAACGGCGCATAATCCCCGCTCAGGGGGCGGCCCTTCGGGTACTGATGGCCCGTCAGTAAGCCATCGCACCTGAAGGGCCGTCCTGTTATGCGCATGCGTAGCCGCCGTCTGAAGTTCGTCCTGCCCGTTGTCGTGCTCGCGGTGAGCCTCGGCTCGCCGGTGGTGGCCGGTGCCACCGAGGGGCACCCGCCGGCCAATGCCGAGGAGGCGAAGGTCTGTTCGGAGTTGCTGGGGTGGGCGCAGTCGATCGTCGGGCTGCCGGGCACGTCGGTCGACTCGAGTTGCACGGTCAAGTAGCGGCGGGAGTCGGGGTGGCCGCCCGCCATTCGGTGGCCAGGGCGGCCATCAGCAGGGTGTCGTGCCACTGGCCGTTCCAGTGGTGGGCTTGGCGGAGGCGGCCTTCGAGGGTGAAGCCGGCGTTTTGGTAGGCGCGTTGGGCGCGGGTGTTGAAGTCGTAGACCTCCAGCTGGACGCGGTGCAGGCCGATGGCGGTGAAGGCGTGGTCGAGCAGCAGGCGGGTGGCTTCGGTGCCGATTCCCCGGCCGGTGGCGGTCGGGACCAGCGCGATCCGGAAGGCGGCGGACCGGTTGTCGCGGTCCAGGTCCGTCAGGGCGAGTTCGCCGAGGTAGTGGCCGTCGAGGTCCTCGATGGCGAGGTCGAGGCGGTCGGGCTGGTCGGCGCGGGTGGCGCACCAGTGTTCGATGTCGGCGAGGGTGAACTCCCGGCGGGTGCCGGTGAGTCGGCGGTCCTCGGGGTCCTGGGTGGCGCGCCAGGAGTCCTCGGCGTGGCGGGGTGAGAGCGGGACCAGGCGGAGGTGTGCGCCGGTCAGGGTGGGTTTGCGGAGCAGGGCTGCGTCGTTGATCACCTGGTAGTTCTATCGGCGGGCGGTCACCAGCGCCACCGGTAAATGCGTTGCCGCCGCCGGGAGAATGGCGGCATGAGCACAGCACCCCTGACCTGGACCGTCTCCCTGACCGCCGTGGACCACCCGGAGGCGGCCACCGTCCTGTACGAGTACATCGACGAGCTCGCCAGCCGCTACTACGGGCGCCAGGCGACCTCCGAGGAGATCGTGGCGGCGCTCGGGGACGGGGCGGATCTGCGGGAGCCCCGAGGGGCCTTGCTGGTCGCCAGGGACGGGGCGGTGCCGGTGGGCTGCGTCGGGCTGCGCTGGCAGGGGGCGGGTCTGGCGGACGGCGATGCGGAGCTGACCCGGATGTTCGTCCGGAAGGCGGCCCGTCGGGGTGGGGCGGGGGCCCGACTGGTGGGCGCGGCCGAGGAGTTGGCCCGGGCGTGCGGGGCGGGGCGGATCAGGTTGAACACCAGGAAGGACCTGGTCGAGGCGATCGCGCTGTACGGCAGGCTGGGCTACCGGCCGATCGATCCGTACGGGGACGACCCGTACGCGGAGGTCTGGTTGGCGAAGTCCCTCGGCTGAACGGCGCGGGGCCCGGCGCGAAAATCCGTTGGTCCGGAGCGGCCGGGCGGGGCAGACTGCCGGGGTGATCATTCGTGAGGCGACCGCGGCCGACTGGCCCGCCATCTGGCCCTTCCTGCACCGCATCGTCGCGGCCGGCGACACCTTCACCTGGCCCAGGGACATCTCCGAGGAGTTCGCCCGGGAGATCTGGATGAAGAAGCTGCCGGGCCGGACGGTGGTCGCGGTGGCGGAGGACGGCACGGTGCTGGGCACGGCCGAGACGCACCCCAACCAGATGGGGCCGGGGTCGCACATCGCCAACGCCGGTTTCATGGTGGACGAGGCGCACGCGGGCCGGGGCGTCGGCCGGGCGCTCTGCGCGCACGTGATCGAGCAGGCGCGCGCGGACGGGTACCGGGCGATCCAGTACAACGCGGTGGCGTCGAGCAACTCCCGTGCGGTGGCGCTGTGGAAGTCGTTCGGGTTCACGGTGCTGGCGGCCGTGCCGGAAGGGTTCCTGCACCCGGAGCTCGGCTATGTCGACCTGCTGGTGATGTACCTCCCGCTGAAGGCCACCGACCCGGCCGAGGTCTAGCAGCCTGGCGGTATCTCGGCGGCGGCTGGCCGTTCCGGCCCTGGCAGGGGCCGGTGCGCGGCCAGCATCCTGGAGCCATGATCACTCCTGACACCAAGGACTGGACCTGGGTCCTGCACCGCCCCTGCCCCGACTGCGGCTTCGACACGCCGGCGGTCGTCCGGGAGGAGGTCGCGGGACTGGTCCGGGCCAACGCCGCGGCCTGGGCCGCCCTGTTGACCGAACGCCCGGCGGCGGAGCTGCGTCGGCGGCCCGCCCCCGAGGTGTGGTCCGACCTCGAGTACGCCTGCCATGTCCGGGACGTCTTCCGGGTGTTCGACGTCCGGCTGCGGCTGATGCTCGACCAGGACGGTCCGCTCTTCCCGAACTGGAACCAGGACGAGACCGCGGTCGCCGAACGCTACGGCGAGCAGGACCCGGCCCTGGTGGCGGCCGAACTGGTGCCCGCCGCCGAACAGTTGGCGCAGGGCTTCGAGTCGGTGAGCGGGGCGCAGTGGCAGCGCACCGGGGACCGCAGCGACGGCGCCCGGTTCACCGTCGAGTCGTTCGCCCGGTACCTGATCCACGACCCGGTGCACCACCTGTACGACGTCACCGGCGGCAAGCGGTAGTCGGCGGCTACCAGGCCCGTGCGGGCAGCCCGTGCGGTACGGCTTCGGCGAGCACCTGCGCGGGGCCCGTCCCGGTCCGGACGGTGAGCACGAACCGGTGCCGGTCCGAGCCGGCCACCCGGCTGGGCTCGAACGCCAGGTGCGCGAACGGCGCGGTGGGGGTGGCGGCGGCCGCGAGGCGCGCCAACTCGGCCTCCACCTGGGCCCATTCGGCGGCCGGGACGTACTGCCGCATGATCGAGTGCCAGACCACGGTGAGCGCGCCTTCGGCCACCGTCACCCCGCCGAGGAACTCGGCCGCGCCGAGCCGCTCGACCGTCACCGGGTGCTTGGCGGCCAGCGCCAGCGCGCCGTCCAGCCGGGCGGCCCGCTCGGGGCGGTCGGCCCAGACGTACGAGCGCAGCGCGAGGGCGCCCTCCGGCGAGAGCGGGTCGATCGGGGTCGGGTCGCAGCCGCGCCGTTCGGTGAACTCCAGGTCGGGCAGCGGCCGGTCGAGCGGGAACACCGGATCGCCGCGCCAGGCGTCGGTCAGCCGGACGGGGGAGTCGGCCGGGCCGTGGGCGCCGCCGGACCACTCGCAGCGGAACCGGTCGGCGAGCAGGTTGAGGCCCGCGCTGGCCCCGAGTTCGAACAGCCGGACCGGCCGCGGGGCGTCCGCCAGGACGTGCAGCAGCCCGGCGATCAGCAGGTTGGCCCGGCCGGTCTCGTTGGTCTGCGGGGGCCTGGTGAGCCAGTTCCTGACCCAGTCCAGGTGCTCGGCGACGGTGGCGCGGAAGACCGTCCAGGCGGCCTCCGGGACGGGCACGGTGAACGCCCCGCCGGCGCTCGGGTAGTACGCCGCCAGGGCCGGGGCCCGGCCGGTCAGCACCAGCGCGTGCACCCCGCCGAGCAGCCGCAGGGCGATCGCGTCCGGTCCTGGGGCCTGCTCGTGTCCCACGATCGCCGCCGCGCACGGGCCGCCCGCCGCCACGTCCAGTGCCGCTCGGCGGAGCAGGAACTCGTAGAGCGGGGAGCCCAGTTCACCGCAGGCGTCGGCCTGCCGGTCGAACATCGCGGCGGCGTGGGGGAGTGGCACCGGCGGGCTCCTCGGTCGAGTGACCACCCGTCAGGGGCGGCGCCTCCCATCATTCGCCCGTCTGGAGCCGAGGTGAAGGTGCCACGGGGGTGACGACGATCACCGGCGGGCGGGCCGCCCGGCTGGGGCGGTCACCAGTCGGTCACCAGTCGGCCGCCTCGCGCAGGGCGTGCCGGAGCTGGCTGGCCACGTTCGCCGTGTCGGTGCCGACCACGTCGGCGATCTCCGGGGTGGCCAGGCCGACCACGTAGTGCAGGATGGCCAGATCCTCGTCGGCGGCGGTGACCCGCTGGGTCGGCACCCGGGCCGGGTCGAAGCGGGCGGCGACGGTGGCTCGCAGGATCCGCCAGGCGGCCGCCGTCGGGTTGGGACTGCCCAGGATCTCCGCCCAGCCCGCCGCCATCACCGCGAAGGCCTCCTCCACCACCGACGCGGCCAGCCCGCCCTCGCGGAACCAGACCCGGGCGTAGCTCAGGTACCGGGGGTGGTGAAGCTCGCGGAAGGCAATGAACTCCACGGAGGAGAGCGGGTCATGACGATTGGTCACATCAGCCTCTCGATCCGGTGGGTGGGGTGGCGGGTGACGGGTGGTCCATGCTCACTCTAGGGCCTTGCGCGGCTGCTTTGAGTGACAAGTCCCATCAGCTGCCCGGGAAGGGTGCGATTGAGCCGTTGTATGACGGTGTGTCAGTTGCGAGCGCTGCGCACCTGGTCAAGGTGGGTAGAACGGCAGTGGCTGCAAGGGAGTTGGTGTGCCACCGTACCTCCATGGAGCCGCACGGACACTCGCACGAGCACCGGAACGAGCACCACCACGGGCACGAGCACGAGCACGGGCACGGGCATCCGCAGGGGCACTGGTCGTCGCTCAGGCACCTGCTCCGGCCGCACTCGCACGACGCCGCCGACCGCCTCGACAGCACTCTGGAGACCTCCGCCGAGGGCCTGCGCACGCTCTGGATCTCGCTGGTGGTACTGGCGCTCACGGCGGGCGTGCAGGCCGTGGTGGTGGCGCTCTCCGGTTCGGTCGCGCTGCTCGGCGACACCGTGCACAACCTCGCCGACGCACTGACCGCGGTGCCGCTCGGGCTGGCCTTCCTACTCGGCCGCCGGGCGGCCAACCGCCGCTACCCGTACGGCTACGGCCGGGCCGAGGACCTGGCCGGGGTGGCGGTGGTCGCCGTGGTCGCCGCCTCGGCGGTGTTCGCGGCGGTCACCGCCGTGCACCGGCTGCTGCACCCGCAGCCGGTCGGCCAGCTGTGGGCGGTGGTCGGTGCGGCGCTGGTCGGCTGCCTGGGCAACGAGTGGGTGGCCCGCTACCGGATCGGTACCGGGCGGCGGATCGGCTCCGCCGCGCTGGTCGCCGACGGTCTGCACGCCAGGACCGACGGGCTGGCCTCGCTGGCCGTCCTGCTCGGCGCGGCGGGCAGCGCGGCCGACTGGCGGCTGGCCGACCCGGTGGTCGGGCTGGTGATCACGGGAGCGATCCTGCTGGTGCTGCGGAGCTCCGCGCGGGAGGTCGGGCGGCGGCTGATGGACGGTGTCGATCCGGCGCTGCTGGACGTGGCGGAGCGGGAGCTGCGGGCGGTTCAGGGGGTGTACGGGGTCGGTGCGCTGCGACTGCGGTGGATCGGGCACTCGTTGCGGGCCGAGGCCGACGTCCTGGTCGACGGCAGCCTCACCGTGGCGGCCGGGCACCAGGTCGCCGAAGCGGCCGAACACGCCCTGATCCGGGCCGTCCCCCGCCTCCGCGCGGCCACTGTCCACCTGGATCCGTACACCTGATGCTTCCGCAGGCGCCCAGCCGGTTACGGTCCAGGGGCTCGGGGAACGGCGACGGTTCATGGCTGGCGGGGCAAAATGCGAAAGTGCCTGACCATCTACGCACGGATCACCTTGTACGAGGTCGGCGTCGCAGTTCCCCGAGCCCCTGGTGGCGCGGCCTTGCGAGCCGCCGTCAGCAAGTGCGGTTGGGTTCCTCGGGTTTGCTGCGGGCGCGCTTCGCGGCTGCGCCGGCGGCGGTGGCCGCCGCGGCGGCTGCGGCGGAGGCCGCGGCGCGGCGGTTCGGCTGCTCGGGGATGCCGGCGGCCTCGGCGGCCTCCCGCGCTTCGAGGTAGGCGTGCACGGCGGCGATGCCGTAGACCGGCTGGATGAGCTGGTTGCCCTTGAAGAACGGGCGGGCCGGGGCGAAGCCGGCCGCGATGACCAGATCGCGGATCTCGGCTATCTCCTCCTCGGTCCGCGCGGTGAAGCGGACCTCCCAGCCCTTCTTGTACATGTGGCCGTCGTCGCCGCTGCGCCGGGCCAGGTCCGGCTGGCGGACGTAGCCGGGCAGGCGACCGAGGCGCAGCTGGGCAGCGCGCAGGGCGGCGGATTCGTCACGTGGCATGAAGCGATGTTAGGCAATCCTGAGGGGCGGCCGTGACCCCCGGACGGCGGGGGAGCGTATGGCGCTCGTCACTCTGGGTCAGCCATCGCAGGTGACGGGGTGTTCGAGTGGGTCGAGGTGGCCGTACAACCGCCGTGCGGAAAATCGGATGGTACAGGCCAAGTCCGATCGATACCGGCATTCGGTTGAACATCAATTGGTCCGAATGGGTGAGGGTATGGGGACTTTAGTGCGGGCGAGTCCCGGTTTCGCGACGGTTGCGTAACGGTGCGTCAGGTCGTGGGTGCGGAGCGGGGCCGGATGGGGAGGGTTGTCGGCATGAGCAGCTACCAGATTCCGTCGCAGTCGCCCTCCCTCGAGGAGCTGGCCCGCCGCCAGCAGAACGTGATCACCGCCAGCCAACTACGTGCTCGCGGGGTGCCGACCAGGGTGGTCAGCGGCCACTGTCGCGAGGGCGGTCCGTGGCAGCGGCTGTTGCCCCGGGTCTACCTGCTGCAGGGTGGTGAGCCGACGCCGGAGCAGCGGATGTGGGCCGCTCTGCTGTACGCCGCGCAGAACGGGCGGGAGGAGGGCCGCCGGGACGGCGCGGTGATCACCGGCGCGGCGGCGCTCGCGCTGTACGGATTCAGCTCGGCGCCCCGGCTGCCCGCCGTGACCGGGGTGGAGGTGCTGGTGCCCCGGCAGCGACGGCTGAAGGACGCGGGGGAGGTCCGGATCCGGCGTACGGAGCGGGAGTTGGTGGCCCGGTCGGTGCACGGGCTGGCCTGTGCCCCGGTGGCCAGGGCGGTGGCCGACACGCTCCGGGAGTGGACCGACGCGGGTGCCTTCGACACCGGCGCGGTGCCGGCCGGGCAGCTCAGGGCGGTGCTCCGGGAGGCGCTGGCCAAGACCGAACCCGGCTGCACGCTGCGGGAGTTGCTGGCCGAGCTGCGGGAGGCCGACCTGCTCGGCGAGGACCGGGTGCGGGCCGCGGTGGACGAACTGCTGGCGGCGGAGCGGGAGTCGGTGCTCGGCCGGATCGGCGAGCTGGTGGACGAGTGGCTGCTGCCGGCGCCGCTGGTCGGGCCGGAGCTGCGGATGCGCGGCGGCACTTTCGTGGCCGTGCCCGACCTGTACTGGCCGGCGGCCGCGGTCGCGGTCGAGGTGGACTCGGAGCTGCGCTGCGTCAGTGAGGGCGAGGCGGCCTGGGTGCGGGGCGGCCAGCACCGGATGGAGTACCTGGGGGTCCGGGTGGTGTACGTGTCGGGGGAGCGGCTCGCCGCCGAGCCGGACGTGGTCGGCGGCGAGCTGCGGGAGGAGTTCCTGGCGGGCGGCACCGATGTGGTCGAGCTGCTGGTGACCAGTGACGACTGAGCGCGCACGCGGCGGGGGTGGACCGGGAGCCGAGTGGTCGGGCTCCCGGTGGATCAGCCGCGGACGATCGGCGTGCCGGTCAACTCCACGCCGGATTCCCGGAGTTCGGTCAGCGCGGTCTCGGTGGTGGTGGCCGCGACACCTGCGGTGAGGTCGAGCAGGACCCGGGTGGTGAAGCCCTCCCGCCGGGCGTCCAGCGCGGTGGCCCGGACGCAGTGGTCGGTGGCGATGCCCACCACGTCCACCTCGGTGACGTCCCGCTCGCGCAGCCAGTCGGCCAGCGTCGCCCCGTTCTCGTCGAAGCCCTCGAAGCCGCTGTAGGCGGCCGAGTGCGCGCCCTTGTCGAAGACCGCCTCGATCGCGCCCGAGATCACCGCGGGCGAGAAGTTCGGATGGAAGCCCACCCCCTCCGTCCCGGCCAGGCAGTGCACCGGCCAGGAGCTGACGTAGTCCGGCTCGGCGGAGAAGTGCGGCCCCGGGTCGATGTGGTGGTCCCGGGTGGCGCAGATGTGCGCGTAGCCGGGGGTCGACTCGGCGATCAGGTCGGTGATCGCGGCGGCCACCTCGGCGCCGCCGGCCACGGCCAGGCTGCCGCCCTCGCAGAAGTCGTTCTGCACGTCCACGACGATCAGTGCCCGATGCATGGGGTTGCTTCCTTCTCCGCCACCGGGGGCGGTGTGGTGGGCCTCGATGGTGGCCACTGTAGGGAGTTACGCGCGTAGGCGGAAGGGGTGACGCCCTGTCAAGGGGCCAGTCGCAGCTCGGTGGGCAGCACCGGCTCGCCCTTGGAGAGCTGGGTGGCCGAGAGCGGCAGCGAGTCCCGGACCCGGAGGTGCCGGTCGCGGGCGGCGGCGAGCGGTTCGCGGCCGACCACCTTGCCGCCGCGGATCAGCGGGACGTGCAGCAGGTACGGCTCCAGCTCGGCCGGCACCGGCCCGGTGCCGACCACCTCGGCCGCCGCCACGCCCTCGGCGTCGGGCTGCCGGGCGGCCCACTTGCGGCCGCCCACGCTGGACTTGGCGCCGGCGGAGCGCTTGGCGACCGAGACCAGCGGCCCGTCGGGCGCGGTGGCCCGGGCGACCAGCTTGTAGACCATCGCGCAGGTCGGTTCGCCGCTGCCGGTGACCAGGCTGGTGCCGACGCCGTAGCCGTCCACCGGGGCGGCGGCCAGGGCGGCGATGGCGTACTCGTCCAGGTCGGAGGTGACGATGATCCGGGTGCCGGTGGCACCGAGTTCGTCCAGCTGGCGGCGGACCCGGTGGGCCAGCAGGGTGAGGTCGCCGGAGTCGATCCGGACCGCGCCGAGCCCGGGCCCGGCCACCTCGACGGCGGTGCGCACCGCCTCGTTCAGGTCGTAGGTGTCGACCAGCAGGGTGGTGCCCCGGCCCATCGAGTCGATCTGCGCGGTGAAGGCGTCCCGCTCGCTGTCGTGCAGCAGGGTGAAGGCGTGCGCGGCGGTGCCGGTGGTCGGGATGCCGTAGGTGAAGCCCGCCGCCAGGTCCGAGGTGGCGCCGAAGCCCGCGACGTACGCGGCCCGGGCGGCCGACACGGCGGCGTCCTCGTGCGCCCGGCGTGCACCCATCTCGATGCACGGCCGTCCGCCCGCCGCGCTGGTCATCCGGGAGGCCGCGGCGGCGATCGCCGAGTCGTGGTTGAGGATCGACAGGATCAGGGTCTCCAGGATCACCGCCTCCGCGAAGCTGCCCTCCACGGTGAGCAGCGGCGAGCCGGGGAAGTAGACCTCGCCCTCGGGGTAGCCGTGGATGTCACCGGAGAACCGGTAGTCGGCGAGGTACCGCAGGGTGGTCTCGTCGACCACCTTCTGGTCGGCCAGCCAGTCCAACTGCGGGGTGGTGAAGCGGAAGTCCTCGACCGCGTCCAGCACCCGGCCGACCCCGGCCAGCACGCCGTAGCGGCGGCCGTTCGGCAGTCGTCGGGTGAACACCTCGAAGACCGAGCGCCGGTGGGCGGCGCCGCTGCGCAGGGCGGCCTGCAGCATGGTCAGCTCGTAGCGGTCGGTGAGCAGCGCCGTGGAGCGGCGCACGGTGTCGGCATCCATGGGGATGATGCTACTGGACTTAGCGTCACTTTGACGATTTCTCGCGCCGATCGACCCGGATTCGCTCGTGAGTCCCCCGGATGGAAGCATGAGAGGCGGTAAACCGTGTCCCGACGAGGAGTGCAGCCGTGAGTGTCGCGCCCGTGGAGATCGAGCGCCCGGAGGTCGAAGGCATTCCAGCGGTGGAGCCCGACACCCCCTGGGTCACGATCGTCCACAACGACCCGGTCAATCTGATGAGTTACGTGCAGTACGTCTTCCAGGCCTACTTCGGCTTCCCGAAGGAGAAGGCCAGGACGCTGATGATGGAGGTGCACCAGAAGGGTCGCGCCGTGGTCTCCAGCGGCTCCCGCGAGGAGATGGAGCGGGACGTCCAGGCGATGCACGGCTACGGCCTGTGGGCCACGCTCCAGCACGACTGACCGACCGCGACCGACCGACCGGGATCGACCACCACGACCGAGCAATCACTCCACCACGACGACGGGTTGACGACTAATCATGGTTCGGCTGTTCGAGAGCACGGGCGACGGCGGCGCGCGGGCCGCGCTGGACGAGGGTGACGCCGCTCTGCTGCGCTCGCTGTTCGTGCAGGTGCTGGAGATGATCGGCCCCGGTCCGGCCGCGAGTGCCGACCCGCTGGCCGCGCTGTTCGCCGAGGGGCCGAGCAAGCCGCCCGCCGACCCGGCGCTGGCCCGGCTCTTCCCGGACGCCTACGGCGACCCCGAGAAGCCGGTGGACCAGGAGGCGACCGCGTTCTCGGCCGAGTTCCGCCGCTACACCGAGCCCGACCTGCGGGCCCGCAAGCGGGACGACGTGCTGGCGGTGATCCGCAGCCTGGACGGGCTCGACGCGGGCGAGGAGCTGACGGTGCCGGCCGAGGAGTGCCCGCGCTGGCTCGGGGCCACCAACGACCTGCGGCTGATCCTCGGCACCCGGCTCGGGGTCACCGAGGAGGACGACTTCTTCGGGCTGCCGGACGACGACCCGGCCAAGCCGCTGGCGATGGCCTACCTGTGGCTCGGCGCCCTGCAGGAGTCCCTGCTGGAGGCGATGGCCGACTGACCCGGCCGCCCCTGAGTCCCCGTCCCACACCGTGGGACGGGGGCTCCGGCATTTCCGGCATCACGCCACCAAACCTGACATCACATGCTCAAATATCGCTCAGATACGCACCGGTATCCGGGCGCCGCGTGGTACGACTGCCACTCCCCACGAGTCAAGGACGGTGGCCCGATGACCCAGCAGCAGTACGACGAGGTGACCGACCCGGTACCGGACGAAGAGGGCTACGCCCGAGGTCTGGGCAGCCGTCAGATCCAGATGATCGCGATCGGCGGCGCGATCGGCACCGGCCTCTTCCTCGGCGCGGGCACCGCCATCTCCAAGGCGGGCCCGAGCCTGATCCTCAGCTACGCCGTGGCCGGCCTGGTGATCTTCGCGATCATGCGGGCGCTCGGCGAGCTGCTGACGTACCGTCCGGTCTCCGGCAGCTTCGCCGAGTACGCCCGCGAGTTCCTCGGCCCGTTCGCGGGCTACGTGACCGGCTGGACGTACTGGCTTTTCTGGGTGGTCACCGGCATGGCCGAGACCACCGCCGCCGCCGTGTACGTGAAGTTCTGGGCGCCGGACATCCCGCAGTGGATCTCCGCACTGGTCTTCCTGGTGATCCTGTACGGCGCCAACCTGATCTCGGTGAAGCTGTTCGGCGAGATCGAGTTCTGGTTCTCGATGATCAAGGTGACCGCGATCATCGGCATGATCCTGATCGGCATCGGGGTGCTCACCCTCGGCTTCAGCGACGCCGGTGACACCGCCGCGCTGAGCAACCTCTGGTCGGACGGCGGCTTCTTCCCCAAGGGCATCGGCTCCACCGTGATGACCCTGCAGATCGTCATGTTCGCCTACCTCGGCGTCGAGCTGGTCGGCGTCACGGCGGGGGAGAGCGAGAACCCGCAGAAGACCCTGCCGCGCGCGATCAACACGCTGCCCTGGCGGATCGCGCTGTTCTACATCGGCGCGCTGGTGGTCATCCTGGCCGTGGTGCCGTGGCGGGAGTTCTCCCCGGGCGTCAGCCCGTTCGTGGCCGCGTTCGAGAAGATGGGCATCCCGGCGGCGGCCGGGATCATCAACTTCGTGGTGCTCACCGCCGCGCTCTCCTCCTGCAACTCCGGGATGTACTCCACCGGCCGGATGCTCCGCGACCTCGCGCTGCGTGGCCAGGCCCCCGGGCAGCTCACCTCGCTCAACCGGCAGAAGACCCCGGCCGCCGCGATCACCGTCTCCTGTCTGCTGATGGGCCTCGGCGTGGTGCTCAACTACCTCGCCCCGGCCAAGGCGTTCGAGTACATCACCTCGGTCGCCACCGTCTGCGGCCTGTGGACCTGGGCGATGATCCTGATCTGCCAGATCCGCTACCGGACCGCCTGGAAGGCCGGTCACCTGCCCGCGCCGACCTTCAAGGCGCCGGGCGGCGTGGTGGCCAGCTGGGCCGCGCTGGCCTTCCTGGTGATGGTGATCGTGCTGATCGCGATCGACGAGGACAGCCGGATCTCGCTGTACGTCTTCCCGTTCTGGGCGCTGCTGCTGGTGGTCGGCTACCAGGTGCTCAAGCGCCGCAACCCGGCGGCCGTGGTGCCGCACGGGCACGACCACGTCCACGCCAAGTCCGGCAACTGAGACGGCTGATGGGGGCGGCGCGGACGGCTGGCTATCCTGACCGGATGCTGACCATCACCCGAGAGCTGCACGACGCGATCGTCGCCCACGCCCGTGCCGACCACCCGGACGAGGCCTGCGGCGTGGTCGCGGGCGCGGCCGGCAGTGGCCGCCCCGAGCGGTTCATCCCGATGCTCAACGCGGCGCGCTCGCCCACCTTCTACGAGTTCGACTCCGGTGACCTGCTCAAGCTCTACCGCGAGATGGACGACCGGGACGAGGAGCCCGTGATCGTCTACCACTCGCACACCGCCACCGAGGCGTACCCGTCGCGGACCGACGTCAGCTACGCCTCCGAGCCGAACGCCCACTACGTGCTGGTCTCCACCGCCGACGGCACCGAGCCGGGCGACCCGTTCCAGTTCCGCTCGTTCCGGATCGTGGACGGCGTGATCACGGAGGAAGACGTCGAGATCGTCGAGGCGTACGCCGCCTGACCGGCTCCCGGCCCGCCGCACCGCCTGACCAGGCCGGTACGGCGGGCCGCGGCGCGTCCGGACCCCGCCATCTCACCTGTAGATACGGAAACATCCGGATGTCGAGACGGAGATGTCGGAGCGGGGGCGGGAATCTATACGATGAGCCCATGCGTTCCGTCGATGTGAGCAACCAGGCCCCGGGCATCCGCCTCGTGGCGCGCCTGCACGTCGACCTGTGCCGGCTCGCCAGCGCGATCTGTCCCGGCCCTGCCGACGCCCGCTGACCTCGGCACCATCCGCTTTTCCCGGCCCCCGGGGCCACCCTCCCCTGCCGCGCCCGCGGCCACCCGAACCCTTCCGATCAGGAGCGCAGCCATGGCCATCGAGGTCCGCATCCCGACCATCCTCCGCACGTACACCGACGGCCAGAAGGCCGTCGAGGGCGCCGGCGCCAACCTCGGCGAGCTGTTCGCCGACCTGGACGCCCGGCACCCCGGCATCGCCGCCCGTCTGCTGGACGGCGGCGAGCTGCGCCGCTTCGTCAACGTCTACCTGAACGACGAGGACGTCCGCTTCCTGGAGGGCATCGGCACCGGCCTGACCGACGGCGACAGCGTCACCATCCTCCCGGCCGTGGCCGGCGGCTGAGCCCCGAGATCCGCCGCACCACGTCCCGCTCCTCGACTGCCGGAGGCTCCGTCAGATGAAGTACGACAGCCCGCTCGAAGCCGTCGGCAACACTCCGCTGGTCCGCCTGCCGCGGATCTCCGCCGCCGTGCCCGGCAACGGGGACGGGCTGGTGACCCTGTGGGCCAAGCTGGAGGACCGCAACCCGACCGGTTCGATCAAGGACCGGCCGGCTCTGCACATGATCGAGCGGGCCGAGGCGGCGGGGCTGCTCACCCCCGGCTGCACCATCCTGGAGCCGACCAGCGGCAACACCGGCATCTCGCTCGCCATGGCGGCCAAGCTCAAGGGCTACCGGATGGTCTGCGTGATGCCGGAGAACACCAGCGAGGAGCGTCGCGAGCTGCTCCGGATGTGGGGCGCGGAGATCATCCCCTCGCCCGCCGCCGGCGGCTCCAACACCGCCGTCCGGATCGCCAAGGAGATCGCCGCCGAGCACCCGGACTGGGTGATGCTCTACCAGTACGGCAACCCGGACAACGCCGGCGCGCACTACGCCGGCACCGGCCCGGAGATCCTCGCCGACCTCCCCGGCATCACCCACTTCGTGGCCGGTCTGGGCACCACCGGCACCCTGATGGGCGTCGGCCGCTACCTGCGGGAGAAGTCCCCGGGCGTCCAGATCGTCGCGGCCGAGCCGCGCTACGACGACCTGGTGTACGGGCTGCGCAACCTGGACGAGGGCTTCGTGCCCGAGCTGTACGACGCCGAGGTGCTCACCACCCGGTTCTCGGTCGGCTCGGCCGACGCCGTCCGCCGCACCCGCGAACTGCTCCAGCAGGAGGGCATCTTCGCGGGCGTGTCGACCGGGGCGATCCTGCACGCGGCGATCGGGGTGGGCCGCAAGGCCGCCCAGGCCGGGGAGCGCGCGGAGGTGGTCTTCGTGGTCGCCGACGGCGGCTGGAAGTACCTCTCCACCGGCATCTACACGGCCGAGTCGACCGAGGCCGCCGTCGAGGCGCTGCAGGGTCAGCTCTGGGCCTGACGGCCGGTCGGCCCGGTACGGCGCGGTCCCCGAGGGGGCCGCGCCGTCCGTCGTTTCAGCGCAGGGCCCGCTGGGCCTTCGCCCAGGTCGGCGCGTCCAGCGGGCCGACCCGGCGGCGGAACGCGCGCAGCGGCACCTCGCGCAGCTCGTCCGTCTCCAGCCAGCTGGCCCGGCCCTGCCGGTCGCCGACCGCGCCCGGCGGCAGGGCCAGCACGCCCAGGCGGTCGTCGCGCCGCTTGCTGGTGATCTTCGCGACGGTGGCGGTCCGCCGGTTCACCCGCAGCACCAGGCACGGCCGGTCCTTCGTGCCGGGCCCGTCCTCGAACGGCACCTCGGCCCACCACACCTCGCGGGCCACCGGCCCGCCGGCCGGGGCGGGGGTCCGTCGTCGGCGGACCGCGACCAGCACCGCGAGCAGGACCAGTACGACCAACGCCGCTATCAGCCACTTCTCCATCCGCAGACCGTACAACCACGTCCCGGTACAGCTGTGACAGTTGAGCATTTATCCGTTTGGTGCTGCTGATTTGTCACGGAACGACCACGGAGTCCCTTCTGCACTAAAGATTCTCGTTGGGCCGGAAAAGCTGATCGCGAGCTCCCGACAGCAACCCTCGGAACCCTCCCTGAAGGTGGCCCAGATGTCCTCACGCAGCGACGAGTTGTGGTCGTACACCGAGATCGCCCGGCACATCAACGTGCAGGCCGACACCGTGCGCAACTACCGGCGGCACGGCCTGCTGCCGGATCCGGACATGATCGACGGCAGTGGCCATCCACGCTGGTTCGCGGGCACCATCCGCGCCTGGGCCCGGAACCGCCCCGGCAACCGCTGAGGCTCCCCGCCCCCGTCTCCCGCACCGCCGTCCGGCGCGCCCCGTTCTGGTGACATCAGCCACAGCACGGCACGGAGACGGGGGCAAAGTGCCTCCCGGCCCTTACTCTCATCTGGCAGCCGGCCGCTACCACCAGGTAGCTCCGCAGGCACGGACCATGACCCATCGGGGTGGAGGGGCTCGGCATGAAACTGACCGTGGTGGGGTGCTCGGGAAGCTTCCCGTCCGCCGAGTCGCCCTGCTCCAGCTACCTGATCGAGGCCGACGGCTACCGGGTGGTGCTGGACCTCGGGAACGGCGCGCTCGGCGCGCTGCAGAAGTACTGCGGTCTGTACGACATCGACGCGGTCCTGCTCAGCCACCTGCACGCGGACCACTGCATCGACCTCTGCGCCTACTGGGTCGCCCGGAACTACCGGCTGGAGGGCTGCCCCGAGCCCGTCCCGGTGTACGGACCCGCGGGCACCGCCGACCGGCTGGCCCGGGCGTACGACATGCCCGAGCAGCCGGGGATGACCGAGGTCTTCGACTTCCGCACCCTCACCGAGGGCAGCTTCCGGCTCGGTCCGCTGACCGTCACGACGGTCCGGGTCAGCCACCCGGTGGAGACCTTCGCGTTCCGGATCGAGCACGGCGGCCGCAGCCTGGTGTACTCCGGCGACACCGGCGAGTGCGCGGCACTGGTCGAACTCGCCCGGGGCGCCGACCTGTTCCTCTGCGAGGCGGCCTACACCCACGGCAAGGAGACCTTCACAGCCGTCCACCTGAACGGCCGGGAGGCGGGCGAACATGCCGCCGCGGCCGGGGTCGGCCGCCTGGTGCTCACCCACATCCCGCCGTGGACCGACCCCGAGGTCAACCGCCGGGACGCCGCTGCGGTGTACGCCGGCCCGGTCGAACTCGCCCGCCCGGGCGCCACGTACGAGCTCCGCTAGCACAACGAGCGGACCCCGCCCGGCAGTTGCCGGGCGGGGTCGTCAAGTACGGGTGGCGGATCAGGCCTTGGTGAGCTCCTCGAGCTCCTCGTCGGTCTCGCGACCGGGAGTCGGCAGGTTGAACTTGGTGATGGCGAAGCGGAAGACCCCGTAGTAGACCGCCGCGAAGACCAGGCCGATCGGGATGATCAGCCAGGGCTTGGTGGCCAGGTTCAGGTTCAGCAGGAAGTCGATCGCACCGGCGGAGAAGGTGAAGCCGTCGTGCACACCGAACGCCCAGGTGACCATCATCGAGACGGCGGTCAGCACCACGTGCACCACGTACAGCAGCGGTGCGATGAACATGAACGAGAACTCGATCGGCTCGGTGATGCCGGTCATGAACGAGGTCAGCGCGAGCGACAGCATCATGCCGGTGACGGCGGCGCGACGCTCCGGGCGGGCGCAGTGCGCGATCGCCAGCGCGGCGGCCGGGAGGCCGAACATCATGATCGGGAAGAAGCCGGACATGAACTGACCGGCCGTCGGGTCACCGGCGAAGAAGCGGTTCAGGTCACCCTGCCAGACCTTGCCGGCCCCGTCGGTGAAGCTGCCGGACTGCTGGTAGAAGAAGGTGTTCACGAACTGGTGCATGCCGACCGGGATCAGACCCCGGTTCGCCAGGCCGAAGATGCCGGAGCCGACCGCGCCCAGGCCGATCGCCCAGTTGCTGAAGCTGTCCAGCGCGCTGCCGATCGGGCCCCAGGCCAGGCCGACCACGATGCCGGTCAGGGTGCCGACGAAGGCCATGATGATCGGGACGAGCCGACGGCCGTTGAAGAAGCCGAGCCAGTCGACCAGCTTGGTGCGGTGGTACTTCTGCCAGAGGACCGCGCTGAGCAGACCGATGATGATGCCGCCGAGCACGCCCGGGTTCTGCGGCTTGCCCGCCGGGAGGGCGGCGGTCACGCTGCCGTCCACCGGGAAGACGGTGAGGACCTGCTTGAAGACCAGGTAACCGACCAGCGCGGCCAGCGCGGTGGAGCCGTCCGCCTTCTTGGCGTAGCCGATCGCGATGCCGACGCAGAACAGCAGCGGCAGGTTGTCGAAGACCGCACCACCGGCGGCCCCGAAGGTGGCCACCAGCTTCGCGGGCAGGTGCAGCTTCTCCTGCAGGTCCGGCTGGCCGAGGCGGAGCAGGATGCCGGCGGCCGGGAGGACGGCGATCGGGAGCTGGAGGCTGCGGCCGATCTTCTGCAGGCCCTGGAGCAGGTTCTGCCCGAACTTCTTGGCCCGAGACGGCGTCGGTGCCGCGGCAGGCGCCGGTGCCGGTGCGGTCGTGGTCATGGGGGTGGTTCCTAACGGCAGGGCGGATCGGTCGGGGGAGGAGCATCGGGGGCCGAACCGCGAACTGGTCTACACCACTAGTGGTGTAGACCAGTTTTCTAGCACGCCGGGAAGAGAGCCGGAACCCCTGGAAGGCGTGCAGGTGGGAAGCGCTATGAAATCGAAACCTTCTTTTGGATTAATGATCATGGCTACCCGCCGTAATCGCTGTTTTGGCGAGTTGCGCAACAAAAGGCCCGCCCCCGGCGGCGGGTGCCGTCGGGGACGGGTTTTCGGATTGACCGGGCGTCAGGCCTTGGTGATGTCCTCGATCTCGTCCTCGGGCTCACGGCCCGGGGTGGTGAGGTTGAACCTGAGGATCGCGAACCGGAAGAGCGTGTAGTACAGCGCCGCGAAGCAGAGCCCGATCGGGATGATCAGCCAGGGCTTGGTGGCGAGGTTCCAGTTCAGCAGGTAGTCGATCAGTCCGGCCGAGAAGCTGAATCCGTCGTGCACGCCGAGGGCCCAGGTGAGCGCCATCGAGAGGCCGGTGAGCAGGGCGTGGATCACGTACAGCACCGGGGCGATGAACATGAAGGAGAACTCGATCGGCTCGGTGACGCCGGTGATGAAGCTGGTCAGCGCGACCGAGACCATCATCCCCATGACCGCCTTGCGGCGCTCCGGGCGGGCGCAGTGCGCGATCGCGATCGCGGCGGCGGGCAGGCCGAACATCATGATCGGGAAGAACCCGGACATGAACTGACCGGCCGTCGGGTCACCGTGGAAGAAGCGCGGGATGTCGCCGATCCAGGTCTGGCCGGAGGTGTCGGTGAAGCTGCCGACCTGCTGCTGGAAGAAGGTGTTCAGGAACTGGTGCATGCCGATCGGGATCAGCAGCCGGTTGGCCACGCCGTAGATGCCCGCGCCGGCCGAGCCGAGGCCGACCAGCCAGTCGCTGGCGTTGGTCAGGCCGGTGCCGATCGGGCCCCAGGCCAGGCCGACCACCACACCGACGGCGGTGCCGACGAAGGCCATGATGATCGGGACGAGGCGGCGGCCGTTGAAGAAGCCGAGCCAGTCGACCAGCTTGGTGCGGTGGTACTTCTGCCAGAGGATCGCGCTCAGCAGGCCGATCACGATGCCGCCGAAGACGCCGGGGTTCTGCGGCTTGCCGGCGGGCAGCGCCTCGGTGACCGTCCCGGCCACCGGAAAGGCCGTCAGCACATTGTGGAAGACCAGATATCCGACCAGCGCGGCCAGCGCGGTCGAGCCGTCGGCCTTCTTGGCGAAGCCGATCGCCACGCCGACGCAGAACAGCAGCGGCAGATTGCTGAAGACGGCGTCACCGGCGGTGGCGAAGACGGTGGCGACCTTGCCCCAGCCGAGGCCGTCCTTTCCGAACACGTCGTCCTGCCCCAGGCGCAGCAGGATGCCGGCCGCGGGCAGTACGGCGACCGGCAGCTGCAGGCTGCGGCCGATCTTCTGGAGGCCCTGCAGCAGGCCGGCACCCGGCTTCTTGGCGGGGGCCGCCGCAGGGGCGGTCGTCGTACTCATGGGCTGTCCTTCGGCGGTGGGCGACTCTGCGCACCGATCGGCGGGCTGGCCGATTGGTCTACACCAGTTGAGGTGCAGCCCTTTTCTAACACGCTGCTGACACGGAACTGAAAAAATTCCGACACCGAATATGTGGTGAGTGTTTCGCGGAATTCCGACAGGGGCGTTGGTCCTGTTCGGGGCATGCCGAAAGGCCCCCGGGCCGGTGGGTCCGAGGGCCTTTTCCGGGAATTGTCGGAGCGTCAGGCCTTGGTGACGTCCTCGATCTCGTCCTCGTCCTCGCGGCCGGGGGTCTTCAGGTCGAACTTGGTGATGATGAAGCGGAAGAGCGCGTAGTAGACCACCGCGAAGCAGAGTCCGATCGGGATGATCAGCCAGGGTTTGGTGGCCAGGCTCCAGTTGATGACGTAGTCGATCAGACCGGCCGAGAAGCTGAAGCCGTCCTTCACGCCGAGCGCCCAGGTGACCGCCATCGAGACGCCGGTCAGCAGCGCGTGCACGCCGTACAGCGCGGGGACGATGTAGGCGAAGGAGTACTCGATCGGCTCGGTGACACCGGTGACGAAGGAGGTCAGGCCGACCGAGAGCATCAGGCCGGTGATCTCCTTGCGCCGGTGCGGCTTGGCGCAGTGCGCGATGGCCAGGGCGGCGGCGGGCAGCGCGAACATCATGATCGGGAAGAAGCCGGAGGTGAACTGACCGGCCGTCGGGTCGCCGGCCAGGAAGCGCGGGATGTCGCCGTGCACCACCGAGCCGTCCGACTTGGTGAAGTCGCCGAACTGGAACCAGAGGAAGGTGTTCAGCAGCTGGTGCATGCCGATCAGCAGCAGGGCGCGGTTGGCCAGACCGAACAGACCGGCACCCCAGGCGTCCAGGTCGGAGAGCCACTGGCTGAAGTCGGTCAGCGCGTCGCCGATCGGCGGCCAGACCCAGAGGCAGAGGCAGGCGAACGCCAGGCCGAACAGGGCGGTGATCATCGGGACCAGGCGGCGGCCGTTGAAGAAGCCGAGCCAGTCGACCAGCTTGGTGCGGTGGTAGCGGACCCAGAGCCAGGCCGACACGAAGCCGATCAGGATGCCGCCGAGCACGCCGGGGTTCTGGTAGACGGCGTTCGCCGCCTTCTTCGAGCTGTAGTCCACGCACTGGTTCCCGACCAGGGTGGTGGTGCCCGCGCAGTCGACCGGGAAGGCCTGGAGCACCTTGTAGTAGACGAGGAAGCCGACGACCGCCGCGAGCGCGGTCGAGCCGTCGGCCTTCTTGGCCATCCCGATCGCCACACCGATGCAGAACAGCAGCGGCAGGCCGAGGTTGGAGTCGAGCAGGGCGCCGCCGGCGGCGGCGAAGACCTTCGCCACGTTGTCCCAGCCGAGGCCGTCCTTGCCGAAGACGTCGTCCTGGCCGAGCCGGTTCAGGATGCCGGCGGCCGGCAGCACCGCCACCGGGAGCTGGAGGCTGCGGCCCATCTTCTGGAGGCCGCCGTAGAAGCCGTGCCACCACTGGGCCTGTGGAGCCGTGGCGCCTGCCGAACTCATCATCGTCCTCCGAGTGCCGGATGTGTCCGGGCCCGGAACACCGGCGGGCGTTTCCGCGTTGTCCGAAGTGCACCTAATATTGGTGTAGACCACTTGCGGGGCAGTGTGGACGCGCCGGGTCCAAGGTCCTGCTGATCGTCATCCTGTGATGAAGATCGGCAGCGCGCGCGTCCTGCTGGGCCAAAAGTGAACTAACGTGGCAAGTCGGTCGAACTCGGGCGATGCTGGTCGCGCGCTGTTGTGGGCGCGGCAACTGAGTCCGTGTCACCTTCCGACGACAGCCATCAGCACCGAGCGGTACGGCACCGGGCAGAGCTGCCGGGAGCCGAGACAGAGGGAGAAAGACATGGCCAGCAAGGCTGAGAAGATCGTCGCCGGTCTCGGCGGCATCGACAACATCGAAGAGGTCGAGGGCTGCATCACCCGCCTGCGCACCGAGGTGAAGGACGCCTCCCTGGTCGACGAAGCCGCGCTGAAGGCCGCCGGCGCCCACGGCGTCGTGAAGATGGGCACCGCGATCCAGGTCGTGATCGGCACCGACGCCGACCCGATCGCCGCGGACATCGAGGACATGATGTGAGCTGAGACCTCATCGGTCTCACCGCTCCGGCCCGTCACCCCGTCAGGGGGTGGACGGGCCGCAGTGTTTCCCGAACGTCTTTCCCGACCGGCGGTGTTTCCCGCCGCTTCGTTCGGAGCGGCTAGGCTCGGTGCCTATGTCACGCATCGACGGCCGCACCCCCGAACAGCTCCGCCCGATCACCATCGAACGAGGCTGGAGCAAGCACGCCGAAGGCTCCGTCCTGGTGTCCTACGGCGACACCAAGGTGCTCTGCACCGCCAGCGTCACCGAGGGCGTCCCCCGCTGGCGCAAGGGCACCGGCGAGGGCTGGGTCACCGCCGAGTACTCCATGCTCCCGCGCGCCACCAACACCCGCGGCGACCGCGAGTCGGTCCGCGGCAAGATCGGCGGCCGCACCCACGAGATCAGCCGCCTGATCGGCCGTTCGCTGCGCGCGGTGATCGACCACCGGGCGCTCGCCGAGAACACCATCGTGCTCGACTGCGACGTGCTCCAGGCCGACGGCGGCACCCGCACCGCGGCCATCACCGGCGCGTACGTGGCGCTGGTGGACGCGGTCTCCTGGGCCCGCGACAAGAAGCTGCTCCGGGCGAAGGGGCAGCCGATCACCGGCGGCGTCAGCGCGGTCAGCGTCGGCATCATCGACGGCGTCCCGATGCTCGACCTCCGCTACGAGGAGGACGTCCGGGCCGAGACCGACATGAACATCGTCTGCACCTCCGACGGCCGCTTCGTCGAGGTGCAGGGCACCGCCGAGGGCGCGCCGTTCGACCGCGCGCTGCTCGACCAGCTGCTCGACCTGGGCACGCTGGGCTGCGCCGAGCTGGACGAGATCCAGCGCAAGGTGCTCGAGGGCTGACCGGGCGTCAGACCGTACGGGCTCCGGGAGTGGCCGCTGTACAGGCGGGGCCCGGAGCCCGTACGGTTCGGGCCGTCAGCGCGGTACGGGAACCGGCGGCGGCCGTGCCGTCGTCCTCCTGACCGTCGGACCCGCCCCAGCGTCTTCACATCGGAGGACCTTCGATGCCCCTCAGCATCAACCGTTCCGCCACCCTGTCGGTGGCCGCGCTCGCGCTCCTGCTGCCGCTCGGCGTGGGGTGCTCGGCCGCCCAGAAGGCGCTCGACTGCGGCAACACGGCGGTGCGGATCAGCAGCGACTTCGCCGCGGTGAGCCAGGCCTGGGGCAACGCGGGCAACGACCCGCAGGCCGCCGGGCAGGCGCTGCAGACGCTCAAGAACGACCTCGACGAGCTGGGCCGCAACTCCAGCGACACCGACGTCAGCAAGGCGATCACCGACCTGCAGACCCAGGTCGAGAAGACCCAGCAGGCGATCAACGCCAAGCAGGTGCCCGACCTCAAGCCGCTCGGCGACGCGGCCTCCAACCTGAGCAAGGCCTGCACCGGCTGACGGCGAATAGGGTGGTCGGCATGACTACCCGACGCCTCGTCCTCGCCACCCGGAACCAGCACAAGGTCGCGGAGCTGCACGCCATCCTCGGCGCGGCCGGACTCGACGTGGAGCTGGTCGGCGCCGACGCCTACCCGGAGATCCCGGACGTCCCCGAGACCGGCGTGACCTTCGCCGAGAACGCCCTGCTGAAGGCGCACGCGCTGGCGCGCGCCACCGGCCTGCCCGCCGTCGCGGACGACTCCGGTCTCTGCGTCGACGTGCTGAACGGCGCGCCCGGCATCTTCTCCGCCCGCTGGGCCGGCAAGCACGGCGACGACCGGGCCAACCTGGAGCTGCTGCTCGCCCAGCTCGGCGACATCGCCGAGCCGCACCGGGGCGCGCACTTCGCCTGCGCCGCCGCACTCGCCCTCCCGGACGGCACCGAGCGGGTGGTCGAGGGCCGGCTGCTCGGCACCCTGCGCACCACCCCGGAGGGCGACGGCGGCTTCGGCTACGATCCGATCCTCCAGCCCCTCGGCGAGACCCGCACCTGCGCCGAACTCACCCCCGCCGAGAAGAACGCCATCAGCCACCGCGGCCAGGCCTTCCGCGCCCTCGCCCCGGTGGTGCGCGAGCTGCTGGGCTGACAGTCCGTCGGCCGACGGGACGGCAGGAGCCCCGACTGCGTTCGGCAGTCGGGGCTCCTGTGCGTGTGCGCCCGGTGGGACTCGAACCCACGACAATGCGGACCTAAACCGCACCCCTCTAGCCAGCTGGGGTACAGGCGCTCGGCATCGTCAGCCTACCGCGTGCCCCGCACACGGAGGTATCGAGAATCGGGGAGGCCGGCTCGCGGCGCTTCTGGTTCCGGCCGCAGTACGTGGGTGTGATGGAGTGACAGTTCGGGCAGAGCAGGCGCAGGTTCTCCGCCCGGTTGTCGAGCCAGTTGCCGTCGATGTGGTCGACCTCCAGGGTCAGCTCGCAGCCGAGCCAGCGGGGGCCGGTCCCGCACGACTCGCAGGCCAGCGGCTGCCCGATCCGGACCAGCGCGGCCCGGAGCCGGCGACCGGGCACGCGCGGGCCGCCGGGCGGGCGCACGGTCAGCACCTCGGACGGCTCCCGCCGGGGCCCGAGCTGCTCGCCCCGGTTGTGTGCCTGGCCCGTGACGTGGCCGGTGTCGATGCCGTAGTGCCTGAGCCGGCCGCTGAGGTAGCTGTGGGTGCCGCCCGCCAGCGGCACGTCGAGTCGGCGCAGCATGGCGTTGACGCTGTCGCACTCGGCGGCCAGCGCGGTCAGTAGCTCGCGGGTGTACTTGACTGTCATGTCCGCCCCTTCCGGGTCGCGTTGCTGCGCCCGTCCCCACGGATACGAACGAGTGTTGGGGCCCAAGGGCACGGGGCGTGCGGAAGATGAACGGGTGATGAGGATCACCTGACGAAGCATGTCTCGGATGACTACCGATTGGTACAGACCTATTGACCTATGTGGTTCAGACCACATAGCTTCGCGCCAATCTGCAGCGCGGCAGCCGGGGTGTTGACCGGTCGTCAGCTGTGGTGTGTCCGACCTCCCCCACTGCGCGCCCCCACAGCGCGCGCCGGCACTCTCCCCCTGGAGGACCGAGTGTTGATCCGATCCACGACGGAGCAGCGTCCCACCGCTGCGGGCCGTCAGACGTCCGGCAAGCGGGTGGCCTTCGCCACCGCTGCCGCCGCCGGGTTGGCCGGTCTGCTGGTCGCCACGCTCGGTACGGCGCCCTCGCAGGCGGCGGCCGCTGTCGACAACCAGTCCTGTCGCCCTGACGGTATGTACACCACGCCCGGCGTGGACGTGCCCTACTGCAGCGTGTACGACACCGAAGGCCGCGAGAAGATGGGCGCCGACCACCAGCGCCGCATCATCGGGTACTTCACCGGCTGGCGTACCGGCAAGGACGGCACCCCCGCCTACCTGGTGAACAACGTCCCCTGGGACAAGGTCACCCACCTGAACTACGCGTTCGGGCACATCGACGGCAGCAACAAGCTCTCGGTCGGTGACGACACCCCGACCAACGAGGCCACCGGGATCACCTTCCCGGGCGTGGCCGGCGCCGAGATGGACCCGACGCTTCCGTACAAGGGTCACTTCAACCTGCTGACCAAGTACAAGAAGCAGTACCCGAACGTCAAGACCCTGATCTCGGTGGGTGGTTGGGCCGAGACCGGTGGCTACTTCGGGGCCGACGGCAAGCGCGTCAACTCGGGCGGCTTCTACTCCACCACGGTCAACGCGGACGGTTCGGTCAACCAGGCCGGCATCAACACCTTCGCGGACTCGTCGGTCGACTTCATCAAGAAGTACGGCTTCAACGGCGTCGACATCGACTACGAGTACGCCACCTCGATGAAGGACGCGGGCAACCCGCTCGACTGGACCACCGCGAACGCCAAGCGCGGCTCGGTGGTCAAGGCGTTCGACGCCCTGCTGAAGACCCTGCGCGAGAAGCTGGACCGGGCCGGGGCCACCGACGGCAAGCACTACATGCTGACCGTGGCCGCGCCGTCCTCCGGGTACCTGCTCCGCGGCATGGAGACGTACCAGATGGCGAAGTACCTGGACTACGTCAACATCATGTCGTACGACCTGCACGGCGCCTGGAACAAGTACGTCGGCCCGAACGCCTCGCTGTTCGACGACGGCAAGGACGCCGAGCTGGCGGCCGCCAACGTGTACGGCACCTCGCAGTACGGCGGCATCGGCTACCTGAACACCGACTGGGCGTACCACTACTTCCGTGGCGCGATGACGGCCGGCCGGATCAACGTCGGTCTGCCGTACTACACCCGTGGTTTCAAGAACGTCACCGGTGGCACCAACGGCCTGTGGGGCACCTCCTCGACCAACACCTGCCCGGCGGGCTCCGGTCTGACCACCTGCGGTGACGGCGCGAGCGGCATCGACAACATCTGGAACGACAAGGACACCAACGGGGTCGAGTCCCCGGCGGGCTCCAACCCGATGTGGCACGCCAAGAACCTGGAGAAGGGCATCGTCCCGGACTACCTCTCCAAGTACGGCGTGACCGACACCGCGCTCCAGGGCAGCTACACCCGCAACTACGACTCGACCCTGGTCGCGCCGTGGCTGTGGAACGCCACCAAGAAGGTCTTCCTCTCCACCGAGGACGAGCAGTCGGTCGGCGCCAAGGCCGACTACGTCGTGAACAACGGCATCGGTGGCGCGATGATCTGGGAGCTCGCGGGCGACTACCAGTGGGACGCCGCGAAGGGCCAGTACGTCCAGGGCTCGACCCTGACCTCGCTGATGTACGACAAGTTCAAGGCCGCCTCGGCGTACGGTGCGAAGCGCTCCACCATCGCGCTGCCGCAGCAGACCCTGCCGATCGACATCCAGTTCAACAACTTCGCGCTGGGTGACTCCAACTACCCGATCAGCCCGAAGATGCAGATCACCAACAACTCCACGGTGACCCTGCCGGGCGGTACCGAGTTCCAGTTCGACTACTCGAGCTCGGCCCCGGGCAACGCCAAGGACTCCTCCGGCTTCGGTCTCACGACGATCCGTCAGGACCACACCGGCAACAACGTCGGTGGTCTGAAGGGCATCTACAACCGGGCCTCGGTCAAGCTGCCGAGCTGGCAGTCGCTGGCCCCGGGTGCGTCGCTGACCATGGACTTCACCTACTACCTGCCGGTCTCGACCCCCTCCAACTGGACGGTCAACGTCGGCGGCACGCTGTACGGCCTGACCGGCGACCTGACCCGGGGCGGCAGCGGCGCGACCTCCTCGCCGTCCTCGTCCCCGAGCGGCAGCCCGTCGAGCAGCCCGAGCAGCAGCCCGTCCTCCTCGCCGAGCAGCTCCCCGTCGAGCAGCCCGTCGTCGAGCCCGAGCAGCAGCCCGAGCACCAGCGCCAGCCCGTCCACCGGGACCTGCACCGCTCCGAGCTGGAGCGCGGGCGCGGTCTACGCCACCGCCGGCACCAAGGTGTCCTGGAAGGGCCACCACTACACCAACAAGTGGTGGACCACCGGCGAGGACCCCTCGACCACCGGTCAGTGGGGTGTCTGGAACGACCTCGGGGTCTGCTGACCTGACGAGGTGAGAGACGGCGGTGGCGGTGCACCCGGTCGGGGGGTGCACCGCCACCGCTCTGTTGTCCCCGCAACCACCCCGGGACTTGTTCGCGTCCGAGGTTGCGGAACTTCCTTCGGACACGGGTGAGTTCACGTAGCCTTCCGGGGAATTGATCCAAACCTGCCAAGGGGGGGGCTTGTTGTGGGTGTGGTGCTGCCGGACGAACTGGCCTGGGTGCTCGATCTGATCGGGGTGAACTGGCCGAACGTCGACGAGGATGACTATCGCGAAATGGCCGATGCCATGCGGGAGTTCGCGAGCGAGATCGACGGCGGGGTGGCGGATGCCCACTCGGCGGTGCAGGACATGCTGGGAGCCAATGCCGGCCTGGCGGTGGAGGCGTTCGAAGCGCACTGGGGGAAGGTCTCCGGTGAGCATCTGCACCAACTCGCCGAGGGCGGGCGGTTGGTGGCCGTCTGTCTGGACGGCGTGGCGGTGGTCATCGAGGGCGCGAAGATCGCCGCGATCGTGCAACTGGGCATCATGGCGGCCGAGGTGATTGCTGCCCAGGCGGCGGCGCCGTTCACCTTCGGGCTGTCCGAGGTGGGTGCGCTGGGCGCGACCCAGGTGACCAGGGTGATCGTACGGCGGCTGTTGAAGGAGGCTGAGCAGCAGATCATCGACGAGCTGATCTCGATGGCGACCGGGCCGGTGATCGAGGCGCTGGGCGACATGGTGGGCAAGTTGGTGGTCAACCTGCTGGAAGGTGCGGCGGCGGACGGGGGCAAGGCGGCATGAGCGACGGCTTCAAGCACGACCCGGACTCGATGGAGAGTCTGGCCAAGAAGTTCGACCGGCACTCCGACGACCTGGCGGACTCGCACCGGAAGCATCACGGCAAGGCCCGGGCGGCATTCGGCCGGACCCGGGGCAAGGGCGGCCTGGCGTCTGCTGCGGAGCAGGGCATCGGCCAGTTGATGGACGTCATGGAGCAGGGGCAGAAGGCGCTCCGGAAGCACCTCAAGGACATGGGGACCGGTCTTCGGCAGACCAGCGCCAACCACAAGGCCACCGAACAGCGGATCGTGGACGCCCTCAAGGGCAAGGACGGCGGCCGTGACCCGGGCCGTAGTCCGGGCAAGGGCAACGGCTCCGGCAACGGGCCGGGTGGGCGACCGGGGCCACGTCGGCTGCGGGACAACGTGGCCGAGCCGCGGAAGGTGGCCGTGCCGCCCTCACGGCGCAAGTGCCGCAGCGATCCGATCGACATCGCGACCGGGGAGATGCTGCTGGAGCACGAGGACGTCCGGCTGCCGGGTGTCCTGCCGCTGATCCTGCGGCGTACCCACCTCTCCTCGTACCGCAGCGGCGGCTGGTTCGGCCCGTCCTGGGCCTCGACCCTGGACCAGTGCCTCGAACTCGACGCCGAGGGCGTGGTGTTCGCGGCGGAGGACGGGACCTTGCTGGTGTATCCGGCACCGGAGCCGGGTGAGTCGGTGCTGCCGCTGGAAGGTTCCCGGCTCCCGTTGCGTCGGACCGACTCCGGGTACCGGATCGGCCTTCCGGGGAGTGGTCAGGTACTGCACTTCGACGGGCCTGAGTCGGCGGCCGCGGACGGGGTGCGGTTGCCGCTCCGGGAGATCACCGACCGGAACGGTAACCGGATCGAGGTGGTGCGGTCCGCGGCCGGTGTGCCCGTCGAGCTTCGGCACAGCGGTGGGTACCGGGTGGCGGTCGAGGTGACGGGCCGTCGGATCACCGGCTACCGGTTGGTGGGGGCCGGGGCGGCGGACGACCCGAGGGGCGCCTTTCTGGCCGCCTTCCGCTACGACGGCAACGGCAACCTCTCGGAGATCCTGGACGCGGCCGACCGGCCGTTGCGGCTCGGCTACGACGAGGCCGGGCGGATCACCTCCTGGACCGACCGGAACCAGTTCCGCTACCGGTACCTCTACGACCGGGCCGGGCGGTGTGTCCAGACCAGGGGTGACAGCGGCTCGCTGGACGCGGTGTTCGGCTACGACCCGGCGAATCGGCTCACCACAGTGCGTGACTCGCTCGGGCGGGTGACGGTCTACCAACTCAACGAGTTGGGCCAGACGGTGACCGAGACCGACCCGAGCGGTGCCGTGGTCCGCTCGGAGTGGGACCGGTACGACCGCCTGCGGTCACGGACCGACGAGTTGGGCCGGACCACGTCCTACGAGTACGACGTGGACGGGAACCCGGCGTCGGTGACCCTGCCCGATGGGGCACTGGCCACCGCCGTGTTCGACCGGCACGGCAAGCCGCTCCAGGCCACCCAGCCCGACGGAACGGTCTGGCGCTACGAGTACGACGAGCGCGGCAACCTGCTACTGGCCGTCGACCCGATGGGCGCCGAAACCCGGTGCAGCTACGGTGACTTGGGGCACCTCCGGTCGGTGACCGACGCCTTGGGCGGTACCACCCGGTACACCACGGACGCCGCCGGGCTGGTGCTCTCCAGCACCGATCCGCTCGGTGCGGTGAGCACTTGCACCAGGGATGCGCTCGGCCGCCTGGCCACCGCGACGGACGCGGTGGGCGGTGTCACGTCCTACGGCTGGACGGATGACAGCCTGCCTGCCTGGCGGACCGATCCGGAGGGGCGTACCGAGCGCTGGAGTTACGACCCGCGCGGCGATCTGACGGAGTACCTGAACGCGGACGGCCGGGCCACCCGGTTCGAGTACGGCCCGTTCGGGACGACCAAGGCCCGGACCGGCCCGGACGGCACCAGGTACGAGTTCCGGCACGACACCGAGCTGCGGTTGGCCGAGGTGGTGAACCCGAAGGGCCTCCGGTGGAGTTACGAGTTCGGCCCGGCCGGCGAGCTGCTCTCCGAGACCGACTTCAACGGCCGTACGGTCCGTTATGTCAGTGATGCAGCCGGGCAGTTGACCGAGCGGACCAACGGCGCCGGGCAGTCCGTGACGTTCATCCGGGACGCAGCGGGCCGGGTAGTGGCCAGCCGGGCCGACGGAGGTGCGCAGACCTCCTTCGAGTACGACCCGGCAGGTCGGTTGGTCCGGTCGCTCGGGACTGACTGCACGGTTGAGTTCAGCCACGACCCGGCGGGCCGGATCATTGCCGAGACGGTCGACGGGCACCGCACGACCAGCGAGTACGACCTGCTCGGCCGGCAGGTCCGCCGGACCACACCGACCGGCGCGGTCTCCCGGTGGAGCTACGACGCCAACGGCCTGCCGACGGCGCTGTCCACCGTCGGGGGCGAATTCACCTTCGGGTACGACCCGCTGGGCCGTGAGACCGCGCGGCACTTCGGTGGGGCCGTGGCACTGACCCAGAGCTGGGACGGTTCGCACCGGCTGGTCGGCCAGGCGCTCTGGCGTGCCGACGAAGGAGTGGAAGGCACCGGGTACCGGCAGCTCCAGGGGCGTGGTTACGGCTATCGGGCGGACGGCCACCCGGAGATGGTCACCGACCAGTTGGGTGGGGACCGCCGGTTGGAGCTGGACCCGGCCGGGCGGGTCACCGCCGTGCGGGCGGAGCACTGGAGCGAGAGCTACGCCTATGACGCGCTGGGCAATCTGGCCGGGGCGAGCTTCCCCGGCCGGGACGACTCCGGTCAGGGCGAGCGCGAGCACGAGGGGACGCTGGTCCGCCGGGCTGGTCGGACCACCTACCGGCACGACGGCCAGGGCCGGGTGGTGCAGGCGGTCCGCCGGACCCTCTCCGGCCGGGAGCGCGAGTGGCGGTACAGCTGGGACGCGGAGGACCGCCTGGTCCAGGCGGTCACGCCGGACGGCGCGGTCTGGCGTTATCGCTACGACGTGCTGGGACGCCGGGTGGGCAAGACCCGGTTGGCGGACGACGGCAGGGTCGTGGAGCACACCCGGTTCAGCTGGGACGGGACGACCCTCGCCGAGCAGTGCACGACTTCCCCCGGCAGCGAACGGGCCGTCACCTGGGACTGGGAGCCCGAGGGCTACCGGGCCGTCAGCCAGCTGGACCGGTCCTGGCGGATCGAGGGCACCGAGCGGACGGAGACCGACCGGCGGTTCCACGGCATCGTCACGGACCTGGTGGGTGCTCCGGCCGAACTGGTCACCGCCGAGGGCGAGATCGCCTGGCGGGCTGTCGGCACGCTCTGGGGCCATCGATCCGGAGCTCCGGGCGCGATGGCCGACTGCCCGCTGCGGTTCCCCGGGCAGTACCACGACGCCGAGACGGGCCTGCACTACAACCTCGCCCGGTACTACGACGCCGACACCGCGAGCTACCTCTCGCCGGACCCGCTCGGACTGGCCGCGGCGCCCAACCACCATGGCTACGTGGGGAACCCGCTCTGGTGGGCCGACCCGCTCGGCCTCAAGGGCAAGAAGATCAGGCGGGTCTACGACGACTCGGAGTACGACAAGCACGGCAGTTCGTCCGGCTCTTCCGGCAAGGGCGAGGTCAGCCGGGCACCCTCCAACGGCCAGGCGGCGCTGGACCGTTCGATCGACATGGACCCGGACAACCCGAACGTCACCCGGCGCCTCGGGGTGGACCACGAGAACGACGAGATCGTGGTCCTGGACCGGCACCGCGAGATCAGCGACCCTCATGGCAACGTGACCGAGTACTACCACGGGCACGTCCAGTCCAAGTACCCGTCGAAGAGCGTGACCCAGGGCGATCTGACCAAGCTGAAGAAGGCTGGGATGATCGACAACATCAAGAAGCAGCGGGTGCTGCCGCCGCCGCCGTGCGAGAGCTGACGGGTCGCGCTGAGAGGTTGACGAGATGACTGGAGCGGCCGAAGGGGCGCTGACCGGGGTGGATGCCGCGTTCGAGCGAGGGGACCCCGAGGTGGGGACGGCGGTGGTCAGGCTGGTGTTCAGCGGGGCCGGGGTCGAGGAAGTGGCGCCTCGGGTGGTGCGGGCGCTGGGGTCGGCGGATGCCGGGGTCCGGCGGCTCGGCGGAGTTGCGGCGGGAGACCTCGCCAGGACTGCCGGGCGGCTGACGCCGCAGCTGTACGAGGTGCTTCGGGCGGAGGGGTTCGGCGGGGTGGCGGACACGGCGATCAAGGACGTCCTGACCTTCGTGCCGTTCCGTCGGCTGCCGGGCTGGTACCGGTGGCAGTGGCTGCGGCTGACGGTGCGTGACACCGTGCAGGGGTGGTGGCTGCGCCTGGTGGACCTGGCGGAGACGGGTTGGGCGGCCCTCCGACGGAGGTGACGGGGTGGTGGGCCGGAGAAGCCCACCACCCGTGACAAGGGGTCAGGCGGTCTCGACCTTGAGGTCGCGGAGCAGCTTGGCGACGTGGCCGGTGGCCTTGACGTTGTAGAGGGTGCGCTCGACCTTGCCCTGTTCGTCGACGATCACGGTGGAGCGGATCACGCCGACGTAGGTGCGGCCGTAGTTCTGCTTCTCGCCGTAGGCGCCGTACGCCTCCAGCACCGCGTGGTCCTCGTCGGCCAGCAGGGTGACCTTGAGGTTCTCGGTCTCGCGGAACTTCTCCAGCTTGGCCGGCTTGTCGGGGGAGATGCCGATCACGTCGTACCCGGCGCCCGCGAAGACCTCCAGGTTGTCGGTGAAGTCGCAGGCCTGCTTGGTGCAGCCGGGGGTGAGCGCGGCGGGGTAGAAGTACACGATCACCTTGCGGCCGAGGTGGCCGGCGAGGGAGACCTGGTTGCCGTCGGCGTCGGGCAGGGTGAAGGCGGGGGCGGTGTCGCCGGGCTGAAGGCGCTCGCTCATGGTGGGGCTTCTCCTCGTGCGGACTCGTTGGTCGTACCAGCGGCCAACCTACCCCCGTTGGTGGGTGGCACTGCGCGAGCCGGGCGGCGAGCTGACAGACTGACACCTGTCGTAACGGACACTGACGGACGCAACCAGTGAAGGGGTGGCCCGAGTGGGCAAGGCCGGGACAGACAAGGCGGCGCGGACGACCGCCCAGATCGAGGCGGACATCGCGCGGACCCGCACCCAGCTCGCGACGACCCTGGACGAGCTCGCGGTCCGGGTGCACCCGAGCACCATCGCGGCCCAGACCAAGGCCAAGCTGCTCGGTTCGGTCGAGGAGAAGGCCGGGCGGGCGTACGTCGCCGCGAGCGGTGCGGTGGAGCAGCTGAAGGCGCAGTTCACCGACGAGAAGGGGCAGCCGCGCAAGGAGCGGATCGTCCCGGCCGCGCTGGTCGGCGTCGGGGTGCTGCTGCTGGTGGCCTCGGTGCGCAGGCGCAAGCGCGGCTGACCGCCGTTCGTTCGGGAGGGGCCGGATCCGTCCGGCCCCTTTCGGCTGCCGGGGCAGCGTCACACCGACCGGGTCGGGCGGGTACCGTCGGGAGCGTGAACGAAGAGCGGAACGAACAGCACGAGGAGACCCGGCACGACCGGCTGGGCGCCAAGCTGCCGATCAAGATGCTGCACGACCGGGTGCTGGTGAAGACCGAGGGCAGCGAGGGCGAGCGCCGCTCGACCGGCGGCATCCTGATCCCGGCCACCGCCGAGCTGAGCAAGCGATGCACCTGGGCGGAGGCCGTCGCGGTGGGTCAGAGCGTGCGCTCGGTGGAGCCAGGTGACCGGGTGCTGTACGACCCCGAGGACAAGCTGGAGGTCGAGGTCCGCGGCGCGACGTACGTGCTGCTGCGCGAGCGCGACCTGCACGCCGTGGCGGCGACGCGGTTCGGCGACACGGAGGGTTCGACCGGTCTCTACCTGTGAGACCTGTGAGACCCGTGGGCTTCAGGCTTCGTCCGGGAGCAGGTCGACCTGCTCGAGGAACTCCAGCTGGTCGAAGTAGAGCCGGTAGCTGACGATCCGCGGCCCGGTGTTCTTGCCGCCATTGTCCCACCGGGGCTAGGGGCTCGGCAGCGGGGAACCGCTCGGGCTCGGGCTGGGGGAGGGGGAGCTGCTCGGGCTGGGCGTCGGGCTCGGGGACGGCGAAGGCGACGGCGACGGCGAGGGGGTGGGCGTCCGGAACGGCGTCGGGCTCGGGGTCGGGGTGGGGGTGACGGTGGGTGAGGCCGGGGTGCTGGGCTGGGTGTTGCCCCGGCTGGGCCGGAGGTCGAAGGTCTGTACCGGGGTGCCGCGGAGGGCGGCGGTCATGTAGCTGGTCCAGATCTCGGTGGGGAAGGCGCCGCCGTTGATCCGGCTGAAGCCGGCCGTGCCGGCCAGCGAGAGCTTGGCGTGGGTCTTCGGATCCTCCCGGAACAGGCCCACCACGGTGGCCAGTTCGGGGGTGTACCCGGCGAACCAGGCCGAGCGGTTGTTGTCGGTGGTGCCGGTCTTGCCGGCCGCCGGGCGGCCCAGGCCGAGGGCCCTGGCACCGGTGCCGGCGGGGCTGATCACGTCCTGCAGCACGTCGGTGACGGCATCCGCGGTGCCCCGGCCGACGGCGTTGCGGGCCGGGTGGGCGGGCAGCTCGGGCAGGTCGGAGTAGCCGCCGGAGCGTTCCAGCTTGAGCACGGCCCATGGGGTGAACGCCTGGCCGTGGTTGGCCAGTGTGGCGTACGCCGAGGCCAGGTCGATCGCGCTCGGGGTGGCGGTGCCCAGGGTCATCGAGCTGTTGGCCGGGTCCATGCCCGGCACGGTGTCCGGGAGGCCGAGCCGGATCGCGGTCTGCCGGACGTGGTCGAGGCCGGCGTCCACGCCCTCCTGGGCGTAGACCGAGTTCACCGACTTCACCATGGCGTACCGCAGGGTCACCGAGCCGTAGTCGACGTCGTCCTCGTTGGGCGGGGCGTAGGCGGTGGGCCCGCCGGCCACCGGGCGGCGGCTGGTGCCCTCGTACAGGGTCTGGGTGGTGATCGGGCGGCCGTCCTGGGTGGTGTGCTCGCCGTCGAGTCCGGCCGCCAGGTCGATCGGCTTGAAGGTGGAGCCGACCTGGTTGTCCTGCCGGACCGCGTCGTTGTACTGCTGCTTGGCGTAGTCGGGGCCGCCGTAGACCGCGACGATCTTCCCGCTGGCCGGTTCGACCGAGGCGCCGGAGACCCGGACCGCGGTGTCGGTCTCCGGCCGGGCGGCCGGGTCGAGCTCGGCGGTCAGCTCCTGCTGGACGGCCTGCACGAAGGCGTCCTGCCTGGGCTTGTCGAAGGTGGTGGTGATCTTCCAGCCGCCCGCCTTCAGGGTGGCCGCGTCCAGCACGTTGGTGCTGGTCAGGTAGTCGTCGGCGATGTCCACCAGGTACCCGGCCTGGCCGCTCAGGCCGGTGGCGGGCTGCGGGTCGATCGGTTCGGGGAAGGTGGTGGCGGCCCGGGTGGCGGCGTCCAGGAAGCCGAGCTGGACCATGCCGTCCAGGACGTAGTTCCAGCGGGCCAGCGCCTTGGCCTGGTTGGCCGGGGTGCTGTTCTTCACGTCGTAGGCGCTCGGGGCCTGCAACAAGGCGGCCAGGTAGGCGCCCTGAGCAAGGGTCAGCCGCGAGACGTCCACGCCGTAGTAGGCCCGGGCGGCGGTCTGGATGCCGTACGCGTTGCGGCCGAAGTAGCTGGTGTTGAGGTAGCCGGCCAGGACCTCGTCCTTGCTCTGCTGCTGGTCCACCTTGAGGGCGATGAAGAGCTCCCTGACCTTGCGGGCGACGGTCTGGTCCTGGGTCAGGTAGTAGTTCTTCACGTACTGCTGGGTGATGGTGGAGCCGCCCTGGGTGCCCTTGCCGGTGGCCGTGTTCCAGGCGGCCCGGACCATGCCGCGCAGGTCGACGCCCTTGTTCCGGTAGAAGCTGCGGTCCTCGGCGGAGACCACCGCGTGCTGGGTGTCCAGCGGGACCTGGCGGATCGTCACGTCCTGCCGGTTGACCGAGCCGGTACGGGCCAGTTCGGTGCTGCCGTCGGCGTAGTAGTAGACGTTGCTCTGCGCCACCGCCTGGGAGTTGGCGTCGGGCACCGGGACGATCAGGTAGAGCGTGACGAAGCCCGCGAGGGCGAGCAGGACCAGGCCGAGCAGCCCGCCGACCGCCATCCGCCAGGTCGGCACCACCCGCCGCCACCAGGGCAGGGCCCGGCGCCGGGCCTTGCGGGCGGCCCGCCGGGCCCGGCGGCGGCCGCGCCGGGAGCCCTCGGCGCGGTCCTCCCACTCGAGGCTGTCGGGCGCGGGCGGCAGGTCCGGCTGCTGGCTCATGGGGGGAATTATGTGGGATCTGATCCACCATCAGACCGGTTTGACGATGCGTGGCCCTCGGTAATTCGGCTGCGCGGGAACCGGGTCGGCGCTACGTTGAAAGGTGACAACCACATAGCGCAGCAGGACAGACGCAGCTCCGCCCGCAATCCCCGGTACCCCCGGGGGTCAGCCGGTCGGGGCCGTTCGGGGCTGCCCCCGAGGTCTTTTCGGCTGTGCCCTCCTGCCTGCCAAAAAGTCGACAAGGAGACAAAATGCAGCTCGCTCAGCGGCTCCGGCCACCCGGAGGGACCGGCCCGGTGCGCCTCTACCTCGCGGTCGCCGCCGGCTCGTTCCGCCGCTACTCCACCTACCGGGCCGCCACCCTGGCCGGGGCCTTCACCAACACCGTCTTCGGCTTCATCCTGGCGTACACCTTCCTCGCGCTCTGGCAGGCCAGGCCGGGGGTCGGCGGGTACGACACCAACCAGGCGGTGACCTACATCTGGGTCAGCCAGGCGCTGCTGATCACCGTCGCGGTCTGGGGCGGCGGCTTCCAGGACGACGTCCAGGAGCGGTTCAGGAACGGGGACATCGCCGTCGACCTGTACCGGCCGGTGGACTTCATGGGCTGGTGGCTGGCCGCCGACCTGGGCCGGGCCGCGTTCCAGCTGATCGGGCGCGGCGTGGCACCCACGGTGGCCGGGGTGCTCGCCTTCGACATCCGGCTGCCCGCGCACCCGTACACCTGGGCGGCCTTCCTGGTCTCGGTGCTGCTGGCCGTGCTGGTCAGCTTCGGACTGCGCTACCTGGTCTCGCTCACCGGCTTCTGGCTGCACGACTCCGAGGGGGTGCGCTCGGTGATGGTGGTGGTCGCGCTGTTCTTCTCCGGGGCACTCCTGCCGCTCACCCTCTTCCCGGGCAGGCTGGGCGAGTTGGCCCGGCTGCTGCCCTGGTCCGCGCTGATCCAGCTGCCGACCGACGTCTTCCTGGAGCGCCGCTCCGGCACCGCCCTGCTCGGCGGGCTGGGCTTCCAGGCGGCCTGGGCGGTGCTGCTGCTGGCGGCCGGCCGGCTGGTCCAACTGCTGGCCACCCGCAAGGTGGTGGTGCACGGTGGCTGACACAATGACGGCCCGGACGGCCTGGGCACTGCGCTCCTGGTGGCTGATGGCCGGGATGTGGACCCGCTCGACGATGGCCTACCGGGCCTCGTTCGTGATGATGCTGGCCGCGAGCACCACGGTGACCGCGCTCGACTTCGTGGTGCTGCTGCTAATGTTCCAGCACACCGAGCAGCTCGGCGGCTGGTCGCTGGGTGAACTCGGCTTCCTGTACGGGACGTCGAGCTTCGCGCTCGGGATGGCCAACCTGCTGGTCGGCAGCGTGGACGCGCTCGGCGAGCGGATCCGTACCGGGACCCTCGACACCATGCTGATCCGGCCCGCGCCGGCGCTGGCCCAGGTCTGCGCCGAGCGCTTCTCGCTGCGCCGGGTCGGCCGCCCGGTGCAGGCCGCGGCGATCCTGGCCTGGTCGCTGACCCGGGTCGAGGTGCACTGGACGGCCGACCGGGTGCTGCTGCTGGCCGTGCTGCTGCTCTGCGGCAGCGTCATCTTCTGCGCGATCTTCATCGGCTTCGCCACCGTGCAGTTCTGGTGGGGCGAGGCGGGCGAATTCCAGAACGCCTTCACCTACGGCGGCGCCACCATGCTCCAGTACCCGCCGACGGTCTTCGCCAAGGAACTGGTGGCCGGGACGGTCTTCGGCCTGCCGATCGCCTTCGTCAACTGGCTGCCCGCGCTGCACATCCTCGGCAAGCCCGACCCGCTCGGCCTGCCGGCGGCGTTCCGGTTCGCCTCGCCGCTGGCCGCCCTGCTCTGCGTGCTGGCCGCCGGACTGGCCTGGCGGGCCGGACTGCGGGCCTATCGCGGCACCGGCAACTGAACACTCGTGACAAGGAGTTGGACATGGCACTGATCGAACTCGAAGACGTCCGACGGGACTTCACCATCCGGACCAGGGCCGGGCGGCTGCGCCGGGAGAAGCGGGTGGTGCACGCGGTGGACGGGCTGAGCTTCACCGTCGGCGCGGGCGAGTGCGTCGGCTACATCGGCCCGAACGGCGCGGGCAAGTCCACCACGATCAAGATGCTCACCGGGATCCTGGTGCCCACCGCGGGGCGGCTCCGGGTGGCCGGGGTCGAACCGGCCAGGGAGCGGGTCGGGCTGGCCCGGCGGATCGGCGTGGTCTTCGGCCAGCGCACCACCCTGTGGTGGGACCTGCCGCTGCGCGACAGCTACGAACTGGCCCGCAGGATCTACCGGATCCCGCCCGACCGGTACCGGGCCAACCTGGCGCGTTGTGTCGAACTGCTCGACCTGGGCGCCCTGTTGGACACCCCGGTCCGGCAGCTCTCGCTCGGCCAGCGGATGCGCGGGGATCTGGCGGCGGCGCTGCTGCACGACCCGCAGGTGCTCTACCTGGACGAGCCCACCATCGGTCTGGACGTGGTGAGCAAGGCGAGGGTGCGGGAGTTCCTGCGCGAGGTGAACCGGGCGGAGGGCACCACGGTGCTGCTCACCACCCACGACCTGACCGACATCGAACAGCTCTGCGGCCGGGTGATGGTGATCGACCATGGCCGGGTGGTCTACGACGGCAGCCTGGACGGGCTGCACACCGCGGGCCGCAGCGAACGCACCCTGGTGGTCGACCTGGCCGAGCCGCGGCCTGCGATCGCCGTGCCGGGCGCCCGGGTGGTCAGGGTGGACGGCCCCCGGCAGTGGCTGGCCTTCCCGGCCGAGCAGAGTGCCGCCCCGCTGGTCGCGGCGGTGGCGGAGCGCTATCCGCTGGTGGACCTGTCGGTCCGGGAGCCCGCCATCGAGGACGTGATCGCCCGGATGTACGCGGAGGTGGCGATCGGCTGAGCCGGCGGTCGTCGTGAGGCCGAGCCGTCGGTTGCCGTTCGGCCGCGGTCACTCGTCCGGGTGAAGCCGGTGACTCCGGGGTGTCGTGGACAGTTGACACTCCGGATCACCGGACAGGCTTGTGAGGGGTGCGCGCGGATGGCTCAGCTGGTCGGGGAGTCGGTGCCGCCGGCCCGCTCCGGCACCGGGACGGTGCCGGTGGCGCGGCCGGTGATCGGGGAGGCGGAGATCGCCGCCGCCGTCCGGGTGCTGCGCAGCGGTTCGGTCGTCCAGGGACCCGAAGTGGCCGCCTTCGAGCGGGAGTTCGCCGAGCTGGTGGACGGCAGGCACTGCGTGGCCGTCAACTCCGGTACGTCCGCGCTGCAGTTGGCGCTGACGGCGCTCGGGATCGGGCCCGGCGACGAGGTGGTGGTGCCGTCCTTCTCGTTCGCCGCCACCGCCAACGCCGTCCGGCTGGTCGGCGCCGAGCCGGTCTTCGCCGACATCGACCCGGACAGCTTCTGCCTCGACCCGGCGGCGGTGCTGGCCGCGATCGGCCCGCGCACCGCCGCGCTGCTCCCGGTCCACCTCTACGGGCACCCGGCCGCGATGGCCGAGCTGACCCGGCTGGCCGCCAGGGGCGGCCTGGCCGTGGTCGAGGACGCCTGCCAGGCGCACGGCGCCACCCTGGACGGCCGCCCGGTGGGCTCGTTCGGCGCCGCCGGGTGCTTCAGCTTCTACCCGACCAAGAACATGCACGCGCTGGAGGGCGGCATGGTCACCGTCGCGGACCCGGCGCTGGCCCGGAAGCTGCGGCTGCTCCGCAACCAGGGGATGGAGCAGCCCTACCGGAACGAGATCGTCGGGGCCAACCTCCGGATGACCGACGTCTCGGCGGCCGTCGGCCGGGTCCAGCTCGGCCGGCTGCCGGGGGCGACCGAGGGCCGCCGGGCCAACGCGGCCGTACTGGACCGGGAGTTGGCCGGCACCGGCCTGCGGACTCCGCCGGTGGCGCCCGGCGCCCGGCACGTCTACCACCAGTACACCGTCCGGGTGCCGGGCCAACGGGAGGAGTTCCGCCGGGAGTTGGCCGCGGCCGGGGTGGGGACCGAGGTGTACTACCCGGTGCCGATCCACCGGCTGCCGCCCTTCCCGGGGCGGTGGGAGCTGCCGGAGACCGAGCGGGCGGCGGCCGAGGTGGTCGCGCTGCCGGTGCACCCCACCCTGTCCGAGGCCGAACTGGCCCTGGTGGTCGAGGCGGTGCGGCGTGCGGTCTGACGGTCGGTCGGCGGGTCGTGGGCGGCCGCTGCGGGCCGGGCTGATCGGCCTCGGCGCGATGGGACGCAACCACGCCCGGGTGCTGGCCGCGCTGGCCGGGGTCGAACTGGTCGGCGTGGTGGACCCGGCGGGCGGCACCGCCCCCGGCGGCGTCCCGGTGCTGGCCGAGCTCAACGACCTGCTCGCGCTGGGTGTCGACTACGCGGTGGTGGCCTGCCCGACCGCCCAGCACGAGAGCGTCGGCCTGCGGCTGGCGGTCGCCGGGGTGCCCGCGCTGATCGAGAAGCCGCTCGCGCACGACGCCCGGGCTGCCCGCCGACTGGTGGACGCCTTCCGGGGTCAGGTGGCCGGGGTCGGCCACGTCGAGCGCTACAACCCGGCCCTCCAGCAGCTCAGGGCCAGGCTGGCGAGCGGCGAGATCGGCGAGGTCTACCAGGTGTCGACCCGCCGTCAGGGGCCGTTCCCGCGCCGGATCGCCGACGTCGGGGTGGTCAAGGACCTGGCCACCCACGACATCGACCTGACCGGCTGGATCACCGGCCAGAGTTACGCCTCGGTGGCCGCCAGGACGGTGCGCAAGAGCGGCCGCCCGTACGAGGACATGGTGGCCGCGGTCGGCACGCTGGCCGACGGCACCATGGTCAGCCACCTGGTGAACTGGCTCAGCCCGCAGAAGGAGCGCTACGTCGCGGTGACCGGCGAGCGCGGCTGCCTGGTCGCCGACACGCTGACCGCCGACCTGACCCTGCAGGTGAACGGCGCGGTGGCCACCGAGTGGGACACCGTCCGCACCTTCCGGGGAGTGACCGAGGGCGACGTGATCCGGTACGCCTTCCCGAAACGGGAGCCGCTGATGAGCGAGCACGAGCAGTTCCGCGAGGCGGTGGCCGGGCGCCCGGCCGAGACCGTCGCGCTGACCGAGGGCCTGCACACCGTGGAGGTGGCCGAGTCGGTGCTGGCCGCCGCCGGACGGCAGAGCCTGCTGGGGGTGACGGTCCGATGAGCACGCCCGACGTCACCGTGGTGGTCGCGGTCTACAACACCATGCCGTACCTGACGACCTGTCTGACCTCGCTGGTCGAACAGTCCATCGGCCAGGGCCGGTTGGAGGTGGTCGCGGTCGACGACGGCTCCACCGACGGCAGCGGCGCCGAGCTGGCCCGGTTCGCCCGCGAGCACCCCGGTCTGTTCCGGATCGAGCGGCAGGCCAACTCCGGCGGCCCGGCCGCGCCCACCAACCGGGCGATGGAACTGGCCAGGGGCCGCTACGTGTTCTTCCTCGGCGCCGACGACTGGCTCGGCCCGCAGGCGCTGGAGCGGCTGGTCGCGATGGCCGACCGGTACGAGTCGGACGTGGTGCTCGGCAAGATGGTCGGGGTCGGCGGCCGGCACGTCCCGCAGGGCATCTTCGACCGCACCGAGCCCTCGGTGGGCTTCACGGACTCCGCGCTCGCCTGGGCGCTCTCGGACACCAAGCTGTTCCGCCGCGAGCCGCTGGTCCGGCACGGACTGCGCCGCCGGGAGGACCTGCCGGTCTACTCCGACCAGCCGTTCACCCTGCAGGCACTGCTGCGGGCCCGGCGGGTCTCGGTGCTGGCCGACTACGACTGCTACCACGCGGTGCTGCGCGCCGACCGGGCCAACGCCACGGTGCGCTCGGGACACCGGGACCGGCTGCGCGGGCTGACCGAGATCCTGGCCGTCACCGACCGGCTCACCGAGCCCGGCAGCGAGGTTCGCCTCGCCCTGCACCGGCGCCACTTCGGCTGGGACGTACCGCAGTTGCTGCAGGCCGAGCTGCTCGGGAAGCCCGAGGCCGAGCAGCGCCACGTGGTGGCCGAGGTGGGCCGGCTGGTCCGGGCGCACTGCGACGTGCTGGCCGAACTGGGTGAGCCCGAACGGCTCCGGCTCGAACTGGCCCGCGGCGACCGGTTCCGGGCGGTCCGGGGGCTGATCGAGGACGAACTCGGCCGGGGCACACCGCGGTTCGAGCTGCCCCGGCAGCTCTGGCGCGACATGGTCCCGGAACGGGCCCGGCGCGAACTGCGCCGACGGCAGGGCTGGCGGAGCTTCGCCAACCGGATGACACGGGGCTGAGGGGGAGTTGACGGTGGGTCGGACGATCTGTGTGGTCGGTCTCGGGAAGATCGGGCTGCCGCTCGCGGTGCAGTGTGCCGGAAAGGGGCACCGGGTGCTCGGCGCGGACACCGCGCCCTTGGTGGTCCGCCAGGTGAACGACGGTCAGGCGCCGTTCCCCGGTGAGGCGGACCTGCCCGAGCGCCTCAAACTCGCTGTCACCGCTGGGCAGTTGACGGCACACTCGGACACCTCGGCGGCGGTCGCCGAGGCGGACGCCGTGCTGGTCGCGGTGCCGCTGCTGACCGGCGAGGACGACCAGCCGGACTTCACCCTGCTGGACGCCGCCACCCGCGCCGTGGCGGCCGGGCTGCGCCCCGGCACGCTGGTCGGTTACGAGACCACGCTGCCGGTCGGCACCACTGCCGGGCGGCTGGCCGGCCTGTTGGCCGAGGGGTCGGGGCTCCGGCCCGGGGCGGACTTCGCGCTGGTGTTCAGCCCCGAACGGGTCTCCTCCGGACGGGTCTTCGCCGATCTGCGGCGCTACCCGAAACTGGTCGGCGGGATCGACGAGCGCTCCACCCGGCAGGGCGTCGAGTTCTACCGCGAGGTACTGGACTTCGACCCGCGCCCGGACCTGCCCCGCCCGAACGGCGTCTGGGCGCTCGGCTCGGCCGAGGCGGCCGAGTTCGCCAAGCTGGCCGAGACCACCTACCGGGACGTCAACATCGGCCTGGCCAACCAGTTCGCCCGGTACGCCGACCGGATCGGGGTGGACCTCGCCGAGGTGATCGAGGCCTGCAACTCGCAGCCGTACAGCCACCTGCACCAGCCGGGCGTCGCGGTCGGCGGCCACTGCATCCCGGTCTACCCGAGGCTCTACCTGGCCGGCGACCCGACCGCGACGGTGGTCGAGGCCGGGCGGGTGGCCAACCTGGCGATGCCGGAGTACGCGGTCGGACGCCTGGCCGACGCGCTCGGCGGTCTGACGGACCGTGCCGTGCTGGTGCTCGGTGCCGCCTACCGGGGCGGGGTCAGGGAGACCGCGTACTCCGGCGTCTTCCCGCTGGTGGCCGCGCTCCGGGCGGCCGGGGCGCGGCCGTACGTCGCCGATCCGCTCTACGACGCGGCGGAGCTGACCGCCCTGGGCCTGCCGCCGCACCGGGGCGAGCCGGTGGTGGCGGCGGTGGTGCAGGCCGACCACGCGGAGTACCGCACGCTGGGGGCGGCCGACCTGCCGGGCGTCCGGGTGCTGCTGGACGGGCGCCGGGTCACCGACCCGGCGCGTTGGGCGGGCGTGCGGCGGATCGTGCTCGGCGCCTGACGGTCCGTCACTCGCCCGGGTAGCGCACCCCGACCTGGGCCCGGACGGCGTCCAGCGTGCGCATCACCGCGAGCGTGCCGTCCAGCGGTACCAGCGGCGACTCGGTCAGCCCCGCCCGCAGGCAGCGGACCACCTCGGCGGCCTCCAGGCCGAGCCCGTGGCCCGGGCCGCGGTCGAGCACGTACTCCTCGGCGGGCTTCCCGTCCTGGTGCAGCACGAAGCTCGTGGCGTGGAAGAAGTCGGCGGGCAGCTCGATCCGGCCGGTGGTGCCGTGCACCGAAGCCCGCTGGCCGTAACCGGCCACCAGCGAGCAGCTGAGCAGCGACAGTGCTCCGCCGGGGTGGCCCAGCACGATGCCCGTGTGCTCGTCCACGCCGTCCGGCGACAGCGTGGCCACCGCCTTGACCTGCTCGGGCTCACCCAGCAGCAGGTGGGCGAAGGAGACCGGGTAGACGCCGAGGTCCAGCAGGGCGCCGCCGCCCACCGCCGGGTCCCAGAGCCGGTGGGCGGGGTCGGCCGGGGCCGGGAAGCCGAAGTCGGCGTGCACCGCCCGCACCTCGCCGATCGCGCCGTCCCTGACCAGCTCGACGATCCGGCGGACCGCCGGGTTGAGGTACATCCACATCGCCTCCATCAGGAAGCTGTTCCGCGCCCGGGCGGTGGCGACCAGCTCCTCGGCCTGACGGACGTTCAGCGTGAACGGCTTCTCGCACAGCACCGCCTTCCCCGACTCCAGCATCAGCGTGGTGGCGGCCAGGTGGGCGACGTGCGGGGTGGCCACGTACACCACGTCGACCCCGGGGTCGGCGGCCAGTTCCGCCCAGGAGCCGTACGCCCGGGGGATGCCGAAGCGGTCGGCGAAGGCGCGCGCCGAGGGCTCGCTCCTGGAGGCCACGGCGGCCACCTCGGCGCCGGGGACGGCGAGCAGGTCCTCGGTGAAGGCGGCGGCTATCCCGCCGGTGGCGAGCACGCCCCAGCGGATCGGTCGGTCGGAGCTGGTCGTCATGCGTGACACCCTTCGGAGGTCCGGTCCCTCGCGGGCCCGGAGCGTGCTGCGTCCCTGATCTGTCCCGGAGAAGAACGTGGCTACGTCGGATGATCGGGCCGGGCGGGGCAGACTATCCAGGTGAGCGTCGATCAGAAGGTCAGGCCGGTGACCGGTTTGGGCGTCAGCTTCACGGCGGCCGACGAGGAGAAGCGCCGGGGCGTCCGGCGGATGAAGCTGTTCGCCACCGGGCTGCTCGGGCTGGCCACGGTGGTGTTCGCGCTGGCCACCTGGGCGGACGCGGCCGGTGCGGGAGCCTGGGCCGGGTACGTCGCGGCGGCGGCCGAGGCGGGGATGGTGGGTGCGCTGGCGGACTGGTTCGCCGTCACCGCGCTGTTCCGCCGCCCGTTCGGACTGCCGATCCCGCACACCGCGATCATCCCGACCAAGAAGGACGCCTTCGGCCAGTCGCTGGGCGACTTCGTCGGCGACAACTTCCTCTCCGCCCCGGTGGTCCGGGACCGGCTGGGCCGGATCGGCATCGCCCGCCGGCTCGGCGAGTGGCTGGCCGCGCCGGGCAGCGCCGAGCGGGTCACCAGCGAGGCGGCGGCCGCGCTGCGCGGAGTGCTCGCGGTGCTCAACGACGACGACGTGCAGGCCGTGGTGGCCGAGGCGGTCACCCGGCGGGCCGCCGCCACCTCGGTGGCCGAACCGGCCGGGCGGCTGCTCGGCAAGGTGGTCGCCGACGGCGGGCACCACGGGGTGGTGGACCTGATCGCCGTCCGGGTGCACGACTGGCTGACGGAGCATCACGAGGATGTGGTCCAGCGGGTCACCCAGAAGACTCCGGGCTGGACCCCGAAGTTCATCGACCATCAGGTCGGTGAGCGGGTCTACAAGGAACTGATGCGCTTCGTCACCGACATCCGGGACGACCCGCAGCACCCGGCCCGGGGCGCCGTCGACAACTTCCTGGCCGACTTCGCCACCGAACTCCAGCAGGACCCGGCCACCATCGCCCGGGTCGAGCGGGCCAAGGCCGACCTGCTGGCCCGCCCCGAGGTGCAGGAGCTGATCGCCTCCTCCTGGTCGGCCGTCCGAACGTTGATGCTGTCCGCCGCCGAGGACGAACAGAGCGAGCTGCGCCGCCGGATCAGGGACGGGCTGCGCTCGTTCGGCCGGCGGCTGGCCACCGACGCCAGGCTGCAGGCGAAGACCGACGGCTGGCTGCAGGACGCCGCCCAGTACGTGGTGGAGACCTACCGGGCCGAGATCACCGCGCTGATCTCGGAGACCGTGGCGGGCTGGGACGCGGACGACGCCTCCCGCAAGATCGAGGCCAACGTCGGCCGGGACCTGCAGTTCATCCGGATCAACGGCACGGTGGTCGGCGCGCTGGCCGGACTGCTGATCCACACCGTGGCTCTGGCCCTGGGCGGTTGAGTGCGGGTTAGCATGGCGCGTCTGCAGCGTACGAAGGAGAACGAAGTGGTGGCTCAGGGCAAGCGCGGCATCGAGGCGTTCATCGCGGGGATGCCCAAGGCCGAACTGCACGTCCACCACGTCGGTTCCGCCTCCCCGCGGGTGGTGGCCGAACTGGCCGCCCGGCACGCCGGGCAGAGCAAGGTGCCGACCGACCCGGCCGCGCTGGCCGAGTACTTCAACTTCACCGACTTCGGGCACTTCATCGAGGTCTACCTGAGTGTGGTGGACCTGATCCGCGACGCCGAGGACGTCCGCTCGCTCACCTTCGGGGTGGCCGAGGACATGGCCCGGCAGAACATCCGGTACGCCGAACTGACCGTCACCCCGTACTCCTCGGTCAGCCGGGGCATCCCGGACGTGGCCTTCATGGAGGCGATCGAGGACGCCAGGATCAGGGCCGAGAAGGAACTCGGCGTGGTGCTGCGCTGGTGCTTCGACATCCCCGGCGAGGCCGGTCTGGCCGCCGCCGAGGAGACCACCCGGCTGGCCGTCGACCTGGCGCCCGAGGGTCTGGTCAGCTTCGGGCTCGGCGGCCCCGAGATCGGCGTGCCGCGCCCGCAGTTCAAGCCGTACTTCGACCGGGCCCGCGCGGCCGGCCTGCGCAGCGTCCCGCACGCCGGTGAGACCACCGGACCCGAGACGGTCTGGGACGCCCTGCGGGTGCTCGGCGCCGAGCGGATCGGCCACGGCACCCAGGCGGTCAAGGACCCGTCGCTGCTGGACTGGCTCGGCGAGCACCGCATCCCGTTGGAGGTCTGTCCGACCTCCAACATCGCCACCCGCGCGGTGCAGCGGATGGAGGAGCACCCGATCCGTCAGATGGTCGACGCCGGCCTGCTGGTGACGGTCAACAGCGACGACCCGCCCATGTTCGGCACCGACCTGAACACCGAGTACGCGGTCGCCGCCCGGCTGCTTGACCTGGACGAGTCCGGGGTCGCCGCGCTGGCGCGGAACGCGGTCGAGGCGTCCTTCCTGGACGCACCCGGCAAGGCCCGGATCATCGGTGAGATCGACCAGTACCTTGCCGGGTGGGACCAGGGCTGAGGTCAGCCCGCCTGCGGTGAGCTCTGGGTAGTGCGCTCGCGGTGCAGCCAGGCCCGCTCCGCGAGCGTCCAGGCGGTGGTGGTGAGCAGGTAGAGCGCGCCGGCCAGTGGTAGCAGGACCGCGAACAGCGCGGTGCCGTACGAGAGGTACGGCATCAGCGCGGCGCCGGGTGCCGAGGGGTCGACGATGCTGCGGCGCCCCCGGCGGAAGCCGACCCAGCCGAGCGCGGCCAGGGCGGCGAACAGGGCCCCGAAGACGAGCAGTTCGGCGGGGGCGTGGGCGCCGGCCGGGTGCAGGCCGAGCGGGACGCCGAACACGGTCGCGCCGAGCAGGTCGTTCGGCGTGGTGAAGAGCCGGTACATCACGGTGAAGAACGGCAGTTGGACCAGCATCGGCAGGCAGCCGGTGAACGGCGAGGCGCCCTCGGCACGGTAGAGCTCGGCGCTGGCGGCGCGGAGCTTCTCCGGCTGCTTGCCGTGCTTCCGCTTCAGCTCGGCGAGCTGGGGTGCGAGCCGGATCCTGGCCCGTTCTCCCCGGGCGGCGGACCGGGACAGCGGGTGCAGCAGCAGCCGGACGCCGATGGTGAACAGCACGATCGCCAGGGCGGTCGGCAGCGGCTGGGCCAGGGCGGCGACGGCGTCGTGCGCCAGGCCGACGGCGGGGTCGAGCAGGGTGAAGACGGACATGACGGGGTGAGCCCTCCGGGGTCTCGGATACGAGAGGTCGGCGGAGGACGGCCGGTGAGCCGTAGCTGTTGCTCGGTGTGGTGGCGCGCGATGGGTGTGTCGGCGCGGTGGGCTCAGGCGGCCGTCAGGGCCGCGCCCGGTGCCCTGGGGCGACGACGGCCCCGGGCGTCCGGATCACGCTGGGGCAGGAAGGCGGACCGGAACGCGCGCCTGCGCAGCGCCCGGTCCCGCACCGCGCTCGGAGCCTGCGCCCCGAGCAGCCGGGCCGTCGACAGCGCGGCCGCCGCCACCCCGGCCAGCAGGACCAGGGTGGCAGCGGCGGCGACGACGCCGAGGCCGCCGGAACCGGCCAGTTGATCACCCGTCAGCACCCGGACCAGGCCGAGGAGTACGGCGAGCAGTGTCATGGCCGGACCTCCTCCGGTGCGGGGCGAGAGCTTCGGCGTCATCTTACGCCGACGGGGTGACGGGTTGGCCGGGCGGGTTCAGGTCAGCGGTCCGGTCAGCGGTCCGGTTGGTGGGCCGGTTGGTGGGCCGGTCAGTGGCCCGGGCCGGGCAGTCGGACGGTGCTGCCGGTGGCGGCCGAGCCGCGGGCGGCCTCCAGCACGGCGAGGGTGGCGACGGCGTCGCGCGGGTCGACCGGGGGCGGCGTGCCGTCGGCGAGGGCGGTGGCGATGCCCGCGTAGTAGGCCGGGTAGTCGCCGGGTGCGGTGGGGCACGGGGCTGACGACTCGTCGGTGCCGAGCGTGCCGTGCTGGGCCGGGTCGTCCGCGCCCCACGGGGTGCCGGTGCCCGGGCGGCGTCCGGCCCTGAGGTCGGCCTCCTGCGGGTCCATGCCGAACTTCACGTACCCGGCGGCGTCGCCGAGCACCCGCAGGCGGGGGCCGCCGAGGGCGGCGATCGCGCTGGTCCACAGGTGCGAGCGGACGCCCGAGGCGTGGGTGAGGGCGAGGAAGGCGTCGTCGTCCACCGCCGCGCCGTCCCGGCGGACGTCGATCTCGGCGTAGACCGACTCGACCGGGCCGAACAGCGTGAGGGCCTGGTCCACCAGGTGGCTGCCCAGGTCGTAGAGGGTGCCGCCGACCTCGGCGGGGTCGGCCAGTTCGCGCCAGCCCGCCTTGGGCTTGGGCCGGAACCGCTCGAACCGGGACTCGAACCGGTGCACCCGGCCGAGCGAGCCGTCCTCGACCAGCCGACGGGCGGTCAGGAAGTCGCCGTCCCAGCGGCGGTTCTGGAAGACCGACAGCAGGGTGCCGGTGCGCTCCGCGAGCCGGCACAGCTCGGCCGCCTCGGCGGCGGTGGCGGCCAGCGGCTTGTCCACCACGGTGGGCAGCCCGGCGGTCAGCGCGGTGCGGGCCAGCGGTACGTGAGTGCGGTTCGGGGAGGCGATCACCACCAGGTCGAGCCGGCCCTCGGCGGCCTGGTCGAACAGCTGCTCGGGCGTGCCCAGCGGGCGGGCGTTCGGGTGTTCGCGGTGCAACTGGGCGCGGCGGTCGGGGTTGGCGGTGACCACCGCGTCCAGCTGCAGTCCGGGGGTGGTGGCGATCAGCGGGGCGTGGAAGGCGGAGCCTGCCAGGCCGTAGCCGACCAGGCCGACACGGAACGGGGGGCGGGGCGTGCTGCTCATGCCCTTACTCAACCACGACCCCCGCTCCGGGCCGGTGCGGCGCGGTTGCCCCGGCGTCAGCGGGCGGTCCGGCCCTCGATCCGGCGACGGCGGTGCAGGACGGCGACGGCGCCGCCGGCCAGGACGAACGAGCTGCCGACGGCGGCCATCAGGCCGGTGGAGCGGTCGGTGCCCGTTTCGGCCAGCTGCTGGGCGGTGGCGGGGGCTGCTGCGGGTGCGGCGGCCGGGGCGGCTGCGGGTGCGACGACCGGTGCTGCGGCGTGGTCGTGGTGCGCGGAGGTGTCCGAGGCCGGGACCACGGCGGCCGGGGCGGCGGCCGTACCGCTGCCGTCGAAGGCCACGTCGGAGCAGGTGTAGAACGCCTCCGGGCTGTCCGAACGCTGCCAGATCGCGTAGACCATCTGACGGCCGGTCTTGCCGGTCGGGATGGTCACCGGGAACGAGTAGTAGCCGTTCACCACCTGCGGGTCGGTGATGCTGGCGAACGGTGTGGTGTCCAGGTTCGACCAGCTCAGCGGGAGGTTCGGGTTGTAGCTGCTGTTGGTCATGAAGAGCTGGAAGGTGCCCCGGTGCGGCGCGGTGGCCCGGAACTTGAACGTGGTGCTCGCACCGGCGGTCAGGTTGGTGGCCGGCCAGTCGTTGCGGGCCAGGTCGAGCCCGACGAACTCGGCGGCGTTCGCGCTGCACAGGCGGCCGTCCGGGATCAGCTGGCGGTGCCGGCCGGCCGCGTCGCCGATCCGGACGCCGTTCCAGTCGTACATGGCCTGGGTGCCGCCGACGGCGATGGCGGCCTTGCAGGCGGCCGACTTGGGCTGCTCCGGGTTCTCCAGATAACAGCCGTACACCCGGCTGAGCGGGTTCTGCAGGGAGCCGTGGGCCGTGGCGGTGCCGGCGCCGAGCGCGGTGGTGGCCAGTGCGGTGCCGGCGAGGGCGACGACGACGGCGGTGCGACGAAGAGACATGGTGGGGGTGCTCCTTCAGCGGTGGGGGTCGCTGAGAAGTACGCTAGCCAGGCGCCGCTTGGCAGTTGACGGGCACTCAGATCTGTTAGGAACCCTTTAAGCCTGCCTTGAGGTGGCCATGAGGATCGATCCGAGAGGCGGAGCCGGCCGTCCGGTGGGCGGGACGTGCTCCCGTCGGGCAGGCGTGCGGATTAGGCTGTGCCCCGTTGGGGCAGCGCAGTATCCCTGGTGGGGCTCTCCGGGGCACCACTCTCACCGCTATCCGCACGACCTCGCACGACTTCGGGAGACACGCACGTGGCAGAGCGCAAGCCCATCGAGTCCTGGCTGACCGACATGGACGGCGTCCTCATTCACGAGGGCACGCCGATCCCCGGCGCGGAGGAGTTCCTCCGCCGCCTGCGGGAGTCCGGCAAGCCGTTCCTGGTGCTGACCAACAACTCCATCTACACCCCCCGGGACCTCAGCGCCCGGCTGGCCGGTATGGGCCTGGAGGTGCCGGAGGAGTGCATCTGGACCTCGGCCCTGGCCACCGCCAAGTTCCTCAAGGGCCAGCGCCCGGGCGGCACCGCGTACGTCATCGGCGAGGCCGGTCTGACCACCGCGCTCTACCAGGCCGGCTACGTGCTGACCGACAAGGACCCGGACTACGTGGTCCTCGGCGAGACCCGCACCTACAGCTTCGAGGCGCTGACCAAGGCGATCCGCCTGATCAACGCCGGGGCGCGGTTCATCTGCACCAACCCGGACGAGACCGGCCCGTCCCCCGAGGGCGTGCTGCCGGCCACCGGCTCGGTCGCGGCGCTGATCACCAAGGCGACCGGTGTCGACCCGTACTTCGTCGGCAAGCCCAACCCGCTGATGATGCGCGAGGCGCTGAACAGCGCGGGCGCCCACTCCGAGACCGCCGTGATGATCGGCGACCGGATGGACACCGACATCGTCGCGGGCATGGAGGCCGGCATGGAGACCATCCTGGTGCTCACCGGTCTGACCGCCGAGGCGGACGTGGAGCGCTTCCCGTACCGGCCGACCCGGGTGGCCAAGTCGATCGCCGACCTGATCGAGCTGATCTGATCGGGTCGTCTGATCGAGTTGCTCTGACCTCTGCTCGACTCCTGTGCCCCTTCGGTCCGGCTGGTAGCCGGTGGCCGGAGGGGCGCTGTCGTGTCGGTACGGGTGTGTAGCGTTCGGGGTGTCAGATGACGTTGTGCGGTGAGAGGCAGTGGGGCTGTGACGGAGCTGGTGGAGACGGTGGCCGGGTTCGAGGTGCCGGAGTCCTGGCGCGGGGCGCTGGCGGGGGAGTTGGCCAAGCCGTACTTCGGTGAGCTGGCGGCCTTCGTGGCGGAGCAGCGGGCCGAGCACCAGGTCTTCCCGCCCAGCGGGCAGGAGTTCGCGGCGCTGGCGGCCACGCCGTACGAGAAGGTCCGGGTGCTGGTGCTCGGCCAGGACCCGTACCACGACGACAACCAGGCGCACGGGATGAGCTTCTCGGTGCAGCCCGGCGTCAAGACCCCGCCCTCGCTGCGGAACATGTTCAAGGAGCTGGACGCCGACCTCGGCATCCCCGCCCCCGACAACGGCTACCTGATGCACTGGGCCGAGCAGGGCGTGCTGCTGCTCAACGCGGTGCTCACGGTGCGCGCGCACGAGGCCAACTCGCACAAGGGCAAGGGCTGGGAGAAGTTCACCGACGCGGTGATCACGGCGGTCAGCGACCGACCCGAGCCGTGCGTCTTCGTGCTCTGGGGTAACTACGCGAAGAAGAAGCTGCCGCTGATCGACACCTCCCGGCACGTGGTGGTGCAGGGGGCGCACCCCTCGCCGCTGTCGGCCCGGCTGTTCTTCGGCAGCCGTCCGTTCTCGCAGATCAACGAGGCGCTGACCGGGTTCGGCAGCGAGCCGATCGACTGGCGGGTGCCGAACCTGGCCGAGCAGGGCTGACGAGGCGTCCGGTCACCCGGGCCCGGCCTGTCGAGGTGGGCCGGGCCCGGCATGACCGGTTGAGGGTGGGTCAGCTGGTCGGTAGATGGCCGGTCAGATGGTGTGTCGGATAGTGTGTCGGATGGTGTGTCGGATGGTGTGTCAGAGCAGCTTCGGGCCGGTGGCGGCCTGCACCTCGTCGAAGGTGTGACCGGGGGCGACCTCGACCAGGCGGAGGCCCTCGGGGGTGACGTCGATGACGGCCAGGTCGGTGACGATGCGGTGCACCACGCCCCGGCCGGTGGCGGGCAGTGACAGCTCGTCAACGATCTTGGGGGAGCCGTCCCGGGCGGTGTGCTCCATCACCACGATCAGCCGGCGGGCGCCGTGCACGAGATCCATCGCACCGCCCATCCCCTTGACCATCTTGCCGGGGATCATCCAGTTGGCCAGATCGCCGGCGGCGGAGACCTGCATCGCGCCGAGCACCGAGACGTCGATCCGGCCGGCCCGGATCATGCCGAACGAGAACGCCGAGTCGAAGTACGCGGCGCCGTCGGCGACGGTGACCGTCTCCTTGCCCGCGTTGATCAGGTCGGGGTGCTCCGCGCCGTCGTACGGGTAGGGGCCGACACCGAGGATGCCGTTCTCCGAGTGCAGCACCACGTGCACGCCGGGCGGCAGGTGACCGGGGATCAGGGTGGGCAGGCCGATGCCCAGGTTGACGTACTGGCCGGCGCGGAGCTCGCGGGCCGCCCGGGCGGCCAGAGCGTCGCGCGGGTCGAGCGCGGTTGTGGTGGCGGTGGTGGTGCTGTCGGCGGTCATGGCTCAGCTCCCCTGGGGGGTGGTGGAGTTGGTGGGCAGGGCCCGGACGGTGCGGCGTTCGATCCGGCGGTCGGCGGGGTCGGCGGCGACCACCCGGTCGACGTAGACGCCGGGCAGGTGGATCGCGTCCGGCGGGAGCTGGCCGGGCTCGACGATCCGGTCCGCCTCGACCACGGTGGTCCGGCCGGCGGTGGCACAGAGCGGGTTGAAGTTGCGCGCGGCGGCGTTGAAGACGCAGTTGCCGTGCCGGTCGGCCACCTCGGCGCGGACCAGCGCGTAGTCGGCGGTGATCGCCTCCTCCAGCAGGTACCGCCGACCGCCGAACTCCCGGACCTCCTTGGGCGGTGAGGCCAGCGCGACGCTCCCGTCGGCGGCGTACCGCCAGGGCAGGCCGCCCTCCTCGACCTGGGTGCCCACCCCAGCGGGGGTGAAGAAGGCGGGGATGCCCGCACCACCCGCGCGCAGCCGCTCGGCCAGTGTGCCCTGCGGGGTGAGCTCGACCTCCAGCTCGCCGGACAGGTACTGCCGGGCGAACTCCTTGTTCTCACCCACGTAGGAGGAGGTCATCCGGGCGATCCGGCCGGCCCGGAGGAGCAGGCCGAGCCCCCAATCGTCCACCCCGCAGTTGTTGGACACCACCCGCAGACCGGAGGTGCCGGCGCCGACCAGGGCGCCGATCAGCGTGCTCGGAATGCCGCAGAGACCGAAGCCGCCGACGGCGAGCGTCGCGCCGTCGGGGATGTCCTCGACCGCGCGGGCGGGGGAGTCCAAGACCTTGTCCAAGGGAGTCACCTCATGAGGGGGTTGGGACGGTGCCGCAGGAGGTCGGGACCTTGCTGCGCCCACCACCTTCTCCGCAGCCGACCGGGGCTTTCCATGGCGGCCGTGGCCATGGGAGTGGCCCGTCCCATGTCGATCAGGCACATGAGCCGGGGTGATGGCCGGGGATATGGCGGTCCGGCACATATCGACAGCTGACGCTGCGTCGTCCCGTCACATGTCGCCCACCCGACGCCGCACCTACGGTTCCGGAATCCACCACCGCCGTGTCGTCAGGAGTCGGCCATCATGCGCAGTTCCACCAACAGCCCCAGACCCGCAGCTCAGGCCGTGAGCTCGACCGTTTGTCCCGCCGCGCGATCGACGGCTCCCTCGACGGCTCCCTCGACCGCTCGCCCGACCGCGCGCCGAGGGAGTCGGCGCCTGCTCGCCGCCGCGCTGGGTGGCCTGCTCGCGGTGACCGTGGTCGGCTGCGCCAAGGCCGGGACGGCGGGCAGCACGGCGGCCGACGCGGGTGGCAGCAAGACCCCGGTGAAGGTCGGGCTGGTGTACTCGAAGACCGGTCCGCTGGCGGCCTACGGCAAGCAGTACCTGGAGGGCTTCAAGGCGGGGCTCGACTACGCGACCAAGGGCACCGGCACGGTGGACGGCCACAAGATCGAGCTCGCCGAACAGGACGACGCGGGCGACCCGGCCAAGGCTGTCTCCGCCGCCAAGGACCTGATCGGCAAGGGGCACAAGATCCTGGCGGGTTCGACCGCCTCGGGCGTGGCGCTCCAGGTGGGCCCGATCGCGGCGCAGAACAAGGTGCTCTTCATCAGCGGCCCGGCCGCCACCGACAAGGTCACCGGGCTGAACAAGTACACCTTCCGTTCGGGTCGGCAGTCGTACCAGGACATTCGTACGGCGGCCTCGTTCATCGGGGACGCCAAGGGCAAGAAGGTCACGGTGCTGGCCCAGGACAATGCCTTCGGGCAGGGCAACGTGGCGGCCGTGAAGGCGGTGCTGGGCGGTCAGGGCGCGATGGTGGACGCGGTGCTCGCTCCGCCGAGCGCGACCGACCTCACCCCGTTCGCCACCCAGGCGAAGTCCGCCAAGCCCGACCTGCTGTACGTCGCCTGGGCGGGGGAGACCGCTTCCGCGCTCTGGACCTCGCTCAACCAGCAGGACGTCTTCGCCTCGACCAAGGTGGTGACCGGCCTCGACCTGGCGGCCTCCTACCCGCTGTTCGGCCCGGCGGCCGAGAAGATCTCCTTCCTGAACCACTACTTCGACGGCGCGGCCGGCACCGAGGTCGAGAAGGCGATGACCGCCGCCGTCGGCAAGGCCGGCGCCAAGTCGGACATCTTCACCCCTGACGGCTTCACCGCCGCGCAGATGGTGGTGCACGCGATCGAGGCCAATAAGGGCTCGGCCGACGACACCGACGCCCTGGTGAAGGCGCTGGAGGGGTGGAGCTTCGACGGGGTCAAGGGCAAGCTGACCGTCCGGGCCGAGGACCACGCACTGCTGCAGCCGATGTTCCAGGTGAAGCTCACCGGGTCCGGCGCAGACGCGAAGCCGACGGTGGAGAAGACCCTCCCCGCTGACCAGGTGGCACCCCCGGCCACCCCGATCGCGGGCTGATCCACATGTCGAACCGTGCAGCCGCAGCCGCCTCCTCGGCCACGGCGGGAGCCTCGGCCGGGGTGGTGGGAGCCTCGGCCGGGGTGGTGAGTGCCCCGGTGGAGGTGGTGGGAGCCTCGGCGGAAGCCTCGGTCGATTCGGTGCTGCGGCTGCGCGGGGTGGGCTGGTCCGTCCGTGGCGTGCCGATCGTCGAGGAAGTCTCCTTCGACGTGCACGAAGGCGAGTTCATCGCTTTCATCGGCCCGAACGGCGCGGGCAAGACCTCCTTGTTCAACCTGATCTCCGGGATCTACCCGGCGACGCACGGGGTCATCGAGCTCGACGGTGCGGACATCACCACCGAGTCGGTGCACGGCCGGGCCCGCCGCGGACTGGGCCGGACCTTCCAGACCTCCTCACTGTGGAACGGGATGACGGTGGCCGACCACGTCCGGCTGGCCGCCCAGGCGGCGGCCGGGCCGGGCGCCTCGTACCGGATCTGGCGCCGGGCCGGCCGGTACGCCGGGCAGGTCGCCGAGACCCTGGAGCGGACCGAACTCGCCCACCGGGCCGACACTTTGGCGAGTGCGCTGTCGCACGGCGAGAAGCGCAAGCTGGAGCTGGCCGTCCTGCTGGTCTCCGACCCCCGGCTGATCCTGCTGGACGAGCCGATGGCCGGAGTCAGCGCGGAGGAGGTCCCGGCCCTGACCGCGCTGATCCGCTCGGTGCACCGGGACCTCGGCCGCACCGTGCTGATGGTGGAACACCACATGGACGTCCTGCTCGGCCTCGCGGACCGGCTCGCCGTGATGCACCACGGCACGCTGCTCGCGCTCGACACCCCTGCTGCCGTGATGGCCGACGCCACCGTGCAGCAGGCCTACCTGGGAGAGGGACTGTGACGGACTCCTCCTTCCTGACCTCCGGTCAGACCGACGAGGCTGCCGCTGGTGCTGCTGTCGCCGCCGTTGACCCGGAGGCGTTGCTGACGGTGCGTCACCTGCGGGTGGTGATCGACGGGTTGCACATCCTGCACGGGGTGGACCTGGACGTCGCGCCGAGCGGGGTCACCGCCCTGCTCGGGCGCAACGGCGCGGGGAAGACCACCACGGTCAAGGCGATCATGGGGCTGGTGCCGCGGACCGGGAGCCTGCGGTTCGCTGGGGCCGAACTGGTGAAGCTGCCGACCCACCTGGTGGTCCGTCAGGGCATTGGCTATGCCCCGGAGGACCGGGGGATCTTCGCCGGCCTGACCGTGGCCGAGAATCTCCGACTCGCCGAACGGGACGGCTCCCCGGCGTACGACCTGGTCCACGAGCTCTTCCCGGAACTCAAGCAGCGGGCCGGGCAGTTGGCCGGGACGCTGTCCGGCGGTCAGCAGCAGATGGTGGCGATCGGACGGACCCTGCTCAACGGCAACCGCCTGATCATCGCCGACGAGCCGACCAAGGGCCTGGCGCCGAAGATCGTGTCCGAGGTCGCCGACGTGCTGGAGCGGGCCGCCGCGACGGTACCCGTCCTGCTGGTCGAGCAGAACCTCGCTCTGGTCCGCCGGTTGGCCGGCACCTGCGTCGTGCTGGCCGACGGCCGGACCGCCCACCGGGGCGGCACGGCCGAGTTGCTCGCCGACGAGGAGGCCGCCCGCCGACTGCTCGGCGTCGGCCGCCCCGCGCCCGGTCCTGCTGCTGGTCCTGCTGGCGGTCCTGCTGCTGGTTCCGGCTCGGCGCCCGCGTCGTCGACCGTTGCCGTACCTCCTCCCGTCGCTCCGACTGCCGCTGTCACCACGGAGGTGGCTCCCTGATGGACACTGTCGTCCTCCTCACCTGTACCGGTCTCGGACTGGGTGCGCTGTACTTCCTGGTCGCCTCCGGGCTCTCGCTCATCTTCGGTCTGATGGACGTGCTCAACTTCGCCCACGGGGCGCTGCTCTCGGTCGGTGCGTACGCCACCTGGTGGGCGGGCACCGAGGGCGGGATGAGCTTCTGGCTCGCGGTCGTCTTCGGTACGGCGGTCGGGACGGTCGCGGCCGTCCTGCTCGAACTGGTGCTGATCCGTCCTCTCTACAACCGCCCCCGGGACCAGATCCTGGCCACGGTCGGTGTCGGTCTCGCGGTGCCCGCGCTGCTGATGGGGATCTGGGGAGCGGACTCCCGTCCCTTCCCCCAACCCGCCGCGCTCTCCGGCACGGTGGGGTTGTTCGGCGCGATCGTCCCGGTCAATCGCTTCGTCCTGCTCGCGGCGGCGGCCCTCGTCCTGGTGGCGCTGCGGCTGTTCCTGAGTCGGACCCGGTACGGCCTGGTGGTCCGGGCCGGCGTCGAGGACCGCGCGATGGTCACGGCCCTGGGTATCGACGTCCGCAAGGCGTTCACGCTGGTCTTCGCGATCGGTGGCGCGGCCGCCGCGCTCGGCGGGGCGCTGAGCGGCCTCTACTTCGGCTCGGTCCACCCCGGCCAGGGGACCAGCCTGCTCATCTTCGCCTTCGTCGTGGTCGTGATGGGAGGCATGGGCTCCGTCACCGGAGCGGCAGTGGCCTCCGTCGCGGTGGGCCTCGTCCAGCAGTTCGCCAACTACTACACCGCTGCCGGGCTCGGCGACCTCTCGGTCGTCGTGCTGCTGGCCGTACTGCTCCTGGTGCGACCGCGCGGACTCACCGGGAGGCTCGCGTGAGCACTGACACCTCAACCACGAGCACCGGAAGCGCCGCTGACGACAAGTCTGCTGCACCGGGGGGCGATCGCACCATCCCTCGAACAGGTGAATCAATCACAGAACGCTCGACACTCATATACAGAGCGCTACGCTGGTGGCCGATCGCTCTGCTGATCCTGTTCCTTGTCGCCCCATATAGTGCGCTTCCGCTTCCCGGACTCCTCGACGGCCCGCTCGGCAGTCCCGGAAGCCTGCAGCTCATCGCCCTCTGCCTGGTCTACGGCGCGCTAGCCACCGGCTACGACCTCCTGCTCGGCCGCACCGGTCTGCTCTCCTTCGGGCACGCGCTCTACTTCGCCACCGGTCTCTACGCGACCGACCTCGCGATGCTCGAACTCCAACTCCCCTTCGCCGCCGCCGCACTGTTCGGCATCGGCTGCTCCATCAGCCTCGCGCTGCTGCTCGGCTCGGTCAGCCTGCGGGTGACCGGCATCGGCTTCTCCATGGTGACGCTCGCGTTCGCCCAGGCTGGCTCGATCCTGGTCCAGCGCAACCCCGGCGGGGTGACCGGCGGCGAAGAGGGTCGGGCCGCGCCGGTCGAGATGCTGCCCGACAGCCTGGTCGGCATCGAGAACACCGCCAACCTCTACTGGATCGCCCTCGGCTATCTGGTGCTGACCCTGGCCGTCGTCCACTGGACCGTCAACTCTCCCACCGGCCGGGTCTGGGAGGGCATCAAGGAGAACGAGCGCCGGGTCGAGGTGCTAGGCCTGCGCCCCTACGGCTTCAAGTTGGTGGCCTTCGTCATCGCCGGCGGCCTGGCCGGTGCCGGCGGGGTGGTCTACCTGCTGCTGACCGGCGGCGCGACCCCGCAGGCAGCCACCTCGGACGCGACCCTCGCGCTGCTGGTGATGGTCGTGCTGGGCGGTTCGGGTACTCGATGGGGCCCGCTGCTCGGCGGCGTCCTCTACACCTGGGCGGGCCACCGGCTGGGTGACCTGGCGAACTCCGCGGCCATCGCGGACCTCCCGGCTGTGCTCCGAGTACCGCTGTCGCAGCCGCTCTTTTTGCTCGGTGCACTCTTTGTCGCGGTGGTCTATCTGCTCCCCGGTGGCCTGGCTAAGCTGCCAGCTCGTATCCGGGCCGGCCGTTCCAACGCCGACAAGGTCGGGGTTCCCGGCCCGGCCCACTCCCTGGAAGGTGGCACCACGTGAGCTCCGGATCCGCCCGCTACGAAGAGCTGACCGTCCCCGTCCCGGGTGGTGACCTGACGGTCCTTCGGTGGCCGGCCACCGACCCCGACGCCCCGACCGTGGTGGCCCTGCACGGCATCACCGCGAACGCCCTGGCCTGGAGCGAGGTGGCCCGTCAGCTCGCCGGCCGGGCCACCCTGATAGCTCCCGACCTGCGCGGTCGGGCAGCCAGCCGTACAGTCGCCGGGCCGTACGGTCTGGCCCGGCACGCCGACGACGTGGCCGCCCTGGTGGCGGCGCTCGGCCTCGGCCCGGTCCGCCTCACCGGGCACTCGATGGGCGCCTGGATCGCGGCGCTCGCCACCGTCCGGCACCCCGAGCTGGCGTCCTCGCTGCTCCTGGTGGACGGGGCGGTCAGCTTCCCGCTGCCGGTCGGGGTGACCGAGGACGCCGCGCTGGCCGCCGTGCTCGGCCCGGCACTGGCCCGGCTGTCGATGACCTTCCCGAGCCGGGACGCCTACCGCGCGTTCTGGCGGCAGCACCCGGCCTTCGCCGGAGCGTGGACGGCCGAGTTCGAGGCCTACATCCAGCGGGACCTGGTCGGCACCGAGCCCGAACTCCGGTCCTCCTGCGTGCCGGAGGCGATCCGCCAGGACGGCGGCGAGGTCCTGCTCGACAAGGACGCCGCCGGGGCGGTCCACCGGCTCCCACTGCCCGCCGAGCTGCTCTGGGCCGAGCGCGGCCTGATGGACGAGCCGCAGGGGCTGTACGACGTGAACCGGATCGAGCTCGCGGGGCTCGACCTGGAGCGGGTCAAGGCCACCCCGGTGCCGGACACCAACCACTACACGATCGTGGCCGGTGCGGCCGGAGCCGAGCAGATCGTGCTGCGGCTGCTCGCGAGCTGACCAGGGCCACCTCCGATCGGTAGCAGTCGTCGTGGTGACGACGTATCAGCTCCGTCCGAGCAATGCCTCGAGCCCTTCCGGAGGGCGCCCGGAAGGGCTCGAGACAGCAGGGGAGGGGCAGTCGGGCCGGTGCCGAGGTCAGACCGTCTCGGTGCCGATGCGCTCGGCCATCCGTCCGGCGAAGACATTGCCAACGGCGATGCCGCAGGTGATGGCCGCGGAGAGCATGACCGGGCCCAGCCACACCATGGTCTCGACGGGGAAGGTGTAGGCGCCGACGACCTTGGCCGCGCACTCGACGAGCAGGACGGTGCCCCAGGCGAGGGAGAAGTTCCGCTCGTTGCGGCGGAAGACGGCGTCCCCGGCGGAGAGCCGCAGCCAGGCCGCCTCCCGGTCGGCGCTGTTCTTGACCAGGAAGGGCCGCAGCCCGGCGCTCATCGCCGGTCGGCCGAGCAGTGCCGAGATCACGATGGCGCCGCCGATCACGCTGGAGACCGCACCGTCCTTGGCGATCATCAGCCGGGCGTCACCCGCCACGGCGGACAGCGCGATCCCCACCACGTTGACGGCCAGCATCAGCAGCGCGAGCGCGTTCACCGGCTGCCGCCGCACCAGGCTCGCCACTGTCCGCACAGCCGGCACCGCACTGCCGAGGCCGAGCGCGGTGACCAGTCCGAGCCCGAGCAGCGAGTGGGCCGCGAAGTACACCGCCAGCGGCAGCGCCACGTCGACGGCGAGCGGGGCGAGCCCGGCGATCCTCGGGTCGACTCCGGTGCCGCGGTTGATCCGGGTGCCGCTGGTCCGAGTGCTGGTGATGAGTGCCATCGCTGTGTCCCCTGTCCGATGATTCCCTGGCGGCTGTCTGCTGCCTCATCGAGAATCCCGCGACCGGGGTACCGCCCGGCAGTGCCGCCGGTGATGACATCCGAATGACGGATGTCATGGCCTGCCGCACCACTGACCCACCGTCAACTGTCCGCCATCACCTGGGCGGCACCCCTCGGGGGTGTCAGCCCGCCGAGCCGAGGAAAGCCGGCCAGCCCTCCGCGGGCGCCTTGCCCACGCCGAGGGTCCGCAGCTTCCGCAGCGTCGACTGGTCCTGGACCTCCAGCCACTCGACCAACTGACGGAACGACACCAGCTGGACCTCGGGCTTGCCCGCGATCACCTTGAGCGCCTCCTCGACGGCGTCCATGTAGATACCGCCGTTCCACTGCTCGAAGTGGTTGCCGATGAACAGCGGCGCGCGGTTGGAGTTGTACGCGCGGTCGAAGCCGGCCAGGTAGGCGTCCTTGGCCTGGGTGCGCCAGGCGTCGTACTTGGCCGGGTCACCCTTCGTGCTGCCCGCGGACTGGTTGGCCAGGATGTTGTAGTCCATCGAGAGCACCTGGAAACCGTGCCCGGGGAAGGGGACGGACTGCAGCGGGAAGTCCCAGATCTTCCCGTCCTGCACCTTCTGCGGCCAGATCTGCAGACCGCCCGGCGAGCTGGCGTCGTACTTCCAGCCCAGCTTGACCGCCGTCGGCAGCAGCGCCTTCTGCCCCTCCAGGCACGGGGTCCGACCGCCGATCAGCTCCTTCTTGTAGTCGAAGGGGAACGGATCGACGTCGGTGAAGCCGGTGTTGGTCTTCCACTGGGTGACGAAGGAGATGGCCTGGTCGATCTCGCTCTGCCAGTCGTCGGGGCTCCACTTGTTGACGCCGTTGCCGTCGGAGCGGGTGGAGCAGAAGTGCCCGTTGAAGTGCGTGCCGATCTCGTGCCCGGCCAGCCAGGCCTGGCTGATCAGCTTGATGGTGCTCTTCACCGCGTTGTCGGAGAGGAACGGGATGTCGGACGCGCCGACCGAGTGCTGCGGCGGGTGGTAGAGGTTCGACTTGCTCTTCGGCAGCGTGTAGATGCCGGAGAGGAAGAAGGTCATGTTGGCCTTGTACTGCTCGGCCAGCTTGAGGAACCTCGGGAACTGGTTGTCGTCGGTGCCGCCGGCACCGTCCCAGGAGAAGACCACGAACTGCGGCGGACGCTCACCGGGCTTGAGCTTCTCGGGCTTCGGCTGGTTGGGCTGAGCCCCGGTGTCCGAGGTGGAGCCGTCTCCGATCGGCTTGCCCTTCACCGGCGCGGTGCTCGAACTCCCGCTGCTCCCCGGGCTTCCCGACGCGGACGTGCCGCCTCCCGAACCGCCGCTCCCGGATCCGCTGTCGCCACAGGCGGCCACCGCTCCGAGGGCCGCGGTCGCGGCGGTGGCACTGAGTACGGTCCTGCGCGAGATGCTGCCCATGGTCTCCCCAGCCGTAGTGCATCCGACAGTCCGTGCGGAAAAATCGGATATTGATGGATATTTCAGCGCCAGCATGCCATGTGGGACGAGAGCACTTCAAAAGCCCCTTCGCTGCGGAACAACACGCAGCCAAGGGGCGTCCGGCTCCACGATAGGAGCACTGTTGCAGTCTTGGGACAGTTCGCCGGAACAGTCGTCAGCGGGGCGCCGGTCGACGAGACACCGCCCGGCGGGGAGCCCGGCCGGAGCGTCGAACTGGGGGAGTGTCAGATGGGCGTTGGGCCGGCGTCGGGCGGACGTCAGGTGAGCGCGAGCTCGCGGCGCCGACGGCGGACCAGCCGGGCCACCGCGGTGCTGATCGCGGTCGCCGCGACGCAGGAGACCGCCAGGCTCAGCCAGTCGGTGTTGAACCAGTGGCTGTTCAGCCAGCCCAGGCTCACGATGTACGAGGCCCAGATCAGCGCGGCCAGCGCCGACATCCGGAGGAAGCGGCGCGAGGAGGAGGAAGAGTGGCCGACCGCCAGGTCGAGGACGGTCCGTCCCGCCGGGACGAAGCGGGCCACGATCACCACTGCGGCGGCCGTCCGGCTGGTCTGCCCGGTGAAGTACTGCTGGAGCCGTTCGACGCTGGCCGCAAGTTCTGGGCGGTCGTCGAGTCGGCGCTGCACCCGCGGCGAACCGCGGCGGGCGAGATTCAGCAGAACGAAGTCACCCAGGAAGGACGCCACCGCGACACCGGCCGCGAGCAGCAGCGGCGCACCGTCCACCTCGGTGGTGTTCAGGACGGCCAGGATCACCAGGGTGCCACTCGGCAGGAAAGGCAGGAAGGCGTCACCGAGTACGGCAAAGAGCGCCAGTACGCAGATCCATACCGGCCCTACCAGCGCTGCGGCGTCCAAGGCGATGCTCCCTCAACAAGTCTCCGAGAGGTGTCCCGGTGACTACGGGGGTAACGCTAGCGGGTAGACGTTTCATGCCATGAAGCACCCCCGTGTGTCGCGCATCACGATACGTCCCTGGCGAGCCGGTTGCCGGACGAAGAGGGTGCTGCGGATTGACGTGAGCCCCTGAGGCGGGGTGCCGCTCCAGGGGCTCACAGGGGTCCAGCGGAACTGGTCCAGCCCGCCGACCTTGCAGGTGGGAGTAGGGACGCCGGTGCATTGCCCTACCGATCGGAAAGCCTGCCCGAAGGGGTGTGGGCGGCGCGAGTCCTACGGCTGGCGACTTCTGGCGCTGGCGTCAATTCGCCACCCCCTGACTTGACCCCTAATCCACGTCCAGGTGAAGGCTCCTGTCGGATCGTCAGCTAAAAGCGGGCGGCCGGATCAGAGAGTCGGTGGCGTCCGGCGCGGCCCGGTCGACGGCCACCACGCCCGACCGCCGGGAACAGGAGGCCGCCCGGCTCGGTTGATTGAGTCCCGACGGCAGGAACGGACAACCCGCATCCCGCCAGAAGGGAGAACCCCGGCATGACCTCCGAGGACGAGCAGCAGGCGAGCACCCCGCCGGCAGCAGCCGCAGACCCCATCCGTGGCGTGGCCCGGGGCACCGCCCCGGCCCCGCTCTCCATCCTCGACCTCGCGACGATCGGCGTCGGTCACTCGCCCACCGAGGCGCTGGCAGCCACCACCGAGCTGGCCCGCAATGCCGAGCGCTGGGGCTACCACCGCTTCTGGGTCGCCGAGCACCACGGGATGCCCGGCGTCGCCAGCTCCACCCCGGCCGTGCTGCTGGCCCACCTCGGCGCGCACACCCGCACCCTCCGGCTCGGCTCCGGTGGCGTGATGCTGCCCAACCACGCGCCGCTGGCGATCGCGGAGCAGTTCGGCCTGCTGGAGTCGCTGCACCCGGGCCGGATCGACCTCGGCCTCGGCCGGGCGCCCGGCACCGACCAGGCCACCGCCCGCGCGCTGCGCCGGGGTGTGGCGGAGAGCCCGGACGACTTCCCGCAGCAGCTCTCCGAGCTGCTGCACTTCATGGACGGTGACTTCCCGGACGGGCACCCGTACGCCCGGCTCAGCGCCGTCCCCCAGGGCGACGGGCGGCCGCCGGTCTGGCTGCTCGGTTCGTCCGGCTTCAGTGCGCAGCTGGCGGGGCGGCTCGGCCTGCCGTTCGCCTTCGCGCACCACTTCAGCGCGGCCAACACCGTCCCCGCGCTCGACCTCTACCGCTCGTCCTTCCGCCCCTCGGCCGTCCTGGACGAGCCGTACGCGCTGATCGGGGTGAGCGCGGTGGCGGCCGACGACGAGGACCGGGCCAGGCGGCTGGCCCGCTCGGCGGGGCTGGCCATGCTGCGGCTGCGGCGGGGCACACCCGGGCTGATCCCGACCCCGGAGGAGGCGGAGCAGTACCCGTACAGCCCGGCCGAGGCCGAGTTCCTGGACAGTTGGCTCGCCAATGTCGTACTCGGTTCCCCCGGAGAGGTGGCCGACGGGCTGGAGGCCCTGCGCAAGCGGACGGGCGCCCAGGAGCTGATGGTCACCTCGCACATCCACGGGCACGAGGCGAGGCAGCGTTCGTACGGACTGATCGCCGAGGCGTACGGCCTGACCGTCGACAGCGGGGCAGCCGGAAAGCCGGAGAGCACTGACGGAGAGTCCTGACGGACAGTGAGTGCGACGGCCCGTCAGGCCGAGCGGACGCGACCCTCGCGCAGTATGGCCGCGATCCGCTCGGCCTCGCCGGGTCGGGCGAAGTACCAGCCCTGGGCGGTGTCGCAGCCGGTGAGCCGGAGGCGTTCGGCCTGGGAGGCGTTCTCGATGCCCTCGGCCGTCACGGTCAGGCCGAGTGCGTGCGCCAGCTGGACCATCGCGCCGACGATCTGCTCGTCCGCGTCGGTGCGCCGGAAGCGGCTGTCCGGGCGTCCGCCCGGAGCCGGGTCGCGGAAGCCCTCGATGAAGCTGCCGTCCAGCTTGAGCACGTGCACCGGCAGCCGGGACAGGTAGGCGAGGTTGGAGTAGCCGGTGCCGAAGTCGTCGATGGCGATCCGGATGCCCATGTCGGCCAGGGCCTGGAGCGCCTGGACCGGGCGGCCGCCGGGGCCGAGCACCGCGCTCTCGGTGATCTCCAGTTGGAGCAGTCGGGCAGGCAGACCGGTGAGCTTCAGCGCGGCGGCGACGTCGGCGACCACGTCGGAGTCCCAGATCTGACGGGCCGCCAAGTTGACGCTGACGAAGGTCTCGGCTTCGGGGAACTCCTGCAGCCAGCGCTTGGCCTGCCGGCAGGACTCCTCCAGCACCCACTTGCCGAGCGGCACGATGGCGCCGGACTCCTCGGCGAGCGGGATGAAACGGTCGGGGGAGAGCGTCCCGTACCGGGGGTGCCGCCAGCGGACCAGGGCCTCGGCGCCGTGCACGGTGCCGTCGGCCAGCCCGACCAGCGGTTGGTACTCGACGGTGAACTCGCCGCGTTCCAGCGCCGGGCGCAGCGCGGTGGCGAGCCGCTGCCTGGTCAGCTGGTGGGCGCCGCGGTCCGGGTCGTAGAGCGTCCAGCGGGCCCTGCCGTCGGCCTTGGACCAGTAGAGCGTGGCGTCGGCGTCCTTCAGCAGGTCGGTCGGAGTGGTCTCGACGATCCGACGCTCGACGACTCCGACGCTCGCGGTCACCACCAGCTGCTGGCCGGCCACGTCGAACGGCTCCTCCAGCATCTTGATCAGCTCGGCGGCAAGCGTGGTCAGCTGCTCGCTTCCGTCGCTGTCGCAGACCAGTACGGCGAACTCGTCCCCGCCCAGCCGGGCCACCAGCCGCCCGTCGCCCCGGGCGAAGCCGTGCTCCAGCCGGGCGGCCACCGCGACCAGGAGCTCGTCGCCGACGTGGTGCCCGAGGGTCTCGTTGATCGCCGCGAAGCCGTCCAGGTCCACGTAGCAGAGGCCGACCCGCTTGCCCTGGCCACCGAGCTCACTGAGTCCGTCGAGCTCGCCGAGCCCGCCGAGCTCGGTCAGTCCGGCGAGCCCGGAGAGTCCGTCCAAGCCGTCGAGGCCGTCCAAGCCGTCGAGTCCGTCCAGACCGTCGAGCCTCGCCGACCCGTCCAGTTCGACGAGGTCGACGGCGTCCGCCGAGTCGAGCAGGGTGGCGTCGGCGGGTTCGCCCGCGCCCGGCCCGAAGACCGCGTTGAGTCGCTCGAAGAACAGGGTGCGGTTCGGCAGCCTGGTCAGCGGGTCGTGCATCGCCTGGTAGGCGAGCTGGTCGCCGAGCAGCCGCTGCTCGGTCACGTCCTCGACCATGGCGAGGGTGTACATCGGGTGTCCGGCGCCGTCCCGGATCAGCGAGATGGTCACGTTGCTCCACACCACGCGACCCTCGCGGTGCTTGAGCTGCTTCTCCACCCGCAGTCGGTCACGCTCGCCGCGGAGCAGCTCCAGGTAGAGCTGCCGGGGGGAGTCCTCGGGGTCGATGATCTCGTGGATGTGCGTTCGCACCAGGTTCGGCGCCTCGTGGCCGATCATGGCGGCGAAGGCTGGATTGGCCTCGATGATCCGGTCGTCGGCGCCGATCAGGGCCATCCCGATACCGGCGTCGGCGAAGGCCGCGCGGAAACGGGATTCGCTGGCCTGGAGCGCGTCGACGAGTGAGTCCGGGCTGTTGTCACCGCTGCTGTCACTGCTGTCACCCAGGCCCAGCGGTCCGGAGCAGACCGGGCAGACGCGGTCGGGCCCCTCGTTCCGACCCGGCACGGCATGCTCCCGTCCGCTGCTGATGCTGCTCCCGCCGACCGCACCGCAGTGGCCGGCTCACCGCTCCGTGAGGCCCTCGACGTTCGGTCGACGTTCGGTGCGGAGAACGCCGGGTGGAGGGCGTTCGGCAAGGAAGCAGGGCACTGCGGTGATCATAGGACGCGCGCAGTTGCAACGGCGACCGCCGCCAGGGTGATTCGTCAGGTTTCGCAGCAACCGTGCCGGTACGTGACGGCGCCCCCGGTACGCATCGTGAGATGCATACCGGGGGCGCACGCGCCCCCTTCCGCACCTCTCGTCAGACAGCATTACCGGTCCGACGAGAGCGGGCCGACGGAGAGTCAGCCGGACGGAGGGTCAGGGAGCGGGGAGAACGGAGCCGACGAGCGGCGTCAGGCGAGCTTCGCGGTCAGCGTGATGGTGGTGCCGGTCAGCGCCTTGCTCACCGGGCAGTTGGCCTTGGCGTCCTCGGCGGCCTTCACGAAGGCCGCCTCGTCGAGACCGGGGACCTGGCCGACGACGGTCAGGTGGATGCCGGTGATCCCGGCGCCCGGCTGGAAGGTGACGTCGGCCTGGGTGTCCAGTGTGGTGGGCGGGGTGCCCGCGCCGGCCAGGGCGTGCGAGAACGCCATCGAGAAGCAGGCCGAGTGCGCGGCCGCGATGAGCTCCTCGGGGCTGGTCCGCCCGTTCGCCTCCGCGTCCGTGCGGGCGGGCCAGGAAACCGGGAACTGGCCGATGCCGGAGGAGGCGAAGGTGACCTCGCCCTTGCCTTCGAGCAGGTTGCCTTCCCAAGCGGTGCGAGCGGTACGGGTGGCTGCCACGATCAGGTACCTCCTGTGTTGGGGGTGTACTGCGGACTGCTGGTCCGTCAGTTCCGGTCCTGCCGCGTTCAGCCTACGTGCCGTGCGCCACACGGAGTCCCGAAACCGGCCACTGGTCCGCCGGAGCGTCCACATGGCGGGACGAAGGTGACATACTCCGGGATCGCCAGGTGGCCGCCCTGTTAGATTGCCAGGGCCAAGTCAGCTAGCTCCGGAGCCACCCCGATGACGGATCAGCCCACGAACTCCGCCGCCCCAGCCGCCGCCAGCACGGCCGGTTCCACGGCCGCCACCGGCGCCGCAGCCGACGGGAACGGCGGGATCGCCGAGTCGGTCCGGGCCGAGCTGGTCAGCCTGCGCGAGAGCATCGACAACATCGACGCCGCCGTGGTCCACATGCTGGCCGAGCGGTTCAAGGCGACCCAGCGGGTCGGCCGGCTCAAGGCCGAGCACAAGCTGCCGGCCGCCGACCCGGCCAGGGAGCGGGCCCAGATCGCCCGGCTGCGTGAGCTCGCCGCAGGCGCGCACCTGGACCCGGTGTTCGCGGAGAAGTTCCTGAACTTCATCATCGCCGAGGTGATCAGGCACCACGAGGCGATCGCCCAGTCCTGAGGCGGCCCTGGCCCCCGTAGCGGCCGCGTGGCGGCCCCGCTCGGCGCCCGCTCCGTCGGTGGTGGCTAAATGTCTGATTTCGCGACAGTTCCAGTGCGGCGTTAGCGTGCTGTTCTCCCCGGATCCCCGGAAAGGCAGGACAGCGCGATGGCCAGGAAGTCCCAGCCCCAAAAAGCCCAGCCCCGGTCCAAGCAGCAGGACGCCCGGTCCGCACTGGGCTTCGGCCTGCAGGCGGCCTGATCCGTGACCCTTCCTCAGTCCGGCCCGGCGGTCGAGATGTCGACCGGTGCCGCCGAGTACCACGCACAGCACCACCTCACCGGAAGCACCGGGAGTGCCGAGACCGGCGCCAAGGCCGGCGGACGTCGCCGACGGCTGCCCTGGTGGGCCGAGTTCCCCGCGATGATCGTGCTCGGCCTGGCGATCGCGCTGGCCGTCAAGACCTGCCTGTTCCAGGTGTTCAGCATCCCGTCCGGTTCGATGGAGAACACCCTGCGGATCGGCGACCGGGTGGCCGTCAACAAGATGGCGCCGCTGCTCGGCTGGGAGCCCAAGCCCGGCGAGCCGGTGGTCTTCAAGGACCCGGGCGGCTGGCTGCCGGTGCAGCCCGCCAGTGGCAACGCGTTCTCCGACGCCGTCGGCAGCGCGCTCAGCTTCGTCGGCCTGCTGCCGCCGAAGGACGACAACTACCTGGTCAAGCGGGTGATCGCGACCGGCGGTGAGACCGTCCGGTGCACCGGCAAGACCCTTACGGTGAACGGTGCGCCGATCGCCGAGCCGTACCTGCACCCGGGCGACGACTCCTGCTCGGGTCTGGACTTCGGCCCGGTCACCGTCCCGCAGGGGTACATCTGGGTCGAGGGTGACCACCGCAGCGACTCCGCCGACTCCCGCTACCACCAAGGCGGCCCGGGGGCCGGTGCCGTCCCGGTGTCCGACGTGGTCGGGCCGACCTCGGCGGTCGTCTGGCCGCTGGGTCACCTGGACTGGTTCGGCTGGGTCGGCAAGTGACACCCGACCGGTAGCTGACCCCCCATCAGCTCCCGGTCAGTGTCCCGATCAGCTCCCGTTCAGTGCGGGCGACCGCTCGTGACGATCCGGTCGGCGGGCGGCTCGGCGGGCGGCTCCGCCGTCTCCGGAGCGGGCTCGGCGGGTTGGCGGGTCTGGGCGGTGAAGGCGCCGATCAGCACCAGGACGCCGCCGACCAGCTGCCAGCCGCCGAGCCGTTCGCCGAGCAGGAACCAGGCGGCGACGGTGGCGACCACGGCCTCCAGGTTGGCCACCACGGCGGCCACCGCCGGTGAGAGGAACTGCACCGAGACCACCCCGGTCAGGTAGGCCAGCACGGTGGCGATCAGTACCATCCAGCCGGCCGCCAGCGCGGCGGGCAGCACCCGCCCGTTCATCACCACGTCGCCGCCGAGCACGCTCCAGTCCGCCGTCCACGGCTGCGTGAACGCGGTCAGGGCGACGGCACCGATCAGCAGGCCGTACGCGCTGATCGCCATCGGGTCGACCGGGTTGTCGCCCTGCCGTCCGGCGTCGGCGAGCAGGAAGTAGCCCACCTGGCAGCAGGCGGCACCGAGCCCGAACAGGACGCCGAGCGCGTCGAACGCCAGCCCGTGCCAGACCTCGACCACGCAGGCCAGGCCCGTCACCGCGACCCCGGCGCCGATGGTGGCGGCCCGGGAGACCGGCTTGCGCTGGACGAACTTGAGGTAGCCGAGCAGCAGCAGCGGCCCGAGGTACTCGATCAGCAGCGCTACCCCGACCGGGATCCGGGAGATCGAGGCGAAGTAGCAGGCCTGCACTCCCGCCACCGCGAGCAGCCCGAAGCCGACCATCAGCCGCGGCCGGCGCCGCACCGCGTCCCGGTGCTTGTACGCGAGCGGGAGCAGCACCACCGCCGCGCCGGTGACCCGGAGCCAGACCACGTGCAGCGGTGAGAGCCCGGCTTCGATCAGCGGTTTGGCCGCCGTGCCTGAGCCGCCGAAGGCGAGCGCCGAGACCAGGGCGAGCGAGAGGCCGAGCGTCCGGGGGGAGAGCCAGGAGACCTGAGGGAGCGGTGATGAGCTGTGCACCGACGCATTGTGCCAGTCCGAACCACTTCTCGGTAAGGGGTGTCCATGCCTGACGGTCCTGCCACCCGAAGCCCGTCCGAAGAGCTGCGGTCAGCCCGTCGGTACCGCCTGCTGTGAGGCGGCGCCGCCGCCGGAGGTCGGCTCCCGGCTCGGGTCCGGCGGCGTCGGGGTGGGCTTCGGCTTGGGCGTCGGGGTGGGCGTGGGCGTCGGGGTGGGCTTCGGCTTGGGCGTCGGGGTGGGCGTGGGGGTCGGCGTCGGGCTGGACCGGTCGGGGTCGGCCGGGGTCGACGACTGCTCGGCCGGCGTCCAGGGCGCGCTGCTCGGTGCGCTCGGGGAGTCGGACGGCGTCGAGGATGGGGTCGACGACGGCTCGGCGGCGGAGCTCCGGCCGCCCTTCGGCTCGGGGAAGTCGGCGACCGGCTGACCGTCCAGCGCCGCCGACATGTAGGCGGTCCAGATCCGGGCCGGGAAGTTGCCGCCCGCCGCACCGGCGACGCCGCCGGTGCCGTCCAGCGAGACGTGCTTGCCGCTGCCCGGTTCCTGGCCGAACAGCGCGACGGTGGTGACCAGTTCGGGGGTGTAGCCGGCGAACCAGACCGACCTGAGGCCGTCGGTGGTGCCGGTCTTGCCGGCGGCCGGCCGGTCGAGCTCCTTGGCCCGGTACCCGGTGCCGCCCGGGTCGCTCACCACGCCCTGGAGCATCGAGGTGACCGTCCGCGCGGTCTCCTCGCTGATCGCCTGGGTGGTCTTCGGCGCGGGCAGCGCGACGTTCTCGCCCTCGTGCTCCAGCGACTTCACCAGCCAGGGGGTGATCTGCTTGCCGCCGTTGTCCAGGGTGGCGTACACCCCGGCCATGTCCAGCACGCTCGGCGTGGAGGAGCCGAGCGCGATCGAGCCGTTCGCCTCGAGACCGGGGGTGGCGGCGGGCAGTCCGAGCGCGACGGCGGTCTCCCGGACCTTCTCCAGGCCGGTGTCCTGGGCGAGTTGGGCGAAGGCCGAGTTCACCGACCAGTCGGTGGCCTGCTGCAGGGTGATCTGACCGTAGCTCTTGTTGCCGTCGTTCGGCGGCGCGTACGGCTTGCCGCGGCCGCCCACCACCGGGCGGTTGCTCCGGCCGTCGTACACGGTCTGCGGGGTGATGGTCTGTCCGGACTGGGTCTCCGCACCGCTCTCCAGCGCGGCGGCCAGCGCGATCGCCTTGAAGGTCGAACCGGCCTGGTAGTCCTGCCGGGTGGCGTTGTCGATCCAGTGCTTCGTGGCGTCCTGGCCGCCGTACAGGGCGACCACCGCGCCGGTCTTCGGGTCCAGCGAGACGGCTCCGGCCTGCGCGGCGGCGTCCACCGGGCGGCTGTCCGGCTTGAGCCGGTCGGTGAGCTGCCCGCGGACGGCGGCGTCCAGGTCCTGCTGGCGCTTCGGGTCCACGGTCAGCTTGATGGTGTAGCCGCCCTGGGCGAGCTGGGCGTCGGTGAGCACGTTGTGCGCGGTGAGGTAGTCGGTCGCGGCGTTCACCAGGTAACCGGCCTGGCCGGCCAGGCCGGGGGCGCTCTTCGGCTCCTTCACCTCGGGGAAGGTGATCGCGGCGCGGTCGGTGGCGGAGAGCCAGTTCTCCTGCACCATCGCGTCGAGCACGTAGTTCCACCGGTTGGTGGCGTTCTGCTTGCCGGTGGGGGTGGCGGTCGAGACGTCGTACGCGCTGGGCGCGTTGAGCAGGGCGGCCAGGTAGGCGCCCTGGGCGGCGTTCAGCTGGGTGGCGTCGATGCCGTAGTACGCCTGGGCGGCGGCCTGGATGCCGTACGCGCCGCGACCGTAGTAGGAGGTGTTGAGGTAGCCGGCCAGCACCTCGTCCTTGGTCTCGGTGGCGTCCACCTTGACCGCGATGAACAGCTCCTTCACCTTGCGGGCGACGGTCTGCTTCTGGTTCAGGTAGGTGTTCTTGACGTACTGCTGGGTGATCGTCGAGCCGCCCTGGGTGCTCCCGCCGGTGGCGGTGGCGAACGCCGCCCGGGTCAGGCCCTTCAGGTTGACCGCGCCCTCGTGGTAGAAGTTCCGGTCCTCGGCGGCGAGCGCGGCGTGCTGGGCGTCCTGGGAGATCTTGTCCAGGCCGACGGTCTGCCGGTTGGTCTGCCCGGTCCTGGCCAGCAGCGTGCCGTCCTGGTAGAGCCAGGTGTTGCTCTGCGCGGTGGCCTGCGCGTGCGCGTCCGGCACCTTCACCAGCAGCAGCCCGAGCGCGAACAGGCCGACCCCGAGCACCGTGCAGACCAGCGTGCCGACCAGGGTGAACCGCCAGGTCGGTATCAGCCGGCGCCAGCCGGTCCGGCGGGGCCGGGACCTGCCGGGCTTCGGCGGGCGGGGACGGGAACCGTTCGGGGCACTGCGGGGCAACGGGAGGCCTTTCCTGCGAGACCTGTGACAGTTGCTCACGCGGTCGGGATCAGATGATCTGCCCCAGTCTGCCCCGAACGGTATGGGTGATGTCAGGGACCTATGTCCTGTTTTATCTCACATCGGGTTTACGCCCGCCGACTTCACCACGCGTCGGCCCCCTACTCGGGGAGGGCGCCCTCCACGCTCAGCTCGGCCACGGTGTCGTAGAAGCAGACGTACCCGGCGATCGGCGCCACCGAGTCGATCGGCTCCGGGTAGTACCAGGCCACGTCGGCCCGCTCGCCGAACGACCAGTAGGAGGCCTCGCCCTTGAACGGGCAGGTGGTGTGCGTCTCGCTCGGCCGGAGCTGCGCCAGGTCGACGTCCTCCGGAGGCAGGTAGTAACGGACCGGCAGCCCGGTCTCGAACAGCGCCAGCGGGCGGCTCGACTTGGCGACCTGGGCGCCGTCGATCTGTACCGTCACGGTCTGCTCGGGGAAGACCAGGTCGATCCGGTGGCCCTGGGCGGGGTTCGGCATGGGGTGCTCCTCTGGTGGGGTGTCCTCTCCCTTCCATTGGACAGCGCGGCCGGCCGTTCCGGAGCGGAAACGCCGGAAGGCCCCTCACCGAAGTGAGGGGCCTTCCGACCGTCTGTGCGCCGCCAGGGACTCGAACCCCGGACCCGCTGATTAAGAGTCAGCTGCTCTAACCAACTGAGCTAGCGGCGCCTGTCTGACCCCGAGAACAATACACGGTCCGGCGGGAAGCTCCGAATCGGTTCCGGCACACAGCCGGTACGGGCCGCGCGGTGATTACGCTGGCCTGGTGCCCAGCTCCGCAGCCCGCCGCCCCGGCCGGACGACCACGGCGACCGCCGTCCTCCTGCTGCTGAGCGCGCTCGCCTACACGGCGTGGGTGCTGGAGGTGGTGATCGGCACCGGGCTGGACCCGGTGCAGACGTACGTCAGCGAGCTGGCCGCCGAGGACCAGCCGCTCGGCGGTCTGTTCCGCGCCACCGACCTGGTCGCCGGGCTGGCCGTGCTGGCGGCGGCGGGCACCGCGCTGTGGCGGCTGGAGCGTCGCCCCTGGGCGGTGGCCGGCTGGTCGGCGCTGGCGCTGTTCGGCGCGGCCACGGCGGTGGACTCCCGGTTGCCGCTGAGCTGTACGCCGACCGCCGACCCGGAGTGCGCGGCCCGTGAGACGGCCGGTCTGGTCCCTGCCACCCACACCGCGCACGCCGTCAGCAGCAGCCTGGCCATGGTCGGTGCGATCGGCGCCGTGACGCTGCTCACCGTCGCCGCCCGCCGGTATGGCTGGTGGCCGCCGCTGGCCAGGTACGGCCCCTGGCTGGTGGCTGCCGAGCTGGCCGCCACGGTCTGGAGCCTCGCTGCGATCGCCGCCTTCGAGGCCGGGCACGGCACCTGGACGATGGGCGCGGGGCAGCGTTCGCAGATCCTGCTGATCGCGGTCTGGCTCGCGGTGCTGGCCCGCGGGGTCGCCGCCGGGCAGCGAACGGTGGAGCGGTGAACGGCGGAGCGGTGAACGGCGCGCGGTTCGTCCGGGTCGGCGGCCGGGCGGTGCACACCGTGGTCTCCGGCCGGGGGCCGGTGGTGGTGCTCAGCGGTGGTCTCGGCTGCTGCTGGTTCGACTGGGACCGGGTGGTCCCGCTGCTCGAACCGCACCGGACGGTGGTCCGCTTCGACCGCCCGGGCTTCGGCCTCAGCGAGCCCGTTCCCGGTCCGCCCACCGCCCGGGGCGAGGCGGACCGGATCGCCGCCCTGCTGGACGCCCTCGCGGTGGACACCCCCGTCACCGTGGTCGGCCACTCGATCGCCGCCTTCCACGTCGAGGCCTTCGCCCGGCTGCACCCGGCCAGGACCGCCGCGCTGGTGCTGCTCGACGGCAGCACCGAACCGGCCGCCCGGCCATCCCGGGCCCAGGCCCTGCGCGAACTGACGGTCCGTACGCTCGGCGGGCTGGCCACCGCCACCGCCGTCCCGTACCTGCTCGGCCCGGTCGCCCGACGGGCGGCGGGGGCGGCGAACACCCTCGGGCACCGCGATCCGGCACCGGCCGAACTGGTCCGGCGCTGCTACCGGACCAGCCGGTCGTTCCGGGCCTTGCTCGCCGAGAACACCCACTACCTGGACGTGGCAGCCGAGTTGAACGAGCTGCGCCGTACGCGGCCGTCGGCCGACGCCCCGGCGATCGTGCTGGCCGCCTCGACCGGGCGGGGCGGCCGGGCCTGGCTCGCGCGGCAGCGGGAGCTGGCGGCGGTGCTGGACGCGGAGTTCCGCCTCGCCGTCCCGTCCGGCCACCTGTTGATGGAGGACCGGCCGGGCGACGTGGCCGCCGCCGTACTGGACGCGCCCGGGCCGTAGTCAGCGCCGAAGGACCTTGCGGGCCAGCAGGTTCCCGGCCAGCTGGGCGATCTGCACCAGCACGATCAGCACGGCCACCGTCACCACCATCACCGAGGTGTCGAAGCGCAGGTAGCCGTACGTCATGGCCAGGTTGCCCACCCCGCCGCCGCCCACCGTGCCGGCCACCGCCGAGAAGTCGATCAGTGCCACCAGGATGAAGGTCAGCCCGAGGATCAGCGGGCCGAGCGCCTCGGGCACCAGCACGGTCAGGATGATCCGCACCGGCCCCGCTCCCATCGCCCGGGCCGCCTCGATCACTCCGGGCTCGACCGCGACCAGGTTGTTCTCGACGATCCGGGCCACCCCGAAGGTGGCGACCACCACCATCGGGAAGATCGCCGCCTCGGTGCCGATCATCGAGCCGGTGACCGCGCGGGTGAGCGGGGCCATAGCGACGATCGCGATGATGAACGGCACCGGCCGGACCAGGTTGATCAGCAGGTTGAGCAGGGAGAAGACCGCCCGGTTCTGCAGCAGGTTGCCCTTCCGGGTGGCGTACAGCAGCAGGCCGAGCACCAGTCCGAGGGCCGAGGAGAGCAGCAGGGTGACCAGCACCATGTAGACGGTCTGGCCGGTGGCGTCGGCCAGCTTGGGCCAGAAGACGTTCCAGTCGACCTTCACGCGGCCAACACCTCCGCGCGCTCCCAGGCGGCCAGAAAGGCCGTCAGATCGGCTTCGTCGCCGTGCAGTTCGACGGTCAGGCTGCCCAGTGGCAGCGAGCCGACCTCGCTGATCCCGCCGTGCACCAGGGAGAAGTCGAGCCGGTGCTCCCGGAGCAGCCGGGAGAGGCCGCGGCCGAGGTCGCCGTCGTGGGTGAACGGCACGGTGAGCAGTTGCCCGGTGTGCCGTCCGCGCAGTCGCGTCAGAGTGGCGCCCGCCGGGCGGTCGGGCAGCACGGAGCGGACGAACGCGGCGGTGGTGGGGTGTTGGGGGTGGGCGAAGACCCGGTAGGCGTCGCCGGTCTCCACCAGCCGCCCGCCGTCGAGCACCGCGACCCGGTCGCAGATCCGTCGCAGCACGTCCATCTCGTGCGTGATCAGCACGATGGTGACGCCCAGTTCGGTGTTGATCCGCCGGAACAGGTCGAGCACCTCCAGGGTGGTCTCCGGGTCGAGCGCCGAGGTGGCCTCGTCGCTCAGCAGCACCTTGGGGGAGTTGGCCAACGCCCGGGCGATGCCGACCCGTTGGCGCTGTCCGCCGGAGAGCTGCTCCGGGTGGCGCTTGGCGTACTCGCCGAGGCCGACGAACTCCAGCGCCTCCAGGGCCCGTTGCCTGACCACCGGGCGGGGGAGCCCGGCCAGCCGGAGCGGGTAGGCGACGTTGCCGAGCACGGTGCGCGACTTGAACAGGTTGAACTGCTGGAACACCATGCCGATCTCCCGCCGGTGCGCGCGCAGTCGGCGCTCGCTCAGGCCGGTCAGCTCGGTCCCGTTCAGCCGGACCGAGCCGGCCGTCGGCCGTTCCAGCTGGTTGATCAGCCGGAGCAGGGTGCTCTTGCCCGCCCCGCTGTGGCCGATCACGCCGAAGATCCCGCCGTCCGGCACGGTCAGGCTGACCCGGTCCAGGGCGCGGAAGTCCCCGTACTCCTTGCTGACCTCGACCAGCTCGATCACCTGCCCTTCACCTGCTTGGCCAGCCGGTCCAACTCGGCCTGCAGGGCGGGCCGGTCGAGGTCGCTGGGCACGCTGGCGCCCTTGGACTCCTCGGCCGCGGCGGCCTGTACCTCGGGGGAGTGGTAGAGCTCGGCGATCTTCAGGTAGGTGGGGTTGTCCCGGTCGGTGGCCCGGGCCGCGATCACGTTGACGTACGGGCGGGTGCCCGGGTTCTTCGGGTCGTCCCGGAAGATCGCCTGCTTGACCTCGTACCCGGCCTGGCCCGCCACGCCGGAGTTGATCACGGCGGCGGCGGTGTCCTGCAGGCTGCGCGGGGTCTGCTGGGCGTCCACCGGCACGATGGTCAGGTGCTTCGGGTTGCCCGAGATCGACTCCGGGGTGCCGTACAGGCCGGTGTCGGCCTTCAGCTCGATCAGCTTGGCCTGTTCCAGTACCCGCAGCGCCCGGCCCTGGTTGGACGGGTCGTTGGGGACGGCGATCTTCGCGCCGTCCGGGATCTGGTCGACGCTCTTGTGCTTGAGCGAGTACAGCCCGAGCGGGGAGACCGAGGTGGCGCCGATCGGCACGATGGTGGTGCCGTTGTTGGCGTTGAACTGACTGAGGAAGGCCAGGTGCTGGAAGGCGTTGAGCTCGATGTCGCCGGCCGCCAGCGCCTTGTTCGGCAGGGCGTAGTCGTCGAAGGTGACCAGCTCGATCTCGATGCCCTCGGCCTTGGCCTTCTGCTTGAGCACGTCCCAGTCGGAGCTGGCCCCCGAGATGCCGATCCGGACCTTTCCCGAGCCCGCGCTGTCGGTGGAGCAGGCGGTCAGCAGGGTGGTGGAGAGGGCGATGGCAGCGGCGGTGGCCGCGAGCCGGACAGGGAAGGAGGGGTGATCCATGCCTTTAATCCAAGCATGGGAAAACCTGATGACCTTCAAATCGAAGGCATATTTCACATCAGTTCAAGAGATTGAAACATCCCGTGCGAGCCCCGGTGGGGTCGCACGGGATGACCCACCGTCAGCTGGTGAGCGAGGTCCAGAGCGTCAGCGCCCGGTCGGCGACCGACTCCTGATCCGGGTGGCCGGCCCCGCTCCTGATCGAGATGATCCGGTACTTGTCCTGGTGGAACACCCAGAACAGGCTGAAGCCGTTGACCAGTTGGAGGTCCGGGACGGCCAGGAACTCGTCCACCTTGCTGATCCCGGCCAGCGACTGCCACTGCGACAGCGAACGGTCACCGCGCTCGATCACATCGGTGTGCGCGTTCCCGTCGGCGATCGAGATCAGCCGGTAGACCTGCTGGCCCATGAAGGTGTGGAAGACCCAGAACCAGCTCTTGCCGTTCTCCCGCTGCTGGTCGGGCACCGGGAGGAAGGCGTCCACCTGCTGGATGCCGTCGAACGAGGACCAGGCCGTGAGCGCCCGGTCGCCGCGGTCGACCGTGCCGGCCTGGTCCGGCGGCAGGCCGGACTCGGCCCGGTCGGCGATCGAGATCAGCCGGTAGACCTGGCGGCCCTCGGTGGTGTGGAACAGCCAGAACCGGCTGCGCCCGTTCTTCCGCTGCTCGTCCGGCACCGGGAGCACCGCGTCCACCCGGTCGACCCCGGTGTAGATCTGCGGCCAGGTGGAGAGCGGCCGGTCGGGCCGCTCCACCTTGTCGTGGTGCTCGCTGCCGTCGGCGATCGAGATGGTCCGGGCGACCGGGCCCGAACTGCCCGTCCCGTACGCCCAGAACCAGCTCTTGCCGCCCTGCCGGTAGAGGTCGGGGACGGCCAGGAAGGCGTCGGTCGGCCGGACGGCGCTGGGCAGCTTGTCGGTCAGCCGCCCCTCGCCGAGCAGCCGCAGCGTGGTCAGCGACGGCGCGAAGCCGTACACCGAGCCCTCGGTGGTGACGAACTGGTTGAACGTCAGCTTGGTCGAGGCGCCGGGCGACTCCCAGGTCACCGTGCCGGTCGGGCCGACGTCCGGGTCGGGGCCGGGCTTGTTGGGCCGGTTCGGCGGGAAGTCCACGTTGTTGATCCAGGACTTCTGAATGAACTCGAACTGCTCGACCAGGTCGGACTGGTAGCTGACGAACAGCAGCCCGCGCGGGTCGTCCGGACCGCCGGGACCCTCGGAGGCCGGGTCGAAGGGCGCGCCGTACGGGGAGCCGCGGCGCATGATCCGCCGACGGTCCATCACCGGGTTCTCCGGGAACGGCTCGGCGCCCGGGCGCTCCTGCAGACCGTCCCGGGGGTTGGTCTTGCGCAGGTGGGAGAAGAGCGGGGTGGTGAAGCCCTCGGGGTCGTTCTTGAAGCCGAAGTCGTTGTCGTCGCCGGACAGCGCGTTGAACGGCCGGTCCGCGTTCGGGCACTTGGCCACCGGGGTGCCCGAACGCCAGCGGCCGACCACCCGGGCGGCCAGCCACTCGGGGGTGGCCTCCTCCGGCACCGCCTTGGCCTCCTTCAGCACCTTGAGCTGAACGGAGATCTGGGCCCACCAGCCGGGGACGTCCTGGGCCAGCCGGCGGACCACGTGGAAGCTGCCGTTCTCCGCCCACTCCGGCATCGGGTCGTAGGTGATGCCGCCGATTCTGGGATGCCCGATCACGAACTCGCCGGCCGGGATCAGCCGGGTGCCCGGCTTGCCCTTCTCGTACTCGGGCTTCTCCGGGTCGGGCTCGTCGAAGCCCTGGACGGCGGGCTCGCTCACGCCGTCCTTGAAGCCGAAGTGCTCCTTGCCCCGGCGGGTGCCGGTGAGGGTGGCGCCGTTCTGCTGGAAGACGATTGAGATCCCGGCCTTGGCGGTCGCCTCGCGCTGGGCGGTGACGGCGGCCTGCAGGTCCACCAGGGTGTCCGAGGCGATGGTCAGCACCGCGTGCACGGTCTGGCCGTGACCGTCGCCGAACAGCCACTTGTCCGGCCGGCTGCCGTCGACGTCGCCCAGCGAGCGCTTGTCCGAGCCCTGCTTGAACGCCTCCAGCGTGCCGCCCGCGGGCACCGTGGGCAGCGGCTCCTTGCCGACCAGGTGCTTGAGGCCCTCGTAGCTGAAGCTGACGTTCATCCAGGTCGCTTTGAGCTTCTGCGGGTCGTCGCCGCCCGAGGACTTCCGGGCTTTGCTGAACGCAGCGTTGAAGGCCGCGACCTGTCTGGTGGTGGAGATCTGCGGCTCCAGCTGCCGCACCCACGTCCGTGCCCTGGCCGCGTCCTCGAACTTGAGGAACAGCAGGGTCATCTGGTCCTTCTTGAAACCGGCGATCACGTCGCCCTGGATGTCTTCGCTCTCACGCAGTTTCAGCTCAGTCGGCATGATGCCTCCCGTGGTCATGTGGTTACACAGAGCATCGGTGACGCTACGGTATGCATGCGAACGGCAACAGGGCCGGCGGCCGGAATGACTCGACCGGACGAATAGTCAGACCGGCTCACCCGGCTGCCCGCCCCGGAGTGACAGTCAGTCGTGCGCGACTCAACACTGAGTGACGGTGCGTCCGCCGTGCCGATGTCCCCGGTTCACCCAGTCCCAGCTTCGCTAGGAGTCCCATGTCCCGCAGGAATCCGCCCGTCCCCCGGCGGCTGCTCGCGGCCGCGGTGGCGGTCTGTGCCGCCTCCGCGCTGACCGTCTCGGTGGCCGGCCCGGCGCTCGCCCACGATCACGACCGGACCGCCGACACCCAGACCAGCGCAACGGCTGCCGACCCGGTCAAGGCCGACCCGGACGAGGCGGCGGTGCTCGGTGAGGAGCACGCCGAGGAGCACGCCCTGACCAGGAAGCTGCTGGCCGCGGTCGGCGAGTACCCGCAGTCCACCAGGACCGAGCGGCTGAAGGCGCTGGGCGAGTCCCAGGCCGCCGCCAACACGGGCTTCGACCCGAGCGAGTCGGGGCGGTTCCGGGAGTACTTCCCGTCCCCCGACTTCGCCGCGCACATCGCCCAACTGCCCACCGGCAAGGTGCTGCTGTTCTCCTTCGAGCGGATCGAGAAGAACCCGCAGAAGGAGCCCGCGCCGACCGACACGATCGGCAAGGAGAACGCCGGCCGGGCGTACCTCTGGGACCCGGCCAAGGGCACCGGCACCGCCGCCTTCACCAAGGTCACCCCGCCCGTGGTGAACATGCCGGACGGGCTCAACCAGCCGCGCCCCGCGCCGTTCTTCTGCGCCGGGCACTCCTTCCTGCCCAACGGCATGCTCGGCGTCTTCGGCGGCAACCTGGGCGGCAACGGCGGCAGTGGCGCCAAGCTCTCGCTGGTCTTCGACCCCTGGCAGGAGGTCTGGTACCAGAACAAGGACATGGCGGTCGGCCGCTGGTACCCGAGCGTGGTGACCGGCATGGACGGCCGACAGCTCATCATGTCCGGCCAGTCCGAGCTGGGTTGGGGCACGCCGACCGCGATCGTCGAGCGCTTCCCGGCGCTCGACAAGTCGGTGCCGGTGGCCAAGACCGACAAGCCGGAGGGCTGGTCGATCGGCAGGTTCAAGGCGGACGCCCCGTTCAAGCGGGACTACCCGCACCTGTTCTCGCTGCGCGACGGCAGGATCTACGGGCTCGGCCGCAGCCCCGAGCAGCAGTGGACCTTCGACATCAACACCGAGACCAGGACCAGCCTGCCGGCCCGGCCGGACAACCCGCCGGGTCCGGGCGCGATGGCCCCGCCGCAGGGCTTCGGCCGCAACTACGGTTCGGCCGTCCCGCTCCCGGCCGGCTTCCGCGGCCCGGACTCGGTGCTGGTGCTCGGCGGTGACCGCGACGACCCGAACACCTATCAACTGGTCGGCGGGCAGTGGAGCAAGCAGCAGCCGCGCGCCTTCGGCCGCACCCAGGACGACACCCTGCTGCTGCCGGACGCCACCCTGCTCACCGTGAACGGCGCCTTCGACATCCGCGACTACGGCAACGGCACCTACAACCCGAACGCCGACCTGAAGTACCGGCAGACCGAACTCCGGGACGCGAACGGCAACTGGAAGCTCGGCCCGGCCCAGCGGCTGCCGCGCGGCTACCACTCCAACGCGGTGGTGCTGCCGGACGGCCGGGTGATGGTGACCGGTGACGAGCTCCAGCAGCTCGCCAACGACCCGGACATCAACGACGACATGAACGGCAGCATCGAGATCTACGAACCGGCCTACCTGCACCAGGGCAGCCGGCCCAACCTCGGCCTGGTGTTCAACCCCTCGGTCACCTACAACGAGAAGATCACCGTCAGCAGCAGCACCGCCAACGACGTGACCCGCGCGGTGCTGCTCGCCCCGACCACCGCGACCCACTCGGTCAACACCAGCCAGCGGCACCTGGAGTTGCGGATCAAGAGCCGCTCGGGCAACTTCCTGGAGCTGCAGGCACCGCCCTCGGCGGCCGCCGCGCCGCCCGGCTACTACATGCTCTTCCTGCTGAACGAGGAGGGTGCGCCGAGCACCGCGGGCTGGGTCCAGCTGAAGCCCGCCTCGGGTGGCCTGACCCCCTGAGCAGCCCCCCGAGATGCGCGGCCCGCCGTCCCCGACGGCGGGCCGCAGTCGTGCGGTCCGGATGTGATCTGCACCCAAAAGGCCACGTGAAAGGCCCAAGTGTGATAGCTGATCGGCATGTTGAGCACCCGTCAGGGTGATCCGAAAAACCGGCTATGCTACTCCCGCCCAGCCCCGCCCACCCCGTGCCGGTCACGGTGGGCGAGGACCGGAAAGGCCCCTACCGGGCCGGTACGCGACGCGTAAGTCCGTACACCTTCCGACAGTTGAGGACGCTGATGCTTGGTGCTGGAGAGACGCCCGGAGATCTGCGCCCCGCGCGCACGCTGGGATGGCTCCTGCCCACGGTGTTGACCGCAGCCGCGGCCGTGGTCGCCACCTTCCTGATCGCCAAGGAAGCCAGGGCGGCCGTCGGCTGGTGCGGCGCGGTGGCCACCCTCGCGGTCGCCCTGGTGGCGGCCGAGGCGGCCCGCCGGGGCCGTGCGCTGACCGCGCTGCGCGAGCGCTCGGCCCGCCAGGAGGCCGAGCTCAGAGGCCAGTTGGCGGCTCAGGAGGCGGAGACCGCGGAGCTCGCCGAGGTGCTGCCGCAGGCGGTGGCCCGGCTGCAGGCCGGCGAGTTCCTGGACGACGTGCTGCGCGAGCTGTCCCCCGGGGCGGGCTCGCCCGGCTTCCAGCAGGCCAGGCAGGCCGTGCTGCGGACGGTGCTCGAGGCGGTCGACGCCGAGGAGGGCCTGCGCGAGTCGGCCCAGCGGGCGTTCGTGAACATCGCCCGCCGGGTGCAGGCGATCGTCCACCGGCAGGCCCAGGACCTGCGGGAGATGGAGGACCGGCACGGCACCGACCCGGCGGTCTTCGACGACCTGCTCCGGCTGGACCACGGGAACGCCCTGGTCGGCCGGCTGGCCGACTCGATCGCGGTGCTCGGTGGCGCGCGCCCGGGCCGCCAGTGGAGCAAGGGAGTTCCGCTCTACAGCGTCCTGCGCGGTGCGATCTCCCGGATCCTGGACTACCAGCGGGTCGAGCTGCACCCGGTCTCCGAGGTGGCCGTGATAGGCACCGCGGTCGAGCCGCTGATCCACGCGCTCGCCGAACTGCTGGACAACGCCACCCGCTACTCGCCGCCGCACACCAACGTCCACCTGACGGCCGTCGAGGTGCAGACCGGCATCGCGATCGAGATCGAGGACGGCGGCCTCAGCCTGAGCGAGGAGGGCCGGGCCCGGGCCGAGCGGATGCTCCGCGAGGCGCAGGAGGGCATCGACCTGAACGACCTCGGCGAGACACCCCGGCTCGGCCTCGCCGTGGTCGGCCGGCTGGCCCAGGCGTACGGCTTCCAGGTCTCGCTCCGCCCGTCCGCCTACGGTGGCGTGCGCGCGGTGCTGATCGTTCCGCAGGACCTGCTCACCGCCACCCCGGCGACCACCGAGCGGGCGCACGGCATCGGCGTGGCCTCGGGACCGCGCCGGGCGGCGCCGGCGATAGCCCGGCCGGCCCTGACGGCCCGGCACGCGGTGACCGCCCCGGCGGCGATCCGGCCGCCGTCCGGGCCGCAGCCCTGGGAGAGTGAGCAGAACCCGGCAGTGACCGAGCGGGCCGCCAACGGCCTGCCGCAGCGCCGCCGGCACGCCGCGGCGAGCCGCCCGGTGCCGACCCCGCAGGCCGCCCCGGCGGCGGAGCCGGAGCAGCCCGGGATGTGGCTGGCGGCGTTCGCCAACGGTGTGAACGGCCGGCCGGGCGACCATAGTGACGAGTCCTCAGGTAAGGGTGAGCAGTGATTCAGCAGCGGGCCAACATGGACTGGATGCTCAAGGAACTGGCCGAGGGCGTACCGCAGACCCGGCACGTGGTGGTGCTGTCCTCGGACGGGCTGCGGATGGCGCAGTACGGCACGGACACCGACACCGCGGACCGGCTGTCCGCCGCCTGCGCCGGACTGCAGAGTCTGGCCACCGCGATCGGCTCCGAATTCCCGCACGGGGACGGCCGGATGCGGCTGGTGGTGATCGAGACCACCGGCGGGTTCTTCTACCTGATGGCGGCCGGCGCCCGGGCCTACCTCGCGGTGCTCGCCGACCAAGGCGTGGACGCCGGACTGATGGGCCAGCGGATGCGCGACCTGGTGGCCCGGATCGGTGAGCATCTGAGCACCCCTCCGCGCCATGGTGAGCAGGTCGCATGACCGACCCCGGCGCGGACTGGGAGGCGGGTAACCCGGAGCGGCTGTACGTGATCACGCGTGGACGCAGCGGGCTGACCGAGCGGGTCGTACTGGACCTGGTCACCCTGATCGTCGCCAAGTCCCGCCCGCAGCCCGCGATGCAGCCGGAGCAGGCGGCGATCCTGCGGCTCTGCGAGTCGCCGCTCTCGGTCGCGGAGGTGTCCGCCCACCTCAACCTGCCGATGAGCGTGGTCACCGTGCTGATCGCCGACCTGCTGACGGACGACCGGGTCGAGGCCCGGGCCCCCGTCCCCAAGGCCGAACTCCCCGACCGTGCCCTGATCGAAGCGGTGATGAATGGACTTCAGAAGCTCTGAGCCCGGGGGCCCGAGCGGCTCCGATCTGCTGCCCGCCACCGCCGCCACCGCCGTCAAGGTGGTCATCGTCGGCGGCTTCGGGGTCGGCAAGACCACCCTGGTGGGCTCGGTCAGCGAGATCCGTCCGCTGACCACCGAGGAGACCATGACCCGGGCCGGGGCCGAGGTGGACGACGCCACCGGCGTCGAGCGGAAGACCTCCACCACGGTCGCGATGGACTTCGGCCGGATCAGCATCTCCGACGAGCTGGTGCTCTACCTCTTCGGCACCCCGGGCCAGCAGCGGTTCTGGTTTCTCTGGAACGGCCTGTTCGAGGGCGCGCTGGGCGCGGTGGTGCTGGTCGACACCCGCCGCCTGGAGGTCAGCTTCGACGTGATCGGACGGCTGGAGGAGCGCGGCGTGCCCTTCGTGGTGGCCGTCAACACCTTCCCGGAGTCGCCGAGTTACCCGATCGACGAACTGCGGGCGGCGCTCGACCTGCCGGACGAGGTGCCGATCGTGGCCTGCGACGCCCGCAGCCGGGGGGCCAGCCGCGACGTGCTGCTCGCCCTGATGCGCTACCTGTACACGCTCAGCTCCTGAGCCGCTCCACCTGACGCCTGCTCACACTCACTCCCGGAGACAACCCGTGACCACCCCCGACGGCCAGCTCACCCCGCCGCCCGGCTGCCCGGCCCACGGCCTCGGCACCGACCAGATACGGCGGCTGTACGGCCCGGAGGCCGAGGCCGACCCGAGCGGCCTGTACGAGAAGCTGCGCGCCGAGCACGGCTCGGTCGCGCCGGTGCTGCTGCACGGTGACCTGCCGGCCTGGCTGGTGGTCGGCCACTCGGCCAACCTGACCGTGATGCGCAACCCGTCCAGGTTCTCCCGGGACTCCCGCCGCTGGACGGCGTTCCAGCAGAACCAGGTGGCGATGGACTCGCCGCTGATGCCGGTGCTGGCCTGGCAGCCGCTCTGCCTGTTCGCGGACGGTGCCGAGCACCGCCGGCTGCGCGGCGCGGTCACCGACGCGCTGAACCGGTTCGACCGCCGCGGCATGCGACGCTACGTCACCCGGTTCGCCGACCAGCTGATCGACGGCTTCACCGGCCGCGGCACGGTCGACCTGGTGGGCGAGTTCGCCGAGCACCTGCCGATGCTGGTGATGACCCAGCTGCTCGGTGCGCCGGACGAGTACGGCCCGCAACTCGTGGTCGCCGCCCGGGACATGATGCTCGGCACCGAGACCGCGATCGCCAGCAACGAGTACGTGGCCACCACGCTCCGTCAGCTGGTCGCCCGCAAGCGGACCGAGCCGGGCAACGACCTGGCCAGCTGGCTGATCCAGCACGAGGCCGGGCTCTCCGACGACGAGCTGATGGAGCACCTGCGCCTGGTGCTGCTGATGGCCAACGAGTCCACCGTGAACCTGATCGCGGACACCCTGCGGATGGTGCTCACCGACAGTCGGTTCCGCGCCAACCTCTCCGGCGGTCACATGACCCTGCCGGACGCGCTGGACCAGGTGCTCTGGGACAGCCCGCCGCTGTCGATGATCCCCGGCCGCTGGGCCACCATCGACACCGAGCTCGGCGGCCAGCAGATCAAGGCCGGCGACATGCTGCTGCTCGGCCTGGCGGCCGGCAACGTCGACCCCGAGGTCCGCCCCGACCTGGACACCCCGCTCTACGGCAACCGCTCGCACCTGGCGTTCAGCGGCGGCCCGCACGAGTGCCCCGGCCAGGACGTCGGCCGGGCGATCGCCGAGACCGGCATCGACATCCTGCTCACCCGCCTGCCCGACCTCCAGCTCGCGGTCGCCGAGGAGGACCTGCGCTGGAGCGGCGCCTGGCTGGCCCGCCACCTGACCGGCCTCCCGGTTCGCTTCACCCCGGGCCGCCCGAAGCCCGCGCCCGCACCGGCCGGCGCACCCGCTGCAGCCGTCCCGGCCCAGGCCACCGCCCCGACGGTCACCCCGGCCGCCGCGCCGATCGCCGCCGCGCCCGCCCCGGCCCCGCGCCGCAGCTGGTGGCGCCGGATCTTCGGCCGCCGCCAGGGCTGAGCACGAAGGAAGGCCCCCACCGTGAGGTGGGGGCCTTCCTGGTGTCTGTGCGCCGCCAGGGACTCGAACCCCGGACCCGCTGATTAAGAGTCAGCTGCTCTAACCAACTGAGCTAGCGGCGCCTGTCTGACGTCGAAGACTGTACGCGACATCAGCGGGAAGTCCGAAATCGTGACCGCGCGGTCACGGTCGGCTCCTGGTTCAGTGATCGTGCGGCGAGATCCGCCAGGCCAGCAGGACGACCAGGAAGGAGGCCGCCGAGAAGCCGGTGCACCACCAGGCGGTCGTGGTCTCGCCGCGCATCCAGGCGTCGGTGGCCACGGTCAGGGCCCAGAGCTGGCCGATCACCACGGTGATCGCCAGCACCAGCCGGGCGGTCAGGATCGCCGAGCGCTCCGGCTGCTGCTCACCGCCCGCGCCCGGCCCGGGACCGGTACGGCGGATGCGCGGGTCGGCGTAGCCGCTGGTGGCCCGGATCTGCGGATAGCGTTCCGGGACAGGGCGGTTGAGCCGCGGTTCGTCGCTGCCGGGGTGGTAGTTCTCCGGGTACGTCATGACGCTCCCTCGGCGGCGCAGCCGGCCCGTTCGGCCAGCACCGGGTTGGACTCCTCCAGGCCGCGGCAGAGCCCGGCCCGTTCGCTCTCGCCGGAGCGGGCGGTGCCGATCGCCCAGACCGCGCCCTGGTCGTCCTCGACCATCACCACCCGGGGCAGCGGCCGGGGCGGCGGTCCGGCCGTCACCTCGCCGGTCCGGGCGCTGAACACCCCTTCGTGGCAAGGGCAGTAGAGCTCGCCCTCGGCGCCGCGCTCCTTGCGCCAGAGCACCCCGCAGGCCAGGTGGGTGCAGACGGTGGAGTACCCGACCACCGAGCCGTCGGTGAGCCGGATCGCCATCGCCCGGTCGTGCTCGCCCGGGTAGTTGAAGGTGACCGCCTGCCCCTTGGGCAGGTGTTCGGCGACCTTGAGCGGGGGAGCGGTGCCGTCGCCGTGCCGGTGCAGCACCCCGGCCGAGACCACGGTGGAGCCGACCACCAGGCCGCCCGAGACGGTGGCCACGATCCGCAGGTAGTCCCGCCGGGTGGTCAGGGAGTCGGCGCTGATCCGGTCGATCAGTTCGTCCTGCTCGGTACCGGTCATGCCGGTGCTCCGTTCCCGGGCGTGGGGCGCCCGTTGACCTCGATCACTCTCAGCAGGCCGCCCGCCGCAATCCCGTCCGAGCGGGTGGCCGCCGACCCGGCGTCCACCAGTACGTCCCCCACCAGCACCCCGCCCGCCGGCAGCCCGCCGGGGACGGCGGCCCGCTGCTCGGCCGGCACCACCATCGCGACGCCGGTGGACACCGTCACGTCGCCGAAGGCGAACATGGTGGAGACGTCCACGTTCGGCCGCTCGGCTTGGAGCTCCTCCAAGGTGCCGTAGAACAGCGCCCCGGTCGGGCAGACCGTCGCGCACATCGGCGCCAGGCCGTAACTGGTGCGGTCGTAGCAGAGGTTGCACTTCATCTGGAGCTTGGCGTCCAGGTCGATCTTCGGCACACCGAACGGGCAGGCGTTGACGCAGTTCGCACAGCCGATGCACCTGGTCGGGTCGGCCTCCTGCACCACGCCGTCGGCGGTGATCAGGATGGCGTCCGCCGGGCAGACCTCGGCGCACGGGGCGACCGGATCCTCGCAGTGCATGCAGACGGTCGGCAGCGAGGCCACCGAGTGGCCCTCGTCCGGGTAGTCCAGGTGGATCATCGACTTGCCGCGGTGCGAGTCGCACTCCCGGCAGGCCGAGACGCAGGCCTGGCAGCCGATGCAGCGGCCGGGGTCGATGAAGATCGTCCTACCGAGCACGTCAGCCCCTCTCGGAGGTGCCGCGCCCCTGCGGGGAGGTCGGCGGCAGCGGGTCGGTCCGGGACGCCTGGGCCTCGGGGTACGCCTCCCGGCCCGGCGGGGTGGGCGGTGCGGGCACCTCGTCGAGCGCGCTCGCCCGTTCGATCCGGACCGCGCAGACCTTGTACTCGGGGATCTTCGAGCGCGGGTCCAGCGCGTCGATGGTGAGCGCGTTGGCGGCCACCGGCGAGGGCCAGTGGTACGGCACGAAGACGTGGTCGGCCCGGATCGCCTCGGTCACCAGCGCGGGCAGTACCGACACCCCGCGCCGGGTGACCACCCGGACCGGGTCGCCGGTGCGGAAGCCGTGCGAGGGGTGCACCTCGACCCAGGGGCGTGGGGTCTGTTCCACCAGCGCGCCGAGCCGCCGGGTCTGATTGCCCGACAGGAAGTGCGCCACCGTCCGGCCGGTGGTCAGCGTCATCGGGTACTCGTCGCTGTACGGGTCGGCCGGCGGGTGCCACTCGACCACCTGGAGATGCACCTTGCCGTCCGGGTGGTAGGTCTTCCCGCCCTCGAACAGCCTTGGCGTGCCCGGGTGTTCGAGGTCCGGGCAGGGCCAGGCGATGCCGCCGGTCTGCTCCAGCCGCTCGTACGTGATGCCGTAGTAGTCGATCACGGTGCCCTTGGAGGCGGCCCGGAGCTCGTCGAAGACCTGCCGCGAGCCGGGGAAGTCGAACTTGTCGCCCACCCCGAGCCGCCGGGCCAGCTCGCACATCACCCAGGTGTCGGTGCGGACGCCCGCCGGGGGCTCCTGGGCCTTGTTGTGCTTGACCACCCGGGCCTCGGCGTTGGCCATCACGCCCTCGTCCTCGGCCCAGGTGGTGACCGGGAAGACCACGTGCGCGTTGGCGGCGGTCTCGGACAGGAAGAAGTCGAACTGGGCGTGGAACTCCAGGGTGTCGTAACCGTCCTTCACCACCGCGTAGTTGGGCAGTGAGACGAAGGGGTTGTTGCAGATCCCGATCAGGCCGCGGATCTCCTGGCGCTGCATCTGCCAGACCATCTCCATCATCGACGTTCCGGCGAGCGGGAGTTCGGCCTCGTCGATGCCCCAGATGCCGGCGATCTGCCGCCGGTGCTCGGGGTCGTTGATGGAGCGTCCGCCGGGCAGCAGGTCGGACTTCTGGCCGTGCTCGCGGCCGCCCTGGCCGTTGCCCTGGCCGGTGATGGTGCCGTAGCCCGCACCCGGCTTGCCCAGATTCCCGGTGGCCGCACAGAGGTTGATGACGGTCAGGCAGTTCTCCACACCCTGGGTGTGGTGCTCGATGCCGCGCGCGTGCCAGGCCATCGCCTTCCCCGCGCCGCCGAACATCCGGGCCACCTCGACCACCTGTTCGGCCGGGATGCCGCAGATCCCGGCGGCCCGCTCCGGGGTGTACTGCTTGACGGTCTGCTTCAGCTCGTCCCAGCCGGTGGTGTGCGCGGCGACGAACTCCTCGTCCACCAGGCCGTCCTCGATCACCACGTTCAGCACCGCGTTGAAGAAGGCCGCGTCGGTACCGGACTTGAGCGCCACGTGCACGTCGGCGGTGCGGGCGATCGCGGTCTCCCGGGGGTCCACCACGATCAGCTTGGCGCCCCGGTCCCGGGCGCCCCAGACGTACTGGGTCATCACCGGGAAGCACTCGCCGACGTTGGACCCGGCGATCAGCAGGCAGTCGGTCCGCAGGATGTCGGAGAACGGGTTGCCCGCCCGGTCGATCCCGAACGCCAGCTTGTTGGCCCCGGCGGCGCTCACCATGCAGAGCCGGCCGTTGTAGTCCACGTGCCGGGTCTTCAGCGCGACCCGGCCGAACTTGCCCACCAGGTAGGTCTTTTCGGAGAACAGGCTGGCCCCGCCGAGCAGGCCGAAGGCGTCTGCCCCGTGCTCGCCCTGGATCCGGCGGATCTCCTCCACCGTGTGGCTCAGCGCCTCCTCCCAGCTCACCTCCCGGAACGGCTCGTCCCGGCTGCGCCGCATCAGCGGCGCGGTCAGCCGGTCCGGGTGGTTGACCTGCTGGTACGCGTTGATGCCTTTCGGGCAGAGCCGCATCCGGTTGATGTCGTGGTTGCGTGGCTCGACCCCGAAGACCTTGCCCGCGCTGTTCACCCGCAGGTACATCCCGCACTGCACGCCGCAGAAGCAGCAGTGTGTCGGCACCAGGGTCTGCTCGGTCTGGTCGGCCCGCCAGGCGGCGGCCGGCAGCCCGCCCGCGTCCCGGAAGTCGCCGGTGCCGCGCGGGGCGACCGTCGGGTCCACACGCTCGCTCACTGGAAGCCCTTCTTCACCTGGGAGAGGTAGGCGCTGCCACGCAACACCCGCTTGCAGCGCGGGCAGTACTCCGCCCACTGGTCGAAGCCGAGGCTGAGGTCCTGCATGGTGCCGCGCAGGTTCGCCACGTACTCGGGGGTGTCGATCGGCTCGCCGCACTTGCGGCAGGCGAACAGGTCGTCGGCGGCCTCGGGGATCTTCCGCTTCGTCGTGTACTTGAACAGCTGCATGCCGACCGCGGCCGGGCGCTGGACGATGTGGAAGAACTTGCCGAACGGCAGGTAGACCAGGGTCAGCACCACCGAGGCCATGTGCAGGATGGCGAGGAACTCGTAGCCGCCGCCGTGCAGGAAGACCGAGGAGAAGGTGAGCAGCAGGCCGGTCACCGAGATGGTGATCAGCGCGAGCAGCGGGACGAAGTCGTAGCCGAAGCGCTGCCCGGTGGTGGCCGCGCGGTCCCGCATCCGGCGCCAGAGGAAGTAGCCCGCCCCGCCGATCACCATCACCGCCGCCAGGTCGAGCCCGTGGTACATCGCCCAGCCGAAGAAGCTGCCGGAGTCGAAGCCGAGCACCTTGAAGCCCCAGATCCGCATCTCGTAGCCGGGTCCGGCCGCGCTCGAGGCGGTGAAGGTGAACCAGCCCCAGGTCAGCGGGAAGGTGATCGCGGCGGCCAACAGGCAGCCCCAGAACATCAGTTGGTGCGCCGCCCAGCGGGAGTGCGAGCGGGCGCCGAGGAACTTCTGGAAGCCCAGGTAGGTGACGATCAGCCGGGGCAGCGCGGTCGGCGCGGAGCGCAGGTTCCGCCAGGACAGCGCCGAGCGCCAGCCCTGCCTGAACAGCCGCCGGGCGGCGGGGGCGGAGATCCAGACCACGTAGCGGTAGACCACCCCGAAGGTCAGGAAGACGGTGGCCACCGCGTACGGGACCAGCGCGGAGTCGAAGTCCCTGAGGCCGCGGCTGCCGAGCACGATGGCGAGGACCAGGAGCAGCGACGCCCCCGTGGCCACCGCCGTCGCCCGGACAGCCGTGGACTGTCGTTGTGCCACCTGCGCGCTCCGTTCGGTCGACTGATTCGCAAATTACTGACGGGCCGTCGGCCGCGCGCGCGGGGAGGTCCGAGTGGGTGAGCGCGGGGGTGACGGAGGCTCAGCGCACCGGAGGGAGCCGGGAGAGGAAGACCCGGAAGGCCTCGGGGTCGATGCCGTACAGGCCGTCGAACGGGTAGTCCATCTCCTTGATGGTGACCAGCAGCAGGGCCATCAGCCCGGTCATGGTGACCACCATGACGATCTGCACCAGCAGATTGGGCAGGCCGAAGAAGAAGGTGAAGCCGACCGTCACCACGGCGCCGATGATCAGCGCGACCCAGAGCAGGTTCGGCACCACGTCATCGGTCTGGTTCAGCCGGGCCCGGCGCTCGCTGGCCAGCTGCTCCACGTCCGCGACCAGCTGCTGGTAGACGCCCTGCAGCCGGGTGTCCTCGCCGGGCTGGAAGCTCAGCGCGGACTCCCTGATCCGGTAGATCAGCGCGGTGGAGGCCGGATCGGAGTGGTGCCGGGTCATCATCGGCCACTCCACGGTGATCACCTCGTGGGCGTAGTCCAGAGTGAGCCGCTCCAGCTCGGGGCCCTCCGGCAGCGGCATCTGCCGGGACAGCCAGTAGACCCCCGCCAGGGCGTCGGCCTCCTTGAAGGTGGTGGCCTTGGCCGCCTCGGTGTTCTCCCAGACCACGATCACCACGAACGCCAGCAGGACCGCGTACAGGACGCCGACCATCGAGAACAGCACGCCGCCGACCTCGTTGAACGGCATCCGCCGCCCGTTCGGCACCAGCCGGTGGGTCAGGTACAGGCCGAAGGCCACCAGCACCATCGGTCCCACCAGCAGTGCGAGGTCCGCGGCGCTCACCGGGGCAGCCGGGGTGACTGGGCGTCAGGGGGTTTCCACATGAGGTCATTCTGTGCACGGAGTGCCACCGGCCCGCGCGGCGGGCTGCTCCAGCCGGTGTGCGCTCCGTCCCGGCGGGCCGGGTCAGGCGGGCCTGCGGTGCCGTCCCGCCGCCTGCTCCTCGTGCCGCCGGCCCAGCCAGCCCATCAGGGCGAACATGGTGGTGAGCCAGACCAGGCTGAACACCGACATGGCGATCGCGTTGTCGGTCTGCACCGCGACCAGCACCAGGCCGATCGACACGGACAGCAGCAGCACCAGGGTCATCCCGCTGACCTGCTCCAGCAGCTGCCAGGCGCCGCGCGGCCCGCCGACCTTACGGGGCTTGGCGTACCGGTCCGGGCCGAACCCCTCTTCTTCGGAATCCATCGCCATCCCACTCACCTCCGGGAACGGCCGGGCGGCGGGTGACCGACCGGCTCGATACCTCCAGCCTGCGCCGATCGCCCGCCGGCTGCGCGCCGGTGTACGGAAAGGCCCGACCGGTGCGGACCTTCGGCCCGTGCGCGGGTGGCCTCGGGCCGGTCCGGACACACCGTCGCGGTGCCTAGCGTGGAGGCGACAAGGGAGGAGCCGATGACCATCTTCGCGCCGGTGCTCGAACCGGGACCACTGCCCGAGGCCGGGCGGCCGACGCCGCCGCTGGTGCTCGCGGTGCGCGGCAGCGCGCGGCCCGAGGCGGCCCGGGCCGTCGACCGGTTGCGGGCGAGCCTCACCGCGCTGGCCGGGGCCGAACCGCTGGTCGGCCGCCTCGATCGGCGGTCGCCCTCGCTGGGCGAGGCACTGGCGGCGGCGGGGCAGCGGGCCGTGGTGGTGCCGCTGCTGCTCGGCGACGGCCGCCACCGCTCGGTGGACCTGCCCACGGCGGTGGCGGCGGCCACCGGCCTGCGGGCGGTGGTCACCCCGGGGCTGAGCGGCGCCGCCGCCTCGCTCGGGCTGGCCCTGTACGGGCGGCTGCGCGAGGCCGAGGAGCGGGCCGGCGGCCGGGCCGACGCGGTGGTGCTCGCCGCGGCGGGCTCCACCCGCCCCGGCGGCAACCAGGGCGCGTCGGCCGCGGCCGCCCGGCTGCGCGAACTGCTCGGCGACGTCCCGGTGGTGCCCGCGCACTGCGCGGCCACCGGGCCGACCGTGCCGGCGGCGCTGGCCGCGCTGCGGGCCGAGGGGTACCACCGGGTCGCGGTCGCCACCCACCTGCTCGCCCCCGGACGGTTCACCGACGCGCTGGCGGACACGGCCGCTTGGGCCGTGTCCGCACCGCTCGCCGACCACCCGCTGGTGGCCCGGATCGTGCTCCGCCGTTACGCGCTGGGCCAGTTGGAGCCGGCCGGACCCGGGCTCAGCCGCTGATGCTCGGCGCGCCGGTCTCGATGTGCCCGGTGAACCGCTGCGACCAGCTCGGGTCGGAGCTGACCGTGACCGTGAAGTCGTACCAACCGTTCTGGTACGCAACGGCGTTGAAGTAGTCGCTGGTGTTGCCGCCGGGCTGCACGGTGTACGTCCAGGGGCCGTCGGCGCGGTAGTTGTTCGGGGTGACCGTGAAGGTCACCGCGGCGGTGCCCGCGTTGGCCAGCCGGAACCAGAGCGCCGCCTTGCCGGTGTCGGGCGCGTTGGCGTACGAGGCGGTCACGGTGACGGTCTTGCCGGGCTTGGTGGCGTCGCCCTTGAAGCGGCGCAGGAAGCGGTTCGGGCCGGTCACGCTCAGGTCGTACGGGCCGTTGCCGAAGTTGGTGCCGCAGTTGAAGAAGTCGCTGGTGCTGCCGCCAGGGTCGATGGTGTACTGCCACGGCCCACCGCTCCGGTAGGCGTTCGCGTACGCCGCGAGGTGCGTCGAACGAGTGGCCACGGCACCCTCGTTGGCCATCTTGATCCAGACCTTCATCACGCCGTTGGCGCCGAACTCCAGGTGGTCCAGGTTGGCGTTCGGCTGGTACGGCAGTGCGCGGGCCGGGCGGGTGCCGGCCTCCTGCAGCGGCAGGGCGTTGTTGGTCGGCGCGGGGTTGGGCAGCGGGCCGCAGGTGGACTGGCCGATCACGAAGGAGGTGTCCGGCAGCGCGGGCATCCCGTACACCGGGTTGGCGAAGTCGAAGGCGCCGGTCAGGTCGCCGGTGACCTTGCGCCGCCAGGCGCTGATGTTCGGACAGCTGGCGGGCTTGCCGAGGGCGGCCGTCCAGGTCTCCAGGAAGCGCAGCACCGAGGTGTGGTCGAAGACCTCGGAGCTCACCCAACCGCCGCGGCTCCAGGGCGAGATGGCGATCATCGGGACCCGGAAGCCGAGGCCGATCGGCTGGCCGTTGTAGAACTCCCCGGCGGTGCCGGCCACCGGGACCGGCGGCGGGACGTGGTCGAAGAAGCCGTCGTTCTCGTCGTAGTTCAGGAACATCACGGTGGAGTTGAAGACCGCAGGATCGGCGTTGAGCGCGTCCATCACCAGGTGCACGAAGTGCGCGCCGTCGTTCGGCGGCGCGTAGGGGTGCTCGGAGGAGGCTTCGTCGGCGACCACCCAGCTGACCTGCGGCAGTGTGCCGTTCAGCACGTCGGCGCGGATCGCGGCGGCTATGTCCTCCGGGGTCTTCCCGGTGACCTTGGGGACCGAGCCCATGCCCTTGACCTTGAGCGGACTGCCGGCCGGGGCGCTGGTGAACTGGGTGAAGTAGGCGAGGGCGTTGTCGCCGTAGTTGTCGGCGGCGTTCTGGTAGAGCTTCCAGCTCACCCCGGCGTTCTCCAGCGCCTCGGCGTAGGTCTGCCAGCGCAGGCCGGACTCGTCGCCGCCGTTGTAGGCCGGGCCGCCCGCCTTGCCGTCGGGGTCGATCTGGCCGCTCCAGTGGAAGGTCCGGTTCGGCCCGGTGGCGCTCAGCGTGGAGCAGAAGTAGGCGTCGCAGACCGTCCAGTTGTCGGCCAGCGCGTAGTGGAACGGGATGTCCTTGCGGTTCAGGTAACCCAGCGCGCGGACACTGGACTTGGCGGCCACCCAGTTGTCCATCTTGCCGGTGTTCCAGGCGCTGTGCTGGTCGTTCCAGGAGTGCGCCAGGTCGCCGCTGCACTGGGCCAGCCGCTCCGGGGTCTGGCCGCCGGCCGGGTTGGTGGCGCTGAACGCCCACGGGTACTGGCGGCCAGTGCCGTTCGGCTGGTTGAAGACGCTGTGCCCGCCGGGGATCTGGATCGCGGCCCGGTCGGCGAAGCCCCGGACGCCCTTGAGCATGCCGAAGTAGTGGTCGAAGCTGCGGTTCTCCTGCATCAGCACCACGATGTGCTTCGCGTCGGTGATCGTCCCGGTCGCGTCCAGACCGAGCGCGGCAGCCTCGGCCGTGCCTCCGGCCACGGTGGCCGCGGCGCTGACCTCGGCTCCCGCCGAACCGACCACCGCCGCCCCGGCCGCCGCGCTCGCCGACAGTGCCATGAACTTCCTACGACTCAGCTCGGACATGCCGCCTGCCCGTCCCTTCGGTAGCGATGTTGTGCACACACGTTGTGTCCACGCCATCGTTCAGGCGGCATCTTTGTGCAGGTCCCGGCTCCGGTCCAGGACTTTCCATCAAGGCTTGTTGGATTGTTCAACTCGGACCGGCAGAGCGAAGGCCGGGTGAACGGCCGGGGGCTCAGTCCCGCACGATGATCCCCAGGGCCTGGGCGAACTGCGGTGCCAGCTCGAAGAGTTGGGTGCTGCCGAGAATCGCGCCGCGCAGCCCGTTCGGCCCGTCGGCCAGGCCGAGCCGGGTGGCGCCGCGCAGGTCGACCTGACGGAGCGTCGCCCCGCCGAGGCGGACCTCCTCCAGGGTGGAGCCGGGGAAGGAGAGCTCGGTCAGTTTGGCGTCGCCGAAGTCCACGTCCCGCAGCAGGCAGTCCTCGAAGACCACGTCGCGCAGGGTGGCCCCGCGCAGGTTGACCGCCTCCAGCTTGCACTGCCGGAACACCACCCGGCGCAGCGCCGAGCCGTAGGCGGTCAGCCCGGCCAGCACGGTGCCGACGAAGCCGGCGTCCTGCCACTCGGTCTCCGCGCAGTCCACCGCGACCCAGCGGCTGCCCTGCACCCAGACCTCGTTGAACCGGGCCTGCCGGAGCTTGGTCCCGCTCAGCTGCACGCCGGTGAAGGCGCACTCCAGGAAGGTCGCGCCGTTGGCCGGCCCGGCCAGCTCCGGGCCCTCGAAGTGCACGGTGTCGTACCGCTCGTCCCGCCGGAGCGGCCCGCTGTGCGGGGCGAGCAGGTGCGCGTACGGCAGGTCGGCGAGCTGGTCGGGGACGGACGGCATGCGGGACTCCAGACGTAGCGGGGTCCGCCCATCCTCACACCTGGGACTGACGGGAGTGCAGCGTGACGCCCACCGCCACCGCCGCCGCGCAGACCAGCCCGGCCGCCAGGACGCCGGACTCGCCGAACAGGGTGCAGAGCAGTACGGCGACCGCGGCGACCGGCAGCAGCACCTGGGCCGGGCCGCGCTTGGAGTGCCGGGCGTGCAGCAGCCAGACGGTGAACAGGTAGAGCGCGGCCGGCACGGTGACGGCGGCGGTGGCCGCCTTCGCGCCGATGTGCGCCTCGCCGGTGGCGTACTCGATCGCGACCTCCATCCCGGCACCGATCGCGGCGGCCGAGCCGAGCACCAGGTAGTGGCCGTAACCCCAGAGGAAGGAACGCCGGTTGGAGGTGAGGATGTGGTGCACCGGCCGGGCGAAGTAGATCCACCAGGCGGCGAAGCAGATCAGGATGCCGCCGGCCGCGAGCGGGATCAGTTCGCCCAGCGCCTCGTGCTCGTCGAGCGCGGCCTGCATCGCCAGGGTGGCGGCGGAGACCGTCTCGCCGAGCACGATCAGGGTGAACAGGCCGTACCGCTCGGCGATGTGGTGCGGGTGCCAGTTGCTCTGGGTGTGCAGCTCGGCCAGTGCGGGCACCGAGAGCTCGGCCACGATGCCGAGCGGCAGCACCCAGACCCGGGCGCTCTCCGGCACCAGCAGCACCAGGCCCCAGCCGACCTGGCAGACCGTGATGCCCGCCGCGTAGCGCAGCGCCATGGTGCGCGCGCCGCCGCTCTCGCAGGAGGCGGCGCGCAGCCACTGGGTGACCATGGCCAGGCGCATCACCACGTAGCCGACCACCGAGAGGGTGAGGTCCTGGTCGGCGAAGATCCGGGGCACCCCGGCGGCCAGGATCAGCACCCCGGTGATCTGCACCAGTGTGGTCAGCCGGTACGGCACGTCGTCCACGTCGTAGGCGGAGGCGAACCAGCTGAAGTTCATCCAGGCCCACCAGATCGCGAAGAACGCGAACGCGTAGCTGTAGAGCCCGTGGCCGAGGTGACCCGCCGCCAGGTCGTGGGCGAGCTGGGAGCCGGCCTGGGCGACCGCCACCACGAAGCAGAGGTCGAAGAAGAGCTCCAGGGGAGTGGCGGCCCGATGGCTCTCCGCCTTGCTCCGGGGCACCATCCGGCGGAACGGCGCCGGTTCGGTCGGGACGGCTTCACTACTGGTCATACCGCGATCCTGACAGCCCGTCAGCCGTGGCGCACGTACCGGTGCGGCACGCCGTATGTCCGACTTACGCCTGTTCTGACCCGTCGTCAGCGAGAGTTGACGACGTAGTGCGCGAACCGGGTGACAGCGGCCGGGTCCACTGGCGTGCCCCCTTGATGCTGTCCGGCGTGTCCGGTTTCGACCGGATAGATTCCTCGGCAGTGCAACGACGACGCGGGCGGTCTGCGAGCAACGCGGAAGGTCAAGGCCGGTGGTGGTACACGGGGGCGGGCTCATCGCTTGCCCCCGTGCCACCGGTCTCGTGATCACCGCGCTGCTCGTCAGTGCCGTCTGTCGTCCGTCAGTCCGGATCTTTCAGGGGGTCACTTCTCCCAGCCGACCTTGGTGATGTCGGTGTCCGCCAGGCTGCCGGCCCCGAAGTTGGCCAGGCCCTTGCGGACCGCCAGGATGCTCGGCCGCTGGTACAGCTCCAAGGTGTGCCCCAGCTCCCAGATCTGCGCGTCGGCCTTGTTGTAGAGCTTGACCGCCTCGGCCGGGTCGAGGGTGGCGGCGGCGGTGCGCAGCAGCTCGTCGATCTCCGGGGTGGCCAGCTTGGAGTAGTTGCCGAACACGTTGTCACCCTGCGGCGCACGGTAGTTGGCCACACCCGCGGAGAGCGGGAAGGAGTCGGTGTTGCGCCAGCTGGCCAGGTCGAACTTGCCCTGGTTGACGTACTTGCCGAAGTACTCCTTGCTCGGCACCTTGTCGACGGTGAGCTTCACCCCGACCTGCAGGAGCATGTTCTGTACGGCGGTGGCCATGTCGATCTGGGCCTGCGCCGAGCCGTCGCTGAGCACGTAGTGCAGCTCCAGCGGCTGCCCGTCCTTGGTGCGCGGCTGGCCGGCCGCCGCCTCCTTCCAACCCGCCTTCTCCAGCAGCTCCTTGGCGCCCGCGACGTTGTACTTGGCCCAGTCGCCGGAGTTGTCCTGGTAGCCGCTCTGGTTGGTCATGAAGAGGTGGTTGCCGAGCGGCTTGAACTCCACCGGCACGCCCTGGTTGACGATCTTGATCAGGGCGGCCCGGTCCAGTGCCAGCCCGAGCGCCTGCCGGAGCGACTTGTCGGCCAGCGGCCCGTTGCCGCCGAAGGAGATGTGCACCTCGTCCCACGGCGTGCCGGTCCGGATCACGCCGTCCTTGGCGTCCTTGAGCTGGCCGTATGCGGTGGCGCTGCCCGCCGAGGCGTAGTCCACCTCGTTGTTGAGGAACGCCTGGGTGATCGCCGGGATGGCCAGCACCCGGTAGGTGATCTTGTCCAGCTTGGGCTTCGGGCCCCACCAGTCCGGGTTGGGTACCAGGGCGATGGTCTGCGCGGTCTTGTCGATCGTGCCGATCTTGAACGGCCCGCCGAAGATCGGCACCTTCTCGATCCAGCCCTGGTTGAACGCCTCCGGGGTGGCGATCCCGGCCGCCGGGATCAGCGGGTCGAACAGGTTCTGCCAGTCCGCGTACGGCTTGTCGAAGGTGACCTTCACCTCCTGGGCGTCGGCGCCCTGCTCGACCGAGGAGATCTGCTCGTAGCCGGAGGAGTCGGCGATGTTGTAGGCCGGGTTCTTGCCGTTGGTGGACTCCCAGACCGCCTTGAAGTCCTGGACGCCGATCTGCTTGCCGTCCGACCACTTGGCCTTCGGGTTGATCTTGTAGGTCACCACCTGCGGCGACTTGGAGGTGACCTCGGCCGAGACCAGGTACTCCGGCACCGGCTTGAAGACGCCCTTGGCGTCGGTGCGGAACAGCTTGGCCTGGGTGTACTCCATGATCGAGACCGCGTCGCCGTACCGGCCGTCCACCTGGTACGGGTTCCACTGGGTGATCCACTGCTGGAGCGGTGGCCGGAACTCGCCGCCGTCCTTGATTCTGTCCAGCGGTTGCGGGTTGTTGTCCTCGGCGTCCTGGGTCGGCACCACGTTCTTGGTCACGTCCCCCGAGCCCGAGCCGGCCGAGCTGCACCCGGTGACGGCCAGCGTCAGTGCGATCGCGAGGACGGCGGCGCGGCGCAGGCCGCGGGCGGTGGTGAAGGCGTCCATCAGGGGTTCCCCCGGGAAGAGTTGGAGGCCGCCAGGTGTGGCGACGCTTGAGCATGGGCAGCCAAGTCGGTGTCCGGCCGAGCAGAACGTAACAGCGGATCAGTTCACGTACCAGGGGGTCCTGTTCACACCTGATCGAATCGAAACGGGCCGCAACACTGCGGCAATACGCCGTCAGCAACTCGCTGAAACACTCTGACCTGCTGCTTCGCCCACCGGCTGGAGCGGCGCGTGCCAGAACTATGGACGGCCGACCGGCCATGCCGTAGAACTGCTGCGCGCGAAGCTGCTCCAAATACCCCTAGAGCGAAGGCAATTCGTCATGCTGACCAGGTGTACGAACCTCCGGACCGGCGGTGCGGGGTGATCCGGTACCTGGCCAAACGCCTCGGCTACTACGTGGTCCTGCTGATCGTCGCGGTCTTCCTGGCGTACGCCCTCTCCAGCACCGCGCTCGGGCCCCGGAGCTACTTCGAGGCCAAGCAGCCCCGGCCCTCCGCCGCCTCGGTGGACCGGCAGTTGACCGCGCTGAACATCAACGACCGCACCCCCGTGGTGGAACGCTTCGGCACCTGGGCCGAGGGCCTGGTGCTGCACGCCGACCTCGGCCGGACCATCCACGACACTTCGGTGAACGAGGAGTTCGGCCGCCGGATCTGGGTCTCGCTGCGGCTGCTGCTGGTCGGCAGCCTGCTCGGCATGGTGCTCGGCGTGGCGGTCGGCGCCTGGGGAGCGGTGCGGCAGTACCGCTTCTCCGACCGGGCCACCACACTGACCTCCTTCGTGCTGCTCTCCACCCCGGTCTTCCTGCTCGCGCTGCTGCTGAAGAACGGCGCGATCGCCGCCAAGGACGCGGCCGGCCACGAGGTGATCCCGTTCACCGGCTACGAGACCCCGGGGCTGGCCGGCGGGCTCGGCGCCCACCTGGCCGACTGGGGGCTCCATCTGCTGCTGCCCACCCTGTCGTTGGCGCTCGGCGGGATCGCGGTCTACAGCCGCTACCAGCGCGCCACCATGCTCGACGTGCTCGGCTCCGACTACCTGCGCACCGCCGAGGCCAAGGGCCTGACCAGGAACCGGGCGCTGCTCAAGCACGGACTGCGCACCGCGGTGATTCCGATGGCCACCATGTTCGCGTACAGCTTCCTGGGCATCTTCACCGGCGCGGCCTTCACCGAGACCATCTTCGGCTGGCACGGCATGGGGGAGTGGTTCATCCAGGCGATCAACGAGCAGGACATCAACTCGGTGGTCGCGGTCAACCTGTTCGCCGCGGTGGTGGTGCTGGCGTCCGGCTTCCTGGCCGACCTGCTGACCGCCGCCCTCGATCCCCGGGTCAGGTCCTGATGACTGCCGTCCTGCCGCTGCCCACCGCCGAACTCCCGGCCCCCACCGGACGGTTGCGCCTGGTCACCGGGCGCCTGCTGGCCGCCAAGGGCGTGCTGATCGGTGCGGTGACCGTGCTGCTGCTCTTCCTGCTGGCCTTCGTCGGCCCGTTCCTGACGCCCTGGGACTACGCGACGCCCGACTATCTGGCGCTGCGTCAACCCCCGTCCGGCACCCACTGGTTCGGCACCAACGGGCTGGGGCAGGACGTCTTCGCGCAGACCGTCCGGGGGCTGCAGAAGTCGCTGGTGATCGGGCTGCTGGTGGCGCTGTTCTCCACCGTGCTGGCCGGGCTGGTCGGCGCCTGCGCCGGGTACTTCGGCGGCTGGGCGGACCGGGGCCTGACCTTCCTGGTCGACCTGATGCTGGTCTTCCCGAGCTTCCTGATCATCACCATCATCTCGCCCCGGCTCAAGGGCTCGGGCTGGATCGCCTTCGTGGTGCTGCTGGCCGCCTTCAACTGGATGATCACCGCCCGGGTGGTCCGCTCGATGACCCGCTCACTGCGCGAGCGCGAATTCGTCCGTGCCGCACGGTTCATGGGCGTCCATCCGCTGCGGATCATCCTGCGGCACATCCTGCCCAACGTCGCCTCCTTCCTGATCACCGACGCCACCGTCGCGGTCGGCGGCGCCGTGATGAGCGAGGCCGCCCTCTCCTACTTCGGCTTCGGCGTCCGCGCCCCCGACGTCTCGCTCGGCACCCTGCTCGCCGCCGGGACGGACCAGGCGCCGGTCTTCCCCTGGCTGTTCTACTTCGCGGCCGGACTGCTGGTGCTGTTCGTGCTCGCCGTCAACCTGATCGGGGACGGCCTGCGGGACGCCCTCGACCCGACCTCCGGGAGCCGACCGTGACCACCCCGCTGCTCGAAGTGGCAGACCTGGCCGTGGACTTCGGCTCCCAGCCGGCCGTCCGCGGGGTGGACCTGGCGCTCCGGCGCGGCGAGACCCTGGGCATCGTCGGCGAGTCCGGCTCCGGCAAGTCGGTCACCGCACTGGCCGTGCTCGGGCTGCTGCCCGGCACCGCGCGGGTCCGCGGCTCGGTGAAGCTGGAAGGCCGGGAACTGGTCGGCCTGCCGGGCCGGGAGCTCGCCGGACTGCGCGGGCGCAAGGTCGCGATGGTCTTCCAGGACCCGCTCTCCGCCTTTACCCCGGTCTACCGGATCGGCGACCAGATCGTCGAGGCGATCCGGATCCACCAGCGGCTGGACAAGGAGGCCGCTCGCAAGCGTGCGGCCGAACTGCTCGACCTGGTCGGCATTCCGGACCCGTCCCGCGCCCTGGACGCCTACCCGCACGAGTTCTCCGGCGGCATGCGGCAGCGCGCGATGATCGCCATGGCGATCGCCAACGACCCCGACATCCTGCTCGCCGACGAGCCCACCACCGCGCTCGACGTCACCATCCAGGCCCAGGTGCTGGACGTGCTGCGCACCGCGCAGCGCGAGACCGGCGCCGCGTTGGTGCTGGTCAGCCACGACCTCGGGGTGATCGCCGGGATGGCCGACCGGGTCGCGGTGATGTACGCGGGCCGGGTGGTGGAGACCGCCCCCGTGGACGAGCTGTTCGCCCACCCCCGGCACCCGTACACCCTCGGCCTGATCGGCGCCGTCCCCCGGCTGGACGCCGACGGCGGTCCGCTGGTGCCGATCCCCGGTCAGCCGCCGGCGCTCGGCTCGGTCGGTCCCGGCTGCCCGTTCGCCGACCGCTGCCCGCTGGTGCAGGACCGCTGCCGGCAGGCCGAACCCGAACTGACCGGCACCGGTGACCACTTGGCCGCCTGCGTCCGGGCCGACGAACTGGCCGAGCGCCGCCCCCGGCCGGAGGAGGTCTACCCCGTCCCGCCGCTGCCCGCCGCCGATCCGACGCCCCGCGCTGAGCGGGAACCGGTGCTGCGGGTGACCGGGCTGACCAAGACCTTCCCGGTCCTGAAGGGCACCGTCTTCAAGCGCCGGGTCGGCTCGGTCTACGCGGTGGACGGGGTCGAGCTCGACATCCGCCGGGGCGAGACGCTCGGGCTGGTCGGGGAGTCGGGCTCGGGCAAGTCGACGACGCTGTTCGAGCTGCTCAACCTCGGCAAGCCCGAGGGCGGCCGGATCGAACTGCTCGGCCAGGACACCGCGAAGCTCGACCGGGCCGGAGCGCACCGGCTGCGCGGTGAGGTGCAGATCGTCTTCCAGGACCCGATGGCCAGCCTCGACCCCCGGCTGCCGATCGGCGACGTGATCGCCGAACCGCTGCTCGCCCAGGGCGCGGCCCGCGAGCTGATCAACCGTCGGGTCCCCGAACTGCTCCGGCAGGTCGGGCTCGACCCCGCGTACGCCGCCCGCTACCCGCACCAGTTCTCGGGCGGCCAGCGGCAGCGGATCTCGATCGCGCGGGCGCTGGCGGTGCAGCCCCGACTACTGGTGCTGGACGAACCGGTCTCCGCGCTGGACGTCTCGGTGCAGGCCGGCGTGCTCAACCTGCTGCAGCAGCTCAAGGCCGACCTCGGCCTGGCCTACCTGTTCGTCTCGCACGACCTCTCGGTGATCCGCCACCTCTGCGACCGGATCAGCGTGATGTACCTAGGCCGCACCGTCGAAGCCGGCGCGGCAGCCGAGGTCTTCGCCCACCCCCGCCACCCGTACACCCAGGCCCTCCTCTCGGCCGTACCCCTCCCCGACCCGGCAGCCGAACGGGCCCGCACCCGCGTCCTCCTCCCGGGCGACCCACCCTCGCCGACCGAACGGCGGACCGGCTGCGCGTTCCGCACTCGGTGCCCGTTGTACGCCACCCTCGACGCCGGCCGACAGGGTCACTGTGAGTCGACAACACCAGTTCTGGAGAGCGGAGTTGCCTGCCATCACGGTTAGCCCTTGGGGGCGATGCCGGTTGCGGTCGTCGGCGCCCGTGGGCGGTGGTGATGGCTAAATCCCGTCATGCGAAATGAAGTTGGCGTGATCTGGCCCCAAGTCGAGGTTTAGGAGGTGGATTTGTATGACGTTGGAGTTGGGATCCGTTTATAGTTGCGGGTGAACGTAGTGCGAAAACACGCTGAGGTGTATGGGTCCGAGGGTTGCCTCGGAGGCTCCGGTGCCGGACTATCGACCGGTCAGAGCCGTTGCCGGTGATGAGGTGCGACGCAAGGCGTCTTCACCCACGCGCGGCGGCGACCGCGCAGGCCGACATCGCGAGGCGTCGCGCGTGGTGTATGGGACTCCCACCGCCCTGTTACGTCGGTTTGCCGACGGCATCAGGAAGATAGCCCGGCGCGTTGCCGAACTTGGCTAGCGGTGGTCCCAGTACGGAGTTTGGTCACGGTGACCATCACACCGCAGCCGTCCAGCGTCTACTTCGTGGATGACAGCGGCGACTCGCGCAAACTGGCCGTCCTGGGCTGGGTCGAGGTCGACTTAGACAGTTCCCCGAGCGGTCTCGATACCGTTCTCAGCGGCTGGCAGACGTTCCGTGCGGAACTCCAGGCCGACCCCTATCTCAATATCCTCCCGAGCGATGGCCTGCACGCGGTCGACCTCGCGGCGGGACGCGGTCGCCCGGTCTACGGGGTCGTGCGACCTCTTGGTAGCTCTGCGAAGCAGCCGTATCGCGACGTAATCCGCCGGGCGCTGGTCGCTATCGACTCGCTGGTCGGCGTCCGCGTCGGCAGCGCGTATCGGGTTGGCGAGCCGGGAGATTCGTTCGGACGGACCAAACAGGATCTTTACGAAGCGCTGGTGCAGCACCTCAACGACCGGCACGCGGCCGCGGGCACCTATGCGTCGGTCGTCTTCGACGGCAACGGAACCGAGTCCGGTCTGCGTGGCGCGCACCGCCGCCTGCGCGGTCCCCGCCACATCATCGGCGGGCCGCACCTGATCCCGGCCCGCGACCATGATCTGCTCCAGATGGCGGACCTGGTTGCCTACGTCGCGTTCCAGGAGCTGACCCGCGACGAGCGCCGCCGGTTCCTGTGGGACCTGCTCACGGGCCTCATTCGGGAGGCTGAGGGACCGCTCCGACTTTGAGACTCCACAGTCCGGGCCCCGGCATCGCTGCCGGGGCCCGGTATGCGGACCTGGTGCCCCGGTCAGACCGGGCCAGGACCGCCGCTCACAGTTTCCCACATCAGTGAACTCACGACGGAGCATCATGACCAGTCCTGCACCGCACCCTGTTCTCACTGTCGACTGGGCAGGCGAAACCATCATCGTGTCGAATGTCGACCGCGAGCTGCCGGCATCACCGGTGGGCGACGATCGCTCGGAAGTCGTCACGGTGGCTGCCTCAAACCCCCTGACTCCGCTGCCCGTCGACGCTTGGCACGCCGTGGCGCGCGCCGTTGTGACGCCCGGGGCGGTGTCTGCCCAGCTCCGTCCGGCGAAGACCGTGAACGGCAGCCTTCTCATGGAGGAGCATGTCGAAGGCGCGACGCTGCGGTCGGTCCTCTCGAAGACCTGGTTGCTGGAGCTGTTTCCCGGGATTCAGCCGCGCACCAGCATGGAAGCCATGCAGACCCCCGACCCACGGGTGGAAGGTGTCACGGACAACGGCCGGGCATCGACCCTGCTGCGTTACACCTACCGGGACCTTGACCATCTCAAGAAGCATGTGTGGCAGACGATCCAGGGCACTCTGGCACAGAACAACTACGCGCCCTCCATCGTCAGCCGGAAGGTGACTCGCGCGCTGATCACGCACCCGGTCGAGTTCGCCTTCGAGGACGGTACCGACTCCGTCTACGCCCTAGTGGTGCGAGATGGGATCACCCGATTGGCCAGTGCCTGGAAGGTGCTGGCGGGTCCAACGGCGACCGAGGCGGAGGCAGCGGACATGGCGGTGGCGGCCTTGTTCGGGTCGGTTGCCCCGTCCAAGCCTGGGGAAGGCCGGCCGCTGACCCAGCGGATGGCCATCAGCCGGGAGGCCAAGCGGCTGGATCTCGCTGGGGAGTTCGCCCGTGATTGGGCGGGCGCCGAGCCGGGGATGCGAGCGGTCCAGATCGCGCAGACGTACGTGATGCCTGCTCAGATCGCGGTCGGAGCACAGCAACACCCCGGGGGGCTTGCCGCCGGTGACCTCTTTGATGACGCGATGCGGTCGATCCTGGCCTCGGTGCACCTGGAGTTCAAGGAGTGGGATTCGGCGGCGCAGAACGTCGAGGTGGCCACCCGTGCCCTCAAGCGAGTCATGCAGCTCGGTCTTGGCGGTTGGGACAAGGACGAACTGCAGGTGGTCTACGGGTTGGCCGTCGGCCGTACCCCTGTGGCGGACCTTCCAACTGAGTACGGTGACGACACCATCCCCGGCACCGCCCTCTGGCGTGCCGTCTATCTGGTGCACGCCCTGACACACCCGGATCTCTATGGGCCGATCAAGGAACAGTCCAAGGCGATCAAGGGCGAACGCCGAATGGCGGACAAGGGCTTCGCCGGCCTGCTCGGCCCCATCGTGGACCAACCGTGGCGTAGCTCGAAGAAGGACGTCACCAAGCAGGCGCGTAACGCCTGGGCGAATGGCGGTGTGCTGACCAAGGACATCCTCACCGTGCCGTGGAAGCCTCTCCCGACCCGCGACTTCACCTCCCTGGTGGATCTTGCGAGGGCTGGTGACGAGGACGCGCGCGGCACCCTGGCAGTAGCAGGCGGCATCGCCCTGATCGCTGACAAGTTGCTGACCAGGAACGTGGGTTCGGCCTTGATGGCGCCCAAGGACAAGGGCGGGGTCCCGTTTCGCGCCGACGTCAACGTCGTCATCGGTGATCTGGCCATGGCGGACAATGAAGCGGGACTGTGGACGCTTGCCCTGGCGGCGCAGCGGTTTGAAGCGGACCGGCTGCCCCGCAACTCCGTGACCACCCGACAGATCGTCCGCAAGCCGACGGCTGTTCCTGACAGCGACTACGTCCATGTGGTAGTGGATCTCTCCCGCCCTGACCGGATAGCTCGTGACGCGGCTGGGCAGCCGGTTGCCCTCACCCAGTGGGACGTCGTGTGGGCGTCCGATGAGCGGCGTGCCCGTCGAGACACCGCCGCCAGGCCCTCTCCGGTCACGTACTTTCTGCCGCAGGTGGGTGGTGCGGTTTTGCCGCAGGACACCGTCGGCGGAACGGGAGCCGACACCTCCGACGAGGATTCCCCGGGGGTGTCGGCACCAGCCCTGTCCACAGCCCAGCTGGCCGCCGACGAGTGCAGGGCGCTCAAGGAGGCGCTTGACGATGCCCGTCGCGCCCTCGACGCACTGGGAGTCCTGGAGCCCGAGCTTGGCACCTGGCCGCCACTTTTCACCATCGAGTCGCTTGGTGCCCTGCACTCGGCCGCCCAGGCGCTTGAGCACGAGCTGTACCAGCGGCTCAAGGCGCAGACCGACGAGCTCGAACAGGAAGAGGACGAGAAGCTGGAGGCCGAAGAGGAGGCCGAGGACTGAGCCTCAGGCGGTGCGCGGGAACCATGGGTCGCCGACGATGCGGGGGCCGTCCGGGGTGTGGAGGGTGAGGGACTGGGGGGAGGTGGAGTACTCGGCGAGGGAGACGGCGCCGTGGCGGGTCTCCAGTTCGGCTTCGAACCGGACCGGGAGTTTGCGGAGCCTGCGGCGCAGCAGCAGTGCGTCGCGGCGGCTGAACGGCAGCGGGCTGCGGAGCAGCAGTCGGAGCGGGCTGTCGGGGGCGGTGACCGGGACGCCGGTGGCGAGCTCGCAGCCGACGGCGCCGATCGGGCCCCAGGTCAGGTTGTAGCTCTCGACCGCCGCGGCGGCCTCCGGCAGGGCGGCCAGGGCGGGGACCGCCAGCCGGGAGGTGTCCAACTGGGCGAGGCGGACCGGGAGTTGCTCGGGCTTGAGGGTGACCGCGACGGCGGAGCGTGGGGCGTAGCCTTCGGCCCGCTGGTCGAGGCGGGGGCCGCGCAGGGAGACCGGGAGCCAGGATTCGGGGGCGGCCGACGGGTCCCGGGTGCAGCGGATCCGGTCGGGGGCGAAGCCGGCCAGGACGGGGGCGCGCCGGACGGTCACCCAGGGGTTGCCGCGGAGCACCGCCCGGGCCCAGTTCTGGAGTGGTTCGCCGCCGGAGACGGTCTGCCGCAGGGAGCTGGGGCAGTGCAGCAGGAGCAGGTCGTGCGCGGTCGGCGTCCGGCCGTCCATCGCGGGGACCGGGCCGACCATCCGCCGGGGGCGGCCGGGGTGTTCGTCCTGCTCGTGGGACCGGCTGCGGCGGCGGGGTGCTGCGGTGGTCATGGTTACCGTGCTCCTGCGTGAGGGGTGGTCAGATGGCGTTCAGGCCGTGCCGGGCGAAGACGGCGCGTGTGGCGGCCACCTGGTCCGGGGTCGGCGACGGGGTGTCGGCGAGCGCGAAGTCCTGGCCCAGGGCCTCGTACTTGGCGGCGCCCAGCTTGTGGAACGGCAGCACGTCGACCCGGGAGACGTTGCCGAGCGAGGCGGCGAAGGAGGCGACGCCCGCCACGTTCTCCGCCGGGTCGGTCAGGCCGGGCACCAGGACGAACCGCACCCAGACCTCCTTGCCGAGGTCGGCGAGCCGCCGGGCGAAGTCCAGGGTCGGGTCCAACTGCCGTCCGGTGACCTTGCGGTAGAGCTCGCGGTCCCAGGACTTGATGTCCAGTAGCACCAGGTCGACGTCGGCGAGCAGCGCGTCGGTGGCCCGGGCGCCGAGGAAGCCGGAGGTGTCCAGCGCGGTGTGCAGGCCGAGTTCGTGCTTGAAGCGGTGGAACAGCTCGCCGGCGAAGACCGGCTGGAGCAGGGGTTCGCCGCCGCTGACGGTGGCGCCGCCGCCGGAGGCCCGGATGAAGGTGGTGTACTTCGCGGCCTCGGCCAGCACCTCGTCGGCGCCGGTGCGCTTGCCGTTGCGCATCTTGATGGTGTCGGGGTTGTGGCAGTACAGGCAGTTCAGCGGGCACCCGGCGAGGAAGGTGACGAAGCGGGTGCCGGGGCCGTCCACTCCGGTGGAGAGGTCCCAGGAGTGCACCGAGCCCGCGGGCGGGCCGACCGGGATGTCGGTGCCGAGCAGGACGGCCATGGCTACAGCGCGCCGTGGAAGGTGCGGTTGAGCACGTCGAGCTGCTGCTCGCGGGTCAGCCGGACGAAGTTGACCGCGTAACCGCTCACCCGGATCGTCAACTGCGGGTAGTTCTCCGGGTGTTCCATGGCGTCCAGCAGGGTGTCGCGGTTCAGCACGTTGACGTTCATGTGGAAGCCATTGGAGGCCATGTAGCCGTCCAGCACCCCGGCCAGATTGCGAATCCGCTCCTCCGGGGTCCGGCCGAGCGCGTCCGGCGTGACGGTGTTGGTCAGCGAGATGCCGTCCTCGGCGTCCTGGTACGGCAGTTTGGCGACCGACAGGGCGCTGGCCACGTAGCCGTGGCTGTCCCGGCCGTTCATCGGGTTGGCGCCGGGGGAGAACGGTTCGCCGGCCCGGCGGCCGTCGGGGGTGTTGCCGGTCTTCTTGCCGTAGACCACGTTCGAGGTGATGGTCAGCACCGACTGGGTGTGCTCGGCGTTCCGGTAGGTCGGGTGCTTGCGCACCTTCTTCATGAACTCCTCGACCAGCCACACCGCGAGCTCGTCGGCCCGGTCGTCGTTGTTGCCGTACGCCGGGTACTCGCCCTCGATCAGGTAGTCGGTGACCAGGCCGGTCTCGTCCCGGACCGGGCTGACCCTGGCGTACTTGATGGCGGAGAGCGAGTCGGCGGCGACCGACAGACCGGCGATGCCGCAGGCCATGGTGCGGCGGACGGCGCGGTCGTGCAGCGCCATCTCGATCCGCTCGTAGGCGTACTTGTCGTGCATGAAGTGGATGACGTTCAGCGCGTGCACGTAGGTGGCGGCCAGCCAGTCCATCTGCTGGTCGAAGCGGGCCATCACCTCGTCGAAGTCCAGGACCTCGGAGGTGATCGGGCCGGACTCCGGGCCGACCTGGGCGCCGGACTTCTCGTCCCGGCCGCCGTTGACCGCGTAGAGCAAGGTCTTGGCGAGGTTCACCCGGGCGCCGAAGAACTGCATCTGCTTGCCGACCGTCATCGCCGAGACGCAGCAGGCGATCGCGGTGTCGTCACCGAACCGCGGGCGCATCAGCTCGTCCGACTCGTACTGCACGCTGGAGGTGTCGATGGACACCTGGGCGCAGAACTCCTTGAAGCCCTGCGGCAGCCCGGGCGACCAGAAGACCGTCATGTTCGGCTCGGGGGCCGGGCCGAGGTTGTACAGGGTCTGCAGGTAGCGGAACGAGCTGCGGGTCACCAGCGGGCGGCCGTCCTCGCCGATGCCGCCGATCGACTCGGTCACCCAGGTCGGGTCGCCGGAGAACAGCTCGTCGTACTCGGGGGTGCGCAGGAAGCGGACGATCCGCAGCTTGATGATGAAGTCGTCCACCAGCTCCTGGGCCTGCTCCTCGGTCAACAGCCCACTGTCGAGGTCCCGTTGGAGGTAGACGTCGACGAAGGTGGAGGTCCGCCCGAGCGACATCGCCGCGCCGTTCTGCTCCTTCACGGCCGCCAGGTAGGCGAAGTACAGCCACTGGATCGCCTCGCGGCCGGTGCCCGCCGGTCCCGAGATGTCGTATCCGTAGGCGGCTGCCATCTGCTTGAGCTCGCCCAACGCCCGTACCTGCTCGGCGAGTTCCTCGCGCTCGCGGATGGTCTCCTCGAGCAGCGCCGGGTCGCTCGGCAGCCGGTCCAGCTCGGACTTCTCGGCCAGCTTGGCCTCGATCAGCCGGTCCACGCCGTACAGCGCGACCCGGCGGTAGTCACCGATGATCCGGCCACGCCCGTAGGCGTCCGGCAGGCCGGTGACGATGCCGGCCTTGCGGGCGGCCCGGATCTGGGGGGTGTAGGCGTCGAAGACGCCCGCGTTGTGGGTCTTGCGGTACTCGGTGAAGACCTTCTCCAGCTCGGCGGAGACCGGGTAGCCGTACGTCTCCAGCGCACCGGCCACCATCCGCCAGCCGCCGTAGGGCATGATCGCCCGCTTCAGCGGGGCGTCGGTCTGCAGGCCGACGATCAGGTCCCGGTCCCGGTCGATCCAGCCCGGCGCGTGCGCGGTGATGGTGGAGGGGATGTCGTGCGCGACGTCGTACACGCCCTTGGCGCGCTCCTCGGGGAACCGGTCGGTGATCTTCTTCCAGACCGCGGTGGTGCGCTCGGTCGGGCCGGCCAGGAAGGAGCTGTCACCCAGGTACGGGGTGTAGTTCTGCTGGATGAAGTCCCGGACGTCGACGCTGTCCCGCCACAGCCCGCCCTTGAAGCCCTCCCAGGCTCCGGCGGCCGTCTTCTCGATGTGCTGGGTGCTCATGGTCTGCTGCTCCCGCTCTTCGGTTCCTTGCCCCACGGATATATTGTGAAACGATTCACAAAGTCACACGGGCTCGAAAAGTCCTGATTCGAAGGGACCTTCGTCCCCGCTCAGATGTGGTCCCCGTAGTACGCCTGCCGCATCAGCTGCTGCATGTCGGCCAGCATCGGCATCCGGGGGTTGGCCGGGGCGCACTGGTCCTCGTAGGCGTACATCGCCTGCTGCGGCAGGGCGTCCAGGAAGGCGGTCTCGTCCACGCCCGCGTTCTTGAAGGACTGCGGGATGCCCACCTTGTCGCGCAGCCGCTCGACCGCCACGGCCAGCGACTCGACGCCCTGCTCGGGGGTCTCGGCGGCCAGGCCGAGCATCCTGGCGATCTGCTGGAAGCGCTCCGGTGCCACGTAGCTCTGGTACTTGGGCCAGCTGGTCACCTTGGACGGGGCCGCGCCGTTGTAGCGGATCACGTGCGGCAGCAGGATCGCGTTGGTCCGGCCGTGCGCGACGTGGAAGGTGGCGCCCAGGGTGTGCGCCATCGCGTGCACCACGCCGAGGAAAGCGGAGCCGAAGGCCATGCCGGCGATCGTCCCGGCGTTGTGCATCTTCTCCCGGGCCACCGGGTTGTCCGGCCCGTTGACGACGGCCTCCTCGAGGTTCTCGAAGATCAGCCGGATGCCCTGCAGGGCGAGGCCGTCGGTGAAGTCGTTGGCGTAGACCGAGACATAGGTCTCGATGCAGTGCGTCAGCGCGTCGAAGCCGGAGTCGGCGGTGACGGCCTTCGGCAGGTCGGTGGTCAGCGCCGGGTCGCAGATCGCCACGCTCGGGGTGAGCGCGTAGTCCGCCAGCGGGTATTTCTGGCCGGTCTCCGAGTCGGTGATCACCGCGAACGGGGTGACCTCCGAGCCGGTGCCCGAAGTGGTCGGGATGCAGACCAGCTTGGCCTTCTCGCCCAGGTCGGGGAAGGTGAAGGCGCGCTTGCGGATGTCGAAGAACTTCTCCTTCAGGTCCGCGAACACCGTCTCCGGGTGCTCGTACATCAGCCACATCACCTTGGCCGCGTCCATCGGGGAGCCGCCGCCGAGCGCGACGATGGTGTCCGGCTGGAAGCCGCGCATCAGCTCGGCACCCTTCTCCACCGTGTCGATGCTCGGATTCGGCTCGACGAAGTCGAGCACCCGGATCTCGACCGGCTCGCTGCGCCGGTTCAGGATCGACCTGACCCGCTCCAGGTGCCCGATCTCCACCATCGTCCGGTCGGTGACGATCACCACCCGGTGGGCACCGCGCATGTCGGCCAGGTACTTGACGGAGTTGCGCTCGAAGAAGACCTTCGGCGGGATCTTGAACCACTGCATGTTGGTGTTGCGCCGCCCGATCCGCTTGATGTTGACCAGGTTCAGCGCGGTCACGTTGCCGGAGACCGAGTTGGCGCCGTAACTGCCGCAGCCCAGCGTCAGCGAGGGCATGAAGGCGTTGTAGACGTCGCCGATGCCGCCCTGCGAGCTGGGCGCGTTCCAGATGATCCGGCAGGCCTTCACCGCGTGGCCGAACTCCTCGGCGAAGGCCGCGTCCTCGGTGTGCACGGCGGCCGAGTGGCCCAGGCCGTGGAACTCCACCATCTCGGTGGCCAGCTTGAGACCCTGCTTGCGGGTGTCCGCCTTCAGCACCGCGAGCACCGGGCAGAGCTTCTCCCGGGTCAGCGGCTCGTCGGGGCCGACGAAGTCGACCTCGGCCAGGATGATCGAGGTGTCCGCCGGGACCTCGAAGCCGGCCGCCTCGGCGATCGCCACCGGGGACTGCCCGACCACGGCCGCGTTCAGCTTGGCGCCCGCGCAGTTGCGGTCCTCGCCGACCCCGAAGATGTACTGCTCGAGCAGCGCCTTCTCGGCCTTGTCGGCCAGGTACGCCTTGAGCCTGCGGAACTCGCCGAGCGCCGGACCGTAGATCTCCTGATCCAGGATCACCGCCTGCTCGGAGGCGCAGATCATGCCGTGGTCGAAGGACTTGGACACCACCACGTCGTTGACCGCGCGCTTGAGGTTCGCGCTCTTCTCGATGTACGCGGGCACGTTGCCCGCCCCGACCCCAAGGGCCGGCTTGCCGCAGCTGTACGCCGCCTTGACCATCGCGTTCCCGCCGGTGGCCAGGATGGTGGCCACGCCCGGGTGGTTCATCAGCGCCCCGGTGGCCTCCGTCGAGGGCGTCTCGATCCACTGCACGCAGTGCGCCGGGGCGCCGGCCGCGACCGCCGCGTCCCGGACGATCCGGGCCGCCTCGGCCGAGCAGCGCTGCGCGGCCGGGTGGAAGCCGAAGACGATCGGGTTGCGCGTCTTCAGCGCGATCAGCGCCTTGAAGATGGTGGTGGAGGTCGGGTTGGTCACCGGGGTGACGCCCGCGACCACGCCGACCGGCTCGGCGATCTCCACGATGCCGTCGATGTCGTCCCGGCGGATCACCCCGACCGTCTTCATGTCGGCCATCGAGTGGGTGACGTGCTCACAGGCGAAGATGTTCTTGACGGCCTTGTCCTCGAACACCCCCCGCCCGGTCTCCTCCACCGCCAGCACCGCCAGCCGGGTGTGCGCCGCCAGTGCGGCCAGCGAGGCCTTCTTGACGATGTGGTCGACCTTCTCCTGGGTGAACCCGGCGTACTCCTGCAGGGCCTTCCGGCCGTTGCCGACCAGGATGTCCACCGCTGTCGCGGCGTCGGACGGGGCCGGGGTCCCGGTTGCTGCGGCTTGCTGGCGGGCCATCTCGCTCACCTCGGGGAACGGTGCTGCGCGGCGCTCCGGCGGCGCTGCCGGAGCGGCTGACAAGCTCCACCCTCCGTCGGGAGCGGATGCGTCGGCCATGGCCCTACGATCGAAGTCGAGGGGGACCAAAGCCCCAACGACCGGGAGTCGTAAGGGCTGAGAGAGGAACGGCCGCGGCCGCGCCCACTCCGCCGTCCGGGTGAGCGGCCCGCCTCGGGGTGCGGAGCGTCGTGGCCGGTGAAAGATTGGTGGCAGTCCGTCATCCGACCGATCGGAGGAGGAGACATGGGCATTCTGGACAGACTCCGCCACAAGGCCCACGAGACCGTGGACCCGGCCGAGCGGCAGCGGCTCGCCCACGACGAGGCAGCCGACGCCTTCCCCGACACCGCCCAGCGCAGCGCCATGCACAAGGCGGAGCCCACCGAGGAGGACCGCCGGGCAGCCGAGGAGATGACCGCCGAAGGTGATCCCTGGGACTGAGGTACCGCACCGCAGGGGCGTATCCGCCAACGGATGCGCCCCTTCTGCGCGACTCCTTCGTGCCGGGCTCAGCGCGGCGGCAGCGGCGGGCGGCGCAGGTCGGGCCGGGGCGCGTCCGACGGCGGGGGAGTGGCCGCCGGGTGCTCGGCCAGCAGCTCCAGCGCCAGCCGGACGGCCGCCTCCAGCTCGGTGTGCAGCGAGGCGGCCCACTCGTGCGGGCCGCGCACCACCCGGACGTCCGGTGCCACGCCGTGGTTCTCCACCGACCAGCCGATGCCGCCGGTGAACCAGGCGGCGTTCTTCGGCACCGAGATCTGGGTGCCGTCGCCCAGGGTGTGACGGCCGGTCATGCCGACCACCCCGCCCCAGGTCCGGCTGCCCACCACCGGGCCGAGGCCGAGCAGCCGGATGGCGGTGATGATCACGTCGCCGTCCGAACTGGTGGCATGGTCGGCCAGCGCCACCACCGGACCGCGCGGCGCGTCCTTCGGGTAGCGGACCGGGTGCCGGCCCCGGCTGTGGTCCCAGGCCAGCACCCGGCGGCTGAGCTTCTCCAGCACCAGCTCGGAGACGTTGCCCCCGGCGTTCCCCCGGACGTCCAACACCAGCGCGGGGTGGTCGAGTTCGCGCCGCAGGTCGCGGTTGAACTGGGCCCAGCCCGAGCCGCCGAGATCCGGGATGTGCAGATAGCCGCACCGGCCGTCGCTCAACTCCCGTACCAGGGCGCGCCGTCGGGTCACCCAGTCCTGGTAGCGGATCGGCCGCTCGTCGGTCAGCGGGGTGACCGCGATCCGCCGCAGGGTGCCCTCGGCGGCGGTCCGGAAGGTGAGTTCGACGGTGGTGCCGCCGGTGCCCACGAGCAGCGGGGCGGGGCCGAGCAGCGGGTCGGGCGGGCGGCCGGAGACGGCCACGAACTCGTCGCCGTCGCGCAGCCCGTACCCGGCCAGCGGGGCGCGGGCGCGGGGGTCGGAGGACTCGCCGGGCAGGATCCGGTCGACCAGCCAGCGGCCGTCCGGGGCGCGGTGGATGTTGGCGCCGAGCAGGCCGAGCGGCTGGCCGGTCGGGGCCGGGCCCTCGCCGCGGCGGGACGGGGAGACGTAGGCGTGCGAGGTGCCGAGCTCGCCGAGCAGCTCCCTGAGCAGGTCGGCGAAGTCGTCGGGGCTGGCCACCCGGTCCACCAACGGGGCGTACTGCTCGACCAGTTCGGGCCAGTCGAGGCCGCACATCCCGGCGTCCCAGAACTGGTCCCGAACGATCCTGGCCGCCTCGTGGTACGCCTGCCGCCACTCCTGGGCCGGGTGCACGGTGTGCGTGATCCGGCGCAGGTCGACAGTCAACGGCTGGCTGCCGGAGGGGAGTTGGAGCAGGCGCAGGGTGCCGGCCGAGAACGCCAGGACCGAGCGGCCGTCGCCGGAGACCGAGTAGCCGTCCAACTGCTCGGCGACCATGGTCCGGGTGCCGTGCGCCAGGTCGAAGTACTCCAGCGACGGACGGCCCGAGGTGTCGGCCGGGTTGGCGAAGGTCTGGCCGAGCGCGCCCGCGATCGGCCAGCGCAGCCAGAGCAGACCGCCCCGGGCGGCGGCGGTGGCCGAGTACTTGGAGGCGATCACCGGGAACGGCACCAGCCGGGTGGAGAGCCCCAGCGGGTCGACCGTCACCGTGCCGTCGCCGCCGGTCTGGTCCGGATCCAGGCCGACCGGGGGGCGTCCCTCGGCGGGGGCGGCGAAGGGTGACGGAGTGTCGGCTGCCAGCGGCACCAGGTACGGGCGGCAGCCGAGCGGGAAGGACATGTCGCCGGTGTGCACGTCGTGCACCGGGTCGAAGCCGCGCCAGGAGAGGAAGACCAGGAAGCGGCCGTCCCGGGTGAAGACCGGGTGCTCGTCCTCGAACCGGCCGCCGGTCACGTCGATGGTGTGCGCCGGATCGGCCACCCGGGCCAGCTGGATCGAGCGCAGCGAGCGGCCCGCCACCGGCTGGGACCAGGCCAGCCACTGCGAGTCCGGCGAGAAGGCCGCGCTGCCGACCGGCCCGTACCCGGAGCTGGCCGCCTCGGTGACGGTGCCGTCGGCGGTGGCCACCAGCAGCAGCCGGCCGTCCGAGGTGACCACCGCGAGGGTCTGGCCGTCGGGTGCGGCGGTCAGCTCCAGCACCCGGCCGAGCTGCCCGGCGGCGATCCGGCGCGGCGGGGCGTCCGGGCCGCCCCGGCTCGGGACGGGGGCCAGCTCGATCGCGTCGGCGCCCTCGGCGTCGGTGACCCAGGCGAGCTGGCCGCTGTGGCCGAGCAGGACCGGCAGCCTGGTCCGCACCCCGGGGGTGTCGGCCAGCACCCGGGCCGGGCCGTCCCGGTGGGCGAGCCAGTACAGGCTGCCGCGCACCGTGACCGCGCTGGCCCGGCCGGTGGAGTCGCAGGCCAGGTCCTTGACCTGACTGGCCGTCGGCACCTGGTACGGGCGGCGCCCGGAGCGCGAGCCGCCGAGCGGGACGTCCAGTCTGCGCGGGTGCGGATGGTCCAGGCTGTCCAGCAGCCAGAGGTCGCCCGCGTGCTGGTAGACGATCCGGGTGCCGTCGCCGGCCGCCTCGCGGGCGTAGTACGAGGCGTGGTCGGTGTGCCGGCGCAGGCCGGTGCCGTCGGGGCGGCAGGAGTAGAGGTTGCCGACGCCCTCGTGGTCGGACAGGAAGGCGATCCTCGGGTGGTCGGGCCCGCCGACCGGCATCGGGGAGGACAGGTGGCCGGGGTGGTCGGGGAGCAGCTGGGTGGTGTCGAGCCAGAGCCGGCCGGTGGCGCCGCCCCGGTAGCGCTTCCAGGCGGCCGGTTCGTGCGGGGCGGCGGAGGTGAGCAGCACGGTGTGCCGGGCGTCCATCTGGGCGTCGCTGACCGGGCCCCAGGGCATCCGGCGGCCGGGGGAGCCGTCCGGCGGCAGCGCCCAGGCCCAGGTGTAGTGGGCGAACGGCTCGTGGTACGAGGTCAGCGCGAGCAGTTCGCCGTCCGGCAGCCAGCCGCGGACCCGGGTGTCCTGGCTGCCCCAGTACGTCAGCCGGGTGGCCCGGCCGCCGTCCGAAGGGGCGGTCCACACCTCGGGGCTGACGGTGAGCCAGCTGGTCCAGGCGATGGTCGTGCCGTCCGGGGAGAGCCGGGGGTGGCTGACCCGGGTCCGGTCGCAGCTCACCCGCCAGGCCCGGCCGACGGTGCCGTCGCCTGCCAGCGGGGCGGCCCAGACGTCGTCCTCGGCGGTGAACGTGAGCAGGCCGCCGCGCAGGTGCGGGTACCTGAGATAGCCGGGCTCGGTCACCCCTTCATGCAACGGGCCCGCTGGGCGGGTCGCAACTTGGACGGACCGTCAGAACGCCGTGCCTGACCGGTTCTGCGACTGTGACGCTCCTGGGGTCGGCGTCGCAGTTCCCCGAGCCCCTGACGGGGCTCGGTTGCTGTGGTTCAGACCATTGACACTCGTGCGCCGGAACCGCTTCAGTGGTCCAGTCCAATCTGGTTTCCCCGCACCGTGCCTTCCCCAGAGGCGAGTTGGACAACCCCCACAGATCGAGGCAGGAGCATCCCCACATGCGAACTCCCCGAACCACCAGAAGGGTGGTCGCCGCCGCGACCGCCTGGAGCACGGCCGCGGCAGGTGCCGTCGCGCTCAGCTTCACCCTGGCGCCGACCGCGAGCGCCGGCGAGTTCCTCAGCAACGGCGGCTTCGAGACCGGCAGCGTCTCCCCGTGGAGCTGCACCGGCGGGCTAGGCAGCGTCACCGGCCAGTCCAGGAGCGGCGGTTACGCCCTCGCGGCGGCCGCCAGCGCGAGCGACAACGCCAAGTGCAGCCAGACCGTCACGGTCAAGCCGAGCACCACGTACCAGCTGACCGGCTGGGTCAAGGGCGCGTACGTCTACCTGGGTGTGGACGGCGGCACCAGCACCTGGACCCCGGGCACCGGCGGCGCCTTCCAGAAGCTCTCGGTCAGCTTCACCACCACCGCCTCGCAGACCAGCGCCACCGTGTACACCCACGGCTGGTACGGGCAGGGCACCTACTACGCCGACGACCTCTCGCTGGACGGCCCCGGCGGGCCGAGCCCCTCGCCGAGCTTCACCGTGATCACCGACCCGCCGCCTTCGCCGTCGGTCTCCGCCTTCGCCGTCGGTCTCCGCCTCGCCGTCCGCCTCCGCGTCGGCCTCGCCGTCCCCGTCCCCCTCGGTCTCGACCCCGCCGCCGAACGGTCTGCCCGCGCACGCGTTGGTCGGCTACCTGCACGCCAGCTTCGCCAACGGCGCCGGCTACACCAAGGTCGCCGACATCCCGGACTCCTGGGACGTCATCAACCTCTCGTTCGGCGAGCCGACCTCGGTGACCTCGGGCGACATCCGGTTCAACCGCTGCCCGGCCACCGAGTGCGCCGGGGTGGAGTCGGACGCCGACTTCAAGGCGGCGATCGCGGCCAAGCAGGCCAAGGGCAAGAAGGTGCTGATCTCGATCGGCGGCCAGAACGGGCAGGTCCAGCTCACCACCACGGCCGCCCGGGACACCTTCGTCAGCTCGGTCTCGGCGATCATCGACAAGTGGGGCCTGAACGGCCTGGACATCGACTTCGAGGGCCACTCGCTGTCGCTGAACACCGGCGACACCGACTTCAAGAACCCGACCTCGCCGGTGGTGGTCAACCTGATCTCGGCGCTGAAGACGCTCAAGGCCAAGTACGGCCAGAACTTCGTGCTGACCATGGCGCCGGAGACCTTCTTCGTCCAGCTCGGCTACCAGTACTACGGCTCGGGCCCCTGGGGCGGCCAGGACCCGCGCGCGGGCGCCTACCTGCCGGTGATCCACGCGATGCGCAACGACCTCACCCTGCTGCACGTCCAGGACTACAACTCCGGCTCGATCATGGGCCTGGACAACCAGTACCACTCGATGGGCGGCGCCGACTTCCACGTCGCGATGACCGACATGCTGCTCAAGGGCTTCCCGGTGGCGGGCAACACCGCCAACATGTTCCCCCCGCTGGCCGCCTCGCAGCTCGCCATCGGCATGCCGGCCACCACCAACGCCGGTAACGGCTACGTCGGCCCGGCCGAGGTGAACAAGGCGCTGGACTGCCTGACCAAGCTCACCAACTGCGGCACGTACGTCCCGCGCAGCGGGGCCCAGCCCAACCTGCGCGGCCTGATGACCTGGTCGATCAACTGGGACCAGTACAACGGCACCCGGGAGTTCTCGAAGAACTTCGACAGCTACTGGCCGTGAGCCGGTGAACGACGGAAGGCCCTCCACCGAGGTGGAGGGCCTTCCGACTGTCTGTGCGCCGCCAGGGACTCGAACCCCGGACCCGCTGATTAAGAGTCAGCTGCTCTAACCAACTGAGCTAGCGGCGCCTGCTGACGAAGAGAACATTACCTGGTCAGCAGCGGAAAGCAGAAATCAGTCCGCCCAGGGGGTGATGACCGCCTTGCCCCGGACGTGTCCGTCCTCCACCAGCCGGTGGGCCTCGGCCGCCCGCGCCAGCGGGAAGGTCGCGGCGATCTCCAGCCGGAGCGCGCCGGACTCCCAGACCTCGGTCAGCTCGGCCAGCCGGGCGGCGGTGCGCGGGCCGCGCAGGGCGGTCAGGCCGAGCCGCTGGGCGCCGGCGTAGTCGACGATGGTGCCGATCCGCGCCTGGTCGGGGACCAGCTCGACCGAGACCTCCAGCGCGCCCCGCCCGGCCGCGTCCAGCGCGGCGTCCACCCCGTCCGGCGCCAGCTCGCGGACCCGGTCGGCCAGGCCCTCGCCGTACGTGACCGGGATCGCGCCGAGCTCGCGCAGGTAGGCGTGGTTGCGCTCGCTCGCGGTGCCGATCACGGTGGCGCCCCAGGCCCGGGCCAGCTGGACGGCGACCGTGCCGACCCCGCCCGAGGCGCCGTGGATCAGCACCGTGTCGCCCCGGCCGACCTTCAGCTCGGTCAGCGCGACGTGCGCGGTCTGCGCGGAGGCGGAGAACGAACCCGCCTCGGCCCAGCTCATCCCGGCGGGCTTGGGCACCAGCTGGGCGCCGTCCACCGCGACGTGCTGGGCGTGGCAGTTCAGCAGCCGGAAGCCGAGCACCTCGTCGCCCACCTCCCAGCCGAAGCTGCCGGGGCCGAGCTGCTCGACCACCCCGGCGAACTCGTTGCCCGGGACCGCCGGGTACGTGATCTCCGCGCCCGGCGGCGACCAGCCGGACCGGACGGCGGTGTCGGCCGGCTGGATGCCGGCCGCCAGCACCCGGACCAGCACCTCGCCCGGGCCGGGCACGGGCACCGGCAGCTCCCCCACGTACAGCACCTCGGGGCCACCGGGTTCGTTGAACATCGACGCCAGCATGGGACCGCTCCTCTTGGCTCTCGGCTTCTTCCGTCCACTCTGGATGTTCAAGCGCGCTTGAAGTCAAGTACCCGACGGCGAGCCGGAGCGTGGCCTGGCGCATTGTCAGATTTATCCTGGCCCGAGGGATCGTCAGAATCGTTCAGAACCGAGAGGACCTCACTCCGTGGGCCAGCTGTCACTGCTCTTCCTGGTGCTGCTCGCCTCGGTGGTGACCATCCCGATGGCCCGGCTCACCCGGGTGCCGCAACCGGTGCTGATGACCGCGATCGGGATGCTGTTCGCCTGGCTGCCGCAGGTGCCGGACGTGACCATCGACCCCGAGCTGATCCTGCCGCTGGTGCTGCCACCGCTGATCTTCGCGGTGGCCCGGCGCTCCTCGGTCCGATACTTCCGGGCCAACATCCGCTCGATCCTGCTGCTCGCGGTCGGCCTGGTGATCGTCACCACCACGGTGGTGGCCGGGGTCTTCCACTGGCTGGTGCCCACCCTCCCGCTGGCCGCCGCCGTCGCCCTCGGTGCGCTGGTCTCGCCGCCCGACCCGGTCGCGGCCGTCGCGGTGGCGGGCAGCGTCGGACTGCCCCGGCGGCTGGTCGCGGTGCTGGAGAGCGAGGGCCTGTTCAACGACGTGACCGCGATCGTCATCTACTCGGTGGCCGTCCAGGCGGTGGTGACCGGGGACTTCTCGGCGGGCGGCGCGGCGCTGCGGTTCGTGCTCTCGGCGGTGCTCGCGGTGGTGATCGGGGTCGCGCTGGGCTGGCTGAACGCGAAGCTGGCCGGCCTGCTGGACGACCCGACCCAGCAGGTCGCGCTCAACCTGCTGGTGCCGTTCGCCGCGTACGTGCTGGCCGAGGAGGTGCACGGCTCGGGTGTGCTGGCCGTGGTGGTCTGCGCGCTCTACCTGGCCGACCGGGCCGCCGACGCCGACGACGTGGCGTACCGGCTGGTCGGCAACGCCTTCTGGGAGATCGTCGAGATCCTGATCACCGGGGTCGCGTTCGGGCTGATCGGCCTGGAGCTGGCGCCGCTGCTGGCGGAGGTGAAGGACCGCTGGCACGGCATGGTCGGCGACGCGGCCTGGGTGATCGGCGCCCTGGTGCTGGTCCGGCTGCTCTGGCTGCTGCCGGCCGCCTGGATCTCCAAGCGGGTCAGCCGGGCGGACGAGGACACCCCGATCAGCTGGCGGGAGACGCTGGTGCTCTGGTGGTCCGGGATGCGCGGGGTGGCCACCGTCGCGCTGGCGCTCGGCATCCCGCTCACCATCGACGGCGGTGCGTCCTTCCCCGGCCGGGAGGAGATCGTGGTGGTCGCCTTCGCGGTGGTGCTGTTCACCCTGCTGGTCCAGGGTCTGACGCTGCCTCTGGTGGTCCGGCTGCTCGGCCTCGGCGGCGCGGCGGACGCGCACGAGGAGGCGGTCAAGCGGATGTGGTGGCGGGCCGCCAAGGCCGGACTGACCCGGCTCGGCGAGCTGGAGGACGAGCGCGACCTGCAGCCCGAGGTGGTCGAGCGGCTGCGGGAGCGTCAGCACGACCGGCTGGCCAGGCTCTGCCCGGAGAAGTACGCCGAGGAGGAGGCGCAGGAGGCCAGGGAGCGGTTCGTCCAGTGGCAGGCCGCCGCCGACATCGAGCAGGAGATGATCGCCGCCTCCCGCCGCGAGGTGCTGGCCGCCCGGGGCGAGCCAGGCGGCGATCCGGAGATCGCCGACCAGGTGATGCGCAAGCTCGACCTGCGCTCCCGGCGGGTCTGAGCTGGTCAGGTGACCTGCGGGTGTGGAACCGGCGAAGTGTCCGTGACCGCAGGTGGCGGCGCGGGTGACGGCCCGCCAGGACGCGTAGGCTGGCCCGGGCAGGCCGTCAACGGAGTCGGCGCACCCCACCCTGTACTACCGCCGGACCTCGCGTCACCCTCCCGCTGGGCCTGCCGGTAATCACCACCGGATGACTTCGAGGAGCAACCGATGACGGCGCTGAACCGTACCCCCCTGGACCGGCTGCCGCAGTGGACGGCACTGGCCAAGCACCGGGAGGAGTTCGGTGACACCCACCTGCGCGAGCTGTTCGCGGCCGACTCCGGCCGCGGCGCCGACTACACGCTGCGGGTCGGCGACCTGCTGGTGGACTACTCCAAGCAGCTGGTGACCGACCAGACCCTGGGCCTGCTGCGGGAGTTGGCGGCCGCCACCGGCGTCGCCGAGCTGCGCGACGCGATGTTCCGCGGCGAGAAGATCAACATCACCGAGGACCGGGCCGTCCTGCACACCGCCCTGCGCGCCCCGCGCGGCGCGGTGGTCGAGGTGGACGGCGAGAACGTGGTGCCCGCCGTGCACGCGGTGCTCGACAAGATGGCGGCCTTCGCCGACCGGGTCCGCTCCGGCGCGTGGACCGGGCAGACCGGCAAGCGGATCAGGAACATCGTCAATATCGGCATCGGCGGCTCCGACCTCGGCCCCGCGATGGCGTACGAGGTGCTCCGCTCCTACGCGCAGCGCGACCTGACGGTCCGTTTCGTCTCCAACGTGGACGGCGCCGACCTGCACGAGGCGGTCCGCGACCTGGACGCCGCCGAGACGCTGTTCATCGTCGCCTCCAAGACCTTCACCACGATCGAGACCATCACCAACGCCACCTCGGCGCGGGAGTGGCTGCTCGGCGAGCTGGGGGCCGGTCAGGAGGCGGTCGCCAAGCACTTCGTGGCGCTCTCCACCAACGAGGCCGGCGTCGCCGACTTCGGCATCGACGTGGCCAACATGTTCGAGTTCTGGGACTGGGTCGGCGGCCGCTACTCGTACGACTCCGCGATCGGCCTCTCGCTGATGATCGCGATCGGCCCGGACCACTTCCGCGAGATGCTGGACGGCTTCCACCTGGTCGACGAGCACTTCCGCACCGCGCCCGCCGAGGAGAACGTCCCGCTGCTGCTCGGCCTGCTGGGCGTCTGGTACGGCGCGTTCTTCGACGCCCAGGCGCACGCGGTGCTGCCGTACTCGCACTACCTGGCGCGCTTCACCGCCTACCTCCAGCAGCTCGACATGGAGTCCAACGGCAAGTCGGTCGACCGGGACGGCAATCCGGTGGCGTGGCAGACCGGCCCGGTGGTCTGGGGCACCCCCGGCACCAACGGCCAGCACGCGTACTACCAGCTGCTGCACCAGGGCACCAAGGTGATCCCGGCCGATTTCATCGGCTTCGCGAAGCCGGTCGCCGAGCTGAGCCCGGCGCTGGCCGCGCAGCACGACCTGCTGATGGCCAACTTCTTCGCCCAGACCCAGGCGCTGGCCTTCGGCAAGACCGCCGAGGAGGTCGCCGCCGAGGGCGTGCCCGCCGAGCTGGTCCCGCACAAGACCTTCCAGGGCAACCACCCGACCACCACCGTGCTGGCCGCCGAGCTCACCCCGTCGGTGCTCGGTCAGCTGGTCGCGCTGTACGAGCACAAGGTGTTCGTCCAGGGCGCGGTGTGGAACATCGACTCCTTCGACCAGTGGGGCGTCGAGCTCGGCAAGGTGCTGGCCAAGCGGATCGAGCCGGTGCTGCTGACCGGTGAGGGCACCGCCGCGCTGGACAGCTCGACCGCCGCGCTGGTGGCGAACTACCGCTCGCTGCGCGGGCGCTGACCCGTCGGTGGCCCCCGCTCCGGCGGGGGTCACCCGGCCGGGGAACGCAGGAAGGCCCCCACCGTGAGGTGGGGGCCTTCCTGGTGTCTGTGCGCCGCCAGGGACTCGAACCCCGGACCCGCTGATTAAGAGTCAGCTGCTCTAACCAACTGAGCTAGCGGCGCCTGTCTGACGTGGAAAACATTAGCAGCGTGGTCGGGCGGAACCAAAATCGGTTTCAGGCTTCCGAAACCTCGGGCTGCGTTTTGGCCCGGGAGGCCCGGACGCAGGCCCAGAGCACCGTGGCGGCGCCCGGCAGCCAGGGCTCCCGGGAGTCCGGTGCGACGATCCAGCGGCCGGCGCCCTGGCCCGGCGAGACCGGGGCGTCCACCATCCGCTGGATCGGTGGCACGGTCACCGCGTCGCCCTGCCCGTGGCAGAGCAGCGGCGGCACCTCGCGGGCCCACTCCTCCCAGGCCAGCAGGGTACGCAGCCGGGGCGCCGCGCCCGGCTGGACGAACAGCAGGGTCCGGCCCCGGAAGGAGGCGACCGGGCCGCAGCCCGGCCCGGAGGCCCAGAGCTCGTCCAGCACGGCGCGCCCGAACACGGCCGGCATGCTGATCACGTCGAAGACCCGCCCGCAGGGCAGGACGGTCGGCGCCCACGGGCGTGACTCCCAGAGGGCGCGCATACTGCGCGGGTACTCACTCGCGGAGGCCAGCCAGGACTCCCCGGCCACGGTGACGTACTCCACGGATTGATACGTCCAGATGTCCACGGGCAGCAGACTGGCCCGGTCGGGGCGGGCTGCGCCGGGAAAGTCGGGTTCGGCGGACAACGGGCGGGGGAGGGGCGTACCCTTCCCGCCTGCATATGCCAGAGGCGTGTCGGCGGGTGCGGCGGCTCAGTGCTCGCCGCTGTGCTGCTGCCGGATCAGCGTGTGGCCGTACTCGACCATCCGGGCCGCGTAGTCCGGCGTCCAGTCGATCCGGGCGGCGATCTCGGCGGGCGAGAGCGCGTCGAACCGGCGGGTGTCGGCGAGCTGGGCGGCGGCGATCGCCTGGAAGTCGGCGGCCCGCTCGGCGGCGACCCGGAAGGCCAGGGTCAACTCGGTGGCGCGGCGGAGCAGTTCGGCCGGGTCGTCGATCGACTCCAGGTCGAAGAACCGTTCCTCCTCGGGCTCCTCGGCGGGCGGCTCGAACAGCAGCTGGGCCGGCCGCAGGCGGCGCGGCGGCGGGGTCTCGGCCGTGGTGGGCGGGGTGCTGCTCGGCTCGCCAGCGGAGGGGCCGGCCTGCGCCGGGAGCGGCGCCACGGCTTCGCGGTCGACCGGCTGGGCGGACACCGGCGGATGGCGGTCGGGCATGGGGGGACACCTCCGAGGTGGCGGGTGAGGGGACTGCCGTCCATTGTCGCGCGGGAACGGCCGGTAACGGAACGGTGCGCGTGCGGGCGCTATTCCCCCGGCGCGCGCCCCCTAGGCCCTGCGTCGGTTGGGGGGCGGCGTCGCGTCGCCGGGGCACGCACCTCGCCGGCTTCTCGTCAGTCGCCGATGCTCCGCATGGACTCCCTCCTCGGCACCGCCGAGGCACGCACCCCAACGCCGCTCCTTCACCCACCCCCCAACCGACGCAGGGCCTTAGCGCAGCTGCACCCGGTGTTCGTTCAGCTGGGCGAGCACCGCGTGGTTGGCCTCCCAGCCATCCGGGAACTTCATCGTCACCCCGAGCTGGACCGGCTCGGTCGCCGGGTGCTCGTCCAGCAGCTCGGGGATGCCGGCCCTGGCCACCACGATGCAGGCGTGCCGGTGCCGGGAGGCGAGGACGCAGAGCCGCCCGGTCTCCAGGTGGAAGGCGGTGGCGTCCGGGCGGCCGGAGAGCGGGTGCAGCACGACGGTGACGTCGTACTCGCGGCCCTGCAGCCGGTTCGCGGTGTCCACGGTGACCGCGGGGCCGACCGAGCCGTCCACCGGCACGCCGAGCCGCAGCAGCGCGGCCCGGACGGCGGCCGCCTGGTCCCGGTGGGCGGTGCCGACCGCGATCCGGTCGGCGGTCAGCGGGGTGCTGCCCTGCTCCGAGTGCGCGGTCAGCCCCCGGGTGAGCAACCGGTGCACGGTGGCGGCGGTGGCGGCCACCGCCTGCGGATCCGTCCGGACGGTGTGCCGGGCGGGCAGCTCCAGCAGCGCCCAGCCGTGCTCGGCCGCCTCGTCGATCGCGGCGTCCAGCGCGGAGCCGTCCGGGGCGGTGCCGGTGGTCAGCCGCCGGTCGTCGGGCCCGGTGCCGGAGCGGAACGGGGTGTACGGGTAGAAGGCGGCCGAGATCAGCGGCGCGGCGGAGTACGGCAGCCGCCAGGAGACCGGCAGGCGGTGCGGCCGGATTTCCGGGTTGTGCGCGAGCAGGGTGACCACCGCGCTGCTGGACGGGTCGTAGGACAGGCCCGCCCACTGGTCGGTGCCGACCACCGTGAACGGGTCCAGCTGGCCCGGGTCGCCGACGAACAGGGCCCGGTCGAACAGCCCGGCCACGGCGAGCAGCGCGTCCGAGCGCATCTGGTACGCCTCGTCCACGATCGCGTGCCGCCAGCGCGCCTCGGTCTTGACCCACTGCCACTTGGCCGCCGTGGAGATCACCACGTCCTGCTCCAGCAGGTCGCCGACCTTGGCGGCGGCGGTGACGTTGGCGTACCGGGACAGCTCGGCGGCGGGCTTGCCATCGGAGGCGTGCAGCCGGCCGATCGTCAGATCGGGACCCTTCTCGGCCAGCCGGCCGACCAGGTCGTCCACCTGACTGTTCGTCTGGGCCACGATCATCAGCTTCTCGCCGCCCGCCACCAGCTCCCGGGCGGCCCGCACCACCAGGGTCGACTTGCCCGCGCCCGGCGGCGAGTCGACCACCACCCCGCGCGGCGCCCCCGGGGCGGGGTGGACGGTGGCGGCCAGGATCGCGGCCACGGCGGAGTCGGCGGCGGCACCGGGGTGCTCGGGGGCCGGGCTGGTCTGACTGATGGTCATGCCGGTGGTCATTCCCACTCTTCGGTGGCGGTAGGCGAACGATCGCTGCCGCCGGGCGGTCCGCCGTGCGTCCACGGCGTGTCGTCCGGCTCGGGGAGCGGGGCGGACTGGCGGGGCGTCAGCTCGAACAGGGTCAGCACGATCCGCTCCCCGGGCTCCGGCAGGCTGCCCGGCTCCGGCTCCTTCTTCCGGCCCATCCCGTTCAGCACCCGGACGGTGACGGTGCCCGCGGCCTGGTCCGACCCGACGATCACCGCCTCCTGGGCCGAGCTGTGGTTGGCCCGGTACACCTTGCGGCCCGGGTCGGCGTGCGGGCGGTCGGTGGTCCGGATCACCAGCAGCGGGCGGGGCTTGGGGGAGCGGCCCGAGGTGTCGTACTCCGGGACCACCTCGGTGACCACCCCGGCGAACGCCTCGCCGGACAGCCGGTGCCCGGCCATCGCCAGCGGGTCGTCCAGCGCCTCCTGGACGTCCAGCCGGGCCTGCTCGCGCTCGCGCTGGGCCAGTTTGCGGGCGGCGGTGACCGCGTCGTCCTGCTTGGGCTGCGGCGGCTCGCCGGCCGCCAGCCGGTCGCGGTGGCCGGTGTAGGACCAGCGGTCGCCCTCCCAGCGCTCGGCCAGGTGGGCGGCCGGGGGGAGGGTGCGGAGCAGGTCGAGGCCGCGCCAGACGTCCTGCCAGGTGGGCAGCAGCACCCGGAGCAGCGCGGCGTGCAGCTCCTCGGCGGTCTGCTTGACCCGGAGCCTGGCCGGGTCGTCCTGGGCGGCGGCCAGCGCGGCGAGCGCCGTGTCGTGCCGGGTGATCGCCGGGGCCAGCACCCGGGCGTCGAAGGCCGGGTCGGTGGCCGGGCCCGCCGGTGGGTGCAGCAACTGGCCGGCGGCGTCCCGCTCGGTCTCCACCCGGGTGGCCAGCTCGGCCCCGCCGACGCCGGACGGCGGTTCGTGCCAGGCGAGTTGGGCACCGAGGTGCTGGTCCTCCAGGTGGCTCTGACCGGTCGCCCAGTGCCGGGCCAGCAGCCCGGTCATCGGCAGCAGCAGACTGGATCCCGGGACCTGGGCCCGCTCGGTCAGATGCGTCAGCCAGCGGCCCAGCAGCGGCACCCTGGTCGGTGCCGGGTAGGGCCCCGGATCCGGGTCCTCGGCGGTGCGGCGGAACCGGGTGGACCGGCCGAGCAGCGCCAGGTGCTGGACCGAGCCGCTGTTCGGCACGATCAACTGCGGGGCGTCGGCGCAGAGTTCGCGGAAGGTCTGGGTCTTCTCGCCGGTCTCCGGATCCTTCTCGGTGCGCTCGATCTGCTCGACCTCGGCGCCGTACGACTCCAGGTAGGGCACCAACTCGGCGGCGAAGTCGGCCAGGAACTCGAAGCGCTGACCGCGGTTCAGCGGCTGCGGCACCAGGTGCAGCCGGGGCGCATCCCGCTCGGTGCCGAGCAGCACCGCGAGCGGGGCACCGGCCTCACCGGCGGCGGCCAGCGGGATCAGCACCATCGGCCGGTCGGACAGGTGCCGGTGCCGGACGGTGGCCAGCGGCTCGGCGTGCCCGCTGCGGACCGCCTCCAGCCGGGCCAGCGTCGAGAGCAGGCTCACTGGTCGGCTCCCGGGGCTTCTGCTGCGAGTGCCTCGGCGCGCAGGGCGGCCGCGTACGACAGGCGGGCGGCGGCCTCCTGGTCGGCCTGCGGGGCCTGGTCGGTGGCGGCCGCCAGGGCAGCGGTGACCGTCCGGAGGCTGCCCAACTCGCCCCGGACGCCCCGGCCGAGCTGCTCCACCGCGTCCGCGCAGCGGGCCTGTGCCCGGCAGTGGAAGCCCAGCTCGCAGGTGGAGAGGCAGTCCGGACTGTAGGCGGCCGGAACGGCGGCGACGGACTCGGTCAGCTCGGCCACCGGACGGGTCGGCACCCCGGCCTGATCCGGCGCCAGATCGAAGCTGGTACCGACCGGGAGGGCGTCGAGCAGCTGCTCGATCCCGGTCAGCCGGGCCAGCTGCCGACGGGTGGTGGCCAGCTCGCGGCGGACGTCCACCACGGTGGCGGTCGGCCGGTTGGAGAAGTCCCTCGGGCAGACCAGCAGCACGCTCAGCTCCGGGCTGCCGGGGAACTCGTCGGTGGCGTACGGGGACTGATCGGCCGTCGTACCGGCCAGCCCGGCCGCCGTCTCCTGCAGCGCCAGCACGTACACCGCGGCCTGCCGGGCGGCCGCCCCGACCTTGGCCGGGTCGGCCGAACCGTCGATGATCGGGAAGGACTTGATCTCCACCACCGTGCAGCGGCCGCCGTGCACCACCACCGCGTCCGGCTCCAGGTAGGCCGGGCTGCCCGCCACGGTGAGCCGGAACATCGGGTGGTCGAGCAGCGTCCAGCGCCCGGGATCGGCGGCGGCCTCGGCCAGCGCCTGGGCCGTCCGCTCGGCCCGGGTCGCGGGGGCCGAGCGCGGCAGCAAGCCGGGCACGGCCAGCTCGACGCCCTCGGGCGGCGCGCCGAGCAGCCGGCGGAGCGGCTCCAGCAGCGCCGCGTAGCCGTCGTCCTTGAGGCGGGCCTCGAAGACGTTCCCCCGGGTGATCGCGAACGGGGACTGCCCGAACGGCGCCGGGTGCCCGAGCCGCTCGGCGACCGCCCCCTTGTCGACCCCCGCCGCGTCCAGCACCGCGCGACGGCGGCACCCCGGATTGGCGGCGAGCGCGGCCAGCGCCCGGGCGTCGAGGCTGCGCTGCGGCGCCGGGCCGCGCAGATCACGGAGCCGCCGCGCGACCGGCTCCGCCTGCCCGTAGGTCAAGACGTTCATGGTGCGGCCAAGTCTCGCACCCGGCACCGACAAACCACCCCGGAACGCGCTCCCCGGACCTTCCGGGGCCATCCGGACCCTGGACGGCCACGCCGGAGTACCCGGCCGGTGAGGGATCATGGGGAGGTCGAATCAGCACCCTTGTCTGCGAGGAGTTCGCTCATGCCCGCCCGTATCGTGCTTGTCCGGCATGGCGAGACCGCCTGGTCGGCCAGCGGCCAGCACACCGGCCGTACCGACATCCCGCTCACCGAGGAGGGCCGCAGGATGGCCCTGGCCCTCGGGGCCCGGCTGGCCAAGGCACCGTGGAACGGCCTGCCGGACGCCCTCGTCTACACCAGCCCGCTGTCCCGGGCCAAGGAGACCTGCGAGCTGGCCGGTTTCGGCGACCGGGCGGTCGAACGGGACGAACTGCTGGAGTGGGACTACGGCCAGTACGAGGGCCGCACCGGCCCCGACATCCGGGCCACCGACCACCCCGGTTGGCTGATCTGGCGGGACGGCGTCCCCGGCGGCGAGAAGCTCGCCGACGTGGCGGCGCGGGTGGACGCCTTCCTCGCGGAGCTCAACTCCGCACACGGGACGCCGGATCCGGACACCACCACCATGCACTGCGCCGACCGCGACGTGGTGCTGTTCGCGCACGGGCACCTGCTGCGGATCCTGACGGCGCGGTGGCTGGGGCTGCCGCCCGAGTTCGCGCAGCGGTTCAAGCTCGGGACGGCGGCGCTTTCGGTGCTGTCGTGGGAGTACGGGGCGCCGGCGGTGGAGATCTGGAACGACACCAGTCACCTTGTGCACTCTGACTAGGCATCTACGGTCAGGGGCTCGGGGAACTGCGAGGGTTCGTGGCTGGCGGGTATCACTGCGAAAGTGCCTGACCAGTTACGTACGTTGAACGCTCCTGAGGCTGGCGTCGCAGTTCCCCGAGCCCCTGGTTTCAGATGGCTGAGCGCCTGCGTCAGGCGGCGTCGTACGTGGTGAAGAACGCGGCGACCTCCGGGACGGTGCGGTGTGGGCGCAGCCGGTCTGCGGTGGTGGCGAGCATGCTGCGGATGCGGGCCGAGCGGACCTGGCCGAGCAGGGTGGCGGCGGCCGTGCCGTGGACCGCTGCGCCGGCCAGGTCGCCGAGGCCGAGGCGGTCGTGGGCGAGTTCGGCGGTGTAGAGGACCCGGTTGCGGACGAAGTGCGGTTCCTGCAGGGAGATCGCCCGGCTGACCCGGTCGGTGGCCCGGTCGAACTCGCCGAGGGCGGACCAGCACTGGGCCTCCAGGCCGGCGATCTCCGCCTCGCCGAAGAAGCTCATCCACTCCGGGTCGGCCTCCGACTCGCCGCGGTCGAAGAGGGTGTGGGCCCGGCCCAACGCCCGTTCGCAGGCGGCCCGGTCGCGCAGCAGCGCCCAGGCCCCGGCCTCCCGCATGACCAGCAGCGAGAGCAGCCGGTCGGAGTCCAGGTGCCGGGCCGCGGCCTGCCCGGCCTGGGCGGCCCGGAGGGCTTCCCTGGCCCGGCCCGCGTCCCGCGCCAGGAAGGCGCTGTTGGAGAAGACGTGCGCCTCCAGGGCCGCGTCGTTGGCCATCCGGGCGGTGGCGAGCGCCTCGGAGTAGAACGAGCGGGCGTCCGCCAGGCGGTTCGAGTCGTGGGCCAACCACCCGACCGAGATGGCCAGTTCGCCCGCCCCGGACTGCAGTCGGCGCTCGGTGGCGGCGCTGTACTCGCCGTCGTTGAGCATCACGTACGCGCCGCGCAGCGACTGCCCGGCCAGCTCGAACAGGGCGTCCGCGCCGTGCACGTCGTCCAGCAGCCGGATGTCGCGGACGGCCTGCTCGACCCCGAGCACCTCGGCCGCGCCGACCCGGCGCGGGGGCGGGACGGCCGGCGTCGCGGCCTGCGCGGGCAGGTCGAGGCCGAGCGCGGTCACCAGGGCGGTGGAACCGCCGTTCAGGAATGTACGGCGACGCACGTCGTCGTTCTCCTCGTCGGGATGGTACGAGTCGTCGAGCCGGTTCGGCCCGCCCGGCCCGAGCCTGGGGGCCGGGACCGACGGCGGGTCGGCCGCGCGGCGGCGGACCGCCGTACGCGGGGTGAACCCGAGCTCGGACAGGGAGCGGTCCGGCCACATGTGCCGGAACACCCGCTCGTAGGCGTAGTTGGGACAGCGGATCTCCCCGGCCTCCACCCGGCCGATGTAGCGGGCGTCGCAGGAGACGTGTTCGCCGATCTCCCGGGCGGCCCGGCGGATCGCCACCGCGAACTCGCCGGGGGAGAGGTCGCCGCGCAGGGCTCGCATGGCGGCGTTGGGGGTGAGGGGCCTCTTGGCTGCCATCTGGTGCGCTCCGAGCTGGTGCGTCGGGGGTCGGTCCGTGGTGCGTCCGTGATCGGTGGTGCCGGTGGCCCGGGCGGGCCTCGATCCAGCGCAGAGAGTACTCGCCGTCACGGACCGAACACGTCCGGTTGTGGGGTGATCTACGGTCAATTGGCATCAAATCGGGCGCTGTTGCCGAGATCCGCCATGAAATGCCATGCCTTGCTGTACGTCGCCCCGTGGCCTTTCGGGGCCGCCCGGCGTTGTCCTGATACGTGGAAGCCCACCGTCGTGCCCCCACCGATCCGGTCCTTCGATCGAGCGACTCCAGGCTTCCGACCTGACGAGGTGACAGGAGGGCCCCATGGCCACCGGACTTCCGCAGTACCGACGCATCGCGGCCGGGGCAGGCCGGAGCCTCCCCGGCCCGGCGCCGGCCCCGATCCCCGCCCAGGTGGGCTTCGACACCGTCACCGTCCCGGTCCGGCACGGCCTGGAGACGGTGGACATCCTCCGGCTCCGCCGGGCCTGCGGCACGGTGCACCAGACCGGCGGCGGATCGGCGATCGCATTCCTGGTCCCCGCCGGGGTCGCCGGGCAGTGGCACCTGCCCGGCACCAGCTGTACGGCGGGGGCCAAGCAGCTCCCCGCGACCGACCCGCGCTGGGTGATGCCGCCCGCCGGTCCGGCCGCCTCGGCCCGGGCGACCGACCCGTGGGTGCTCCGCTCGGCGCTCTGCGAGGCGGCCTGCACCCTGACGGCGAGCGGCCTCGGCCCGCTCTGACCTGCGCCCTCGTCCTGCCGCCGTCCCCCCGTCACCGCGCCGCCCGGGGCGGTCGGCCCGCCCAACCCGGCGATAATGGGCCCCATGGGACGCAGCAACCGGGCCGGTCGGGCTCGCACCGAGGCCGAGCCCGCCACGACGGCCCCCGCCGGGTCGCCCGGCGGCCGTACGCACGCACAGGGGTCGCTGGCCCGCCCGGTCGGCTCCGGCCTGGCCGAGCTGATCCCGGACCGTGACCGCCCCAGTGCTTGGACGCTGCTGCTCGACGGAGCTCCGCAGTCCCTGGTCGACCTGGCCGACCCGAGCCACCTGGGCTTCGAGTACCAGCGCCGCCTCGGCCACCTGATCGACCTCGCGGCCCCGCCCGGCAAGCCGATCACCGTGCTGCACCTGGGCGGTGGCGCCCTGACGCTGGCCCGCTACACCGCCGCGACCCGGCCGAGGTCCCGTCAGCAGGTCGCCGAGATCGACCCCGAGCTGACCGAACTGGTGCGCGCCGAACTGCCGTTGGAGCGCACCTGGCAGATCAAGGTGCGCGGTGCCGACGCGCGTGCGGTGCTCGAACGGACCCCCGAGGGCACCGTCGACCTGGTGATCGCCGACATCTTCTCGGGCGCCAGGACCCCGGCCCACTGCGCCACGACCGAGTTCGCCGCGCTGGCCGCCCGGGCGCTCGCCCCCGGTGGCCGGTACGCCGCGAACATCGCCGACGGCGGGACGCTGGGCTTCGCCCGCTCCCAGGTCGCCACCCTGCTGGCGGTTTTCCCGGAGGTCTGTCTGACGGCCGATCCGGCGGTGCTGCGGGGCAAGCGGTTCGGCAACCTGATCCTGACCGCCGCTCACCAGCCGTTGCCGCTGGACGAGTTGGGCCGCCGGGTGGCCTCCGACTCCTACCTCGGCCGGATCGAACACGGCCGCCCGTTGGCCGACTTCACCGCCGGCGCCGTCCCGGCCACCGACGCCACGGCGGCACCCTCCCCGGCGCCCCCGCCGGGCGTCTTCCGCTGACCCTGGCTCAACTGGCCCGACATCAGCTGACCCGACGTCAGTGCCCGCTGGGGATGCCCCGGTGCTTGTACATCGCCGCCCCGGTGAGCAGCAGTCCGGCCGCGATCGGGACCAGCACGGCGGTGAGCTTGCCCTCGGTCTCCACCGGCGCGGCGGTGGCCACCGTCGGCTCCGGCTGGACGGCCTCCCAACTGCCCTGCACCAGCTGGACGTCGGTGGCCCTGGCGACCGCCGCGGACCGGCCGGGAGCGGCGGTGGTGACCGCCGACGCCGACTCGGCCACCGTCGGGCGCAGCGCGGCGCCGACGGCCAACGGGGTGTCCGCCGGCGCCGTCTCGGCACCCCCGGTGGACCGGGAGGCCCTGGGCTCGCCGTCCCCCCGGGGCTGCGGCGGCACGGCGGGCAGCAGGACCGCCGCGATCGCGAAGGCGTCCGGCACCGTGGTGGCCTGGCCGGGCAGCGGCAGCCCGTCGGTCCTGATCCGGTCCTGCAGGGCGCGGGCCACCGAGGCGGTCTGCTGCTCCAGTACGGGCACCGTCGCCCCGGTCAGGCGGCCCAACAGCTCAGGGGCGTCGGCCTGGTTGACCAGGTCGGTGACGGCCGGGCCGTCACTGGCGTACGCGCTGGTCACCCCGAGGCCGATCCCCCAGACGTGGGCGAGCACCGCGCCGGCGGCGAGTGTCCGGGCCCGGGGGCGGGGCAGCCGTCCTCGGCCCCGCTCCCCTCGCTCCGGGCCCGGACGCTCCTGACACTCCGGGTCGCCGCTCGGGCCCTCGACTCGCGGCCGGGCCGCGTGATTTGCTCGCACGACAAGAGAGAACGACCGGTCGGGTGGTCAGGTCACGCCGCCGTCGTCACCCCTGTCCCGGCAGGGTTCCGGTACGGATCACCTCGGCGTACCAGCGGGCGCTGGCCTTCGGGGTGCGGGCCAGCGTGGCGTAGTCGACGTGCACGGCACCGAACCGCTTGGCGTACCCGTACGCCCACTCGAAGTTGTCCAGCAGCGACCAGAGGTAGTAGCCCCGGACGTCGGCCCCGGCCGCCACCGCGTCGGCCACCGCGGCCAGGTGGCCGTGCAGGTAGGCGATCCGGTCCTGGTCGTCCACGGTGCCGTCCGGACCGACGACGTCCTCGAAGGCGGCGCCGTTCTCGGTGACCAGCATCGGCAGCCCGGGGTGCGTCCGGTGCACGTCGAGCAGCAGGTCGGTCAGGCCGGTCGGGTCGATCGGCCAGTCCATCGCGGTGCGTTCGCCGGCGGCGAGGTGGAAGGCGACGTCCTCGGCGCCGGGCCAGGGCGACTGGTCGCCGCCGCCGTGGCCGTCGTGGCGGGGGAGGTCCTTGGCGTTCTCGGCGCTCGAAACCACGGTCGGGGTGTAGTAGTTGATGCCCAGCAGGTCGATGGGCCGGCCGATCTCGGCCTGGTCGCCGGGCTGGACCAGGGTGTCCCAGTCGACCAGGTGGGCGGTGTCGGCGAGCAGGTCGGCGGGGTAACCGCCGTTCAGCATCGGGCCGGTGAAGACCCGGTTGCCGACGGCGTCGATCCGGCGGGCGGCCGCCAGGTCGTCCGGGTGGTCGGTGAGCGGCCGGATCTGGTGCAGGTTGAGCGAGACGGCCAGCTGGGCGGTGCGCGGCAGGGCGGCGCGCAGGGCGCCGACCGCCAGGCCGTGGCCGAGGTTGAGGTGGTGGGCGGCCTTGAGCGCGTCGGCAGGGTCGGTCCGCCCCGGGGCGTGCACGCCGGAGCCGTAGCCGAGGAAGGCGCTGCACCAGGGCTCGTTCAGGGTGGTCCAGGTGGCGACCCGGTCGCCGAGCGCCTCGGCGGCGAGTGCGGCGTAGTCGGCGAACCGGTACGCGGTGTCCCGGGCCGGCCAGCCGCCGAGCTCCTCCAGGTGCTGGGGCAGGTCCCAGTGGTAGAGGGTGGCGACCGGGGTGATGCCGTGGGCCAGCAACTCGTCGGTCAGCGCCCGGTAGAAGTCCAGCCCGCTCTCGACGGCCGGGCCGCGCCCGGTCGGCTGGATCCGCGGCCAGGACAGCGAGAACCGGTAGGAGGTCAGGCCGAGTTCGGCCATCAGCCGGACGTCCTCGCGGAACCGGTGGAAGTGGTCGACGGCGATGTCGCCCGTGTCGCCGCCGGCCACCTTGCCCGGGGTGTGGCTGAAGGTGTCCCAGATCGACGGGGTGCGCCCGTTCTCGGTGACGGCACCCTCGATCTGGTAGGCGGCGGTGGCCGCGCCCCAGGCGAAGCCGGACGGGAAGGCCGGGCCGGTGTGGATGGTGCTCGGTTCGGTCACGGTCATTGCGGGAGCGCTCCCATGGTGAGTGTGGACGCTGACGTGTGATCAGCTCTTGACGGCACCGGCGGTGATGCCACCGACGATGTGCTTGCCGAGCACGGCGAAGATCAGCAGCAGCGGCAGGGTGCCGACCAGCGCACCGGTCATGATGACGGCCTGGTTGATGTCGTACGCGCTGCCGCCGCCGATCGCGGAGAGCGCGACCTGCACGGTCGGGTTCTGCTGGGTGAGCACCACGAAGGGCCAGAAGAAGTCGTTCCAGGACTGCACGAAGACCAGCATGCCCAGGACCGCCATGGCGGGACGGGCGATCGGGAAGACCACGTGCCAGATGATCCGCAGACTGTGCGCGCCGTCCACCCGGGCGGCCTCGATCAGCTCCACCGGCAGTGCCTCGGCCAGGAACTGCCGCATGAAGAACACCCCGAAGGCGGCCACCAGCGAGGGCAGGATCACCGACTGGAGCTGGTTGCCCCACTCCAGGTCGGTGATGATCTGGTACAGCGGGATGACGCTGAGCTGGGGCGGGATGGTCATGGTCGCCACCACCAGGGTGAGCAGGATGTTCCGCCCCCGGAACGGGAGTTTGGCGAAGGCGAAGCCGGCCAGCGTGGAGAACAGCACGGTGGAGAGCGACACAAGACCGGCCACGATGGTCGAGTTGAGCAGGGCCTGGCCCATCGCGGCCTGGTTCCAGACGGTGGAGATGTTGGTCCACAGCTCCCCGCCCGGCAGCAGCGGCGGCGGCGACTGGGCCACCCGCTCGCCGGTGTGACTGGCCGCCACGAAGGTCCAGTAGAGCGGGAAGAACGAGATCACGGCGGCCAGGCCGAGCAGCACGTACGTGACCGGGCCGGCCTTGTCGTGGTCGCCGGCCCCGGCCCGGAACCACCGCCGGGTGGCCACCGGCCGTGCGGTGCCCGGGACTTCGGCCGGTCGGGGCGTGGTCAGGGTGCTCATGGCTCAGCCTCCCAGCTTGGCGCGGTTGCGACGGGCGATCAGCAGATTGACCGCGCCGACCAGCAGCAGGATCAGCAGCATCGTCCAGGCCACCGCCGAGGCGCGGCCCAACTGACGGCTGGGCCAGCCGAGTTCGTACAGGTAGAGGCTCAGGGTCTGGTACTGGTGCGCGGAGCCGCCGCTCACCCCGACCCCGCCGCCGAACAGCATCGGCTCACCGAACAGCTGGGTGGCGCCGATGGTGGAGACGATGATGGTGAACAGGATGGTCGGCCGGATCGACGGGATGGTGATCCGGGTGAACTGCTGCCAGCGCGAGGCACCGTCCAGGCTCGCCGCCTCGTACAGGTCCTTCGGCACGGCCTGCATCGCGGCCAGGTAGATCAGCGCGTTGTAGCCGGTCCAACGCCAGGTCACGATGGAGGAGATGGCGATCTGGGAGGGCCAGGTGTCGGCGAACCAGTCGGTGCGCTCGACGCCCACCGCGGAGAGCGCCCAGTTGATCATCCCGTAGTCCGGGTTGTAGAGCTGGACGAACACCAGGGTGGCCGCGGCGATCGAGGTCGCGTACGGGGCGAGCACCGCCACCCGGAAGAAACCCCGGGCGCGCAGACGGTAGTTGAGCAGGTGGGCCAGGCCGAGGGCCATCAGCAGCTGCGGGACGGTGGAGAGCACCCCGATGGTGAAGGTGTTCCGGAGCGCGGTCCAGAACTGCTCACTGTCCCAGAGCCGGGTGTAGTTGCCCAGGCCGCGCCACTCCATGACGTCCGGCGTGAGCAGGTCGACCTGGTGCAGGGACAGCCAGCCCGTCCAGACCAGCGGGATCAGCCCGAAGGCGGCGAAGCAGAGGAAGAACGGGGCGATGTAGGCGTAGGGGGAGGCCTTCAGGTCGAGGCGGTAGAGGCGCGAACGCCAACTGGTGGGCGGGGCTGGGGTGGCCACGGGGTGTCCTCCCGGAAGGGCTGCTGATGGTGCCGCCCGGCCGATGCGTCGTCAGGCCTCGGCCGGGCGGGTACTGGGGTTGGTACGGCGGCAGTCGGCGGGGGGAGGCCGCCGACTGCCGTGAAAGCCTTAGCCGTTGACCTTGTCCGCGATGCCCTTGAGCACGGTCTGCCAGGCCTTGGCCGGGTCGGTGCCGTGCTCCTCGATGTCGAGGATGCCGTTGTCGGTGATGATGGTCTTGGCGGTGCCGTCGTCCGGGCCGATCTTGGCGGGCTTGATGGACGAGGCGGCGGCCGCGTAGATCTGGCCGGTCGGGGTGTCACCGAAGTAGTCCAGCTTGGCCGACTGCACGGCGGGCAGCTGGAGGCCGGCCGAGGTCGAGGGCAGGTTGCCGACCTTGGTGAAGACCTTGGCCTGCTGCTCCGGCGCGGTCAGCCAGGCGGCCAGCGCCGCGGCCGCCTTGGTGTGCTTGCCGGCCTTCGGGACGGTCAGGAAGGCGCCGCCCCAGTTGGCGGCGACCGGCGCCTTGGCGATGTCCCACTTGCCCTTGCCGGCCTCGCCGGACTGCTTGCTGACGATGCCGGTCATCCAGGACGGGCAGGCCACGGTGGCGAACTTCGCGTTGGCGAAGGCCGCTTCCCACGGCTTCTGGAACTGCCGCAGCCCGGCGCTGATCTTCGCCTGCGAGGCGGCGACCGAGAGGTCCCAGGCCTTCTTCACGGCCGCGCTGTCCTTGACGTTCAGCTTGCCGGAGGAGTCGGAGTACTGCTCGGACTCGCCGGAGATCACGGCGTTGAACAGGCCGCTCGCCGAGTCGGTGAAGAAGGTCCCGGCCGGGGCCTTGGCCTGGAACGCCTTGCCCTGCTCGATGAACTTGCCCCAGTCGCCGGCCCAGAGCTGGCCGACCGCCTCCCGGTCGGTCGGCAGGCCGGCCTGCTGGAACAGGTCCTTGCGGTAGCAGATCGCCATCGGGCCGATGTCGGTGCCGAGGCCGATCAGCTCGCCCTTGGCGGTGGTGGCCTGCGTGGACTTCCAGGGCAGCCAGGCGCCGGCGGTGATGCCCTCGGTCTTGCCGAGGTCGACGAACTTGTCGCCCAACTTGCTGGTCGCCTGGGCGATGTAGCCGACCTCGACGGCCTGGATGTCGGTCAGGCCGCTGCCCGCCGCCAGGTGGGTGGTCAGGGCGTCCCAGTACTTCTGGCCGTCCTGTGCGGTCTCGGCCTTGATGGTGATGTTCGGGTGGGCCGCCATGTACTCGGTGTAGAGCCCGGCCTCCTGGTAGCCGAAGGTGCCGAAGTCGCCGACGGTGAGGGTGATCTTCTCGTTGGTGTCCCCGCCCTTCGCGTCACCGGAGCCGGAACCGGAGCTGGAGCAGCTGGTGAGCAGCAGGGCGGTGGCGGCCACCGTGGCGGTGGCGAGGGCGGCAGCTCTGCGGGGGCGGGTGGTGCTGCGGCGCATGACGTTCTCCTTGGTCCGGGGTGGGGCAGGGGTGCTGTGTGCGCGGTGATTGGCCAGTAGAGTGTGGGAGCGCTCCCACGGAAGGCATGCCGGAAGGTTGCTCGGTCGCGGGGGTGAGTGTCAAGAGCAGAAGTCGGAACCGTTGCCGGAGTGTGTCCTGAGTGGCCTCCCGCCGGCCGTACGGACACCGGCCGGTCGGCCCACGCCCGAACCGGCCACAATGAGCGATGACGACCACGACGACCTGTCCCACGAGGTGAGCGATGAGCCAGACCGCACAGCGGCCGACGGGGCCGAACGGGCCGCAGAGGTCGCAGAACCCGCAGGGCTCGCAGGGCTCGCAGGGCTCGCAGGGAGAGCCGGGTGGTTCCGGCCGCGCCTCGACCCGGGTCCCCGCAGGGGCGGCGCGGCCGACCCTGGAGGAGGTGGCCGCGCTGGCGGGCGTCGGGCGCGGGACGGTCTCCCGGGTGGTGAACGGGTCGCCCCGGGTGAGCGAGAAGGCGCGGGAGGCGGTGAACGCCGCGATCGCCGAACTCGGCTACGTCCCGAACCGGGCCGCCCGCACCCTGGTCACCTCGCGGACCGATTCGATCGCGCTGGTGGTGCCCGAGGCGGAGACCCGGCTGTTCTCCGAGCCGTACTTCTCCGACATCATCAGCGGCGTCTCGGCCGAACTCGCCGAGACCGACATGCAGCTGCTGCTGATCCTGGTCCGCAACCAGCGCGAGCGGGAACGACTTTCGGCCTATCTGACCGCCCAACGGGTGGACGGCGTACTGCTGGTGTCGGTGCATCAGGACGATCCGCTGCCGAGCCTGCTGGAGAGCCTGGAGATTCCCTCGGTGCTGGCGGGGCGGCGGGGGGACCTGGAGCCGCTGAGCTACGTCCACGCGGACAACGCGGGCGGGGCCAGGATGGCCGTCCGGCACCTGCTGCGGCGCGGCTGCCAGGAGGTCGCGACCATCACCGGGCCGCTCGACATGGAGGGGGCCAGGGCCCGGCTGTCCGGGTACCGGCAGGCCCTGGAGGAGGCCGGGCGGCCGTACCGGGAGGAACTGGTGGGGCCGGGCGACTTCACCGAGGCGGGCGGACGGCTGGCGATGCGCGAGCTGCTGGAGCGCCGGCCCGGGCTGGACGCGGTGTTCTGCGCCTCGGACGTGATGGCGGCGGGCGCGCTGCAGGTGCTCCGGGCCGCCGGGCGGCGGGTGCCGGACGACGTGGCGGTGATCGGCTTCGACGACTCGATCGTGGCCCGGCACACCGACCCCCCGCTGACCAGCGTGCGGCAGCCGATCGAGGAGATGGGGCGGACGATGGCCCGGCTGCTGCTGGAGGAGATCGCCGAGCAGGGGCGGGCGCGGCGGCAGGTGGTGCTGGCCACCGAGCTGGTGGTGCGGGAGTCGGCGTAGGGCCGCCTGCGGGGCGGTGGGTTGGTGCGGGGCCCGGGGTGGCCGGACCCCGCACCGGGTGACCGCGCGTCAGGAGTTGGGGCGCAGGGTCCAGGTGATGGTCATCACGCCGGTGACGTCGCCGTCGGCGCGGGTGATGTCGACCGTGACGGTGAACTCCGGGCGCTCGCCCTTGTCCAGCTCGGCGACCACGTCGGCGGCCGGGCGGTCCAGGGTGGCGGTCGCGGTGACCACGCCCTTCGCCAGCTTCTTGTACGCGATCTCGGCCTTCACGGCGAGCGGCACGGCCCGGTGCAGCTGGTCGCCGAACGCGGCGAGCACGATGCAGCCGCTGGCCGACTCGGCCAGCGTGAACATCGCGCCGGCGTGCGGGCCGCCGACGTGGTTGTGGTACGCGGGCTGGTCCGGCAGCCGGAGCACCGCGCGCTCGGGACTGGTCTCCAGGTACTCGAGGTTGAGGGTGTGCGCCATCGGCACCGTGGAGTCGAGCAGCTGGCCGATCGAAGGTGTGGTCATGGAGGAGATGTTACTAGTGAGTAGGTTCCGGGGGTAGTGCCGCACCGGTGCGCTCGCCACGGCGGGCTGGACAGGCAGTGAGGGAACGCGAAAAGCCTTGAGGGCCCGATCTCCAGGAGATCAGGCCCTCAAGGCTGTTGGGGTGAGTAACGGGACTCGAACCCGCGGCCACCTGGACCACAACCAGGTGCTCTACCAACTGAGCTATACCCACCATCTGCCGGTGCGTTCCCGCTCCGACAGGAAGAACTCTACAGGATCGGAACGGGTGCTCGCGCCAGGATTTCGGCGACCGGAGGGAGGGGCTGGCTGGTCAGCTGGTCGGCAGCTGGTACTTGGCCGCGATGGCGCGAGCGGCGTCGGTGTCCGGACCCGGCTGGGCGACGAACACCGCCTCGCGGTAGTAGCGGAGTTCGGCGATGCTCTCCCGGATGTCCGCGAGGGCGCGGTGGCTGCCACCCTTCTGCGGGCTGTTGTAGTAGGCGCGCGGGAACCAGCGACGGGCCAGTTCCTTGATCGAGGAGACGTCCACGATGCGGTAGTGCAGGTGGCTTTCGAGCGCGGGCATGTCCCGGGAGAGGAAGCCGCGGTCGGTGGCCACCGAGTTGCCGCAGAGCGGCGTCTTGCCGGCCTCGGCCGCGTGCTCCCGGATGTAGGCGAGCACCCGCGCCTCCGCCTCGGCGAGCGTGACGCCGTTCGCCAGCTCGTCGAGCAGGCCGGAGGAGGTGTGCATCTGGCGCACCACGTCCGGCATGGTCTCCAGGGACTCGGCGGGTGGACGGATGATGACGTCCACGCCCTCCCCGAGGATGTTCAGTTCGGAGTCGGTCACCAGAGCGGCGACCTCGACCAGGGCGTCCCGGCCGAGGTCGAGCCCCGTCATTTCACAGTCGATCCATACCAGGCGGTCATTCACACACTCACCCTACGGCGCGATCACGGGAGCCGGACAGCTGTCGGCCCGTCCGTCCGTCCGTGGCTTCGCCCGCGGCGGTGTCCTGCGCCTTGCCGGAGGTGGCCGCGGCACCGCCGTGGCCCGGGCGGGGCGCGGACGCCGGTGCGCCGTCCGGACGGTGACCCTGGCCCAGATCACGGGCCGTCGGCTGGCCGTAGCCCTCCTCGGTCGCGGCGGCGTGCGCGTGCTCCACGGCGCGCTCGGCGGTGTTGGTGCTGGTGTGGCTGTCGGCGCCGGAGTGTCCGGGGTGCCCGGGGTGGGCGCCGCGGGCGGCCGGGCGGGCGGCGCCGCCGGACTGCGGGGGCACCAGTGGACGGACCGGACCCGCCGTCAGATGCGTCGCCCCGCCGGGAGCACCAGCGGACCGGTCGGCCGGGTGCGCCTGGGCCGGCACGGTCGGGTTCGGCCCGGTGGGCAGCGCCGGACCGGCGGTCGACTGGGGAGCCGGACGCCGGGCGCGGTAGCCCGTCCGGTACGCGGCGGGGGAGACCCCGAGCTGGCGGCGGAAGTGCCCGCGCAGCGCGACCGGGGAACGGAAGCCGCAGCGGCGCGCGACGTCGTCCACCGAGAGCTCGGACGCTTCCAGCAACCGCTGTGCCTGGAGCACCCGTTGGGTGATCAGCCACTGCAGCGGGGCGCTGCCCGTGAGGGTGCGGAACCGCCGGTCGAACGTACGGCGGCTCATGTAGGCGCGGGCGGCCAGGACCTCGACGTCGAACTGCTGGTTGAGGTTCTCCAGGGCCCAGGTCACGACCTCGGCGAGCGGGTCGTTGCCGATCTCCTCAGGTAAAGACTGATCGATGTACTGGGCCTGACCGCCGCCGCTGCGCCGGCTCGGCACCACGAGGCGGCGGGCCAGCGCGTTGGCGGCCTCGGCGCCGTGGTCGCTGCGGACCACGTGCAGGCAGAGGTCGATGCCCGCGGCCGTACCGGCCGAGGTGAGGACGTCGCCGTCGTCGACGAACAGCTCGCGCGGATCGACGTGCACCTTGGGGTAGCGCTTGGCCAGGGTCGGCGCGTACATCCAGTGGGTGGTGGCCGGGCGGCCGTCCAGCAGGCCGGCCGCGGCGAGCACGAACGCGCCGGTGCAGAGGCCGATGATCCGGGCCCCCTCGTGGTGGGCCTTGCGCAGCGCGGCGATCGCCTCCGGCGGAGGGGGCTGCGAGATCGACCGCCAGGCCGGGACCACGATGGTGCCGGCCCGGGCGAGCGTCTCCAGGCCGTACGGCGCGGTGAGGGTCAGCCCGCCGGTGGTCGCCAGCGGGCCGTCCTCGCCCGCGCAGACCAGCAGGCGGTAGCGCGGTACGCCGGCGTCCTGGCGGTCGACGCCGAAGACCGAGAGCGGGATCGAGCTCTCGAAGATCGGGGCGCCACCGAAGATCAGCACGGCCACCGTCTCGCGACGGCGTCGGCCGGAGAGCTTGCGCGGTGTGGTGGCGTGGCCGAGCAGGGCGGAGTTCGACGCCGCGGAGGAGGCCGGGGCCGGGAGGGTGGCCGTCGCCGAACCGGCGGCGAACTGGCCCTGGGTCACTTGCCCGGCACCGGTGCTGTTCTGACTGACCGCCAGGCTGGCGGAAGAAGAGATTCCGCGTCGGGGCGTGGAGTTGGCGGACTGCTGGTGCTGCTGCTGTCCGGCCGGGTGGCCCGCTTGGTGTCCGGCGGGATGCCCGGCCTGCTGCCCGGGCTGATATCCGAGGGGTGGGGCGGAGGAGTGGCCCTGGTGCTGATGTGACTGGTGGGGCGCGTTGTCTCTCGAAGCGCGGTTCGTGAAGCCGGCCGACGACTGGCCGCCGTCAGGACCCGTGTCGCTCCTGCTCACCCTGCTCAAGGCGCTCCAGCCCCCTCGGTGGTGTGTGTGGTGGTGCCGTGGTGCCGAACTGCTCGCCGTGATCGCCGAATCGTCCTGCAGATCGCCCTGTTCGCCAAGATCGAATCTACTGGTTGGACCGTTGCCGTTGTGACAAGTTCACCATCCGACGCTATGTCGACATGGCAATTTGGCGTGATGCATTCGATCACGAAGCGTGGCAGTCGTCGACCCCCCTGTGAAGAGGGCCGGAGGATCGATGGCTGGTTGCCGCACGACCTACCTGTCGGCCGCACGGAAGAATGAGCCGCGCCGGGCGCCCTGGGCTGCGGCTTTGCCGAACGGGACGGACGGGCACTGAGATTGACCGAAAACAGCCGGTCCGTACCAGGGGCGCTCGCGGTAGAGGCGCGCGCCTGCGTGCGCCCTCCGGGCCGGGGCGCGGCGGAGCGCGGCGGGCGTGAGCGGCGGGCGTCCGGCCGGACCCGGTCGGACCTGGTCGGACCTGGTCGGGGGAGTGGGCGGGAGGTGGGACCGGGCTGGGGCAGGTGTCCGGCCGCTGACTAGGGTCGAGTCATGACGAATCGGGGTCGGCTCGAACAGGCCAATGACAATGCGGCAGCCTTCTGGCTGGCCCAGGCGCGGGTGCACGGCTGGGAGTTCACCAGCCGCCCCGGCTTCACGGCGGTCCGATGTGCGCGGGACCCCGCCGACACCCACCGGGTGGTGCTCACCCGCCCGTACGGGCCGGACGGGATCGAACCGCTGCTCGCCGAGCTGGCCGAGCTGCGCAAGGAGTGGAACACCGAGCACCTCATCCTGGAGGACCCGTACAGCGGGCTCGACCTGACCGGTGAGGGGCGGGAGTCCGGGCTCGGCATGGCGGTGATGGTCCGCGAACCGGACGCGCCGTCGATCGCGGAGCTGCCGCCGTCGCTGCGGCTGGCCGGGACGCCGGAGGCGGCCTCGGTGGAGGGAGCCACGGTCGGCGGAGTCTCGGCGGAGGGGGTCTCGGTCGCGGAGGTACGCGGAGCCGACGAACTGGCCGACCTGGAGCGGGTCGTGGTGGACGGCTTCCCGATCGCGCCGAGGCAGCCGTGGCAGCGGGGCGTGCACCTCCCGCCCGGGCTGCTGGCGGAACCCGGCTACCGGGCCTGGCTGGGACGCGTGGACGGTGCGCCGGCCGCCGCCTGCATGACGTACGACAACGGGGAGACGGTGGGCGTCTACTGGGTGGCGGTGCTGCCCGAGTACCGCTCGAAGGGGCTGGGCCGGGTGGTGCTCTCGGCCGCCCTGGCGGCGCAGCCCGGCAGGGTGACCACCCTGGTGGCCACCCTGCTCGGCGAACCGCTCTACCGGCGGCTGGGGTTCGTGGAGCGGGGCGTCACGCGCTGGTGGCGGTAGCGGCAGCGGTGGCTGGAGTGCTGGTGGCCGGGCCGGGGGGCACGGAGGCGAACCGGGGTGGCGTGGAGCCGAGGACGGCGCCCGGGTGGCGCGTCGGCTTGGCGGTGGAAGCGGCTCCGGCTCCCGTTGTGGTCGCGGCCCCGGTTGCGGTCGTGCGGCGGGGGCTCGGGGCGGAGCGGGCGGACAGGATCAGGCCGACGGCCTCGGGGATGCCGGCCGCGCTGAGGGTCGGCCGGTAGCCGAGCTCGGCCCAGGGGCGGCCGTGGTGGAGCCAGACGCTGCGCAGGCCGGTCAGTTCGGCGCCGGCGATGTCGGCGGGGGCGTGGTCGCCGACCATCCAGGTGTGGGAGGCCCAGTCGCCGGTTGGCGGGACTCCACAGCGTTGGGCGGCGATCTCGAAGATCCGTGGGTCGGGCTTGAGGTACCGGGCTTCTTCGGAGATCACCCAGCCGTCGACCAGTGAGCCGAGCCCCACCCGACGGATCTTCTCCAGCTGGGGCCGGGTGCCCCCGTTGCTGACGATGCCGAGCGACCAGCCGGCCGATCGGGCCGCATTGAGTGCCTGGATATGTGAACTGGGGCAGTGGATATGTGAGTTGATGCCACGCCGGTAGTGGGCGAGCAGGAAGTCCATCGACCGGTCGAGCCCGTAGCGACGCTTCGCCGCCCCGAGTACCGTGCTGCGCGGGACGTGCCCGCTGCCGTCGATGGTGGTGAACCAGTCCAGGTCCCCGGCCGGAAGCCGGTGTTCGGCCAGGAAGTCCTCCGCCCAGGCGCGGAACGCGGCGTCCCGGGGCAGCAGGGTGTTGTCGAGATCGAACAGCAGCAGCGGCATGCGCTGCATGCTGCCAGTGGACTGGCGTATGCAGCAGGCATTTGCCCGGTCGCGTTCCGTAGCGGACCGAATTGGCCGGAAGCGGCCGGTCTGCCGACTTTCGGGGTTTGGGGCGTGGTCGGACGGGTGCGGAGTGTGCCGGAGGGTGGAAGCGGGGGAGTCGGCGAGGCGCCGGCCGCCGATTGGGCGGGCTCGTGACGTGGGCGTATTCGCGGGCGTATATAGGGGACAGGAACAGACAGACCGGCCGGTCGGGTCGGCTACCGGACGATGACAGTCGGGTCACGTTGTGTGGCGGCACTGTTGCGTCCCGGGGCTTCCTCGGGGAAGCTCCAGGGAACCTTCTCGTCGGGCGGCGCGCGGCCTCAACAGAGGGGCGCGAAAGCCACGGCGCGCGCATCCTCCGTTAGCGGGATCGTCGCCGTTTCAGGGCTCCGCAGCTGGGCGGGGGCCTGGGCCCGTCGTACTCTGAGAGGAACAGGTCACATTCGGTGGTGCTCGGCAGAGACCGACTCGGTGTCGGGGGTGGGCCTGTTGCCCGGGCATCCGTGCCCCTTCCTGTCGGCCCATCTCACTCGAAGAGCTTTGAGCCATGGTCGGTTTTGAGCCCCCCAGATCCGCTGCCACCGACGATGCGGTCGGCGCGCGGATGGCGGTTGAGTTGTCGCCCGGTCTGCCGGGCCACCGACGTTCGCCGTTCGTCCTCGCGCGCGAGGTGGTCCGCCGCGGCTGGCCACGACCGCGTCAGCGACGGGCCGGACAGCGGGGCGAGGGTGTGGTGGGGGACGCCATGACGGACGGCATGATCGCGGACGGCGCCGGTGCGAACTCGGGTGCAGCGGGGTCCCGAGCCAAGCGGAGCGACGAACCCACGCCGCAGGAGCAGGCGGTACCTGCCTGCGACCCGGCCTTCCAGCACGGTGTGGTGGTCGGCTTCGACGGTTCCCTCTCCAGCGAGCGGGCGCTCGCCTACGCGGTGGGCATGGCCCGCCGCTCGCGTTGCGGACTGGTCATCGTGCACGTGGCGAACCGGTTGCCCGCCACGGTCTGGGCCGGCTGCGAGCCGCCCGTGTTCGTCGACATGCCGGACCATCGGACCGAGCTCCTCGGCCTGGAACTGGCCTGCGCCGACTACCTGGCCGGTGTGCCGTGGATCCTGGTCGAGCGGGGTGGGGACATCTGCCACGAGATCGAGGAGGTCGGCCGTGAGTACGCCGCCGACGCGATCGTGGTCGGCAGTACCCACGGACTGCTCGGCAAGCTCTTCGGTTCGGTCTCCGGGCGACTGGCCCGCCGGGCGAACCGGCCTGTCATCGTCATCCCCTGACCGACCCCGATGAGCTGCTTCGGCCCCGGAGAGCGGCCGATGCCCGGGGCGATTCGATGGCCATTGGTACGTATTCGCACGGCTGTTGCGGCGGGAGTGCCGCGCCGAAGCGGCGTGGGCCGATCGAGTCATCTTGATCGCTGATGCGGCGTCAGGGTGCAGAGTGGCCGGACGAACCGGGCAGACATGACAACATGATCATTCGACCAGAGGCCGAAGCTGTCCGTCGACGCCCCGGTGCCGCAGTGCGGAACTGGGGCGTACGCATGGCAGTCGTGGCACTCGCCGGCCTGGTGCCGGGGGTCGTCGGATCGGGTGGCGAGGTGGCTCAGGCCGCCGCCGTCCCGGCCGGAGCGCAGCGCGGTGGAGAGGCCCGTGATGCGTTGCGTCTGAGTGTCCGTACCAACGCCACGGAGGGAGCTGCCGTCCGAGTCCGGGCGGGGGAGCAGGTGCTGCGGAGCTATCGGATCGTCAACCGGGCCGAGTACGGGCTGAGTGCGGTGATCAGTGATCAGCAGGTGCCGGGTGGGCAGGCCCGCTGTGGTCAGGGCGGTCAGGGTGTGGCGATCGCGGTGCCGCCGCTGGGGACGGTGGAGTGCAGCGTCAGGTTCGTGGCCGGGGCCGGTCCGCAGGAGACCACGGTGACCGTGAACGGGGCAGCTCCGGACGGTCTGCCGAAGGCGGTGGCGACCGCCCGCGCCGGGTACCAGGGGATCGCCTCGGGGCTGGTGCTGCGATCGGTCGGACGGCCCACCGGAGCCGGGGTGGCGGGGCGGTCGAGGCTGGTCGAGGCGCCGCCGGTCCGGCTGGTGCAGGCCGGTCCGGCAGCTGGGGCGGTTGAACTCCACGTTCAGGTCGAGGTGTTGGGTGAACTGCCGGTCAGCGGGATGAAAGTGGCGTCCGAGCTGCCGGGAGTGGGGTCGGTCTCCTGCGCCGGCTTGTCCGAGGGCGGGCTGCTGGTGCCGGGGCGTCCGGCGGAGTGTGTGCTGAGCGGATCCGCTCGCCCTGGCCGGCAGGCGGGAGCCGTCCGGGGCGAGGGGTATGCGGACGACAGCGTGGTCGGGGAGAGCGGGCAGCGACTGACCGCACGTCGGCTGACGGCCGAGGTGGCCGCCGGATATGACGGTGCATCGGGAAGCCAGGGCGGCGGTCAGAGCGGTGGCGGTGGCGGCACCGGATCGGGCGGTGGTGGCGGCAGCAGCAACGGTGGTGGCGGGACCGGGCAGGGCGGTGGAGCGAGTGGCGGAAGCGGGAGTGGCGGGAGTGGCGGAGGCGGGAGTGGCGCCGGGCAGGGTGGCGCAGCCACCGGTGCGGGTACAGGGGGCGGAGCAGCGTCCGGCGCAGTCGGAGTCGGTGATGTGGGTACGAGCACCGGCCAGGCCGGTGGCCCGGTGGCGAGTTCGGACGGGCTGACGGTAGGTCAAGCCGCCGGAGGGCTGGTCGTGCCGTACCGGCCGGGTGTCGGTCCGCTACCCGGGTTCGGCAGCCCGTTCCGTGCGGTGATTGCCGGACGGAGTCAGCCAGGATCGCGCGGGCCGGGGGCGGATGCCCTCGGAGGAGCCGCACCAGGGGCGGCCGGGGTCGGGGTTGGCAGTGGAGTGCCCGCGGACAGTGCGCAGGCGCCAGGAGCGGGGTCGAAGGCAGCGGCCGAGGCGAACCTGGGCCACCCGGTGGCCGCCGAAGCGCTGTCGCCGGACGGCCGGCCCGACTCGGAGGACGACAGCGAGCCCTGGGAGGTGGACGAGGTGATGGTGCTTCTGCTCGCGATGATGCTCCCGGTGTTGTGCGCCCTGGCCGCCGCCTTCGCCGTTCGCGGGCGGCGCCCATAGCGCGGAGAGGAGCGGGCGAAGTGACCGGCGGCGGAGGTGTTCGGAGGAGGAGTGGCAACTGATGTGGATGATCGGTCTGGTCTGCCTGGCGGGCGCCGCTCTGGCGCTGCTGTTCGGTCTGCTCTTCGGACGGACGAAGCGCTCCCGGGAGGGGACGACCTCCCCTCAGGCCCTGGCCTTCGCGGGCGCGACGGTGCTCGGGTTCTTCGCTCTCTTTACCGGCTTCAGCGTGGCTGGGGCGTGGCAGCAGCTGAACTCCGCCCGCCAGCAGACGTATGCGGAGAGCCGGGCGCTGACAGAGGTGTACTGGGTGGCGAAGGGGCTCCCGGATCCGGACCGTGCGGCGGTGCGGCAGAAGGTCCGGGAGTACACCAGGGACGTGGTGGGCGACGAGTGGGCGCAGATGCAGAAGGGGCGCGGCAGCGCCGTGGCCTGGCAGGCGCTCGACCAGGTCAGGATGGCGGCGGACGGGGCCAAGATCGCTTCGCCTGCCGAGGTCACGGCGAAGAACGATGTGATGCGGAATCTGACCGACGCCTACGCCAGGCGGAACACCCGCCTGGCCGACGTCAAAGCGGTGGTGCCGGAGGTGGTGTTGGGCGGCTTGTTCGTCGGGGCCGTCTTCGTGGTGGCGACACCGCCGGTGATCGGGCTCACCGTCAACGCGCGGAATCTGGTGCTGATGGGCTTTCTCGGGGCGTGCGTCGCGTTCGGAGTGAGCCTGGTGGTGGAGCTGAGCGGGCCGTATTCGGGGTTGGTGCGGCTGCAGCCGACCGCGTTCGAGCTGGCCCAGGTCAGGTACGACCAGATCGACGCTCAGGTGACGGGGAGTTGATGTGGTGTCAGGAAGGTCCGGGCGGTGCGCACCACCCGGAACCCCCAGACGCTCGGTGACGGAAGCCCGGTCAGCCCGCCGTCCCCGCCGGGATCAGACGTTGACCCCCAACTCGCGTGCGATGAGCATCCGCTGGACCTCGGAGGTGCCCTCCCCGATTTCCAGGATCTTGCAGTCGCGCCAGAACCGGGCGACCGGGAACTCGTTCATGAAGCCGTAGCCGCCGTGGATCTGGGTGGCCTCGCGGGCGTTGTCGACGGCGGCCTCGGAGGAGAACAGCTTGGCGATCGCGGCCTCCTTCTTGAAGGGCTCGGCGTGCAGCAGCCGGGAGGCGGCGTCCCGCCAGGCCAGGCGGGAGGTGTGTGCGCGCATCTCCATGTCGGCGAGCTTGAACTGGATGACCTGGTTGGCGCCGATGGGCCGCCCGAAGGCGCGGCGGGTGCCGGCGTAGCTGACTGACTGGTCGACACATCCCTGGGCCAGGCCGGTGGCCAGGGCTGCGATGGCGATGCGCCCCTCGTCGAGGATGCGCAGGAACTGGGCGTAGCCGCGGCCTTGGGCGCCGAGCAGGTTGGCCGCGGGGACTCGGCAGTCGGTGAAGGACAGTTCTCGGGTGTCGGAGGCGTTCCATCCGACCTTGGAGTATTTCTTCGAAACCGTGAAACCACTGGTACCAGTGGGCACGATGATGGAGGAGATCTCCCGGCTTGGCGAGGGGTCCGAGCCGTCTTCACTCGAACGAGCGATCGGTTCGGTCAGTGCCGTCACCGTGACCAGACCGGTCATCTCCGTGCCGGAGTTGGTGATGAAGCACTTGGTGCCGTTGATCACCCACTCGTCGGTGGCCTCGTCGTACCGCGCGGTGGTCCGGGTGGCGCCCGCGTCCGAACCGCCCTCCGGCTCGGTCAGGCCGAAGGCGCCCAGCAGCTCGCCCGAGGTCAGCCGGGGCAGCCACTCGCGCTTCTGCTCCTCCGTGCCGAACCGGTAGATCGGCATCGCGCCGAGCGAGACCGCGGCCTCCAGCGTGATCGCCACCGAGGAGTCGACCCGGGCCAACTCCTCCAGTGCCAGGCCGAGCGCGAAGTAGTCGCCGCCCATGCCGCCGTACTCCTCGGGGAAGGGCAGGCCGAACAGGCCCATCTGCCCCATCTCGCGGACGATCTCGTACGGGAACTCGTTCTGCTCGTAGTAGTCACCGATCTTCGGGGCGACGACGTCGTTGGCGAACTGTTCGACGGTGCGCCGAAGTTCCTCGTACTCACTGTCCAAGCGGTGATCGAGCATGGTGATCCTCCTGGATCGAGGCGGCTGCGGAGCCGAAGAAGGGGGATGGGGGCTCGACCGGGCCGCAGCCCGGTCGAGAGGGGGACGGCTCAGACGGGCCGGCCGGCCAGGGCCTGGACCGCCCGGGACGGGCTGGGGCGGCCGAGCTGCCCGGCCATCCAGGCGCTGGTGGAGACCAGTGCCCGCAGGTCGACGCCGGTCTCGATGCCGAGGCCGTGCAGCATCCAGACCAGGTCCTCGGTGGCCAGATTGCCGGTGGCGCTCTTCGCGTACGGGCAGCCGCCCAGGCCGCCCGCCGAGGCGTCGACCGTGGTGACCCCGGCGCGCAGCGCGGCCAGCGTGTTGGCCAGCGCCTGGCCGTAGGTGTCGTGGAAGTGGACGGCGATCCTGGCCATCGGGACCCCGGCCTCCGCGAAGCTCTGGAGCAGTGCGCCGACCTGACCCGGGGTGGCCACCCCGATCGTGTCGCCGAGGCTCAGCTCGGTGCAGCCGAGCTCGAGCAGCCGGACCCCGAAGTCGACCACCTGGGCGGTCGGGACGGGCCCCTCCCACGGGTCGCCGAAGCACATCGACAGGTAGCCGCGGGTCGGCACGCCGACCGCACCCGCCCGTTCGACGACCGGCCGGAACATCTCCAGGGCCTCGCCCGCCGTCCGGTTGAGGTTCCGGCGGGCGAAGGTCTCGGTCGCGCTGGCGAACACGGCGATCTCGGTGGCGTGGTGGGCGAGCGCGCGGTCGAGGCCGCGCTCGTTCGGCACCAGGACCGGCAGCCGCAGCCCGGGGTACTGCTCGGGCAGTCCGGTCAGCCGCGGCATCAGCTCCTCGGCGTCCGCCAACTGCGGTACCCACTTGGGGTGCACGAAGCTGGTGGCCTCCACCGTGCGCAGCCCGGCGGCGGCGAGCCGGGCGATGAACTCGGCCTTCACCGTCACCGGTACGAGTGAACTCTCGTTCTGGAGACCGTCACGAGGCCCGACTTCGTGGATACTGACCCGACCGGGCAGGCCGGGTTCCGGTACGGGGGCGGGCAGTCCCAGTTCGAGTGCGTCGGGCTCATGGGTGGCCGGCGTTCCGGTGGGCTGGCTCATGACGCAGCCCCGGTGGGCTCCTCGACGGTGTCCTCGACGGGCTCCACCACGACCAGCAGTTCCTCCATCGCCACGGTGGCCCCGGCGCTGGCCCGCAGCTCGCTGACGGTGCCGTCGTGCGGTGCGGTGATCACGTGCTCCATCTTCATCGCCTCCAGAACCAGCAGGGGTTGCCCACGGCGGACCAGTTCGCCGAGGGCGGTCTTGACCACGGTGACCGTGCCCGGCATCGGTGCGGTCAGGCCACCGTGGTGGGCGGCGCTCGCGCCCGCCCGGTCGACCACCGGGTCGTACGGGTGCACCGCCCAGGCGTCCCCGTCCACCCCGAGCCACTGCGCCGGTCCGGTGCCGGTGTCAGTGGTGTAGGCGAAGGTCGTCCGCAGGCCGTCGACGGTGAGGTGCAGCCGTCCCGGCGTCAGGGTGACGCGGGCGAGCCGTACTTGGCCCTGATCGCCGATCCGGATCTCGAACTCCGGCCCGAACTCCGGCCCGGCCTCCGACGGGGTGTCGACGGTGGCGGGGCGGACCAGGACGGTGACCGGGTCGTGCCCCGGGAGCCTGAGCCGGTGCGTGGTCCAGGCGGTGCCGCCGCCGAGCCGCCAGCCGGACGGTACGGCGAACGGGTCGGTCCAGCCGTCGGGGGCGGTGGCGGGGGTCAGGCCCAACTGCCGTGCCAGCGCGGCCGCGTAGTACAGACTCTCGGCCGATTCGGCGGCGGGGTCAGACAGCTCACGCAACAGAGGGGAGGCCAGTGCCTCGGGCGTCCGCTCCACGGTGCGCTCGACCAGCCCGGTGTCGAGTCGGCCTGCCACCACGTCGGGGTGGGCGAGCAGGCGTCGGAGGAAACCGGTGTTGGTGGTGACACCGAGCACCCGGGTGTCCGCCAGGGCGGCCCGCAGGCGGCGGAGCGCGGTCGGGCGGTCCGGCCCGTACGCGATCACCTTCGCCAGCATGGGGTCGTACAGGCTCCCGATCTCGGTGCCCGGCTGGATGCCCGAGTCGACTCGGATGCCCTCGCCGGTCGGCTCGTCCAGCAGCAGGATCCGCCCGCCGGTGGGCAGGAAGTCGCGCTCGGGGTCCTCGGCGCAGATCCGGGCCTCGATCGCGTGGCCCAGGAAGGAGATCTCCGACTGATCGAACGTCAACTCCTCACCGGCGGCGACCCGCAGCTGCCACTCGACCAGGTCGAGCCGCTCGGGGGCCGGGGTGTCGGCCCGGACGGCCACGGCGAGTTCGGTGACGGGGTGCTCCACCTGGAGCCGGGTGTTCATCTCCATGAAGAAGAAGTCCAGGACACCGTCCGGAGCCGGCCCGTCGGGGTCGATGCCCGGCACGATGAACTCCACCGTCCCGGCGCCGGTGTAGCCGCAGGCCTGGGCTGCCCGGACGGCCGCCAGACCCATCGCCTCCCGGGTCTCCGGGTTCAGCAGAACGGAGGGCGCCTCTTCGATCAGCTTCTGGTGCCGGCGCTGCAGGCTGCACTCGCGCTCGCCGAGGTGCACCGTCCGGCCGTGGGTGTCGGCCAGGACCTGTACCTCGATGTGCCGAGGGCGGTCGACCCAGCGCTCCAGCAGCAGGGTGTCGTCGCCGAAGGCCGTCCGGGCGACCCGTCGGGCGGCGGCCAGCTCACCGGCCAGCTCGGCCGGGTCGTGCACCAGGCGCATGCCCTTGCCGCCACCACCGGCCGAGGGCTTGAGCAGCACGGGGTAGCCGATCTCGGCCGCGGCGGCGGTGAGTTCGGCGTCGGTCGGCGAGCCGCCCTGGCTGCCGGGCACCACCGGTACGCCGGCGGCCCGGACCGCCTGCTTCGCGTTGATCTTGTCGCCCATCAGCTCCACCGCGGCCGGCGGCGGGCCGATGAAGACCAGACCGGCCTCGGCGCAGGCCCGGGCGAAGGCCGGGTTCTCGGCCAGGAAACCGTACCCGGGGTGGACGGCCTGCGCCCCGCTGCGGCGGGCGGCGTCCAGCAGCAGGTCGGTGCGGAGGTACGTCTCCGCCGCCGAGCTGTCGCTGCGCCCCGGCGGGCCGAGCCGGACGGCCAGGTCGGCCGCCCGGGTGTGCGGTGCGTCGGCGTCCGCGTCGCTGAACACCGCGACCGAGCGCACGCCGAGACGGCGGAGGGTGCGGATCACCCGCACCGCGATCTCGCCTCGGTTGGCGACCAGAACTGTGTCGAACATGGGAGGTGTTCCTCCGAGTCGGAAGATCAAGATCAGGAGAACAGCAGGGCGGGCCGAGCGGCGGGCAGCCGACCGGGCGTCACATCCGGAAGACCCCGTACGGCTTGGCCGGGGCCAGCGGGGCGTTGGCGCAGGCGGTCAGCGCGAGGCCGACCGCGGTACGGGTGTCCAACGGGTCGATCACGCCGTCGTCCCAGAGCCGGGCGGTCGCGTAGTAGGCGTTGCCCTGCCGCTCGTACTGCTCCCGGACGGGCCGCTTGAACTCTTCCTCGGCCTCGGCCGGCCACTCCTCGCCCTGGGCGTCGAACTGGTCCCGGCGGACGGTGGCCAGCACCGAGGCGGCCTGCTCGCCGCCCATCACCGAGATCTTGGCGCCCGGCCACATCCACAGGAAGCGGGGTGAGTACGCCCGGCCGCACATCGAGTAGTTCCCGGCGCCGTACGAGCCGCCGATCACCACCGTCAGCTTGGGCACCCGGGTGCAGGCGACGGCGGTGACCATCTTGGCGCCGTGCTTGGCGATGCCGCCCGCCTCGTACTGGCGCCCGACCATGAAGCCGGTGATGTTCTGCAGGAAGAGGAGGGGGATGCCGCGCTGGTCGCACAGTTCGATGAAGTGCGCGCCCTTCATCGCCGACTCGGCGAACAGCACGCCGTTGTTGGCGACGATGCCGACCGGGTGACCGTGGATCCGGGCGAAGCCGGTGACCAGGGTGGCGCCGTACTCGGCCTTGAACTCGGCGAACCGGCTGCCGTCCACCAGCCGGGCGATCACCTCGCGGACGTCGTAGGGCGTCCGCGGGTCCACCGGCACCGCGCCGTACAGTCCGGCCGGGTCCACCGCGGGGGCCTCGACCGGCGAGAGCGGCCACGGCTTGGCGGGCCGGGCGCCGAGCCCGGCCACGATGGTCCGGACGATGGCCAGGGCGTGCGGGTCGTCCTCGGCCAGATGGTCCGTCACGCCCGAGGTACGGGAGTGCAGGTCGCCGCCGCCCAGCTCCTCGGCGGTGACCACCTCGCCGGTCGCGGCCTTCACCAGCGGCGGGCCGCCCAGGAAGATGGTGCCCTGGTTCCGGACGATCACCGCCTGGTCGCTCATCGCCGGGACGTACGCGCCGCCCGCCGTGCAGGAACCGAGCACCGCCGCGATCTGCGGGATGCCGGCGGCGGACAGTCGGGCCTGGTTGTAGAAGATCCGGCCGAAGTGGTCGCGGTCCGGGAAGACCTCGTCCTGCATCGGCAGGAAGGCGCCGCCGGAGTCGACCAGATAGATGCAGGGCAGCTGGTTCTCCAGCGCCACTTCCTGGGCCCGGAGGTGCTTCTTGACCGTCATCGGGTAGTAGGTGCCGCCCTTGACGGTGGCGTCGTTGGCGACCACCACCACCTCGCGCCCGGCCACCCGGCCGATGCCAGCGATCACGCCCGCCGCCGGGGCAGCCCCGTCGTACAGGCCGTCCGCCGCGAGCGGGCTGAGCTCCAGGAAGGGGGAGCCGGGGTCGAGCAGGGTGTCCACCCGGTCGCGCGGCAGCAGCTTGCCCCGCGCGGTGTGCCGGGCGCGGGACTTGGCGCCGCCGCCGAGGGCCGCCGCCGCAAGCTTCTCGCGGAGTTCGGCGACCAGGGCTCGGTGGGCGGCGGTGTTGGCCCGGTACGCCTCCGAGCCGGGGTCGGCCGCGCTGGTCAGCCGGGGTGCGGGCGCCGCAGCCGGATCGACGGGTGCGGCCGACGGCTGAGCAGCAGCAGGCCCGGCGAACGGGCCCGCAAACGGACCGGCGAGCGGACCGACGGTGGAGATGGCCATCCCAAGAGCTCCCTTGCCCTCGGAGAGCGGACGGGACGGGCGGTCGAACGGGTAGCCCGACACCCGAATCCGCCCAAGGTTAATGAGCGTTAACTCGTGGGCTCAGGTTAACCATGGATAACCCCACTGTCTACGATGGGTGGCATGCCGAACGTCCCAGCAACCCCCGCAGTCCCGCGTCGCGACCAGATCCGCAAGGAAGCGGCCCGGCTGTTCGCCGCGCGTGGCTTCCTCGGCGTGGGCGTGGACGAGATCGGCAAGGCGGTCGGGATCAGCGGTCCCGCGCTCTACCGCCACTTCTCCGGCAAGGACGCGATGCTCGCCGATCTGCTCATCGGCATCAGCGAGCGTCTTCTGGAGGAGGGCCGCCGCCGGGCGGGTGAGGCGACCGCCCCGGACGGCGCACTGGACGCCCTGATCGTCGGGCACGTCGACTTCGCGCTGGACGACCGCGACCTGATCACCCTGCACGACCGCGAGCTGCTGCACCTCAAGGAGGAGGACCGCCGCCGGGTCCGCCGCCTCCAGCGCGCCTACCTCGAGCTGTGGGTCGAGGTGGTCCGGCGGACCTACCCGGCCCTGGCCGAGCCGACCGCGGAGCCCACCGCCCGGACCGCCGTGCACGCCGTCTTCGGTCTGCTCAACTCCACCCCGCACAGCGCCGACCGCACCGGCCTGTCCCGGCCGGCCATGGCGGGCCTGCTGCGCGGTCTGGCCCAGGGCGCGTTCACGGCCGCCGCCGAGCAGGGCGCAGCGCAGTAGGAGGGCGCAGCGGAGTGGGGCGCGGCCGTCCGCCAGAGCGGTCTGCGGATCCGGTGCGTGCATACGGGTGAACTTTCCCGTTGGCCGACTTGGCGATTGCCTATGATCCACTTTCATGACGGAGAGTCAGATCATCGGAGCTGTGCGCCACGCGGCTGACGTGGTCATCCTCGGAGCCGGGCCCGCCGGGCTGGTGCTGGGCAACCTGTTGCTCGCGGCCGGGGTGGACTGCGTCATCCTCGAACGCGCCACCCGGGCCCAGTTGACCGCGAGGTCCCGGGCCGGGTTCCTGGCCGCCAACACGGTGCGGGTGCTGGATCGGCACGGCCTCGCCGAGGGCCTGCGCCGGCACGGCAAGGAGCACGCGGTCTGTGAGTTCCGTACCGAGGACGGCCGGTTCCGGCTGGACTACGGCGGGCTCGGCCTGGGCGAGCGGCACACGGTCTACCCGCAGCACCTGCTGGTGGCGGACCTGCTGACGCACTACCAGCAGGCCGGTGGGCAGATTCGTTTCGGCACCGAGGCACAGGCCGTCGCCGACATCGGCACCAGCCGCCCCCGGGTCACCGTCCGCGAGTCCGGCGGCCGGGAGGAGACCTGGCAGGCCCGGTACGTGGCCGGCTGCGACGGGCGGCACGGCGCGGCCCGCCGCTCGCTCCCACCGGGCAGCTTCCGCCACCACCGGCACGACCACGGCATCTCCTGGCTCGGTCTGCTCGCCGAGGCGCCGCCGAGCCTGGATGCCGTGGGCTACGCCGTTCACCCCCAGGGCTTCGCCGGACACATGGCGCGCACCCCCTCGGTCACCCGGTACTACCTCCAGACCGAGCGCGGCAGCGCGGCCGAAGCCTGGTCCGAGGAGCGGATCTGGGCGGAGTTGGAGCTGCGGATGCGGGCCACCGAGCACGGTCCGCTGCACCGGGGCCCGATCGTCCAGCGTGCCGTGGTCGACCTGGAGTCCGACGTGCTGGAACCGCTGCGCCACGGCTCGCTGATCCTCGCCGGTGACGCCGCGAGCCTGCTCAGCCCGTCGGCGGCCAAGGGGGCCAACCTGGCTGTCCTGGAAGCGGAGTTGCTGGCCGAGGCGCTCGTCGCGGACCTGATGCACGGCGATGGCGGCGGGCTGGCCACCTACTCGGAGCGGTGCCTCCGGTACATCTGGCGCGCGCAGGAGTTCTCGAACTGGATGGTCCGCCTCCTGCACACCACGCCCGGCCACGACGCCGGAGCACCGTTCCAGGACGCCCTGCGGCGCTCACGCCTGGACTCCCTGCGCACCTCGCGCAGCCACCAGGACTGGTTTGCCGAGCACTACGTCGGCGTCTGACGTCGGCGTCTGACCCTCCGTCCGGAGAATCGTTTCCCCCGAACCACCACCTCCGTGGCACCGCCATGCCCGAAACCGGCGCCCCGAGGGCCGGCGCCCCCCAGAAGTCGCGCCCCACCCCAGAAGTCGCGCCCCACCCCAGAAATGAGGACCCGTCACCATGACCACCACCACCTACCCCACCGACCTGGACCAGTTAAACGAGACGGTCGGCTTCGTCCGGGCGCAGGACACCGCCACCCTGCTGCCGCTCCTCCTCCCCGGGCTCGACGCCCTCGAGCTGCGCGCGCTGATGGACCGCTGCCGGTTCTCCCACGCGGCCCTGCTGGTCTTCCCGTCCTCCACCGAGGCGCTGCGCGCCCTCCTCGCCGACAGCGGACTGCCTCCCGACGCGACGGCGCGCCCCAGCGTGGTCGTCCGTGACCGCCTGGCCGCCCGGCACGGGTGTGATCCGGCCGAGCTGGACGTGCGGATCCTCCGCCCACGGGTGTCCGGATCGGACCGTACGGTCGAGGTGTTCGCCCTGCTCGTCCCGCCGGGCTCGGACCTCACCGACCTGGCCGAGCACGAGCGCAGCCGGGACCACGAGGCCCATCTCGCCCTGGAGGTCGAGCAGTCGGACCCGCTGGTGCTGCGCGGACTGTGCGCGCTGCTCACCCGGCACGGCGCCGCCGCCGACGGTGGCGGCTACAACCCGCACGAGGACGGCACCGTCCTCTACTTCACGGCGCCCGCCGACTCCAAGACCGGGTACCGGCGGCTGGAGCTGTACGTTCCCGGGGAACACCCCGACGTGCTCGCCGCCCACCTGGCCCGCTACCGAGCCGGCCGGCCCGCCGAATCGCTTCTGCGCCTGCTGACCGGGGCGTGGACCACCCAGGCGCTGGCCGTCTCCGCCGAACTCGGGCTGCCCGACGCCCTCGACACCGACACCGCGCTCGGCGCACCGAAGCTGGCCCGGGCGGTCGGTGCCGACCCGGACACCCTGGTCTCCCTGCTGCGCTACCTCGCGATGCTCGACGTGGTGTCGGCCGACGGGGACGGCTACCGGCTCACCGAGACCGGCGCCCTGCTGCGCACCGACGTCCCGGCCTCGATGCGTCCGCTCGCGCTGCTGTACGGCGGGCCGTTCTACCGGTCGTTCGCCGCCCTCGGACACACGGTGCGGACGGGCGAGACCGCCTTCGACCACCTGCACGGCGAGAACCACTTCGACCACTTCGCCCGGGATCCCGAGCTCGCCGCGCTCTTCGACGAGTCGATGGCCGCGAGCTCGCGGATGTTCGACCCGCTCCCCACCCACCCCGTCGTCACAGCTGCGGCCCGGGCATCCGCCCCCGCCACCGTGGTCGACGTCGCGGGCGGGAACGGGGAGCTGCTCGGCCGCCTGCTCGCCGCCCACCCCGGGTTGAAGGGGGTACTGCTCGAACGTCCGCACGCGGTCGAGGCCGCCCGCCGCGCCCTGGACGCGGCCGGCCACGGCGACCGGTGTGGGTACGTGGCGGGCGACTTCGCCGACGTCCCGGCGGGCGGGGACGTCTACCTGCTCTCCCGGATCCTGCACGACTGGGACGACGATCGGTGCCGGGAGATCCTGCGGCACTGCGCCCGCGCGATGGCCGCCCACGCCGACCTGCTCGTCGTGGAGCGGATCCTCCCCGCCGACGACTCGCCCTCCCTCGCCACCGCCTGGGACCTCCACATGCGCTGCAACGTCGGCGGCCGCGAACGCCGGGCCGACCACTACGCCCGCCTGTTCGCCGACGCGGGCCTCACCCTGGTGGACACCTCCCCGCTCCCGCTGGACGCCACCGTCCTGCACGTCCGCAAGGCCGGGGCTCCCCTCCCGAGTCAGGCAGCCCGCCCGAGCGGCGCCTAGCACCGCTGCGGTACTAGGTCCAATGGAGGGCTGGACAGAGTCCGCTCGCCTGGTCCGGCCGGGTGCCCCGGAGGGGCATCCTGGTCGGGACGGGAAGCAGCTCGGCCGGAGAGCTGTTCGGTCCGATACGTGCCCGTCGAAAAGCGATGGGGGGCGGACGATGAAATGGTTAGTATCCCTAAATATGTCTGAGACTCACGGATCGCACGGAGCACCCAGAGAGCACGGAGCACCCAGAGAGCACGGAGCCCCCGGATCTGACGAATCCACAGCCGGGCAGGGCTGGCTCCGCCGGCTGGTCGGCTACAGCTGGCGGCACCGCCGTAACGTGCTGCTCTCCTTCGGCGCCTCGCTGGTCGGCATGGCCGTCACCGCCACCGTCCCGCTGATCACCAAGGTGATCATCGACGACGTGATCACCACCCACACCCGGCCGCTCACCCCGTGGGCCGTGGCCCTGCTGGTGGCGGCCGCGCTGGTCTTGGTCTGCACCCAGGTCCGCCGCTACTACGGCGGGCAGCTGGCCGTCGACGTCCAGCACGAGATGCGGTCCGACCTGTTCCGTTCGCTCACCCGGCTGGACGGTGACCGGCAGGACCGACTGGACACCGGTCAGGTGGTCGGCCGCGCGACCTCGGACCTGCAGCTGATCGTCGGCCTGCTGTCGATGCTGCCGATGATGACCGGCAACGTCCTGATGTTCGGCATGTCCGTGCTGGTGATGCTCTGGCTCTCGCTGCCGCTGACCCTGGTCGCGCTGGTGATGGGCCCCGCGCTCTGGTGGTTCGCCACCCTCAGCCGGAAGCGGCTGTTCCCCGCGACCTGGGCCGCCCAGCAGGAGGCGGCGGCAGTCGCCGGGGTGGTGGACGGCGCGGTCGGCGGCGTCCGGGTGGTCAAGGGCTTCGGCCAGGAGGCCCAGGAGCGGGGCAAGCTGGAGCGCGCCTCGCGCGAGCTGTTCGGCGCCCGGCTCCGCTCGATCCGGCTGAACAGCCTCTACACCCCGGCGATGCAGGCCATCCCGGCCCTCGGCCAGGTCGCGGTGCTGGCGCTCGGCGGCTGGCTGGCCGTCCGGGGCCAGGTCACCCTGGGCACCTTCGTCGCCTTCTCCACCTACCTGGCGCAGCTCACCGGCCCGGTCCGGATGCTGACCATGGTGATCACGGTCGGCCAGCAGGCCAGGGCCGGGGTCGAGCGGGTGCTCCAACTCGTCGACCAGCGTCCGAAGGTGCAGGAGCGTCCGGACGCCGTCGACCTGACCACGGCAGCACCGAACCCCGCCCCCGCCATCGAGTTCGACCAGGTCGACTTCGCGTACGGCGAGGCCACTCCCGTCCTGCACAAGCTGAGCTTCCGGCTCGCCGAGGGCGAGACGCTGGCGCTGGTCGGCGGCTCCGGCTCGGGCAAGTCGACCGTGGCGCAGCTGCTGCCGCGCTTCTACGACGCCACCGAGGGCGCCGTCCGCCTCTACGGTCACGACGTCCGGGAGCTGACGCTCGATTCGATCCGGGCCACCGTCGGCATCGTGCCCGAGGACAGCTTCCTGTTCTCCGACACCGTCGGCAGCAACATCGCGTACGGCCGCCCGGAGGCCACCGAGGCCGAGATCGAGGCCGCCGCCCGGGCCGCGCAGGCCGACGGGTTCATCCGCGAACTCCCGGACGGCTACGCCACCAAGGTCGGCGAGCAGGGCCTCACCCTGTCCGGCGGCCAGCGGCAGCGGATCGCGCTGGCCCGGGCGATCCTGAGCGACCCGCGCATCCTGCTGCTGGACGACGCGACCTCGGCGGTGGACCCGCAGGTCGAGGCGGAGATCCACCAGGCCCTGCGCGGGGTGATGGCCGGCCGCACCACGCTGCTGATCGCGCACCGCCGCTCCACCCTGCAACTCGCGGACCGGATAGCAGTGCTGGAGCGCGGCCGGCTGGTCGACCTCGGTACGCACGAGGAGCTCGACGCCCGATGTCCGCAGTACCGGGCCCTGATCAGCGACCCCGACGCGATCGTCGACGCGGTCCCCGAGGAGGAGACCCCCGAGCAGGCACCCGAGGCGGCGAGCGGCACCGACCCGGCGCTGCTCGCCCAGGTCGCGGCGCTGCCCCCGGCCACCGACACCCCCGACATCCCAGTCGAGCAGGCCGAGGCCGGTGACCCGGACTTCAGCCTCCGCCGGCTGCTCGCCCCGTTCCGCGCGCCGCTCACCGTCGCCCTGCTGCTGGTCGCGCTGGACGCCGCCGCCGGGCTGACCCTGCCGATCCTGATCCGGCACGGCATCGACGACGGCGTCAGCAAGGCCGCGATGGCCGGGGTCGCCACCGCCTCGCTGCTCGCCCTGACGATCGTGCTGCTGGACTGGGTGGTGCAGACCGCCGAGGCCCGGGTCAGCGGCCGGACCGGCGAACGGGTGCTCTACACCCTGCGGTTGAAGATCTTCGCGCACCTCAACCGGCTCGGCCTGGACTACTACGAGCGCGAGCTGTCCGGCCGGATCATGACCCGGATGACCACCGACGTCGACTCGGTGTCGAGCTTCCTGCAGACCGGTGTGGTCACCGCCGTGGTCAGCCTGTTCACCTTCTTCGGCATCTTCGCCGCGCTGCTGGTGATCGACGCGGGCCTGGCCCTGATGGTCTTCGCGGTGCTGCCGGTGCTGGCGGTCGCCACCCTGGTGTTCCGCCGCAAGTCCAGCACCCAGTACCAGGTCTCCCGGGACCTGATCAGCACGGTCAACGCCGAGCTGCAGGAGAACGTCGCGGGCATGCGGATCGTCCAGGCGTTCCGCCGGCAGACCGTCAACACCGACCGGTTCGTGGCCAGCGGGCTGGCCTACCGGCACTCGCGGGTCAAGGCGCAGTGGTACATCTCGCTGTACTTCCCGTTCGTGCAGTTCCTGTCCAGCGCCGCCGCCGCGCTGGTGCTGATCGCCGGTGCCGCCCGGGTCGAGTCGGGCACCCTGACGATCGGCGCGCTGGTCGCGTACCTGCTCTACATCGACCTGTTCTTCGCCCCGGTCAACCAGCTCTCGCAGATCTTCGACGGGTACCAGCAGGCCGCCGTCGGCCTCGGCCGGATCCGCGACCTGCTGCGCACCCCGACCAGCACCCCGGATACGGCGGATCCGCTGCCGGTGAAGAAGCTGCGGGGCGAGATCACCTTCCAGGACGTCAGTTTCGCCTACCACGGCGGTGCTGACGGGCACTCCGACGTGCTGACCGGCATCGACCTGCACATCCCGGCCGGGCAGACGGTGGCGCTGGTCGGCGAGACCGGCGCGGGCAAGTCCACTCTGGTCAAGCTGGTCGCCCGGTTCTACGACGCGACCGGCGGCACCGTCCGGATCGACGGCACCGACATCGCCGCGTACGACCTGGCGGAGTACCGGCACCGGCTCGGCGTGGTCCCGCAGGAGGCGTACCTGTTCGCGGGCACGGTGCGCGAGGCGATCGCGTACGGCCGGCCGGAGGCGAGCGACGCGGAGGTGGAGGCGGCCGCGAAGGCGGTCGGCGCGCACGAGATGATCATCCGGCTGACGGGTGGTTACGCTCATCGGGTCGCCGGCCGGGGCCGCAACCTCTCCGCCGGGCAGCGGCAGCTGATCGCGCTCGCCCGGGCCGAACTGGTCGACCCGGACATCCTGTTGCTGGACGAGGCCACCGCCGCGCTCGACCTGGCCACCGAGGCCGCCGTCAACCGCGCCGCCGACCGGATCAGCGGCGGCCGCACCACCCTGGTGATCGCCCACCGCCTGACCACCGCGGAGCGCGCCGACCGGGTGGTGGTGCTGGACCACGGCCGGGTGGTCGAGGACGGCACGCACGCCGGCCTGCTGGCCGAGGACGGCGCGTACGCCCGGCTCTGGCGGGCCTTCGTCGCGGACAGCCACCAGGAACAGCGGGTCTGACGGCGGGTCAGCGCCCCGCCGGTGCCCGCAGTTCGCGCGGGCCACCGGCGGTGGCGTCGGCGACCAGCTGGGCGAACCAGGCCAGCCCGGGGATCAGCAGTACCCAGCCGAGCAGTGCCCAGCCCAGGTGGAAGTGCTGCAGCGCCCGGCCGAGCGCGGCCACGCCCTCCGCGCGCTCCAGGCCGTCCGCCGACTCGTAGGTGATCCGGCGCAGTCCGGCCGGGTGCTCCTCGGCCGGGCGGACGGTGAGGGCCACCGGCGAGCGGGCGATGATCCAGCGGCCGACGCCGCTGCACACCCCGCAGGTCTGGGCGACGTGGATCTCGGCCGGAGCGGTGCCCGGCCACGGGCGCAGCCGGGGCAGCCAGGAGCGGACCCCGGCGGTGTACTCGGCCCAGGCCGGCCCGTACCGCAGCCCGAGCTCGGCCCCCTCGTGCCAGGCGGCCAGCCCGGCGCTGTAGGCGAGGCTGACCCCGGCCGCCAGCAGCAGCCAGGCGTTGCAGGTGAACGCCGCCAGCACCAGGTGACAGAGCACCAGCGAGACCTGGATCGGATTGCGCACGTACGCGTACGGCCCGCTGGTCACCAGCCGGTGCGGCGGGTCGTACGGCAGCGGGGTGCCGCCGCCGCGCACCACGAACTCCCGTACGGCGGCGACCCCGAGCAGCATCGGCACGGCCAGTACCTGGAGACCGGAGCTGAGTGCGGCACCGTGCGGGAGCCGCGCCCCGGCCGCGACCACGGGCAGGGCGAGCATCAGCAGGGCGGCCAGCAGGACCTGCCCGGCGGCGCGCAGCCGAAGCCGTTCGGCGCGGGCGGTCCAGCGGGCCAGCAGCAGTCCGGGCAGCAGGCAGAGCGCGATGGCCACCGACTCGCCGGTCAGCCAGTGCCCGCCGAGCCGGACCACCGGGTCGAGCAGCGGCATCGCGGCCAGGTCCAGCCAGCCGAGCAGGGCGGCGGTGAGCGGCCACGGCAGCCGGTCGGCGGCCAGCGGCGGCAGGACGCCCCAGAGCAGGACCCAGCCGAGCAGCAGGTCGACCGGCAGTCCGGCGACGGTGCCGCCCTCGGTCTGGAAGCTCCACCAACCGAGCTGCCCGGCCAGCAGGTTGACGGCGGGCAGCAGGGCGAGCTGCCAGGCCCCGCCGACGATCGCGGCCGCGATGCCGGCCCGGCTCGGCCGCCGGACGGCGGCCGCCAGCACGACCGCGAGCAGCGGTCCGAACAGGCAGGCGGCGCGGATCAGGGCCGGACCGGTGTCGACGGTGGTCATGATCCGGGGGCGAAGGTGTCGGCGAGGTAGTTGGCGGCCTGCTCCATGCCGTAGTTCTGGATCGGGTCGAAGTACCAGCCCGGGTCGAAGGTGCGCTGGTAGCCGAGCTTCCAGGAGACCTGGGTGCCGCCGTCGGCGGTCGGCTGCCAGCGCACCTCGGAGGTCTGGAAGTTCAGCCAGCGGGCGGTGGTGGAGTCCTGCTCGATCCGGAACAGCACCCGGCCCTGGTCGCTTTCGGCGATCCGCAGCGTCATGGACCGTGGCGTGGGGGTGGCCCCGATGCCCAGCGACTTGCGCGGGTTGAAGGTGATCAGACGCCCGTCGCCGACCGCCAGGCCGCTGCCGGTGACCTGCTGCGGCCGGGGGAACGGGACCTTGAGGAAGACCGGGCGGGGGGTGCCGAAGACCGGCGGCGCGGCCAGCGCGGCGGCGAACTGATCGGGCGTCACGGACAGCGTGCGGGTGACCGTCACCGTGCTGTCGCGCTCCACCGTGCCGTCGGCGCCCTGGAGGGCGACCAGTCCGAGCAGCGGGGCCAGTGCGAAGGCGTTCAGGCGCTGCCGTCCGCCGGGCTCCTTGGCCGGCCGGCGCGAGTAGTCGACGGCCCAGCCGATGCAGGCCGCCACCAGGTAGAACAGCGGCGCGGCGATCAGCAGGCAGATGATGCCTTCGTTGAGCAGCGGACCGGCCAGCGCCAGCCCGATGGTGACCGAGGCCATCGCGGTGCCGGTGGCGCTCTTCGGTCGAGCACTCAGCGCCACGGTGATCGCGATCACGGCGGGCAGGCCGACGTAGAACAGGGCGGTCTGCTCCAGGCCGCCCGCGTGCAGCACCTTGTAGCCGAGCATCGCCAGGAAGAGCGCGGCCAGCACGACCGCCAGTCGGCGGCGGGCCGAGTGCTGGGCCTTCCGCTCCGGCTCACCGTAGACCGGTATGTCCTGATTGTCGCCGTCGTTCTGACCCTCGGTCATGTCCCACCCCTTGATCGGTCGGTTTAATCACCTGATTAAACCGTATGATGAACGAACCTAGCGACGGGGGGTAAGTGCATGGCGGCGACTGCGGACAGCGGGGCGCAGACCAGGGAACGGCTGATCGAGGCCGCGACGCGGGTCCTCCGGACCCACGGCTACGCGGGGTCCAGCGCCCGGGTGATCGCGAAGGAGGCGGGCGTCAACTCCGCCCTGGTCTTCTACCACTTCGGCGGCGTGGACCCGCTGCTGCTGGCCGCCTTCGACCGGGTCTCCGAAGCCCGGATGGCCCGGCACGTGGTCACCGTCGCGGAGGTCCGCACCCTGGAGGAGCTCACCGCCGCCGCCGAACAGATCTACCGCGACGACCTCGACGGCGGACACCTCACGATGTTCTCCGAACTGGTCGGCGCCGCCCTGGCCCGGCCCGAGCTGCGCACCGCCGTCTCCGAACGCGCCGAACCCTGGCTGAACTTCGTCGAGACCACGCTCGAGCGGGTGATCGGCGGCACCCCGCTGGCCAGGCTCACCCCACCCCGGGACCTCGCCAACGCCGCCATCACCTTCTACCTCGGCGTCAACCTCTTCACGGTGCTGGACGCCGACCGGAGCCGCACCGAGTCGCTGTTCGCGATGGCCCGGCGGCTCGCCCCGCGCGCCCGGCTGCTCACCATGCGGCTGCCCGGCCGCCGTCGCCCCACCGCGGCCGCACCCGCGCAGCTGGAGGCCGGACCGGCCGAAGGCTGACGGACGGTCAGGAGTACGGTTCCGACCGTGGACGACGACCTGCGGCCCTGGGACGTGGCGGCGCCGCTGGTGCGGGCGGCGCAGCGCGGCGACGCCCTGGCCATGGACGATCTGCTGAAGCTGATCACCCCGTACGTCACCCGGCTGTGCGCGTCGATCGCCCCGGCCGACACCGCCGACGCCGTGCAGGAGTCGCTGCTCGCCGTCTTCCGCGGTCTGCGCGGGCTGCGCGACCCGGTGGCGGTCTACGGCTGGGTGCGCGCGGTCACCGTCCGGGAGGCGGTCCGGGTGGCCCGGCGGACCGGCGCGGAGACCCCGGCCGAGCCCGAGCAGATCGCCCGGCTCCGGGACCTGCTGCCCGCCGCCGGCACCGACCTGACCACCGAGGTACGGGACCTGCTGGCCCGGCTGCCCGTCCAGCACCGCACCGTCCTGGTGCTGCGCGAGCTGGAGGGGCTGGACGAGCGCACCATGGCCGAGCTGCTCGACGTACCCGAGGGCACCGTGAAGTCACGGCTGAGCAGGGCCCGTTCCTCCTTCCGGAAGGCGTGGACGCGGTGAACGGACCGGATCGGATCGCCCGGCTGCGGGTCCTGGCGGCCGGGCTGCGCGCCCCGCTGTACGCCGAGCGGCGGCTCGACCTGCCCTTCGAGCAGGTCTGGGCGGTGGTCGCCGACCTGGAGGGCGAGCTGCCCCATCTGATCCCCTTCGTCCGGGAGTTCCGGGTGCCGGCCGGGGACAGCGAGCTCAAGCAGGCCCGGGCCGTGGACACCCTCGGGTTCCGGGGACGGTTCGAGGTGCGGCTCGGGCCCGGCTGGTGCCTGATGCAGTCCCGGCTGGTGACCATGGGCATGGCCGCCGAGTCCGAGGGGGAAGGCACCCGGTTCGCGGTCTGCGGCGCGCTCCGGCCGGCCGCCCTCGGGCCGGTGCAGCGCGGGTACCGACGTCTGATCGGCGAGCGCCGGGCCCGCGCCTTCCTCCGCGAGGTGGAGCGCCGGGCCCGGCTGCGCTGACCCTCCGTCAGCCCGTCCGGGCGATCAGCTCCCGCAGGGCCCGGGCCACCTGTTCCGGGCACTCCTCGGGCAGATGGCCGCCCACGCCGGGCAGCACCGACACGGTCAGGTCGTCGGCGTTCGGCTCACCGCGCAGCAGGGCCGGCGGGATCACCGGATCGTGCTTGCCGCCCAGCACCACGGTGGGGACGGCCAGCCGACGCCGGCGGTGCGTCCCGCGCAGCCCCGCCGGGATGTCCCGCAGCACGTACTGCCAGAACAGCGACTGCCCGGCCCGGGCGGAGCACCGGGTCGCCTCGGTGAACTCGGCCAGCTCCGCCGCCGACCAGCAGTCCGGGTCGGGGGCGCCCCGGCGCAGCAGGTAGCGGGTGAAGGCCGGCCAGTGCCGCAGCACCAGCCGCCCGACCACCGGGTACTCGATGAACGCGGTGAACCACATCCGCCACAGGTTGGGCAGCACCTGACGGTGCTCCGTCCAGGGGTGGGCCATGTTCAGCGCCAGGAACGCGCGGAACCGCTCCGGGGCCTGCTGGCAGATCCGGAAACCCACTCCGGCGCCCCAGCTGTGCCCGACCAGCGTCACCCGGTCCAGGCCGAGCGCGTCCAGCAGCGCGAGCACGTCCGCACCGAGGGCGTCGGTGTCGTAGCCGCGCCGGGTCTGCTCGGACCAGCCGAAGCCGCGCAGGTCCACGCAGATCAGCCGGTGGTCGGCCGCGAGCAGCGGCACCAGTCGCCGCCAGGCGTACCAGTGCTGCGGGAAGCCGTGCAGCAGCAGTACGGGCTCGCCGCTGCCGAACTCGGCGAGGTGGAACCGGGCGCCCCGGACCTCCACCCAGCGGTGCTCCGCACCTTCCAGGTGCGGCATCGGACGGTTGCTGACGGTCATGCGGTTCTCCTTCGCGGGATGCGGTCGTCCTGCCAGGAGGGGCGCGATCCGGCAAAGGTTCCACGGAGTTCCGAGTCGGGGTCGTTCGATCACGGAGCGATCTCGGGCCGGACGCAACTGTGCAGCCCGGCGATTGCGAAGCGGCTCTGACGGGACGTCACCCGAGGTGCGGCTGATAGACAGACCGGGCGACCGGGCACGAGGCCGGGAGCGACTCCCCGGTCCACCCTGGTCGAGAGGCCATGCCCATGTCTTCGCGGACGGGGCGCAGCTCTGCGCGCCTTGCCGTCACCGCTCTGGTGACCCTGTTCTCCGCCGGATACCTGCCCGCCTACCTGCTGCCGACCGTGGTCGGCCGGCTGGTGACCGGCTTCGGCCTGACCACCCCTCAGGCCGGGGCGGTCGGCAGCGCCCTGCTGCTCGCCTCGGCCGGGACGGGCCTGCTGCTGGCCGGCCGGGTCCGCGCTCTCGGGTCGGTCCGGCTGGCCAGGGCCGGGCTCGGGCTGCTGATCGCCGGCGCGCTGCTGGCGTCCGGTGCCACCGCCCTGCCGCAGCTGCTGGCCGGCTGCCTGCTGACCGGCGCCGGCGCGGGGGCCGCGACGGCGGTGGCGGCGGTCGGGGTGGCCGCCTCGGCCGACCCGCACCGCAGCTCCGCGCTCGGCCTGCTGGCCACCTCCTGCGTGGCCGCCGCGCTCTTCCTGCTGCTGCCCCGGCTCGGCGCCGGGCACCCGCCGCCGTTCGCTGCACTGGCCTGCTGGGCGGCCCTGGCCTGGCTGACGGCGGGTCGGCTGACGCTGGATCGGGACCCGGCTCCGGCCAGGGCCCGGACCGCGTTGCCCCGGCGGTCGGCGGGGCTGGTGCTGGCGGGCGGCATGATGCTCTGGTCGATGGCGCAGAACGCCCTCTGGGGCGTCAGCGGACAGATCGGCCTGGGGCGGGTCGGGCTCTCCGAGCAGACCATGGGCCTGGTCTTCGCGCTCGCGCTGGGCGGCGGACTGCTCGGTGTGACGGTGGCCGGCGCCGTCGGTGCCCAGTTCGGCCGGGCCCTGCCGGTCGGCGTCGGCACGGCGGTGATCGCGCTCTGCGTGCTGCTGACCGGCAGCGCCGAGTCGGTCGGCCCGTTCGCCCTCGGCGAGGTGCTCTGGAACACCTGCTACCCGCTGGTGCTCACCTACCTGATCGGCCTGGCGGCCACGCTCGACCAGGGCGGCCGGTGGGCGGTGCTGGCCAGTTCGGCCTCCTCGCTCGGGGTGGCCTGCGGCCCGGTGGTCGGTACGGCGCTGTCGGCGGCCGCCGGGTTCCCGGCGATGGGCGCGGTGCTCGGCGGGCTGCTCGCCGCGGTCGCGGTGCCGCTGGTGTTGGTCGCCCGGCGGCGGCCGGCCACCCGGGTCTTCGTCCCGGCCCAGCGGACCGGCACCGCCGAGCTGTCGACCGTGGACTACCGGACCCTCAGCCCCCGCTGACCGCGAGCAGCGAGGACAGCAGCCGCCCGAGGTCGGCCCCCCGCGGCAGGTCGCTGACCTGGCCGTCGCCGACCTCGACCACCCGCCAGGCACCGCCGTCCGCGGCTTGCGCCAGGTCGGTGGTGACGAACCGGCAGCCCAGGGCCCGGACCAGCTGCCTGATCCCGTCGAGCTCCGGCCGGACGTCCGCGTCGGGGCAGTCCGGGTGCGGCCCGACCAGCACCGGCTCGCCGTCCAGCCACCAGACCCGGGCCTCCACCGCCCGCCCGCTGGTGTCCTTCCGGAACTCCTCGAACCGCCGCAGCACCACCCCGCCGGTCAGGAATTCCCCCTGGAGCTCCACGAACCGCCCCACCACCCGCGCCAGCCCGGCCCGATCGCCCAGCTCGGGTACGTAACAGGCCTCGGCCCACTCGTGCTTGCGCGACTTCACGTAGTCCTTGACGATCGCGGGCCCGTGCCCGCCCAGCTGCCGGGCCGCCTCGGCGAGCTGCTCCGGCGTCGGCCCCGCCAGGCCCGGCACCCAGACGCTGTCCGGCGTGCACCCCTCGAAGACCGGGTACCAGCCGGGCAGTTCATGGGCGTCCGCGTACGAGGCCGGTGAGGTCAGCAGCGGCCGACCGCGCTCGGCGAGCGCCTCGGCCAGCGCCGCGTACGCGGGGACCGGCACCATCCAGCCCCGGTACCAGAGCGGCCCGCCGCCGGCCGGCACCCGGCGGACCGCCGCCCGGACGTCCCCCGCGAGCAGTGCGTCGTGGTCGAGCAGCACGAACCCGCCGCTCAACTCCTCCACCCGGCGCGCCTCCGGGAGGTAGTGCGGGTCCGGGCGGCCGGGGGTCAGCGGGTCGGCAGGCAGCATGATCACCGGCTCAGGGTAGAACCTGTCCACCGGAATTCCAGTGGTTTGACGCGAGGACGTTCTGCCAGGGTGACCGGATGCGAACCCCACGACGCGCGGCCAGGACCGCCGTACTGGAACCCGGCGGCGCGGTCTTCCTGCTGCGTTCCGACAACAGCGAGGTCGGTGTCCACTGGAACATGCCGGGCGGCGGCATCGAGGACGGCGAGTCCCCGACCACCGGGGCCCGGCGGGAGCTCTGGGAGGAGACCGGCTGGACCGACCTCGAGCCCGGCCCGCTGCTCTGCACCTGGGAGCACGACTTCACCTGGCACGGCATCCCGGTCCGGCAGTCCGAGCACATCTACCTCGGCCGCGGCCCGCGCCGCGGCCCGGTCGGTGACGTCAGCGAGATGCACCGCGCCGACGGGATCCTGGACTGGCGCTGGTGGACGCCCGAGGAGCTGTCCGCCCCGGCGGCCGACCCGTTCTGGCCGCCGAAGCTGCCCGAGCTGCTGGCCGGCGTCCGGGACGACTGGCTGGCCGGGCGGGACGCGGTGACGCCGGTGCACTTCGGCTACGTACCCAACCAGCCGCGCTGACCCGGTCCGGTGGGGGTGACGCCCCGTCACCTCCACCGGCGGGCACTACGGGGCGACGAAGCCCTGAAGGTCCTTCAGCACCGCGTTGGCCGCCATCACACCGAGGCCGAGGAACCAGGTCTCGTCCGCGACCGGCCTGGCCTGGCCGGACTTGACCGCGCCCAGGGTCTTCCAGAGCGCGCCGCCGAGCACCGCGTCCTGGCTGGTCGCGCTCGGCGAGCCGTACACGCCGTAGAACACCCAGTCGGCGTCGGCCTTGTCGATCTGCTCGGCGCTGACCTCCACCGCCAGCTCCTTGACCTGCTCGATCTTCGGCTGCGGCAGCGGGATGTCGGCCAGCATGGTGCCGATGAAGGAGAGCTCCGCGTACAGCCGGATCTTGCCCGGCATGAAGCGCAGCGGTGTGATGGTCGGCAGTTTGCCGCCGGTCCGCGCGCTCACCTTGGCGCCGATCTCCTTGGCCGCCGCCTGGTACGCCGTCAGCTGGGCCCTGGCCTCCGTCTCCAGGCCGAACGGTGCGGCGTTGAGGACGAAGTTCTCCTTCCACGGGTAGCCCGGGCGGATCGAGAACACCGTCGGGGCGATCTTCGAGAGCGCCGCGTACTGGTCCTGCGCGCGCAGCTGGCTGCCGAGGATCAGGTCCGGCTTGAGGGCGGCGATCGCCTCCAGGTTGAGGCTGGAGATGGTGCCGACACTGGCCGGGGTGCCGGCCTGTCCCTTGAGGTAGCCGGGCATGGTCTTCGACCCGTCGGTGAACGCGACGCCGACCGGCTGGATGCCGAGCGCCACCACGTTGTCCAGCTCGCCGGTGTCCAGCACCACCACCCGGACCGGCTTTTTCGGGATCTCGGTGCTGCCCATCGCGTGCCGGACGGTGCGGGGGAAGACCCCGGCCGCCGCGTCGGTGCCGAAGCCCTTCATCTTCCCGATCACCGTGGCGTAGTCGTCACCGCCCTGGGTGACCGACTTCTGGTTCACGCCCGCCCCCGCCGAAGGGCTCGCCGACCCGCTGCCGCCCGACCCGCCACCCGAGCTGCCGCAGGCGGTGAGCAGCCCGCCGAGACCGAGCACGGCACCGCCGGTCAGTCCGACGGCGAGGAAGCCGCGCCGGGAGGAACGGAAGGGGGTCCGGTCGGCGGGGGAGGGGGCCACGGGCTGCTCCTTGTACGAATCGGGATTAGGTAAGGCAAACCTATCCGATCGCTCGAAAGGAAAGGTGCCACCCCCGAAAACCCGTGCCACCGCCCGCCCCCGGCCGCTACGCTGGACGGCATGAAGCAGCAGCCGTGCCTGAACTGGTGGCCGTCCTAGGGCGGCCATCCCTTCACGCACGACTCCAGGGCCGTCCGACCGGACGGCCCTGTTGCGTTCCCTCAGGGCACCCCGGCGGACCGGTCCGACCCACCGTCAGCCACCGAGGAGCCCCCTGATGCAGATCGAGACCGTCCAGCAGCACCCCGACCGGTACCGCGTCCTGACCGGCGACCGCCCCACCGGCCCGCTCCACCTCGGCCACTACTTCGGCACCCTGCACAACCGCGTCCGACTCCAGCGGATGGGCGTCGAACTCCTGCTGGTGGTCGCCGACTACCAGACCCTCACCGACCGGGACCGGGCCGACCGCCCGGCCGAACACGCGGAGAACCTGGTCCTCGACTACCTCGCCGCGGGGATCGACCCGGAGCGGACCACGATCTTCAAACACAGCTCCGTCCCGGCACTCAACCAACTGCTGCTCCCCTTCCTCAGCCTGGTCAGCGTCGCCGAACTCGGCCGCAACCCCACGGTCAAGGACGAGATCGCGCACTCCAGCCAGGCCACCGTCAGCGGGCTGATGTTCACCTACCCCGTCCACCAGGCCGCCGACATCCTGTTCTGCAAGGCCAACCTGGTACCCGTCGGCCGTGACCAGCTCCCGCACCTGGAGACCACCCGCACCATCGCGCGCCGGTTCAACGACCGCTACGCCACCTCGCTGTTCCCCGAACCGCAGCCGCTGCTCTCCGACGCACCGCTGCTCCCCGGCACCGACGGCGGCAAGATGAGCAAGAGCCGCGGCAACGCGATCGCCCTGGGCGCGACCGAGGACGAGACCGCCCGGCTGATCAAGGGCGCCACCACCGACACCGACCGGCACATCACGTATGACCCGGAGCGCCGACCCGGAGTTTCCGGCCTGGTCCAGCTCGCCGCGCTCTGCGAGGACCGCGACCCGGCCGAACTCGCCGCCGAGATCGGCGACGGCGGCGCGGGCGCCCTCAAACGCCGGGTCACCGAGACGGTCAACGAGTACCTCCGCCCACTCCGCGCCCGGCGGACCGAACTCGCCGCCGACCGGGCCCTGCTGCGGGCCGTCCTGGCCGGGGGAGCCGAGCGGGCCAATGCCATCGCGGAAGCCACCCTGGGGGAGGTCAGGTCCGCGATGGGCATGGGGTAGGACTGTCGGCAGGCGCGCGGATCCGGGTCGCGCGCCTGCCCTGCCCTCGGAGTAAGGACTGACGATGCCTCAGCAGAACCCGCCGACCCCGCCGACCCCGTCGACCGCGTTGCGCCGCGCCCGCCGACTCGTGCCGGGCGACCGGGTCGCCCTGGTCGCCACCAGCGGCGCCATCGACCTGGACCAACTCACCGCGGGCACGGCGATCCTGCGTTCCTGGGGACTGGACGTCGTCCCCGGCGAACACCTGACGGACCGCCACCTCGGCTACCTGGCCGGCACCGACGCCGACCGCGCCGCCGACTTCCAGCGCGCCTGGCTCGACCCCACCATCGCCGCCGTCATCTGCGCCCGCGGCGGCTACGGCGTCCAGCGGATGGTCGACCTGCTCGACTGGGACGCGCTGCGCACCGCCCCGCCGAAGGCACTGGTCGGCTTCAGCGACATCACCGTGCTGCACGAGACCGTCGCCCAACGCCTCGGCGTCCCCACCCTGTACGGCCCGATGGGCACCGGAGCCACCTTCATCGCCGACCCGCCCACCGCCGAACACCTGCGCCGCACCCTCTTCACCCCGGACACCACCCTGGTCGTCGGCACCCCCGGCGCCGGACCGCTCTTCCCCGGCACCGCCCACGGCGTCACCGCGGGCGGCTGCGCCCACCTGCTCGCGGCCGAACGCGGCACCGCCACCGCCCGCCCCTCCTTCGCCGGCACCATCCTGCTGCTGGAGGACATCAGCGAGCACCCCTACCAACTCGACCGCATCGTCACCCAGCTGATCCGCTCCGGCGCCCTGGACGGCGTCGCCGGGATCGCACTCGGTTCCTGGGAAGGCTGCGAACCCCTCGACCAGGTGCGGGCGGTGCTCGCCGACCGGCTCGCCCCGCTCGGCGTCCCGGTCGCCTGGGAGCTCGGCTTCGGACACTGCCCCTCCACCCTCACGGTGCCGCTCGGCCTGCCCGCCACCCTGGACGCCGACGCCGGGACGCTCACCTTCGACGTACCGGTTCTCACGACCGAACTCGCTGAGTAGGGTGCCGCCCATGCACGAGGAAGCCCGAGCGGCTCGCACCACTGACCCGGCCCCCACCACCGACCCCACCGCACTCGTCGAACTGGCGGCCCGGCTGCTGAACGGACGCACCGTCCACAAGGGCCGCTCACTCCTCGGCCTGACCGGCCCGCCCGGCGCGGGCAAGTCCACCCTGGCCCGGCACCTGGTCACCGAGCTCAACCGCACCGAGGGCCCCGGCACCGCCGCGTACCTCCCGCTCGACGGCTTCCACCTCGCCAACGCCCAGCTCGACCGCCTGGACCTGCGCAGCCGAAAGGGCGCACCCGCCAGCTTCGACTCGCTCGGCTACCTCGCCCTGCTGCGCCGGGTCACGGTGGAACGCTTCAACGACATCTACGCCCCCGGCTTCGACCGCCGCCTGGACGAGCCGGTGGCCGGCCGCCACGTGATCCAGCCGCACACCCGCCTGGTCATCACCGAAGGCAACTACCTCGCCAATGACGAGCCCCCGTGGAGCTCGGTCCGCGCCCTGCTGCACGAGCTCTGGTACATCCAGGCCGAGGACGCCGTACGGGACGAACGCCTGATGCGACGTCACGTGGCCGGCGGCCGGACCCGGGAAGCGGCCCGGGACTGGATCACCAGCAACGACGACCCGAACGGCGAGTACGTGAAGCTGGGCCTGACCGCCTGCACCAGGGTGGTGTGCGCCGGTGATTTGCGGCAGGTCCCTGGCGGGGGTAGTGTTCTCTAGTCGCTCGGCAGGGAGCACCGGACACGCATCGGCGCGGACGGTCCCGGGGTGGCCAATCCTCTGAACACATCTTCTGATCGAACTGTTCTGCGCTTCTGCGTGGGGTGGGTTTATTTGTCGTGTGCGTTTATATGGGTTGCGGCTGGATTCGCTTTTCGGAGCGGGGATCGGCTAGAGTTTGAAACGTCGGAAGGGGCCGCGAGGCCAATGAAGACAAGAGCTAGTCGGAAAAGCCGAAAAGCGGATCTGATAAGCTCGGAACACGAAAGAACGAACGAAGCGCCCGGAGGGTCCGCCTGATAAGCGGCTCGAAGGAAGTGTCCGTTCCTTGAGAACTCAACAGCGTGCCAAAAGTCAACGCCAGATATGTTGACATCCCCGGCCTCACCTTTTGGTGGGGTTGGAGATTCCTTTATGAAGTAAAACACTAGCGAGGACGCAGTGCGCGGGACCGCCTATTCCGGTGGTTGCCGTGCCGCTCTTCCGAAGTGGTTACCCGATTACGGGTAGACATTCACGGAGAGTTTGATCCTGGCTCAGGACGAACGCTGGCGGCGTGCTTAACACATGCAAGTCGAACGATGAAGCTCTTCGGAGTGGATTAGTGGCGAACGGGTGAGTAACACGTGGGAAATCTGCCCTGCACTCTGGGACAAGCCTTGGAAACGAGGTCTAATACCGGATATGACCTTCCTCTGCATGGGGGTTGGTGGAAAGCTCCGGCGGTGCAGGATGATCCCGCGGCCTATCAGCTTGTTGGTGGGGTAATGGCCTACCAAGGCGACGACGGGTAGCCGGCCTGAGAGGGCGACCGGCCACACTGGGACTGAGACACGGCCCAGACTCCTACGGGAGGCAGCAGTGGGGAATATTGCACAATGGGCGAAAGCCTGATGCAGCGACGCCGCGTGAGGGATGACGGCCTTCGGGTTGTAAACCTCTTTCAGCAGGGAAGAAGCGCAAGTGACGGTACCTGCAGAAGAAGCACCGGCTAACTACGTGCCAGCAGCCGCGGTAATACGTAGGGTGCGAGCGTTGTCCGGAATTATTGGGCGTAAAGAGCTCGTAGGCGGCTTGTCGCGTCGGTTGTGAAAGCCCGGGGCTTAACCCCGGGTCTGCATTCGATACGGGCAGGCTTGAGTGTGGTAGGGGAGATCGGAATTCCTGGTGTAGCGGTGAAATGCGCAGATATCAGGAGGAACACCGGTGGCGAAGGCGGATCTCTGGGCCATTACTGACGCTGAGGAGCGAAAGCGTGGGGAGCGAACAGGATTAGATACCCTGGTAGTCCACGCCGTAAACGTTGGGAACTAGGTGTTGGCGACATTCCACGTCGTCGGTGCCGCAGCTAACGCATTAAGTTCCCCGCCTGGGGAGTACGGCCGCAAGGCTAAAACTCAAAGGAATTGACGGGGGCCCGCACAAGCAGCGGAGCATGTGGCTTAATTCGACGCAACGCGAAGAACCTTACCAAGGCTTGACATATACCGGAAACGGCTAGAGATAGTCGCCCCCTTGTGGTCGGTATACAGGTGGTGCATGGTTGTCGTCAGCTCGTGTCGTGAGATGTTGGGTTAAGTCCCGCAACGAGCGCAACCCTTGTTCTGTGTTGCCAGCATGCCTTTCGGGGTGATGGGGACTCACAGGAGACTGCCGGGGTCAACTCGGAGGAAGGTGGGGACGACGTCAAATCATCATGCCCCTTATGTCTTGGGCTGCACACGTGCTACAATGGTCGGTACAAAGGGCTGCGATGCCGCGAGGCGGAGCGAATCCCAAAAAGCCGGCCTCAGTTCGGATTGGGGTCTGCAACTCGACCCCATGAAGTTGGAGTTGCTAGTAATCGCAGATCAGCATGCTGCGGTGAATACGTTCCCGGGCCTTGTACACACCGCCCGTCACGTCACGAAAGTCGGTAACACCCGAAGCCGGTGGCCTAACCCGTAAGGGGAGGAGCCGTCGAAGGTGGGACCAGCGATTGGGACGAAGTCGTAACAAGGTAGCCGTACCGGAAGGTGCGGCTGGATCACCTCCTTTCTAAGGAGCACATAGCCGGATGTGAGCGAATGTCTCACACGGTTGCTCATGGGTGGAACGTTGACTATTCGGCACACACAGACGCGTCTCTTAGTACTGCTTCGGCGTGGAAAAGGGTCTGGGTTTGGGTGTGTCGGGCACGTTGTTGGGTCCTGAGGGAACGGCCGTATGGTCGTTGCTTCAGTGCCGGTCCTACTTGAGGACATCCCGATAAGGGGTGCCGAGGGTGGGTGTCTGGTCGTTGTTTGAGAACTGCACAGTGGACGCGAGCATCTGTGGCCAAGTTTTTAAGGGCGCACGGTGGATGCCTTGGCACTAGGAACCGATGAAGGACGTGGGAGGCCACGATAGTCCCCGGGGAGCCGTCAACCAGGCTTTGATCCGGGGGTTTCCGAATGGGGAAACCCGGCAGTCGTCATGGGCTGTCACCCGCACCTGAACACATAGGGTGTGTGGAGGGAACGAGGGGAAGTGAAACATCTCAGTACCCTCAGGAAGAGAAAACAACCGTGATTCCGGGAGTAGTGGCGAGCGAAACCGGATGAGGCTAAACCGTTTTGGTGTGAGACCCGGCAGGGGTTGCCAGAGCGGGGTCGTGGGAAAGTTCTTGATTGGTCTGCCGGCCGGTCGGTGAGTCAGAAACCGTATGGATAGTCGAAGGACATGCGAAAGGTCCGGCGTAGAGGGTAAGACCCCCGTAGACGAAATCTGTGCGGCTCACTTGAGCTTCTCCCAAGTAGCACGGAGCCCGAGAAATTCCGTGTGAATCTGGCGGGACCACCCGCTAAGCCTAAATATTCCCTAGTGACCGATAGCGGATAGTACCGTGAGGGAATGGTGAAAAGTACCGCGGGAGCGGAGTGAAATAGTACCTGAAACCGTGTGCCTACAAGCCGTGGGAGCGTCGGATGTGAGGCTTGCCTTACGTCTCGTGACTGCGTGCCTTTTGAAGAATGAGCCTGCGAGTTTGCGGTGTGTAGCGAGGTTAACCCGTGTGGGGTAGCCGTAGCGAAAGCGAGTCCGAATAGGGCGTCTGAGTTGCATGCCCAAGACCCGAAGCGGAGTGATCTAGCCATGGGCAGGTTGAAGCGGAGGTAAGACTTCGTGGAGGACCGAACCCACCAGGGTTGAAAACCTGGGGGATGACCTGTGGTTAGGGGTGAAAGGCCAATCAAACTCCGTGATAGCTGGTTCTCCCCGAAATGCATTTAGGTGCAGCGTCACGTGTTTCTTGCCGGAGGTAGAGCACTGGATAGGCGATGGGCCTCACCGGGTTACTGACCTTAGCCAAACTCCGAATGCCGGTAAGTGAGAGCGTGGCAGTGAGACTGTGGGGGATAAGCTCCATGGTCGAGAGGGAAACAGCCCAGAACACCGACTAAGGTCCCTAAGCGTGTGCTAAGTGGGAAAGGATGTGGAGTCGCAGAGACAACCAGGAGGTTGGCTTAGAAGCAGCCACCCTTGAAAGAGTGCGTAATAGCTCACTGGTCAAGTGATTCCGCGCCGACAATGTAGCGGGGCTCAAGTACACCACCGAAGTCGTGTCATTGCAGCTATAGGGCCAACGCCCGCTGTGATGGGTAGGGGAGCGTCGTGTGCCGGGTGAAGCAGCGGAGGAATCCAGTTGTGGACGGTTCACGAGTGAGAATGCAGGCATGAGTAGCGATACAAGAGTGGGAAACTCTTGCGCCGATTGACCAAGGGTTCCTGGGTCAAGCTGATCTGCCCAGGGTAAGTCGGGACCTAAGGCGAGGCCGACAGGCGTAGTCGATGGACAACGGGTTGATATTCCCGTACCCGCTTTGAAGCGCCAACGTCGAACCAGGTGATGCTAAGGCCGCGAAGCCGGCCCGGAGTCTTCGGACAATGGGACGTGGTGGAGCCGCTGAACCAAGTCTGTAGTAGGTGAGCGATGGGGTGACGCAGGAAGGTAGTCCAGCCCGGGCGGTGGTTGTCCCGGGGTAAGGGTGTAGGCCGAGTGATAGGCAAATCCGTCACTCATTAAGGCTGAGACCTGATGCCGAGCCGATTGTGGTGAAGTGGATGATCCTATGCTGTCGAGAAAAGCCTCTAGCGAGTTTCATGGCGGCCCGTACCCCAAACCGACTCAGGTGGTCAGGTAGAGAATACCGAGGCGTTCGGGTGAACTATGGTTAAGGAACTCGGCAAAATGCCCCCGTAACTTCGGGAGAAGGGGGGCCGGAACTGGTGATGAGTCTTGCACTCTGAGCTGGGGCCGGCCGCAGAGACCAGCGAGAAGCGACTGTTTACTAAAAACACAGGTCCGTGCGAAGCCGTAAGGCGATGTATACGGACTGACGCCTGCCCGGTGCTGGAACGTTAAGGGGACCGGTTAGTCAATCTTCGGGTTGGCGAAGCTGAGAACTTAAGCGCCAGTAAACGGCGGTGGTAACTATAACCATCCTAAGGTAGCGAAATTCCTTGTCGGGTAAGTTCCGACCTGCACGAATGGCGTAACGACTTCTCGACTGTCTCAACCATAGGCCCGGTGAAATTGCATTACGAGTAAAGATGCTCGTTTCGCGCAGCAGGACGGAAAGACCCCGGGACCTTTACTATAGCTTGATATTGGTGTTCGGTTCGGCTTGTGTAGGATAGGTGGGAGACTTTGAAGCAGCAACGCCAGTTGTTGTGGAGTCGTCGTTGAAATACCACTCTGGTCGTGCTGGATGTCTAACCTGGGTCCGTGATCCGGATCAGGGACAGTGTCTGGTGGGTAGTTTAACTGGGGCGGTTGCCTCCTAAAGAGTAACGGAGGCGCCCAAAGGTTCCCTCAGCCTGGTTGGCAATCAGGTGTTGAGTGTAAGTGCACAAGGGAGCTTGACTGTGAGACCGACGGGTCGAGCAGGGACGAAAGTCGGGACTAGTGATCCGGCGGTGGCTTGTGGAAGCGCCGTCGCTCAACGGATAAAAGGTACCCCGGGGATAACAGGCTGATCTTCCCCAAGAGTCCATATCGACGGGATGGTTTGGCACCTCGATGTCGGCTCGTCGCATCCTGGGGCTGGAGTAGGTCCCAAGGGTTGGGCTGTTCGCCCATTAAAGCGGTACGCGAGCTGGGTTTAGAACGTCGTGAGACAGTTCGGTCCCTATCCGCTGTGCGCGTAGGAATATTGAGAAGGGCTGTCCCTAGTACGAGAGGACCGGGACGGACGAACCTCTGGTGTGCCAGTTGTTCTGCCAAGGGCATGGCTGGTTGGCTACGTTCGGGAGGGATAACCGCTGAAAGCATCTAAGCGGGAAGCCTGCTTCGAGATGAATATTCCCACCTCCTTGAGAGGGTAAGGCTCCCAGTAGACGACTGGGTTGATAGGCCGGATGTGGAAGCCCTGTAAGGGGTGGAGCTGACCGGTACTAATAGGCCGAGGGCTTGTCCTCAGTTGCTCGCGTCCACTGTGTTGTTCTGAAACAACGACCCCACACCGTTTGGTCACGGGTGTGGTGCGGTCATACAGTTTCATAGTGTTTCGGTGGTCATAGCGTGAGGGAAACGCCCGGTTACATTCCGAACCCGGAAGCTAAGCCTCATAGCGCCGATGGTACTGCAGGGGGGACCCTGTGGGAGAGTAGGACGCCGCCGAACAATCATTCACAGAAAGCCCCTCCGGGTCTCCCGGAGGGGCTTTCTGCATTTCCGGCCCTTGACCCTATCCAGTTGCCTCGGCGTTCCGTCCACGGCACACTGACCCGTCATGGGCGGTGACCGAGGGCACGAGGCGGAGAGCGACTTCCGGGCGTTCTACGAAGGTGCGTACGGTCAGTTGGTTGCTCACCTCTACGCCCTGACCGGGGATCTTGGCGATGCCCAGGACGCCGCGCAGGAGGCGTTCGTGAGGGCCTGGAGCCACTGGGGCCGGCTCAGCGCGTACGAGAACCCGGTGGCCTGGGTGCGGTTGACCGGTCAGCGGATCGCGATCAGCCGGTGGCGGCGGGCCAGGACGGCTTTGCGGAGCTGGGTGCGGCACGGCGAGGGGAGTCCGCTGCCGGGGCCCGGGCCGGAGTCGGTGGCGTTGGTGGAGGCGTTGCGGCGGTTGCCGGAGGCGCAGCGGTCGGCCCTGGTGCTGCATCACATGGGTGGCCGGGCGGTGGCCGAGATCGCGGCCGAGGAGGGCGTCCCGGTCGGGACGGTGAAGGCGCGGCTGCACCGTGGGCGGCAGGCGTTGGCCGAGTTGCTGGGGGAGGAGGACGGTGAGGGTGGTCTGCGAATGCCGCTCCGTCAGCCGGAGGTGCCGTCGGGCCCGAAGTCCGCGTCGGCCCCGAAGCCCGGGCAGCCGCCGCGGCCGCGCTCGGAACCAGAACAGCAGCGGGGTGCGGCCGAAGCCGGACCCGCTCCTGCGGTACCGGAGCAACGCAGCGGCCGGGAGCGTAACTTGAAGAGGACGCTGAGCGCTCGTGGCTGAGAGGACGACGATCACCGTGGACGATCAGGATCGTCCGGCCATCACCACCGCGCGGTTGGACGGCCTGTTCGACGGCCTGCGCGGGGAGTTGAGCGGGCTGCGGGTGCCCGAGCCCGAGGAGTTGCTGGGCCGGGCGTTGCGTCGGCGGCGTTGGCGACGGATCGAACTCACCTTGGTCGCCGGGGTGTTGGCCTCGGCCGGGGTGTGGGGTCTGGCGAAGATGTCGGACGGCGGCGGCGGGATCGCCGCCGAGCTGGTGGGGCCGCCGTCGTTGCGGACCATCACGCCGACCCTGGTCCTGCCCGGCCCCGGCAGTCCGTTCGGCTCGGTGGAGACGATGATGCCGGTGGACGCGACGGGTGGTCAGTTACTGCTCGGCCGGGAGCAGTTGCCGGTGAGCCCGGGGCGGTACGGCCCGTGGGGGTCACAGCTGGTGGCGGCTTCGGCGTTCGCGCTGCCCACCCTTCAGGGCTGTGTGCCGGAGCTGGTGGACTCGTTGGGGGCCCTGCGCCGCTGGGAGCTGGTGCACGGGGACGTCGCCCGGGCCGATGTGACGGCGGTGCAGTACCTGCTGGAGTTCGAGGCGGAGCCGCAGGCGGCGCAGGCGGCGACCCGGTTGCTGGGCACGGCGGAGTGCACGGGTCTTGGCTGGCCGGCGGGGGAGCGGGCGGAACGGGCGGCGGCGGTCGGTTCGACCGGGCGGCCGGGCCGGGTGGAGGAGTTCACCACCCGGCTGAGTGGCCGTCAACTGGCGGTGCTGACGGTGCAGTACAGGGCCGACAAGTCCGCCGAATCGGTGGTGCTGGACCCGGAGTTCCGGGTGGCGGCGGAGCAGTTCGGCGAGGTCGGAACGGGTGCTGCGGGCCCGGTGGCCAGGGGTCTGCCCAGCCGCGGCTGACGGCGGTGGGGCTCCGGAAGTCCTGCCGAAGTTTTTCCGGATTTCGATGCAACCTGTTCTCGTCGAGCGGCGTGTCCTGTACGAGCCGAGGGCGGGCCAGCGATCGCCCGGTCCCGGCCAGGTGGGTGCTGTGGAGAACAGGGGACTCCACAGCACCCACGCCGCACATCGCCCGACCGGGGTTTCTTCCGGCGGGGGAACATTCGTTGACCGGGCCCCGCAGCGCTGGAACGCTGAGGGACGTGAACCGAGCCGTGAGCCTTGTGGGCCGCCTGCACGTCGATCTCCGACGGCACGCGAGCGCGATCTGTGCCGTCTGTCGCTGACGACGACGCACCGCCCGCCCATGCCCGGCCGCCGTTCTCCCGGCGCTCCGTAACGCCGAAACCGCTGACCGCGTACCCGAGTCCGCCCGTCTCCCGGGCGGGCCGTTCGACGACCCCGTAGCCTCGCGACCGCCCTCGGCGGCCGGGCGCTCCCCGCTGCCCCGAAAAGGACCACACCCATGGCCTCGACCACCTCCAGGCGCACCTTCCTCGCACTGGCCGCCGTCGGCGCGGCGTCCGCGGTCACGGCCTGCGGCCGGGCCACCGCCAGCGAGGGCGGCCGCGAGACCGGGAAGCTCCGCTACCAGGGCTGGGCCGGGCAGGTCACGCTGCCCGAACTGGCCGAGGACCTCGGCTACTTCGGCGAGGTGAAGCTGGAGTGGGTCGGCAACACGATCAGCGGTCCGCAGGACATCCAGTCGGCGGCGACCGGCCAGACCGACTTCGGCGGTGCGTTCAACGGCGCGGTGGTGAAGCTGATCGCGGCCGGTGCCCCGGTGAAGGCGGTGATCAGCTACTACGGCGTGGACGAGTTCACCTACAGCGGCTACTACGTGCTGGCGGACAGCCCGATCCGGTCGGCCCGGGACCTGCAGGGCAAGAAGGTCGGGATGAACACCCTGGGCGCGCACAGCGAGGCGCTGCTCGACATCTACCTGCAGCGCAACGGGCTGACGGCGGCGGAGATCGCCAAGGTCGAGCCGATCGTGATCCCGCCGGTGAACGGCGAGCAGACCCTGCGGCAGAAGCAGATCGAGGTCGCGGTGCTGGGCAGCATCCTGCGCGACAAGGCGCTGGCGACGGGCGGGATCCGGCCACTGTTCAGCGACTACGACCTGCTCGGCAAGTTCAGCGCGGGCACCTTCGTGCTGACCGACCGCTTCCTGAAGCAGAACCCGAACACCTCCCGGATCTTCGTCACCGGCGTGGCCAAGGCGATCGAGTGGGCCAGGACCACGCCGCGCGAGGAGGTGATCGCCCGCAGCACCGCGATCATCAAGAAGCGGGGCCGGAACGAGGACACCGCCGCCCTCCAGTACTGGCGCTCCACCGGCGTGGCCGAGACCGGTGGCCGGATCAACGACCAGGAGTTCCAGCTCTGGATCGACTGGCTGGTCGCGCACGGCGACATCAAGGCCGGCCAGGTCAAGCCGGGCGACCTGTACACCAACGCGTTCAACACGTACGGGGGTTGAGAGCATGACGAGTGGGATCAGCTTCGAGCAGGTGACCAAGACCTTCCCCGTCAGGAACGGCGCCGAGTTCACCGCGCTGGACCGGGTGGACCTGGACGTCGCCGCCGGTGAGTTCGTGGTGATCGTCGGGCCCAGTGGCTGCGGCAAGTCCACCCTGCTGGACCTGGCGGCCGGCCTGACCAGGCCGAGCGGTGGCCGGATCCTGCTGGACGGCCGGCCGGTCACCGGGCCGGGGCTGGACCGGAGCGTGGTGTTCCAGCAGTACGCGCTGCTGCCGTGGCGCACCGCGCAGGGCAACGTCGAGTTCGGCCTGGAGGCGACCGGGGTGCCGCGCCGTCAACGGGCCGCGCTGGCACGGGAGTACCTCGGTCTGGTCGGCCTGACCGGCTTCGAGGACCGGCATCCGCACGAGCTGTCCGGCGGGATGAAGCAGCGGGTGGCGATCGCCCGCAGCCTGGCGTACGACCCGGGGGTGCTGCTGATGGACGAGCCGTTCGCGGCGCTGGACGCGCAGACCAGGGAGCTGCTCCAGGACGAGCTGCTGCGGATCTGGGAACGCACCGGCAAGACCGTCGTGTTCATCACGCACGGCATCGAGGAGGCGGTCTACCTCGGCCAGCGGGTGGCGGTGCTGACCTCCCGTCCGGGCCGGGTGAAGGAGGTGGTCCCGATCGACCTGGGCGAGCGGACCAAGGCGCAGGACCTGCGCTCCGCACCGGAGTTCGCCCGGTACCGGCACGAGATCTGGAGCCTGCTGCACGACGAGGTCAGCCGGGCCCAGCAGTTGGAGCGAGAGGTGGCCCACGTATGAGCACCGACCTGCGGTCCGCGCCGTCGATCAGCCTGCCGGTCCCGAAGCCGCTCGCCCCGGCCCGCCGTCCGTCCCGGCTGCCGGGTCTGCTGTTCACCGCCGTCACCAAGTCGGTGGCGATCGCCCTGCTGCTGGTGCTCTGGGAGCTGGCGCCGCGCTTCGAGCTGGTGGACCGGACCTTCCTGCCGCCGGCCAGTGAGGTGCTGGACGCCTGGCTCGGCCTGCTGGACAACGGCCAGTTGGGCGTCAACACCTGGGCCAGCCTGAACCGTTCACTCAGCGGCTTCGGTCTGGCGGTGCTGATCGGGGTCCCGCTGGGGCTGCTGATCGGCTGGTACCGCCCGGTGGCCAACCTGCTCAGTCCGCTGCTCGAACTCTTCCGCAACACCGCCGCGTTGGCGTTGCTGCCGGTCTTCGTACTGATCCTCGGGATCGGCGAGACCTCGAAGATCTCGATCGTGCTGTACGCCTGCCTGTGGCCGATCCTGCTGAACACCATCAGCGCGGTGCGCAGCGTCGACCCGACCCTGCTGCGACTGGCCCGTTCGCTGGACCTGTCGCCGGTGAAGCTGTTCCAGAAGGTGATCCTGCCTGCCTCGGTGCCGGTGGTGTTCACCGGCATCCGGCTGGCGGGGGCGGTGTCGATCCTGGTGCTGGTGGCGGCCGAGATGGTCGGCGCGAAGGCCGGTCTGGGCTATCTGATCAACGCTTCGCAGTACAACTTCGCGATCCCGCAGATGTACGCGGGCATCGTCACGATCTCGGTCATCGGGGTGGTGTTCAACCAGCTGCTGGTCCGGCTGGAGCGCCGCTTCACCGCCTGGCGGGCCCCGCTCAACAGTTGAGGAGAGAGTCGTGCAGGAGCTGAGTACGGACGTCCTGGTGGTCGGCGGCGGTCCGGCCGCCACCTGGGCCGCGCTGGACGCGGCCCGGGCGGGCGCGGACGTGGTCCTCGCCGACAAGGGCTACTGCGGTACCAGCGGCGCAACTGCCGCCGGTGGCACCGGAGTCTGGTACGTGGAGCCCGAACCGGCGGCCCGCGAGGCCGCGATGGCCAGCCGGGAGGCGCTCGGCGGCTACCTGGCCGACCGGCGCTGGATGGGACGGGTGCTGGACCGGACCTACGCCAACATCAACGAGCTGGCCGAGACCCGGGGTTACCCCTTCCCGACCGGTCCGGACGGGCGGCAGCTGCGGAACGGTCTGCAGGGGCCCGAGTACATGCGCCGGATGCGGATCCGGGTGAAGCGCGCGGGGGTCCGGGTGCTCGACCACAGCCCGGTGACCGAACTGCTGCGGGCCGCCGACGGATCGGTGGCCGGGGCGGCGGGCCACCGGCGGCAGGAGGGCCACGACTACCTGTTCCGGGCCGGGGCGGTGGTGCTGGCCACCGGTGGCTGCGCGTTCCTGAGCAAGGCGCTGGGCACGGACACCGACACCGGGGACGGTGCGCTGTTCGCGGCCGAGCTGGGGGCGGAGCTGTCCGGGATGGAGTTCTCCAACGCGTACGGGATCGCGCCCGAGCACACTTCGGTGACCAAGACCGCGTTCTACTCCTTCGCCACCTTCTACCGGGAGAACGGCGAGGAGTTGGAGGGCGCGGCCAGCCAGGGCGGGCGCTCGGTGATCGCCCGGGAGCTGCTGACCGGCAAGGTGTACGCCCGGCTCGACCGGGCGGACCCGGCGGCCAGGGCGGCGATGCGGCTGGCCCAGCCGAACTTCTTCCTGACCTTCGACCGGCTCGGCATCGACCCGTTCACCGAGCGGTTCGCGGTCACCCTGATCGCGGAGGGCACGGTGCGCGGCACCGGTGGCATCCGAATCGTCGGGGACGACTGCCGGACCACGGTGCCCGGCCTGTTCGCGGCGGGGGACGCGGCCACCCGGGAGGAGATCTGCGGCGGGTTCACCGGCGGCGGCAGTCACAACGCGGCCTGGGCGATGTCCTCCGGCAGCTGGGCCGGACGCGGTGCGGCCGGGTACGCGCTGGCGCTGGGGGCCGGTGCGGCCCGACGGTCCGTCAGCGCGGCCGGCGGCGCCGGGTTGCGGCCGCTCGGCGCCCGGGACGTCGACGCCCGCGAGGTGATCCGCGCGGTGCAGGGCGAGGTGCTCCCGTACGAGAAGAACTACCTGCGGCACGGCGAGGTGCTGACCGGGGCGCTCGCCGTGCTGGACGAGACCTGGACGCGGCTGCGGAGCGGGCTGCACGGCACCGGCCGCGACGCCGTGGTGGCCCGGCAGGCGGCGGCGCTGACCGCCAACGCCCGCTGGATGTACCGCTCGGCGCTGGCCAGGACGGAGAGCCGGGGGATGGCCAGGCGGCTGGACTTCCCCGGGCAGGACGCGGCCCAGCACCACCGGATCGCCTCCGGGGGTCTGGACGAGGTCTGGACCCGGCCGCTGACGGCGGTGGCGGCGTGATCGAACTGGTCTCGCCGGAGCGCTGCATCGCCTGCGACAAGTGCATCAGGGTCTGCCCGACCGACGTCTTCGACCGGGGCGCCGACGGCCTCCCGGTGATCGCCCGCCAGAGCGACTGCCAGACCTGCTTCCAGTGCGAGGCGAACTGCCCGACGGACGCGCTGTTCGTCGCCCCGCACACCCACCCGCAGCCGGCCCAGGACGAGCGCGAGCTCGCCGAGTCCGGCCTGCTCGGCAGCTACCGGGCCCAGATCGGCTGGGGCCGGGGCCGGACCCCGGGCGCACTGCGCGCGGTCGGCCCGGCGTTCGGCGCCGCCCCGATCACTTCCTGAGCCCCGATCACTTCCTGGCCCAATCATTTCCTGAATACCCGTCAAGAGGGGACACGAGTCATGAGCCTGGAGATCCACAAGGTCGGCGGCCGGATCGGCGCCGAGATCACCGGAGTCGACACCTCGAAGCCGCTGGACGCGGACACCGTGGGCCGGCTGAACGCGGCGCTGGTGGCACACAAGGCGCTGTTCTTCCGGGAGCAGCACCTGGACGACGAGGGCCAGTTGCGGTTCGCCGCCAACTTCGGCGCGCTGACCACCGCGCACCCCACCGTCCCGTCCCTGGCGGGGCAGCCGAGCGTGCTGCCGGTGGACAGCGAGGACGGCGGCCGGGCCAACCGCTGGCACACCGACGTCACCTTCGTCCGTACCCCGCCGAAGGCCAGCACGCTGCGCGCGCTGGTGGTGCCGCCCTACGGCGGCAACACGCTGATCGCCGACTCCCAGGGGGCGTACCGGGACCTGCCGGACGCCCTGCGCGAACTGGCCGACCGGCTCTGGGCGGTGCACACCAACGACTACGACTACGCCCAGGGCAAGGAGCTGGACGAGGCGGACGCCGAGCGCCGCCGGGTCTTCACCGCGGTCAAGTACCGGACCGCCCACCCGGTGGTCCGGGTGCACCCCGAGAGCGGCGAACGCGGACTGTTCGTCGGCGGGTTCGCGCAGAGCGTCATCGGTCTGCCGTCCGCCGAGTCGCACGACCTGCTGCGCAGCCTGCAGGCGTACGTGACCCGGCCGGAGAACGTGGTGCGCTGGCGCTGGTCGGTCGGTGACCTGGTGCTGTTCGACAACCGCTCGACCCAGCACTACGCGCCGGACGACTACGACGACCTGCCGCGTCGGCTGCACCGGGTGACGGTGGCGGGGGACGTGCCGGTCGGGGTGAGCGGTGAGGCGAGCTACCTGATCGAGGGGGACGAGGCTCCGCACTACACCTCCTGACCCAAGGCCGAAGGGGCGCCCACCAACCGGTGGGCGCCCCTTTCGCGTTGGGTCAGTCGGTCAGTCAGGTCAGGAGAAGCGCCCGGCCGGGCGCGGCAGGCCGTAGTGCTCGCGCAGGGTGCGGCCGGTGTAACCCTCGCGGAACAGGCCGCGCTTGCGCAGGATCGGCAGCACCTGCTCGACGAAGTCGGTCAGGCCGTCGGGGAGGATCGGCGGCATGATGTTGAAGCCGTCGGCGGCGCCCTGGGTGAACCAGGTCTCGATGTGGTCGGCGAGCTGCTCGGGGGTGCCGACGACGACCTGGTGGCCGCGGCCGCCGCCGAGCCGGCCGACGAGTTGACGCAGGGTCAGGCGGTCGCGTTCGGCCAGGTCGCGGATCAGCTCGAACCGGCTCTTGGCGCCGTTGATCTCGGTCACCGGCGGCAGCGGGGGCAGCGGCTCGTCCAGCGGGTGGTCGGTGAGGTCGACGCCGAGCACGGTCGAGAGCACGCCCACCGCGCGGGCGGGGTTGATGAGTTCGTCCAGCTCGCGGTCCAGGCGGTGGGCCTCCTCCTCGGTGGAGCCGAGCACCGGCACCACCCCGGGCAGCACCACGAGCTGTTCGGGGGCCCGGCCGAAGCCGGCCGCCTGCCGCTTGAGGTCGGCGTAGAAGGACTGCCCCTCGGCCAGGGTCTGCTGCGCGGTGAACACCGCTTCGGCCCAACGGGCGGCGAACGCCCGGCCGTTGTCGGAGGAGCCGGCCTGCACCAGCAGCGGGTGGCCCTGCGGCGGGCGGGGGATGTTGAGCGGTCCGCGGACCTGGAAGTGCTCGCCGACGTGGTCGATCTCGTGCACCCGGTCGGCGTCGGCGAAGGCGCCGGTGGCCCGGTCCAGGGTGAGCGCGCCGTCCTCCCAGCTGTCCCAGAGCGCGGTGACCACGTCGAGGAACTCGGCGGCCCGCTGGTAGCGGACGCCGTGTTCCTGGTTGGCGGAGCGGCTGAAGTTCTGCGCGGAGCGTTCGCCGGCCGAGGTGACGATGTTCCAGCCGGCCCGGCCGTGGCTGATGTGGTCCAGCGAGGCGAACTGCCGGGCCAGGTTGTACGGCTCGCTGAAGCCGGTGGAGACGGTGCCGATCAGGCCGATCCGTTCGGTCACCACGGCCAGCGCGGTGAGCAGCGTGAACGGTTCGAAGTGGCTGATCAGGCCCCAGCCGCCGTCCGAGCGGGCCTCCACGCCGTCGGCGAGGAAGACCGAGTCGAAGGAGGCGGCCTCGGCGGTCTGCGCGAGGCGCTGGAAGTGCGCGATGTCGGCGGCCTGCTGCGGGTCGGTGCGCGGGTGGCGCCAGGCCGCCTCGTGGTGGCCGACGCCCATCAGGAAGAGGTTGAAGTGCAGTTGCCGGTCGGCAGTGGGCATGGTGAGGTGCTCCGGATCCGGAGGAGACAGGGGATTGTCCCCAATTCTCCTTCCGGGCAAGGGAGTCGGACAGTGATTCGCCCGCTGACGGAATTAATCCGCCCGTCATGAGCTGCGCGCGGTGCGCAGCTCCATCGGCCGCTGGTACGCGCTGTCCAGTACGCCCGCGCAGGCCGCCACCGCCAGCACGTCGGTGCCGAAGGAGGCGGCCGTCACCAGCTGGCCGGGCTCCACCGGACCGTGCCGGGCGACCTGTTCGTACAGGTAGCCGGCCAGGTCCGGACGGACCGTCAGCCCGGCTTCGCTGACCACCAGGACCTCGGGGTTGAGGACGTTGAGCAGCAGCGCGGCGGCCGGTGCGGCCAGCCGCAGCCGCTCCCGGAGCAGCGCCTCGGCCCGTTCGTCGCCGGCCCGGGCCAGGGCCAGCAGCAGTTCGAAGTCCGGTGCGGGAACGAGACCTTGGGCGTGCGCGCGGCGGGCGATGGTGCGTTCGGAGACGGTGGCCTGGAGGCAGCCGGTGCGGCCGCAGACGCAGGGTTCGGTGGAGCCGGGCACGGGCAGGTGGCCGACGTTGCCGGCCCGGGAGCGGCGGCCGCGCAGGACGGTGCCGCCGGTGGCGAAGGCGGCGTCGACCACGTTGCCGACGAAGAGCTGGACGAGTTCGGTCGATCCGCTGCCCGCGCCGAACAGCAGCTCGGCCTGGGCCAGGGCCCGGGCGTGGCTGTCGACGTGCACCGGCAGCCGGGTGGCGCGGGCGAGTTCGGCCCGGACGGGGACGTCCCGCCAGCCGAGCGGGCCGTGCTCGACCACGGTGCCGCGGTCGGAGTCGACCCAGCCGCCGGTGACCACCCCGAGGCCGAGCAGCGAGCGGCCGGCCGCCCGGCGGGCCAGGAAGCCGGGCAGGTGGTCGCGGATGGTGGCCAGCACGGTGGCGGCGTCGCCCCGGCGGGGCAGCCGCTCGTGCGCGACCACCCGGCCGCGCAGGTCGAGCAGCGCGAAGGTGAGGAAAGGGACGCCGATGTGCACCCCGCAGGCGAGGTGGTGGCGGCTGTCCACGTCGAGCGGCAGCTGCGGGCGGCCGGCCCGGGGCGGTCCGTCCGGGGCGGGCAGTTCGCGGACCAGGCCGAGGCCGATCAGGTCGGCGGTGTGCCGGGAGACCGCCGCCGGGCTGAGCCCGGTGGCCCGTCCGACGGCGCCCCGGGCCAGCGGCCCGTCGGCCAGTACGGCCCGCAGCACCGCCCCGGCACCGCCGCCCTCGGCGGGCTGCGGCGCCCGGGCCGTCGTGGGGGGAGCGACCAGAGAGAGCATGCGGTCGATGCTCCCAGCGGGGTGTTGCACGGGCGTGGCCGCGGCGTGAAGCGGCGCCGGAGCGGCGGCCCGGCGCAGCGGTACCAGCACGCCGAGGAGTTCCGGGCGGCGCTGGAGTCCGTTCCCGAATTCGCCGACCCGCCGTCAAGAGCTCGCTAAGACTGGCCGGACGGATCACCTGATCAGCGGATTCCCGGCCGGACGGCCGTACGCTCGGGGCAGACGAACAGGTGTCCGGGGGCGTGGCCCGCCCGGCTGACCAAGAATGGTGCGCATGGCACGCGGCAGGCTGCGGATCTACCTCGGGGCGGCACCCGGCGTCGGCAAAACGTACGCCATGCTGGCCGAGGCGCACCGGCGCGTGCGGCGCGGCACCGACGTGGTGGTCGGCTTCGTCGAGCACCACGGGCGGGACCGGACCGCCGAGCTGATCGAGGGTCTGGAGCTGGTCCCACGGCGGGAGCTGACGTACCGGGGGGTGACCCTGGGCGAGCTGGACCTCGACGCGGTGCTGGCCCGGCGCCCGGCCGTCGCCCTGGTGGACGAGCTGGCCCACACCAATGTGCCGGGCAGCCGCAACGCCAAACGCTGGCAGGACGTCGAGGAGCTGCTGACGGCCGGCATCGACGTGGTGTCGACCGTCAACATCCAGCACCTGGAGTCGCTCGGCGACGTGGTCGAGGGCATCACCGGGGTCCGCCAGCGCGAGACGGTGCCGGACGAGGTGGTCCGGCGGGCCGACCAGATCGAGCTGGTCGACATGTCACCCCAGGCGCTGCGCCGCCGCCTGGCGCACGGCAACGTCTACCCGCCGGACCGGATCGACGCCTCGCTGGCGAACTACTTCCGGCCCGGGAACCTCACCGCGCTGCGCGAGCTGGCGCTGCTCTGGACCGCCGACCGGGTGGACGAGTACCTCCAGCGCTACCGGGCCGAGCACGGTATCGAGGGCACCTGGCAGGCCCGCGAGCGGATCGTGGTCGGCCTGACCGGCGGCCCCGAGGGCGCCACCCTGATCCGGCGCGCCGCCCGGATCGCCGACCGGGCCTCCGGCGGCGAGCTGCTCGCCGTGCACATCGCCCGCTCGGACGGACTGGCCGGGGCGGGCAGCTCCTCGCAGACCCTGATCGAGCAGCGCGCCCTGACCGAGAGCCTCGGCGGCACCTTCCACACCGTGCTCGGCGACGACCCGGCCGCCGCCCTGCTGGACTTCGCCCGCGGGGTGAACGCCACCCAGATCGTGCTCGGCAGCAGCCGCCGCCGGGCCTGGCAGTACCTGTACGGCCCCGGGGTCGGGGCCACCGTCACCCGGGGCAGCGGCGACATCGACGTGCACACCGTCACCCACGAGCAGGTCGCCAAGGGCCGGGGCCGGGTGCCGCTGCGCAAGGTCACCGACCTGGGCCGGACCAGGACGCTGCTCGGCTGGCTGATCGGGGTCGGCGGCCCGCCGCTGCTGACCCTGCTGCTCACCCACGTGAACGGCCTCGGGCTCTCCACCGACATGCTGCTCTTCCTCTGCCTGACCGTCTGCGCGGCGCTGGTCGGCGGGCTCGTCCCGGCGATCGCCTCCGCGCTGGTCAGCTCCTCGGCGCTGAACTACTACTTCGCGCCGCCGATCCACACCTTCACCATCTCCGAGCCGCAGAACATCCTGGCCGTGGCGATCTTCACGGCGGTCGGCATCGCGGTCGCCTCGGTGGTCGACCTGGCCGCCAGACGCACCCAGCAGGCCGCCCGGGGCCAGGCCGAGGCGCAGTCGCTGAGCGCGCTGGCCGGCACCGTGCTGCGCGGCGCCCCCGGCGGCGACGGGATGCTGTCCGCCCTGCTCGACCAGGTCAGGGAGACCTTCCAGCAGGACTCCGCCGCCCTGCTGGAGCGAGCCGACGACCACGCGCCCTGGCAGCCCGCCGCAGCCCGCGGCCCGCACCCGCCGGCCCGGCCCGAGGACGGCGACGTGGACGTACCCGTCGGCGAGCACCTCGCCCTGGTGCTGCGCGGCCGGGTCCTGCCCGCCGCCGACCGCCGTCTGCTCGGCGCGTACGCCGCCCAGGGCGCGGCCCTGCTGGAGCGCCGCCGGCTGGCCGGGGAGGCCGCCGCCGCCCGCCGGGAGGCCGAGGGCAACCGGATCCGCACCGCCCTGCTGGCCGCCGTCTCGCACGACCTGCGCACCCCGCTGGCCGGGATCAAGGCAGCCGTCAGCTCGCTGCGCGCGGACGACGTCGAGTGGAGCCCGGAGGACGAGGCCGAGTTGCTGGCGGGGATCGAGACCGGCGCCGACCGGCTCGACCACCTGATCAACAACCTGCTGGACATGAGCCGCCTGCAGACCGGCACGGTGGCCCCGCTGATCCGCGACACCGACCTGGACGAGGTGGTCCCGTACGCGCTCGGCGGGGTGCCGCCCGGCTCGGTCCGCCTCGACGTGCCTGAGACGCTCGCCATGGTGCGGGCCGACGGCGGACTGCTGGAGCGGGCGCTCGCCAACCTGGTGGAGAACGCCGTCAAGTACAGCTCCGACGTGCTGGTGCGGGCCGCCGCGATCGACCGCCCGGGCGCCGCCCGCCAGGTCGAGGTGCGGATAGTGGACCGCGGCCCCGGCGTGCCGGAGGACGCCAAGGAGCGGATCTTCGCCCCGTTCCAGCGCCACGGCGACGCCCCGCGCGGCGCCGGCGTCGGGCTCGGCCTGGCCGTGGCCCGGGGCTTCGTCGAGGCGATGGGCGGCACGCTGGCCGCCGAGGACACCCCGGGCGGCGGGCTGACCATGGTGGTCGTGCTGCCCGCCGCCGTACCCGAACCCACTTCCTCCAACGGAAAGGCGGAGCCCGTATGACCCGGGTCCTCGTCGTGGACGACGAACCGCAGATCGTCCGCGCCCTGGTGATCAACCTCAAGGCCCGGAAGTACGAGGTGGACGCCGCCCATGACGGCACGTCGGCCCTGGAACTGGCCGCCGCCCGGCACCCCGACGTGGTGCTGCTCGACCTCGGCCTGCCCGACCTGGACGGCGTCGAGGTGATCCGCGGCCTGCGCGGCTGGACCAGGGTGCCGATCATCGTGCTGTCCGCCCGGCACAGCTCGGACGAGAAGGTCGAGGCGCTGGACGCCGGGGCCGACGACTACGTCACCAAGCCGTTCGGCATGGACGAACTGCTGGCCCGGATGCGGGCCGCGATCCGCCGGGCCGAACCGGTGGTCGGCGAGGACGAGTCGACCGTGGTCACCGAGGGCTTCACGGTCGACCTGGCCGCCAAGAAGGTCAACCGGGACGGCACCGACGTCCGCCTCACCCCGACCGAGTGGCACCTGCTGGAGGTGCTGGTCCGCAACGCGGGCCGGCTGGTCAGCCAGACCCAGCTGCTCCAGGAGGTCTGGGGCCCGGCCTACCGCACCGAGACCAACTACCTGCGGGTCTACCTGGCCCAGCTGCGCCGCAAGCTGGAGGCGGACCCGAGCCGGCCCAGGCACTTCATCACCGAACCCGGCATGGGCTACCGCTTCGAACCCTGACCCCGGAGGCTGCTGGTACTGACGTTCGGCAAGCTGAAACCGGTACCCTTCCGACATGAGTGGTGACAACAGCAGCGAGCAGCCGCAGGGCCGTTTCCGCCGCATGATCAGCCGCCTCACCTCCTCCTCCGAGGAGCTGGACGCGGAAGAGCTGCGGCAGGACACGGCGGAGTCGGGCTGCACTCCGATCGCCAGCTGCGGGGACCGCGAGGTGGTCACCGTGGCCGGGACCCTGCGCACCGTTACCCTCCGCCCCCGGGCCGGGGTCCCCGCCCTGGAGGCCGAGCTCTTCGACGGCAGTGACGCGCTGGACGTGGTCTGGCTCGGCCGCCGTTCGATCATCGGTATAGAGCCGGGCCGTCGGCTCATCGCGACCGGCCGGATCAGTCACGCACGCGGGCGCCGCGTGCTGTTCAACCCCCGCTACGAACTGCGTCCGGCCGGACACGGGAGCGAGTGAGTGTGACCAACCTGCCCGGCGGCGACCCCGCCGCCCAGCTCGACCTGGCCAAGCCCGTCCCCCCCGCCCTGACGGCGGAGGAGGAGCGGGCCGGTCGCGAGGCTGCCTCCAAGGAGGCGGCCGACACGGTGCTGAAGGCCTTCGGCGGTGTCCGGGGCATGATCGACATGACCCTGCCCGGTCTGGTCTTCATCATCACCTTCAACATCACCCACGAGGTGGCCCCAGCCGCCTGGGCAGCGCTCGGGCTGAGCCTGCTGTTCGTGGTGGTCCGGCTGTTCCGCCGGGAGACCGTCCAGCACGCCTTCAGCGGCGTGTTCGGGGTCGCGCTCGGCGCCTGGATCTCGATGAAGACCGGCAAGGCGGAGAACTTCTACCTGCCCGGCTTGCTCTGGAACGTCGGCTACTGCGTCGGCCTGGCCGTCTCCGCGCTGGTCCGCTGGCCGCTGATCGGCGTGATGCTCGGCCCGATCACCGGTGAGATGTTCACCTGGCGCAAGCAGAACCCGGGCCGGCTGGCCGCGTACACCAAGGCCACCTGGGCCTGGGTGGTGATCATGGGCATCAAGCCGGTGATCCTCTTCCCGCTCTACTTCACCGGGAACGTCAACCTGCTCGGCTGGCTCAAGGTCGCGCTGGGCATCCCGCCGCTGCTGCTGGCGATGTACGTGACCTGGCAGATCCTGCTCAAGGCGCCGCCGCCGATCAAGGCGGAGCTCGAGGACGAAGAGCCCAAGTAACGCCGAAGGGCCCCACCGCACGGTGGGGCCCTTCGTCAGTTCCCGTACCCGCTACTGGGCGCCGGAGCCCGCCGACAGGAGCTCCTCGAGCTCCTCCTCGCGCTCCTGGGCCGCCACGAAGAGCAGCTCGTCGCCGCCCTCCAGGGTGTCGTCCTTGCCCGGCACCAGCACCCGGCCCTCGCGGATGATGGTCACCAGCGCGGTGTCCGGCGGCCAGGCCACGTCCCCGACCCGGGTGCCGACCAGCTCGGTGTCGGCCGCCAGGGTCAGCTCGACCAGGTTGGCGTTGCCCTGGCTGAACCGCATCAGGCGGACCAGGTCGCCGACGCTCACGGCCTCCTCGACCAGCGCCGACATCAGGCGCGGGGTGGAGACGGCGACGTCCACGCCCCAGGACTCGTTGAACAGCCACTCGTTCTTCGGGTTGTTCACCCGGGCGACCACCCGGGGCACCCCGTACTCGGTCTTGGCCAGCAGTGAGACGACCAGGTTGACCTTGTCGTCACCGGTGGCGGCGATCACCACGTGGCAGCGCTGCAGGGCGGCCTCGTCCAGCGAGGTGATCTCGCAGGCGTCGGCCAGCAGCCACTCGGCCATCGGGACCCGCTCGACCGAGATGGAGTTCGGGTTCTTGTCGATCAGGAGGACGTCGTGGCCGTTCTCCAGCAGCTCGCCCGCGATCGAGCGGCCGACCGCGCCGGCTCCGGCAATGGCGACTCTCATCAGTGCTCATCCTCCTGCGGGCCCTGCGCGAACGCGGCCTCGACGGTGTCCAGGTCGGCCCGGCGCAGCATCACGTGCACCAGGTCGCCCTCCTGGACCACGAGCTGAGGGGTCGGCAGGACGCCCTCGCCCAGCCGGGTCAGGAACGCGATCCGGGCCCCGGACGCCTCCTCCAGCGCGGTCAGCTTGTGGCCGACCCAGGCCGGCGCGTACGCCACCTCGGCGAGCTGCACGCCGCCGCTGGGGTCCTGCCAGAGCGGCTCGCCGCCGCTGGGCAGCAGCCGGCGCAGCATCTGGTCGGCGGTCCACCGGACGGTGGCCACGGTCGGGATGCCCAGGCGCTGGTAGACCTCGGCCCGGCGGGGGTCGTAGATCCGGGCCGCGACGTTCTCCACGCCGAAGTTCTCCCGGGCGACCCGGGCGGCGATGATGTTCGAGTTGTCACCGCTGGAGACCGCGGCGAACGCCCCGGCCTCCTCGATGCCGGCCTCGCGCAGGGTGTCCTGGTCGAAGCCGACCCCGGTCACCCGCCGGCCGTTGAACCCCGAACCGAGCCGCCGGAAGGCGGTCGGGTCCTGGTCGACCACGGCGACCGAGTGACCCTGTTTCTCGAGCGCGCGCGCAAGGGCGGAACCCACCCGGCCGCAGCCCATGATGACGATGTGCACGGGACTACCTCACCCGGTCCGTTGGGATCATGACCTGCGCAGACACCGCTCATCATCCTTCCGCCCCCGACTCCGGGGGGACAGTTCGCCGACTCCTCGGCACCGTGTGGCGCGGGGTGTTCTCGATGTTTCCCGCGCACTCATCATCCGACACGCTAGTCCCTCCACCGAACACAGTCCCGACAAAGGGGCCACCAGAGGGCGTCGTTCCGGAGGCGACCCCCTACGATTCCTTAACGTGCCTATGCCTGCTGACCTACCGAAACGCATTCTGATCGGCCGCGCACTGCGCAGCGACAAGCTCGGGGAGACCCTGCTCCCCAAGCGGATCGCCCTGCCGGTGTTCGCCTCCGACGCCCTCTCCTCCGTGGCGTACGCGCCCGAGGAGATCCTGCTCACCCTGTCGGTGGCGGGTGTCTCGGCGATCCACTTCTCCTGGCAGATCGGCATCGTGGTCGCCGTCGTGATGCTCGCGGTGGTCGCCTCGTACCGGCAGAACGTGCACGCGTACCCGAGCGGCGGTGGCGACTACGAGGTCGCCACCGTCAACCACGGGCCGAACTCCGGCTTGGTGGTGGCCAGTGCCCTGATGGTCGACTACGTGCTCACCGTGGCGGTGTCGACCACCTCGGGCGTGGCCAACGTGGTGTCCGCGGTGCCGTCGCTGCGCGGGCACGAGATGGGCATCTCGATCACCCTGGTGATCCTGCTGATGGGGATGAACCTGCGCGGGGTCCGGGAGTCCGGCGGCGCGTTCGCGGTGCCGACGTACGCGTTCATGTTCGGCATCACGGGCATGATCGGCTACGGCCTGGTCCGGGACGTGTTCTTCGGTTCCGACATGCCGGCCGAGAGCGCCGGGTTCCAGCTGCAGGCGCTGCCGGGTGACGAGGGGCTGGCCGGGTTCGCGCTGGTGTTCCTGCTGCTCAAGGCGTTCTCCTCGGGCTGTGCCGCGCTGACCGGGGTCGAGGCGATCAGCAACGGTGTGCCCGCCTTCCGCAAGCCGAAGAGCAAGAACGCCGCGACCACGCTGCTGATGATGGCGGTCTTCGCGGTCGTGATGTTCATGGGCATCATCTACCTGGCCCGGCTGACCGGCGCCCAGATGGCGGAGGAGCCGAGCCAGCTGGTCGGCGCCCCGGCGGACTACCACCAGAAGACCGCGCTGGCGCAGATCAGCGAGGCGGTGTTCTCCAACTTCACCCCGGGCTTCTACTTCATCGCCGCCGTCACCGGGCTGATCCTGGTGCTGGCCGCGAACACCGCCTTCAACGGCTTCCCGGTGCTCGGCTCGATCCTGGCGCAGGACCGCTACCTGCCCCGGCAGCTGCACACCCGCGGTGACCGGCTGGCGTTCTCCAACGGCATCATCCTGCTGGCGGGCGCGGCGATCCTGTTCATCGTGGCGTTCAACGCCGACCCGACCCGGCTGATCCAGCTGTACATCGTCGGCGTCTTCGTCTCCTTCAACATGAGCCAGTCCGGCATGATCCGGCACTGGACCAGGCTGCTGCGCACCGAGCAGGACTCGAAGAAGCGCGCGCAGATGCAGCGCAGCCGGGCGATCAACGCCTTCGGCCTGGTGATGACCATGGCGGTGCTGATCGTGGTGCTGGCCACCAAGATCGGCCATGCCTGGATCGCGATCGCCGCGATGGTGGTGCTGTTCGTGATGATGAAGGCGATCCGCAAGCACTACGACCGGGTCTCCCGCGAGCTGGTCGCCGCCGAGGAGCCGGACGACGTGGTGCTGCCCACCCGGGTGCACGCCATCGTGCTGGTCTCCAAGCTGCACAAGCCCGCCCTGCGCGCGCTGGCGTACGCCCGGCTGACCCGGGCGCACACCCTGGAGGCGGTCACCGTCAACGTGGACCCCTCGGACACCGAGGCGCTCCGCCGCGAGTGGGACGAGCGCGGCATCGAGGTGCCGCTCAAGGTGCTGGACTCGCCGTTCCGCGAGGTCACCGGGCCGGTGCTGGACTACGTGAAGAACCTGCGCCGCAGCAGCCCGCGCGACGTGGTCGCGGTCTACATCCCCGAGTACGTGGTCGGGCACTGGTACGAGCACCTGCTGCACAACCAGAGCGCACTGCGGCTCAAGGGACGGCTGCTGTTCAAGCCCGGAGTGATGGTGACCTCCGTACCCTGGCAGTTGGAGTCCTCCGAACGGCGCAAGCCGCAGAAGGCCTGGTCCGCTCCCGGCGCCGTCCGGCGCGGTGAGCCCCGGCCGCAGCGCGTAGAGTCGAGGACTTCCGCATCCGCCAGTAACGCCAGCAACCCCAGCAAGGACGCCGACTCGTGACCCCCAACAACCCGCCCCGCTCCTCCGGCTCCGGCCGTACCGGCAAGGGCAAGGGCAAGTCCGGCAGCAAGCCGGGCCAGGTCGCCCGGCCCCGCTGGGGCGCCAAGCCGGTCCGCCCGGAGGCGACCGACCGCGACGGCTTCACGGCGCAGACCGCGCCGCTCGCGCCGGGTGAGCCCGAGGTGCGCCCGCAGTCCAAGCGCGCGGCCGGCGCCGCTGCCGCCAACGCCGCGAAGAAGCAGACCGCGCGCCCCCCGAAGACCGCCCGCACCGGCACGCCCGCCGCCCGGGCCGCCCGTCCGGTGAAGACCGAGCGTTCGACCAAGGCACCGTCCACCCCCCGGGTGCCGGCCGGTGACCCGCTGGTCGGCGAGCGCTACGAGGTCGAGGTCGGCGCGGTCGCGCACGGCGGCGGCCACTGCGTCGCGCGGCACGAGGGCCGGGTGCTCTTCGTCCGGCACGCGCTGCCCGGCGAGAAGGCGATCGTCCAGGTCACCGAGGGCACCACCAAATCCCGCTTCCTGCGCGCCGACGCGGTGGAGATCCTGGAGCCCGCCAAGGACCGGATCGCCGCCCCCTGCCCGTTCTCCGGCCCCGGCAAGTGCGGCGGCTGCGACTGGCAGCACGTCACCCCCGGCGGCCAGCGCAAGCTCAAGGTCGCGGTGCTCACCGAGCAGCTCGCCAAGCTGGGCGGTCTGACCCCCGCCGAGGCCGGCTGGGACGGCACCGTCGAACCGGTCGGCGGCAAGCTCCCGGCCGGCGAGGTCCCGGCCTGGCGCACCCGGATCCAGTACGCGGTGGACCCGGCGACCGGCAAGGTCGGCCTGCGCCGGCACCGCTCGCACGAGCTGGAGCCCGTCGACCGCTGCCTGATCGCCGCCGAGGGTGTCACCGAGCTCGGCGTCGAGGCCAGGACCTGGCCCGGCATCAGCTCGATCGACGTGATCGCCGCGGCCGGCTCCTCCGACCGTCAGGTGATCATCACCCCGACGCCCGGCTCCCAGCTCCCGATCGTCGAGCTCGACAAGCCGGTCTCGATCTCCCGGGTCGACGAGCAGGACCTGATCCACAAGGTGCACGGCCGCTCCTTCGTCCGTGAGCGGGCTGCGGGCCGCACCTGGCGGGTCTCCAACGGCGGCTTCTGGCAGATCCACCCGGAGGCCCCCGACACCCTGGTCGGCGCCGTCCTGGACGGCCTCGACCCGCAGTGGGGCGAGAGCGCGCTCGACCTCTACTGCGGCGTGGGCCTGTTCGCCGGCGCGCTGGCCGACCGGGTCGGCGAGGAGGGCGCCGTCCTCGGCATCGAGTCCAGCAAGCAGGCCGTCGTCGACGCCCGCCACAACCTGGCCACCCTCGACAACGTCCGGATCGAGCACGACCGGGTGGAGACCCTGCTGCCCCGCACCGGCATCACCTCCACCGACCTGATCGTCCTCGACCCGCCCCGCGCGGGCGCCGGCCGCGAAACCGTCGCCCACCTGGCCGGCCTCTCCGCCCGCCGGATCGCCTACGTCGCCTGCGACCCCGCCGCCCTCGCCCGCGACCTCGCCTTCTTCCGCGAGGGCGGCTACCAGCCGGTCTCGCTCCGGGCGTTCGACCTCTTCCCGATGACCCACCACTTCGAGTGCGTGGCCATCCTGGAGCCGATCGGCGAATAGGCCAGTGTGGCAAAAGGGGCGGTGCGCACACCTGTGCGCACCGCCCCTTTTGCCACACTGAAGGCACCGTTGCCTCCGGCCGGCCTGAGGGCCAACCGAGCCGGCCCGAAAGCCGATATGACGCTGAGTCAGGACGCCTTGTCCGTGGGGTTGGTATCGGCGCTTCCGCTCCGCGTCACGGTCAGTGTGGTGCGCTCGATGATGGACCAGTCCCCGTCAGCGTAGATCGTGGGTTCGACACTCTGGGTCTGCTCAAGGCGAGCCGTGATCTCGATCCAGCTCTCGGCCTGACGGTCGGCGTTGCTCATCGGTTCTGATTCTCCTGACAGGGAAGATGGAAGTGAATGTTCGACCGGCATACGGATGAACGATTTCTTGCCTTTGGGCTGGTCAGTGCGCCAGCGTGGGCAGGACTGCCTGCATGAGCTGCTCAGCGGCTGGGGCCAGCCCCTGGTCGATCAAGGCCAGGGCCAGACGCATCGTGTCTGCGGTAGAGCGGTCCCGGCCGCCGAGCAGGACGGCCTCGGCGAGGTCGGCATCACCATCGGCGTGCAGGGTGGTCACGACCGTGCCGATCTCGCCTGGTGTCAGGGTTTTGTTGGCGGACCAGGCGATGGTGATGACGCTCCGCCGGTCTCCGGCGGCGTGTGCTGTGCCCAGATCGGCAAGAACCTGGCGGATGCTGGCGTCTGCCGCGCCCTGCCGGTCCTGCGCCGGTCCTGCGCCGGTGCTTGCCGTGGAGACGGAAGGTGCGGCGTCCTTCGGCGCTGGGGTGGCCGTCACCGAAGAGAACCTTCGCTGAGCGGCAGTGATCCGGCGCTGTTCGAGCTCCTGGAGGGTGACGGGCACGTTGGCGTGCCCGACGGATGCGGTGACTGCAGCGTGGAGCCCCCGGAGCGTCGCAAGGTTGGGAACCCGGCGCCCGCTCCAGTAACAGGACAGCGTGCTGGTGGGGATGGCGAGAATCTGAGCCCGCTTCTCGTGCTTCTTATTTTCCAGTACATCGATGAGCCCCCTGAGCCCGTCGACAAAGGCGATGCGGGCAGGGGTGCACCCCTCCCAGTAATCCGTTTTGGCGCGCCCAAAAGCGCCCATGGAACCCCCTTAGCCTGCAGTGCTTCCCGATCCGAACCAGTATCCCGCACAGTCCTGCACTTTGAGCAAGCCCGGACGGCCGGTCATGCCGATTTGTCCTCGAAAAAGTGTTTGCATCTCGATGCCGGGGTGTTTGCGTTTGGGTCGCCGCCTGCGCTACTTGTTTGCGTTTGGCTGCGCAAGGGGGATCCGCCTTGCGGATGCGCCGATTTTATGGTTCCAATGGGCGCACTGTGCGCTGCGCCGCTATGCGAGGAGAGGTGGATAAAAAAGTGACAAATGGGGAAATTCCGTCCTGGCGGGATGCCGGCCGGGGGACGATGGTCCGCTGTGCCCTCTGGTTGGTGGCTGAAGTAGGGGTCGGGGAGGTCTTCACGAAGACCGACCTCAGGGAGGCGTTCCCCGAGGTGTCCCAGATCGACCGTCGCATGCGAGATCTCAGGGATCGAGGTTGGAGAATTGCCACCAATAGGGAGGATCCAACCCTGACCTCGAGCGAGCACCGTTTTGTCGAGATGGGTGCTGAGGTCTGGAAGCCCGGTCAGTCGCGGGCCAAGACGCCGGCTGCCGCCATCACGGCCACCCAGCGTCGTGAGATCTTTGACGTGGACGGCCATCTCTGCCGCATCTGCGGTATCGCGGCCGGCGAGGCGTACGACGGCGGGGTGGAGACCGCTCAGCTGGACATCGCTCGCCGTGACGTCCGCAAGCCTGGTGTGGGCGTGGTGACCGAGATGGTCACTGAGTGCCGCCGATGCCGGGTGGGCGGTCGGGGCGGAGTAGTGGACTTGGAGGCTCTTCTGGCTGGTCTGAGGCAGATGAGCCGGATCGAGCGGGACCATTTCGGCCAGTGGATGGCGGCTGACCACCGGGACTTCAGCATGATGGAGCGGCTGTGGGGTGAGTACCGTACTCTGCCGGCTGAGTCGCGTCAGGTGGTTCGAGACGCGGTCAGCTCAGCGCAGGGGTGAGTTTGGGCGTTCTTGCGCCCGAAGGGCCTGACAGGCCGGTGGTGAAAGGTCCGGGAGCGGGCCGGGTACAGAGGAGAAGTGTGACCATGCTGAAGTTCGCGTCCCCGCCGAACGCGGCTGAGAACGCCGAGTTCGTAGCACGGCGGCTCAAGGAGGCTGTCGATGGCGACGGGCCGAGGGAGACGGTCACGGTTGAGTGGAATGGCCGTCCGCTTCATGTCGGAGTGATTGACGTACCGCTGCGGATCCTCTACTACAATCCCGCCACTCACCGGATCCGGGCGCAGATGTCCCATGACCCGGTGCTTGCCGAGGGTCTGGCGACTCAGCCATGGGCTGATGAAAGCCAGCAGTACCTGCACCGCCTGCTGGTCGGCAAGCCGGCCAGTCCGGACGAAACAGATCCTGAGTTCGAAGCACTGCGGGCCAGTCTGGAGACGGTGGATCAGCAGGAGCCGGGGCTTATCACCCACGAGGGCATCCTGGTGAACGGCAACACCCGTGCTGCCGCCCTGAGAAACCTGAACAGGCCGTCGATCCGGGTTGGTGTCCTGCCGCAGTCATTCACCTGGGACGACATCAATGCTGTCGAGCTGGCGCTGCAGCTTCGACCGGACAAGAGGCGCGATTACTCCTATATCAACCGCCTCCTGGCAATGGAGGAGCAGGAGCTGAGCGGAAGGGCCGCGGTCGATATTGCCCGCTCCTTCCATATCCAGCTCAAGACGTTCAGGCAAGAGCGTTGGATCCTCGGGGTGATCCAGGAGATGATCACGCGCAGTCGGACGCCTGAGGGAGTTCAGCTGAGTCTCGCCGACTTTGAGGGTCACCAGGAGAACCTCAAGGAGCTGCACCGGAACTACGTCAAGGCAGAGGCCACCAGCCGGGAGATGGCCGAGCAGATCAAGGAGAACAGGATGGCTGCCATCGTTCTCGACTTCGCGAAGACAAGGACCCGGCTGATCAGTGACGGCTTTCAGGGGGACTACCTGGACAAGGTGCTCCCCGAGAGCTTCTCTCAGAATGGCGCTCGCCCGGACGCTGCGCCTATCGCGATCGCGGGTCTGAGCGTCTCAGTGGCGGCTCCTTCCGGATTTGTGGTGCAGGCCCGGAGCGTCACGGACCGCATCCTGCAGGCCAAGGCCGCAGAGTCGGCCCGCCACCTGCCAGTCGAGATCCGCGAAGCCGCTCGCCAGGAGGTGGTGACCGCCCGGAAGGCCATGCGGCGTGCTCTGGACGCGGCAGACCGGGACGACCGGCTCAAGCGGGTGCAGCAGACCACGGCGGAAAGGCTCGACGATGCGACGGCGGCTATCGATCAGAGCGTCCACGACCTGGCACAGGCGCTGGCGAGCGGCAGCCTGGACCAGGACGGGTTCGACAAGGCGTTGTTGCGGATGAGGTCCAGTCTGGTCAAGCTGGCACGGCAGGCCAGCCGCGGTGTCTCCCGGTCGGGTGACGGCATGACGTGGCTGATCCGGGCCAGCGAGGACCAGACGTGACTTCTTCCGCACCATCCCCGCTGCGCCTCGGTTTCGACGAGACCCGGACCAAGGTCGTGCTGAGGACGGATCAGGCGAGCTACTCGGATTTGGTCAAGCTGGCTGCCCGGTACAGCTCCGGCAGCCAGCGGGGGAAGCTCGCCGCCGAGGTCGATCTTGAGGATTTCCTCGCCCATCTGACGCTCGTCAACGAGTGGCCTGACCTGGCGGCAGTCTCCTTCGACGCTGACTTGAGAGCGCTGGCCGAGGGATCGGTGCGGGATGCGCAGGCTGTTGAGAGCCGTCTCGATGCCGGCCGCCAGGGCATGGAAGTGGCGGGCGAGGTCAGCCCGCACGAGGTGGCGCCCCGGCTTGGTGCTGCCTGGCAGGCACCGCTCACCGAGTTCCAGACGCGCGACATCGCGAAGCTGTTGTCGATCAGGCACGGAGCGAACTTCAGCGTGCCCGGGGCGGGCAAGACCCGTACAGCGATGGCGGTTTACGCTGCCCTGCGGGAGGAGGGGAAGGTCAGACGTCTTCTCGTTGTCAGCCCCAAGTCTGCCTATGAGGCATGGCGGGAGGAAAGCGAGGGCTGCTTCACGGTGCCGCTCCGGATCAGCCTGTTCGAGCGCCGGCCGGACCAGGGGGCTGAGGTCCTGCTGGTGAACTACGAGCGGCTCTACCGCTATCAGGCGGAACTCGCGGACTGGATGAGCGCCGTACCTACGCTGATGGTCCTGGACGAGGCGCACCGGATGAAACTCGGAGTAAGAGGCACCTACGGCTCTACGTGCATGGCGCTTGGCCCGCTTGCCCATCACCGGCTGATCCTGACCGGGACACCAGCGCCGAATGGTGCCAAGGATCTTGAGAGTCTGCTCTCCTTCGTCTGGCCTGGCCACGGTCGGCGGGCGGTCGACAAAGCAGTGGCCGGCGGCGATCTGGTGCACGCGAGCAAGGTGCTCCGGCCGCTGTTTACCAGGACAACGAAGAAGGAGCTCGGCCTGCCGCCGGTCGATATCCGGGCTCGTTACGTCGACCTTCCGGCGGCTCACCGCAAGCTGTACTCGGCACTCCGCGGCGAGGCGGTGGGGGGAGACCTCGCCGAGCAGGAGGAGCTCGCCCGGCTCGGAAAGGTACTCGTCTACCTCATGATGGCGAGTACGAGCCCGGCACTGCTGGCCAAGGGGCTGGACCGTTTCGAGCCGCTGCCCTTCCAAGTGCCGCCGCTCAGGCTGCCCATTGACAGCCGGCTGAGTGAACTCCTGCGGGACCTACCGCAGTACGAGACGTCACCGAAGTACGAGGCCGTGCTCAGGACGGTTGCGGAGAATGCTCGAGAAGGGCGCAAGACGCTGGTTTGGTCGACGTTTGTCCGGAACCTCACGACACTCGGCGGGGCGCTTGCCAAGTTCAACCCCGCGATCGTGCACGGCGGAACAGCAGACCGTGACGAGCAGATTCGCAGGTTCCGCCAGGACCCTGACTGCATGGTGCTGTTGTCCAACCCCGCGACGCTGGGAGAGGGGATCAGCCTCCATCACGTCTGCCACGACGCGATCTACGTGGATCGTGACTTCGCGGCAGGCCGCTTCCTGCAGAGTCTTGACCGCATCCACCGACTCGGTCTCACTGCCGACACCCATACGCGGATCACCGTGCTGGTTGCCAGCGGGACGATTGATGAGGTCATTCATGAGCGCCTTGGACACAAGCTGAACTTCATGGCCAGCATCCTGGATGACCCGTCGGTGCGCGAGCTTGCCGATCCGGAAGAGGAGGTGGCCCCGTGGGGGATGGACAGAGCTGATCTCAACGCTCTTATGGACCATCTGAGGGGCCCCGGATGAGGTGTACTCGCCTCAGGGTGAGCCCGATCGGGTAGAGGTCGCCTTCTGCCCGGGCCGTTGGGCGCCGGGTGAAAGACGCACACCCTAGCCTGCGGGGATGGTCTCCGATCCGCCGTCAGCCGTTCCGCCGTCCGTGCGGATCACCGTTCTGCGGCTCGGGGCGGCCGGGGCGGGGCCGCGCCCGCTGTGGTGTTGCGGGTGGCGGGGGTGCATTCGGAGCCGGTGGTGGGGATGGCGGTGTTCGGGCTGGGGGTGCTGTCGGCGGCGTTGCTGTTGATGTGGGCGGCGGAGACGGCGCGGGCGGACATCGCGGGGCCGTTGGCGCTCGCGTTGCTGGCGTTCATCGCGGTGTTGCCGGAGTACGCGGTGGATCTGTGGTTCGCGTACACGGCGGGCAGCAGGCCGGAGTACGCGGCGTACGCCGCTGCCAACATGACCGGCGCGAACAGGCTGTTGGTGGGCGTGGGGTGGCCGCTGGTGGCGCTCGCCGCGTACTTCGCGGCGCGGCGGGCGGGCGTGCGCCCCGGGGTGGTGCTGCGGGAGCACCGGCGGATCGACGTGGCGTTCCTCGGGGCGGCGGCGCTGCTCGCGTTCGTGATGCCGCTGACCAGGGAGATCTCCTGGGCGGTGGCGGTGGTGCTGATCGCCTGGTACGCCTACTACCTGTTCCGGATCGGGCGGTGCAGCGAGACCGACGAGGAGGAGCTGATCGGGGTGCCGGCCCGGTTGGCCCAACTGCCCACCCGGCGGCGCCGGATGACGACGGTGCTGGTGTTCGCGGCGGCCGCGGCGGTGGTGTTGGCGTGTGCGGAGCCGTTCGCGACCTCGCTGGTGGACGCGGGGGCCTCGCTCGGGATCGACCGGTTCCTGCTGGTGCAGTGGCTGGCCCCGCTGGCCTCCGAGGCGCCGGAGTTGATCGTGGCGGTGGTGTTCGCCTGGCGGCTGCGCGGCGACGACGGCCTCGGTGCGCTGCTCTCCAGCAAGGTCAACCAGTGGACCCTGCTGATCGCCTGTCTGCCGCTCGCGTACGCGGCGGGCGGTGGCAGCTGGTCGTTGCCGCTGGTGGAGCGTCAGGTGGACGAGGTGATGCTGACGGCGGCGCAGACCGTGCTCGCGGTGGTGCTGCTGCTCGACCTGCGCTTCCTGCCGTGGAAGGCGGGGCTGCTGTTCGGGCTGTTCGTGGTGCAGTTCGTGCTGCCCGGCGAGAACGCCCGCCTGCTGCTCGGCTACGTCTACCTCACGCTGGCGCTCGCCCTGCTGACCCGCCACTGGCGCGAACTCGCCCCGACCGCGCGGGCGCTCGGCGGCCGGATCGAGGGCGACCAGCACTGAGCCACCGACGGGCCTGACCTCATACCGAGCTCGGAAACACCGGGCCGTCGGGGTGCCAACCGGCCCGCGCGCGGGTAAGGGAGTGCGGAGACCGGAATGCGCCCTTGTTGTGCTAGCACATCGGCGCTAGCGTGAAGCATGGCCAAAAAGCAGCTGAACGTCAGGGTGGATGCCACGACCGCCGAAATCGCCCGGGAGCGGGCCGAGCAGCAGGGGATCAGCATGAACCAGTACATCGAACGGCTCGTACAGCAGGACATGGGTGAGGCCGGGCGACTGTTCGTCGACACCGCCGCGCAGTTCATGAAGGAGTACGAGACCGCCTTCCTCGCCGAGTTCGAGCGCGGCGCCGAGCTTCAGGACGTGCGCCGTTGAAGCTTGAGGTAGACCTGTCCTGGCTGCTCATGACAGCCGAGCAGTACACCCCGGGCGACCCGCAGGTGACCGACTACGGTTCGCTGCTCGCCTCGGTTGCCCGGCACCAGGCCGAGATCTTCGACATCGCCGTCTACCCCGAGCCGCAGGACCGCGCCGCGGCCCTGATGCACCAACTGATCCGCGTTCCTGCCCTGGAGCGGACCAACGAGCTGTTCGCCACCGCCGTCGCCTACTCCTACCTGGTGGCCAGCGGCTGCACCGTCGCCACCACCGCCCGCGAGGTACGCAGCCTGGCCCGGGCCATCCGGGAGGGCAAGCTCGGCGTCAGCGGAGTCGCCGAGCGGCTGGCCGGCTGGATCGTCGACGACCCCGAGGACGAGGAGGTCAGCGGCGAGGACGACGGCGAAGAGGGCGAAGCTGATTGAGTAGCCTGGTGGTCCACCCCCACTCCGGCGAGGACCACCCACGTTGTTGCAGGACATCGAGCGCTACCTGGCCTGCCCGCACTGCGTCCGGCCGTTGACCCTGGACGGCCGGACCTTGCGTTGTGCGGCGGGCCACAGCTTCGACCAGGCCAAGCAGGGCTACGTCAGCCTGCTCGCCGGTGACGCGCACACCGGTACCGGCGACACCGCCGGGATGGTCGCCGCCCGGGGGGACTTCCTGGCCGCCGGCCACTACCGCCCGATCGCCGACGCGCTGGCCGAGGCGGCCGCCGGCGCCTTCCGGGGCGACGGTCTGGTCGCCGACCTCGGTGCGGGCACCGGCTACTACCTGGCCCACGTACTGGACCGGACCGGTGGGGTCGGTGCAGCGCTGGACATCTCCAAGTTCGCACTCCGGCGCGCGGCCAAGGCGCACCCCCGGATCGGCGCGCTGGTCTGCGACGCCTGGCGCCCGCTGCCGCTCCTGGACGGCTCCGCCGAGCTGCTGCTCAACGTCTTCGCGCCGCGCAACGGGCCCGAGATCCGCCGGGTGCTCCGCCCGGGGGGCCGGATGCTGCTGGTCTCGCCGACCTCCCGTCATCTCCGGGAACTGGTGGACGCGTTGGGGCTGCTCTCGGTGGACGAGGACAAGGAGCGCCGGACCGACGAGAAGCTCAGCCCCTGGCTGACCCGTACCGACCGGACCGAGGTCGAGTTCCGGCTGCGGCTCTCGCACGCCGAAGCCCACGAGGTGGTCGCGATGGGCCCGAACGCCTGGCACACCGACCCGGCCCGGCTGGCCGCCGCGCTCGCCGAACTGCCCGACCCGGTCGAGGTGACGGGCTCGGTGCACCTCACCACGTACCGCTGAGCGAGCGCCTGTTCTCGCCCGGTTACCGTCGGACCCGGCCGGGACTCGTTGGGATGAAGATGCGCCGCAGGCACGTTTCGCCACCTCCGACGGCGGCTAACGTCCCCCGAGTGACCAGCGAAGTCGTCCGTCCCGCCGCCGTCCGCCCCGTCCTCCGCCCCACCGTGGAGGAGCTGCGCCTCACCTCCTTCAAGTCCTATCGCCGGACCACCCTGCCGCTCTCGCCGCTGACCGTCCTGCACGGCCCCTCGGGCGTCGGAAAATCGAACGCGCTGGACGCGCTGGCCACCCTCTCCCGGCTCTCCCTCGGCGAGCCCATCGGCCCTTCGCTGGACGGGCTCGGCGGCATCTCGGGGCCGCTCGCGCTGCCGATCCGGGGCGGCCTGCTCGGCTGTGTCCCGCACGGCCGGAACGCGATCATCCTCGGCTGCACCGTCCGCTCCGCCGCCGGGCCGATCCGGCTCGAACTGGTGGTCCGCACCGACGGCCCGGTCCGGGTCGCCCGGGAGTGGCTCACCTGCGCCGGGCAGACCCTGGTGGAGACCGGGGAGCAGGACGTCGCGCACGGCAGGGTGAACGTCACCTGGCACAACGACACCCGGCAGGGCGACATCCGGGCACCGTTCCCCAACGACAGTCTGATCACCGCTCAGATCCCGCTCCGGGTGGCGGGCTCCTCGAACGGCGAGCGCCAGGTGCTGGCCGCCGCCGAGCAGCTCCTCACCGCCCTGCGCGAGGTCTTCCCGCTGCACCCGGTGCCCGCCCTGATGCGCGACTGGGCCGAGCCCGAGGAGGACGCGCGGCTGCTCGCCTCGGCCGCCAACATCTCACCCGTACTGGCCCGGGTGAAGCAGCAGTGCACCCGCCGGTACGGCCGGCTGCTGAAGGCCGTCCAGCAGGCGGCCCCGCACCCGTTGCTCGGCCTGGACGTGGCCCGGCGCGGCCCGGAGGCCCGCGAGCAGCTGCTCGCCGTCTTCGACGAGGGAGTGCTCGGCCGGACGGGCGCGGACCAGGCCTCGGACGGCATGCTGCGGCTGCTCGCCTTCGCCACCGTGCTGCTCACCGGCGCCGGGGTGCTGGACGTCGATCCGGCCGTCGAGGTCCCGGCGGCGCACCGTCAGCTCACCGTCCTGGCCGAGGATCTGGCCGCCGGGCTCGGGGCGGAGCAGGTCTCGGCGCTGCTCCGGCTGGCCCGGGAGGTGTGCGAGAAGGAGGACATCCGGCTGCTCGGTGCGGTGCAGGACGCGGCCCCGGCGCGCGAACCGGGCCTCGGCGTCGAGCTGATCGAGTGCCGGCGCGATCCGGCCAGCGGGCACAGCGTGCTGCGGCCCGAGTCGGCCCGGGTGCCGCTGCAGGGCGCCCGCAGCGGCACCGATGGGGTAGACCTGTAGTCGTGACGGACAAGACCTTCGACGAACTTCAGCAGCGGCTCACCGACTTCGCGGCCGCCCGGGGCTGGGAGCCCTTCCACACCCCGAAGAACCTGGCGGCGGCGCTCAGCGTGGAGGCGGGCGAACTGCTGGAGATCTTCCAGTGGCTGACCCCCGAGCAGGCGGCGACGGTGATGGCCGATCCGGACCGCGCGCACCGGGTCCGGGACGAGGTCGCCGACGTGCTGGCCTACCTGCTCCAGTTCTGTACGGCGGTCGGCGTGGACCCGGCGGCCGCGCTGGCGGCCAAGATCGAGCGCAACGAGATCCGCTTCCCGATCTGACCGTCAGTCTGACCGCGAGCTGACCCGTTGGTCCCTCGTGTGGGTGACGGAAGTTGTCCACAGGGGGCGGGTTGTCCACAGCTTTCCGGCTGTTTCGGCCACAACACCCGGACCCGCCGCACTCTTGCCGCGTGACACACCGTCAGAGACGACGGTCGGACGCGAGTGAGGGGAGCGGCGAGGCATGGACGCGCTGCGATTGATCAAGACGGCCCGGCACGCCCTGGCGGAGGCCCGGAGTGCGTCGGACGCGCTGGTGGAGGCCTGGCAGGCGGGGCTGCTCACCGAGGCCGTCGGGGCCGGGATCGCCGGGCGGGAGAGCGGGGAGCTGGCCGCCCTCGGGCAGATGCTCTGCGATGCGGGCGCACACGCAGTCAGCTGCCTGGAGGAGCCAAGCCCGGCCGAGAGCGCGCAGGAGACCGCGGACGCGGAGTGGCACCGGGCCGACTGGGGCGGCAACGGCCGGGCCGCCCGGCTGGACGAGCTCGGCGAGCTCGAGCCGGTGCTGACCGAACTCGGCCTGCTGCTGCACGACATGGCCGAGGCCCTGGTGGTGCTGGCCTGCGGAGCGGACGGGGAGAGCCTGTACTGGCGCTGCATCGACGGCGTGGACGCGGGCTCGGAGTGCAAGGACGTGGTGGTCGAGCTGCTCCGGACACTCCGCCGGGAGGCGGCGGAGGCGGCGGAGCGGGAGCCCGAGACCACGGCCGAGCCTGGCCGCGGAGCGGTGACCGGGGCCGGACCGGCGGAGAGCCAGGGGGTGCCGACCTTGGTCGTACCGCTGGGGCCGCCGGCCACGGCGCGGGGCGGTCAGCCCCGGCCGGCGGACTCGGTGGACCGGTCGTCCGCGTCGCGCTGCTCGCCGGTCCGTCCGGCCGAGGACTGCAGGTCGGCGTCCAGCCCCGCGAGGTTGGCGTTCAGGTCGGCGAGCATGCGCTGCATCTGCTCCAGCAGAGTGCCGGGGGAGGCCGCCGGGGCGGGCGCGTCCTGCTGCGGTGTAACGGGTGCCTCGGACCAGGGCTCGGACATGAGCGGACCCCTCCAGCTCGGTAGTGCGGTGTGAACCGACGGGCGTCGGTGGCAGAGCCGCCGCTCGGGCAAGCGGCCCCGCCGGTCCAACGACCTCTGCCGACGCCCGGTCACCACAGACCACTCGTAGAGGTCCAACACCCGCCCCCGGTCAGCCTCAGGGGTGATCCCGGTTTGCGGCTCGCCCGGCCGCTGGGCTAAACGGTCCTGCCCGCGCCACCGCCCCGAGCCCACCGGCGTCGGGGAGAGCACCGGAAATGCCGGAGGCGCGGCGCCGGTTGCCCGGCCCCGCGCCTCCACCGCCCTGCCGGTCGGCTCAGTCCTGTCCGCCGACCGATGTCCTCCGACCGACCCTGACGGGAGATCAGTTGTGAGCGTGCAGCTCCGCGTTGAGGCCGCCCCACGAGCCGGACCGCGCGATGACCTCGACGGCGCCGCTCTGCGAGTTGCGGCGGAACAGCAGGCTGTCCTGGCCGGACAGCTCCACCGCCTTGGCGATCTTCCCGTCCGGGGTGGTGACCCGGGTGCCGGCCGTCACGTACAGACCGGCCTCCACCACGCAGTCGCTGCCCAGCGAGATGCCGATGCCGGCGTTGGCGCCGAGCAGGCAGCGCTCGCCGACCGAGACGACCTGCTTGCCGCCGCCCGAGAGGGTGCCCATGATCGAGGCGCCGCCGCCGATGTCGCTGTGGTCGCCGACCACGACGCCCGCGCTGATCCGGCCCTCGACCATCGAGGTGCCCAGGGTGCCCGCGTTGAAGTTGACGAAGCCCTCGTGCATCACGGTGGTGCCGACGGCCAGGTGCGCCCCGAGCCGGACGCGGTCCGCGTGCGCGATCCGGACCCCGCTCGGCGCGACGTAGTCGGTCATCCGGGGGAACTTGTCGATCCCGTACACGGCCAGCTGCCCGCCCTGCGCGCGGACGGCGAGCCGGGCCCGCTCGACCTGGTCCACCGGCACCGGGCCGATGGAGGTCCAGGCGACGTTGGCGAGCAGGCCGAAGAGGCCGTCCAGGTTCTGGCCGTGCGGCTGGACCAGACGGTGGCTCAGCAGGTGCAGACGGAGGTAGGCGTCGTGCGCGTCGATCGGCTTCTCGTCCAGCGAGGCGATGGTGGTGCGCACCGCGACGACCTCGACGCCCCGGCGGGTGTCGGCGCGCAGCGCCTCGGCGGCGCCCGCACCGAGCGCGGCATCGGCCTCCTCGGCGGTCAGCCGGACGGTGCCGGCCGGGCCGGGGGCGGCGGCCAGCTCCGGGGCGGGGTACCAGGTGTCGAGGATGGTGCCGTCGGCGGCGATGGTCGCCAGGCCGACGGCCACGGCACCACTTACGAGGGAGGAGGTTTCAGCAGTCACATCGAGCACGTTAACGAATCACCGCCCGGGCTGACGAACACGCTCACCGTGCGGACATCAGGCCACCCCTCCGAACGGCGGCCGGGCAGCCCTCCACCTCGGGAAACGGCCGGCTCAGCGCCGGGAAAACCCGGTGCCCCCCGCATCCGCCGTCAGCAATACTCGGACGGGTGTTCATCTCGATCTCCACCACAGGCACGGCTGAACGCCCGGCTTCCGACCTGGGCTTTCTGCTCCACAAGCACCCCGACAAGGTGCAGCGCTTCTCCACCTCGCACGGTGTCGCCCACGTCTTCTACCCGGAGACCGGCACCGAGTCGTGCACGGCGGCGATGCTGCTGGACGTCGACCCGATCGCACTGGTCCGCAAGGGCCGGGGCAAGGGTCGCGGGGGCTCACCCAACTTCGCGCTCGCGCAGTACGTCAACGACCGCCCCTACGCGGCCTCCTCGTTGCTCGCGGTCGCGCTGCGGACGGTGTTCCGGACGGCGATGAAGGGTGTCTGTGAGCAGCGTCCCGGTCTGGCGGAGCAGTCGCGGCCGGTGCGGATCTCGCTGCCCGCGGTGCCCGCCAACGGCGCGGGGGAGGAGGGCGGCCCGGCCATGGTGCGGCGGCTGTTCGAGCCGCTGGGCTGGCAGGTCGAGGCCACCGCGATCCCGCTGGACGAGACCTTCCCGGAGTGGGGCGACTCCCGCTACGTCCGGGTGGAGCTGTCCGCCGAGATCCGGCTGGCCGACGCGCTGCAGCAGCTCTACGTGCTGCTGCCGGTGCTGGACGGTGCCAAGCACTACTGGGTCGCGCCCGACGAGGTGGACAAGCTGCTGGCCGCGGGGGAGGGCTGGCTCGGGGCGCACCCGGAGCTGGCGCTGATCACCCGTCGGTACCTGGCCCGCCGCTGGTCGCTGACCAGGACGGCACTGGAGCGGCTGGAGCTGGCCCGGCTGGCCGAGGCCGACGACCGGGAGGCCGAGGAGGTGGACAACGCGGTCGACGACGCACCGGAGTCCGACGACGCACCGGAAGCAGCCGAGCAGCGGGTGGACCCGACGTCCGACCCGACGACGGCTCAGGAGCCCAAGCCGGTCAGTCTCGGGGTCCGCCGCCGGGAGGCGATCCTGGCTTCCCTGACCGAGGTCGGCGCCGCCCGGGTGCTCGATCTCGGCTGCGGCCAGGGCGAGTTGGTGGAGGCACTGCTGAAGGACGTCCGGGTCACCGAGGTGCTCGGTGTGGACGTGTCCTCCCGCGCCCTCACCGCCGCCGCCCGCAAGCTGCGGCTGGACCGGATGTCGGAGCGTCAGGCGGCCCGGGTCCGGCTGGTCCAGGGCGCGCTCACCTACACCGACGACCGGCTCAAGGGCTACGACGCCGCGGTGCTCTCCGAGGTGATCGAACACCTCGACCTGCCGCGGCTGCCCGCGCTGGAGTACGCGGTGTTCGGCGCGGCCCGCCCCGGTGCCGTGGTCGTGACCACCCCCAACGTCGAGTACAACGTCCGCTGGGAGACCCTCCCGGCCGGTCACGTCCGGCACAGCGACCACCGGTTCGAGTGGACCAGGGCGGAGTTCCTGGCCTGGTCCGAGCGGATCGCGGCCGACTACGGCTACTCCGTCACCGTCCGCCCGGTCGGCCCGCTGGACGAGGAGGTCGGCGCGCCGACCCAGCTCGCCCTGTTCCGCCGCGCCTCCGAAGCAACTGTGGCCGAAGCAACCGCGGCCGAAGCCACCGCACCGACCGTCACCACCGAAGGGAGCGCAGCCTGATGACCGACGACACCGACACCAGCAGCACCGACGCCGGCACCCCGGCCGAGCGCCCGTCCACCCGCTCCCTCCCCGTCACCGACGTCTCGCTGGTGGTCCTGGTGGGCACCAGCGGCTCCGGCAAGTCCACCTTCGCCCGCCGCCACTTCCGCCCGACCGAGGTGGTCTCCTCGGACTTCTGCCGCGGCCTGGTCGCCGACGACGAGAACGACCAGTCGGCCTCGGCCGACGCCTTCGACGTGCTGCACTACATCGTCGGCAAGCGCCTGGCGGCCGGCCGGCTCACCGTGGTGGACGCCACCAACGTCCAGCCGGAGAGCCGCAAGCAGCTCGTCAAGCTGGCCCGCGACCACGACGTGCTGCCGGTCGCGATCGTGCTCGACCTCCCGCAGGAGGTCTGCGTCGAGCGGAACAAGGCCCGGCCGGACCGCCAGTTCGCCGCGCACGTGATCCCCCGTCAGCAGCGCGAGCTGCGCCGCTCGCTGCGCGGGCTGGAGCGCGAGGGCTTCCGCAAGGTGCACATCCTGCGCGGTGTGGCCGAGGCCGAGGCGGCCGAGGTGGTCACCGAGAAGCGCTACAACGACCTGCGAGAGCTCACCGGACCGTTCGACATCGTCGGTGACATCCACGGCTGCCGGTCCGAGCTGGAGACCCTGCTCACCACCCTCGGCTACACGCTGGCCAGGGACGAGCGGGGCCGCCCGGTCGACGCCGTGCACCCCGAGGGCCGTACCCCGGTCTTCGTCGGTGACCTGGTCGACCGCGGCCCGGACAGCCCGGGAGTGCTGCGCCTGGTGATGGGCATGGTCGAGGCGGGCCACGCGATCTGCGTGCCCGGCAACCACGAGAACAAGCTCGGCCGCTGGATGGACGGCCGCAAGGTCACCGTCTCGCACGGTCTCCAGGAGAGCATCGACCAGCTGGCCGAGGAGAGCGAGGAGTTCCGCGCCCGGGTCCGCGCCTTCATGCGCGGTCTGGTCAGCCACTACCTGCTGGACGGCGGCAACCTGGTGGTCTGTCACGCCGGTCTGCCGGAGAAGTACCACGGCCGCAACTCCGGCCGGGTCCGCTCGCACGCGCTGTACGGCGACACCACCGGCGAGACCGACGAGTACGGTCTGCCGGTCCGTTACCCGTGGGCGGAGGAGTACCGGGGCCGGGCCCTGGTGGTCTACGGCCACACCCCGGTGCCGACCGCGAGCTTCGTCAACAACACCATCTGCCTGGACACCGGCTGTGTGTTCGGCGGCAGCCTGACCGCGCTGCGGTACCCGGAGCGCGAGCTGGTCACGGTCGAGGCGGAGCAGGAGTGGTACGCCCCGGTCCGGCCGATGCACACCGACGCGCCGGGCGCCCGGGAGGGCCGTCCGCTCGACCTCCAGGACGTCGCGGGCCGCCGGATCGTGGAGACCGCCCAGCACGGCCGGGTCTCGATCCGGGAGGAGAACGCGGCCGCCGCGCTCGAGGTGATGAGCCGGTTCGCGCTCGACCCGCGGCTGCTCGCCTACCTGCCGCCGACCATGGCGCCGGTCGCCACCTCGCGCCGGGAGGGGTTCCTGGAGCACCCGGAGGAGGCCTTCCTGGGCTACCGCAACGACGGGGTCCAGCAGGTGATCTGCGAGGAGAAGCACATGGGTTCCCGCGCGGTCGTGCTGGTCGCCCGGGACGCCGCCGCGCTGGAGCGCCGGTTCGGCCTGGCCGGTTCGGGCGCGATCTGGACCAGGACGGGCCGGGCCTTCCTGAACGGCCAGGAGCTCACCGACGCCGTGCTGGAGCGGCTCCGGGCCGCGGCCGAGCGGGCCGGGCTGTTCGAGGAGCTGGGCACCGACTGGCTGTTGCTGGACGCGGAGCTGATGCCCTGGTCGCTCAAGGCGGTCGAGCTGCTGCGCCGTCAGTACGCGGCGGTCGGCGCGGCGGCCGGTGCCGCGCTGCCGGAGGCGCTCGCCGCGCTGGAGCTCGGTGCCGCCCGCGGGCTGCCGCTGGACGAGCTGATCGGGCGTCAGCGGCAGCGGTCGGCGGACGCGGCGGCGTTCACGGTCGCGTACCGGCGCTACTGCTGGCCCACCGAGGGCCTGACGGGTCTTCGGCTGGCCCCGTTCCAGGTGCTGGCGGCCGAGGGGGCGAACCTCGCGGTCCGTTCGCACGACGAGCACCTGGGCTGGATCGACCGGCTGGTGGCGGCGGACGACCCGGCGGCCCCGATCCTGCACCGGACGGGCCGGCTGCTGGTCGACACCTCCGACGCGGCCTCGGTCGCGGCCGGTGTCGCATGGTGGGAGGAGCTGACCGGCGCGGGCGGCGAGGGCATGGTGGTCAAGCCGCTGGCCTCGCTGGTCCGTGGCGGTGCCGGCGGCCGGGGCGGTCTGGTCCAGCCGGGGGTGAAGGTCCGTGGCCGGGAGTACCTGCGGATCATCTACGGTCCGGACTACACCGAGCACCTCAGCGAGCTGCGGCAGCGTTCGCTCGGCCACAAGCGTTCGCTCGCGCTGCGGGAGTACGCGCTCGGCCTGGAGGCGTTGGACCGGCTGGCCGGGGCCGAACCGCTCTGGCGGGTGCACGAGGCGGTCTTCGCCGTCCTCGCCCTGGAGTCGGAGCCGGTCGACCCCCGGCTCTGACACCGGCCCGGGCGGGCCACCTACGCGGGCGGGCCACCCACGCGGGCGGGCCACCCGCATGGACGGGTGGCCCGCCACGCTCGGCTCCTGCTGCATAAGAATTCTGGAAGTCGTATACACTTCCCGTCTCACTGTCCCCGCAACCCAGGAGCCCGGCATGGCCTTCAACCTCCGGAACCGGCACTTCCTCAAGGAGCTGGACTTCACCGCGCAGGAATTCCGTTTCCTGCTGGACCTGTCCGCCCAGCTCAAGGCCGCGAAGTACGCGGGGACCGAGCAGCCCCGACTGACCGGCAAGAACATCGCGCTGGTCTTCGAGAAGACCTCCACCCGCACCCGCTGCGCGTTCGAGGTGGCCGCCCACGACCAGGGTGCCAGCACCACGTACCTGGACCCGTCCGGCTCGCAGCTCGGCCACAAGGAGTCCATCAAGGACACCGCCCGGGTGCTCGGCCGGATGTTCGACGGCATCCAGTACCGGGGTCACGGTCAGGTGCTGGTGGAGGAGCTGGCCACCCACGCGGGCGTCCCGGTCTGGAACGGGCTGACCGACGAGTGGCACCCCACCCAGGCGCTGGCCGACATCCTCACCGTCGTCGAGCACGGCACCAAGCCGCTGGAGCAGACCACCCTGGTCTACCTCGGCGACGCCCGCTACAACATGGGCAACTCACTGCTCGTCACCGGAGCGCTGCTCGGGATGGACATCCGGATCGTCGCGCCGAAGCAGCTCTGGCCGACGGCGGAGGTACAGAAGGCGGCCCAGACGCTGGCCGAGACCAGTGGCGCCCGGATCACCCTCACCGAGGACGTCGCCGAGGGCGTGGCCGGGGCCGACTTCCTCTACACCGACGTCTGGGTCTCGATGGGCGAGCCCAAGGAGGTCTGGGCGGAGCGGATCGCGCTGCTGAAGCCGTACCAGGTCTCGATGGAGACGGTCCGCGCCACCGGCAACCCGTCGGTGAAGTTCCTGCACTGCCTGCCGGCCTTCCACGACCTGGGCACCGAGGTCGGCCGCCAGCTCTTCGAGGTCTCCGGCCTCAGCGAGCTGGAGGTCACCGACGAGGTCTTCGAGTCCGCCCACTCGGTGGTCTTCGACCAGTCCGAGAACCGCCTGCACACCATCAAGGCGATCCTGGTGGCGACGCTCGGCTCCTGAGCAGCCCTCAGCAGCCCTCAGCAGTCCAACCCCGTCAGAAGCCCACGTTGACGCAGCCCACCCGCTGCGCCAAGGCGTGCCCGTGCCCGTCCTGGCCGGCGTGCAGCACCAGCGAACCGGCCGCACCGTCCCGGAACTCCCACTCCACGGTGCTGCTCGCGGTGGCGCGGCCGGTCTCGTCGGTGCGCAGGGTGAGCCAGAGCTCGTTCCGGTCGTTGGCGTAGGCGGGGTCGGTGGAGGGCTGCACCGGGTCAGGCCGGTCCTGGTAGTGCGGGCCCGAGTCGGCCGGGACGGTGCCGCAGCCCCGCGCGTGCGCGTGCACGGGGTAGACGTGACCGGGTGTCAGCCCGTCCACCGTCATCGCGACGGTGGTGTGGCCCTCGGCCCGGTGCACCACGATCCGGACGCCCGCGCCGTACGGGACGACGTCCGGGGCGAAGCTGACGGCGGTGGCGGGCGCGATGCCGTTCGTCCTGTCGAAGGTGGCCTCCACCGTGCAGGCCGGCGGGAGGAGCGGCTGCAGCAGGGCGAGCGCCAGGACGGGGGCGGCGTACATGAGTGGGCCTTTCCGGAGGGTTCAGCCCCAAGCTGCCAGTTCCGGCGGGGCCTGGGCGCACCCCGGCCCGGGAAGTCACCCGTACGGGGCGTCCGCCATGAGCCCGTCCGTGCGGCTCACCTGACCGGACCAGCCACTCACCCGTCAGCCGCCGATGCCCCGGATCTCGCAGCGCGGCCCGCTGGCCCGCATCAGCCGCAGGTCCGCCGTCACCAGCGGCACCCCGAGCTGCTCGGCCACCGCGACGTACGCCGCGTCGTCCGGCGTCAGGTTGTCCTTGAGCTCCCAGACCCGTCCGAGCAGCGGGGCGACCGAGATCTTGCGGATGGTCAGCCCGGGCAGTTCGGCGGCCAGTTGGCCCACCCGCTCGGCCGGTACCTCGCGGGCCAGGTAGAGCCCGCGCAGGGACTGCATCACCTCGATGAGCACGTGCTCCGGCGCGGCCCACTCCCGGTCCGCCGCCAGCTCGGCCCGGGCGGCCTCGCCGCGGGGGCCCTGATCGGCCAACGCCAGTACCAGCGCGGAAGCATCGACGACGATCACGGGAACACCCTCCGACCGGACCACAAACCGACCACAAACCGAACACGAACCGGCCCCACCGTAGCCTGACGGCGGATCAGCACCCCCGCCCCGGGGCCCTGCCGGGGGCCGCCGTCCGAGCGGCGAAGTTGCGTGACGGCAGCGGGGGCGGAAGTTTGGAGAAGTATCGCGGCCGGAGCGTCGAACAGGGGCCTGCCTGACGCGGGGCTCACCCGGGCATGCACTATGGTTTATCTCGACATCGAGATAACTCCGCGCTATGGTTTATCTTGACGTCAAGATAGTTGCCGAGAGGCGTACGCCCCCACCGGAGGCCGGGCGGGCCCAAGTTAGGGTCACCTTACCACCGGGTGGATCCAAAAGGAGTCAGTCGTGTCCGCGAACAGCTTCGACGCCCGCAGCTCGCTGCAGGTGGGCGACGAGTCGTACGAGATCTTCAAGCTCTCCGCCGTCGAGGGTTCCGAGCGGCTGCCGTACAGCCTCAAGGTGCTGCTGGAGAACCTGCTCCGCACCGAGGACGGCGCGAACATCACCGCCGACCACATCCGGGCGCTGGGCAACTGGGACGAGAACGCCCAGCCGAGCGAGGAGATCCAGTTCACGCCCGCCCGCGTGATCATGCAGGACTTCACCGGTGTCCCCTGTGTGGTCGACCTGGCCACCATGCGCGAGGCCGTGAAGGAGCTGGGCGGCGACCCGGCGAAGATCAATCCGCTGGCGCCGGCCGAGCTGGTCATCGACCACTCCGTCATCGCCGACAAGTTCGGTACCCAGGACGCGTTCACCCAGAACGTCGAGATCGAGTACGGCCGTAACAAGGAGCGCTACCAGTTCCTGCGCTGGGGCCAGACCGCGTTCGACGAGTTCAAGGTCGTCCCGCCGGGCACCGGCATCGTGCACCAGGTCAACATCGAGCACCTGGCCCGCACCGTCATGGTCCGCAACGGCCAGGCGTACCCCGACACCTGCGTCGGCACCGACTCGCACACCACCATGGTTAACGGCCTGGGCGTGCTGGGCTGGGGCGTCGGCGGCATCGAGGCCGAGGCCGCGATGCTCGGCCAGCCGGTCTCCATGCTGATCCCGCGCGTGGTCGGCTTCAAGCTGAGCGGCGAGCTGCCGGCCGGCACCACCGCCACCGACCTGGTGCTCACCATCACCGAGATGCTGCGCAAGCACGGTGTGGTCGGCAAGTTCGTCGAGTTCTACGGCGCCGGCGTCACCGCCATCCCGCTGGCGAACCGCGCCACCATCGGCAACATGTCGCCGGAGTTCGGCTCCACCTGCGCGATCTTCCCGATCGACGCCGAGACGATCAGCTACCTGAAGCTGACCGGCCGTTCCGCGCAGCAGCTCGCGCTGGTCGAGGCGTACGCCAAGGAGCAGGGCCTCTGGCACGACCCGTCGGTCGAGCCGGTCTACTCCGAGTACCTCGAGCTGGACGTCTCCACCGTCGTCCCGTCGATCTCCGGCCCGAAGCGTCCGCAGGACCGGGTCATCCTGGCCGAGGCCGCGACCAAGTTCGCCGAGGCGCTGCCGGTCTACTCGGCCGAGGCCTCGAAGCCGACCGCGGTGACCGCCCCCGACGGCTCGCAGTACGAGATCGACAACGGCGCGGTCGTGATCGCCTCGATCACCTCCTGCACCAACACCTCCAACCCCTCCGTCATGCTGGGCGCCGCCCTGCTGGCGAAGAAGGCCGTGGAGAAGGGCCTGCACGTCAAGCCCTGGGTCAAGACCACCCTGGCCCCCGGGTCCAAGGTCGTCATGGACTACTACGAGAAGGCCGGCCTCGTCCCCTACATGGAGAAGCTCGGCTTCAACCTGGTGGGCTACGGCTGCGTCACCTGCATCGGCAACTCGGGCCCGCTGCCCGAGGAGGTCTCGGCGGCCGTCAACGAGGCCGACCTCGCGGTCGTCTCGGTGCTCTCCGGCAACCGCAACTTCGAGGGCCGGATCAACCCCGACGTCAAGATGAACTACCTGGCCTCGCCGCCGCTGGTGGTCGCCTACGCGCTCGCGGGCAACATGAACATCGACATCACCCGGGACGCGCTCGGCCAGGACCAGGACGGCAACGACGTCTTCCTCGCCGACATCTGGCCGACCGAGAAGGAGGTCGCCGACACCGTCGCGAGCTCCATCGACGAGGCGATGTTCGACAAGGGCTACCAGGACGTCTTCGCCGGTGACCACCGCTGGCAGTCGCTCCCGATCCCGACCGGCAACACCTTCGAGTGGGACGCCGAGTCCACCTACGTCCGGAAGCCCCCGTACTTCGAGGGCATGGCCAAGACCCCGAGCCCGGTGAACGACATCACCGGCGCCCGCGTGCTGGCCAAGCTGGGCGACTCGGTCACCACCGACCACATCTCCCCGGCCGGCAACATCAAGCCGGGCACCCCGGCCGCGCAGTACCTCACCGAGAACGGTGTGGAGAAGCGCGACTTCAACTCGTACGGCTCGCGCCGTGGCAACCACGAGGTGATGATCCGCGGCACCTTCGCCAACATCCGGCTGCGGAACCAGATCGCCGAGGGCACCGAGGGCGGCTACACCCGCGACTTCACCCAGGCCGACGCGCCGGTGTCGTTCATCTACGACGCCTCGCAGAACTACCAGGCCGCCGGCATCCCGCTGGTCGTCCTGGCGGGCAAGGAGTACGGCTCCGGCTCGTCCCGTGACTGGGCCGCCAAGGGCACCGCGCTGCTCGGTGTGAAGGCCGTCATCGCCGAGTCCTACGAGCGCATCCACCGCTCGAACCTGATCGGCATGGGCGTCCTCCCGCTGCAGTTCCCGGAGGGCCAGACCGCCGAGTCGCTGGGTCTGACCGGCGAGGAGACCTTCTCCTTCACCGGCGTGACCGAGCTCAACGAGGGCCGCACCCCGAAGACCGTCAAGGTCACCGCGGGCGACGTCTCCTTCGACGCGGTGGTCCGGATCGACACCCCCGGTGAGGCGGACTACTACCGCAACGGCGGCATCCTGCAGTACGTGCTGCGCAGCCTGATCGGCTGACCTGCCTGAAAACGAAGGGCCCGGACCGCACGGCGGTCCGGGCCCTTGTGCGTTCCGACGTCCTGATGGATGCTCAATCCGCCCCAAAAGCCGCGCGCAGCTTGATGTGTCACTGTTCTGTGATGCGCAAAGCTGCGCGTTTCTATGTTCAAACGAACACTAGCGCGCTAGATTCTCCTCCATCGACGGGCCAGATGGGGAAATATGCAGGCCCCCTGCACATTGCACATGCTGCATCGCCGACAACGCTTTGGCCCCCAGGGGCCGCTTCGAGCGGTTCGGCTATTGCTGCCAGATGAACAGTGGACTATACCTTTGCCCATCACAGAAACCGCCTCTGACCGGCCCCTTGGCCGCTGGGCGCGCCTCACTGGCAGGAATTGACGATCCGTCAGTACCTGTACGCATCTTCTGGACACCGAGGGGTTAGGGCACTCATGGGCTCTGCAACCGAGTACAACCGCCGTGACATCTTCAAGCGGGCCGCGGCCATCACCGTGCTCGCGGCCGGCAGCGGCTCGCTGCTCGCCGCCTGCGCCGGCGGCAGTGGCAGCAGCGACAGCAAGAAGGCCGGCGAGTACAACCTGAAGGACGCCAAGAACCCGTTCGGGGTGGACCCGAAGGCGGGCCTCGAGGCCTTCATCTTCGACGGTGGCTACGGCAAGGACTACCTGGCCGCGTTCGCCGCGATCTACTCCAAGACCTACCCGGACGCCAAGGTCAACCAGCAGGCCGACAAGGACATCACCGGCAAGCTGCAGCCGCGCTTCAACGCCGGCTCCCCGCCGGACGTCATCGACGACTCGGGCAACAAGCAGATCAAGCTGGACGTCCTGGTCAAGGACAAGAGCCTGGTCGACCTGGCCCCGCTGCTGGACGCGCCGTACATCGACGACCCGTCGAAGAAGGTCCGCGACGTCCTGATGCCCGGCACCATCGAGTCCGGCACGATCGACGGCAAGGTCTACAACCTGTCGTACGCGTACACGATGTGGGGCCTCTGGTACTCCGGCAAGCTCTTCAAGGACAACGGCTGGACCGTGCCGAAGACCTGGGCCGAGTTCATCACCGTCTGTGAGCAGGCCAAGGCCAAGGGCATCGCCCCGCTCGCCCACCAGGGCAAGTACCCGTACTACATCAACGTCGCCATCCTGGACATGATCGCCAAGCAGGGCGGCCTCGACCTGATGGCCCGGATCGACAAGCTCGACCCGACCGCGTGGGACGACCCGGCCGTGAAGACCGCCGTCGAGGCGTTCTTCCAGGTGGTGGAGAAGGACTTCCTGCTCCCCGGCACCAACGGCATGACCCACACCGAGTCGCAGACCGCGTGGAACCAGTACAAGGCGGTCTTCATCCCGTCCGGTTCCTGGCTGGAGAACGAGCAGCTCACCTCCACCCCGGCCGACTTCGAGATGACCTTCCTGCCGATGCCGTCGCTGCCCGGCGACAAGCTTCCGTTCGAGGCCATCCGGGCCGGCTCCGGCGAGCCGTTCGTGGTGCCGACCAAGGCCAAGAACGTGGCCGGCGGCCTGGAGTTCCTCCGGATGATGCTGACCAAGGAGGCGTCGGGCAAGTTCGCCCAGGCCGCCAACAGCCTCACCTGCCTCAAGGACGGTGTCGGCCCGGAGGTCCAGCTGAAGCCGGGCACCAAGTCGACCGTGGTGGCGCTGAAGGCGGCGGGGGCCAACGTCTTCAACTTCCAGTACCCGAACACCGCGAGCAAGTTCGACGAGGACCTGCAGAACGCCTCGGGCGAGCTCCTGGCCAAGCGCATCACTCCGGCGGAGTGGATCAAGCGCGCCAAGGAGTCGGCCACCAAGAACAAGACCGCCTGACCGGCGAAGTGACACCGCGCACCGGGGGGCTCCCGCACCAGTCCCCCGGTGCGCTCACGCCTGACGGACAGGAGATGTGACCATGCGTCACGGCAAGTACCCCTTCATCGTGGGGTTCCTCTTTCTTCCGATTTTGCTGTACGTGGGCTTGGTGCTCTGGCCCTACGCGCAGACCTTCGGATACTCCCTGACCGACTGGTCCGGGCAGAGCCAGGAGATGAACTTCGTCGGCCTGGACAACTACACCAAGCTCCTCGGTGACGAGGTCTTCCTCGGCGCGCTCTGGCACAACCTGCTCCTGCTCGCCGTGCTCCCGGTCGCCACCATCCTGATCGCGCTGTTCTTCGCCTTCATGCTCAACGTGGGCGGCAAGGGCGGCACCGGCGGGGTCCAGGGCGTGGCCGGCGCCGCGTTCTACAAGGTGGTCTTCTTCTTCCCGCAGGTCCTGTCGATCGCGATCCTCGCGGTGCTCTGGCAGGCCGTGTACCGCAGCGACGCCGCGGGCCTGGCCAACGGCGCGCTGATCAAGCTCGGCCTGGTCGACCCGCAGCATCCGATGGAGTGGCTGAACAGCCCGAACCTGGTGCTCTGGTGCATCATGGGCGTCCTGGTCTGGGGCGGTGTCGGCTTCTACCTGGTGCTCTTCTCGGCGGCCATGCAGTCGATCCCGAAGGACATCTACGAGGCGGCGCTGCTGGACGGCGCCAAGCGCGGGCAGACCTTCTTCAAGATCACCCTGCCGCTGCTCTGGGAGACCATCCAGACCGCCTGGGTCTACCTCGCCATCGTGGCGATGGACGCCTTCGCGCTGGTCGCCAGCATGACCCCGGGCCGCACCTACGGCGGTGGCCCCGACCACCACAGCGAGTTGATGTCGACGTACCTGATGCGCAACTTCCTCGCCTTCGGTGAGGCGGGCTACGCCTGCGCGATGGGTGTTGTGATCTTCTTCTTCACCCTCATCCTGTCCGTCGTCTCGCTGCGGGTCACCCGGCGCGAGCGCATCGAGTACTGAGCGGGGCCATGGCATGAGTACCAGCATCGACAAGACCGGGACCGTTCCCGCCCAACGCTCCGTCAAGCCCCGGCCGCCGGTCAAGGAGGCCCGCTTCGGCGACGGCGGCGGTGTGCTGAACGTGTTCTCGCACGGCTTCCTGGCCATCTGGGCCGTGATGATCATCTTCCCGCTGGCCTGGGTGGTGCTCGGGTCGTTCAAGACCGACTCCCAGATCAACACCAGTGCCTGGAGCTGGCCCACCGAGTGGAGCTTCAAGAACTTCGGCACCGCCTGGGAGAAGGGCATCGGCGGCTACTTCGCCAACACCCTGATCGTGCTCGCGGGTTCGCTCACCCTGACCATGCTGCTCGGTGCGATGGCGGCCTACGTGCTGGCCCGCTACGAGTTCAAGGGCAACCGGCCGATCTACTTCCTGTTCGTCGCGGGCGCGATGTTCCCCGTCTACCTCGCGCTCGTCCCGCTGTTCTTCATGGTCCGCAACCTCGGTGAGATCAGCCCCTACCTCGGTCTGAACAGCTACGCGGGCCTGATCCTGGTGTACACGGCGTACTCGCTGCCGTTCACCGTGTTCTTCCTGCACTCGTTCTTCCGCACCCTGCCGACCGCGATCCACGAGGCGGCCATGCTGGACGGCTGCTCGCACTCGCGGGCGTTCTTCCGGGTGATGGTGCCGATGGCCAAGCCCGGCCTGATCAGCGTCGGCATCTTCAACGTGCTCGGGCAGTGGAACCAGTACATCCTGCCGGTCACCCTGATGCAGCCGACCTCGGCCGGCGAGGCCGACCACTCGATGCTGGCCCAGGGTCTGGTCAACCTCGCCCTGCAGTCCGGCTACAAGAGCGACGCCCCGGCGCTGTTCGCGGGCATGACCATCGCGATGCTGCCGGTGCTGGTGGTGTACCTGTCCTTCCAGCGTCAGGTGCAGTCGGGTCTGACCTCGGCCACCCTGAAGTAGCACCCCCGGACAGACCGAAGGGGCCGCCCACTTGAAGACAAGTGGGCGGCCCCTTCGGCGTGTTCAGGCCTGGTCGACCGCCTGCGCGCGCAGCGCGCGGGCCAGGTCGTCCCGGCACTCCAGCACCAGGCGGCGCAGCGCGGGCGCGGCGCCCTGGTGCTCCGTCAGCCAGGCGTCGGCGGCGGCCAGGGTGGCCGGGTCGGTCTGGAACCGCGGGAAGAAGCCGCCGACGATCCGCATCGCGATCTCGATCGACCGCTGGGCCCAGACCGCCTCGATGACCTCGAAGTAGGTGTCGGCGTAGCCGGCGGTCAGCTCGCGCTGGCCGGGCTGGGCGAAGCCCGCGATCTGGGCCTCCACCAGCGCGTTCGGCAGCTCGTCGGAGTCCACCACGGAGGCCCAGGCGGTGGCCTTGGCACCGGGGGTGGGCAGCGCGGCCAGACTCTGCGTCAGGTGCTGACGCCCGCTCGCGGTGTTGTCCAGCTCCAGCTCGCCGCGCAGCTGCTCGGGTGTCGCCCGCCCGGTGGCGGCGAGCGCCAGCCAGAGCGCCCAGCGCAGCTCCTGGTCCACCACCAGACCGTCGATCCGGGCGGTGCCGGCCAGCAGGCCCTCGACCAGCTGGAGGTGCTCGGCCTCGTGCGCGGTCAGCGCCAGGAACCGGGCCCAGGCCAGCTGGTGGTCGCTGCCCGGCTCGGCGGCGCGCAGCTCGCGCAGCGCGCAGGCGGCCAACTGCCGTGCGCCCGCCGCCCGGTGCTCCGGCGCGGCGTACAGGTCGAGCGCGCCCTTGGCCTGCTGGTGCAGCGACTGCAGCACCCCGATGTCCGACTCCGGGCCGGCGAACCGGTCCACCAGGTCGAGGTAGTCCCGGGTGGGCATCAGCCCGTCCCGGGTCAGGTTCCAGGCGGCGGACCAGGCCAGCGCGCGGGACAGCGGTTCGGTGATGTCGCCGAGGCCCTCGCGCAGCGTCTCCAGCGAGTGGTCGTCGAACCGGATCTTGCAGTACGTCAGGTCGTCGTCGTTCAGCAGCACCAGCGCCGGGCGCGGCTTGCCGGCCAGCTCGGGCACCACGGTGCGGGCGCCGTCCACGTCCAGCTCGACCCGCTCGGTGCGCACCAGCGCGCCGTCGGCGTCCCGGTCGTAGCAGCCGATCGCGATCCGGTGCGGGCGCAGCGTCCCGCCGTCCTGGAGCACCGCGAACTCGGTGATCCGGCCGTCGGCGTCCACGGTGAGCTGCGGGGTGAGCGAGTTGACCCCGGAGGTCTGCAGCCAGGCGGCGGCCCAGGAGGTGAGGTCCCGTCCGCTGGTGCCCTCCAGCGCGCCGAGCAGGTCGCCGAGCACGGTGTTGCCGAAGGCGTGCCGCTTGAAGTAGTGCCGGGCACCCTCGAAGAACGCCTCCGCGCCGACGTACGCCACCAGCTGCTTGAGCACCGAGGCGCCCTTGGCGTAGGTGATGCCGTCGAAGTTGAGCTTGGCGTCCTCCAGGTCACGGATGTCGGCCGTGATCGGGTGGGTGGTGGGGAACTGGTCCTGCCGGTACGCCCAGGCCTTGCGCCGGTTGGCGAAGGTGATCCAGGCCGCCTTGTACTTGGTGCCCGCGCCGATCAGCCCGTACGAGCCCATGAAGTCGGCGAACGACTCCTTCAGCCAGAGGTCGTCCCACCACTTCATGGTGACCAGGTCGCCGAACCACATGTGCGCCATCTCGTGCAGGATGACGTTGGCCCGGCCCTCGTACGCGGCCTCGGTGACCTTCGAGCGGAAGACGAACTCCTCGCGGAAGGTGACGCAGCCCGGGTTCTCCATCGCGCCGATGTTGTACTCGGGGACGAAGCACTGGTCGTACTTGCCGAACGGGTACGGGTAGTCGAACTCGGTGTGGAAGAAGTCCAGGCCCTGCTTGGTGACGGTGAAGATCTCGTCGGCGTCGAAGTGCTTCGACAGCGACTTGCGGCAGGTCGCCGCGAGCGGGATCTCCAGCGTCGAGCCGTCGGCCAGCTTCCGGCTGTAGTGGTCGCGTTCGACGTGGTACGGGCCGGCCACCACGGCGGTCAGGTAGGTGGAGATCGGCTGCGTCGGCGCGAACTCCCAGACCCGGGCGGTGCCGTCCTCGGTGATCGCGGTGTGCACCCCGTTGGCGTACACGTCCCAGGCGGCCGGGGCGGTCACCGTGAAGGTGAACGGGGCCTTCAGATCGGGCTGCTCGAAGTTGGCGAACACCCGCCGGGAGTCGGCCGGTTCGAAGTGCGTGTAGAGGTAGGTCTCGCCGTCCACCGGGTCGACGAAGCGGTGCAGGCCCTCGCCGGTGCGGCTGTAGGCGCAGTCCGCCTCGACCACCAGCAGGTTCTGCGCGGCCAGCTCGGCCAGCGCCACCCGGGTGCCGTCGAAGACCTCGGCCGGGTCCAGCTGACGCCCGTTCAGGGTGACGGACCTGACCTGCGGGGCCAGCAGGTCGGCGAAGCTCGCCGCTCCTGCCTCGGCGGAGCGGAAGGCGATGGTGGTGGTCGACCGGAAGGTGGCGGCCGTCGGATCGACGGCCGAGGTGAGGTCGAGGTGGACGCGGTAGCTGTCCACCGAGAGGATGGCGGCCCGCTGCTGGGCTTCCTCGCGGCTCAGGTTCTTGCCCGGCACGGGCGGTACTCCTTTGTCCGGCTCGCACGGTCTCTGTCGGGAGGTCGTCCCAGGCGCATCCTTTCATGGGCGTCCCGCGGTGCCATTGCACCAGTCGGCCGGAATCAGCGGTGGCCCGCCGCTGTTGCTGACCGTGGAACCCGCCCGTACCGAGCGAAGGACGCCGTCAGTGACGACCGCAGACTCCAAGAAGATCGCCGACTTCTGGTTCGACCCGACCTGCCCGTGGGCCTGGATGACGTCCCGTTGGATGCTGGAGGTGGAGCAGCTCCGCCCGGTGCAGACCCGCTGGCACGTGATGAGCCTGTCGGTGCTGAACGAGCACCGCGAGGACCTGCCGCAGCAGTACAAGGACTTCGTCGCCAAGGGCTGGGGCCCGGTCCGGGTCCTGATCGCCGCCGCCCAGGCGCACGGTGACAAGGTGCTCGGCCCGCTCTACACCGAGCTCGGCACCCGCTTCCACAACCAGAAGCTGCCCAACGAGCGGGCCACCATCGAGGCGGCCCTGGTCGCGGCCGGCCTGCCGGTCGAGCTGGCCGACGCGGCCGACTCCACCGAGTACGACGAGGCGCTGCGCGCCTCGCACGCCGAGGGCATCGGCCTGGTCGGCGAGGACGTCGGCACCCCGGTGATCGCGGTGGACGGCCCGGAAGGCGGCCGGGTCGCGTTCTTCGGCCCGGTGGTCACCCCGACCCCGCGCGGCGAGGCCGCCGCCCGGCTGTGGGACGGCACCCTGCTGGTGGCCGGTACCCCCGGCTTCTACGAGATCAAGCGCACCCGCACCGCGGGCCCGTCCTTCGAGTGACGGCACGCCGGAGGCCCCGTACCCGCGTCGGCGGGTCCGGGGCCTCCGGGCTGTCGAAGGGCTGATCAGGCGTCGGCGCGGGTGGCGTCCCGGCGCTGCTTGAACCAGCCGGCCAGCGAGAGCGCCAGGGTGAGCGCCGCGGTGAAGTAGAGCTGGACCCGGTTGTCGTGATCCAGCGTCATCAGCCCGAGCACCGTGACGATGCCCGCCAGTGCCACCCAGGTCAGGTACGGGAAGGCCCACATCCGCACGGTGAGCAGCTCGGGGGCCTCCCGCTCCAGCCGCCGCCGCATCCGCAGCTGGGCCACCGCGATGAAGCCCCAGACCACCAGCACCGCCGCGCCGACCATGTTGAGCAGCCAGGCGAACACCGTCTCCGGCCAGATGAAGCTGAGCAGCACCGCGAAGAAGCCGAAGGCCGAGGAGGCCAGCACCGCGAGCCGCGGCACCCCGCCGCTGACCTTGGCCAGCACCCGCGGGCCCTGGCCGCGCTGGACCAGCGAGTACGCCATCCGGGAGGAGCCGTAGATGTTGGCGTTCATCGCGGAGAGCAGCGCGATCAGCACCACCACGTTCATCAGCTGCGCGGCGTTCGGGATGCCGATGACGTCCAGCACCGCGACGTACGGGCCGCTGCTGACCACCTCGGGGTCGTTCCACGGGACCAGCGTGACGATCACGGCCATCGAGCCGACGTAGAACAGCGCGATCCGCCACATCGCGGTGCGCACGGCGATGCTCACGCTGCGCCGGGGGTTCTCGGACTCGGCGGCGGCGATGGTCACCGTCTCGAGCCCGCCGTAGGCGAAGACCGAGGCGAGCAGACCGGTGACCAGTCCGCTCAGCCCGTTCGGGAAGAACCCGCCCTGGCCGGTCAGGTTGGCGGTGCCGGGGGCCGAAGTGCCGGGCAGCAGACCGAGGATGGCGAGCACGCAGATCACCAGGAAGGCGACGATCGCCGTCACCTTGATCGCGGCGAACCAGAACTCGAACTCGCCGAAGTTCTTCACGGCGGCCAGGTTGGTGGCGCAGAAGAAGGTCATGAACAGCGCGACCCAGGCCCAGCTGGGCACGCCGGGCAGCCAGCCGTGCACGATCCCGGCGGCGGCGATCGCCTCGGCGGCCACCCCGACGCAGAGCAGGGTCCAGAACACCCAGCCGGACGCCACCCCGGCCCAGGGGCCGATCTCCTTCTCGGCGTGCACCGAGAAGGAGCCGCTGGCCGGGCGGGCCGCCGACATCTCGCCGAGCATCCGCATCACCAGCATGACCAGCAGGCCGGAGGCGGCGAACGCCAGCACGATGGCCGGACCGGCCGCGGCGATGCCCGCCCCGGAGCCGACGAACAGCCCGGCACCGATCACGCCGCCGAGCGCGATCATCGACAGGTGACGCTGCTTCAGGCCGTGGGTGAGGCCGCTCGGCGCGGCGGTGGCCGACCGCTCGGTGGGCTCCAGCGTCGGCTGGGGGGTGGGGGAGGACATCAGGCAGGTCCAGACCTTGTACGGATAGCGGGAGGGACCGTCCACTATTCGGTACAAACGGTGGGCATGCCAATATCCGGGGCCGGTAGACCGCCATCCGGACGGTCATCTGACGGAAAGTGATCGCTTCCTCACTCCAGCTGGCCGAAATGCGCCGAACACGACAAGCCAGGGCAGCGGCCCTTGGCCGGATCCGACGCCCTCACCGGCCCGGGCGACGACATAGGTTCACAAGTGATCACCCAACGAGTCGTCAGGAGACCCGCCCATGGCCATCGCCACGCCCGCCGCCGCCACCCCGGTCCTGGCCGACCTGCTCCCGCAGGCCGGTTCCCGGTTCGGCGCCCAGGCCCGTGAACTCGCCCTGGTCGCCGGGGGAGCGGCCGTCACCGGCCTGGCCGCCCAGCTCTCGGTGGCCGTGCCGGGCTCGCCCGTCCCGGTCACCGGCCAGACCTTCGCCGCCCTGCTGGTCGGCACCGCGCTCGGCACCCGGCGCGGCATCGCCGCCCTCGGCCTCTACCTGCTGGCCGGGATGGCGGGCCTGCCCTGGTTCGCCGGCGGCAGCTCCGGCTTCGCGATGCCCAGCCTCGGCTACGTGATCGGCTTCGTGCTGGCGGCCGGCCTGGTCGGCGCGCTGGCGCGGCGCGGCGCGGACCGCAGCCCGCTGCGGACGGCCGGCGCGATGCTGCTCGGCACCCTGGCGATCTACGCCGTCGGCGTCCCGTACCTGGCCGCCTCGCTGCACGTCCCGTTGGCCCGCGCGGCCGAACTCGGGCTCTACCCCTACCTGGTGGGCGACGCGCTGAAGCTGGTGCTGGCGATGGGCGCGCTGCCGCTGGCCTGGAAGCTGGTCCGGCGCGCCTCCTGATCCGACCTGTCGACGGCGGTCCGGGTACCCGCGCATGCCACAATCTGCGCATGCGCGTGTACCTGGGTTCCGACCATGCCGGATATGACCTCAAGAACCACCTCGTCCAGTGGCTGAAGGAGAACGGCCACGAGCCGGTCGACTGCGGCCCGCACATCTACGACGCGGTGGACGACTACCCGCCGTTCTGCCTCCGGGCGGCCGAGCGCACCGCCGCGGACCCGGAGTCGCTGGGCGTCGTGATCGGCGGCTCCGGCAACGGCGAGGCGATCGCCGCCAACAAGGTCAAGGGTGTCCGGGCGGCGCTGGCCTGGAGCGAGCAGACCGCCTCGCTCGGCCGCGAGCACAACAACGCCAACGTGATCAGCGTCGGCGGCCGGATGCACACCGAGGCCGAGGCCACCCGCTTCGTCGAGATCTTCCTCAACACCCCGTACAGCGGCGAGGAGCGGCACACTCGCCGGATCGAGATGCTCTCCGAGTACGAGACCACCGGCGAGCTCCCCCCGATCCCCGCCCACCACCCGCAGGTCTGACCTTCCCGATCCGCCGGGGGCAGGGGCCGACGCCCCTGCCCCCGGCGTTTTCGTGTCGTGCCGTCAGAAGCCGTGCGGCAGCCAGGGGGCGAGGTCCGAGGCGAAGGCCCGGTCGGCCTCGGCCAGCGCACCGTCGCCCAGCTCCCGCACCAACCCGGCCCGCCCGAGCGCCGCGAGCCTGACCCCGCCCAGGTAGGCGGCCCCCAACTCCCGTACGTCCAGCACCAGATCGGCCGGATCGTCGGTGCGCACGCAGCTCGCGCCCTTGCCGGGCCCGCCGCTGCGCAGCCGCCAGCGTCCGGTGTTCCACGGACAGAAGCCGTCGGTCACCTCCAGCACCACGTCCAGCGCGGTCGCGTACTCGCGCAGCTCCAGCGCCTCGCCGAGCCGGACCAGCCGGACGTGCAGCGCGTCGCCGAGCCGGGGCTCCAGCCGGCGCGGGTCGTCGACCAGGTGCAGCACCGGGTCGTCCACCGGGCGGTTGGCGACGGTCACCCGCTCGACCAGGTCCAGGTTCAGCAGGTAGTCCCAGAGCGTCGCGTACACCTCGGGCGTGCGCGCCTCGATGTCGCGGACCCGGACGGTGCCGTCCGGGAGGTCCTCGGTGCCCCAGGCGACCGAGACCGAGTACCGGGCGTAGCCCAGCAGCCGGCCGCTCTCCCGGTCCTCGGCGAGGACGCACTGCCGGGGCGAGGCGCCGTCCCGCCCGGCCGGCGGGTCGAGCAGCGGGAGCTTCTCCCAGCCCGGCCGGCGCTCCAGCATGCCGGGACGCCCGGCCACCAGCCCGGCGTACAGCTCCTCGCAGGCCGGGCCGCTCTCGACCGGGTCGGCCAGCCGCAGCCGGACACCGCGGTCCACCGGGGTCCGCACCGCGACCTTGCCGGTCGGCACGGTCAGCGCCATCCGCCAGCTGCCCAGGCCGTAGCCGAACCGGCCGTAGATCCCGGACTCCGAGGCGGTCAGCACCGCCACCGCCTCGCCGCCGTCCCGCAGCTCCGTCAGCTGACGCCGCATCAGCCCGGTGAGGATGCCGCGCCGCCGGTGGGTCGGCAGCACCCCGACCATGGTGACCGCCGCGACCGGGACCACCACCCCGCCCGGCACGGTCATCCGCAGCGAGAACGCCCCGGCGCAGGCCACCGGTGCGGCGCCGTCCCAGACGCCCAGCGAGCGGGCCGGCTCGGTCAGCTCGCGCCAGAGCGCGCGCTCCTCGGGGTGCTCCTCCTGGCCGCCGAAGGCGACCTCCAGGGTCCGGTACCAGCCGTCCCACTCCTCGCCCGTCAGGGTGCGTACCGTCAGGCCGTCGACTGTCAGGTTGTCAAATGTCTCGGTATCAGCGGTCATATGCCAACAGCTATCACCGAGTTGCATCGTGCGCGACTGACATTCGGCGGCTTGACCGCACGGGTTCCGGCGGCGGGTGGGCGCCTCCGGCGGCCGAAATCCGCGCGTTCCGCGCGGAACGGTGCGCCCGGCGGCGCCCCAACCGTCGACGGCGGGCCGCGCCGGTGGATAAGGTCAGAGCCCATGGCTGGCAGCACGCCGGGTCTCACACCCCGGCCGACTGAGACGGGCCCGGCCGCACAGGCGGCCGACACCCCGTGGACGGCCCGGTTGCGCGGCAGGCTCTACCGGGTCCGCCGAGTGCTGCGCCGGACCGGAGTGGACTACTTCCGCGGCGACGCCTCCGACTGGCTCGCCTTCGCGGTGCTGTTCGCGGCCGTCCCGCTGCTGGTGGTGCTCAACGTCCTGATCCCGGCCTGGGCCCCGCCCACCGCGCTGGTGCTGCCGATCCTGGCCGGCGCGCTGCTGCTGCGGCCCGGCACCCTGGTGCTGCTCTACGCGGCCGCCGCGCTCGGGCTCTCGGTCGAGTCGCTGATCCACACCGGCGAGCGGGTGGCCAGCGACCGCCCCGACACGTACGTCTACGGCGTCACCCCGGGCGCCGCCCTGGTGGTCGGCGCGGTCGGGGTGGCCGGGCTGCTGCTGGCCCAGTTCCGCAGCCGGGTCGGCGTGCCGTGGCGCGGCGGCGGCTCGATGCTGTTCGACCTGCGCGAGCGGCTGCGGGTGCAGAGCAGGGTGCCCGCGCTGCCCGCGGGCTGGTCCGCCGACATGGCGCTCCGCCCGGCCGGCGGCCAGTCCTTCTCCGGCGACTTCGTGGTGGCCACCCGGACCGGCCCCGGCCGGCGGACCCTGGAGGTGGTCCTGGCCGACGTGTCCGGAAAGGGCATGGACGCGGGCTCCCGCGCGCTGCTGCTCTCCGGCGCGTTCGGCGGGCTGCTCGGCTCGCTGCCGGCCCAGCAGTTCCTGCCCGCCGCCAACGGCTACCTGCTCCGGCAGGACTGGGACGAGGGCTTCGCGACCGCCGTGCACCTGGTGCTGGACCTGGAGACCGGCGAGTACGAGCTGCTGTCGGCCGGGCACCTGCCCGGGATGCAGCGGCACGCGGGCACCGGCCGCTGGGAGATCAAGGAGTCCACCGAGGGCGCGCTGCTCGGGGTCTACGACGGCGCGGTGTTCGAGGCGGTCCGCGGCCGGCTGGACCAGGGCGACGTGCTGATGCTCTGCACCGACGGCATGGTGGAGATCCCCGGCCGGGACCTGACCGAGGGGATGGACCGGCTGATGGGGGAGGCGGACCGGCTGATCGGCGGCGCCCCGTTCTCCCAACACGGCGGCCGGGGCTCGGCGGTGAGGCTGATCGAGTCGGTCGCCAAGGACGTGAACGACGACCGGGCGGTCCTGCTGCTCTGGCGTGGGTGACCGACCGGTAGCCGAAGTGTGTCAAGTCGGTGCACCGGTCTTCGGCCATTCCTGATCGCGGCCCGGTGCAGTGGATCTAGGTCCGGCCCCACCAGCCCGGGAGCGGTCAACTTCCAGTTAGGGGTACCCGTTCGACGGCCCGTCAGGTCGGCTGGGCTATCGTCTCGGTCGGCGGAAATTCGTCTCACATCGCAGGATCTTCGCGGCTGGCTTCCGGCAAGTCCTTTACGCAGTCGGCACGAACGACCACACTGAGTTCGGGTGGGACGGTCGGTTCTCGGGGGTCTCGGGGGATTGGGCCCGCCACGAAGCTCGCTACGAAAGAATGAGGAAGTGAGTCCTGGTGGCCTTCTCCGTCTCAGCGCTGGTCCTGTTCGGGATCATCGTGGTCATCTTCATCCGCAACAAGCAGTTGAAGACCAGTCACGCGGTCATGGCCGCACTGTTCGGCTTCATGCTCAGCCAGTCCACGGCGGCCAAGCCGATCCAGGACTTCCTCACCCAGCTCGCGCAGACCATCTCCTCGGTCGCCAGCTGACGACGCACGGCCTCGGGCGCGGCTGACCCGGGTCAGGCTTTCAGCGACGACTCCGCCACCAGCGGCCCAACCAGCGGCGCGGCGGCGGGGGTTCAGCCTGTCCCGGGTGCTCCGGCTGCGGGTGCTCGGCGACCAGCAGCAGGAACAGCCGGGCCCAGCAGAGCCGTTCGCCCCGTGGCCAGTCCAGTGCGCGCAGGGCGGCCGAAGCCGGCTCGCAGACCGTCCCGTTGATCCGGACCTCGGCGACGTCGTCGCCCGCCTTGCCGCCGAAGAACAGCTTCACGCCGTTGACCTGACGCTCGGTCAGCTTCGGCAGCACGGCGGCCGCCAGCACCGGGCCGAGGTCGCGCTCGGTGACCCAGTCGAACAGCGGGTCGGTGTCGGCGCCGAACACCGCGGCCGGGCCCTGCACCACGTGCCAGCCGGGGAACTCGGGGGCGTCGTAGTGGTCGCCCTCGCCGGTCAGCAGGCTCAGTACGGCGGTCGCCGTGGTGCCCGCCCACATCCGCACCGCGCTGTCCAGCCGCTCCACCTCGGTGCCGCCCACACCGGCCGCGCAGTCCCAGAGCACCGGTGCGTCGCCCTGGCCGAGCCGCAGGACGTAGCCGAGGTCGACATGGCCGGCGCCGGTGCCGTGCTCGTCGTGGTCGCGGAAGGCCACCGCCGTGGTGCCGGGGCCGCGCACCAGCGGGCCGTCGAGGGTGAACTCCTGACCGAGTCCGGCCATCTCGCGGATCACCGCGCGCTGGATGACGGCCAGCCGTTCCTCGGGGCGCACAGGCGGGGCTCCTTGCTCAGCGGCGCCTCGAACACCTGCGTTCGAGCTCGACCGTGGGCGAGCGTATCGGCCCGACGTGAGCGGTGTCACGGTGAACGCTGGCGGAGCGGGTCCGGCCGGGCACGGACGGCGATATCGGACACCCTCCGTAGAAAGGTCGGGGACGAAGCGTCGCCGATTCGGGGTGTCAGGGGCGCAAGTCCCGACCGGGACGTGACCTTCGTCCCTGATCATCCTTGTTCAGCGTTCAACCGGGGCTTGCCACTTCGCGACCGATCGGCTTTGCTTCGAGGCCTGTCCGGTGAACGACCGGACGGGCTCATCCGGGCGGAACGCCGAATCCTGCCGCCGCCCGGCGCCTCGTACAAGGCACGCATGGCAGGAGCGGGGGACCCAAGGTAAGTCGCCGAACCGGTGTGAACCGGGACGGCTTGGGGTTAAGCCGCATTCCTGCGGCCGGGCATCTCCAGTCCGCACCCGACAGCTCACCTCGTAGGCGTCGGAGAGGACCCCCCATGTCCGCACAGGGCAAGCACCGTCGCGTCCAGCTGTCCCACCTGACCCGGATCGCCGTCGCGACCGGCGTCCTCGGCGCCACCTTCGCACTCCCGGTCGCCGCCGCCAGCGCCCACCAGGGCCACGCCGCCGCCTCCGTGCCGCAGGCCGCCCCGGCCGCCGTGACCACCATCGCCACCGAGACCGCTCCGGCCGCCACCGCGGTGACCCCGGTCGCCGCCGCCACCCCGGCCGCGAGCAGCTACCAGGTCGTCAGTGGCGACACCCTCTCGAAGATCGCCTCCGCCAAGCAGGTGGACGGCGGCTGGGAGAAGCTCTACCAGGACAACCGCACCGTGGTCGGCGGCAACCCGAACCTGATCTACCCGGGTCAGCAGCTCTCGCTCGCCGGCAAGGCCGTGGCCGCCACGCCGGCGCCCGCCGCGGAGGCCCCGAAGGCCGTCGTCGAGGCGCCGAAGACCGAGACCAAGTCCTCCTCTTCCTCCTCCGCGAGCACCACGGACTCCACCAAGGCGTCCCGCTCCAAGGCGACCACCGCGGCCCCGAAGGCGAGCACCGCCCCGAAGGCTGCTGCGGCTCCGAAGGCCGAGTCGGCCGCCGTGGCGGCCGGCGGCTACGTCGCCCCGGTCAGCGGCGGCACCTCCACCGCGTACCACGCCTCCGGTTCCTCCTGGTCCAGCGGCTACCACACCGGTGTCGACTTCCGCGCCTCGACCGGCACCAGCGTCAAGGCCATCACCTCCGGCACCGTGGTCAAGGCCGGCAACGGCGGGTCCTACGGCAACGAGGTCGTCGTCAAGCACGCCGACGGCAAGTACTCCGAGTACGCCCACCTCTCCTCGATCTCCGTCAGCGTCGGCCAGTCCGTCTCGGCCGGCCAGCAGCTGGGCCTCTCCGGCGCCACCGGCAACGTGACCGGCCCGCACCTGCACTTCGAGGTCCGCACCGGCCCGGCCTACGGCTCCGACATCGACCCGGTCGCCTACCTGCGCGCGCACGGCGTCAACGTCTGATCCGACTGACTCGGCCTCAGACGACTTCGGCCCCCTGGTCATTGACCAGGGGGCCGAGGCGTTGGAGCGGGTGACGAGAATCGAACTCGCGTGACCAGTTTGGAAGACTGGGGCTCTACCATTGAGCTACACCCGCGTGCGGTGCCGGAGCGCACAGTGACCTCGGGGCCGTTGCCGGTCGCGAGGACAGGGTCAGCGTACCTGGTCGGGTCGGTTGCTCGCACACCGCTTTGGCGGTTCGGCCCGTTCGGTGGGTCTCCGATATGACCATGGGGGCGGCCGGGGCGGCGTGTACGCTTCCTCTCGGCACCACGGGGTGTGGCGCAGCTTGGTAGCGCGTCCGCTTTGGGAGCGGAAGGCCGTCGGTTCGAATCCGGCCACCCCGACAGTGCGGCAGGGTCTCGTCAACACGCGGGGCCCTGTTGGCGTTTCCGGGGGCGGATGCCCGAGCGGCGGGTACGCCAATGGCGAACCTGACGGTGTGCCAGGCGACCTTCCCGTTCGCCGGGGGCCGCCCCGTGCCACCGGGATTCGGAGGCTGCCGGGACCGTCCCGGGCCGTTCGGGGAGCCGGGTTCGGGGGTCGGTCGGGCCCTGTGGGTGACCCGAACAGCGGCGCCCTGGCGTCCGCCTTTCGTGCTACCGGTAGGATGGGCCGCTGGCGGTCGTCCCTGTGGCATGTGCACAGGTCAGACCGCCCGAGGGCGAGGAGTCACGCTCACCGTCCACCCCCGTACGGGAGATGCAGCTCCAACCGCCCATCACCCGTCTCGTCCGAACCCGATCGGCCCACGGCCGGTCGTCGGAGGGCGTAGACAACCTGACCGCAAGCCCCCAAGGAGACCCAACCGTGAAGAGCGCCGTCGAGACTCTGAACCCGACCCGGGTTCGACTCACCGTCGAGGTGCCCTTCGAGGAGCTCAAGCCGAGCCTCGACGCTGCTTACAAGAAGATCAACTCGCAGGTCTCGGTCCCGGGCTTCCGTAAGGGCAAGATCCCGAACCGCGTCATCGACCAGCGCTTCGGCCGTGCCGCCGTGCTGGAAGAGGCGGTCAACGACGCCCTGCCGCGCTTCTACACGCAGGCCGTCGACGAGGGCAAGATCGAGGTCCTCGGACAGCCCGACATCACCGACATCCAGGGTGTCGAGAACCTCGCCGACGGCGGTGACCTCAGCTTCGTCGCCGAGGTCGACGTGCGTCCCGAGATCACCCTCCCGGACTTCGCCGGCATCGAGGTCGTCGTCGACCCGATCGTGGTCGCGGACGAGGACGTCGAGAAGTCGCTGGAGCAGCTGCGCGAGCGCTTCTCCTCGGTCAAGGACGTCGAGCGCGCCGCCGCCGAGGGCGATGTCGTGGTCGTCGACCTCGAGGCCAAGGTCGACGGTGAGGTGCCGGAGGACGGCACCGCCACCGGCGTGAGCTACGAGATCGGCTCCGGCCGCCTGCTGGACGGCATCGACGAGGCCGTCATCGGCCTGTCCGCCGGCGAGACCAAGACCTTCACCACCGAGCTCAAGGGCGGCACCCAGGCCGGCCAGAGCTCCGAGGTCACCGTCACCGTGACCGCCGTCCAGGAGAAGGAACTCCCCGAGCTGGACGACGAGTTCGCCCAGATGGCGAGCGAGTTCGACAGCCTGGAGGAGCTGAAGGACGACTCCCGCAAGCGCCTCGAGCGGATGCGCGAGTTCGACCAGGCCACCCAGGCCCAGGAGCGGGTGCTCGACGAGCTGCTGAAGCTGGTCGAGATGGAGTACCCGGAGAAGCTCCTCAAGGACGAGGTCGAGACCCGCAAGCACAACCTCGAGCACCACCAGCTCGAGCCCATGGGCCTGACCCTCGAGACCTACCTCGCCACCCAGGACAAGTCCGTCGAGGACTTCGCCAAGGAGACCGAGGACCAGGCCAAGAAGGGCATCAAGACCCAGTTCGTGCTCGACGAGATCGTCGACAAGGAGAAGCTGGGCGTCAACCAGGAGGAGCTCACCGAGCACCTCATCCGCCGTGCGGCGGGCTCCGGCATGACGCCGGACCAGTTCGCCCAGCAGGTCGTCCAGGGCAACCAGGTGCCGCTGCTGGTCGGCGAGGTCGCCCGCGGCAAGGCGCTGGCGCTGGTCGTCGAGGCCGCCAAGGTCACCGACACCAACGGCGACGTCGTCTCCTTCGAGGACGACGAGGACGAGGCCACCGAGGGCGTCGAGGCCGCGGCCGAGACCACCGAGGCCTGATTTCCCCGGTAGTACCCGAGCTGTTCCGGACGGCCCGGACACCCCGTCAGCGGGGTGTCCGGGCCGTCCGTTGTTCCCGCTCCGACCCTGCGCTCACAGCGAACAGTTCTGCGTGGGGGATTCTGCGGCCGGGCCTGCGCGTTAGGGTCCTTAGACAGCGACATTCACGCAGTGATATCTAGCTGTGCGACAGAGCGGCGGCTGTAGCGCGGCCGTCCAATTCGACTGAGCAGGTGGCTAAGTGACGTTCCCGCAGATGCAGATGCCTGGCCTGATGGCGCCGCACGCCGCCGGTGGTGACGTGCTCGGCGGCCTGGGAGACCAGGTCTACAACCGGCTGCTCAACGAGCGCATCATCTTCCTCGGCCAGCAGGTCGACGACGACATCGCCAACAAGATCACGGCCCAGCTCCTTCTCCTCGCGGCCGACCCGGAGAAGGACATCTACCTGTACATCAACTCGCCCGGTGGCTCGATCACCGCGGGCATGGCGATCTACGACACCATGCAGTACATCAAGAACGACGTGGTCACCATCGCGATGGGCATGGCCGCCTCGATGGGTCAGTTCCTGCTGACCGCCGGTGCCAAGGGCAAGCGCTTCTCGCTGCCGAACGCCAACATCCTGATGCACCAGCCCTCCGCCGGTCTCGGCGGTTCGGCCACCGACATCCGGATCCAGGCCGAGCAGCTGCTCCGCACCAAGAAGCGGATGTCCGAGCTGATCGCCGCGCACAGCGGCCAGTCCTTCGAGCGGGTCACCGCGGACTCCGACCGGGACCGCTGGTTCACCCCGGAGCAGGCCAAGGAGTACGGCCTGATCGACTCGATCATGCACAGCGCCGCGGACGTTCCCGGCGGCGGCGGCACCGGCGCCTGACAGCAGCCGGCAGCAGACCCAACCGACCGTCACGCTTCGGAGGACCGAACACCCCATGAACACCGCGCGCACCGAGTTCACCGCCCCGAGGGCCGAGGGCCGCTACATCGTCCCGCGCTTCGTCGAGCGCACCTCGCAGGGCATCCGCGAGTACGACCCGTACGCCAAGCTGTTCGAGGAGCGCATCATCTTCCTCGGCTCCCAGGTGGACGACGTCTCGGCCAACGACATCATGGCGCAGCTGCTCTGCCTGGAGTCGATGGACCCGGATCGTGAGATCCAGATGTACATCAACTCGCCCGGCGGCTCCTTCACGGCGCTCACCGCGATCTACGACACCATGCAGTACGTCAAGCCGGACATCACCACCGTCTGCATGGGCCAGGCGGCCTCCGCGGCGGCGGTCCTGCTGGCGGCGGGCACCCCCGGCAAGCGGATGGCGCTGCCGAACGCCCGGATCCTGATCCACCAGCCGTACACCGAGACCGGCCGCGGTCAGGTCTCCGACCTGGAGATCCAGGCCCGGGAGATCTTCCGGATGCGCGAGCAGCTGGAGGAGATGCTGTCCAAGCACTCCAACAAGCCGGTCGAGCAGGTCCGCGAGGACATCGAGCGGGACAAGATCCTGACGGCCGAGGAGGCGCTGGAGTACGGGCTGATCGACCAGATCATCTCGACCCGGAAGTCCTCGCTGACCTCCTGAGCCCACTGGGTTCACCGGGCGGGGCATGGCAGTGAGCCGTGCTCCGCCCGTGCCGTCCGACGGCATCTGTTCGGTATCAATTCGCCCTGGGCGTACGGCAGAGCTGTCGAAGACGACGGAATTGGCGGCTCGGCAGAGTACCGTCGGATAGCGAGACCGATCGCTCGACGGCGACCGGTCCACAGCACCAGGCCCCGGACCCCCGCGGGGCCCCTGGCGAAGGGGAAGCACCTCGTGGCACGCATCGGAGACGGTGGCGACCTGCTCAAGTGCTCGTTCTGTGGCAAGTCCCAGAAGCAGGTGAAGAAGCTGATCGCCGGGCCAGGCGTGTACATCTGCGACGAGTGCATCGACCTGTGCAACGAGATCATCGAGGAGGAGCTCGCCGAGACCTCCGAGGTGCGTTTCGAGGAGCTCCCGAAGCCCCGCGAGATCTACGAGTTCCTGGACCAGTACGTGGTCGGCCAGGACACCGCGAAGAAGTCGCTGTCGGTCGCGGTCTACAACCACTACAAGCGCGTCCAGGCCGGCGAGGCCGGGCGCAGCGGTGGCAACGGCCGCGAGGACGCGATCGAGCTGGCCAAGTCCAACATCCTGCTGCTCGGCCCGACCGGCTCCGGCAAGACGCTGCTCGCGCAGACCCTGGCCCGGATGCTGAACGTGCCGTTCGCGATCGCCGACGCCACCGCCCTCACCGAGGCCGGTTACGTCGGTGAGGACGTCGAGAACATCCTGCTGAAGCTGATCCAGGCCGCTGACTACGACGTCAAGAAGGCCGAGACCGGCATCATCTACATCGACGAGATCGACAAGGTCGCCCGCAAGAGCGAGAACCCGTCGATCACCCGCGACGTCTCCGGCGAGGGTGTCCAGCAGGCGCTGCTGAAGATCCTGGAGGGCACCACCGCGAGCGTGCCGCCGCAGGGCGGCCGCAAGCACCCGCACCAGGAGTTCATCCAGATCGACACCACCAACGTGCTGTTCATCGTGGGTGGCGCGTTCGCCGGTCTGGAGCGGATCGTCGAGGGCCGGGCGGGTGGCAAGGGCATCGGCTTCGGTGCCAACATCCGCTCGAAGCGCGAGTCGGACAGCAGCGACCACTTCCGTTCGGTGATGCCGGAGGACCTGGTGAAGTTCGGGATGATCCCCGAGTTCATCGGCCGGCTCCCGGTGATCACCAGCGTGCACAACCTGGACCGCGAGGCGCTGCTGCAGATCCTCACCGAGCCGAAGAACGCGCTGGTCAAGCAGTACCGCAAGCTCTTCGAACTGGACGGCGTGGAGCTGGAGTTCAGCCGCGACGCGCTGGAGGCGATCGCCGACCAGGCGATCCTGCGCGGCACCGGTGCCCGTGGCCTGCGGGCCATCATGGAGGAGGTGCTGATGTCCGTGATGTACGAGGTGCCGTCCCGGCAGGACGTGGCCCGCGTGGTGGTCACCGGCGACGTGGTCTCCAAGCACGCGATCCCGACCCTGGTCCCGCGCGACATGATCAAGCGCGAGCGGCGCGACAAGAGCGCCTGACCCGCAGCGACAGGAAGGCCCCGCACCCTCCAGGGTGCGGGGCCTTCCTGCTGTCGCGGAGCTGGTGGACCTGGTGGACCTACTTGGCGACCACCAGGGCGTCCCGGATCGCCCGGGTCTGGTCGGCGGCCTGGGCCGGGGTGAGCGGGCTGCTCTTGCCGTCCAGCGAGACCTTGGTGAAGGTGACCGAGCCGGCCGTGGAGTGGTTGGCCCAGAGGCAGATCGGGATCTCGATCCCGCTGCTGCTGGCCACCCCGCAGGAGAGCTTGCCGCCCGCGTCCTTGGCGTCCTTGGCGTCGACCGAGGCCAGCGGGGTCTTCCAGGTCAGCGTGGACAGACCGGCGGCCTGCTTGTTGACCTGCTTGGTGATCGCCTCGGGGTCGGTGATGGTGCCCCAGGAGCCGCCGATGGTGAGGCTGTCGGTCGCGTCCTTGCCCTTCACGTAGGTCGCGACCAGCCCGCCGTCGTACGAGCTGTAGCCCTTGCCGGACTCCTTGGGGTCGCCCGGGGCGTCCTTGCTGGTCTTCAGGGTGTACCCGCCGGGCAGGGTGGCCGGGGCGGCCAGCTTGAACTTGCCGGTGGTGGAGCTGCCGGCGCCGACCGGCGAGTCCGAGGAGGTCAGCGCCCAGACCAGGCCGCCACCGCCGACCAGCACCACGGCGCCGACCACCAGGCCGATCACCAGACCGGTCCTGCTCTTCGGCTGCTCGGGCATCGGCCCGCCGAACTGCGGCTGGCCGTACGGCTGCGGCTGCTGCCCGTACGGCGGCTGCGGCGCGCCGTACTGCGGGGCCTGCCCGAACTGCGGCGGGGCGCCGAACTGGGGTGCCTGCGGCTGGCCGTACGGGGGCTGCGGCTGGCCGAACTGCGGTGCGGGCGGCTGCTCCTGGGGCTTGCCGAACTGCGGCGGGCCCGGCTGCTGCGGCGGCGCGCCGTACGGTCCGGCGGGCGGCTGGGCCTGGGGCGGGTAGCCGTAGCTCTGCGGCGGCTGGCCGTACGGGGGCTGCGGCGGCGCGCCGTAGGGCTGCTGTTGCGGCGGCTGGCCGTACGGCGGCTGCGGCTGTTGCGGCGGTTGGCCCTGCGGATACTGCTGCCCCGGCCCGTTCATCGGTCTCCCCCACGTCGGTTGTGACTGTTCGTCAGTGCGCGCCAAACGGGCGTGCGAGTATCGGGGCACGGTACCGCACCCGTCAAGACCGGCCCCGTCCGGGTGGTCGGCGCGGAATGCGGTCGAAGGCGGTCTCCAGGTTTACGTAAACTGTGTGTCGTGACCGACACGACGAACCAGCGCCCCGGAACCTTCGACGGGGACAACGCAGCCACCCTCCCGACGACCTACGCCCCGGCGGAGGTAGAGGGCGTGCTGTACGAGCGCTGGGAGGAGCGCGGCTACTTCACCGCCGACGCCAAGAGCGACAAGCCCGCGTACACCATCGTCATCCCGCCGCCGAACGTCACCGGTGCGCTGCACCTCGGCCATGCCTTCCAGCACACCCTGATGGACGCCCTGACGCGCCGTAAGCGGATGCAGGGTTTCGAGACGCTCTGGCTGCCCGGCATGGACCACGCCGGCATCGCCACCCAGAACAAGGTGGAGCAGCAGCTCGCCGAGTCCGGCCTGTCCCGGCACGACCTGGGCCGGGAGGCCTTCGTCGAGAAGGTCTGGGAGTGGAAGGAGAACTACGGCGGGCGGATCCTCGGCCAGATGCGCCGCCTCGGTGACGGGGTGGACTGGTCGCGCGAGCGCTTCACCATGGACGAGGGCCTGTCCAAGGCCGTCCAGACCATCTTCAAGAAGCTCTTCGACGACGGCCTGATCTACCGCGCCGAGCGCATCATCAACTGGTGCCCGCGCTGCCTCACCGCGCTCTCCGACATCGAGGTCGAGCACGAGGACGAGGCCGGCGAGCTGGTCTCGATCCGCTACGGCGACGGGGACGACTCGATCGTGGTCGCCACCACCCGGGCCGAGACCCTGCTCGGCGACACCGCCGTCGCGGTGCACCCGACCGACGAGCGCTACGCCCACCTGGTCGGCCGCACCATCAAGCTGCCGCTGACGGACCGTGAGATCCCGGTGGTCGCGGACGAGCACGTCGACCCGGAGTTCGGCACCGGCGCCGTCAAGGTGACCCCGGCGCACGACCCGAACGACTTCGCGATCGGCCAGCGCCACGGCCTGCCGAACCTGACCGTGATGGACGACCACGGTGTGATCACCGTGCACGGCCCGTTCCTCGGTCTGGACCGGCTGGAGGCCCGCTCGGCCGTGGTCGGCGCGCTGCGCGAGCAGGGCCGGATCGTCGCCGAGAAGCGCCCGTACATGCATGCCGTGGGCCACTGCTCGCGCTGCCACACCATCGTCGAGCCGCGCCTCTCGCTGCAGTGGTGGGTCAAGGTCGAGCCGCTGGCCAAGGCGGCCGGCGACGCCGTCCGCGACGGCAAGGTGGACATCCACCCGAAGGAGCTGGAGCGCCGCTACTTCGACTGGGTCGACAACATGTACGACTGGTGCATCTCGCGCCAGCTCTGGTGGGGCCACCGGATCCCGGTCTGGTACGGCCCCGAGGGCCAGGTCGTCTGCGTTGGCCCGGACGAGCAGGCGCCCACCGGCGAGGGCTGGCACCAGGACCCGGACGTCCTCGACACCTGGTTCTCCTCCGGCCTGTGGCCGTTCTCCACGCTCGGCTGGCCGGAGCAGACCCCGGACCTGGAGAAGTTCTACGCCACCGACGTGCTGCTCACCGGCCACGACATCATCTTCTTCTGGGTCGCCCGGATGATGATGTTCGGCCTGTACGCGATGGACGGTCAGGCGCCGTTCAAGACCGTCGCGTTGACCGGTCTGGTCCGTGACCAGTTCGGCAAGAAGATGTCCAAGTCCTCCGGTACCGCGGTCGACCCGCTGGACTGGATGGACGAGTACGGCGCGGACGCCGTCCGGTTCACCCTGGCCAGCGGCGCCAACCCCGGTGCGGACGTGCCGGTCGGCGAGGACTGGGTCAAGGGCTCGGGCAAGTTCTGCAACAAGATCTGGAACGCCACCCGGTTCGCCCTGATGAACGGCGCCACGGTCGAGGGCCCGCTGCCCGCGCCCGAGGAGCTCACCGCGGTCGACCGGTGGATCCTGTCCCGGCTGAACGCGACCATCACCCAGGTGGACGCGTTCTACGAGGAGTACGAGTTCGCCAAGGTCTCGGACGCCCTCTACCACTTCGCCTGGGACGAGGTCTTCGACTGGTACGTCGAGCTCTCCAAGACCACCCTGTTCGCGGGCGGCCCGCAGGCCGATGCCGCGCGCCGGGTGCTCGGCGAGGTGCTGGACAAGACCCTGCGCCTGCTGCACCCGATCGTGCCGTTCGTCACCGAGACCCTGTGGACCACGCTGACCGGCGGGGAGTCGCTGGTGATCGCCGAGTGGCCGGTCGCCGACGCCGCCCGGATCGACGCCGCCGCCGAGGCGGAGGTCGCCACCGTCCAGCAGGTGATCACCGAGGTCCGCCGGTTCCGTTCCGACCAGAACCTGAACCCGGGTCAGCGTCTGCCCGCTCAGCTGGAGCTGACCGGCAGCGCGCTGGTCGCGCACGAGGCCGCGATCCGTTCGCTGGCGCGGCTGACCGAGCCCGAGGAGGGCTTCACCGCCACCGCCTCGCTGCCGGTCGCCGGGATCACCGTGGCGCTGGACCTGTCCGGCACCATCGATGTGCCCGCCGAGCGCAAGCGCCTGGCCAAGGACCTGGCCGCCGCCGAGAAGGAGAAGGACCAGGCCATCGCCAAGCTCGGCAACGAGGCCTTCCTGGCCAAGGCGCCGGACAACGTGGTCGACAAGATCAAGGCCCGCCGGCAGGCGGCCGAGGCCGACATCGCCCGGATCACCGCGCAGTTGGCGTCGCTGCCGCAGGCCTGACGCCCGTTCACCGAGGGCCGTACCACCGCTTCGCGCGGGGGTACGGCCCTCGGCGTTTACCGGGAAAGGGAGTTGATTACCGATCGGATTCCCGTCGGCTCCGGATAACCCGTTCGGCCGAATTCCATCGCGTACGCTGGCAGGTGGCGGATGTGCACGAAGAGTTCGAAAGCGGAGAAGGCGGGCGGCCAATGGCGGGTACCGAAGCGCGGCGCGGGCAGGACATCGGCATCGATCTCGGAACGGCGAACACCCTGGTCTACCTCCGGGGCAAGGGAATTGTGCTGAACGAGCCCTCGGTGGTCGCGATGGACCGGAAGACCGGCGAGGTGCTGAGCGTCGGTGCCGAGGCCAAGCGGACGCTGGGCCGCACCCCCGCCGACGTGGTGGCCAGCCGGCCGCTCCAGGACGGCGTGATCGCCGACTTCGAGGGCACCCGGCACCTGCTGCGGTACCTGATGGCGAAGGCGACCGGCACCGGCGGCCGCTGGTTCCGGGCCAAGCCCCGGGTGGTGGTCTGCGTGCCGAGCGGGATCACCGGGGTCGAACGCCGGGCCGTGATCGAGGCGGTGGGCAGCGCCGGGGCCAGGTCGGTGCACCTGATCGAGGAGCCGATGGCGGCCGCGATCGGGGCCGGGCTGCCGGTCCAGGAGCCGACCGGCTCGATGGTGGTGGACATCGGCGGCGGCACCACCGAGGTGGCCGTGGTCTCGATGGGCGGCATGGTCGCCGCCCGGTCGATCCGGGTCGCGGGGGACCGGATGGACGCCGCGATCACCCGGCAGGTCAAGAAGGACCACGGCCTGCTGATCGGCGAACGGACCGCCGAGGAGCTCAAGCTGACGATCGGCTCGGCCGGTCCGGTGCCGGAGGACGAGGAGGGTCCGGCCGAGCACCTGGTCCGCGGCCGGGACGCCGTCGAAGGTCTGCCCAGGACGGCCACCGTGACGGCGGCTCAGGTCCGCGAGGCGCTGGACGAGCCGGTCGCCGAGATCGTGCTGGCGGTCCGCCAGACCCTGGACACGGTGCCGCCGGAGCTGGCGGGCGACGTGATGGGCCACGGCGTCATGCTCACCGGCGGCGGGGCGCTGCTGCGCGGCCTCGACCGGCGGATAGCCCGGGAGACCGGTCTGCCGGTGCGGGTCGCGGAGAATCCGCTGGACTGTGTCGCGGTCGGTTCCGGGAAGTGCGTGGAGGATCTCGAGGAGCTGCGGCGGACCTTCGCGCGGAGTGTCTGACCGTGAATCAGTAAATTCCTGAATTGGCGTTCGGCCGATCGGGTCTGGTTCTTTTGCGCGCGGGTTAAGGGGCGTTTGCAGTTCGACTGTGTACGGTAAGTGGGAGTTCTGGGCAGCGTATGTCGACTGACGGGAGGGCACGGCGTGGTGGTGACCAGGGAGTTGGCCGACGAACTGCCTGCGGAGGCGGTCGACGTGGCCAAGGCCAGGGCGGCGACGCTGCTGCTCGCCTTCCGGCACGGCAACCAACTCGCCTTCGACCGCGAGCTGGAGCGCCTGCTGGCCGACCAGGCCGAGCAGGAGGTGACCACCCTGCTGGTGTGGATCGCCGCCGAGGCGGTCCGCAAGGCGTACGCGCCCGAGGTCGGCGACCGGGTGCTGCGCGGCCTGGCCAGGCTCGCCCCGGTGGACACCTCCGGGGTCGCGGTGGACGAGGAACTCGTGGACGTGGCCGAGCTGGTGGAGGCGGTCGACGCCGGTGACGTGGGCACCGTCCGCTCGCTGGTCGCCTCGACCCCGGACACCACCTTCCTGGTCGGCGGTCTGCTCCAGGCGGTGGCGATGATGCTCCCCTTCCTCCCCGACGGGGAGTTGGGGGAGATCACCGCCGAACTCCGGCACCGGCACGGCTGCCGGAGCATCCCGCGCCAGGCCTAGACCGGCGCTGCTGTTTTACGGCATGGCGTGCAGGTGGCCGCCGACGGTGGAGGCGATGCCGCCGCCCGCCTTGGCGTCCCAGTTGGTCGACCAGGTCATCGCGCCGCCGATGCCGGGCCACTTGGTGTCCGGCTTGAAGGTGCCGCAGTTGGTGCCCTGGGCCAGGCAGTCGAGCGCGGCGTTCGCGACGCTCGGGCTGACGTAGCCGCCGCCCGCCGCGCTGGTGGAGGCCGGGACGCCGAGGCCGACCTGCCGGGGCTCCAGGCCGTTCTTGAGCTGGATGCAGGCCAGCGCGGTGAGGAAGTTGACCGTCCCCTGCGCGTGGACGTTGCCGTCGCAGCCGAGCATGGTGCCGGAGTTGTAGTACTGCATGTTGACGATGGTGAGGACGTCCTTCACGTTCAGCGCCAGCTTGAAGTACTCGGCTCCGGCCGACTGCATGTCGATGGTCTGCGGCGCCATGGTGAGCACGAAGCCGCTGCCGACCTTGCCCGCCAGCGTGTGCAGGGCCTGGCCCATGTACGTGGCGCTGACGCCGTTCTCCAGGTCGATGTCGATCCCGTCGAAGCCGTACTCCCGGATCACCGAGTACGCGGTGTCGGCGAAGTTGGTCGCGGAGGCCGAACTGTTCACCGAGACCGTGCCGTTCTGGCCGCCGACCGAGACGATCACCTTCTTGCCGGCCGCCCGCTTGGCCGCGATGTCGGCCTTGAACTGCGCGACGGTGTAACCGCCGAGGCGGCTCGCGAGCGTGCTGTCCAGGGTGAAGCTGATGCCGCCTGCGCTGCCGGTGGCGTCCGCGAAGGAGACCGCGATGATGTCGTACGCGGCCGGTACGTCGCTGATCTTCTGCACCGTGGCGCCGTTGTCGAAGTTCTGCCAGTAGCCGGTCAGCAGGTGCTTGTTGGCCGGCGGCGGAGTGCTGGTGCTGGTGCTCGGGCTGGGGCTGGGGCTCGGCGACGGGGTGACCGGCGCGCTGGTACTGGGCTTGGGCGTGGTCACGCTGGGGGACGGCTTGGGATCACCGGGGCCGATCAACGAGATGTCGTCCATCAGGAACGAGCTCTGGCCGTACCAGCCGTGCAGGTACACGGTGACCGCGGTGGTGCTCGCTCCGGTGGTGAAGGTGGTGCTCAGCTTGGTCCAACTGGTGCTGCTGGTCCAGGTGGAGGCAGTGGCGCCGCCCTCCACGCCGAGGTAGACGTACGGGCCGTTCACCCAGGCGCTCAGCGCGTAGGTGGAGTTCGGCTTGACGGTCACTCCGGTGGTGCACTTGCCGTTGTCGCTCGCGGTGGGGGTTACCCGCAGCGAGATGCCCCGGCCGCCCGTGGAGTCGGGTTGGCCGGAGCTGTTGGAGCAGGTCCACGGGTAGACGTGGTTGCCGCTCTCCAGGTTGCCGTTCTCGATCAGCTCCACGTCGCCGGGCGCCGCCGCTGCTCCTGGGGTGCTCAGCAGCAGGCCCACCAGGGCCAGGGCGGCGGCCACCAGGGCGACCAGGAACGTGTTCACCGTGCTTCTTGCGCGCATGCCATCTCCGTGTGGGGGAGTGAGGATGGTGCGGAGCAGTGCAGGGAGTCAAGTACCGGTCTGGACCAGTGACTTGGGACACACGGTGGAGTAGACCACTCAGGCTGTCAAGGGCTTGGCCAGCGCCAGGGTGAGTCTGGCGATCCGCTCGCTGGCCAGCCCGTCGCCGTACGGGCTCGGGGTGGCGGCCAGCCGGGCCAGCCGTTCGGGGGTGTCGGAGAGCCACTCGGCGGCCAGCGCGCCCAGCTCGGGGCCGGGCCGGACCAGGGCGGCGAAGCCCGCGGCCACCGACTCGGGGCGCTCGGTGGAGCGCCGGACCACCAGCAGCGGGCGGCCGAGCACGGTGCACTCCTCCTGCACGCCGCCGGAGTCGGAGACCAGCAGGGCGGCGTGCCTGGCCAGCCCGAGGAAGTCGCCGTAGCCGACCGGCTCGGTCACCGTCAGACGCTCCAACAGCCGTTGCAGGCCGCGCCGTTCGACCGCGGCGCGGGTCCGCGGGTGGATCGGGAACAGGACGGCGGTGCCCGCCGCCGCGAGCGCGTCCAGCTCGCCGAGCACCGCGCCGAGCGCCTCGGCGGTGTCGGTGTTCTCGGGGCGGTGCACGGTGGCCAGCACGTAGCCGTCGGCGCGCAGTCCGTACCGGGCCAGCAGGGCGGCCCTGGCCGCGGCGTCCGGCAGCTGACGGAGCACCACCTCGACCACGGTGTTGCCGGTCACCGCGATGGCCCGCTCGTCCAGTGCCTCGGTGCGCAGGTTGGCGGCGTTCTCCTCGGTGGCGGCGCAGAGCAGGTCGGCGATGTGATCGACCATCACCCGGTTGTGCTCCTCGGGCATCGCCCGGTCGTGGCTGCGCAGTCCGGCCTCGACGTGCACCAGCGGGATGCCGTGCGCGTTGGCGGCCAGCGCCCCGGCCAGGGTGGCGTTGGTGTCGCCCTGCACCACCACGGCGCCGGGGCGCTCGGCGGTGAAGGCGGCGTCCAGCTGCTCCAGCGAGGCGGCGATCTGCCCGGCCCGCGGCCTGCCGCCCACGCCGGAGAGCAACTCCGGTTCGGGCAGGTCGAGTTCACGCAGGAAGCGGCCGGACATCGCCTCGTCCCAGTGCTGGCCGGTGTGCAGCAGCCGGGCGGCCGGGCCCAGTTCGTGGATCAGCGGGGCGAGCTTGACCAGCTCGGGGCGGGTGCCCAGCACCACGGCGATCCGGTTGCCGGTGAAAGAAGCGAAAGGGGAGGGGAGGCAGGACACGGTCATCGGACGGTTCCGTTCAGGCTTCGAGCGCGGTCGGGGCACCGGCGGCGGCCTGCTCGGCGTTGCGGCGGGTCTTCGCCCAGCCGTTGCGGCCGAGCAGCAGCCGGACGGCCGCCCGGGTGGCCACCAGGAAGATGTGGTACGTGTACAGCCAGAGCGCCAACCCCCAGAGCAGGCCCAGCAGTCGGCTCCGGTTGGGGTACACGGTGCGGCGGTAGGCGAAGCCCCAGCAGACCAGCGGCAGCGCGGCGAGCACGAAGGCGAGCAGCATCAGCGGGCCGTACCTGGCCTCGAAGGTGGTCGCGTCCGCGCTGAAGAAGATCCGGGTGGCCAGCGAGATGCCGAGCGAGAGCGGGAAGAGCAGCACGAGCAGCACCGCGACCACCGGCTGCAGGAAGGTGTACATCACCTCGGCCTTGCCGCCGAGCGTGTAGTGCGGGGAGCGCAGCACCCGGCCGGTGTAGCGCAGGCACTGCATGTTGCCCTGTGCCCAGCGGGTCCGCTGGGTCAGGAAGCGGCGGCCGGAGACCAGGCCCTCCTGGGACACCCGGGTCTCCTGCACGTGCGTCAACCGGTAACCGGCCAGCCGGAGTTCGAGGCCGGACTCGTAGTCCTCCAGCAGCGCCCGCTCGGGCCAGGGGCGCTGCCCGCCGCCGGCCAGCGCGTCGAGGGCGGCGAGCCGGACGAACTGGCCGTTGCCGCCCAGGCCGACGCTGCCGGTGCGGCGGCGGAGCAGCTGCATCCCGGCGTTGCCGGCCTGGAACTCGACGTCCTGCATCCGGACCAGGGCCCTGGCGAAGGCGTTGGCGACCCGGCCGCGGTCAGGCAGCGGGCGCGGGTCGTCGGCGTTGCGCATCCGGACGCCGATCTGCACCGCGCCGGTGTCCGGGCGGCCGAACGCCTTCCCGCTGCTGACCAGGGCGAGGGTGTCGGTGGCCAGTTCGCCGTCGGCGTCCACCACGCCGAGCACCACCCGCTCGTGGTCGGTGCCGGCCGGCAGCCAGTCGGAGATCTGCCGGTAGGCGGCGTTCAGCGCGGCGCCCTTGCCGATCCGGGCGTCCGGGCGGCGGCGCTGCACCAGGTGGATCATCGGGTCCCGGTCGGCGGCGGCCAGCACCAGGTCGCGGGTGCGGTCCTCGCTGTCGTCGTCCACCACCCAGAGGTGCGCCTCGGGGGAGGACCGGCGCAGCCCGGTGAGGGTCTGGCCGACCACCGCCTCCTCGTCCCGGCAGGGGATCACCAGGTGCCAGCGGAAGGCGGCCGGATCGCCGGGTTCGGCGGGCCGGTTGCGTCGGAAGGCGTCGGCCGAGCCGGCCCAGTAGAGCAGGAACCGGCCGAACACGAAGAGCATGTAGGCCAGCAGGGCGAGCGAGAGCAGCTGGGCCGTCCACAGCACCTGGGTCCGGTGGCTCAGGAAGAAGGCGTGAACGGCATCCATCGCAAGGCTCCATCGGAAAATGATCTTTGATTCGATGGTGATCTTGTGAAATCAACATCCATTCACATGGTAGACCTTTGCCTTGGTGAACTGTTTGCCAAGTGAGGGCACTCACGTGAGTCATGGACCACCCGGACCGGAGTGGGGGAGCGGCTCCGTAGACTGGGCGCGTGAGCGACAAGGCCCCGCAGAACCCGTACACGATCCGCCCCGGCAACCCGGACCCCGCCGACCCGGCGGGTGAGTTGCGCGAGATCGAGACCGCCCTCTCCACCCGCTGGCCGGAGAACAAGCTGGAGCCGTCGCTCGACCGGATGGCCGCGCTGATGGACATCCTCGGCCAGCCCCAGCGGGCGTACCCGGCGATCCACATCACCGGCACCAACGGCAAGACCTCGACGGCCCGGATGATCGAGCAGCTGCTGCTCGCCTTCGAGCTGCGCACCGGCCGCTACACCAGCCCGCACGTCGAGTCGGTGACCGAGCGGATCAGCCTGGACGGCGCGCCGATCAGCGTGCAGAAGTTCATCGAGACCTACCGCGACATCGAGCCGTACGTGCAGATGGTCGACGCCCAGCAGCCGATCGCGATGTCCTTCTTCGAGGTGCTCACCGGCATGGCGTACGCCGTCTTCGCCGACACCCCGGTGGACGTCGCGGTGATCGAGGTCGGCATGGGCGGCTCCTGGGACGCCACCAACGTGATCGACGGCTCCGTCGCGGTGATCACCCCGGTCGGCCTGGACCACACCGACCGGCTCGGCGACACCACCGGCAAGATCGCCACCGAGAAGGCCGGAATCATCAAGCAGGGCGCGCTCGCCGTGGTCTCCCAGCAGCCGCTGGACGCCGCCGAGTCGATCCTGCGGCGCGCGGTCGAGGTGGACGCCACCGTCGCCCGCGAGGGCATGGAGTTCGGGGTGATCCGCCGTGAGGTCGCGGTCGGCGGGCAGCTGGTGACGATCCGTGGACTCGGCGGGGCCGAGTACGAGGACATCTTCCTCCCGCTGCACGGCGCCCACCAGGCACACAACGCGGCGCTCGCGCTGACCGCGGTCGAGGCCTTCTTCGGCGTCGGCGGCGCCCGCGGCGGCTCACTGGACGCGGAGAAGATCCGGGCCGCGTTCTCCGGCGTCAGCTCGCCCGGCCGCCTCGAGGTGGTCCGGCGCAGCCCCACCGTGATCCTGGACGCCGCGCACAACCCGCACGGGGCCGAGGCCAGCGTCGCCGCGATCAACGAGTCGTTCGCCTTCAGCAAGCTGGTCGGCGTGATCGCCACCAGCGGGGACAAGGACGCCTCCGGTTTCCTGGAGGCCTTCGAGCCGATCCTGGCCGAGGTGGTCATCACCGAGAACTCCACCCACCGGGCCACCCCGGTGGACCAGCTGGCCGCGATCGCGGTGGAGATCTTCGGCGAGGACCGGGTCCGGATCGAACCCCGGCTGGACGACGCGATCGACGCCGCCGTCACGATGGCCGAGGAGGAGGACCTCGGCGGCGCCGGGGTCGTCATCACCGGCTCCGTGATCACCGTCGGCGAAGCCCGCATTCTGCTCGGGAAGAAGTGACATGCGCGTCCTCTGCTCCTCCACGCTGATCGGCGAGGCGCTGCTGATCATGTTCGCGGCGCTGGTCGCGATGCAGCTCTCGGACGTCCCCACCGCGACGGTGTGGATCGTCAGCGGGATCGCGATGCTGCTCTGCGTGCTGCTCTGCGGCGCGATCACCCGGCCCGGGGCGGTGGCGGTCGGCTGGGCGCTCCAGACCGGACTGATCGTCAGCGGCTTCGTGCTGCCCACCATGTTCGGTCTCGGCCTGGTCTTCGCCGCGCTCTGGTGGTGCTCGGTGCACTACGGCCGCCGGATCGACGAGATCAAGGCCGCCCGGGAACTCGCCGAGGCGTGAGCCGACCGGGACGCGGGGCCGCAGCTGTGCGAGCCCCGCGTCCCCGGCAGCACGTACCTGCGGGTTCAGTCGAATACGCAAGGTAGCCTTTCGGGTGACCGACCCCTAGTCCCCAGGAGCCGTTACCGTGTCGCAGCGCACTCTCGTCCTGCTCAAGCCCGACGCCGTCAAGCGAGGCCTGGCCGGCGAGATCATCAGCCGGATCGAGCGCAAGGCCGGCTGGCAGCTCGCCGCGGTCGAGCTGCGCACCTTCGACCGGGAGACGCTGGAGCAGCACTACGCCGAGCACGTCGGCCGCCCGTTCTACGAGCCGCTGCTCGAGTTCATGACCTCGGGCCCGTCGATCGCGCTGATCGTCGAGGGCGAGAACGTCGTGCCCGGCATCCGCGCGCTGGCCGGTGCCACCGACCCGCTGCAGGCCGGCCCCGGCACCATCCGCGGTGACTTCGCCACCATCACCCGCGAGAACCTGATCCACGCCTCGGACTCCGAGGCGTCGGCCGAGCGCGAGATCAAGATCTTCTTCCCCGCCCAGGCCTGACCGGTCTGACGGGCCTTCACCTGGTCGGGCCGCGCACCGCCAGGCCCGACCAGGTGAATATCGACGTTTCATCCTCCTATACGGAACTCGAAGCCCCGACACGGCGTCCCAATCCTCGGAGATGCCGACGAGCCGCCGGAGAATGGGCAGCACGCCGTACCTCGCAGTCCGAGACGACCGGCGTGGCTACGATGGAGCACAACTCACGGGCTCGGTACGGCTGGTCAGCCGTCGTCCGCCCCCATCTCCCCGCCATCTGATTCCGAGCTCGGGAAGGCACCACACACCCCATGGCCAACAATCTGTCGTTCATCGGCCGTGACATGGCGATCGACCTGGGCACTGCCAACACGCTGGTGTACGTCAGGGGCAAGGGGATCGTCCTCAACGAGCCGTCCGTGGTCGCGGTGAACACCAACACCGGCGGCATCCTGGCGGTCGGGTCCGAGGCGAAGAAGATGATCGGGCGCACGCCCGGCAACATCGTCGCGATCCGCCCGCTCAAGGACGGTGTGATCGCCGACTTCGAGATCACCGAGCGGATGCTGCGCTACTTCATCCTCAAGATCCACCGCCGCCGCTACCTGGCCCGCCCCCGCGTCGTGGTCTGCGTGCCCAGCGGCATCACCGGAGTCGAGCGCCGCGCCGTGATCGAGGCCAGCTCGCAGGCCGGCGCGCGCCAGGTGCACATCATCGAGGAGCCGATGGCGGCCGCGATCGGCGCCGGGCTGCCGGTGCACGAGGCCACCGGCAACATGGTGGTGGACATCGGCGGCGGCACCACCGAGGTCGCGGTGATCTCGCTCGGCGGGATCGTCACCGCGCAGTCCATCCGGGTGGCCGGCGACGAGCTGGACAACGCGATCGTGCAGCACATCAAGAAGGAGTACAGCCTCCTGCTCGGTGAGCGCAGCGCGGAGCAGATCAAGATGAGCATCGGTTCGGCCTTCGCCCTGGAGGGCGAGAAGGACGAGCACGCCGAGATCCGCGGCCGCGACCTGGTCAGCGGCCTGCCGAAGACCGTGGTGATCTCCGCGGCCGAGGTCCGCGAGGCGATCGACGAGCCGGTCAACTCCATCATCGACGCGGTGAAGACCACCCTGGACCAGTGCCCGCCCGAGCTGGCGGGCGATGTGATGGACCGTGGGATCGTGCTCACCGGCGGCGGCGCCCTGCTGCGCGGCCTGGACGAGCGGCTCCGCCGGGAGACCGGCATGCCGATCCACATCGCGGAGAACCCGCTCGACTCGGTCGCGCTCGGCTCCGGCAAGTGCGTCGAGGAGTTCGAGGCGCTCCAGCAGGTACTGGACGCCCAGCCCCGTCGTTGAGCGGGAAAGAACACAAGTCAACTGAAGGGCCCTCAGCCGTCCACAGCGGGTGGGGGCCAGGCACCGAAGGGGCAGCTCCAGCATCGTGAGGGACACCCGAGAGAGCCGACTGCTGCTCGTCCTGCTGGTAGCGGTCGCCTTCGCCCTGATCACCGTGGACATCAAGGGCGGCGAGAGCTCTCCGCTCAGTGGTGCCCGTCGCGCCGCCGCGAGCGTGCTCGGCCCGGTCGAGCGCGGCGCGGCCGGCGTGGTCGACCCGGTGGCCGGCACCGTACGGGCCGTGCGGGACGCGGGCACCCACCAGGCCCGGCTGGACCAGATCACCCGGGAGAACACCGACCTGCGCCAGCGGGTCGCCTCCTCCGACACCGCGTCAGGCCGCACCAAGCAGCTGGACGAGCTGCTGCGCACCGCCGGGAACGGCGGATACACCGTCAAGGCCGCCCAGGTGATCGCGATCGGCGCCGCCCAGGGCTTCTCCTGGACCATCACCATCGACGCCGGCAGCGACGACGGCCTGACCCGGGACATGACCGTGATCAACGGTCAGGGCCTGGTCGGCCGGATCACCACCATCGCGCCCACCACCGCCACCGTGCTGCTCGCCTCCGACCCCGGCTTCAGCGTCGGGACCAGGATGGAGGGCACCGGCGAGATCGGCTTCGCCAACGGCCAGGGCACCGGCCCGATGAAGGTCTCGCTGCTGAACGGCAAGGCCCAGGTCAAGGCCGGAGACCGGCTGGTCACCTTCGGCTCGCAGAGCGGCCGCCCGTTCGTCCCCGGCGTCCCGGTCGGCAAGGTGGTCGAGGTGGAGGCGACGCCGGGTCAGCTCACCAAGACCGTGCTGGTCGAGCCGTACGTCCAGTTCACCCGGCTCGACCTGGTCGGCGTGGTGGTGGTCCCGCCGCGGACCGACCCGCGGGACGCCGTACTGCCGCCCGCCTCGACACCCGCAGGGGGGAACTGACCATGCGGATCAACCGCATCCTGCTCTCCGCCGTCCTGATCCTGCTCGCCCTGGTGATCCAGGTCAGCGTGCTCGGACGGCTCCAACTCCCGGGCGCCACACCGGATCTGCTGCTCCTCGTGGTGGTCGGCCTGGCCCTGGTCTACGGGCCCACCGGCGGCTGCCTGGTCGGCTTCTCGGCCGGCCTGCTGGCCGACCTGGCCCCGCCCTCCGACCACGCCATCGGCCGCTACGCCCTGGTGCTCTGCCTGCTCGGCTACGCCACCGGGCTGCTCCGCCCGGACGGCGCCCGGCAGCGCTCGGCGGTCAGCGCGCTGCTGATCGTGGCGGTCGCCGCGGTCGCCTCCACCCTGCTGTACGCGACGGTCGGCGCCCTGGTCGGCGACACCGCCGCCCGGCACGTCGGCCTGACCGGCCTGGTGTTCAGCGCCCTGCTGTACGACGTGCTGCTGGCCCCGTTCGTGGTGCCCGCCGTGATGATGCTGGCCCGCCGGTTCGACGGCGGCAGCGTGGTCACCGAGTCCGAGGACTCCAGCGGCTCGGGCCTGGGCACGCTGGCCCGCTACCGCACCACCCGCGAGGCGTCCCCGCTGCCCGGCTACGGCCGGAAGCGGCGGATTCCCGGCCTGGCCAAGCGCCCCTGAGGAGCGAGCACCGTTGAGCAACATCCCGGAGACCGGCCGCACCCAGCGGGTGACGATCCGTCTGATCGTCCTGCAGGTCCTGGTGCTGTCGCTGCTCGCCACCCTGGGCGGACGGCTCTGGTACCTGCAGATCCGCACCGGCCACGAGTACGTGGAGAAGGCGGCGGGCAACCACGTCCGCGAGGTGGTCGAGCCGACCGTGCGCGGCGAGATCCTGGACGCCTCGGGCCGGATCCTGGCCGGGAACGAGGCCAAGCTGGTGGTCTCGGTCAGCCGCACCTCGCTGCTCCAGCAGAAGGACCGCGGCAAGGCCGTGCTGGCCCGGCTCGCCGACGTGCTCGGGATGCCCGCCAAGGACGTCCAGGACAAGGTCAGGCTCTGTGACGCCAAGACCGCGCAGCCCTGCTGGAACGGCTCGCCCTACCAGCCGATCCCGGTGACCAAGGCGGCCACCACCCAGCAGGCGATGCAGATAATGGAACGTCACGAGGACTTCCCCGGCGTGACCGCCCAGCCCACCTCGCTGCGCCGCTACACCGGCGTCGAGGGCGCCAACCTCGCCCAGGTGCTCGGCTACCTCTCGCCGGTCACCGACGAGGAGGTCACCAAGTCCAAGGACAAGGAGGGCCGGGAGCGCCGGTTGCCGGTCGACCAGATCGGCCGGGCCGGCCTGGAGTCGGTGTACGACAACGACCTGCGCGGCACCACCGGCATCGACCGGCTCGAGGTGGACAACCTCGGCCGGGTGATCGGCAGCGCGGGCAAGACCCCGGCGGTGCCCGGCAACAACCTGGTCACCAGCATCGACGCCCGGGTCCAGAAGGCCGTCGAGGACAACCTCGCGCAGGCCATGGTGGACGCCCGCAAGGCGTGGGACAAGGACACCAAGCGCAACTACGAGGCCGACTCCGGCGCGGCCGTGGTGCTGGACGTGCACACCGGCCGGATCGTCGCGATGGCCAGCGCCCCGACCTACGACCCCAACCTCTGGGTCGGCGGCATCGCGGGCAAGGACTACACGAACCTGACCAGCAAGGAGTCCAACTACCCGCTGCTGAACCGGGCCATACAGGGTCAGTCCGCCCCCGGCTCCACCTTCAAGGTGGTCTCCGCCGCCGCCGCCGCGCAGGCCGGCTACTCGCTGAACAGCAACTACGACTGCCCGAGCAGCATGACCATCGGCGGCCGCGAGTTCAAGAACTTCGAGAGCAAGGGCTACGGCCCGATCAGCCTGGCCCGCGCCCTGGAGGTGTCCTGCGACACCGTCTTCTACGGCCTCGCCTACGACCAGTGGATGGCCGACGGCGGCATCAAGCCGAAGAAGGACGCGGCGGACTGGTTCTTCAAGACCGCCAAGCAGTTCGGCCTCGGCGCCAAGACCGGCATCGACCTGCCCAGCGAGGCCCCGGGCCGGATCCCGGACCGCCAGTGGAAGCAGGAGTACTACGACGCCAACAAGGACGCCTGGTGCAAGCAGGCCCAGTCCGGCGGCAACGACTACGGCACCCTGGTGGCCAAGGAGAACTGCGCCGACGGCAACCAGATGCGCGCCGGTGACATGGTCAACTACGCCATCGGCCAGGGCGACACCCTGGTGACGCCGCTCCAGATGGCCAAGATCTACGGCGCGCTGGCCAACGGCGGCACGCTCTACCGCCCGACCATCGGCAAGGCCGTGGTCAGCCCGGACGGCACGGTGATCCGGGAGATCGCCCCGCAGGTGGACGGCAAGCTGCCGACCGACCAGCGCACCCTGCAGTACATCGACCAGGCCACCAAGGGCGTCATCGAGCAGGGCTCCGCCGCGTGGAAGTTCACCGGCGCGGGCTGGCCGCAGGGCAAGATCGAGCTGCACGCCAAGACCGGCACCGCCGAGGTCTTCGGCAAGCAGACCACCTCGTACCTGACCACCTACAGCCGCGACTACGCGGTGGTCATGACGATGAGTCAGGCCGGTACCGGCTCCGGTGCCTCGGGTGACGCCGTCCGGCGGATCTACCAGGCGCTGTACGGCGTGGACGACAAGGGCAACATCGACACCGGCAAGGCCCTGCTCAGCAAGCCGCAGGCCGAGCTGCCGAAGTTCAACCCGGACGGCACGGCCGTCCACCCGGTGGCGCTCTTCCTCGACCCGCAGCCGCCCACCGCCCCCGCCGCGCCGGGCACGCTCACCCTGGCCGCGCTCGAACCCACCACCCGCACCGCCGGAAGGGGCCGGGCATGACCTCCTCGTACAGCCAGTACCGGCTGGCGCCGCAGCGCGGCACGGTCGGCCGGGCGCTGGCCAAGGGCTCCCCGCTCCGCCGGCTGGACTGGATCATGGTGCTGTCCGCCCTCGGCCTCTCGCTCGGCAGCTCGCTGCTGGTCTGGTCGGCCACCCGGGGGCGCGACTCGCTGACCCACGGCGACCCGCAGTACTTCCTGCTCCGGCACCTCACCAATCTGGCGATCGGTCTGGTGCTGTGCGGGATCGTGGTCCTGATAGGGAGTCGGCGCCTGCGCACCGCCGTGCCGGTGGTGTACGTGCTGACGCTGCTGATGCTGCTCGCGGTGCTCACCCCGCTGGGCTCGACCATCAACGGAGCCAAGGCCTGGATCCAGTTCGGCGGCGGATTCTCGATCCAGCCCGCCGAGTTCGCCAAGTTCGCGATCATCCTGGCGATGGCCGTGGTGCTGTCCGCCCGGGTGGACGCGGGGGAGCGGGAGTACCCGCCGAACCGCAGCGTGCTCCAGGCGCTCGGGCTGGCCGCGCTCCCGATGGCCGTGATCATGCTGATGCCCGACCTCGGCTCGGTGATGGTGATGGGCGTCATCATCCTCGGCATCCTGCTCGCCTCCGGCGCGGCCGACCGCTGGGTCTTCGGCCTGATCGGCGCCGGCGCGCTCGGCGCGGGCGCGATCTGGCAGCTCGGCGTGCTGAGCAAGTACCAGATCGACCGGTTCGCCGCCTTCGCCAACCCCGCGCTCGACCCGGCCGGGGTGGGCTACAACACCGCCCAGGCCCGGATCGCCATCGGCTCCGGCGGCCTGACCGGCATGGGCCTGTTCAAGGGCACCCAGACCACCGGCCAGTTCGTCCCCGAGCAGCAGACCGACTTCGTCTTCACGGTGGCCGGCGAGGAGCTCGGCTTCGTCGGCGCGCTCGGCCTGATCCTGCTGCTCGGCCTGCTGCTCTGGCGGGCCTGCAAGATCGCCCGGCAGGCCACCGACCTGTTCGGCACCATCGTGGCGGCCGGAGTGATCAGCTGGTTCGCCTTCCAGGCCTTCGAGAACATCGGGATGAACCTCGGCATCATGCCGGTCGCGGGCATCCCGCTGCCGTTCGTCTCCTACGGCGGTTCCTCGATGTTCGCGGTCTGGATCGGCGTCGGCCTGCTCCAGTGCGTCCGCACCCAGCGGCCGATAGGGATTTGACCGTAGCTGGTTCGGCTACCCTTGAGGGTCACCTTGTCCCCGCCGAAAAGGGCTCACCGCATGCCAGTCGAATCGGTCTTCCCACGCCTGGAGGCCCTCCTCCCGCACGTCCAGAAGCCGATCCAGTACGTCGGCGGCGAGCTCAACTCGACCGTCAAGGACTGGGACAGCGCCGACGTCCGGTGGGCCCTGATGTACCCCGACGCCTACGAGGTCGGGCTGCCCAACCAGGGCGTCATGATCCTGTACGAGGTGCTGAACGAGCGCGAGGGCGTGCTCGCCGAGCGCACCTACAGCGTCTGGCCGGACCTGGAAGCGCTGATGCGCGAGCACGGCGTCCCGCAGTTCACCGTCGACGCGCACCGGCCGGTCAAGGCCTTCGACGTGTTCGGGCTCTCCTTCTCCACCGAGCTCGGCTACACCAACATGCTGACCGCGCTCGACCTGGCCGGCATCCCGCTGAACGCCGCCGACCGGGGTCTGGACGACCCGATCGTGCTGGCCGGCGGCCACGCCGCGTTCAACCCCGAGCCGATCGCCGAGTTCATCGACTGCGCGATCATCGGTGACGGCGAGCAGGCCGTGCTCGACATGACCGAGATCATCCGGGCCTGGAAGGCCGAGGGCCGCCCCGGCGGCCGCGACGAGGTGCTGCTCCGGCTGGCTCGTACGGGTGGGGTCTACGTCCCGCGCTTCTACGACGTGGACTACCTGGAGGACGGCCGGATCGCCCGCGTGGTGGCCAACCGCGAGGGCGTGCCGTGGCGGGTCTCCAAGCACACCGTGATGGACCTGGACGAGTGGCCCTACCCCAAGCAGCCGCTGGTCCCGCTCGCCGAGACCGTGCACGAGCGGATGTCCGTGGAGATCTTCCGCGGCTGCACCCGCGGCTGCCGTTTCTGTCAGGCCGGCATGATCACGCGCCCCGTGCGGGAGCGAAGCATCACCGGCATCGGCGAGATGGTCGAGCGCGGCCTGAAGGCCACCGGCTTCGAGGAGGTCGGCCTGCTCTCGCTGTCCTCCGCCGACCACACCGAGATCGGTGACATCGCCAAGGGCCTGGCCGACCGCTACACCGAGGACAAGATCGGCCTCTCGCTGCCGTCCACCCGGGTCGACGCCTTCAACATCGACCTGGCCAACGAGCTGACCCGCAACGGCCGCCGGTCCGGTCTCACCTTCGCCCCCGAGGGCGGCTCGGAGCGGATCCGCAAGGTGATCAACAAGATGGTGTCGGAGGAGGACCTGATCCGCACCGTCGCCGCCGCCTACGGCAACGGCTGGCGCCAGGTCAAGCTGTACTTCATGGTCGGCCTCCCCACCGAGACCGACGAGGACGTCCTGCAGATCGCCACGATGGCCAAGAACGTGATCCAGAAGGGTCGCGAGGTCACCGGCCAGAACGACATCCGCTGCACCGTCTCGATCGGCGGCTTCGTCCCCAAGCCGCACACCCCGTTCCAGTGGGCGCCGCAGCTCTCCGCCGAGGACACCGACGCCCGGCTCGGCAAGCTCCGCGACGCGATCCGGAACGACCGCAAGTACGGCAAGAACATCGGCTTCCGCTACCACGACGGCAAGCCCGGCATCATCGAGGGCCTGCTCTCCCGCGGCGACCGCCGGGTCGGCGCGATCATCCGCGCGGTCTACGAGGACGGCGGCCGCTTCGACGGCTGGCGCGAGCACTTCTCCTACGACCGCTGGATCGCCGCCGCCGAGAAGGGCCTGACCGGCACCGGCGTCGACGTCGCCTGGTACACCACCCGCGAGCGCAGCTACGAGGAGGTGCTGCCCTGGGACCACCTGGACAGCGGCCTCGACAAGGACTGGCTCTGGGAGGACTGGCAGGACGCCCTCGAGGAGGTCGAGGTCGAGGACTGCCGCTGGACCCCGTGCTTCGACTGCGGCGTGTGCCCCCAGATGGACACCTCCATCCAGATCGGCCCGACCGGCGTGAAGCTGCTGCCGCTCACGGTCGTCAACTCATAGTACCGATCCACAACCTGACGGCCCCTCCCGTGCGTACTGCACGGCAGGGGCCGTCAGGCCATGTCGAGGGGGGAAACACCGATGGACCAGCAGGACGGACCGGGCGGCTGCCTGACCGGGGTGGCGAGGGTGATCGCGCTGGTGGTCGTGGTGCCGCTGCGGTTCCTCTGGGAGCTGTTGGCGCTGGTGCTGCGCGGGGTCGGCACCGTCCTCTACTGGGTGCTCCTCTGGCCGCTCGCCCAGCTCTGGCGGTACGTGGCCGAGCCGCTGCTGCGCTATCTGCTGGTGATCCCGCTGAGCTGGCTCTGGCAGCAGGTTCTGGCGCCGTCCGGCCGCTGGCTCTGGTCGTGGGCGCTGGCGCCCGTGGGCCGGGCCGCGGTGGTGGTGTTGGAGTGGGTGCTCACCTACCTGGTGATGCTGCCGCTGAAGTTCCTCTGGGAGTACCTGCTGTGGCCGGTGCTGCACTATCTGGTGCTGATTCCGCTGCGCTGGCTGTGGCGCTGGGTGCTGGCACCGGTGTTCCGGGTGCTCGGCTGGGCCTGGGGGATCGCGGGCCGGGTCGGGCGGTTCCTGGTGGTCCGACCGTGCCGTTGGGTGCGCCGGGAGGTCTGGTGGCCGGTCAAGGCGGAGGTCGCCCGAGTGCTGCGGGAGGTCCGGCGGGCGCTGCTGGGCTGAGCAGGCCGTACCCTTGAGCCTGACAGAGTCCGGCCGGAGCCCGTTGGTGCAGTGGCCGGACCGGCCTACTGACTAAGGACTGAGCGACCCTGGCACGCCGCACGCCTGACGGTCCGCCGCCCGCGCCGACGGTGCAGCGCATCCGTCTCCGGTACACCAAGCGCGGCCGTCTGCGCTTCACCAGCCACCGTGACTTCCAGCGGGCGTTCGAGCGCGCGCTCCGCCGCTCGGCCGTCCCGATGGCGTACTCGGCGGGATTCACCCCGCACCCGAAGGTCTCGTACGCCAACGCCGCCCCGACCGGGGTGGCCAGCGAGGCCGAGTACCTGGAGATCGGCCTGGCCGAGATCCGCGACCCGGAGGCGCTGCGCGCGCAGCTCGACGAGTCGCTGCCGGACGGTCTGGACATCACCGACGCCGTCGAGGTCCGCACCCCGAACTTCGTGGAGCGGCTGGAGGCCTCCGAGTGGCAGGTCCGACTGGACCGGGTCACGCCCGAGGAGGCGGGCCGCGCGATCGCCGCTTTCCTGGCCGCCGAACGGGTCGAGGTCGAACGCCTCACCAAGAACGGCGTCCGGGTCTTCGACGCGCGCGGTCCTGTCGCGGCACTCGAACTGCTTTCGCCGCAGGTCGGCGATGGTAACGAGACCGGCACGGACGGTACCGCCGATGTTCGTACCACCAATCCCTGTGCGATACTGCGGCTGGTAGTACGACACGCCACACCCGCCGTACGACCCGACGACGTTTTGTCCGGTCTCCGTGCGACGGCCGACCTGGCGCCGCCGGTCCCCGCTGAGGTGACCAGGCTGGCGCAGGGGCCGCTCGACGAGGAGACCGGCACGGTGACCGACCCGCTGGCGCTCGACCGCGCCGCGGCCCCGGCCGGCCTGTAGGCCGCCGGGCCGCGCGCACCTGCGTCCGCCTAGCGGGAGGAGGGCCGGCCTGGGTTTCCAGGCCGTGTCCCCTCCGGGCCGCCGCGGCTCCCCAGGGGAGCGAGCGCCGTCGAACGCAGGCCAGCCCCTTGTGGCCCGCCGCCCCGGATGGGCGGTGGGCCCGAGGACCCCTCCGGCAGCCATCCGGGACGGGGGACGGCACCGGCCCGGAAAAACTTGAAGACTGGTCAGAACCAGAAGACTTTCGACACCCCGCACTGTGCGGGGCGCCGAGCGAGACTACGAGCCCCTGTGCGGCATCGGCGTCCCGCACGGCGACGCCGTGGAGGTCGGCCCGCGAAGCTCGCGACCGACCGGAACCAGCGGCGTCGCGCCGTGCCCGGATGCGGAGCCCGGGGGCCTGACGGGAGATCCACCCGCATGCTCGAGAACGAGAACAACGAACCGCAGCAGCCCGCGGCCGACGACAGCGCGGCCCCGCCGCGTCGCCGCCGCCGCGCGGTGTCCCGCCCGGCGGGTACCCCGCAGGGCGCCGCCACCGAGACCGCCGAGACGGTCCTGCCGGCCGAGCCGCACGAGGCCCCGGCCGTTGCGGCCGCCGCCGAGGAGCCCGCGCCGGAGAAGCCCGTCCGGGCCCGCCGCACCCCCCGCAAGCGCGTCGAGTCCCCGGCCGGTGCGCCGGAGGCCGTCGCCGAGGCACCCGCGCCGGTCGAGGCCGCTGCCGAGGAGCCCGCGCCGGAGAAGCCCGTCCGGGCCCGCCGCACCCCCCGCAAGCGGGCCGAGGCCGCGCCGGTCGCCGTCGAGGAGGCCCCCGTGGTCGAGGTCGCGGCCGAGGAGCCCGCCCCGGTCGAGGACGCCGCCCCGCCGCGCCGTGCCCGCCGCCGCCGGGTGGTCGAGGCCACCCCGGTCGTGGTCGAGGAGCCGGTCGTCGAGGAGGAGCCCGAGGCTCCCGTCGAGGAGCCGGTGGCCGAGGCCCCGGTCGCCGAGCCCGCCCCGGTGGTCGAGGACGCCGCCCCGCCGCGGGCCCGCCGCCGTGCGGTCCGCCCGTCCACCGCGATCTTCCAGGCCCCGGTCTTCCAGGAGCCCGCGCCCTACGTCGCCCCCGCCGCACCGGCCGCCGCCGTGACCGCCGCGCCGGCCGCCGCCGCCCCGGTGGCCGCGCCCGCCGCCGCCAAGGCCGCCGCGCCGGTCGCCGCTCCGGCCGCGCCGCAGGAGGAGGACGAGTTCGAGTACAGCGGGGTCGGCCGTCGCCGCCGCACCAGCCGCCAGGTCCGGGTGCAGACCCCCTCGCGCCAGTCCCGCGGTGGCCGTCAGGAGGCCCGCCAGGAGGCTCGTCCGGAGCCCCGGGTGGAGCAGCCGGAGCCGGTCCGCGAGGTGCCCAAGGTCGAGGCGCCCAAGGCCGAGGCCCCGGCCGCGGTCGAGGAGGCGCCCGTCGAGGTGACCGCCGGTCCGGAGACCGAGGGCGAGTGGGAGGACGACCGTCCGTCCCGCCGTCGCCGCCGTGGTGGCCGTCGCCGCCGCCGTGGTGAGGCCGAGGAGTTCGAGGCCGAGCAGGGCACCGAGCCGACCGCGGCCGCCGTCGAGGAGCCCGAGGAGGACGTCGAGGAGGAGGACGAGGACGACCTGGCCGGTGGCCTGGCCTCGTCCCGTCGTCGCCGTCGCCGTCGTCGCCGCAGCGGTGACAGCGCTGGTGGTGTCGAGGTGGTCGCCGAGACCAACGAGGACGGCGTCCGAACCGTCGTCAAGGTCCGGGAGCCGCGCCGCCGTTCGACCGAGCCGGCCTTCGACCCGGACGAGGTGCAGTCCATCAAGGGCTCGACCCGCCTGGAGGCCAAGAAGCAGCGCCGTCGCGAGGGCCGCGAGCTGGGCCGCCGCCGGGTGCCGATCATCACCGAGGCCGAGTTCCTGGCCCGCCGGGAGTCGGTCGAGCGGGTCATGGTGGTCCGTCAGAACGGCCTGCGCACCCAGATCGGTGTCCTCGAGGACAACGTGCTGGTCGAGCACTACGTGAACAAGGAGCAGGCCACCTCGTACGTCGGCAACGTCTACCTGGGCAAGGTCCAGAACGTGCTGCCGTCGATGGAGGCCGCCTTCGTCGACATCGGCAAGGGCCGCAACGCGGTGCTGTACGCCGGTGAGGTCAACTTCGGCGCGCTGGGCGGCCACGGCGGCCCGCGCCGGATCGAGTCGGTGCTGAAGTCCGGCCAGTCCGTGCTGGTCCAGGTCTCCAAGGACCCGATCGGCCACAAGGGCGCCCGCCTGACCAGCCAGATCTCGCTGCCCGGCCGCTACCTGGTCTACGTGCCCGAGGGCTCGATGACCGGCATCAGCCGCAAGCTCCCGGAGAACGAGCGGGCGCGTCTCAAGCAGATCCTCAAGAAGATCGTCCCGGACGACGCGGGCGTGATCGTGCGCACCGCCGCCGAGGGCGCCAGCGAGGACGAGCTGACCCGCGACGTGCAGCGCCTGCAGGCGCAGTGGGAGGAGATCCAGAAGAAGGCCGCCACCGGCAACGCCCCGGCGCTGCTGTACGGCGAGCCGGACATGACCGTCCGGGTCGTCCGCGACATCTTCAACGAGGACTTCACCAAGGTCATCGTCTCCGGCTCGGAGGCCTGGAACACCATCCACGAGTACGTCACCAACGTGGCGCCGGACCTGACCGAGCGTCTGCAGCGGTGGACCTCGGACGTGGACGTGTTCGCGACCTACCGGATCGACGAGCAGCTGATGAAGGCGCTGGACCGCAAGGTCTGGCTGCCGAGCGGCGGTTCGCTGGTGATCGACCGGACCGAGGCGATGGTCGTGGTCGACGTCAACACCGGCAAGTTCGTCGGCCAGGGCGGCAACCTCGAGGAGACCGTCACCCGGAACAACATCGAGGCGGCCGAGGAGATCGTCCGTCAGCTGAGGCTCCGTGACCTCGGCGGCATCATCGTGATCGACTTCATCGACATGGTGCTGGAGTCCAACCGGGACCTGGTGCTGCGCCGACTGCTGGAGTGCCTGGGCCGGGACCGGACCAAGCACCAGGTGGCCGAGGTCACCTCGCTCGGCCTGGTGCAGATGACCCGCAAGCGGGTCGGCCAGGGCCTGCTGGAGTCCTTCTCCGAGTCCTGCGTGCACTGCAACGGCCGCGGCGTGATCGTCCACATGGAGCAGCCCACCTCGGTGGGCGGCGGCGGTGGCCCGGTCGGCACCGCGGGCGAGCTCGCGGCCGGTGGCTCCAAGCGTCGTCGCCGGGGCAAGGGCGGCACCGCGCTGGAGGAGTCGCACGCGGTCGCCGAGACCACCGAGGACGAGCACGACCACGAGGAGTTCGAGGTCATCCCGAACGGCGGCGAGCAGCTGGAGATCGCCGTTCCGGAGACCGTCGAGGTGGCCGAGGCCGTCGAGACCGTGGTCGAGGCGCCGGTCGCCGAGCCCGCTCCGCAGGTCGACCTGGTCGAGATCGAGGCGGCCCCGGCCGCTCCGGCCGGCCGGACCCGCCGCCGCGCGGTCCGCAAGGCGACGGCTCCGGCCGGTGCGCCGGGCGAGGCCGAGATCGTGGTGCTGCAGGCCCGTGCCGAGGCCGCGATGGAGGCCGCGCTGACGGCCGCCGCCGTGCCCGCGGTCGAGGAGCCTGAGGTCGTCGTCGAGGCGCCCGAGGCCGAGCCGGTCGCCGAGGAGCCCGCCGTCGAGGCCCCGGCCGAGGAGGAGCCCGCGCCGAAGAAGCGCGCGGCCCGCAAGGCTCCGGCCAAGAAGGCCGTCGCGGCCAAGAAGACCACGGCCGCGAAGAAGACCACCGCCCGCAAGACCGCCACCAAGCGGACGAGCGCGGCGGCCAAGAAGGCCGCGGCCGCCGAGGGTGATTCGGCGGCTGAGTAAGCCCTGGTGCGGGGGCGGTTCGTTCGAGCCGCCCCCGCTCCGGTAGGGCCCGGTTTGCCCAAGTGGGTGCCGGTCCGTATTCTTGACCCTTGGCGTGTCTGACGCCGCGCTCCCGAGCACATCACCTCTCGAAACTCGTTTCGGGGGAGGCCGCCTGTGTCCGTACCCAGGTGGCTGGCATCGAGAGTTCCGATCGAGTTAGAGAAAGCAGGTACCGCATGTACGCGATCGTTCGCGCAGGCGGCCGCCAGCACAAGGTCGCCGTCGGCGACGTGCTGGAGATTGACCGTGTTGACGTCAAGCCGGGTGACTCGGTGGAGCTCTCGACCATCCTGGTCGTCGACGGTGACGATGTCACCTCCGACCCGTGGGTCCTCGCCGGCGTGAAGGCTCACGCCGAGGTGGTCGACCACACCAAGGGTGAGAAGATCATCATCCTGCGCTACAAGAACAAGACCGGTTACCGTCGCCGCCAGGGCCACCGTCAGCGCCACACCGCTGTCCGGATCACCAGCATCGACTCCGTCAGCAAGTAAGGGGATAGCGAGATGGCACACAAGAAGGGCGCAAGCTCTACCCGGAACGGCCGTGACTCGAACGCCCAGCGCCTCGGCGTGAAGCGCTTCGGCGGTCAGGTCGTCAGCGCCGGCGAGATCCTGGTCCGCCAGCGTGGCACCCACTTCCACCCGGGTGCGGGCGTCGGTCGCGGTGGCGACGACACCCTGTTCGCGCTGAACGCCGGTGCGGTGCAGTTCGGCACCCACCGCGGTCGCCGCGTCGTGAACATCGTGGCCGTCGAGGCCTGATTCTGACCCAGCGTCGGAATTCCTGTGGAGGGTGGGCCGGAATTTTCCGGTCCACCCTCCATGCTTTGAAGCAGAGACTGTTTTTCCCTATCTGGAGGCACACCCCATGACCACCTTCGTGGACCGCGTCGAACTGCATGTCGCCGCGGGTAACGGAGGCCACGGCTGCGCCTCCGTTCACCGAGAGAAGTTCAAGCCGCTGGGCGGGCCCGACGGCGGCAACGGCGGTGAGGGCGGCAGCGTGATCCTCATGGTCGACGCGCAGGTCACCACGCTGCTCGAGTACCACCACTCGCCCAAGCGCAAGGCCACCAACGGCAAGCCGGGCGCGGGCGGTCACCGCACCGGCTCGACCGGTGGGGACCTGGTGCTGCCGGTGCCGGACGGCACCGTGGTGATGGACAAGCAGGGCAACGTGCTGGCCGACCTGGTCGGGCACGGCACCAGCTTCATCGCCGCGGCCGGCGGCCGTGGCGGTCTGGGCAACTCGGCGCTCTCCTCGGCCCGCCGCAAGGCCCCCGGTTTCGCCCTGCTCGGCGAGCCCGGCGAGGCCCGCGACATCGTGATGGAGCTCAAGTCCGTCGCCGACGTCGCCCTGGTGGGTTACCCGAGCGCGGGCAAGTCCTCGCTCATCTCGGTGATCTCGGCGGCCAAGCCGAAGATCGCGGACTACCCCTTCACCACCCTGATCCCCAACCTCGGTGTGGTCACCGCGGGCGAGACGGTCTACACCGTCGCCGACGTCCCCGGCCTGATCCCGGGCGCCAGCCAGGGCCGCGGTCTGGGCCTGGAGTTCCTCCGGCACGTCGAGCGCTGCACCGTGCTGGTGCACGTGCTGGACTGCGCCACCCTGGAGCCCGGCCGGGACCCGGTCACCGACCTGGAGACCATCGAGGCCGAGCTCTCCCAGTACGGCGGTCTGGAGGACCGGCCGCGGCTGGTCGCGCTCAACAAGATCGACGTGCCGGACGGCCAGGACATCGCCGACCTGACCCGGGCCTCCCTGGAGGAGCTCGGCTACCGCGTCTTCGAGGTCTCCGCCGCCTCCCGCGCGGGCCTGCGCGAGCTCAACTACGCGATGGCCCAGATCGTCGCCGAGGCGCGGGCCGCCAAGCCGCTGCAGGAGGCCACCCGGATCGTGCTGCGGCCCACCGCCGTGGACGACGCCGGCTTCACGGTCACCGAGGAGGACGGCGCGTACCGCGTGCGCGGCCTCAAGCCCGAGCGCTGGGTGCGGCAGACCGACTTCTCCAACGACGAGGCGGTCGGGTACCTGGCCGACCGGCTGGCCCGGCTCGGCGTCGAGGACCAGCTCTGGAAGGTGGGCGCCCAGGAGGGCGACACCGTCATCATCGGTCCGGACGAGAACGCCGTGGTCTTCGACTGGGAGCCGACCCTGGCCGCCGGTGCGGAGATGCTCGGCCGCCGTGGCGAGGACCACCGCCTGGACACCCAGCGCCCCGCGCTGGACCGCCGCCGGGACAAGCAGAAGCTGCGCGACTCGGCCGAGGACGAGTTCCTCGCCTTCGAGGCGCTGTCCAGCAAGCGGCCCGCGGCGCTGGACGTGGACGACTCGGGCGACGAGGAGTAACTCGCTTGCTGGCACAGGGGCGTGGGGAGCCGAGAGGCTGCCCGCGCCCCTGTGGCGTGTCCACGGGCTGAAAAGCCGTCGGGGGCGAGGGCCCGGATCGCGTAGATTACGACCCGTCGATTCTCGTGTGGAGGCAAGCCCGGATGACGGACCAGACCCTGCGTCAGGAGGTCCTGACCGCACGCCGCATCGTGGTCAAGGTCGGCTCCTCCTCGCTCACCACCGCCGCCGGCGGGCTCGACGCGGACCGGGTGGACGCGCTGGTCGACGCGCTCGCCAAGGCCCGCAGCCAGCCCTCGGCCCCCGAGATCGTGCTGGTCTCCTCCGGCGCCATCGCGGCCGGCCTGGCCCCGCTCGGTCTGGACCGCCGCCCGCCGGACCTGGCCCGCCAGCAGGCCGCCGCCAGCGTCGGCCAGGGCCTGCTGGTCGCCCGGTACACCGCCTCGTTCGCCCGGTACGGCGTCCGGGTCGGCCAGGTGCTGCTGACCGCCGAGGACGCCAGCCGCCGGGCGCACTACCGGAACGCCTACCGGACCCTGGACCAGCTGCTGGCGATGGGCGCGATGCCGATCGTCAACGAGAACGACACCGTCGCCACCGCCGAGATCAAGTTCGGTGACAACGACCGGCTGGCCGCGCTGGTCGCCCACCTGGTCCGGGCCGACCTGCTGGTGCTGCTCTCCGACGTGGACGGCCTGTACGACGGCGACCCGAGCAAGCCCGGCACCACCCGGATCGACCAGGTCAGCGGCCCGCACGACCTGGACGGGATCGAGATCGGCAGCACCGGCAAGGCGGGCGTGGGAACCGGTGGCATGGTCACCAAGGTGGAGGCCGCCCGGATCGCCACCGGTGCCGGCATCCCGGTGGTGCTGACCGCAGCCAGCCAGGCCGCCGACGCCCTGGCGGGCCGTCAGACCGGCACGCTGTTCCTGCGCACCGGCAGCCGCTCCGCCGACCGGCTGCTCTGGCTGGAGCACGCCAGCAGCCCGCGCGGTGCCCTCCAGCTGGACCCGGGCGCGGTCGAGGCGGTGGTCTCCGGCGGGAAGTCGCTGCTGCCCGCCGGGGTGACCCGGGTGGACGGGGAGTTCTCCGCCGGTGATCCGGTGGACCTTCTTGGCGAAAACGGCCACATCGTCGCCCGTGGGCTGGTCAACTTTGATGCGAGGGAGTTGCCCCGTCTGCTCGGCCGGTCCACCAGAGAGCTGGCCCAGGAGCTCGGTGCCGCGTACGAGCGCGAGGTCATCCACCGCGACGACCTGGTCATCCTGCGCGGCTGACGGGCCCGACCCCTAGGCCGTCCGCAGCGGCCACGACACGACGTCGCCGAACAGGAGGCCGCCGGTGGGACGAAGGCTGACCAGCATCGACGGCGGCCGGGGCGAACACGTACCCGAAGAACCCGGCGCCACCGTACGCCAGTTGCACGACCGGGCCGAGCTCCCCGAGGAGGAGCAGCCCCGGCTCTGGCACGTCGTGCTGAGCGTGGCGGGCAAGGTCACCCCGCTGGCCGAGCTGCGGGCCGGGCTCGAACAGCTGGCCCACGACCACTCGTTCTTCCTGACGGCTCGTTACGCCGCCGACCACGCCGAGATCCGCTACTGGGAACAGGCCAGGGACCTGCACGACGCCGCCGCGATCGCGCTCCGGCTCTGGGGCGAGCACAAGAGCTCGGCGAACTTACCGCCGTGGGAGATCGTCGGCCTCGAAGTGGTGGACCGTCCGACCTACCACAAGCGGATCTCCGAGGGCTTCGGCGATCCGCCGCCGCACCTGGGCGGGGTGCACCCGTACTAGCGCGCTGTCTCAGCGCTCGATCAGCGGCTCCGGGCGGTCGGGCGCAGTCGCTACCCTTGGCCGCATGACCAGCGACCAGACCACCGACAGCCCCGTCCTCGCCGTCGCGCGCCGTGCCCGTGAGGCGGCCGCCGTGCTCGCCCCACTGCCGCGTTCGGTGAAGGACGCCGCGCTGCTGGCGATCGCCGACGCGCTGCTCGCCCGGACGGCCGAGATCACCGCCGCCAACGCTGAGGACGTCGCGAAGGCCCGCGCGGCGGAGACCCCGGAGTCGGTGATCGACCGGCTGACGCTCGACGACGAGCGGATCGCGGCGATCGCCGCCGACGTCCGCTCGGTGGTCGGCCTGCCCGACCCGGTCGGTGAGGTGATCCGGGGCTACACGCTGCCGAACGGTCTGGACGTCCGTCAGATCCGGGTCCCGCTGGGCGTGGTGGGCATCATCTACGAGGCCCGCCCCAACGTCACGGTGGACGCCGCCGCGCTCTGCCTGAAGTCCGGCAACGCCGTACTGCTGCGCGGTTCGGCCTCCGCCTACCGCTCCAACACCGCCCTGGTCGGCGTGCTCCGGGACGCGGTGGCCGGGGCCGGGCTGCCCGCCGACGTGATCCAGCTGGTGCCGGGCGAGAGCCGGGAGTCGGTGCAGGAGCTGATGCGGGCCCGCGGCCTGGTCGACGTGCTGATCCCGCGCGGTGGCGCCTCGCTGATCAAGACCGTGGTGGAGGGCTCCACCGTGCCGGTGATCGAGACCGGCACCGGCAACTGCCACGTCTACGTGGACGCCGACACCGACCTGGCGATGGCGGTCGGCATCCTGCTGAACTCCAAGGCCCAGCGGGTCAGCGTCTGCAACACCGCCGAGACCCTGCTGGTCCACCAGGACGTCGCGGACGCCTTCCTGCCGCTCGCGCTGGCCGCGCTGGCCGAGGCCGGGGTGACCGTGCACGGCGACGACGCGGTGCTCAAGGCCGCCGAGGGCTCCGCCGCCACCGTGGTGCCGGCCACCGAGGAGGACTGGGAGACCGAGTACCTCTCGTACGACCTCGCGGCCGCCGTGGTGCCGTCGCTGGATGCCGCCGTCGCGCACATCCGGCGCTGGTCCTCGGGCCACACCGAGGCGATCGTGACCACCTCGCAGGCCGCCGCCCGCCGCTTCACCCAGTTGGTCGACTCCACCACCGTGGCGGTCAACGCCTCGACCCGGTTCACCGATGGGGGTGAGTTCGGTTTCGGCGCGGAGATCGGCATCTCCACCCAGAAGCTGCACGCGCGCGGCCCGATGGGCCTGCCCGAGCTGACCTCCACCAAGTACATCGTCACCGGTGACGGTCACGTCCGGGGCGGCGTCACGCCCACCGTGGGTGGTACGAACGGCTGACGCCGGCTCAGCGGCGGCGGTTCGTCCGGGGCTTCCGCTCCGGACGAACTGCCGGGACCCACAGACAAAAGCCCCGGCCGGTAATACATTGAATCCGTGGCTGAGGACTTGGGGGGCTCGCCGTACTCCGACGGCGCCGACCATGGTGGAGCGGACGACGAGTTCGCCACCGTGGTCCTTGACGAGGCATTCATCCGGTCCGCCGCCGTGCACGAGCCGAGCGCCGAGGAGCGGCAGCTGGCCGCCGCCGAGGCCAGGTTCGAGCCGGACACGGCGGCACTCGGCCGGGTCCCGGAGTTCACCGCGACGGACGGGGTGCCGCTCGAGCTGCGCCCGCACCCGAGCGGCCTGGACGACGACCGGCTCTACACCGACCCCTGGTCCGGCGGCCGGGCCGCCCGGCGGCTGCGCTGGAGCCGGGCCGACGGTTTCGACCCCGGCCGGGCGGGCGGCGGCCGGCAGGTCGCCCAGCAGCGCTGGCACCGTCCGGTCGCCTGGGTGCTCGCGGTGGTGATGGGCGTCAGCGTGGTGGCCGTCGCGGTGGCCGCGATCTACCGCGGCACGGGCGGCGGCGAGCAGCCGGCCAGCCGCCCGGAGACCGGCACCAGCACCAGCGGTGCGCCGCCACGTGGCGAAACCTCGCAGGCGCCACCGGTGACGGTTTCGATCAGCCGCTGAGCCGGTTACCGGCGGGTTCACCGGCAGCCACGAAGAAGTTACGCACAGCCTCTCGTGGCGCGCCAACACCGGCTCTACCCTTGAGTCATGGGTGACCCGGTCGAGCCTCCGGAGGGTACGCCCGACGGTGGTTCCGGTAACGAGGACGAGTACCGATCCGTCGTCTTCGACGAGTCGTTCGTCCGAGCTGCCCGGATCCAGGAGCTCTCGGCCCGGGAGCGGCTGGGTGGCAACTACCCTCGCGCGGTCCGTCGGCGCGGCCTCTTCGGCTCGCTGTCCCGGCAGGCGCTGGCCCTGTTGCTGCTGGTGGTGCTGGCCTTCGCGGCCGCGGTGTACTTCGGGATCTCCTCGCCCCAGTCGCAGTCCGGCCGGCCGAGCGGCAGCCAACTGACCGTCAGCCTGGTGGCGCTGGCCCCGAGTTCGGCCGTCACGCCGGTGGACGACCCGAACGCCCCGTTCGCCGGCCTGCCCGCGAGCTACCGGGACGGCATCGTCGGTCTCGGCACCCCGGGCGGCTCCGCCACCACGCACTTCACCCGCGCCGAGGTGATCCGCGCGCTCGACACCGTCCAGCGCTACCTGAACGCCTCCTCGCTGGCCCCCGGCACCCTGGTCCGCGGCGAGACCGCGGACGCCCGCCGCCTGATCACCCCCGGGCAGCAGACCCAGTACGACCAGAGCATGGCCACCCCCAGCGATGACCAGCACCACGAGGCCACCGGCTGGCTGGTCCGCTTCGACCCCGGCAAGGTCGCGCTGGCGGTGGACACCGTCAAGGCGGTCGGCGCGATGACGATCGACGAGGCGGGCGCGGGCGTGCTGGTGGTCGACACCGACCACACCTTCGTCTACGCGCTCCGGCCCGCCGAAGCTCCGGGCGGGCCGGTCACGTTGCACACCGTGCGGCGGGCGCTCCGCTTCGAGTTCGACCGGGCGGACCTGGCGGCGGGGCGGCTCCGCCTGGTGGACTCGGTGGTCCAGACGGGGCCGACCCCCTGCAACAGCCGGCTGGCGGCCTACCTGCAGCCGATCCTCACCGGCACCACCCCACCGGCCGTCACCGACCCGGGCGACCACTCGCGGTCGGCTTGGGCGATCTGCGCGGTCCTGAGGTGAAACGAGCCCCGCAGGGGCTCGGGGAACGGCGAGGAGATCTGGCGTTCGGGTCAAACTGCAAAGTGCCTGACCACTTACGTACGGATCACCCTTTACGAGGTCGGCGTCGCAGTTCCCCGAGCCCCTGTCTGCCGAAGCGTGTGCGATTACTCGCCGGTGTTACGGGGCCCCGTGAAGGTGTCGCGGAGTTTGCCGCCCATGGTGGCGGCGCCGCCTGCGACGTCGCGGATGAGGCCGATCAGCGGGTCCTTGGTCTCCTTCATGGACTTGGAGTAGGAGTCGGCCGCCGCCTTCCACTGCTCGCCGACCGAGGTGTCCGGGTCGTCGGCGCGGCGCGGGTAGGCGCCGGCCAGGATGGAGCGGTACTCGTCGCTGTCAGCCCACTTCTTGAGCTTGGCGACCCGGACCACCGCGAAGGGGTGGGTCTGCGGGAGGACCTGGAGCAGCTTGAGCACGCCGTCCCGGAGGTCGCCGGCCTTGTCGTACTCCTCGGCCTGCTCGAGGAAGGCGTCGACGTTCATCTCGGCCAGGTTGTGGCCGCCGGCCAGCTTCATCAGGCCGCGCATCGAGGCCTGCAGGTCCTGACCGGCCAGCAGGCCGGCCCGGTCGCAGGAGAGTTCGGCCTTGCGGAACCACTCCTTGAGGGCGGTGATCACGGCGGTGATGGCCAGGGTGCCGAGCGGGATCCAGGCGATCCGGGTGGCGATGTTGGTGAGGATCAGCAGCATCGTCCGGTAGACCGCGTGGCCGGACATCGCGTGGCCGACCTCGTGGCCGATCACCGCGCGGAGCTCCTCCTCGTCCAGCAGGTCGACCAGGCCGCTGGTGACCACGATGATCGGGGTGTCCATCCCGATGCACATCGCGTTCACGGTGGGGTCCTGGGTGACGTACAGGTCGGGGACCTGCTCCAGGTCGAGGATGTAGGCCGCGTCCCGCACCATCGCGTGCAGCTCCGGGAACTGACGCTCCGACGTGCGGACGGCGGTGGCCAGGAACATCAGCCGGACGCTGCGCTCGGAGACCAGGCCGGCCAGCTTCTTCAGGACGTCGTCGAAGCCGGACAGCTTCCGCAGGGCGACCAGCGCCGAGCGGTCGGCCGGGTGCTCCCAGGCCCGGGTGGAGATCCCGGGGAAGCGCTCACGGCGGCGGCTCGGCGTGTTGTCCTTGGTCATGTCCGTCATGTGCTGAGTACCTCCTGCTCGACGCCGGCACCGGCTCTGCCCGGCCCCCGCTGCTGTTCGCTACAACGTCTGTTCGCGTGTACTCGTCCCCGCCGCCCACAGTACGCCCGGGGGTGCCGTCCGATGTCCGGTACGTCCGGGTCTACGCTGGGCCCGAGCCGTACGGACCGAGGAGAGACCGCTGATGAACCCCGCCACCTTCGCCCAGCTGGCCGGACCGGTCTCCACCGAGCCGGGCCCCGGACTGTTCCTGCGGATCGTCCTGATCGGCTCCGTGGTCGGCATCGGCCTGCTGGTCTGGGTGCTGGCCCGGGCCGGGCGCGACAACTGACGGCACGTCCGAGTCCCCCACGCCGAGTCAGACGCGGTGGGGCGCCGCGCGGTTGCGCGTGCCACCCCCGTACGATGAGCGCGCAGACAAGCCCGAGCCCCCTCACCGAGTCGAGAAGGTCCTGCCGACCATGAGCACTTCCGCACTGCCCCTCCTGACCCAGCTGGCCGAAGGCGCCTCCGAGGGCGGCAACCACGAGAGCCTCAGCCCGTACCTGACCGGCGGCGCCGGTCTGGGCATCCTGCTGCTGCTGCTCTGGATCACCACCCGGTTCAACCGCGACCGCTGAGCTACTCCGTGGCAGCGGCCGGGCGGGCTTGCCCGGCCGCGATGCGGGTCGCGTAAGGTGTGGCGGCATGGGACAGCAGGCCGAGACCCCCGACGTGCGGGCACGCAAGCGCCTCGGCGTGATGGGTGGCACTTTCGACCCGATCCACCACGGACACCTGGTCGCCGCCAGTGAGGTGGCGAGTGCGTTCCACCTCGATGAGGTGATCTTCGTGCCGACCGGGCAGCCGTGGCAGAAGAGCGACCGGGTGGTCACGCCGGCGGAGGACCGTTACCTGATGACGGTGATCGCCACGGCGGAGAACCCGCAGTTCTCGGTCAGCCGGATCGACATCGACCGCAAGGGGCCCACCTACACCGTGGACACCCTGCGCGACCTGCGCGCGATGCACCCGGACGCGGACCTCTTCTTCATCACCGGCGCCGACGCGCTGGCCCAGATCCTGTCCTGGCGGGACTCCGAGGAACTGTTCTCGCTGGCCCACTTCATCGGCTGCACCCGCCCCGGCCACGTGCTCTCCGATGCCGGTCTGCCGGTCGGCGGGGTCTCGCTGGTCGAGGTGCCCGCGCTGGCGATCTCCTCGACGGACTGCCGGGCCAGGGTCGCCAAGGGCGACCCGGTCTGGTACCTGGTCCCGGACGGTGTGGTCCGGTACATCCACAAGCGGGCGCTGTACGCGCGGGGAGGTACGGCGTGACGGGTCCCGAGGAGCGCGGCAACCAGGAGTGGTACCCGCAGCAGGAGCCTTACCAGGAGTACCAGCAGCAGCCGCAGCCCCAGGTGTACTACGACGCCTACGGCCAGCCGCAGCAGTACGTCCAGGACCCCTACCAGCAGCAGCAGTACTACCAGCAGCAGCCGCAGCCCCAGGTGTACTACGACGCCTACGGCCAGCCGCAGCAGTACGTCCAGGACCCGTACCAGCAGCAGCCCGAGTACCAGCAGCCGCCGGCACCGCCCGTGCAGCCCGCCCCGGTGCAGCCCGTCCAGCCGGTCCGGCCCCCCGTGGCCGAGCCGCCGGTGGCCGCCGTGCCGCCGCAGGCCCGGAAGGCCGCTGCCCCCGAACCGGACTACCCGACCGGTGAGTTCACCTTCGTGGACGAGGAGGCGGAGCAGTCCGAGGACGTCATCGACTGGCTGAAGTTCGCCGAGTCCAGGACCGAGCGTCGGGACGAGCGCCGGCGCAAGCTGCGCAACCGGCTGGTCGGCGCGGCGCTCGTGTTGGTGCTGGCCGCGGGCGGCACGGCGGGCTACCTCTGGTGGCAGGGCGATCTCGGCGGGCCCGGCTCGGCGGCCAAGGCGGCCGGCGGCCGGACGGTGAACGTGGTGCACCTGAGGGACCTTCAGGGCAAGGTCACCAGCGCCCTGCTGGTGAACGACCAGTCCGGCCAGAAGGCCTCGGTGCTGCTGCTGCCGGACACCCTCAAGCTGCCCGGCTCCGGGGTCTCGGCCACCGAGCAGCTCGGCAAGTCGCTGGACGCCACCGGCGCCTCCGGCACCCGGGAGGGCCTGAGCACGGTGCTCGGCGCCCCGGTCGCCGGGACCTGGCGGCTGGACACCCCGTACCTGCTGCTGCTGGTGGCCCACCTCGGCGGGATCAGGGTGGACACCAACGTGGCGGTCCGCAAGGACAACCAGCCCGCCGGCAAGGAGCTGGCCCCGGCCGGCAAGGCCGTCTCGCTGACCGCGGAGGCCGCCGTGGCGTACGCCACGTACCAGGCGCCGGGGGAGACCGCGGACGCCCAGCTGGCCCGGTTCGGGCAGGTGCTGGACGCGATCCTCCGGGTGATGCCCACCGATCTCAAGGAGGCGCAGGACCTGGTGCACCGGGTCGGCGCGGTGCCGGACCCCTCGCTGCCGGAGCCGGCCCTGGCCGGGGTGCTGGTGCAGCTGGCCCAGTACACCAAGGACAGCCACCTGACCGTCGGCGCCCTCTCGGTGCAGCCGGACGGCACGCTGGACGAGGCCACCGCGGGCAAGCAGGTCAAGGACGTGCTCGGCGGCACGGTGAAGAGCGCCGCGGCGGCGAGCAAGTTCACCCGGGTCTCGGTGCTGAACGGCTCCGGCGTCGACGCCTCGGCCGACGCGGCCGGCAGCCAGGTCACCAACTCGGGCCTGGAGCTGCTGCCCAGCGGTACCAAGGTGCCGGTCCAGCCCGCCAGTGAGATCCGGTACACCGACGACGCGAAGCTGGCCGCCGCCCAGCAGCTGGCGATCAGCCTCGGGCTCAAGGACACCGCGGTGAAGAAGGTCACCACCGCGCAGAACGCGGACCTGGTGCTGGTGCTGGGCAAGGACTACCAGCCGCCCAAGCCGCAGTAGCGGACACCCGGCGGACCCGGGCCCCGGTTTTAACCGACCGGGGTCCGGGCGGGTTCGTGAGATCCTGGAAGGCGAATCTCATAGGACGAGCCGGAAGAACACCTTGACTGCCACCGAGTACAGCCAGGACCTCATCAACGTCGCCGCCCTCGCGGCGGCCGACAAGCTGGCCCACGACATCATCGCCTTCGACGTCAGCGACGTGCTGTCGATCACCGACGCCTTCCTGATCGCCTCGGCCAACAACGACCGCCAGGTGAAGGCGATCGCCGAGGAGATCGAGGAGCAGCTGCGCGAGAAGCTCGACATCAAGCCGGTCCGCCGCGAGGGCGAGCGCGAGGGCCGCTGGATCCTGCTGGACTACCTGGACATCGTGGTGCACGTCCAGCACTCCGAGGAGCGCTCCTTCTACTCGCTCGACCGCCTGTGGAAGGACTGCCCCGAGCTGCCCGTCCCGGCCGAGGCGATGGCCACCCGGAACCGCCCCGAGAACGCCGTCACCGACGCCGCGGGCAACGCGATCTCCGAGGACGAGAGCTGAGCGGCAAGGCGCGGGGTCCGCGCATCGTCTTCTGGCGGCACGGTCAGACGTCCTGGAACCTCGAGTCGCGGTTCCAGGGCAGCACCGACATCGAGCTGACCGACCAGGGCATCTTCCAGGCCCAGCGGGCGGCCAAGCTGCTCTCCGGTCTCCGGCCCGACCTGCTGATCTCCTCCGACCTCAAGCGCGCCCGGCGGACCGCCGCCGAGCTGGCCAAGGTCACCGGCCTCGAGGTGGACCACCACGAGGGCCTGCGGGAGACCTACGCCGGTGACTGGCAGGGTCTGACCAACGCGGAGATCCGGGCCCGGTTCCCGGAGCAGTACGACGCGTGGGCGCTCGGCGAGCCGGTCCGCCGCGGTGGCGGCGAGCTGAGCACCGAGGTGGCGGACCGGTCCGTCCCGGTGGTGCTGGCCGCGGTGGAGAAGCTGCCGGAGGACGGCACCCTGGTCGTGGTCAGCCACGGCGGGACGATCCGCACCATGCTCGGCCGGCTGCTCGATCTGGAGCCGGTCCAGTGGGAGCGGTTCGGCGGTCTCTCCAACTGCTGCTGGTCGGTGCTCGGTCAGGGCGCCCGCGGTTGGCGGCTGCTGGAGCACAACGCGGGCACCCTGCCGCAGCCGGTGATCGGCGACGAGACCTGAGCGGGGCCGGATTTCGCAGTTCCGGGCCTGACCAGCTAGAGTCTTCCTCGTTCGCAGGAAAGAACGCAGGCCGGAAGGCAGGCGGGAAAACCTTCGAGTGCGGGGCTGTAGCTCAGTTGGTAGAGCGCTTGCATGGCATGCAAGAGGTCCGGAGTTCGATTCTCCGTAGCTCCACTCCGCTTCGGCGGTCCGTCAGGACCGTGCGGCACGCGGGGCTGTAGCTCAGTTGGTAGAGCGCTTGCATGGCATGCAAGAGGTCCGGAGTTCAATTCTCCGTAGCTCCACAACACACCGAAGGCCGTCTCCCTCAGGGGAGACGGCCTTCGGCCGTTCCCGGCTCAGTCGTGCCGGTGGTCGGCGGGCGGGGAGTCCGGGTGGGCGGCCAGCCACTCCAGGCCGGCCCGGTCGGCCGGGCCCTCCGGGGTGTAGACCACCAGGTAGCACTCGGGCGCGGTCGGCATGGTCAGGTACGCGGCCTGGAACCGCAGGTCGCCGACGGCCGCGTGCCGGAACACCTTGAGCGAGGACCGCGGCGGCGCCACCTCCTGACGGGCCCACAGCTCGCGGAACTCGGGGCTGGCCGCCGCCAGGTCCCGGATGTACTCCTCCCAGGCGGGCTCGCCGACGTGCCGCCCGTACGCGCCGCGCAGCACGCCGACCATCCGGGGCAGCTCGGTCTCCCGGTTCAGGAACGGGTTGCAGCAGGACGGCACGGTGAACGCGCACCACATGCTGTTCCGCCGCCCGCTCGGCGACCTGGGGCGGGTCGCGCCGGGGAACAGCGTGTCGTACGCCGCGTTGTGCGCCAGCAGGTCGTAGCGGCCGTTGCTGACGGCGGCCGGCAGCGGGTTGAGCTGATCCAGGATCAGCTGGGTGGCCGGCTCGAGGGTCGGGAAGGCCGGGTCGCCGGTCCGGACCACGCTGAGCCCGGCCAGCCGGAACAGGTGGTCGCGCTCGGTGCCGTCCAGCCGCAGCGTCCGGGCCACCGCCTCCAGGACCTGTTCGCTGGCGTTGATCGGCCGCCCCTGTTCGAGCCAGGTGTACCAGGTGACCCCGACCCCGGCGAGCTGCGCCAGCTCCTCGCGGCGCAGCCCCGGCGTACGGCGGCGCGGGCCCGGCGGCAGCCCGACCGCCTCGGGGGTGATCCGGGCCCGGCAGGCCCGGAGGAAGGCGGCCAGCTCCGTCCGGCGCTTCTCGGGGGCCGGGGTGGTCGAGGTGCGTTCGTCGAGCACGGTCATGTCCCCATCCTGACGGATCGTCGGGAGCGGGGTGCTGCCAGTACCAGGATCCGCAGGCTCTAACCACCAGTACCGGGTCGGCCGCAGGCTGGTCCCATGACGGACCTTCAGACACCGCCCGTGGTCGCCGCACCGACCCCGGCCCCGACCCGTTCGGGGCCGCTGCTCGCCCTCGTCCTGCTGGGCCAGTTCATGGCCCTGCTGGACGTCTCCATCGTCAACGTCGCGGTCCCCGGCATCCGGACCGGCCTGGGCGCCTCGGGCGCGGCCCTGCAACTGGTCGTCGCGGGCTACACCATCGCGTACGCGGTGCTGCTGATCACCGGGGCCAGGCTCGGCGCCCGGCACGGGTACAGCCGGCTGTTCCGGATCGGCCTGGCGGCCTTCACCGCCGCCTCGCTGGCCTGCGGTCTCGCGCCGGGCACCGGCTGGCTGATCGGCTTCCGGGTGCTCCAGGGGGCCGGGGCGGCGCTGATGGTGCCTCAGGTGATGAGCCTGATCCAGCGGACCTTCACCGGGGCGGCCCGGGTCAGGGCGCTCGGGCTGTACTCGGCGGTGCTGGCGGGTGGGATGGCGGTCGGGCAGGTGCTCGGCGGGGTGCTGGTCAGCGCGGACCTGTTCGGCACCGGCTGGCGGCCGGTGTTCCTGGTCAACGTGCCGATCGGGGTGCTGCTGCTGATCGCCAGCCGACGGCTGCTGCCGGTGCTGCCGGGGGACCACGGCCGCCGGTTCGACCTGGTCGGTCTGGTGGTGCTGGCGGCCGCGCTCGGCCTGCTGGTGGTGCCGCTGGTGCTCGGGCACGAGCTGGGCTGGCCGGTCTGGGGCTGGGTGATGCTGGCGGGCAGCGCGGTGCTGTTCGGGGTGTTCGCCGTGGTGGAGCGCCGGATCGCGGCTCGGGGCGGCCAGCCGCTGGTGCCCGGCCGGGTGCTGCGGGCACCGGGTCTGCTGCCCGCCGCCGGGGCGGTCTTCCTGATCATGGCGGCGTTCGCCGGCTTCCTGTTCGCCTTCGCCCTGCACCAGCAGGCCGCGCTCGGTTACAGCGCGCTGCGGGCCGGGCTGCTCTCCGCCCCGCCCGCGCTCGGCTTCGGCCTCTCCAGCCTGTACTGGCAGCGGCTGCCTGCCCGGCTGCACCGGCCGCTGCCGCCGCTGGCGCTGGCCACCACGGCCGGGGCGTACCTGCTCTTCGGCGTACTGGTGAGCGACGGCGCCGACCTCGGCCTCGGCGCCGAACTGGCCCTCGCGGTGGGCGGCCTGGCGGTCGGGTGCGCGTACAGCCCGCTGTTCGCCGCCGCGCTCGGCCGGATCGACCCGGCGGACGCGGCGGACGGCAGCGGCGTGCTGGTGACGGTGATCCAGCTCGGCCAGGTGGTCGGGGTGGCCCTGCTCGGCACCCTCTTCCTCGGCCGGGCCGCGCTCCCGGCGCCGCCCGCCGAATCGGGCCGGGCGCTGCTGGTGACGGTCGTGGCGGTGGCCGCCGCCTTCGTGCTGGCCACCGGCTTCGCGCTGCGCACCCGGCGGGCGACGGCCGCCGGAAGGGATTAGGGGAGTAGGCCGGGGAGCGTGTAAAGTGAACGACGTCGCCGGGGGAAACGCCGGATGACGCGGGGCTGTAGCTCAGTTGGTAGAGCGCTTGCATGGCATGCAAGAGGTCCGGAGTTCAATTCTCCGTAGCTCCACAGTTCGAGAAGAGAGCCCCTCCCGGGTAACGGGAGGGGCCCTCTTCCGTTTCGGGGGTTCCCTGTCCGGCCGCCGGAGCGGCCGGATACCGTCGGTGCCATGGCCGACCTGGAGCGCAGACGGAACGAGGAGCTGGCCCGCATCCTGCACCAGCTCGGCTGGAGCCCGGAGCGGCTGGCCCGCGAGCTCAACGCCGCGCTCCCGCCCGCGCTGGCGATCAGCTCCACCGCCCCGTACAAGTGGCGCGACCGGGGCATGGTGCCGCGCAGCCCGCACGACCAGACGGTCTGCGAGGTGCTCAGCCGCACCGTCGGCATCGCGGTGACGTACGAACAGCTCTGGGGCCAGATGGGCAGCGGCCGCGGCGCCAAGATCCTCTCGCCCCGGCTGCTCACCGACCCGTGGACCGCCGACACCGCCCAGACCGCGCTGCGCGAGGCCGGCGCGGACGCCACCCCGGTCCGGCTCACCGACCTGTTCCGCGGCGACGAGCTCCAGCAGGCCGCCCGGCACTGGGCCTCCCCGGCACCCGAACTGACCGGCGGCGAGGGCGCCCTGCGGATAGCCACCGAGCAGCTCGCCGACCTCCGGCTCAGCTACGACAGCAAGCAACGGCTGGAGCGGGCGTACGGCGGCGGCCTGATCCTCGACCTGGCCAAGGCCGAGCTCGCCATGATCGGCAAGCTGCTCGAACTCGGCGCGTACGACGAGCCGCTCGGCCGCGAGCTGTACGGCGCGGCCAGCCGGCTCGCTCGGCTGGTCGGCTGGGCCAACTACGACCTCGGCAACGACGCGGCGGCGCAGCGCGCCTTCGTCGCCGCGCTGCGGGCGGCGCACGTCTCCGGTGACCCCCGGCTCGGCGTCAGCGTGGTCGGCTGCCTCGCCGTCCAGGCCACCCACAACTCCGGCGGGCGGGGGCTGGACGCGGTCGCCATGCTCTCCACCGCGCTGCGGGCGGCCGATGAGGTCCTGACGCCCCGTGAGCGGGCGCTCCAGCTGGGCCGGATCGCCCGGGCGCACGGCCGCAAGGGCGAGCAGATCAGTGCCGAAGCGGTCGCGGAGCGGGCCTTCCAGGCCCTGGGGGACGATGCTGAGCACAGTCAGGAACGGGCCGACCTGGAGGGCATGGTGGGGGAGGGCTACCTCTTCCTCGGCGACCACGAACGGGCCCAGCAGCTGCTCGCGGGCGCGATCGCCGTGCTCGCGCCCGAACGGGCCCGGGCCAAGGCGCTGCTGATGGTCCGGCTGGCCGACTCGTACCTGCGGACCGGCGAACGCGACGAGGCCAACCGGGTGGCGGACCAGGCCCGGCAGCTCGCGGCCGGCATGCAGTCGGCCCGAGTCGCCCGCGCCCTCCGGGAGTTCGACTCTGCGGCTCGATAAGGCACACGCAGCCGCGCCCGGGGTTGGCCGCTCCCGCACTTTGCCCCCGTCCCGGGGCTGGCGTCGCAGTTCCCCGAGCCCCTGTCTTCCGGAGCCGTCTGCCAAGAGCGGGTGCGGTACCCTGTTGGCCATGCGAACTGTGCGCCTGCTTCTTAGCCGGCCGCGCTGACCAGGACCGGCCGTGGGCCGGAGTCGGCGTGGCGTCCCCTCCTGCGAGGGGCTTTTTTGTTTTTCCCGCCGCCGTTCGCGAACTGACATCAGATGGAGCCCGAAGGACCATGAGCGAGACGACCCCCGCCGCGGCCGAGGCCGCTGCCACCGAGCCCTTCCGCTACGGCGCGACGCTGGCCGCCGAGATCGAGTCCCGCTGGCAGGACATCTGGGAGAAGGAGGGGACGTTCAACGCCCCCAACCCGGCCGGTGCGCTGGCCGACCCGAACGCCGGTGACGTCGTCTCGAAGCCGCACAGCTTCATCATGGACATGTTCCCGTACCCGTCCGGTGCGGGCCTTCACGTCGGCCACCCGCTGGGCTACATCGCGACCGACGTCTACGCCCGCTACCAGCGGATGACCGGTCACAACGTGCTGCACACCCTGGGCTACGACGCGTTCGGCCTGCCGGCCGAGCAGCACGCGGTGGCCACCGGCCAGCACCCCCGGATCACCACCGAGGCCGCGATGGCGAACATGCGGCAGCAGCTGCGCCGCCTGGGCCTGGGCCACGACCCGCGCCGGTCGATCGCCACCATCGACCCGGAGTACTACCGCTGGACCCAGTGGATCTTCCTGCAGATCTTCAACTCCTGGTACGACCAGGAGGCCGGCCAGGCCCGCCCGATCGCCGAGCTGATCGCGCAGTTCGAGTCCGGTGAGCGCGAGGTGCCGGGCCGCGCCTGGGCCGAGCTGTCCGCCGCCGAGCGGGACGAGCTGCTGGGCGAGTACCGGCTGGCGTACTCCAAGGAGGTGCCGGTCAACTGGTGCCCCGGTCTGGGCACCGTGCTGGCGAACGAGGAGGTCACCGCCGACGGTCGCTCCGAGCGCGGCAACTTCCCGGTCTTCAAGTCGAACCTGCGCCAGTGGATGATGCGGATCACCGCGTACTCCGACCGGCTGATCGCCGACCTGGACCTGCTGGACTGGCCCGAGGCGATCAAGCTGCAGCAGCGCAACTGGATCGGCCGCTCCGAGGGCGCCCGGGTCGACTTCGCGGTCTCGTCCGACGCGGCGATCACCGTCTTCACCACCCGTCCTGACACCCTGTTCGGCGCCACCTACATGGTGCTGGCCCCCGAGCACGCGCTGGTCGACTCGATCGTCCCGGCCGCCTGGCCGGCCGAGACCCACGAGGACTGGAAGGGTGGCGCCCCCACCCCCGCCGAGGCCGTCGCGGCCTACCGCGCCGAGGCCGCCGCCAAGTCGGACGTCGAGCGCCAGGTCGACGCGAAGGTGAAGACCGGCGTCTTCACCGGCGCGTACGCGACCAACCCGGTCAGCGGCGAGCCCGTGCCGGTCTTCATCGCCGACTACGTGCTGATGGGCTACGGCACCGGCGCGATCATGGCCGTGCCCGCGCACGACCACCGCGACTTCGCCTTCGCCCGGGCCTTCGCGCTGCCGATGCGCTGCGTGGTCGAGCCCACCGACGGCCGCAGCGAGGACCCGTCGACCTGGGACGACGCGTTCGACACGTACGACTCGGTGATCGTGAACTCCGCCCATGACGACCTGTCACTGAACGGCCTGAGCGTAGTCGACGCCAAGGCCGCCGCGACCGAGTGGCTGGCCGGGCGCGGCATCGGCGAAGGCACCGTCAACTACCGCCTGCGCGACTGGCTGTTCAGCCGTCAGCGGTACTGGGGCGAGCCGTTCCCGATCGTCTACGACGCCGACGGCGTGATGCACGCGCTGCCCGAGTCGATGCTGCCGGTCGAGGTCCCCGAGGTGGAGGACTACTCGCCGCACACCTACGACCCGTTCGACTCGACCTCCTCGCCGAAGACCCCGCTGTCCCGCAACGAGGACTGGGTCAACGTCGAGCTGGACCTGGGCAACGGCCCGCAGCTGTACCGCCGCGAGACCAACACCATGCCCAACTGGGCCGGTTCCTGCTGGTACGAGCTGCGCTACATCGACCCGGCCAACGGTGAGAAGGTGGTCGACCCCGCCAACGAGCAGTACTGGCTGGGCCCGACCGCGCAGAAGCCGGGCGGCGGCGCCGACCTGTACGTCGGCGGGGCCGAGCACGCGGTGCTGCACCTGCTGTACGCGCGCTTCTGGCACAAGGTGCTGCACGACCTGGGGCACGTCTCCTCGGTCGAGCCGTTCCACAAGCTGTTCAACCAGGGCATGATCACCGCCGACGTCTACCGCGACGAGCGGGGCTTCCCGGTGCCCGCCGCCGAGGTCGAGGAGCGCGACGGCCAGTACTTCTGGAACGGCGAGGCGGTCAAGCGCGAGGCCGGCAAGATGGGCAAGTCGCTGAAGAACGCGGTCGCGCCCGACGAGATCGCGGACGAGTACGGCGCCGACACCCTGCGCCTGTACGAGATGTCGATGGGCCCGCTGGACGTCTCCCGTCCGTGGGACACCCGCGCGGTGGTCGGCTCGTACCGCTTCCTGCAGCGGCTGTGGCGCAACATCGTCTCCGAGGCCACCGGCGAGCTGGTGGTGACGGAGGAGGAGCCCGACGAGGCGACCCTGCGCGCGCTGCACAAGGCGATCGACGGCATCCGCGGCGACATGGCCGGGCTGCGCTTCAACACGGCGGTGGCCAAGGCCATCGAGCTGAACAACTTCCTGGTCAAGCGCGGCTCCACGCCGCGTTCGGTCGCGGAGCAGATCGTGCTGATGGTCGCCCCGCTGGCCCCGCACATCGCCGAGGAGCTGTGGCGCCGGCTGGGCCACACTGAGTCGCTGACCTACACCGACTACCCCGTGGCCGACCCGGCCTACGCGGTGGACGAGGCGGTCACCTGCGTGATCCAGATCAAGGGCAAGGTGAAGGCCCGCCTGGAGGTCTCGCCGGCCATCTCCGACGCCGAGCTGGAGGCGCTGGCCCTGGCCGACCCGGCCGTGATCGCCGCCATCGGCGACGCCCCGGTCCGCAAGGTGATCGCGCGGGCGCCGAAGCTGGTGAACATCGTCACCGGCTGACGATCCGTCAGGCGAGCGGCCCCGTCCGGGATTCCGGGCGGGGCCGCTGTTTCCTAGTGCGCGCTGTTGAGCAGCTGGGCGACCAACTGGGGTGCGCGGGCCGGGTCCAGCGGGAGGTGGCCGACCAGCAGGCGGTACCAGAAGAGCCCGAACAGCTGGTCGGTGAGGGCCTCCAGGTCGGTGGCGCGCGGGAGTTCGCCCCGGTCGACGCCCCGGGCCAGCACCCGCAGGACCACGGCCCGGCGGCTCTGCACCCAGGCCCCGAACGGTTCGGCGAAGTCCGGGTCGAGCTGGGCCTCCGCCATCAGCCCGCGCAGCGCCCGGGCCCGTAGCGGACGCTCCGTCACCGAGTGCAGCGCGGCCACGAAGACGGTCAGGTCCTCGGCGGTGCTGCCGGTGTCGGGGTCGGGCATCCGCTGCTCGACCGTCTCCCGGTAGGCGTCCAGCACCAGGGCGGCCTTGGACTTCCACCAGCGGTAGATGGTGCTCTTGGCGACGCCGGCGCGGGCGGCGATGCGTTCGATGGTGACGGCCTGGTAGCCGATCTCCTCCAGCAGCTCGACGGCGGCGGCGAGCACCGCCGACCGGGCCTCCTGGCTGCGGGTCCGTCCGCCGGTGCGGGGTGGCCGCGGCGCGGGGTCGGCGGGGGGTTCCTGTGCGGGCATGGCAGTCACGGTAGCAGCGTGCTAGGTTAAATCGAAACGCGACGGATCGTTTCGATTTGGCGCCCGTCGTGATGCTGGTCCGATGCTCGGAATCATGGGGAGAGATCATGAGCAAGGTGGTTGTGTCGCACGGTTACGGTGCGAGTGATGACAGTGTCTGGTTCCCGTACCTGACAACGGAGTTGGCGAAGTCCGGCCACCAGGTGACGGTGCCCCGGCTGCCGGGGACGGCGGCGCCGCAGCTGGAGCCGTGGCGCAAGACGTACGGCGAGGCCGCCCTCGCGGCGGGCCCGGCGGCCGACACCGTGCTGGTCGGCCACAGCATCGGCGGGGTGAACCTGCTGCGCTTCCTGGAGCGGCACGACCCGGCCGTGGACGGGGTGTTCGCGGGGGTGCTGCTGGTGGCCGCCTCCGCCCACGAGGTCGGGTACGACGCGCTGGCGGAGTTCTTCGAGGAGCCCTTCGACTGGGCCAGGATCCGCCGGGCGGCCAGGGGTTTCCGGGTGCTCCAGGCCATCGACGACCCGGTCAACGCCCCCGATCCGGCCGCGCACGTCAGCGCGTTCGTGACCGGCCTCGGCGCGACCGCGCTGCTCACGCCGACCGGGGCGCACTTCGGTGCGACCCCGGACGACCACGTCGAGGTGCCGGAGGCCGTCCGGCTGGTGCTGGAGCTGCTGGGCTGACAGTCAGGGGGCGGGACTCGGGGACATCCCTGACCCCGCCCCCTATCTCTGCCTGATTCCTGCCCGCCCGGCCGTTCCGACGGGTGGTTCCGGCGATCGGTGCGGCTACCTTGGAACCCTGGGTGGTCGCACCGCCGTTCTCCGGGGGAGCGGTGGGCGTACGGCTGCGGTGGCCGACGTGGTGTGGTGGAAGGTGGCTCGCGATGGACGTGCTCGGCGTGGTTCTCGGTCTGGCCCTGTTGTTCGGTGTGGGGCTGCTGGTCATGCTCGGGGTCGGTGCCGTCAAGCTGGGGAAGGCCGCCGCCGCCAAGATCTCGCAGGAGGAGGCCAAGGCCCGCCGCGCCTTCGAGAACACCGCGCTGAAGGCCAAGTCCTTCGCCAAGCCGGGTGCCCACGGCCAGATCTCCACCGTCCGCCTCGCGCTCCGTTCCTCGCTCGACAGCACCCGCAAGGTGCTCGCGGCCGGGCTCGCCGAGGACTCCCAACTGGCCGAGTCGCTCCAGCTGTTGACCCGCCTGGACGCGCACGCCGCCGAACTGGACGGCGAGCTGCGGGCCCTGGAATTCGAGCCGGAGGCCGGCCGGGTCGCCGGCAAGCTCCCGGAGCTGCGCGAGCGGGCCGACCGGATCACGCACGCGGCCGAGTCGATGCGCTGGGCGGCGCAGGACCGGATGCAGCGCTTCGCCGACGACGAGCTCGCGCGGCTCGCGGAGGAGTGCGAGAGCGAGGCGGGGGCGCTCCGGCACTGGGACTCCGCCTCTTCGTCTGCCTCTGCCTCTTCGGCCCCGCAGGCCGAGCGGCCGGGCATCGCGGCCAAGCGCGGGGTGAGCGCCGAGGAACTGCTCGGACTGACCGACCTCGCCCAGCGACTGCGCAAGCGGTCCGCCTGAGCCGCCGCCGAACCGACCCGTGGTGTCCGCACCCGACGAGCGGGGAGTACCCTCCGGCTCATGTCCCACCGCCTCGCCCTCGTCACCGACTCCACGGCCTACCTTCCGCAGCAGGCCATCGACCGGCACCGGATCACGGTGGTCCCGCTCAGCGTGGTGGTCGGTGACACGGTCCTGACCGAGGGCGTCGAGATCTCCCCGAAGGACGTCGCCGAGGCGCTCCGCGGCAAGCAACGGGTGACCACCTCCCGCCCCAGCCCGGAGACCTTCGCCGCCGCCTACCGGGCCGCCGCCGAGGCCGGGGCCACTGGCATCGTCTCGGCGCACATCTCCGCCGAGCTGTCCGGCACCGGCGAAGCGGCCAGGCTGGCCGCCGCCGAGGCCGGGATCCCGGTCCGGGTGGTCGACAGCCGCCTGGTCGGCATGGCGCTCGGCCACTGCGTCCTGACGGCGGCTCAGGCCATCGAGGACGGGCTCGACCTGGACGCGGTGGCCGCCGCCGCGACCGCCAGGGCGGAGCGGACCAGCGGCTTCTTCTACGTGGACACCCTGGAGTACCTGCGGCGGGGTGGCCGGATCGGCGCCGCGCGGGCGCTGCTCGGCTCCGCGCTCTCGGTCAAGCCGCTGCTGCACCTCTCCGGCGGCCGGATCGAACCGCTGGAGAAGGTCCGGACGGCCTCCCGGGCGATCGCCCGGCTGGAGGAGATCGCGGTCGAGAAGGCGGGCACCGACGAGGTGGACATCACCGTGCACCACCTGGCCGCCGAGGACCGGGCCGAGCCGTTGGCGGAGCGGCTGCGGGCGCGGGTGCCGGGGCTGCGCGAGCTGTCGGTGGTGGAGGTGGGCGCGGTGATCGGCGCCCACGTCGGTCCCGGGCTGCTGGCCGTGGTGGTCGCACCGCGCTGAAACTCCCTCCTTCGAGGGACCAGGGTTGTCCACAACCCCAGGGTTTTCCACAGCTGATGGCTGGTTGGCCGGGCTTCTTGCCGGGCGCTCGTACCGTCTTCGGCATGAGAACGATGACCCCGGGCGCAGCCCGTCGCCAGGAGACCGCCGAGACCGTCCGTGGGCGGCTGACCTATCTCTTCCTGACACCGGCTCAGGCGGATCCGGCAGCTCGGGCGGCCCCGCCGATCGATCCTCCCGAGCCGTCCGAGGACGTGCTGCCGCCGCCCGCGCCGCCTCCGGCTGTGCGCGGTCTGCTGTTCGACCGGCGGGCGGTGCTCGGCCTGTCGGTGCTGCTGTTGCTCGCGGTCGGGTACGCCGTGCAGCACTTCTGGCTCGGCCGTCCCTCGGCGGTCGCCGTCCCGGCCACGGTGGCCGCGGGCTCCTCGGCATCGGCCCCGGCCTCGACCGGGCCGCGCTCGGGGGCAGGGCCGGCGTCGGGAGCGCCGCCGGGGCCGGCGTCGGGGCCGACCGTGGTGGTGGATGTCGCGGGGAAGGTCCGGCACCCGGGCCTGCGGACACTGCCGAGCGGAGCCAGGGTGGCCGACGCGCTCGTGCTGGCGGGCGGTCCGCTGCCCGACACGGCCACCGACGGGCTCAACCTCGCCCGGGTGCTCACCGACGGCGAGCAGATCCTGGTCGGCGCGGGAGCCGTCGCCGGGGCCGCGCCGGGTGCCCGGGCCGGGCCCGTCAGCGTCAACCTGGCCACCAGGGAGCAGCTCGACGCCCTGCCCGGGGTGGGCCCGACGCTGGCTCAGCGCATTCTGCAGCACCGTCAGGAGCACGGCCCGTTCCGCTCCCTCGACCAGCTCCGTCAGATCAGCGGCATCGGTGACCGGAAGTACGCCGAGCTCCGGGCGCTGCTGACGCTGTGACGGTTCACCCGGTCGCGCCCCACCCGGCCGAGCCCGCCGACCTCCGGCTGCTGGCGCCCACGGTCGCGGTCTGGGCGGTCACCGCCGCCGTGCTCGGCCTCGGTGCGCAGCACCGTCCGCTGCTGCTGGGTGCGGCGGCCCTGCTCGTCGTCACCGCCCTCGTCCTGCTGCACCGCACCGCTCCGTCCGGCGCCCTGATCGCCGCCACCCTGCTGGCCGCGGCCGCCGCGACGGCCGGCACCACCCTGCACACCGCCGACCTGCACCGGGGCCCGATCCCCGCGCTCGCCCGCTCCGAGGCCCCACCCCAGCTGACCGTCGAACTCACCGTCACCGGCGACCCCAAACCCCGTACCTCGCACGCCCGGGGCACCACCCCCGGGCAGTCCATGCTCACCCTCGCCGCCACCGTCGACCGGGTCGGCGCGGAGGTGGCCACCACGACGCCCGTCACCGTGGTGGTCCGCGCCCAGGACGTCGCCGCCTGGCGCGAGGTGATCCCGTCCACCCGGCTGCGGGCGGACGTCCGACTGCTGCCCGCCACCGAGGAGTACCGCAGCACCGCCGCCGCCCTGCTGGCGCAGGGGCCACCCCGACAGCTCGAAGCCCCCGGCCACGCCCAGCAGTTGGCCGCCCGGCTGCGGGCGGGCCTGCGGGCGGCCACCGACCACCTCGCCACCGACCCCCGGGGTCTGCTCCCCGGCCTGGTGGTGGGTGACACCACCCGACTGCCCGCCGATCTCGACCAGGCGTTCCGGGCCACCGACCTGGGGCACCTGACCGCGGTCTCCGGGGCCAATCTCGCCATCGTGCTGGCCGTCCTGCTCGGCACGCCCAGCCGGGCGGGCAGCACCGCCAGGGGCGGCCTGGCGGGCCTGCTCGGGCTGCCGCTGCGCACCACCGCCCTGGTCGGGGCCGCGCTCACGGTGGCGTTCGTGACGGTCTGCCGCCCGGAGCCGAGCGTGCTGCGGGCCGCCGCCACCGGGCTGGTCGGCCTGCTCGCACTGGCCACCGGACGTCCCCGGCAGGCGCTGCCCGCGCTCTGCTCGGCCGTCCTGCTGCTGCTCCTGTTCGACCCGTACCTGGCCCGGTCCTTCGGCTTCCTGTTCTCCGTCCTCGCCACCACCGGTCTGCTCACGCTCGGCCCGCGCTGGTCCGCCGCTCTGCGGGCCCGGGGCTGGCCCGAGTACCTGGCGGCCGCAGCCGGGGCCACCGCCGCCGCCCAGGCCCTCTGCGCCCCGGCCACCATCCTGCTGGCGCCCCGGATCAGCCTGGTCGCCATCCCCTGCAACCTGCTCGCCGAGGCGGCCGTCGCACCGGCCACCCTGCTCGGCTTCGCCACGCTCGCCGTCGATCCGCTGTCCCGCCCCGCCGCCCGGCTGCTGGCCGATCTGGCGGCCGTCCCCACCGGCTGGCTGGCCGCCGTCGCCCGGCACGGCGCGGCCCTCCCCGGGGCCCAACTCAATTGGCCCGGCGGCCTGTTCGGGGCCGCCCTGCTCGCGCTGGCCACCCTTGCGCTGGCCTGGTCCGCTCGCCCGCTCCGGGCCGCGAGCCGGTTCCGGCCGGTCGCCGCCACCCTCCTCACCCTGACCCTGCTGCTCGCCGTGCTCCGCCCGGCTCCGCTCGCCCGGCTCGCCACCGGTTGGCCGCCGCCCGACTGGCGGTTCGTCATGTGCGATGTGGACCAGGGCGACATGTCCGTGCTCCCGATCGGTTCGCCCGCCGACAGCGCGATCGTGGTGGACACCGGTCCCGACCCGCTCGCCGCCGACCGCTGCCTGCGCGAACTGGGCATCACCACCGTGCCGTTGATCATCCTGAGCCACTATCACGCGGACCATGTCGAGGGCCTGCCCGGTGTGCTGCGCGGCCGTACGGTCGGGGCCGTCCAGGTCACCACCCTGGACTCGCCGCCGGGCGAACGGGCCCGGGTGCTGGCCTGGTCCGCCGCCGCCCAGGTCCCGGTGCTGCCGGCCCGGCCGGACGAGCGGCGCAGCGCGGGCCCCGACCTCTCCTGGCAGCTGCTCTGGCCCACCGACCCGCTCGACCCGACCGCCCCGGGGGCCAACAACGCCAGCATCGCCCTGATCGCCACCGTCGGCCGACCACCCGACGTGCTCCGGATCGCCCTGCTCGGCGACCTCGAACCACCGGCGCAGGCAGCCCTGCGAGCCCGGCTGACGCCGCCTCAGGTGGAGGTCCTCAAGGTCGCCCACCACGGCTCGGCCCACCAGGACGAGGAACTCACCAGCGCCCTGCACCCCCGGCTGGCCCTGATCTCCTGCGGCCCGGAGAACCCGTACGGCCACCCGTCCCCGGCCACCGTCGACCGGCTCCGCTCGCTCGGCGCGACGGTGCTGCGGACCGACCGGTCCGGGGCGATCGCCGTCATCGGCAGCGCCACTACGCTGCACGCCGTCACCCAAGGAGCGGAGCCGTGACGCGCTACTCCCCGGCGCTGCTGAACTGCTCGCTGCCGATCACCCGGAGCAGTTCCAGGTGGTTGATGTCCGGGGTGCCCGGGGGCGGGGTGAAGATCAGCAGTCGCTGGTCCTCAGCCGGGGTGGCCAGGGTCTGGAGGTCCAGGTTGATGGGGCCGATGGCCGGGTGGCTGACGCGCATCCGGCTGGTCCGGCGGACGGCCACCTCGTGCAGTTCCCACAGGGTGCGGAACTCCTCGCTGGCGGCGGATATCCGCCGTACCAGCTCGGTCGACGCCGCGTCAGCGCCCCGCCGGGCCACGGCGGCCCGCAGGTCGGCGACCTGGACCCGGCTCAGCTGGTCGTGCTCCTCGGCGGGGTAGGCCGCGCGGAGCGAGGGGTCGGTGAACCAGCGTTCGATGACGTTGCTCTCGTTCGGCCGGAGCGAGCAGACGCTGCCGAACAGGGCGGTGGCCATGTCGTTCTGGGCCAGCAGCTGGCCCAGGTCGCTGATCAGCTGGGCCGGGGTCTCCTTGAGCCGGTCGAGCAGGTAGAGCAGGCCGGGCTCGATGTGCCCGCCGACCTGCCGCCCGGCCGGTGGGCGGTGGCCGGCGAGCAGGTAGAGGTGGTCCCGTTCGTCCTCGCTCAGCCGCAGGGCGCGGGCCAGCGAGGAGAGGATCTGCGGCGAGGGCTGGGGGCTGCGGGCCTGCTCCAGCCGGATGTAGTAGTCGGCCGACATCCCCGCCAGCTGGACCACCTCCTCGCGGCGCAGCCCGGGAGTCCGCCGCCGGGTGCCGGCCGACAGCCCGACGTCCTGGGGGCTGATCCGCTCCCGGCAGCGGCGGAGGAAGTCGGCGAGCTCGCGGCGGTCCATGTCCATGCGGATCATGATTCCGCAGTAGCTGACGCTCAGCCAGGGATTACCGATCCCAGTCAGCGCGGGACCCGGTCAGCCCAGGCTCCGGCCGGCCCCGGTCAGCCCTCCTCGCGCCAGCCGTCCTGCTCCGCGCTCAGCCGGTCCAGGGCGGCGAGCTGCTCCGCCGTCCAGCCGCCCTCCTCGGGCGCCTCCAGCACCACCAGCCACTGCGCGTCCTCCGCGTCGTCCTCCCCGGCCAGGGCGTCCCGGACGAGCTCGATCTCGCCCAGCTCGGGCCAGCGGGCGGACAGCTCCTCCGTCACCTCCTCGGCGGAGTCACGGTCGGGGAACACGAGCAGTTGGCGGGTGAGGTTCATGGTCACGGCACTATTGTCCACGGACCGCCGGGCACGCATTGGCGGGGTGCTGTCGGCGGCACGTGCGATCCTGGTTGGCGATGGCCAGGAAGAGTGCACCCGACGACCTGCTCGCCCCGCTGACCCTGGTGGTCGGCCAGGAGGAGCTGCTGCTCGACCGCGCGGTCGCCGCCGTGGTCGCCGCCGCCCGGGCGGCCGATCCGGACACCGACGTACGCGACCTCGCCCCCGGTGCCCTGCAGCCCGGCAGCCTGGCCGAGTTGACCACGCCCTCGCTCTTCGCCGAGCGCAAGGTGATCGTGGTCCGGGCCGCGCAGGACCTCGGGGCGGATTCGGTCAAGGAGCTCCGGGCCTACCTCGACTCGCCCGCCGAGGAGGTCATGGTGGTGCTGGTGCACGCCGGTGGTGCCAAGGGCAAGGGCCTGCTGGACGCCGGGCGCAAGCTCGGCGCCCGCGAGGTGACCTGCCCCAAGCTCACCAAGGCCGGGGAGAAACTGGCCTTCATCAAGGGCGAGTTCCGCACCCTGGGCCGGTCCGCCACCCCCGAGGCCTGCCAGGCCCTGCTGGACGCGCTCGGCAGCGACCTGCGCGAGCTGGCCGCCGCCTGCAGCCAGTTGACCGCCGACATCGAGGGTGCGATCGACGAGACCGCGGTCGCCCGCTACTACGGCGGCCGGGCCGAGGCCACCGGCTTCGAGGTGGCCGACCTGGCCGTCACCGGCCGGACGGCCGAGGCGCTGGAGCGGCTGCGCTGGGCCCTGGCGGTCGGTCAGCCGCCGACCGGTATCACCTACGCGCTCGCCTCCGGCGTCCGCAGCATCGGCCGGCTGGCCAGCGCGGGCCGGAACATGCGGCCGGGCGACCTGGCCCGGGAGTTGGGCATGCCGCCGTGGAAGGTGGACCGGGTCCGCCAGCAGATGCGCGGCTGGACGGGCGACGGGGTCGCCACCGCCCTCACCGCGATCGCCCGGGCCGACGCCGACGTCAAGGGCGGCTCCGGTGACCCGGCCTACGCCCTGGAGCGCGCCGTGGTCGCGGTGGCCAGGGCCTCCCGCGCGGGCGCCCGCTCGTACTGACGGGCACCCGGGCGGGCCGCCGGTACGAGCGGGCGGGTCTACAGTGCCGGTCACACCTCGGCGAGGGCCTGCCAGCGGATCCGGGTGCTGCACAGCGAGACCAGCCCGGCCGAGGCCGCGACGGCGGCCATGCCCCAGACCAGGCTGCTGCCGTCCGCGATGAAGCCGATGACCGCCGGGCCGGCCAGCAGGCCGATGGTGCCCATCGCGGCGACCAGCGCCAGCGCGTCCGGGCCCTGGCGGGCGGCGGCCACGTAGACGCACGGGGTGATCGCCGCGGTGCCCAGGCCGACGCAGGCGAAGCCGATCAGCGCGGGGACGACCCCGCCGACCAGCAGGGCGGTGGCGAGCCCGGCGCCGGCCAGCGCGCTGCCCGCGACCACGATCCGGCCGTCGCCCCAGCGGGCGCGCCAGCCGTCCGCGAAGATCCGGGCCAGCACCATCATCCCGGAGACCACGGCGATGCCCAGCGGTGCGACCTGGGCCGAGGCGCTGACCACGTCCTTGAGGTAGAGCGTCGACCAGTCGTTCATGGCGCCTTCGGTGATGGTGCCGAACACCATCGCCAGGCCCATCCAGACGGTCACCCGGGTCGGCAGCGTCAGCCCGCGCTTGGCGGGCTGCTCACCCGGCTCCGCGTCCTGCGCGGGCTGCTGATCACCCGTCAGCAGTCCGGACCGGGTGAGCCCGACCGCCAGGAGCAGCAGCACGGTGGTCACGCCGAAGTGCACGGCCAGCGCCGAGGTGAAGAAGGTGACGCCGGAGGCGACCAGCGCGGCGGCCAGCGAACCGGCGCTGAAGGTGGCGTGGAACCTGGCCATCGCGGTGCGCCGGTACTCGACCTCGAGGGCGGCGCCCTGGGCGTTCATCGCGACGTTCAGGAAGCCCACCGCCACCCCGTCCAGGCAGATCACCAGCAGGGTGACGGGGTAGTTCGGCGTCACGGCCAGCACCAGCAGGATCACGGCCAGCGCGAGGGCGGCCAGCAGCGACAGGCGCCGTGAGCCCAGCCGCCTCATCGCCGGCGCCACCAGCGGGTAGGAGGCCGCCGCGCCCACGCCGCCGGCCATCAGCAGCAGCCCGAGCTGCGCCTCGGTGAGGTCCAGCTCCGTCTTCAGCGCGGGGAGCCGGGAGACCCAGGTGGCGTACTGGAACCCGAGGAAGAAGAACAGCGCGGCGATCGCCAACTGGGCTCTACGGAAGGGGTCGTGAACGCGGAGCATGTGTGAATCAGCCTTCTTCGTCTTCGGTGGGGGTCTTCGAGCTCGGGGGCGGACCGGTCAGAGCGCCTTGGACATGTAGACCGCCTCCGCGCCGTAGCTCGCCGGGAGTTCGACCTCCCGGTGGGCGGTGTAGCCGAGCCGGGCCCAGAGCACGTGGCTGCGCTGCACGGCGACCATGGAGAGCCGCTCGAAGCCCCGGGCGCGCGCGGCCGCCTCGATCTGCCGGACGAAGTGCGGGGTCAGCCCCCGGCCGCGCAGTTCCTCGGTGATCACGAAGTCGTGCGCGTGCAGGTTCTCCGAAGCGAAGCCCGAGGTCTCCGCCAGGCTCAGGTCCGGGCACCGGCCCAGCGGGTACGGCAGGGCCAGCAGGTAGCCGCCGAACTCCCCCTCGTACTCCAGCGCGAAGCACGTGGCGGGGGAGACCGCGGCCCGCGACCGCAGCGTCTCGCCGCCCTCGGAGAGGCCGCTCTCGGCGTAGGCGCGGGCCTCCAGCGCCACCAGCTCGTCCCAGTCCCGCTCGACCAGCGGACGGATCCGGATGCCGTCGCCGGGCGCCCGCTCCAGCCCGACGGCCCGGGCGGCCGCCACCAGGGGACCCCAGGCGTCGATCAGCCGCGCGAAGGACTCGATGTCGGCCTGCGCCTCGTCCAGCAGGCGGTCCCGGAGCGGTGCCAGGTGGTCGGCGAACTCGGCGTACTTGCCGCCCAGTTGGCGGTAGCAGCGGTCGACCACGTCCAGCCGCCGGACGTTCTCCGCCCGGTCCGCCCCGGCGGTCTGCCGGGCGAACTCGGCGATGGCCGCGGCGCGCACGTGGTGCTCCGCGTCGAGCAGCGCGGGGCCGGCCGCCTCCAGGGCGAAGTAGACGGGGTGGAAGTAGAGCATCGACAGCAGGAACTTCACGAACCGCACCTGGTAGGCGAGGAACCCGTCGCCGGTCCGCCGTTCCGGGGTGTAGTAGTTGACGATGTGCCGGTTGTGCACGACCGCCGGGAGCGGGGCGTGCCGCACCACGTGCAGCAGGAAGTAGTCGCTGCCGATGGTGGCGGTCGCGGGCGGCAGCGGGACGCGCTCGTACAGCTCGCGGTCGAAGCCGATGTTGCACATGTCGATCCGCCAGATGTCGGGCACGTCCAGCACCGACACGTCGTGGGTGAACGGATCGGTGCCACCGCCGATGAAGGACTCCTCGACCAGGCCGTCGATCTCCTCCCGCGACCACTCGGGCGGGGCCCAGAGGCTGACCACCTCGTGGTAGATCGCGGGGTCCAGTTCGCGGATCTCGCCGACGTCCACGGACAGTTCGCCGATGAAGGAGCTGCCGACCATGGAGACCGGCTTGGCCCCGTGCGCCGGGTCGAGCGCGTTGTCCGTGACACCGTCGGCCGCGTCGGTGCCCGTCCTGCCGAGCGAGAGCAGCTCGTGGTGGATCGGGAACACCGGTTCGCCGTCCAGGAGTTGGTAGCCGCTGTCCGAGTCCCGGCGGTGGATCGAGGCGCAGCCGAGTGCGCCGGCGATCAGGAACGCCCGGTTGGTGCAGGCGCCGTAGGAGACGGCGTCCGGGAGCATCAGGTCAAGCAGCAGCTCCGGGTCGGCCGCGCCGGAGCGGTCGATCACCGTCCGCAGGAAGTCGCGCTGGGCGGCCTCGTCGAGGTGGTGCACGATCACGTGCGGCAGCACCGGCAGCTCGCCGACGGCCTTGGCGTGCTCGGTGAAGGTCGACTCGTCGGAGGAGTCGAGGATCAGCAGCCTGACCTCGACGCCGAACTGCTCGGCGGCGTAGGCGGCTTCCGCGCCGATGTCCGAAATCGTGGTGGTGCAGGCGCGGTTGGTGGGAAGGGTCAGGCAGATCCTGCGCAAGTCGGTGCTCCGCTTCACGTGTCGGGCGTTGCGCCAGTGTGCCAGAAATTGGACTAGACCAACTAGGCTCTTCGGCGGAACACTGCCCGGACGGTCCCCCCGGATCCGGCCAAAAGGGCAGACCGCGAAGGCCGGTGACCACGGATCGGACGCGCGGAAAACAAGGTGCGGCCCGTCGGGGCGTCCCGCAGACTGGCGCGGAATCCCCCCGAAAACTCCGAAGGAGTCCCCGCCTTGCAGGGTGCCGTCACCGTCTCGCCGTCCCAGGTCCCCGAGCTGCTGCTGGGCCTGGCCACCGTCAGGCCGGTGTTCCTGTGGGGCGCGCCGGGGATCGGGAAGTCCTCCCTGGTACGGGAGTTCGCCGACTCGCTCGGGCTGGAGTGCGTCAGCCTGATCGGCACCCAGCTGGCACCGGAGGACCTGATCGGCATCCCGCAGATCACCCCGGAGGGGCGGTCGCGGTTCTGCCCGCCGGAGTCGATCGCCCGGGACGAGCCGTACTGCCTCTTCCTGGACGAGCTCAACGCGGCCACCCCGGACGTGCAGAAGGCGTTCTACTCGCTGATCCTGGACCGCCGGATCGGCTCGTACGAGCTGCCGCCGGGCTCGATCGTGATCGGTGCCGGGAACCGGTCCACCGACGGGGCGCTGGCCCGGCCGATGGCCTCGGCGCTGGTCAACCGCCTGGTCCACGTCCACCTGCGGGCCAGCGCCACCGACTGGCTCGACTGGGCCGGGGCCAACGGCATCCACCCCTGGGTGGTCGACTACCTCACCGACCGCCCGGACCACCTGTGGTCCGCACCGCCGAAGACCGAGGAGCCGTTCTCGACCCCCCGGGCCTGGCACATGCTCTCCGACAGCCTGCACTCCTT